>NZ_QKMF01000056.1 GCF_003208435.1 Pelagimonas varians | reverse complement strand
GGCTTTGTTGCACAAATCCCATGCTGGATTCACCTTTTGAATCCAGCATGATAGCCGTGAGTTATGAGCAGTTGGTCCCCTACAAGATATAAGACGACAAACTGGTCGTCATACAATGACAGTTTGAAGCGTCGTGGCTCACTGTCTATTTGGTTTGATCCTGAGATGGTTTGGGTACCACCACCGAGCGGCAAGCGTGGTCGACAACAGAACTTTAGTGACGCTGCGATCCAAGCCTGTCTCACTTTGAAAGTGCTGTTCGGGCTGCCATTGCGACAGACCACAGGCTTTGTGCAAAGCCTGCTGCAACTCATCGGACTGGATTGGGCGGTACCAGACTTCAGCACCCTTTGCCGCCGTCAGCGAACGCTGAACGTAAGCCTGCCATATCGCGGTGGAACTGGTCCGCTGAACCTCTTGATCGATAGCACAGGCATCAAAGCAGAGGGCGAAGGTGAGTGGAATGCCCGCAAGCATGGCGGCTCGAAACGACGTATCTGGCGCAAGATACACATAGGTATTGACGAAGAAACGCTAGAGGTACGGGCGGTTGAAGTCACAGGCAGCAACATCGGTGATGCGCCCGTGTTGCCCGACCTCCTAAACCAAATTCCGCCCAGCCAAGACATTAGCAGTGTCACCGCAGACGGAGCGTACGACACGCGCAAATGTCACGAAGTCATTGCTGGCAGAAACGCTCATGCGGTGATCCCACCACGCAAAAATGCCAAACCCTGGAAACCGACGAGCGCCGGAGCCATAGCTCGGAACGACGCGGTCAAAGCACAACGATACTTGGGTCGAACTGTGTGGCGACGCTGGAGCGGATACCACCGACGAAGCCGCGTCGAAACCAAGATGCACTGCCTGAAACTAATGGGCCAATCGCTCATGGCACGGGACTTCGACAGACAGGTTGCGGAAATCCAAATCCGTATCGCCGTGCTCAATCGCTATACCGAGCTTGGCATACCTGTCACTGAGATCGTAGCCTAAATCCGTCTGGGGTTAGGGGGAGAACGTCCTAAACCCAATTTGTGCAACAAAGCC
>NZ_QKMF01000055.1 GCF_003208435.1 Pelagimonas varians | reverse complement strand
AGTCAACCGGTGACAGCATGCCATTGTTCGTGTGCTTACGATTTGGGTTGTAGAACATCTCGATGGAATCGAACACGTCCTGCCGTGCTACGTCGCGTGTGATGTAGGTTCGCCGCCTGATGCGTTCTTGTTTCAGCAGATGAAAGAAACTTTTGGCGACTGCGTTGTCCATTGCCTGGCAGTGTATGTTTACATGCACGAGAAGGATGGCAATTCCCGCGTCTGCTCATGTAGAACCGGCAATAGTTTACCAGCAAACCATGAGAGGCTGGCAACAAGATTGTGTTTTCCAAGAAACGACAGCCACTCCTTGCTGGTGAACTGAGAACCTTGACCGGAATGGATCACCACCTTGGTCTTTGGTTTGCGCCGCCACATTGCTGCAAGCAGGGCTTGAAGAGCGAGATCTGTCGTCATGCGTGATTGTATGCGCTGCCCGGCAGGCGATTGCAGAGCAATCTGCCAAGAGGGGACCAGCCCACAAAGCGCCTTGAGAACAGATCAATAACCACTGCCAGATATGATCAACCTGCGTGCGTTTTGATGCAAGTGATATCAGTGATCCAAACGACATCTGGCGCTTCAACTTCGAACTGTCGGTCCAACGTGTTGTCAGCAACAACAGCGGGCTTGCCCCCGTACCTGCCAGGGCGGCGTTTGTAACCGATCTGTGCCGAGATGCCTGCCAAGTTGGCCAAACGTGCAACACGGTTCTCTGAGCAGATCTCACCTTGATCCAAAAGATCATCGTGCAGTTTGCGGTAGCCGTAGACCTTGCCGCTGTCAGCCCAAGCTTTCTGGATCAGATCGGTTTGACGCATGTCTTCCTGCGCATACGGGCTTAACGGTTCTTTGAGCCATGCATAGACCCCGCTGAAATGAACCATCCGCACGTGACACACCGACCGCTCCGAAAACTCTGCACGGTGGCCTCTATGACCGCGTACTTCACTGAGACTCGCGCCCGAAGTAAGCGGTCGCCTTTTTTAAGATAGTGCGCTCCTCGGTGACCCGCGCCAATTCCCGCTTCAATCGCTTGATCTCTGCGGTCTGATCCAAGACTTCAGCTCTTACATGCGGTGGCTTTGAAAACTGAGCTTTCCACGTTTACATAGATTTGGTGCAAATCCCCAGTCGCTCAGCCACGCTCAACGACCTGCGCCACAGCGTCCTGCTAAAACTCATCTGTAGACCGAATTCC
>NZ_QKMF01000054.1 GCF_003208435.1 Pelagimonas varians | reverse complement strand
TTTGATGCCGCTCCTTTGATAGCATTTACTGCAACAAAGGAGACAGACTATGGGACTGAAACGTACGGACGAATTTCGCCAAGATGCGGTGCGTATCGCGCTGACCAGTGGGCTGACGCGTAAGCAGGTGGCTGATGATTTGGGTGTCGGGATGTCGACGCTGAACAAATGGATCACAGCCCATCCACTGCCCGGCAGTGCATGTTTACATGCATGAGAGGGGGGACACAGATGTAGTGTCGAAAGAGGATCTGAGCCTCGCCAAAGAGAATGATCGACTTCGACGTGAGATCCGGCTCCTCAAGGAGGAGAGGGAAATCCTAAAAAAGGCCACCCAGTTCTTCGCGGGCCTAAAGCAATGAGATTTAGGTTTATCGAAGAACACAGAGCCAGCTTCCCAGCTAATCGCCTGTGCGATGTCGTTGGTGTCAGCGCACGCGGTCTGCGTGCTTTCCGAAGCCGCCCCGCAAGCCGCAGACAGCGATCCGATCTCATCACGCTGGCACATATCAAAGAACAATCTCGTCTCAGCTTGGGCAGCTACGGCAGGCCACGGATGACGGAAGAGCTGAAGGAAATCGGCTTGGACGTCGGGCATCTCCGAGTTGGCAGATTGATGCGCCAGAATGGTATATCCGTCGTCAGAACCCGTAAACACAAGGTCGCCACAGACAGCAATCACAAGTTCAACATTGCGCCGAACCTGCTGGATCGTGACTTCACCGCCAACGCGCCCAACCAGAAATGGGCCGGTGACATCAGCTGTGTTTGGACCCAAGAGGGTTGGCTTTATCTTGCGGTGATCCTGGACCTGCATTCACGCCGTGTCATTGGCTGGGCGGTCAGCAATCGGATGAAACGGGACTTGGCGATCCGTGCGTTGAAAATGGCCATTGCACTCAGAACACCGCCCAGAGGTTGCGTCCACCACACGGATCGCGGGTCGCAATACTGTTCTCATGACTATCAGAAAATCCTGCGCCAGCATGGGTTCAAGGTATCGATGTCTGGCAAAGGTAATTGCTACGATAATGCGGCTGTTGAGACGTCCTTTAAAACCATCAAAGCAGAGCTTGTCTGGCGGCATCCTTGGGAAACACGGCGCAAAGCTGAGATGGCCATCTTCGAATACATCAATGGCTTCTACAATCCGCGAAGACGCCATTCAGCACTGGGTTGGAAAAGCCCCGTCGCTTTCGAACGCAAGGTGGCTTAAACGAGCACTAGGAGCGGCACTAAAACGTGACAGGTCCAA
>NZ_QKMF01000053.1 GCF_003208435.1 Pelagimonas varians | reverse complement strand
CGGCCCCATCGCAAAACCCGCGGGTGCCGCCTGCACCAGTGAGTAGCTCTGGCTGTCGCCCGTATCCACATCCGTCGCAGACATCTGACCGGACACTTGCGTCCCATCCTCCGTCGCAGACGCCGACGCAGCGCTCAGAACAGGCGCGTCGTCAGTTCCTTCAATCGTGATCGCCACATTGTATAGCTGACCAGATGCACCTGTAACGGAGATCTGATCCGTTAACTGTTCGCCGGTCTTCAACTCTTGAATCACACTTTGACCATTGCTTGCTTCATAGCTCCAGTGGCCGTTGGCGTCTAATTTCAGCTCTCCATAAGTTCCGTGGTAGATCCCGGCTATGTGGTCTTGCGCGCCATTCACCACACTAAGGGATCCGACGGCCACTAGATCACCTGCCTGAACTTGGGAGTCTTCCTTTACGGTACCCACGTCGGCTGCCGTCACCGCCTGCAGAACTTTCGCCAGTCCAGAACTGTCCACTGCAACATGCAGGGTCAGATTGAGTCGCGTGTGTTCACTTGATGACAACGACAGTGTGGAGAAAGTTTCTTCAGCAGTTTGGCCCGCTGGAATATGCGCCGCAAGTGTTGGGTCAACAGTGTAAGTCCACTCGCCGGTGTTCTGATCCATATCCAAGGTGCCAAATTGGCCCTGAACGTTGCCTGTAAATTTGGATCCTGCCAGGAACATGTAGCCACCCGTTGTGTCGACATCGGTCACAACCAGCTTTCCACCTACAACGCTGGCTGGTCCCTGCACACCAGACCCAGTCGTGTTGGTCATCACGCCCGGATCGTTTTGCCCTGCGATATCAACTGTCATGTCGAGCGACGATCCATCCGTCGTCGTCACAGTCAAGTGCTCCTGAATACCATGTTCACTCAGGCCCTGAGCCTTCGCCGTGTCAACTGTGAAGCTCCAATGACCATCAGTATCAATCTGGAACGTGCCATACTGAGTGTGCTGAGTCCCGGCAACGAAAGTCGGTACAACCGCCATGTTGCTATCCACATCAAGGTCGCCCGTCACAGGGGCAGCATGAT
The DNA here is from genome assembly GCF_003208435.1 of Pelagimonas varians. Classification (GTDB taxonomy): domain Bacteria; phylum Pseudomonadota; class Alphaproteobacteria; order Rhodobacterales; family Rhodobacteraceae; genus Pelagimonas; species Pelagimonas varians. Next base: position 371 of record NZ_QKMF01000053.1, on the reverse strand, counting down.
CCTCGTCTGTGCGGATGATCGGCGTGCCAGTGATGACAGAGTATTTCGCACCCGCTGGATCAACCGTCATCTGAAGCGGCGCACTTTGCGCTATCTCACCTGTACCTGCATCAGTCGCAATTGACGTGATTTGAACGTGCTGCTGTTCGGAATGAAGCATCTGAAGCCCCTGCGCTTCAGCCTGCGTCACGGTCCAGGACCCGTCAGGATTGCGGGTGCCCGCCGAAAGCTCGGCCTGCTGCAATCCCTCGACCCTCCAGACAAGCGACTGGTCTTTATCGCCTGTGTCTCCGATACCACCGGATAAATCCAGAGGTGTTGCAAACCGAATGAGCTCTGCCTGAACGCTCGCCAGACTCACATTCGTCGTA
>NZ_QKMF01000052.1 GCF_003208435.1 Pelagimonas varians | reverse complement strand
ACTGGCGCTGCCAATGCTTCGCTGTCATCTGACGTTCAGACTTACGCACCAAATGCAGATGTCTCCGCTCTGACCGCAACCGAAGCAAACATGGTCGTCTCCATCTTGCACTCCGGCAACACCGAAAGCGAAAAGCGCAACGCAATCCGCAAGATCGTGAACTGATATCTACCAACCTGATGTGTCGCGCACCGCCCTCCCCGATGCGCGACACCAGATAACAGCGTCGCCCTCTGATTGAGGCGGCGCTGTTTCTTTTTGCTCCCACCAGATCGGCATAGATTGATTTTTCGACGAAAAATCGCGCCCCACAAAAGCAAAAGGCCGCCCCTTGCGGAGCGGCCTTTCAGAATATCATCTCAACTGGAACCAGTTGGGATTACTCGATGATTTTGGAAACAACGCCCGAACCTACGGTACGGCCACCTTCGCGGATCGCGAAACGCAGACCATCTTCCATGGCGATTGGGGCGATCAGCTCAACCGCGAACTTCAGGTTGTCACCTGGCATAACCATTTCTGTGCCCTCGGGCAGCGAAACAGTACCGGTCACGTCTGTTGTACGGAAGTAGAACTGTGGGCGGTAGTTCTTGAAGAACGGCGTGTGACGGCCACCTTCGTCTTTGGTCAGAATGTAGACCTCAGCTTCGAACTTGGTGTGTGGGTTAACCGACTTTGGCTTACATAGAACCTGACCACGCTCAACGCCTTCACGGTCGATACCGCGCAGCAGAACGCCAACGTTGTCACCAGCTTCACCGCGATCCAGCAGCTTGCGGAACATTTCAACACCGGTACAGGTGGTGGTGGTGGTGTCACGGATGCCAACGATTTCGAGGCTATCGCCAACGTTAACAACACCGCGCTCAACACGGCCGGTCACAACTGTACCACGACCGGAAATCGAGAATACGTCTTCGATAGGCAGCAAGAAAGGCTGGTCAATCGCGCGCTCTGGCTGTGGGATGTACTCATCCACGGCGGCCATCAGCTCTTTGATTTTCTCTTCACCAATCTCTGGGTCGCGGCCTTCCATGGCTGCCAGAGCAGAACCTGCGATGATTGGAAGATCGTCGCCAGGGTAACCGTATTCGGTCAGCAGCTCACGGATTTCCATCTCAACCAGTTCAAGCAGCTCTTCGTCGTCTACCTGGTCAACTTTGTTCATGAAAACAACCATTGCGGGGATGCCAACCTGGCGACCCAGCAAGATGTGCTCGCGTGTCTGAGGCATTGGGCCGTCAGCTGCGTTCACAACCAGGATCGCGCCGTCCATCTGCGCCGCACCGGTGATCATGTTTTTGACGTAGTCGGCGTGGCCGGGGCAGTCAACGTGAGCGTAGTGACGGTTAGGTGTCTCATACTCAACGTGCGCTGTAGAGATCGTGATACCACGCGCTTTTTCTTCTGGCGCACCATCAATCTGGTCATACGCTTTGAAGTCACCAAAATACTTGGTGATCGCCGCTGTCAGTGTGGTCTTGCCGTGGTCAACGTGGCCGATTGTGCCGATGTTGCAGTGCGGCTTACCGCGTTCAAACTTTTCCTTACCCAT
>NZ_QKMF01000051.1 GCF_003208435.1 Pelagimonas varians | reverse complement strand
TATCGCCTGTGTCTCCGATACCACCGGATAAATCCAGAGGTGTTGCAAACCGAATGAGCTCTGCCTGAACGCTCGCCAGACTCACATTCGTCGTAAACTGCGCCGATCCGCTGCTGGTGGCCACAGGATTCGGAACTTCGGCATGAATCGCGATAAAGGCAAAGGGTTGCTGAGTTTGGATCGGCAGATCTACACGACCCGACGGATTAGTGGATTGGTCGCCAGCCACTTCGCCTTGCGCCACGACACTGCCATCAGCACCGTAAGCTTTCCAAGTCACCTTGTCGCCTTGTCCACCGAAACTGGCTAGCTCCAAGAAGGCACTGTGCGTGGTTCCGTTAAATTCCAGGACCATGGTTTCACCCACCTGCTGGGTTTTATCCGTTGGGTCCACCATCAGACTGTCAACAGACTGAGGACTTGCGTGGGACTGAGTTATGCTTGCTGCCGCTGATGGTTCTTTGGCGTCGACACCCATTGCGCGAAGGTTTGTTCCAACGATCCCAGCCGCGCCCGTCAGATCAGCCAGTTTTCCAGGAGAAGTTTCATATGCTTGCCCCGCTGCGAAACCATGTATGGTCATTCCGTCTATAGTTGCTGGAGAGCTTGTCGTGTATCCAGCGACAGAGGCACTTGCATGGCCGGGTTGCGATTGCGATGTGCCAACAGTTGCACCCACAGTCGGCGTGTCGATCGTTCCGTGGATCGTGACCTCGATATTATGTGTCGTGCCATCCGTGCTGGTGACTTGCAGGGTATCAGTAAGGCTCTGGCCCGGCCCGAGAGTCTGTATTGCAGCTTGCTGATTATTGGCTGAGTATGTCCAGTGTCCACTTTGGTCGATGCCAAAATTGCCATAGCCATTCGATCCGGTAACGTTGCTCTGCACTTGGAAGTGCTCCTGAGCCGCGCCGTCTACGTCTGTGATCGTCAGTGCGCCACTCGTAGCGATTGTGCCGACAATGGAGTGGTGCCCAGGCGCCTTGTCCTCGGTCACAGACCCCGTATCAACGCCACCGATGATGGCGGCATCGCCGGTTGCGGCCAACGCGAGGGACGCGGTCTGCGAAGCGGTCCCTCCTTGGCCGTCCGTGACAGAGTAGCTCAGCTGCACCGGCCCGTTGTAATTGGCGTCCGGTGTGAAAGTGAAGCCATGCGCCGCGTCGCCGGTGATCGTGCCGTGGCTGGCGCTCAGGCCGCTCACGCTCAATGTGTCTCCGGTGTCGATATCCGTCGCATGTTCCAGAAGCTGCGCCACGCTGATCGACACCGCGTGATCCTCGGTGCCGCCCGGCAAGCTCACCCGACCGCTCACCACGGGGCCGTCATTTGTCCCCGTCACCGTGATCACGAGGTTCTGCGTATCCGTCACACCGGCACTGTCGGTTACTGTCACAGGGACCGTGATCTGCTGCGTCGCGTTGGCCGTAAGGTGCTGATAGGCTGCATCCGTCGGATCAAACGTCCACGATCCGTCCGGCCCCATCGCAAAACCCGCGGGTGCCGCCTGCACCAGTGAGTAGCTCTGGCTGTCGCCCGTATCCACATCCGTCGCAGACATCTGACCGGACA
>NZ_QKMF01000050.1 GCF_003208435.1 Pelagimonas varians | reverse complement strand
GTCACGGTGACGGGCACGAATGATGCGCCGAGTTTGGCGGCAGGTGTTGCGGCAGCGGTTGAAGACGGTCCGACGGTGGATGTTGATCTGACTGCACTTGGCGCGGATGTGGACAGCGATGATGATGGCAGCAGCCTGACATATACGGTCAGCGGCGCGCCTTCCGAAGGTTCTGCAACGTTCATCGGGGCAACGCTCACCTTTGATCCGGGCGCGGACTTCCAGAACCTTGCGCTGAACGAGACCCGCGATGTGACCATTCAGGTCACCGCCATGGATGCGCATGGCGCGACAGCTGTGAACGACGTTGTGGTCACGGTGACGGGCACGAATGATGCGCCGGAATTCACTGTTGGCGATTTTTCCGGGGGAGTGACCGAAGCTGTGCCGGGCATCGCGTCCGGCAGCGTCGCGGAACCATCGGGGCTGACTTTTACCGACACAAGCAACATAACCCTCGCGAATGCCCAAATTGAAAGCGGCAGTGATGCGTCGTCAAATCCGGATGTAATCAACGCACCAACGGGGCAAAGTCTGAGCTATACCGCCTCTGGTCTGTTCAATACCTTTGGGACAGGGACCTATGGCGCGCACAACCTGAATGACGGCGACGTCGGAGCGAGCCCGACCAATCAGGACGGATACTACGCGATTCCGAATGCAGGCCCCAATTCGCTGGTGCTTGATCTGGGCGGGACGCAAACGCTGACGTCAATTGCGATTTACAACGGCTATGGCAACCGGACAGACGGTGATTACACTCTGCGCGACGGCGATGGGAACGTATTGGGCAGTTGGACAGTATCGGGGACAACTGGCTATACCAACAATGGGGTACATTCCTTTTGGTTGACCTTCGATGCCCCGGTCACCACCGACAGGCTGGTCTTTGACACAACCAACGCGGACCCGGACGCGGGCCAGTACACCAATAGCTACCGTGAAATCCAGATCTTCGGTGAGCCCGTGCTCGCGGATGAAGGAACACTGGCATTTGAAGACGTCGACCTGAGTGATACGCATACTGTTGGTGTTGTCGAGACCGAGGCGGGATACCTTGGGGCGATGACCGTGTCGCTGGCCGATCCTTCGACGGGTGACGGGGCAGGTGCCGTAGATTGGAATTTTGCTGTTGCGGACAGCTTGGTTGATCATCTGGGCGAAGGTCAGGTTTTGACCCAAACTTATGAGGTTACCGTCGATGACGGGAATGGCGGTACGGATACGCAGACCGTGACCATCGACATCACCGGCACGAATGATGCGCCGGTGATCACGTCGGGTTCTCAGCTTGTGGGGGCCGTGGTTGAGGCTGGCAACTTGGATGACGGAACGGGTGTTGGCGGGACAGCGTCTGCCACCGGCACCATGGTCTCAACGGATGTTGATACGGGTGCCACGGCGACATGGTCGGGCGATGCGGCGGGTGCTTATGGGGCCTTTGCGATCGACCCAAGCACCGGCGCCTGGACCTATACTCTGGACAATGCCAATCCGGCGACCAATGCCTTGGCCGAAGGGCAGGTCGAGACCGAGACCTTTACCGTCACAGTCACCGACGAGCACAATGCAACGGCGACAGAGGTTGTGACCATCACTGTCTCGGGCACCAATGACAGCCCCGTGGCCAGTGACGACACGCTGGTGTCGGGCCCGGCTGACCCAACGGGCTGGACCTATAATGCCGACAACGGGCACTATTATCAGGTTGTCGATACCGGTTCGACCTTTGCACAGGCTTTCGCCGGTGCCGATGCCCTGGGGGGCTATCTGGCGACCATCACCACGGCCAATGAACAAGCCTTTATCGAAGCGAACGGGTTGATTGCCGTAACGGACGGCACCTGGATCGGCGGCCAAAGCAGCAATCCGGCCAAT
>NZ_QKMF01000049.1 GCF_003208435.1 Pelagimonas varians | reverse complement strand
GTTCAGCTCTCCCGGTTCATGCGATTTTCGACGAGGTCGTCGACGACGGACGGATCGGCGAGGGTTGATGTGTCGCCGAGCGCGCCAAAGTCGTTTTCGGCGATTTTGCGCAAGATGCGGCGCATGATTTTGCCGGAGCGGGTCTTGGGCAGGCCAGGGGCCCATTGCACCAGATCAGGCGACGCGATGGGGCCGATTTCTGTGCGAACCCAGGTGCGCAGCTCTTTGCGCAGTTCGTCAGTTGGTTCGACACCGTTCATCAAAGTGACGTAGCAATAGATGCCTTGGCCTTTGATGGCATGGGGATAGCCCACAACCGCAGCTTCGGCGACGCTCACATGTGCAACCAAGGCTGATTCAACCTCGGCGGTGCCCATACGGTGGCCGGACACGTTGATCACATCGTCAACACGGCCGGTGATCCAATAGTCGCCATCTTCGTCGCGGCGGCAGCCGTCGCCGGAGAAGTAGTAGCCTTTGTAATCGCCAAAATAGGTCTTCTCAAAGCGCTCGTGGTCTTCCCAGATCGTACGCATCTGACCAGGCCAGCTGTCTTTGATCGCCAGAACACCTTCGACGGGATAGCTGTCGATTTCTTCACCCGATTGCGGATCCAGAACCACAGGTTTCACACCAAAGAAGGGCTTCATCGCGCTACCCGGTTTGGTTGCATGCGCGCCGGGCAGAGGCGTCATCATATGACCACCGGTTTCGGTCTGCCACCATGTGTCAACGATCGGGCATTTGCCGCCGCCGATGACGTCATTGTACCAATTCCAGGCTTCCGGGTTGATCGGTTCACCGACTGTGCCCAGAATGCGCAGGCTGGACAGGTCACATTTGGTCGCAAATTCAGTGCCTTGCCCCATCAATGCGCGGATGGCGGTTGGTGCGGTGTAGAACTGGTTGACCTTGTGCTTTTCGCAAACCTGCCAGAAGCGCGAGGCGTCAGGATAGGTTGGAACGCCTTCGAACATCACGGTTGTCGCGCCATTGGCCAGCGGGCCATACACGATATACGAGTGTCCGGTGACCCAGCCTACATCGGCTGTACACCAGTAGACATCGCCGTCTTTGTAGTCAAAAACCGCCTCGTGGGTCAGCGCAGCATAAAGCAGATATCCGCCAGTGCTGTGGACCACGCCTTTGGGCTGGCCGGTGGAGCCGGAGGTGTAGAGGATGAACAGCGGATCTTCGGCGTTCATCTCGACAGGGCGGCAATAGTCGTCTGCCTCAAGCGCCATCTCGTTGTAGTCATAGTCGCGACCGGCGATCCAGGTGGTCTGATCACCCGTGCGTTTCACAACCAGACATTTGACCGTGTCCTTGCAATGCAGCAGGGCGGTGTCGGCGTTGGATTTCAGCGGAGTCTTGCGGCCGCCGCGCGGGGCGTGGTCGGCGGTGATGACAACTTTGGCGTCTGAGCCGTTGATGCGGGCGGCCAGAGCATCCGGGGAAAAACCTGCGAAAACAATCGAGTGGATCGCGCCGATACGCGCGCAGGCCAGCATGGCATAGGCAGCTTCGGGGATCATTGGCAGATAGATGACAACGCGGTCACCTTTGCGCACACCCAAGGATTCCAGCACATTGGCCGTGCGGCACACATTGCGGTGCAGGTCTTTGTAGGTGATGTTTTGGGCCGGCTCGTTGGGGTCGTCGGGCTCGAAGATAATCGCAGTTTGATCGCCGCGTGTTTCAAGATGGCGGTCGATGCAGTTGGCGGCGACGTTCAGCGTGCCATCGGCGAACCAGTTGATCTTGACCTGGCCAAGGGTGAAATCGACGTCCTTGACTTGCGTGGGTTTCTTAACCCAATCCAGCCGCTCCGCCTGAGCGCCCCAGAACCCGTCCGGGTCACTCATAGATTGTGCGTACATCTCATTGTACTGCGCAAGCGTAACATTCGCATTGGCG
>NZ_QKMF01000048.1 GCF_003208435.1 Pelagimonas varians | reverse complement strand
ACCCCCAGATCGTCAGCTACTTCCCTGCGCGTTAGCCCGCTTGTCAGTGCAATACGCACCGCATCATGGCGCAATTCGTCCGTCCGTTTCAGTCCGATAGCCCGTCTCCTTTGCTGCAGTAAATGCTATCAAAGGAGCGGCATCAAAACCGCGACAGGTCCACCTTGGATGACTTCCCCCGCGCGGAGCTTTTCCAGCACGTTATACATCTGGGTCAGGGTGTGTTTGGGATGCGCTGCCTGCTGCCGCTTGCTATGCGCGTCCAGCTCTTTGACCAGTGCGGCGATATGAGCGCGCCGGGCGTCGGTGAGGTCGGGGAAAGGGAATTTGTTGAAGCAGTCGGAATAGTTGTAGGTCGGATCATTTCCAGAACCTCCCCCCAGCTGCCAATGAAAACGGCTCATGTATGCACGAGCTTAGCAAAACGATGAAGGTGGAGTTGTCGATCGCAACAACTACCAACTGACTTTCAGGTAATACTCCACTGTCAATGCACTGAAAGATCCTGTGCTTCGCAGTTCGCGTTGTAGCGATCATACCGCCGATTCCACAAAATGCAGGTCGGAGTTCCCTACGAGGTTCTCCAAATAGCCTTCAGTTATCTCTGAAAGCGGCTCTGTTGTTCAAATCTCTTTCGGGCTTTACTGGCGCGCCGTGTTCATCGAGACGGGGGGAGTGTTCCTCCCATTCCAGCACAGCATCGGTGATGTTCTTGAAATCCCGCAGTACCGGTTCGGAAGGAAGCACCGTGCCATGGGTGCGGAAATGCCTTTGCAGATAGCTAACCCAAAGCACGAGTTCCGCCACATTGGCGGCCCATGGGGTAAGCTCGATCTTAAGGAATTGATACGGGTCGACGATGAGCAGTGGCTTGGTCTCGCCGAGGTCGACCATGAGGGCGGTGACTTCGCCCTCCAGCCGTTTCATCATCTCCAAGGCGTCATAGAGTAAGTTGCCCGAGCCACAGGCCGGGTCAAGTACGGTGATTCCGCAAAACTGGTGGTGAAAGCTTTGAACCAGCTTCAGCGCCTCTTTTGGTTTGTCGTCCGCCGCCAGGCATTGGATCCCGGCTTGCACAACGCGGCAATCGTTTGCGAAGCAGTTGCATGATCGTCGGGGTTACCAGCCGCTCCACATAGGTGCGTGGCGCATAGTGTGCCCCGAGCTTGTGACGTTGTTTTTTGTCCAACGCGCGTTCTAGCAACGTGCCGAAAATCGCCAGTTCGACCTGTTTCCAATCGGCTTCGGGAGCTTCGATCAGCAGGCCAAGCTGCAGGTTGTCGAAGTTGAGGGCTTCCGCCTCTTTGAACAGCCCGCCGTTGAAGCGTTTGAGATCCGTCATCAGAACTTGGGAAAAGCCGCCTGTGTCTATGAATTGGTACAGTCCCTTAAGCGAGGGTTGCGCATGTTCGGGGTGGCCGCGCAGTTAGATCAGCAGCTCGGCATAGCTCCGTTTGGGGATCAGATTGACATCTTCGACAAACATCGAAAACAGGCAACGCATCAGAAAGCGGGCGACGGCCTTGCTGTCATGGCCTTGGGCTTCGAAGCTCTTGCCGAGTTCGGCAAGGTGCTCGGCAATTTCGCGGGTAGACGGCTGTGACTGCACCGTTTCGTTGGATTCGCTTGCGCAATCAAATTGGAAACATGGGCAGAACGTGCTTTAAGAGAGACAAACATGAAAGGATCCATCGTATCAATAAGTTCGACCCAAAGACGCTATCAATAGCTCATCAAGACGTGGTGAAAAACACGCGTCGATGGCTTGAACAAATGGTGGTAGGGTTAAATCTATGCCCATTTGCCTCGAACGTCATAGCTCGAGACCAAGTCCATTATGCCATATGTGATGCCACTACCGATGCGCAACTAAAGCAGTTCTTTGTGAATGAACTACAGCGCCTGCTCGGAACCAACGAAAATGACATTGCCACTAGCTTGCTCCTGTTTACCCAAGGTCTAGAAGACTTCGGTGATTACCTCGCCTTGCTCGATTGGTTTCAGCAGCTATTGGAGCAAGCAGAACTGACAGAGCATGTGCAATTAGCATCCTTTCATCCTCAATATCAATTTGAAGGTGTGGCTGTAGACGATCTTAGCCACTATACCAACCGTTCACCCTATCCAACCATACATCTTCTGCGCCAAGATCAGATGGCCAAAGTCCTCGCTCACGTTCCGGACCCCGAGAAGATCTATATAGATAACATAAAAACATTGAATAAAATCGGTCGCCGACAGGTCGAAGCACTCTGCCCTTGGGGAAAATAGAAATTGATTGCATTGGCTTGTAACCGCGTTCGCCGTCAAGGTTTTGGAGGCCGAAGGTGGCTTAAACTAAGAGTGTTTGGCTCACCTGGTTTGTGGCGTTGCTATGGTCTAACTTCATGGTAAGTGGCAGAAAAGTCAGCGACGCATACCTTGGGCGATCTAAGATGCAACACCAAAACCCCAACGGCTGCTTTAGGGAGCCTGCAACGCAGCAATCGGTGGATCGATGAAAGGGCGGAATGGGCCGTTCGCTACACCCGACACAATGTGCGGAGTGGAGCTATTAGCTGCGAATGCACACATCATTCCGCAGTTTGATGAAGGCGGTCATTCCAGCCCCTGAAGGCTTGACCATCCAATGGCCTCTGCCAGCAAGGTCTGACCTACTCCCCATTTATTGGACAGTTTCTGGCGTCAATTAAGCTACTCTTCGCACCTGCGGATCGGGGTTGATTGGTTCAATTCTCTGCCAGC
>NZ_QKMF01000047.1 GCF_003208435.1 Pelagimonas varians | reverse complement strand
ATGACGACGTTCAGCAAGATATTGATAGCGAACCGAGGAGAGATCGCGATACGTGTGATGCGTGCAGCGAATGAGATGGGGAAGCGGACGGTCGCGGTTTATTCCGAGGAGGATAAGCTGGGTTTGCACCGTTTCAAGGCGGATGAGGCGTATAAGATCGGTGCGGGGATGGGTCCTGTTGCGGCCTATCTGAGCATTGACGAGATCATTCGCGTGGCCAAGGAATGCGGCGCGGATGCGATCCATCCGGGCTATGGTTTGCTGTCGGAAAACCCTGACTTTGTCGACGCTTGCGCGGCCAATAACATCACCTTTATCGGCCCCAAGGCGGCCACCATGCGCGCCCTTGGCGACAAGGCCAGCGCCCGCCGGGTTGCGGTTGAGGCCGGTGTTCCGGTGATCCCGGCAACCGAGGTTCTGGGCGACGACATGGAGCTGACGAAGGCGCAGGCCAAAGAGGTTGGCTATCCGCTTATGCTCAAGGCGTCTTGGGGTGGCGGCGGACGCGGCATGCGCCCGATCGAGAACGAGGGCGAGCTGGCCGAAAAGGTGATGGAGGGCCGCCGCGAGGCCGAAGCCGCCTTTGGCAATGGTGAGGGGTATCTGGAAAAGATGATCATCCGCGCCCGCCACGTCGAGGTGCAGATCCTTGGCGACCAGATGGGCAACATCTATCACCTGTATGAACGCGATTGTAGCGTTCAGCGCCGCAACCAAAAGGTGGTCGAGCGCGCGCCTGCCCCCTACCTGAGCGAAGCGCAGCGCGAAGAAATTTGCGAGCTCGGGCGCAAGATCTGCCAGCACGTAAACTATGAATGCGCCGGCACCGTCGAATTCCTGATGGATATGGAAACCGGCAAGTTCTATTTTATCGAAGTCAATCCGCGCGTTCAGGTGGAACACACCGTGACCGAAGAGGTCACCGGCATTGATATCGTGCAAGCGCAAATCCTGATCGCCGAAGGCAAATCACTGGCCGAAGCCACTGGCAAAGCGTCGCAATACGACATCCGTCTGAACGGCCACGCGCTGCAAACGCGGGTGACAACCGAAGACCCGCAAAACAACTTTATCCCCGATTATGGCCGCATCACCGCCTATCGCAGCGCCACCGGCATGGGCATTCGTCTGGACGGCGGCACCGCTTATGCGGGCGGCGTGATCACGCGCTATTACGACAGCTTGCTGACCAAGGTCACCGCCTGGGCCCCGACGCCTGAAAAGGCGATTGCCCGCATGGACCGCGCCCTGCGCGAATTCCGCGTGCGCGGCGTGTCGACCAACATCGCCTTTGTGGAAAACCTGCTCAAACATCCGGTGTTTTTGAACAACCAGTACACCACCAAATTCATCGACGAGACCCCAGAGCTGTTCCAGTTCAAAAAGCGCCGGGATCGCGGCACCAAGGTGCTGACCTATATCGCCGATATCTCGGTGAACGGGCATCCCGAGGTCGAAGGCCGTGCCAAACCCGCCGCGGATCTCAAACCGGCCCGTATGCCGAAACTGCTGGCCGCCGCGCCGCGTGACGGCACCAAAACCCTGCTGGAGGCCCAAGGCCCGCAAGCCGTGGCCGATTGGCTGTCGGCGCAGCCCCATCTGCTGATCACCGACACCACCATGCGCGACGGGCACCAATCGCTGCTGGCGACACGGATGCGGTCGGTGGATATGATCGGCGCAGCGCCCGCTTATGCCCACAACCTGCCGCAGCTGTTCAGCGTCGAATGTTGGGGCGGGGCGACCTTTGATGTGGCCTACCGGTTCTTGCAAGAATGCCCGTGGCAGCGCCTGCGCGATCTGCGCAAAGCCATGCCCAATGTGATGACGCAGATGCTGCTGCGCGGTGCCAATGGCGTGGGCTACACCAATTATCCTGACAATGTGGTGCAGTTCTTTGTCAAACAGGCCGCGGAAACCGGCGTTGATGTGTTCCGGGTGTTTGACAGCCTGAACTGGGTGGAAAACATGCGCGTGGCGATGGATGCGGTGTTGGATACCGGCCGGGTGCTTGAGGGCACAATTTGCTATACCGGCGATATTCTGGATCCTGACCGCGCCAAATATGACCTGAAATACTACGTTGCCATGGGGCAGGAGTTGAAGGCCGCAGGGTCGCATGTTTTGGGGCTCAAGGATATGGCGGGCTTGCTCAAGGCCTCTGCCGCAGGGCCGCTGGTCAAAGCGCTGAAAGAAGAGGTCGGTCTGCCGATCCATTTCCACACCCATGACACATCCGGCGCACAAATCGCCACAATCATTGCGGCGGCCAATGCGGGCGTTGACGTGGTGGATGCAGCGATGGACAGCTTCTCGGGCAACACATCGCAGCCGACTTTGGGGTCTGTGGTCGAGGCGCTGCGCCACACCGATCGCGACACCGGTCTGGACATCGGCGCGATCCGCGACATCTCGAACTACTTCGAGGCGGTGCGCGGGCAGTATGCTGCGTTCGAAAGCGGCCAGCAGGCCCCGGCGTCCGAGGTGTATTTGCATGAAATGCCCGGCGGCCAGTTCACCAATCTCAAGGCGCAGGCGCGCTCGATGGGGCTTGAGGAGCGCTGGCACGAAGTGGCGCAAACCTATGCCGATGTGAACCGGATGTTTGGCGATATCGTCAAGGTCACGCCATCGTCCAAGGTGGTGGGTGACATGGCGCTGATGATGGTGTCGCAGGGGTTGGACCGCGCGCAGGTCGAAGACCCCGATGTTGATGTCAGCTTTCCTGAATCGGTGGTTGATATGATGAAGGGCAGCCTTGGCCAGCCTCCCGGCGGATGGCCTGCCGAGATCCAGAAAAAGATCCTCAAGGACGAAGCCGGATTCACCGATCGTCCCGGATTGCACGCCGAAGCGGTTGATATCGAAGCCACCCGAACCGAACTGTCGGGCCTGCTGGAAGGCAAATCCATCGATGACGAGGATCTGAACGGATACCTGATGTATCCCAAGGTCTTCCTTGATTATATGGGCCGCCATCGCAGCTATGGTCCGGTGCGGACATTGCCAACGCAGACCTTCTTTTACGGGATGAAGCCCGGACAAGAGATCACAGCGGAAATCGATCCCGGCAAAACGCTGGAAATCCGCATGCAAGCACTGAGCGAGACGGATGACAAAGGCGAAGTGAAGGTCTTCTTTGAACTGAACGGCCAGCCGCGCACCATCCGCGTGCCCAACCGCAAAGTCACGGCGCAAACCGCAGCCCGCCCCAAAGCCGACCCCGCCAACGAGGCCCACATCGGTGCCCCGATGCCCGGCGTCGTCGCCACCGTTGCCGTCACAAACGGCCAGTCGGTGAAAGAAGGCGATCTGCTGCTAACCATCGAAGCGATGAAAATGGAAACCGGCATCCACGCCGAAAAAGACGCCGTCATCAAAGCCCTGCACGTCTCTCCAGGCGCACAAATCGACGC
>NZ_QKMF01000046.1 GCF_003208435.1 Pelagimonas varians | reverse complement strand
TTCCACCACCGCAGCGCCGGCGTTCGTATCAGCCACAGCAACCGGTCCGTCGTTCCGGCCCTCAATGGTCAGCGTCACGGTCGCGGTATCTATCGCACCGAATTCGTCGGTCACGGTATAGGTAAAGGTGTCGGTCGCGGATTCGCCCGCCGCCAGATGGTTGAACACCGCGGTCGGATCATAGCTGATGTCGGTTCCGCTTAGCGACACAGGCACACCCGCAGCACTAAGCGCCGACACCGCCGTAACGGTCAGGATCGCGCCAGCGTCAACATCGGTGTCATTGGCCAGAAGCTGCGCCGTGCCGATCGTCAGCACCGTGTCTTCGTCAAAGCCCGTGTCCTGAGCCCGTCCACCCCATTCCACCAGATACCCGTCGGCGATCCCGTTGCCAGGGCGCAGGCTGTCGGGCGCATCGTTCCATTCGCCGCTTTGCAGCAGTTGCGCATAGCCCGGCGCGCTGAAGCCGCCATTCGGCTCGGTCGGTCTCCAGTTGTCATAAGAGAACGACTGACCCGCTTCGGGCCCGGTCACCCAGGTCCAGGCTCCGGGATTGGCCGGATTGCTGCTTTGGCCGCCGATCCACGTGCCGTCCGTCACGGCAATCAATCCATTCGCTTCGATAAAGGCTTGTTCGCTGGCCGTGGTGATGGTCGCCAGATAGCCGCCCAAGGCAGCAGCACCGGCCTGAGCCTCAGCGAAGGTCGAACCGGTATCGACAACCTGATAATAGTGCCCGTTGTCGGCGTTATAGGTCCAGCCTGTTGGATCAGCCGGGCCCGACACCAGCGTGACATCATTGGCCACGGGGCTGTCATTGGTGCCCGAAACCGTGATGGTCACAACCTCTGTCGCTGTTGCATTGTGCTCGTCGGTGACTGTGACGGCAAAGGTTTCAGTTTCAACCTGCCCCTCGGCCAGCGCGTTTGTCGCGGCGGCATTGTTGTCAAGCGTGTACGTCCAGGTTCCGGTTGACGGATTGATGGCAAAGGCCCCGTAAGCACCCGCAGCATTGCCCGACCACGTGGCCGTCGCACCAGTATCGACATCTGTAGACACCATCGTTCCGGTGGCGGAGGGAGTCCCGCTGACAACTGTCCCGTCATCAAGGTTGCCAGCTTCGACAACATCGCCGGAGATGACCGAAGATACACCGATAACCGGCGCATCATTCGTACCGGTCACGGTGACCACAACATCATTGACCGCTGTTGCGCCATGCGTATCGGATGCAGTGACCTGAATGGTCACGTCCTTTGTCTCGTTCAGAGCCAGATTCTGGAAGTCCGTGCCCGGATCAAAGGTGAGAGTCCCCCCGGTGATGCTCGCGCTGCCTTCGGCCGGCGCGACGCTGACCGTGTAGGTAAGGCTGGTGCCATCGTCATCGCTGTCGATATCCGTACCAAGCGCGGTCAGATCAACATCCACCGTCGGACCACCTTCAACCGCTGCCGCAACGCTTGCTGCCAGAGTTGGCGCATCATTCGTGCCAGTTACAGTGATGGTAAGCGTTGACTGCGCTGTCGCACCAAACTCATCCGTGACGATATAAGTGGCTACGAAGTCTTTGGACTCGCCCTCGGCGAGATCGCTATATGCCGGATCGTTGGCGTCAAAGACATAGCTGCCGTCCGATGCCAAGGTCAGACCTGCGATTGCCGTATCAATGGCATAGCTGAGCGACGCACCTGTATCGACATCACCGTCATTGGTCGCAACAGATCCAGAAATGAGGCTGCTCACTGGACTTCCTAGTGGCAAGTTGGGTAGGCCTTTCGCATTGACCGCAGGAACCCCGCCATCACCATTCAGATCGCCAAATTCGATAGAATTCGTCGGGTTGTTCCCATCCCCCAAAGGCGCAACGGTAAAGTTGCCCGCACCATCATTGAGGTAAATCTGGTTTGTCTGATCTGGAACAGCACTGGTGTTAAACGAATTATTGGCCACAACAGCATCAAGGTCGCCGTCCTGATCGATATCAACCAAAGCAACCGACGCGCTGTTGCGCGTGGATCCGGCGATATCGCTGGCCACAAAACTGCCCTCGGTGCCGCCTTGGGCGCCGCCTTGGTTGATCAAAACCTGATTCAATTGGTTGCCATTGTTGGTGACAAAGGCATCCAGATCACCGTCACCATCCAGATCCGCCAACCGGATAGATGTGCTTTGACGCAGCCCACCGGCCAAAGTGGTTGGGGTGAACCCACCGGCCCCATTGCCCAGCAGCAATTCGTTTTGATCCAAGATGTTGGTGATCACGACATCGGCAAAACCATCGCCATTCACGTCACCAATATCAGCCCCGATGCTGAGGCTGCCAAACTGGTTCACAACCGAGGGCAAGTTTGTTGCAACAAAACTGCCCTGCCCCCCCCCTTGGGCACCGCCCTGATTAACAAGCAATTGGTTGATGCCTTGATCGGTGGTCGCGATGGCATCAAGATCCCCATCACCATCGATATCACCCAACCTGATATCGCGCGTGGATCGTGATCCGCCAGCCAGAGTAGACACCGCAAACCCGCCAGCCCCATCGCCAAGAAGCAATTGGTTTGCCTGACCGTTCCAGTTGGCAACAACTATATCCAGATTGCCATCGCCATTAACGTCTCCGGCCTCGACATCCAACGTGTATGTCGATTTAAATCCACCTAACGACGGCAGGCTGCCCTGCCCGATTGTTGTGGTGACAAAAACACCTTCTGTGCCGCCCTGGATTCCGCCTTGGTTCAAAAGCAACTGACCATCCCCAGAGTAGACACCCACAAAGGCATCCAGATCGCCATCATTGTCAAAATCACCCAAGGTCACGTCGGACGAGCGTATAGCGGGTCCGCCGGTCAGGCTCTCCAGGAAAACACCGGTCCCGTCATTGGTCAGCATCTGAGTATAAAATGTTCCGCCTCCACCGGCGGTGTCATTGATGGCGATCGCATCCAAATTGGCCGCCGGTGCCTCGCCAGCCGTCGCAGCGGCTGTATCCGCCACGGCAACCGGGCTGTCATTGGTGCCCGAAACCGTGATGGTCACAACCTCTGTCGCTGTTGCATTGTGCTCGTCGGTGACTGTGACGGCAAAGGTTTCAGTTTCAACCTGCCCCTCGGCCAGCGCGTTTGTCGCGGCGGCATTGTTGTCAAGCGTGTACGTCCAGGTTCCGGTTGACGGATTGATGGCAAAGGCCCCGTAAGCACCCGCAGCATTGCCCGACCACGTGGCCGTCGCACCAGTATCGACATCTGTAGACACCATCGTTCCGGTGGCGGAGGGAGTCCCGCTGACAACTGTCCCGTCATCAAGGTTGCCAGCTTCGACAACATCGCCGGAGATGACCGAAGATACACCGATAACCGGCGCATCATTCGTACCGGTCACGGTGACCACAACATCATTGACCGCTGTTGCGCCATGCGTATCGGATGCAGTGACCTGAATGGTCACGTCCTTTGTCTCGTTCAGAGCCAGATTCTGGAAGTCCGTGCCCGGATCAAAGGTGAGAGTCCCCCCGGTGATGCTCGCGCTGCCTTCGGCCGGCGCGACGCTGACCGTGTAGGTAAGGCTGGTGCCATCGTCATCGCTGTCGATATCCGTACCAAGCGCGGTCAGATCAACATCCACCGTCGGACCACCTTCAACCGCTGCCGCAACGCTTGCTGCCAAACTCGGCGCATCATTTGTGCCAGTTACAGTGATCGTGACAGTGCTGGTGTCAACCGCGCCATGTGCGTCTGTGACACTGGTGTTGATCACAACATCACGGGTTTCGCCTACCGCTAAGTCTTGGAAATCACTTCCCGGATTAAACTCAAGCACCGATCCATTGAACACAGCGCTGCCTTCGCTTGGCACGCCGGGAATGGCATAGCTGAGCGTCGCGGCAGTATCATCGCTGTCCACATCACCAGCCAATGGGGCCAGATCAACCGACACAATCGGGCCATCCTCAACTGCAGTACCAAAGCCTGTTGTAATCGTTGGCGCGTCATTGGTGCCGGT
>NZ_QKMF01000045.1 GCF_003208435.1 Pelagimonas varians | reverse complement strand
TAGGTCCACCCTGAGGTATCACTATAGGTAAACCTCGGGGCATTTCTTCAAAGGTCAGGGGTATTATTATTACTCATGGCTCACCCCACCCCCCCAAGACGCCCCCATAAGCCTCTCAGGCCATCTCCAGAAGGCTGAGGGGCAGACAGCATCAACACACGCTCCTCAGAACCCTTGGAAAAGGATGAGGCCATACTTTGCCGCCATGAATGAGATCACCATTCCAATGAATGCAGCCCATGAAAAGGCATGAGGGCTTCCTGCGGGGTCTCCAGTTACGGCTTTTGTGATTGCCGCCGCCACTAGCGATAAGCCTGCACCAATGACAATCGAGGCGAAAAACATGCCACCAATTATCAGTACAGCATGTGCCCAAATAGGGACGCTGATTGGGTCCGATGCGAACCAATTGTAGTACGCCAATCCTGCAAACCATGCAGTTATTATCATCTTAGATGAATAGGTGTTGATGCGGTCAATATCCATGATTTTCTCTTTGAGTCTCAATGTGAAAGCTACCTATAGGAGAATGCAACGTGGAATGGGAAGGTTAACCTCTACGCAGCGAATGACCACCTCTCACCTGTAGCCCTCACAGCCCCCTCAAGCGGCCCCACCAGCCCATCTTGGGGGTCTCTGCGGGTTCCCTGTGGGTGAGTTGCAACATGCGTTCCTCTGCCCTGTCTAAGCGGCTCCTGAGGTCACCCACGGTTTCCTGTTCCCTGAGAAGCTGAGCCTCCAGCATGTCCACCTTGACCTGCAGGATGTCTGTGGTGACTGTAGGCGCTGGGGTGGTCTCCTGAACTGGCTTGGTGGGAAAGACCCGGAGTAGCTCAGATGGTTCGATTTGATAGACACCATTAACCTTCGTCGCTGACAACCGACCATCTTTGATAGCCTTGCTAATCGTGGGCTTTGATTTGCCTACATGCTTTGCTGCTGTGCCTAGTGTAAACATGTGTAAGCCTTTGGGGTTAGAGATCGTAAAGTTAGGTGTAAGATTACCTGTAAAGGCATGTTAGCAATCGATAACGCTGGCTTGTGTTCCCTCAAGTCGTGACTTGCGCCCTACTTTCGGTTGTTGAAGTTCAGCATATGCCTTTTTCATTCCTGAGATATCCTTGACTGACCATCCCATCACAAAGCCAAGCACTTTCCGGCCTTTCTTCTTGGGTAGAATAGTCACTTGGTATGGTGTGATGGCATTAACTTCTGTCAAAGCTGGCTCGAGCGCCTTTGTACGAAGGTTGTGGTGCGTCGATAGCTTGCCATCTTCTACGCCCAGAAGGTCGCGTAAGTCCTGCACGTCCAGCTCCTCGGTCATTTTGTGCGATAGGTTTATGCGGCGTGAAATCTCCTCGTAAAGCGCAAAGGCATACTTACTGCTGAATGATTTCATCACCTCGAGGTCTAGCTTGGCAAAAACCGAGGAGTCCTTGAGTAAATCTGATAGTTCTGCTGGAAAGCTGTATGTAAGATCGCCGTTAGGCTTTACACGTGTGCTGCCTAGAAGCTGACTAGTCACTTCATCACCGTTGGGTTTGATCACAATCACCAATGTCTGCTGTAGATGTCGTAGGGACCGCTTCAATCTCTGGTTGGTCTGCCCGTCTTGCTTAAGGTTATTGGTTGGGATCGTAAACGTATGCTGGGGTTGTAGTAGGTCTTTCCCCCAAGCGTGATCCAACAGGATATTGAACGCCCGTCGCTCACTCAATGTGAGAGGCCCTGCGCCACGTATCTCGATCAATTCACGTGGCTTAACCATTTGGCCTTGGTCTGTTGTAGCTTCGATTGATTTCATACTGCAAACCTTGGTTGCTACCTACGGAGCCTCTAGTGTAGTAATGGCGTCCTTCCAAAACAAGGGGCGGTACCAAACGTAGCTTAAGGGCAGTACCAAACGTAGCTTAAGGGCAGTACCAAACGTAGCTTAAGGCGGTACCAAACGTAGCGGTTGGGTCCATATTTTTCAAAGAGTACAGACTGTTACCTCCCCTGAATCTTGAATAAGAGAACAAGAGAATAAGAGAAAAGCCCTGTAGATAACCCAGATCAAGACAATGAGATGACTGTGAAGACTGCTAGGATTGATCCCCAATATCAGTAGTCACCCTCGTCTTCTAAATCATATGGGTTGAACTCATTCCTCAGGTCCGCATGGATTTGCTGTCTGCACTCATGGTGGCACCTCTTCAATATGACGTTGGCTGCGGCCTCAGGGTATTTCGCGGCATAGAAACCAAGTACTGACCCAATCTTATCATTTAACTCATTCGTCTGTGTTTCGACCCATGCCTCGCGCATTTCGTCTGTGTATTCTTCGTGGTGTTGGCCCTTAAGAGCTTGCTGCGCTGCCCCCCAGTTCGTGTCGAGGGTAGCTTTAGGGTCGTCCTTGAGGAGTGCCTTACGGATACGTCGCATCTTGGCTACAGTCCCTTCTCCCGCACCTGAGGCATCAACGATCTCTTTCTTGGAGTAGGTCCACGCGTCCTCAGGCCCATCGCATACCAGTGACCACGCAGCATTGCTCCTCTCTGTACTGGTGAGTGGTAAACGTGTCTTTCCGTTCTCCCCCATCGCGAGTAACCGTGCAGCCTTGCGATCACATCGGTATATTTGGGCAGGAACCCTCTTAGTCCATTTAGCCTTTCGGTATGCTGCGAGACGGTGATGACCATCAACAAGAACCAGTGCCCCGGTCTCAGGTTCCTTCCACAGCTTCACAGGGTCCAGCGCTAGGCCACGCTTCAAGACAGCCATTAGTTCCTTCACATGGTATTCCTGTAGGCCTTCACGAAGCTGGAAAACCTCTGGCCGCTCTTCGATCTCGTGAAGCTCTACCTGTGCAGAATGCACACCTTGTAGCTGCACACCTTGGGACTTCTTCATGTCCTCACCTGAAGCTTTCCAAGGGCCTCCAGCGTTGACACCTTGAGTGCCTCCAGCGACTTAGCCGCGTGTGGGTCTATCCCCTCTGCCTGAGTTAATTCGTGTAATCTTTGATCAATGATTTCCATGATCTGTTCTACGTCTGTGATTGTCTGCTGCATACTATCGGTCCTCTCAAGGTTTGCATTAAGTGTCTTAGCGAGAACTCACGGAGAATCAATATAATAGTGAATGATTACAATACAGTAAGGGTTTCTCTTGGGTAAGCAACTCACCCCAGAAAGGCCGTTAAAGCCGTACACGTGAACCCCGGTATCATCACAGGTTTCACGCTTGTGTTCTCAAGGGTCAGTGGTTGACCTCCGAGAGTGGCTCTAGGTACCCAGCCGCTTTAACACGCGCTGCACCTGTGACGCCTGCCACTGCCCTCCTCGTGCTGTCGGTACACCGGACTTGTTCAGGGATGCTGCAATTTCCCTCAAGGTAGCACCTTGGGTCCGCAGGGGAATGATAAGACCTGCCACGCGTTCAGCACCCGTCTTGGCTTTAGCCTGTACAGCCTTATTGCGTTCGCCTGTCTTGTCTCGAAGCCCACCTAGCTTCACGCCACGGGCCTTTGCCTCACCGAGAGCCGCTTTGGTCCTGAGCGATATGAACTCTCGTTCCTGTTCAGCCAGTGCTGCGTAGATATGCAGTTGGAATTTGTCTGCGTTAGGCATGGCCGCAACCCGCAACCTGACCCTCTTGTCGTCCATCAGGGTCGCAATGAAGGACACCCGGCGGCTCAGGCGATCCAGCTTAGCAACCAACAGTTCGGCACCTGTCCTGCGGACCAGCTCAAGCGCCTTTTCCAGTTCTGGTCTATCATCTGCTGACCCCGATTGGACCTCAACGAATTCAGCGATCACCTCAAAGGGTTGTTCCGCGTAGGCCTCAAGGTAGATGCCTATGTCCCGCACCTGAGCGTCCATGCCGAGTCCTGAGCGTCCTTGTTCCTGAGTGCTGACACGTCTGTAGGTAACGAATTGGCGCATGGTCTCTGGCTCCCTGTCTGATCTGCTAGAGCCGTTTATGAGTGCGTGTTGCAAATGTCAACGTTGGTTGTGGCTGTTACAAGCTTGCCAATCAGCGGGCCTACTCGCTACGGTTACTCTATGGATATTGATACATTGATAGAGAAAACGAAGGCTTACGCCGCTGCCGCCATGTTCTTCTGGGCAGGTTACACCGTGGGTAGCCCTGAGTTCCTGATGGGCGGGCTTGCGGCCTTCTACCTTGGCTATAGGTTCGGTTTGTTTGGAGCAGCAGAAGAGGCAAAGCGGAATCCCCCGCCCCCCCCTTGAGTATCCGCTGAGGTGCGCATGACCCCGAGGGGGTAAGCGGGAAGGTATTCCACGTATATATTACCCATACAGGAATCTCCCCCAAAACCTTGAAGGGGTTAGACCACCACCAATCGTGTAACACTCCGAGTCCACTTGAAGACACTTGGGTATTCTCTGCTTGAGATGCCCCCGGCGTGATGCACGTCTAGGTCCACCCTGAGGTATCACTATAGGTAAACCTCGGGGCATTTCTTCAAAGGTCAGGGGTATTATTATTACTCATGGCTCACCCCACCCCCCC
>NZ_QKMF01000044.1:2500-5937 GCF_003208435.1 Pelagimonas varians | reverse complement strand
AAACGCCAAAGGCCGCCCGTTGAGGGCGGCCTTTTGGGTATTATTGGTTGCGGGAGTAGGATTTGAACCTACGACCTTCAGGTTATGAGCCTGACGAGCTACCGGGCTGCTCCATCCCGCGACACTATGTTTGTGCTACCGCCTATCGGCTACTTGAGCACGTCCTGGGCTACCTTTTGAGGGGCGTTCCAAGGTATTTGGTCAATTCCCTTTCGGGTCTTGTCCGAATGTCTGTTTTCTCGCGCGCATTGAGGCGTTTGAGAACCGGAGGATCTTTGCATGAGGCATTGATCCGAGGTTAACCCCGTAATCTGGTGTGATGTTGGGGGTTGTTGATATCGTTTAGAGAATTAGAGGTTTTTATTAGGTTTGGCGGTGACCTACTCTCCCACACCTTAAGATGCAGTACCATCGGCGCAAAGGCACTTAACGGCCGGGTTCGGGATGGATCCGGGTGTTTTGCTCTCGCTATGACCACCAAACCGAATAAAAACCTCAAACGACGCTTTTGAGGGCGTCGTAATCAATCAGCGTTGTCCATGTCTTTCGACTTATGTTGTGTATGCTTTTGTTTGGTCAGTAATAGTCTGGCTATTACTGGATCAAATCAAGCCTATCGGACCATTAGTACCAGTCAGCTGAGTGCATTGCTGCACTTACACCTCTGGCCTATCGACGTGGTAGTCTTCCACGGTCCTCAGGGAGATCTTGTTTTGAAGGGGGCTTCCCGCTTAGATGCCTTCAGCGGTTATCCTTTCCGATCATAGCTACCCAGCACTGCTATTGGCATAACAACTGGTCCACCAGTGGATCGTTCACCCCGGTCCTCTCGTACTAGGGGCAACTCTTCTCAAATCTCCTACACCCACGGCAGATAGGGACCGAACTGTCTCACGACGTTCTAAACCCAGCTCACGTACCTCTTTAAATGGCGAACAGCCATACCCTTGGGACCTGCTCCAGCCCCAGGATGAGATGAGCCGACATCGAGGTGCCAAACACTGCCGTCGATATGGACTCTTGGGCAGTATCAGCCTGTTATCCCCGGCGTACCTTTTATCCGTTGAGCGATGGCCCTCCCACTTGGGACCACCGGATCACTATGGCCGACTTTCGTCTCTGCTCGACTTGTCAGTCTTGCAGTCAGGCTGGCTTCTGCCATTGCACTCAACGAGCGATTTCCGACCGCTCTGAGCCAACCTTCGCGCGCCTCCGTTACGCTTTAGGAGGCGACCGCCCCAGTCAAACTACCCGCCACGCAGGGTCCCGGATCCAGATAATGGACCGCGGTTAGACATCAGGCAAAATAAGGGTGGTATCTCAAGGGAGGCTCCACCAGAACTGGCGTCCTGGTTTCAAAGCCCACCACCTATCCTGCACATATTGTGCCTGATGCCAGTGCGAAGCTGTAGTGAAGGTGCACGGGGTCTTTCCGTCTAACCGCGGGAAGCCTGCATCTTGACAGGCAATTCAATTTCGCTGAGTCTATGTTGGAGACAGCGGGGAAGTCGTTACGCCATTCGTGCAGGTCGGAACTTACCCGACAAGGAATTTCGCTACCTTAGGACCGTTATAGTTACGGCCGCCGTTTACCTGGGCTTCAATTCAGAGCTCTCACCCCTCCTTTTAACCTTCAGGCACCGGGCAGGCGTCAGACCCTATACGTCGTCTTGCGACTTCGCAGAGCCCTGTGTTTTTAGTAAACAGTCGCCACCCCCTGGTTTGTGCCCCCGACGATCAAACGCCGGGCCTCCTTCTCGCGAACTTACGGAGGTATTTTGCCGAGTTCCTTCAACATAGTTCTCTCAAGCGCCTTGGTATACTCTACCTATCCACCTGTGTCGGTTTAGGGTACGGTCTCATGAAGGGCTATTTCCAGGAACCGTCTTGAATATGTTCCAATCCGATAAGGAACATACGTCGCCACGATCCGTCACATCCTTCTGGCCCAGGAATATTAACCTGGTTCCCATCGACTACGCCTTTCGGCCTCGCCTTAGGGGCCGGCTTACCCTGCTCAGATTAGCTTTAAGCAGGAACCCTTGGATTTTCGGCGAGAGTGTCTCTCACACTCTTTGTCGCTACTCATGTCATCATTCTCACTAGTGATCTCTCCACCGGATGCCTTACAGCCCGGCTTCATCGAAAGCTCCGTGCGTCCAACACATCCCGAAGGATGCTAAAGACGCATGAAGCTATGTCACACTACGCTCTGCTACCATGCACTATGTGCATCCTAAACTTCGGCTCATGGCTTGAGCCCCGTTACATCTTCGCCGCAGGACAACTTATTTAGACCAGTGAGCTGTTACGCTATCTTTAAAGGATGGCTGCTTCTAAGCCAACCTCCTGGTTGTTTTGGTCGTCCCACCTGCTTTCCCACTTAGCCATGAATTAGGGGCCTTAGTTGTAGGTCAGGGTTGTTTCCCTCTCCACTACGGACGTTAGCATCCGCAGTGTGTCTGCCATCTAGTACTCCCCGGTATTCGGAGTTTGATTAGGATCAGTAAGGCTGTAGGCCCCCATTACCCATTCAGTGCTCTACCCCCGGGGGTATTCGGATGACGCTCTACCTAAATAGATTTCGCAGAGAACCAGCTATCTCCGAGTTTGATTGGCCTTTCACCCCTAGGCACAACTCATCCCGACCTTTTTCAACAGGTGTGGGTTCGGACCTCCAGTACATGTTACTGTACCTTCATCCTGGTCATGCCTAGATCACTCGGTTTCGGGTCTGATCCATCTAACTCAACGCCCTATTAAGACTCGCTTTCGCTGTGCCTACACCTAACGGCTTAAGCTTGCTAGATAGACCAAGTCGATGACCCATTATACAAAAGGTACGCCGTCAGCTCGCAAGGAGCCTCCGACTGATTGTAGGCGTTCGGTTTCAGGTACTGTTTCACTCCCCTCGTCGGGGTGCTTTTCACCTTTCCCTCACGGTACTGGTTCACTATCGGTCAGTAAGGAGTACTTAGCCTTCGAAGGTGGTCCTCCGATCTTCAGACAGAATTTCACGTGTTCCGCCCTACTTAATACGTCCCATTGAGCTTCTCATACGGGGCTATCACCCACTATGGCTGTGCTTCCCAACACATTCTGATCACTCTCAAGGCTCGGCTGGTCCCCGTTCGCTCGCCGCTACTAGGGGAGTATCAATTGATTTCCTTTCCTCCGGGTACTTAGATGTTTCAGTTCCCCGGGTTTGCTCTTTAAGACCTATGTATTCAGTCAAAAAGTACCTGGTTAAGAAAGATATAGGCTGCCCTAAGGCAATTATATCAAACTTTCAGGTGGGTTGCCCCATTCAGAAATCCATGGATCAAAGCTTATTCTCAGCTCCCCATGGCTTATCGCAGAGTATCACGTCTTTCATCGCCTCTTACTGCCAAGGCATTCACCAAACGCCCTTCTCGCGCTTGATTTGATCCAGTAAA
>NZ_QKMF01000043.1 GCF_003208435.1 Pelagimonas varians | reverse complement strand
ATCGTTGTTCAGAACTCATTCGATATAGTTTTGTATTGTGCTGGTTGCGCCTTTTTCCCAGACGGAATTTAGGGCGTTTTGGAAGGCGTCAGCGAAGCGTTTGTTTTGGCTGAGGTTTCCGTAGAATTGTTTTTGTTGGATCCATGATATCGGGGTGTTTTTGGCGATGATGGCTTGTGCGGTCAGGGTGTCCCAATGGGGGTCGTTGGGGTCTATTGTGGTGCCATCTTCGCGGGTTCCGGCGCACATGCGGGCCCAGAGGGCTTCGATCAGCGCGAGACCGTTGATGGGGGTGCCTGCCGCCAGAGCATCCCGCAAAATCGGGTGTAGGAATCCGGCGTGGCGCGATGAGCCGTCAAAGGCGACGCGGCGGATGGTGTCGCGGATTTCGGGGTTGGCAAAGCGGGTTTCGATCAGATCGAGATAGGCCAGCGGCGTCATTCCAGGAACCGCGGCCACATGCGGCACGATCTCTTCGACTGCGATCTTGTGCAGCAGGCCCTTGATCAGGGGATGTGCCATTGTGCCCGAGATTGTCTCAACCGAGAGCAATTCACCGGGGGTTGCGATGATCTGGTGGCCGGCGTTGAGCAGGCGCAGCTTCATCGCCTCAAAGGCATGGACATCGTCGGTGAAGGTTGCACCGACCTTGTCCCAATCGGGGCGACCGGCGCAAAACTTGTCTTCGATCACCCATTGGCGAAAGTTTTCATGTGTGACCGGCACCGCGTCATCGATGCCGAAAGAGCGCACCAGCTCCAGCTCGTTCGGGCCGGTTGCGGCGGCAATGCAATCCACCATGGAATTGGGGAAGGTGACATTCGTATCGATCCAGCTGGCCAGATCGGGGTCGCTGAGGCGCGCCAGACCAACCACCGTCTGGTGCAAGATATCACCGTTGCCTTGCAGGTTGTCGCAGCTCAGGCAGGTAAAGGGGCCCGCGCCACTGTCACGGCGCAGCTTTAGCGCGGCGATGATCGCGCCAAAGGCGGTTTTGGGCGTGTCGGGCCGGGCCACATCATGCACGATATCGGCATGCGCAACATCCAGATCGCCCTGTGCGTTCTGGTAATATCCGCCCTCTGTCACCGTCATGGCGACGATCTTGATCGCGCTCTCGGCCATCTTGGCAATCAAAGCGCCGTTTTCCGGTTCAACCGGGGTAAAATCGACCATCGATCCGATGACTTCGGCCGATTTCCCTGCGGGATCCAGTTCAATCAAAGTGGTCAGGCAGTCCTGTTCCAGCATCTTGTCGCGCTGCGCGGCATCCGCCGGGCGCACACCTGCGCCGCAGATTGCCCAATCGAGCGCCAGCCCCTGATCCATCAGGCGGTGCACATACCAGGCCTGATGGGCCCGGTGGAAGTTTCCAAGGCCGATATGGACCATACCAGCGCGCAGATCAGCGCGGCTATAAGACGGGATACGCACGTCTTTTGGCAGGTGAGGCAGAGTGTCTAAAGATAGTCGCATAGGGGTTCTCAACTCATCCATTGGCCGCCGTCGACGTTATACGTCTGCGACAAGATATAATCGGAATCCGGACAGGCCAGAAAGACAGCCATGCCCGCCAGATCCGCAGGCACAGCAAAGCGTCCTGCCGGCACCGAGGCGGCGACTTCGGCTTTTTTCTGCCCGGGGGCTTTGTTTTCCAGCTTGGCGAACATCGCATCGACGTGGTCCCAATGCGCGCCGTCCACAACACCGGGGGCGATGGCGTTGACGTTGATGCCGTGTTTGATCAGGTCCAATCCCGCAGACTGCGTGAGCGAGATCACCGCCGCCTTGGTCGAACAATACACCGCCACCAAAGCTTCGCCGCGCCGCCCCGCCTGGGACGCCATGTTGATGATCTTGCCGCCGTGGCCCTGCGCGATCATTTGCGCAGCCGCAGCCTGCATCGTGAACAAGGTGCCCGCGACATTGACCGCATAGAGGCGGTCATAGCTGGCCCGCGTGATCCCGACCGTCGTGGCCGCATCAAACAGCGCTGCGTTGTTGATCAGGATATCCAGCTTGCCCGCCTGCGCCACCACCGACGCGATAGCCGCGTCGATGCTGGTTTGGTCGGTGACATCCAGCTGGACCGCATAGGCCGCATCGCCCAGATCGCGCGCCGTTTGCCCGGCCGCCTCCAGATTGATGTCGGCAATCGCAACGGTCGCGCCTTCGGCAATATAGGCCTCGGCAAACCCGCGACCAATGCCGCGGGCCGCCCCGGTGATCAGTGCGGATTTACCAAGGAGGCGGGTCATGCGATGCGCAACCCGTCAGCGTCGAAGCGGTGCATCTGATCCGCAACCGGCGTCAGATAGATCGTATCGCCATGTTTGGCAGCGATATCACCGGTGATGCGCACGGTCATCATGTCCATCAAACCCGTTTCATGCACGTGAATGAAGGTGTCGGACCCCAGATGTTCGGCAACGCCAACAATACCCTTCCACATGCCTTCGGTGTTTGAGACCGTCAGATGTTCGGGACGGATGCCAATGGTGGTCGCATCATATTTGGCGGCTTCCGGACCTTCGATCAGGTTCATTTTCGGCGATCCGATAAAGCCCGCAACGAACTTGTTGCGCGGCGCATGGTACAGCTCAAGCGGAGAGCCAACCTGTTCGATCACACCGGCCTGCAGCACAACGATCTTGTCGGCCATGGTCATGGCTTCGACCTGATCATGCGTCACGTAAATCATGGTTGTTTGCAGTTTTTCATGCAGTTCCATGATCTCGAGGCGCATGCCAACCCGCAAAGCGGCGTCAAGGTTCGACAAAGGTTCGTCAAACAAGAAGGCCGCCGGTTCACGCACAATCGCACGGCCAATGGCCACACGCTGGCGCTGGCCACCCGACAGCTGGCCCGGCTTGCGGTCCAGATAATCTGTCAGGTTCAGGGCTTTGGCTGCCGCGTCGATTTTGGCGTTTTGAACGGTCTCGTCGATGCCGGCCATTTTCATCGGAAAGGCGATGTTCTTGCGCACCGACATATGCGGATAAAGCGCATAGGACTGGAACACCATCGCAAGGCCCCGTTTCGCAGGGGCCAGGGATGTCGCATCATTGCCATCAATGCTGATGGCCCCTGATGTGGTGTCTTCCAAACCCGCGATCAAACGCAGCAAGGTGGATTTACCGCAGCCCGATGGACCAACAAAGACAACAAATTCACCTTCGTTGATTTCAAGATCGAGTGGCGGGATGACTTGGACGTCGCCAAAGCTTTTGGTGACTTGGTTGAGGGATATATTGCCCATATTATTTAACCGCTCCGAATGTGAGGCCCCGAACGAGCTGTTTCTGTGAGAACCAACCCATGATCAGGATTGGTGCGACGGCCAGCATCGATGCGGCCGAAAGTTTGGCATAAAAGAGACCCTCAGGGGCAGAGAAGCTGGCGATAAAGGCCGTCAGCGGCGCCGCGTCCACGGTGGTCAAAAGAATGGTCCAGAAGGCTTCGTTCCAAGCCAGAATGATATTGAGAAGGACCGTTGAGGCGATGCCAGGCAAAGCCATCGGCGTCAGGACATACAAGATCTCTGCCTTCAGACCGGCACCGTCCATACGCGCCGCTTCCAGGATCTCGCCGGGAATTTCGCGGAAGTATGTATACAGCATCCAGACAATGATCGGCAGGTTGATCAGCATCAAAACCACGATCAACAAAATCCGGCTGTCCATGACACCCAACCATTTTGCCAGCAAAACCAGCGGGTAAAGAACCCCAACGGCTGGCAGCATCTTGGTCGAGAGCATCCAAAGCAGCACGTCTTTGGTACGGTTTCCCGGTACAAAGGCCATGGCCCAAGCGGCGGGAACCGCGATCAAGATACCCAAGAAGGTCGAACCGACAGCAATCGCAATCGAGTTCATCAAAGCCTTGGGATAGTTGGACCGGGCTTGCACATCTGCGTAGTTTTCCAGCGTCCAGTCAAAGAACAACCAAACCGGAGGATCAGCGATGGCCACCGCCTCGGTTTTGAAGGACGTCAGAAAGGTCCACAAGATCGGGAAGAACATGAGCAGACCGAACGCCCAGGCGAAGGCCGTCCACATGATCTTTTTCTGGGGGGTAATTGCGCGGGACATATTACTTTCCTTCCCTCAATTATCGAGGTTCTTGCCAACGATGCGCATCAAGAAGATCGCAACGATATTGGCGAGAATGACAGCGACGATGCCGCCTGCGGAACCAAGACCGACGTTTTGGCTTTCGAGAACACGCTGGTACACAAGATAGGTCAGTGTGCGTGTGCCAAAGGCACCGTTCGTGGTGACGAAGATTTCAGCGAAGATCGACAGTAAAAAGATGGTCTGGATCAAGATCACAACCGTGATCGCGCGGCTGAGGTGCGGCAGGATGATGAAGCGGAAGCGCGACAAAGCCGGTGCGCCGTCCATTTCAGCCGCCTCAAGCTGTTCGCTGTCCAAAGACTGGACCGCCGTCAGCAAGATCAGCGTCGCAAAAGGCAACCACTGCCAGGCCACAATCACCACAATGGAAAAAAGCGGGGCTTGGCTGAGGAAGTCAAAAGGTTGCAGGCCAAAGAACTTGTAAGCGTAGGAAAACAATCCGTTATCCACGTTAAAGAACATGTTCTTCCAGACCAGCGCCGACACTGTTGGCATGATAAAGAACGGTGCGATTACCAAAATACGCACAACGCCCTGTCCGAACATCGGTTGATCAAGCAGCAAGGCCATCGCCACACCGCCGGTGATGGTGATCAGCAAGATGCTTCCAACCATCCAAAGGGTTGTCATCAAAGAGCTCAGGAATGAGCTGGACGTAAAGAAACGAATATAATTGTCAAAGCCGATCCAGGCATCAAACACGCCGCGCATGGGACGGTAATCAGCAAAGGAAAAGTATAATGTCATGCAAAGCGGGATCAGCATCCAGACCAGCAGGACAAAAACGGCCGGGGCGATCATGATGCGGGCTGCAGATTTTGAATGTGCTGTCGCCATATCAAAGCTCCTGTCGCAGGGGTGAGGTAAAAATAGGACTGAGACTTACGAGAATTCTTTGCGAACTCACGAAAGCACCAACCATCGAATTTTCTGGAGAAGGTAGAATAAGGGGTCAGGCAGCGCGTGTCGCGCCGCCTGACCGAAGCGCGGCTTAGTAGCCTGCTGCTTCCATTTCTTCGACTGTCAGCTCTTGAGCTGCAGCAAGGGCCTGCTCAGCTGTCTGCTGACCGGCAAGGGCCGAGGAGAACTGCTGGCCAACCTGGT
Source organism: Pelagimonas varians (assembly GCF_003208435.1). GTDB lineage: Bacteria > Pseudomonadota > Alphaproteobacteria > Rhodobacterales > Rhodobacteraceae > Pelagimonas > Pelagimonas varians. The sequence goes on along the minus strand of NZ_QKMF01000043.1, from coordinate 1,180 downwards.
TGGCAATGCCTGCGAACTCGGGGATCGCAACAAACTGAACACCTGTGTAGGGAACCGGATCAACTGTCGGGTTGATTGGATCCGCAGAATTGATGCTCTGCAGGGTCATGGCAGCAAAAGGCGCTGCGGCAAGGTACTCTTCGTTCTCGTACAGCGATGTCCGTGTGCCCGGAGGAACGTTTGCCCAACCTTCGTTACCCGCAACCAGCTCGGTGTAGGCTTTGCTTGTCGCCCAGCTTACGAACGCTTTGGCTGCGTCTTGCTTTTCAGAAGATGTCGGGATGGCCAAGGACCAAGCCCAGAGCCAGTTGCCGCGTGGGCCAAGACCGTTGTCGGGGGCCAGCGCAAAGCCGACTTTATCCGCAACAGTTGAATCCGCACCCGTCACAAAAGACGCCGCAACAGTCGCATCGATCCACATGCCGCACTTGCCCTGTTGGAACAATGTGAGGTTTTCGTTGAAGCCGTTGTTGGCCGCACCGTTCGGACCGGACTCGTTCATCATGCCGAGGTAGAAGTTCAGGGTGTTCGCCCAGGCTTCGCTGTCGAACTGGGCTTTCCAGTCTGCGTCAAACCAGCGTGCGCCGAACGAGTTGGACATCGCGGTCAGGAACGCCATGTTCTCGCCCCAGCCGGCTTTGCCGCGGGCACAGATGCCGTTGATCTCGTTGTCGCGATCAGTCATCGCAGCCGCAGCTTCACGGATGAAGGTCCATGTTGGCGCGTCCGGCATTTCCAGACCGGCTTTTTCCATCAGGTCCATGCGATACATAACCATCGAGGATTCACCGTAGAACGGGGCCGCGTACAGCTCGCCGTCAACAGTCAGGCCGCCAGAGATCGCTGGCAGCAAGTCAGCCGCATCCCAATCGTCGGCCATGCCGTCGTTCAAAGAGACCAGCCAGCCGTTGTTGCCCCAGATTGGAACCTCGTAAGTCCCGATGGTCATAACATCATACGCGCCGCCACCTGTCGAAATATCGGTGGTCACGTTCTGGCGAAGAACGTTCTCTTCCAGCGTTACCCACTCAACCGTAATATCAGGATGTGCTTCATTAAACGCAGACGTCAGACCCTGCATACGGATCATGTCACCGTTGTTAACCGTCGCAATCGTGATCGTCTCCGCAGATGCTATACCCGCGCTCAATCCCAATCCAACAACTGTCGTTAGTAGTGT
>NZ_QKMF01000042.1 GCF_003208435.1 Pelagimonas varians | reverse complement strand
CGACGTAGCACGGCAGGACGTGTTCGATTCCATCGAGATGTTCTACAACCCAAATCGTAAGCACACGAACAATGGCATGCTGTCACCGGTTGACTATGAAACAGAACAAAAGAAAATGAACAAAGCTGGCGTCTAGGAAACTACCGGCACCTCAAATATCCATACTATTTTTGTCATCATAAAGGTTGCCCAGAACATCACAAATCTACTAGGCGCGAAGAAGTTGAGAAGCAATTCGAGAGCCAACTAAAATCTTTGGTACCTAGCCGTAACACACACGCGTTGGCTGCTCGTATGTTCAAAGATGCGTGGGAACAAAGGGCAGCAACAATCGGATCAGAGGCCAAACGTCTCCAGAAGCGCGCAGATCAAAAAGGGCAATATATTGAAGCATTGCTCGATCGGATCGTTCGAACTGGCAATGCGTTTTCTCTCAAACCCTTATGAAATCTGGAAAAAAGTGAACTTGACCGCGAAGAAAACTGTGTTGAGGTTGGTTTGCCCGACCAGATTGCGGTTTGACCGAAAGCGAGGACCTCGACCGCAGAATCGATAGTGCCTTGCAAGGCGCTACAGTTTCTTTCCGTCTATCTCAATGGAGTGGTGCACCTGAAGGGAGAAAGTTCGAACTCCATTTTCATAGAGTTGGAACGTTGGGAAAGGCATCTCAGCCCAAACTGCAGGCAACTCCTACCCCCGCATTAGATACCAAGAAAATAGATACCGATCACCTGTGGCTTCTGTCACCTTCAACATCTAGGTGGCAAAATCTAGACACCGCCCAATTCAATTGGGCGGATTGCGGCCTTCAGCCGACACTGGCTGAACGCCCGAGCGCTGCGTTGCAGCTTTCCTAAAACGGCCTTTAGGGCATCCGTGTCGCATTTGTTTCATTGGGTGGGACTATGGACGGACTTTTCATACCTTTACCGACATCGAAGTTTTTAGTTAAATGATGGCACATGAAAAGAGACGCACTGGTGGATATCTCTGAACAATTTCGGCCTGGTTCCCTTGGCGCAATCGTAATGCTCCATGGAAATCACTATGCCTCAAATTGGGGCTTTGGAACATTTTTTGAGGCGAAGGTCGCTCTGGAGCTGGCGGAATTTGCAGCGCGACAGGCAAGCGATGATTTAGTTTTGATTGCACATGATTGTGGCGGTGTCGCCGCCTCATTAGTCTTAGATTTAAATGATCCAACCTCGGGGCCCAGGGGTGGCCATCTACGCTGGTTCATCTGTGCCGAGAGGTGTCGAGGAACCGGACTAGGTAGACAAATCTTGCAACGTGCTGTTTCCCATTCGGAGGCTCATTCAAAAGGCAATATTTGGTTGACGACCTTTGCTGGTCTAAAACCAGCTCGGCACCTTTACGAGAGCTTTGGCTTTGAACTCGTTTCCGAGGCCGAAGGAACTGCATGGGGGACAACTGTTAAGGAACAGGAATTCCGCCGCTAGGGCTTCAGTGCGGCAATGCAGCGTGTGATTTTGGTTGCTTCTCCAGCCACTGTATTCGCCGGCCACACGGGATGACGGCACCCAGCCCTTTCGCGACATCGGTGCAAGGTGTCGCAATAATTCTGTTGCATATGCGAAGCACCAAAGAGACCTGCCACAAAGCCGACCTCTAGAAAGGCGAACCGATCACTATTGATGCTGCAAAGTGCGTCAAGGTCGGAAAATTGCGCGAAAGTTGACTATGCGAAATAAATGTTAGCAGGCTTTCCAATCGGACACCATCTACTCAAAATAAGGGTTTGAGAGCCAGCCACTGACGTGGTTTCCAAAGAACTGGTCTGATTGACCACAGTCACGGCTCTCGGCTTCAAAGATTATTTTTCTCATAGCATCTTTTCAGTTGTAGAAATGGTTGTCTGAAGGCCAAAAACGGGATTGCGTCTATAATCTAGCTTTTACTTCAGCCCCGAGGTATGGCGGTTTCATACTACGACATACACTGGAATTTCACATGTCACCGCAAGAAAAACTGAATGCAGCCAGGCAGATATTGACAAAGGGCAACCCACTTCAAGCGCTTGTATTGTTTGAACAAATTGTGGACGATCAGCCAATGTCGTCTTTACACCAGGAGGCGATGATTGGTGCCTCGCGTGCCCTTGCCCAACTTGGCCACATCGGACGGGCGACCGATACTGCGCACGAAGCGCTTAATCGGTGGCCAGACGACTACTCCGTTTTATTGATCAACGCAGAGTGCGCCAAACTTGCCGGGAACGGCACGGCTGAAGAAGCCTTTTGCCGTCGGGCCTTTGCTGCAGCACCTGATAAACTGATTACCGCAACGACCCTGTGTCAGAAACTCCTTGCTACCCATCAATGGGATGCCTTGCAGGACGTCCATGACAGCTTTGTCAAACTCACCAAGAAGAGGGCACCGCTGCTTTCGTTTCAGGCACTGAAGCACACATATGCCGGAGAGGCTTCAGAAGGTTTGGCAATTTGGCAAGAGATTCTTGAGCAGCCAGGTATCCGCCCTGCCAAAAAGCTTCAAGCCTTGAAGGGCGTGACGATGTGTCTGGTTCAGACAGAGGACTATTCAGAACTGCGCAAGCTATTTGAAAGTTACCCCGAAACAGGCTCCGAACGCCCGGCTCTTTTGTCGGGTTTACCTGCGAATCCCAGCTGGAAAGGTATGCAGTTTTTTCCGAACAGTCTCTTGCGTGCAGCCGCAGAATTACGGCCCCAGAACGCCGCCGCGGAAACCGCCTACCAGCAACGGATTTCGCAGCTAGGCACGTTCGAGGGCTTTAGCGAAGTCGCAAGTCGGCAGTTCGAACGCCGCGGCATTATCAGAACCCACCTGAGTGATCAGATTGCAGCCATCTCCGTGCCCCAGAAACAGATCAAGGTGACACAAAAACTATTGTCCTTTTGGAAGCTGTGCGGCGAGCCTTATGGCACCCTGAACGAATGGCTTGTTGCAAAAAATTGGGAGGCTCAAGCGAATGATCTAACACGTCTGTTTACATTTATGGAAATTGAGGACGAAGACCAAGTTTTTGAGCAGATCTCAGACATCACTGTCCCGCCAGATTACACGCTGATCCACGAGGCTTTGGAGAAAAATAGTGGCTGCCTGCTGGCTGGCTCTCATTTGGGCCCTGTCTGGGCTCATGCGTTTTTGACATCCCGACATTTTGAGAACCTTGGCATAATCGGTGGGAAACCCCGGCCCAGATTGGGCAGGGGAGACAAAGATGTCTCAATGCGCCGAGAGCCGGTGAAAGCTCGGCGGGACATTCAGAAGCATTTGTCTCAGAACGCGATTATGTGGTGTGGGCCCGACAGCGTGCACAAAACCGACCCCAAAAATCTGTTCGATAGTGCCTTTGGACCTCTACCAGTGCAAATCAGCTATGCTCATATTCAGTTCCGCACAGGCGCGCCCGGTCTATGGAGTGAGCGCTATTGGAAAGACAAGCAGATCCACATCTCTTTCAAAAAAATGCCCTCCCCCGAACCAGACGAAGGCCTGAAAGACTATACAAAAAGGTGGTGTGAAACCTATTTGGCGTATCTCACGGATCTCATCAAACACCGCCTGGCCGATTCCCAGTTCGCCCAAATCATCGGCCGCGACTGGACCTATTAACGCGTACCTGCCAAAAGTCTTTATGCAATCCGCTCCAGTTGGGCCATCAATGGACGATCCGGATCAATCAGAACCCCGGGTTTGAGACCGACTTGCGCTGCGGTTTCAGGCTGCACCACAATTCGGCACTCCCTGATGAGCACTTCCGTGGCAGTCACCAACTCCTTCCAGGCAAAGGCCTGCCCCATACACCGGCTTGTCCCGCCTGAAAAAGGCCAAATCATCTGGTGCGGAGACCGAGGTCTGTCAGTTTTCAGAAACCGTGACACATCAAACCGATCGGGGTCTGGCCATATATCACGGCGGCGGTGCAACGCATATGGGCAGACCATGATCATGGAGCCTGGGGCGATCTTGTAATCCTCTACAATCAACTCACGAGTGGCCAGACGAAGAGCGTCTGGAGCCGGAGGCCATAGCCGCATGACCTCACTATACAGCGCGTGCAACGTGTCAGAGATCGAGACACCTTGGCAAAGCTCGCGGCGCATTTTGTCCTGAAGCTCAACATCTTGCCCCAGAACCCACAGCCCCCAAGCCAAACATGTGCCAGTTGTTGCAAATCCAGCCCAGGCCAAGTTCACGGCATTTGCGTAGATCTCTGCTTGGCTAAGCGGCGCGTCCCCTCCAAGTCCTTTTGGGCAGGTGATCTGTGACACCGGATTTTCCTTGGGTATGGTCGCGAAACGATCCGACCGGATCAGCTCATCCACAAGGTCCTTCAAAACAGTGGCCTGTGCAATTCCCTGATCTTTGGGCAGGTCCAACAACCGGTCGAAGATCAATTCAACTTTTGGGGAGGGGGGAGTATAATGACCCGGACCGAGGAAAAGGCTCCAAGTTATGTCTAGGGCCAAGCGGCGCGCAAGCCGACTCAAATCAATCTCATCAGTACGCGCATAAAGTTTGGCGGTTTCTTGTGCGGCTTCAAGCCCAATGGGAATGACCTTGCGCAAAACAGATCCGCCAAACAATGGCGCTAAGGCTTTTCGTTGGCGCCGATTGGTTTCGTTTATTGTGCCTGAAATGGACGGACCAAAAGCATGATATCCCAAACGTTGCTGAACCGCAGCCTTTGGAAAACTGGCGCTGTCACGCTTTAAAATCACCGCAATTGCTTCGGGGTCCGAGATGAAAAATACATCCCTTTCTCCAATCATTGTGTGCACCACACCTTGAGACAGCAATTCAGAGGGGCGGGTGTCTTCACGGAGGCGGATGATATCGGCCACCGTAGTCCAGCGCATTTCGGACGCAGGACGCAAATCTAGTTTAGGTGTAAAAATGCTCATGCCACTCAAGCCATCGGTTGATGGTCACGTGCGGAATACAGCATGATCTTTTCCAGTGTTTCAAGACTGTCAATCCAGCTAGAAAAGGCATGGATATCGGCGACATCCTTGGCGCGCGGCATGAATTGCGACGACCAACCACCACCATACATCCGACAAGTTGAGCAATCGACATCTGGTGTGCAACATTTGACCGGATTTTGGTTAAGTGAGACATCGTAATACCGCATTGGATCCAAGATCCGAGATTGGCAATCCTGAGCAATGCCAGTGTCAGGATCCAAAGCATAGCGCGAACCAGGCTGGCAAATATAATCGTTGTAGTATTTCGAATAGACAACTGTATCTGGAAATTTGTCGATGGCATCATTCATCGCACGGCGCATACGATCCAAAGCCTCGTCATCAAATCGTGGTGATTCCTGCACAGAACTTACCCGAAAAAAGGCACTGTCGTTTGGTTTAGCCTCGGCCAACTTTCGGTTGAAAGTCTGGGTTGGGGAATAGATATTAAAGGTCAAGGGCAAGTTGTGATCGGCACAAATTTCCGCAATCTTGGGCACTTGGTCCACCGTCCAACTGGACACGGTGAACAGGACGATGGCTCGAGGATCCCCGGCGTAGTTTCTCAATGCCTTCCGAAAAGCACTGCCACCCCGCAGACGTTTGTCCAGCATGTCATCACTCGCCCAAAGCGACACGCCAATACGATAAGGCAGTGCCGGATCGATCCGAACAGTGCCATTTGTACCGACCTTGCCATATGGAAAATAGTCCGCTGCCGCAAAGAGTCTCTCTTGAGCCAGAGCGGGTTCTGCCCCTACAAAATATGCAATGGACACATCGCGTTGGGCTTCGGCTTCAAAAAAACGTTCCCAAGAGGCAAGTTGCATTTTTTCGGGTATCTCGGAGGTGTTACCTCCTTCAAAATAGTAACAACCTTCGCATTTCAGATTGCAGCGCGTAGTAATTTCATAAAACGAAGGTTTTTTGAATGCCCGGACAACTTTTTTGGCCTTTAGATATCGTGACCTCAGAGACGGATCCTCGGATTGGAAACGCCGACACGCCCTTAAGATTTCACCCGTATCCAGTGGTAGGGACGGTTGCTCCAATGATAAACGCTGATTTTGTGAATTCTGGTTCATAGGTTATTTTCGGACTGTCAAAAAAGAAAAACTTGACGGAAACTCGCCAATGGTTTCAAGCGTTATTGTCTCAAAGGCACAAGCGCACATCCCTACATCATCGTTTACTTCCACATTGTAAAAACCGATCCGAGCGGCCCGGGGCCAGAGACTTTTTTTGTTCATGATGCTACGAAGAACATTGATCGTATCTTCCCTATGCGGAAAGGCGGATGAGAATCTACCAAAAAATCAGTTGAGGAATATATTTACCAGACGAAAGATGAGGGAATATGCAACTGTCGGGGACAGTTATAACGTTGCCACATTTGTCGAGCTTGAGAAGAACCGCACGCGCCGTCTCGGGCTGGCAGCCACTTCGAGACGAGGTTTGTGACGCCAAGAATTAGCTTCAAGTTCTAGAAGTAGGACGCTGTGTTGCCGTGAGGCCGCTTTGAATCCGACGTGTTCATCAAAAACCTTAACATTGGCATTATTCGAAGAAGGGGATGGCCTGGGGTAGGATGGTGCAAATTGGGGTGGGAAACTTTGAAACTAAGGGTCTTCGGGATTATATCATTGAATGCTTTGCTCCTTTCATTGGGTCTGAAGACAATGTTGACCAACCAATTGGCCTGGTTGAACTTGAGTTTGGCGCTTCAAACACAAGACTCAGGCTCTTTTGAAGTCCATGAGAAAACCTAAAATGGAGACATATTTTGTATGACTATCTTTTGTCTCGGGTTCCTTTCAAAATGATCTCCCCAACTTGGACGTCATAGATTGCATCAAAACAAGGACCGTGTTCTCTGTCGTAAATGGCGTAGAAAACGACAAAAATTCAGTATCAGCTACCGACGTGCGTGTTGCAATCCCAGATGATTTGGACGTCGAGTTTGATTGGGACCATTGTCCGCAAAATCCTCTGAGCCGCCCATAGGACTTCTGACTTGCTGCGCGAAGCGTCGAATGACTGGTTGAGGGAAGCCTCGATGCAGAGACCATCGGTTTGAACAATGTCACATCAGGGTCGATTGCTCGACTTTGCAAAGTCCGCTTCCTGCGCTTAGCTGCCGTTGCCGTCAACTTGACAACGCGGAGACTAGCTCAACTTGCACTAGTTGGCCGTCCAAGGTCCGCAGCCAACCCTTCCAAGTCATTCGTGCAAAACGCAGCATTGGACCCACCACGTATATGAGGGCGGTTTCCGGTCATTGGCTGCGGCTGCACAGGCTTCGGGCAAGATCAGTGGAAGCAGCCGTTCGAAGCTCAATTTGCTAGGCCTTCGATGCTGCGCAGGCCACCAAGGGCAGCAATGCGCAGTTAGTGTACTTTGCAAAGTTTGGATGGTAGCCGAAAAGCTGACATTGGTTTCCAATTTGGAAATTGAATTGCGCTATTCAATTGAATACAAATTCAGGCGGCTTTGTTGCACAAATCGGATGAAAGGCGAGCTTCCCCTTTCCCCATCCGGATTTAGCCTACAGGCTCAGTGACTGGTATGCCCAAAGCGGTG
>NZ_QKMF01000041.1 GCF_003208435.1 Pelagimonas varians | reverse complement strand
GTCTTATATCTTGTAGGGGACCAACTGCTCATAACTCACGGCTATCATGCTGGATTCAAAAGGTGAATCCAGCATGGGATTTGTGCAACAAAGCCCATCCAATCGCACAGTGACCCCACCACAAATCAGATCCAACGGCGGCGGCGGCGTAGGTTCAGATGCCGTCTCAACATCGTCGCGCACAACCAGCGCCGCAAAGCTCGGCTCCTCCGTCACAGCGGGCAGAACCAGTTTGCCCTCGCGTGCCATGCGCCGCCATTCCGATAAATGATTGGCCCGCATGTCATACCCCCGCGCCACAGCGCACACCGATGTACCTTCCACTAACGTCTCGGCCACAATCTGCGCCTTCACCTTATCCGGCCAGCGGCGGTGACCACGCGGCCCCACAACCATATCAATGTTACCGAGAAACTCCGTTGAGCGCTCCAAGGAGAAACTCCCTGATAATCCATCCAAAAAGACTGAACCTCAGATCAGGGGCTCACAAGGAAGGTGGGGTGGGCGCACCGGGTACGATGGTCTCCCTTTGAGTAATGCCTTCTGAAACATCACTGTGGTACATTACCATGCCGGTTGGTGGGCGCATCCAAGCCATCAACAATGCCCGTCAAATCCGAAACCGTCACAAAGCGTCTTTGTGGAGTGGTAGGTTCTTGAGCATCTGTTCCAAGGCCTGTTCCACAACTTGAGAACGACGCGGCGGTTGCATTTGAGTAGAGGCACGTACATTCGCTGGGTGCCAACCCAAGCCGTACAGGATGTATTCGTAGTTCTCCGCAAAGAAACACCCGTCCCAAAAATCAAAATCTGAGGCCGAAGGCGGTTTGCATTCCCACAGTTTCAGTAAGGTTCGAAGGCGGTCTGGAATGCGCTCTTCGGACTTGGCATCTTGCCAGAATGGCGTGTCAGACCGCTGTGCAATCACGTAATGTAAAGCTACAAAGGGCAATAACTCGTCATATTCCCGTGCTGTCAATTCGTTGAAGCGAGACCGCAATGGTTCCGCATTTTCAACGCCTCCAAACGGAAAGTTCTCGGACAAATGAAGGACCGCTTTCTCAACCAGATACAAACCCGTGCTTTCCAACGGCTCAATAAAGCCGGCGGACAATCCGATGGCTACGACGTTACCGACCCAAGCCTGCACGCGTCTGCCCACAGGGAACTGTAGTATGCGGACAGGTAAATCGGCCTCGCCATTCTCTTTGCGCAATGCCTCTTCGGCCTCGCTGTCTGAACAATAGGCACTGGAATAGACATAGCCAGTTCCCCGCCGTGATTTCAGCCCGATCTCCCAACGCCAGCCAGAAGCCATGGCTGTGGCCGTTGTATAGGGCCGTGCCGTCTCACCATCTTGATACGGAATCTGCATCGTCACGGCCCGATCACAGGGCAACCATTTGCTGTCATCTCGAAACGGGGTTTTCAGCGCTTTCTCGATCAAAACTGCTGCAAACCCACTGCAATCTATAAATAGATCAGCACCAAGTTTGCGGCCATCTTCCAATACCACATGATCGACATGTCCCAATGTTCCGCGCAGAGCCACACCCGTAATTTTTCCCTCGATGTGTTCAACACCGCGCCCTGTCGCAACCCGCGCCAAAAGATCGGCCAAGGCCTCGGCATTCAAGTGATAGGCGTAGCCCAGCTCCCCTTCGTAATCGGGCATATCAGCCGATTTGGGTGCGCGGTCGGATAGGGCAAGGCGGGGCTGCACACTGACCAGATCCGAAAATGGAACGGATCGGTCAGACAGCATCCAATTGACACCGGTTGGATCAAACCGCCCGGCTTGGCGACGGTCAAACGGATGAAAATAGGAATGCCCCGGACCGTTCCAGTCGCAAAACCGGATGCCATGCTTAAAGGTCGCCTCTGTCGCGGTCATGACGTCGGCTTCGCTTATCCCGATCCGCTGGAGCGTCAGCCGAATGCTCGGGATTGTTGCCTCTCCGACGCCGATCCGCCCGATCTTTGCGCTTTCAACCAAAGATATCGAAACGACAGGATCGCGGGCCTTGCCAATGCCGTTCAAGACTGCATCCAGGTAGGCCGCCGTTATCCATCCGGCGGACCCACCTCCGACAACAAGAACACGTTTAAATTTCCCCATCAGAAAATGAAGTCATCCTCATACAGTTCGGTAACCCCGACCAAAGTCACCTGCCGGCTTGGATCGTCGCTGACCGTGATGACAAGGTTGCCGGCACCATCGTTGGAGAAATTGTAGCCCCCAGTTCCGACTGTCGTTGGGTCTGAAGCGTTCACAACGCCATTGAAATCCCGATCGACGAAGCCAAACGACAGGTTGTTCCCACCAAGCTGTATCCGGTCTTCTGCGATGTCAAAGTCGGTAATCGTGTTATGACCATCCGAGAATTCGAACACATCTGCGCCGGCACCCAATGTTATCACGTCCGCGCCGCCGCTTGCGTTGATCCGATCTGCCGAATTGGTGCCTGTGATGACGTCATCGCCTTGGGTTCCGACAAGATACTCGATGCCTGTGACAGTGTTGCTTCCGCTGCCACCAACAACCAGTGTTTCAGCGGCCATATCAATGACTGCCCCAACAGAGGTTTGCGCCCCTGCCAAGCCCGTCGAAACTGCGATGCCGCTTAGGTCCAGCGTATCAAAACCGGCCCCGCCATCGAACGTGTTCCCGTCAAAGGTCAGTGAATTATAGCGCCCGGACAGCCCAAATGAGACGCTTAAGGTGTCGTCATCAGCCCCGCCGCTCAGAATGTTGCCCGTGACGATTGCTGTTGCATCCCCCTGAACACCGGCTTGACCAGTAGCGCCCGCATCGCCCCCAACGTAGGAGTATGTGCGGTTGCCGCCGTATGGACCTCCATCACTTGTGGCATAGCCGACGCCGCCATTGCCACCAGATCCGGCTACTGCGATTGCTTCCAATGCAAGTTGATCCTGACCGTCCCCGCCAAGCAGTTCATTGCCAATGACACGGGACATTGCATCGCCGCCGTCGCCACCATCCCCACCATTTGAACCGTCGCCGTAGTAGTAAACAGTATCTGTGTAGCTTTGCCCGCGGAAGGCCCCCGTGCTGCCGTTGGTGGTGTTTAAGTAGTCCGTACCGATCTCACCGGCATCCCCGTTCCCGCCATAAAGCCCGTCGCCACCTTCGGCTTTTACAATCACGGTCAAGATGTCGTTATCCGCTCCGCCATTCAGAGTGTTATCTCTTGCTTCGGCAAGCGCCGCGCCGCCAACACCGCCATCACCGCTGGTTCCCGCGCTGGCATCTGCGACAGACGGCGCATTGCCTCTGGCCCCTTGCGCGGTTCCGCCACGACCGGCCAAACCGCCCACAGCAGACACATCAACCGTGATAATATCGTCGCCATCGCCGCCTAAACCAGTGTTGGAATCTGCATAGGCTTGGGCAAATCCGCCACTCCCACCTCTGGCACCGTCTCCGGTATCGCCATGATTTCCGCCATTATAATCCTGTTGGTAATAACTATAAGCCGTTACCCAACTGGAGGAGTTTGTTATGCGATATCCGTAACTTCCAGTGTCCCCGCCAAAACCACCGGAGCCTCCGTTGCCGCCAAAACTACCTATTCCTCCGGCCGCATCCACCTCGAACAACAGGCTATCGGAACCACCCTGCCCGTCTAGCAGATTGCCATCCAACTGGGCACTGGCAGTACCGCCTGAGCCGCCTGCGCCGCCATCTGCGCCATCGCCAGCCTGACCATAATTCAATTGGTTGGTATATGGGTCTGCCGGGGTCGCGCTGTTACCGCCCGTGTACGAATTATTGAGGTACTGACCGCTGCCACCGCTGCCGCCATTGCCGCCATAACCGCCATTTCCACCCGATGCGTCCGCCGACAGAACAAGGGTGTCATTGTTGCCAGCACCGACATAGGTTTCGTTCAATTGAATTGCATTTGCCGATGCACCGTTTGATCCTGCAAACCCGTTGGTACCATCTACGCCAGTGCCGCCAAATACGCCGTTCGCCCCGCTTGCCGCGGTTGTGGTGTGTTGTTGGTCACTTTCCTCGACACGTACAGTTACAACTTCGTCACGGCCTTCGACAACCACCGTCACAATGCTGGATGTGCTGACCCCGTGCGCATCAGTTGCGGTAACCTCGATCTCGACTGTGGCATTTTCACCGTCGTTCAGATATTCAAATTCGCCGTCCGGATTAAAGATCAAAGTGTTGCCGGAAATGGTCGCCTCTCCGGCGTTCGGCAGATCGGTGATGGTATAGACCAGCGAAGCGCCATCATCATCACTGTCGATATCATCCCCGATGGTCGATAGATCCAACGTGGTCACAGGATTTCCAGCACCAGACGACAACGTGAAGGTTTCTAAACCGACGATTGTCCAAGTGTTGTAAGTGCCGGTGAACTCTTCACGATATTCAGAAGTTCCAGCCTGAGAGCGGTCACCATAGTAGTATCCGATATTGCCGTAACCACCCGTGAGGGTGGAATTGACATAAAGATCGTGCCCGCCCCCAAAAGTTGGTCCGTGGTTAATTGAGTTGTAAATGACATGGGGATTTGAACCTTGTTCATACTGTGTATCGGTACTTAAGTTGAACAAGAACGCCCCAGAATTATATTCAAGGGAATAACCAGTGGTATTCGACCACGAAATCGGAGTGTACCCGCCAATAATATTGCCGTTATCCAATTCGATTATCGTTATTGTCGGACCAACGCCATTGACCGCTGTGTGCCAATCCACCGAAGTATCGCCGGCGTCCTTGGTAAACACGTTTTCCAGTGACAAGTAATTACTACCCAGCCAGTTCCCTAGGGTTTCCACGTCTCCGTTTTCCAAAATACCGGAACTATCAAAGCTTCCGGTTCCGGCGTCTTCGTTGGTTAAAATCGTCACATTGGACATGGTCGGCGCGTCATTGGTGCCGGTGACCGTGATGGTGACGTCGTTTACAGCCGTTGCATTGTGCGCGTCAGTTGCGGTGATCTGCACCACAACATCGCGGGTTTCCCCTTCTGCCAAGGTTTGGAATGCCGTTCCCGGATCAAACTTCAGGTCCGTACCGTCAAGGGTCGCGGTCCCTTCGCTCGGGTGGCCGGTGATTGTGTACTCCAGCGTTGTCGGATCATCGTCAACGTCGACATCATCGCCAAGCGTTGTCAGGTCAAGGACCGTTTCAACACCAGCGTCCTCGACCGTACCAAGCGCGGCTGCGGCCAATGTCGGATCATCGTTCACTGCGCCCACATCAATCGTTACTGTTGACGATACTATGCCGCCAGTTCCATCGTCGATTAAGTAGGTAAAGCTGTCGGTTCCGTTATAGTTCAGATCAGGCGTGTACGAATAGTCACCCGTTATCGAATCCAGCACCAAGGTTCCGTTCGACACATCCGTAAGCACAGAAAAGCTTAGAGGTTCTCCGTCTGGTTCATAGGTAAAGGACGTGCCATCCAGAACCGTGTCCTCAAGTGTTGACTGCGGGCCATCAAACACCTCGGGTAAATTGTCGGCTCCGTGAATTGTGATGCTCAGGGTTTCGGTGTCCCAAGCCGGCTGGGCATCATCAACTTCAATGACGAAATCAAAGGTCAGACTTTCACCGGGACGCAAGAAATCAAGCCCGAGCATTCCAGGGTTAAAGGTCCAATCGATGGTTCCCGGCGCGCCTGCTGTTGGACTGCTAGACACCGAGACATTAAGGAAAGCCAGTGCCAAAGCGGGCGGCAATCCATTAGTAGTGCCGGACAAAGTCACGCCCGTCGCAATCGCAACATGGCTATCGCCAATATCTGGGTCATCAAAGGCAATCTGACCAGACATAATTGCCGGGCTAACTTGCACTTCTACACTGTCAAGCGTCAGCGCCCCTATTCCATCAACATAGTCAATGCCGGATAGCGACATCCGCACATTGGCAGTTCCACCCGGAACGTCGATATTCGACCCAACCCAGTTGATCCCGATACCATTGGTCGAGGTAAAGAAACTAAGTGCATCCGGATAGATTTCTTCCGGTGTGCCATCATAGTTCGGGGCTGTGATTTCGGACACCGGCCGTGTCGTCGCCACACCATTATCATAGCTTGTGACGCTCACTCCAAAATCACCTCGTCCGGTGACGGCGTTATCACTCGGCGATCCACCATTGGGGTTGATATGCATCACAACGCCATTGGTCGGGATTTCCGAGGCGGACAGGTTTGGATGCGATGATGTTCGCTCAATGGCAATCGTCTGGGCACCTGCAGGGGAGTCAAAGTCGACAATATACCAATAGCCCGGGTTGCCCACACTTGATCCTGCGCCAAGCATCCCGTCATTGACGTCAACAATTGTTTCTTCGAAACCGGCTTCTATTGCAGTGATGGGGGCAATAACCGGCGTATCATTCACCGGAGCGATGTTCAAATTGACCGTGCCGGTGTTCGACTCCTCTAGGCCATCATTGACTGTATAGCTAAAGCTGTCAGCCCCGCTGTAATTGGCGTTTGGCGTGTAATCGACTGCGCCTCCCGCACCAATAGTGATCGATCCGTTGGTGGTTGCGATAACGGCCCCAACTGTGGCTGCCACCCCGTTGATGGACACAATCGACAATGCCTGTGTCACAACCGGCGTGTTGTTGGCGTCGGTGTCATTTCCCAAGGGGGTCAAGCTGGTCGGTGTGTCTTCGGTAACAGTGAAGGTGTCATCCACTGCAACTGGGGCGACGTTGTCACCTGATCCGGCGATTTCAAGCGTCAAAGTCGCGGTGTCCGTCCCGCCGTTTCCGTCCGAAACTGTATAGGTAAAGACCTCAAATGCCGTATCGCCGTTTTCCAAAGCCTCCGTGTCCGGATCGTCATTGTCCAACGCATATGTCCATGTACCGTCCGAAGCCAAAGCAAGGCTGCCGTAAACGCCAGTTATAGACATGCCGCCGCCGGGGGTGCTTGGCACGGCGATGTTGCCACCATTCATGACCGACACCACTGCTAGAACGTCGGTCGAATCAACATCACTATCATTGGCAAGCACATCACCTGCCGCAGCACTATCTCCAACAACGCCAAAGCCCTGTTCAACAAGCGCATCACTGGCGTTGTTGTCATTGGTCGCAACGGGCCAGTCATTCGTGCCGGTCACGGTGATCACAACGTCATTCACCGCTGTTGCGCCATGCGCATCCTTAGCGGTGACCTGAATGGTCACGTCCCGCGTCTCGTCCAGTGCCAGATCCTGGAAATCGGCACCGGGATCAAAGGTGAGAGTCCCCCCGGTGATTGAGGCAGAGCCTTCACCCGGCGCACCTGTCACCGTATAGGTCAGGCTGCTGCCATCATCATCGCTGTCGATATCTGCACCAAGCACAGACAGATCAACATTTACTGACGAACCGTCCTCAACAGCCACACCAACACCAGCCGCCAAAGTTGGCGCATCATTCGTGCCGGTGATGTCGATGGTCAGGGCTGCTGTGTCGGTGCCGCCATTGCCATCATCAACGGTGTAGGTAAATACTTCTTGAGCGGTTGTACCTTGCGCCAGAGCGTTGGTGTCAGGATCTGCGTCATTGAGATTATATGTCCATGTTCCGTCCGCCTCGATAGCAAGAGAGCCGTACCTGCCCGGAACGATCTGGACCAAGCCCGGATTGACAGGCATGTTCGATCCGGGCTCGCCGGTGCCTGAATCCACTGCTGTGACTGACAAAACATCGGACGCATCGACGTCCGTATCATTGGCCAGCAAGTTGCCGGTGGCCGTGTCATTCCCTGCGATGCCAAACCCTTGTTCCACCACCGCAGCGCCGGCGTTCGTATCAGCCACAGCAACCGGTCCGTCGTTCCGGCCCTCAATGGTCAGCGTCACGGTCGCGGTATCTATCG
>NZ_QKMF01000040.1 GCF_003208435.1 Pelagimonas varians | reverse complement strand
GGCAAGTCGCGGAAGTGCAAATCCGCATCGCAGTCCTTAACCGCTACACCGCTTTGGGCATACCAGTCACTGAGCCTGTAGGCTAAATCCGGATGAGGAAAGGGGAAGCTCGCCTTTCATCCGATTTGTGCAACAAAGCCGCGCGCGGCACTCAAAGCAAACCATTTTCCGCACAGTGTCCCAATGCGGTAATTTCACTTTGTGCAAAATACTTGCACTTGCTTTATTTTTTGAAAAATCTTTAGATCGAAAAACGGATTAGTCAGGAACAAAATAGGGGCTTGAAATGGGTTTCACGCAATCAATCAAAACCTGCCTGTCAAAATATGCTGTATTTTCGGGCCGTGCGCGCAGATCCGAATACTGGTGGTTTGTTCTGTTTGTAATCCTGGTCAACATCGGCCTTTCGGTCGTTGGCACCGTCCTTTTTGGCACCGATCCTGAAACAGGGCAGGGGTCGAACTTGTTGAACTCGGTTTTCCAACTGGCCATTTTCATTCCCATGCTTGCCGCAGGTTGGCGTCGATTGCATGATACGGGCCGCCCGGGATGGTACCTGCTCCTGCCTGTGGCTTTCAGCATCGCGACGATGATTGTTCTGTTGACTGGCGTCGCTGTGTTTTCAGCAGTGGAAACGGGAATTGAGGATCCTGAGGTTCTGAGAGGACCGGCAGCCTTTCTTGGCGCAACCGGTTTGATAGCCATGTACGTGATACAACTTGTCCTTTCTGTCTTGATGATCTGGTGGCTTACGCGGCCCTCACAAGAGGGCGCGAATGAATTTGGTGCACCGTCTTAGAAGTGGATGGTCAATCACCTTCACTTCGATCTCGGAGACCCATATTCCTTCCCGCGAACGACTATCTTTAGGAGTTAAGAATGAAGAACGCTTTTCTGTCTGGATGTCTGCTGTTTTGCATGTCCGCTGCACCTGCGCTTGCCGAATGGGGTTTTAGCGGCGCGCCGTCCCCAAATGCGTTTATTCAGACGAACAACATGACGCTGGAAATACAGTGTGATCGTATTCGGTTTGCCCCTGCCGGTTACGAAGACAGCGAAGACATTGTAAATAAACAAGGTCTTTCAATTCGGTTCATGAAAGATGGAGCGACAGAAGTCGGGTCGTTTCAAGCGGGGCAAGGGAACGCCACTTTGCAGATTGTTGATAACTACCCAGTCGAAATTGTGTTCCAGGATGCTGCTGACTACCAGTTCATTCTGGATCAGATCGCAGCCAACGCCGTCCTGAATCTGTCCATGGCGGATCAAGATGTGAGTTATGGGATTTTTGAACTAAGCGGGTCCGGCAAGGCCATCAGATCGCTAAGAACGTCTTGCGGTTCTTCAGCTCAAGCGATCGATGGCAATATGGAAGCCCCAGAGGGTGTGGTGTATTGCGGCGGTGGCCAAGTGACGCGTCAGATTGAGTATCAGGTCCTTGATAACGCGCAAGACCAATGGGACGCTATTGTGACAGTCAACGGCAAATCCATGCGTGCGATGACGGCCTATAGCTACTTTGGAAATGCGCCGGCTCCACAGGGTTTCATAGTTGCGTTACTCGGAGAGGACCAATCCGAATTTCTCGTTTTTAAAGATGGCAATGCGAACTGGCTCGAATACGGAGATAACCAATACAACCAATGCAACTAACTTTATGATCGTGGCAGTGGCCAGCCTTGAATTTGGCTGGTCTTGGCTTTTGTGCCGCCCACCCAAGACGTTTCCATAAAATGTCTCCACAACACTCAAAAAGAGAATAAACATGAACACAAAACTTAAACTGGTTTCGTGTGTGTTCTTTGAATCTCTATTGTCGGCTTGCGTGGAAGATACAGGCGTAGCAAGGTCTTAACCGACATTGGCGGACCAAGCTTGTCTGGCTGCGGTTGCCCAAACGGCAGGCAATAGCGAAACACGGTTACTTTCATCCGAGTTTTCCGGGGCCGGGACATTGGTTAAAGTTGGCGTTGGTCCAGATACAGCGCCTTGGCAGTGCATTGCCTACAATGACGGAATTTCCGGCGGTATCATGTTTTTGACCAACGAAGGCGGTCTCTAAAACAGGGTCACGTCACTTGGCGTGGCCGGAAAATACCTCTGGTGCCGAGAGCTGGCTTCCAGTTCCACTTGAGCCTCCCCCAAAGAAGTGGTCCGCGCCAATAATTAGGAAATCGGAGGACCATGGATAGCGATTAAGAGACCCAAGCCAGAAGAGATTGTCTTGAAGTTACAGCAGGTTGAAGTGTTGATGGGCCAAGGAATGCCCCGGTTTGATGCAATCCGCCGGATCGGCGTGACTGAACAGACCTATTACCGCTGGTAGATCGAAACATCGAATGCCATTGGTTCGAAAGAGATGCTGAGGGTACGGGGGAATGGGTGCAGAACAACTCAAGGCGTTTAAACGGCTCCAGAACGAGAACGAGCGCCTTCGCCGGGCCGTGTCGGATCTGACATTGGCTTGTCCGTCATCATATAGTTTGAGACAGAGGGCGTTTTGACTTTGAAGAGTCATCGCTCATCTGTGTTTAGTTCAGCAGCAGATTTAGCGTGCTGCAAGCGTCTTGGTTTCATGGCCCTCCTTTTTGTTTTCTCCCGTTCAAGCAGGATTGTATGGCCCCGCTCTGTGTAAACATCGGCGGTGGTGACGTTGTTGAGGCTCTCGCGGTATCGGTAGTGCCCAACGAAGGCGGTGATGTGCGCCTCAAGATCATCAGGCAGGAAGTAGTTCTCCAACAGGATACTGAACCGCTCCGGGTTTTCCGGAGGCTCCAAATCTAGGAAGGATTGGAGTCATGGAAAGAGACAACAGAGCGAACCGCTATTCACCTGAGACACGAGCAAGGGCCGTGCGGATGGTGTTCGAAAATCAGGGCAGTTACGAAAGCCAAGCAGCGGCGATCAAGGCGATTGCGCCGAAGATTGGCTGTGGCCGGGATACGTTGCGGCGTTGGGTTCAGCAGGAAGAGGCCGACACCGACCAGAGAGATGGCGTGACGTCGGAGGAGCGCGCTAAGATCAAGGAACTGGAACGCGAGGTGCGGGAGCTTCGACAGGTCAACGAAATCCTGAAGAAAGCATCAGCGTATTTTGCTCAGACGGAGCTCGACCGCCCACTGAAACGAAGTAATCAGTCTCCGGGAAAACCGGGGCGGTTCAGTTCCAGACGAGACCCGGATGCGACTTGAGATCTTCGAGGCCCGCTTCTCCGCGCTGTAGGTACCTATCGTACCACCGATAGTAAGTTGGGCGCGATACGCCCAACTTTTCCAAGGTGCGTTTGTCAGATAGATGTGATCCCTCGACCAGCCGGACAATCTCCAACTTTTCCGATGCAGGATACCTCATTCGAGGTCTCCCTCATCCCCGAACATGCTTTTTTGAGAAGACGCAGCTCGAGTGTTTGTTCCGCGACAACTTCCTTCAAATCGCGTGTCTCAGTTTCAAGCCAGTAACTTCTCTGGAAGTTGCTTGGCGGGTTGTATCGCCAGCCAAGCGCTTCTTCCCAGTTTCGACGAAGTCCTTGGACCAATTTGGACCAATTGACTAGCGGATTGCAGTTTGCCGAGGGAATATGCAAAAGCTTTCAGAACACAGTAGGCCGGGCAACGTTGGATTGACGGTTTTCAAAATGGGCTGGGGACTGAATTGATGAAAACAACCATTCTGGGTGGGGCTTTGTTTCTTGTCCCCTTGGCGTTTCTTGCCATCGTATTGGGTAAGGCCTTCGAATTAAGTATGTTGGTGGCTGCGCCGCTTGACGGAATGATCCCGTTGGAAAGATTTGCGGGGATCGCGCTGGCAAACATCATCGCTTTGGTTCTGATCTTGGCGGTGTGCTTTGCTGCGGGGCTTGCCGCGCGTAGCGGCATGTTTTCCCGTCGTGTCGACCGGCTGGACAGTGTTTTGATCGATGTAATGCCAGGATACGCCGTCGCCAAAGGAGTTGTCGCCGGAGTTGCTGGTGAAAATGATGCGATGTCAGTTCTTAGTCCCGTTCTTGTCCGGTTTGATGACCATGAACAGATTTCCTTCGAAGTGGAACGCTTGGAGGATCGCGTGATTGTGTTTCTCCCGGGATCGCCTTCGGCTTGGTCCGGAGCGACTGTGATGGTAAACACCGATCGGGTCACGCCCCTAGACCTGCCACCCCATCAAGTGGTCAGCCTTTTACGTGTATTGGGGCGCGGCTCGTCGTCTGTTGATCTGACGGGTTCGAAAAGTTCGGCAACCTGACGCAAAGAAGCGGCGGCCCTGCATATATGCTGGCAGACATCGCCTCCGATAGCAGGTTCGATCGAAAAATGTGCGGTATCAAAGCCACCAATGGACCTTTTGATCAAAGCGGAGGACAACTCTTGCCGCTCCAGTGCTCGCTTAGGCCACCTTCCGTTCGAAGGCGACAGGGCTTATCCAGCCCAGTGCTGAGTGGCGGCGACATGGGTTATAGAATTCGTTTATGTATTCGAAGAACGCCATCTCAGCCTGCCGCCGCGTGTTCCATGAATGCCACCAGATCAGCTCGGCTTTTGGCTCGCGAAGAACACCGAGGCCGTTTTTAGGATCTCCCTCTCCTCCTTGAGAACACGGTTCTCGCGTGAAAACCGGTTATTCCCCTAAGTGAGGCTTACATCCTCTTTTGACACCACATCCGGGTCTCGAAGCGCAGTGATCCGCTTGTTCAGTGTCGACATACAGACACCCAGATCGTCAGCCACTTGTCTTGCGTGTTAGCCCACTGGTCAGCGCGATCCGCACTGCAATTTGGCGGAATTCGTCCGTCCGTTTCAGTCCCACAGCCAGTCTTCTTTGTTGCAGCAAATGCTATCAAGGGAGCCTCATCAAACCGCGACAGGTCCAATGTGTCTGGTCAGCTTCTGAGAATTGCAATGTTCGCAGGTGCCGCGAGGCCGCCTTGCGTACCCTTGGCCAATGCACAGGGCAGACCAAAGTGTCGTTGAGGGCATAGCGATTAACGTTTTTTGTTGGTTTTGGACTTTTTCAGGACACCATTCCATGGGGCGTCCGGAATCTTCGCAATAGCCGGGTCGGCAATGTACGAAGGGGTCATGATCTGCACGTCATTTTCATTGAATACGTCGATAATGTTGCGGTGCAGGTTTGACATGGTTTTGGGCATGCTCGATCCGCGGGTAGTGTACCCGTTGATTTGATAGTTGATCGCATAGTCAGCCAATGCATTAATCAAGACGAACGGTTCTGGTGATTTCAACAGCCCTTTGGTCCGGTTCGCAGCTTCGACCAGCATCGCCTCGATCTTGTCTCGTGGCTCCTCGTAGCCGATACCCACCATGGTGTGCAGCAAGAGGCCGCGGCCATCGATCCTGGAAGAGTAATTTATTACTTCTGAATTCAAAAGCTGCGCATTCGGAATACTGATCAGCTCATTCTTGATCGATTTGATGATCGTTTCCATTAACTTGATTTCCACCACGTCCCCGATATGCCCACCTATTTTGATGCGGTCCCCGATATTTGTGCTGCGTCTATAAATGACAAACAGCCCTGACAACGCGTTGGCAATCACCGAGTTCGACCCGACCGAAACCATCAAACCGGCCAGAATAGCCAAGCCTTGAAACGCGCGCGACTCCGAGCCGGGAATGTAGGGAAAGCTGATGACGACAGCGATCGAAATAAGAATGACGCGGATAATATTGAACGTGGGCCAGACCCAGGTTGGTTCAAAATCGTCCAGCCGGATTGTCCCTGCTTCGACGTTCACGAAGAACAGGCGGACACCTTTGATAATAAACCGGGTGAGAGCCGTGATGACGAACAAGGCGATCAAGTTCGGAAGATATGCGCCGAAGCCTTTCAAAACATCGACGATCGGTCCAGTCAAATACGTGATCAAGAGTTGTGCAGTGGGCTTGGTTTCTGCAAAGGCCAAAAGCACGAAAGACAAGTAGTAGTATGTTAAAAACAAGAAGAAAATCAGCAAAACCAACCGCATGAGGTAGCGGACGAGCGCAGCCATCGCTGTGCTGTTAACCATATCGTTTGTTGCTTGGCCAACTCCGGTGGTACGTTTTTTAACAGAGGCTGCAATTCGGTCGGGCAAGCGGTCGCGAACGACCCTCATAAGGGCAACCAGCGCTATGAACACCACAGTCCAGACAAAAGCCGCGACGACACTGTTGATCCGGGCGTCATCGCTGCGGTCTGCCCTGTAGATGAGGATCGCTTGCATAATTGCTTCCGCTTGGAGCTCTGCCAGAACCTCAAGTTCCATTTTCTCGAATTCACTGTCGGCCTGTGTCGTGACGGTCATCAGCCTATCATCCGCCAGAATGTGTTTGCCCAACGAACCGTCTTCGATCCGCATTTCAACTGTTTGTATGTTGGAACGTTCGGCGAATTCGACAATGCGTGCGGCGACCAATCCAGCCCGTTCGTCTGCAGGAAGCGCACTGGTTCCCCGCACAACAAACAGCTCGTCTCCTTCGACAACGACAGGGGAGGCAAATTGCGGATCTACCTGTACTTGTGGCAGGGCCGGATCGGCCTGCTCTTGCTGGGCGTGAACCATCCCAACCCAAAGAAACAAACAGGCGATGGTCGTGGTGAATAGGAAGCCAGATTTCGGAAACAGCGATCGTTCAAGCATATGGAATGCACCCGGTGATTTGCTAGCAAACAGTTTGGAGGAAGGCTCTGTGATGCGTCAAGCAGTGTCTCTGTGCGACTCCCCAATTGTTGGAGATTATCTGGCGGAAATTATGCTACTCTTTGCACCTGCGGTCGGGTTGGGTTGTGCCATTTTTCTGCCAATAGACCACAGTGGGGGGCACCATATACAGAATGTGGGCGCTGGAGATTATAGCACTCGATCCAATTCTTGACGCCAGCTTCAGCCTCTGATCCGGTTTCAAAAGCCTGTAGATAAACGCATTCGTATTTCTTCAACCGCCACAGTCACTCCACGAAAATTTTGTCGAGGAACCGACCTTTGCCGTCCATGGAGGTGCGGACGGCTGATCTGCGTTGCCGGTCGGTCCTGACACAGGACATGAACTGAGAGCCCTGGTCAGTGTTCATGATCTTAAAAAAACCGAACTTTTGGATGGCCTCGTTCAGGGCTGCGGCGCAAAAGTCTGCCACCAGTGTGTTGGAGATGCGCCCCCCCAGAACCTTGCGTGTGTGCCAGTCCATGATGGCGACCAAATGGAGGAAGCCACGTCGCTTCGGCAAGTATGTGATGTCGGCGCACCAAACCTAGTTGGGCCGATCCACGCGCAAACCGCGCAACAGATAGGGGTAAATCTTGTGCCCCTGCCAGATACCGGTACCTGCTCGTTTGGCAGCGTGTTCCGACGCTTCATAGTCGCGAGAGTATTTGCGATAGGCGACGGCCCAACCTTGGGAGACCATCCGTGCATTCAGGTCTATATCACCGCTGAAACAGGCGGCAATGAAGCGGCCTTATCAGTCGTTTCCCGAAACGCGACAAGACACTGTTTGGCGTCCAATCGCAGCATCCAAACGAGGGATGATTTTTTGGCCGCAACGCCATTTCCGATTGTTTGTGTCCAGGCAGAGCTGACCGCTTTCGGGGGAGTCGATGCCATGCAGGCGAACTCGCTTCAGTGTTGAATTTTGTTGTGTTTAACTAGTCGCCCTTGATCCAAAGTGTCGGGCGCACTTAGAAGTTAGGACGTGGTCACGCCCCAGTCGTGCATCTGGCTACGGCTGAGCCAGTACATGTTAGCTGCAGGTGTTTTTCACCCGCTACGATAAAGTCTTCGCTGACACCTGCATCTTGAAACAGGGCAACGAGCAGGCCGGAAAGAAGTTGGGCCTCGCCCTCATCTGCATGGGGGCCAACAGAGCGCCACTGGTGAACGCCAAGCCGTGCCATTGGCTGGATTCTACGTTCAGTGCCCCGAGAAATAAGATGGTGCAGGCGCTAGAGCAATGACCGGAGACCACGGTCGAAACGTAGGCCGCACGCAATTCCGCATTTGCCTGCATGGCTTCGCTTAACAGCCCGCTCGGGGAAACCAATTCAACGGTTTGGGCACCTGCCTTTACAGGGGCATGCATCTTGTCGACGCTGTCGGCGGTGACTTCACCGGTAAACCGGTAGACATTGGCAACTGCCGGTACATGTGAAGGCGATACAGCCAGATCTGGGTTGCCATCAAGCCAAGGGCAGGCATCGAACAGGCTACGATGGTCGCTTTTGGCGAGGTCAACTTTGCAGAGTTCGCTTGATGTCGGAGGATCGATGATCGACGATGCGGCAGGACGTTTGTTACCCAGAGTTACAGTAATTGTTACTCCTCCGACAGGTTCCCTGATGTAGCACCACGCCCTTTAGAACTGGGTGTCAGTCTCTTTGTTGAAATGGTGCCCTGCGGTGACTTCAAAAGTTCGGTTGCCGACCAAAACTTCTTTTTTCCGAAAAAGGCTGAAATTGGTGGTAACAACGCCGCCGTCTCTATCAGTAGTGGATGTAGGCTGAGGCATGTTTGGCCAGATGGGAGCGGCCGCAGATACGGTGGCTGCAATTGCCGGGGGGCCACCTGTGCTTGCCGTTTGGCATCCCCGCTCAGAACCAGCCAGATCGCAAATCCGAGCGCAATTGCCAAAACAGACAGGGCCAATAGAACGATGACGGCGCGATTGGCCTGTGCCCGGATCAACGCCGTCCTAGCACTTGAATCTGCTGCAGACATGTCGCTTTGGGCCCGCACGAAAACCTGTTGGCTTCAGGCGGCAGAGGCCGCTTGAACCTGTTTGACAGAGGCTTCAAGCCGCTTTGCATTGGCCTTGATGACTTGGTCGAGAAGTTTGATATCATGCTGCTCGCGCAAAACTCTCTCCTTGCGAGTGTTCGTCGGGATTATCGGTTGTGTTGGCAAAGTCTGTTGCTGACTGGCGTCTCAGTTCCTGTGCTGCATCTTAGGGCTGGGCGTCGAGGATGGCGTCGATCTCATCCGTAATGTTGTCACCGACGGGGACAGGGACATAGACGTGTTTGAGTACCGGAACTTCAACTTCGATGGGCACTTCGACCTGCTCTGTACGAATAATGGGTTGCATGCCGCGCATCCGGAACCATTGGGAATACATCGCGACGGTTGATCCCGTCAGGGCTGCGGCCAAGCCTAAAATGGCCCCGAAAACCGCTCCGACCTGCTTCGCTTGATTGTCCTGAACCTCGCTGGCGTCCACACTGAAAAAGAACGAGGCCCAGCGGTGCATTTGGGACTGTTCCGCCTTGTTTGAGACATCGCTCGCGGCTTCGACAGCCTCCGCTTCCAGTTTCTCAATCTGGCGGGACCAATCCGCCTTGCGCTCTTGTAACTCTCCCAGATATTTTATCCGTTGGTTTGCCCGCTGGGAGTTCTCACGCTGGAACGCTGCCAGCTCATTATACGCCTCGTCACGTTCAACTTGATTGTTTGCAATATGGTCAGGGCCTCCAGAGAAGGGGCGTCGATCGAAGTTTGAACCGCCTGATTCAAATTCTTAATGTCTTCGTCGAACGCAATGCGAGAGTCTTGAACTTCGGTCTGCTAAGCCGGCATTCTGAACATGCGGTTATTCAATTGCCCGCGGACAGCGGTGTTTATCGCGTCACCTTCAAGGCGCTCCATGATGGAGTCTTGTTCTTGCTGTCATGCGTTTTGAACCTGTCCCGCTTTTGTGGCGCTCCTAGTGCTCGTTCAGGCCGCTTTCCTTTCGAAAGCGACAGGGCTTTTCCAGCCCGGTGCTGAGCGGCGGCGACGTGGGTTATAGAAGCCGTTGATGTATTCGAAGATTGCCATTTCAGCTTTGCGCCTTGTCTCCCGAGGATGCCGCCATGTCAGCTCAGCCTTGATGGTTTTGAAGA
>NZ_QKMF01000039.1 GCF_003208435.1 Pelagimonas varians | reverse complement strand
TACGCACCGCATCTTGGCGAAATTCGTCCGTACGTTTCAGTCCCATAGTCTGTCTCCTTTGTTGCAGTAAATGCTATCAAAGGAGCGGCATCAAAACCGCGACAGGTCCAGCCTCTATGAGGCCTGAAAAAATGCTCTCAAACCGCTACAGAAAAAAGTCAATGAACGGCGATTTTGTCCTATTTGAGCGGATTCGAAAAATCACCTGCCGGCCTAGAGCTAACCTTTTGGGCCAATGGAGCACCACTGCAGGTATTTACTGTTTGGTGCGCGCCCCCTTTTGACACGCCATTGTGTTTCCTATGACGATGCGGTCAATATCCGGGTTTCGCCCCTAGCAAGTGTAGCGAACACGCCTTATCCGGCCTTGGTTGCCGTTGCTGCGAAGGACGGCTCCGAGCCAAATGCAGAGTTAAAGATGCGAGTGAGTGACTTTTAGAGCATGTTCAAAAGCTGCGCGCGCAAAGTCCTGCTGTTCATAATCAGCGCCATCGTTGAAAGGCCTCACCGAAGCTTTACGCCCGGGCTGTGCAACAGCAAATACCTGCCCTTCCATAACTGTCCCCCAGACATTGACATCTTTGATTTTCATTGGGTCCACTGCAAGAGGGCTATCGTCGAGAATGGTAAAGTTGGCCCGTTTTCCGGGTTCAATGCTGCCGATCTCATTTTCAAGCTTTAGTGAATAGGCTGCTTCAAGCGTGACACCGCGCAGGGCCGCCGCTGCTCCGACCTTTTGATCCGGCCCCGCAGTCCTGCCTGAAGACGTGATCCGGTTTACGGCACACCACATCAGAAAAAGAGGATCGGCCGGTGCCATTGGCATGTCCGAATGCAGTGACCACGAAATTCCCGCCTTTGAAATATCGCCCAACCGCACCATCGCATCCGCTCTTTCTGGCCCAAGACCGACAGACGAATATTGATCTGCCAGGGCTGTGACATAGTAAGGGTTGCCACTCACGATTGCTCCAAGGTCGGAAATCCGTTGCACTTGCTCTTGCGCGCTTACGGCGAAATGAACCAGAACCGTCCGATGGTCATAGCGTGGATTGCGCCGCAGGTTGGTTTCAAGCGCGTCAAGTACGCGGTCGAGCCCCGCGTCTCCGTTGACGTGTACATGAATTTGGTAACCTGCATCCCAATAAATACGGAATGCTCTATCAAACAATTGCTTGTCCATCATCCATTCGCCCATGTGGCCATCCAGATAGGGATCACGAACCTGCATCAGCAATGAATAGATCGCACCATCCGCAAACAGTTTCGCTTGTTTTGGCGCAAGGCTGGTCATCCCCCCGTACCAGCTTTCCAGCTTTTCGGTCTCTGCAATCACCTGAGCGTCATCGGGATAGGTGCTGGCCATGGTTTTGGCATCCGGCATGAACGACCAGCGGAAAGGCATGTTGGGGCTGGACATGACGGCGTTGATGCCGTCCTGAACCGGTTTGGCCAGTATCCCACCGGGTTCGTTTCCGATCGTAATGCCCTTGGCATGCATGTAATCACGGGTCAGTTCCAAACCTGCCTGCAACCGTTCCGGGGTCGCGGCAAGCGACGCAATGAAGGGCAAAACCGCGAACAATCCCTGTTCCCAAAAACGTCCCTCGACCAATACGGACTGACCCTGCTCGGTCTGTGAAAACCCTCCAATGACTTCTGGCGTGACGCCGCCGGCGTCCAGTGCGGCACTGTTCAGTATCATCTCGTGACACGATCTCGCCCAAACCAGTATCGGTTGGGTTGGACTAATAGCGTCAAGATCCTCACGTGTGAGTGGGCCATAGAATGCAGGGTGATACCCCCATGAAACCACCGGTTCAGACGGATCACTTCGCTGCCCAACAGCTTCTGTCAGCCGGTCGATGAAATCTTTTTTGTCCTTCACTGCAAGGACTGTACCAGAGGGCAAGACCCAGTCTTCGATCGAAAGAATTTCCGATGACATCGTGAGCGCGGCCAAAAGCGGATGGTCGTGCTGAGCGATAAACCCGGGCACAATCACGTGGTCGGAAAACGTCGTATCAACCTTGTGACGCTGTCCCTTCAATATGCCCTGAACCTCGTCAACGCTACCGACCGCAAGGATGCGGCCTTCGACCACGGCGACGGCTTCGGCCGAAGGTTTTGCCGGATCAAGCGTCACGATTTCTCTGGCTGTGTAAATCGTGACCGTAGGCAGAGGAACGATTGCAGTTCCCAAATCCGATAGCGTACTGGATTGACCAAAAGCCGCGCTGAGAGGAGTTAAGGCAGTTGCACCGGCAACCCCCGTTTTCAAAAGAGTACGTCTGCTAATCCTAGACATTTCTGAGCTCCTCAAATTGGCTTATCCATACTATGCGAGAACGCCAATGCCCGTGACAACGGGCAATACGATGAAACCTGAAAACCGCTGCCAAGCTCCGCATTCCGCACTCACAAACGGAGTCATCTGAATTCCGGGCTTTGCGAGGACGTCGAATTTGCGCGGACAGCCTTCAACCAGTGCGCCGCAGGCCCGTTTCGGCATCAAAGACATGGGCTTTGCCTTCCTCAATGCGAAAACTGCGAGGCGTGTTGGTGTCGGGCATCAAATGCACGCCTTGCAAGCTGATGGTGAAGCTTTCCGAAGACCCGTCAAGCATACCGTGCAAAAGGGTGTTCGCCCCTAGCGGTTCAGCCATCTTTACAGCAACAAGCAAGGCACCAGCGTTATCGGGAACAAGATGTTCTGGCCGGACGCCCAATTTCACGGGCCCATCTGCGCCAGCTGCATCGCCAACTTGCTGGCCCCCAAACAAGATCTTCCCGTCTTTCACCTCTGCATCAACAATATTCATAGCGGGGCTGCCGATAAACTGGGCTGCGAATAATGTGCGGGGTGTTTCATAGACTTCGAGCGGGGTGCCAATTTGTTCGGCAATACCCGCATGCATGACGATCATGCGGTCCGCCATCGTCATGGCTTCGACCTGATCATGAGTTACGTAGAGGGACGTGATGCCCAGCTTTGATTGAAGTTCCTTGATCTCTAGCCGCATCTGTACGCGCAATTTGGCGTCAAGATTTGACAGAGGTTCATCGAATAAAAATACCGCCGGCTCTCGCACAATCGCACGCCCCATCGCGACCCGTTGGCGTTGACCACCTGATAATTGTTTGGGCTTGCGATCAAGCAAAGGTTCGAGCTGCAACAATTTGGCTGCTGCCTCGACCTTTGCGTTAATTTCGTCCGTGGGCATCTTGGCAATTTTCAATCCGTAACCCATGTTTTGCCGAACCGACATATGTGGATAAAGCGCATAGTTCTGGAACACCATTGCGATATCTCGGTCCATCGGTTCCTTTTCATTTGCAAGGTCGCCGCCAATAAGCACCTCTCCCGCCGATACGGTTTCCAACCCCGCGACCATGCGCAGCAATGTGGATTTTCCGCAGCCCGACGGGCCAACAATCACGATGAATTCACCGTCCGCTATATCTGTCGTGATGCCATGAATCACGTCCGTCGCGCCAAAGCTTTTCTTTACGTCTTTAAGAGATACGGTTGCCATTTGTTATTTCTCGCTATCGACGAGGCCGCGGATAAACAGCCGTTGCATACTGACCACGACGATCACAGGGGGTATCATCGCAAGGATAGAGGTCGCCATGATGACAGGCCAATCGGCCACGTCATCGCCAGACGGGAACATCTGTTTGATGCCCATCACGATGGTATTCATTTCAGGGTCGGTGGTGATGAGCAGCGGCCAAAGATACTGGTTCCAGCCATAGATAAATAAAATCACAAAAAGTGCAGCAACGTTTGTCCGGCTCATCGGCACAACAATGTCCCAGAAAAAACGCATGGGGCTTGCACCATCAACCCGCGCAGCCTCAGCCAACTCGTCTGGGATTGTCAGGAAAAACTGACGGAACAGGAATGTTGCAGTTGCAGACGCGATCAACGGAAAGATCAGACCGCCATAACTGTTAAGCATGCCAAAGCCTGCCACGACCTCGTAGGTGGGCACGATGCGCACCTCGACAGGCAACATCAACGTCAGGAAAATCATCCAAAAGAACATGTTCCGCCCCGGAAAGCGGAAGTAAACAATCGCAAATGCAGACAAAAGCGAGATCACGATCTTACCCACCGCAATCCCGATCGCCATAACAAGGCTGTTGATCAACATCGTGGTCACAGGCACGTTTACGCCTGCAAATAATGCCTTGGAATAATTTTCCCACATCTGATCTCCGGGCCAAAGCGGCATCGGCGGTTTGACGATTTCAGGCTGCGTCACCGTGGATGCCACAAAGGCCAACCAGATTGGGAAGAAGATAATCAAGACGCCAAGGATCATAAACACATGGGTCAGCCAAAGGCCCGCCCCACGTTTTTCGACCATGCCATGTCTTTCTTGGGCCATCAGTAATGCACCCTTTTTTCAACGAACTTGAATTGGATGATCGTTAGCATGCCCACCACGAACAACAAGATCACGGATTGCGCAGATGATGATCCAAGGTCTTGGCCGACAAAACCGTCCGAGAACACCTTGTAGACCAGCACGGTGGTTGATTGTTGCGGTCCGCCTGAGGTGATCGTGTGGATGACACCAAAGGTTTCAAAGAACGAATAGACGACATTCACGACCAGCAAAAAGAATGTGGTGGGGGACAACAGTGGCAGAACGATAGTCCAGAACCGTGTCCAAAAATGCGCGCCATCAATAGCAGCCGCTTCGATCACAGAGCGGGGCACCGCCTGAAGTGCCGCAAAAAAGAACAAGAAATTGTAACTGATCCGCCCCCATGCGGATGCCAAAACAACAAGGCCCATGGCCTCGCCGCCGTTCAAAACATGGTTCCAGTCATAGCCAAGATTGCCCAGATACCATGACACGACGCCGACCCGCGTGTTGAACATGAACAACCAGAGCACACCCGCAATTGCGGGGGCCACTGCATAGGGCCAGATCAACATTGTGCGGTAAACGCCAGAGCCTTTGATCAACCGATCCGCCATCACCGCAAGGAACAACGCCGGGATCATGGAACACAGGGTTACAAGGATCGAGAATACCGCCGTAGTCACAAATGACGCGCGATAAAACCTGTCGCCCAAGAGATATTCAAAATTGCCGAGCCCCACAAATTGGGACGACAGGCCAAACGGGTCCGGGATAAATAGCGATTGCCAGATCGCCTGCCCAGCAGGATAGAAAAAAAAGACAGCGGAAATGAAAACCTGTGGCGCGATCAAA
Source organism: Pelagimonas varians (assembly GCF_003208435.1). Taxonomy (GTDB): domain Bacteria; phylum Pseudomonadota; class Alphaproteobacteria; order Rhodobacterales; family Rhodobacteraceae; genus Pelagimonas; species Pelagimonas varians. Next base: position 5,526 of record NZ_QKMF01000039.1, on the reverse strand, counting down.
AGCGCTGGCAGCAACCAGCCGCGAAATACAACGCGTTTTTCCATAGTCTCGCCCTCCTCAAATTGAACGTCAGGCCCAAATGGGGCCTGACGCAGTGTTTACGACTTAGCGGTTGGCAGCCTCGAAACGACGTAGCAACGCATCGCCACGTTCTTTGGCGCTGTCCATTGCTTCTTGGGCCGTTTTGTCGCCAGCCCAGATACCTTCGAGTTCTTCGTCGATAATCCCACGGATCTGGTCAAATGACCCAAGACGCAAGCCATTGGAATTGGCCGTTGGCGCGTTCGCGGTCATCTGGATCACGGCCACTTCTGTGCCGGGATTTGCCTCGTAGAAACCGGCAGCTTTTGTGGCTGCACTCGCCTCTGCGGTGATCGGCAAATAGCCGGTATCCTGGTGCCATTTGGCTTGTACATCGGACGACGACAGGTAGCTCAGGAACTGGCCTGCGCCTTTGTATTCGTCATCTTCATGACCTTCCATAACCCACAAGGATGCACCACCGATAATGGTGTTTTGCGGAGCATTGCCCACACCTTCCCAATATGGAAGCGGACGCACGTCAAAGTCGAATTCGGCTTCTGAGCTGATACCTGCATAACCGGCAGAGCTTTCAGTGAACAACGCACACTCACCAGCGCGGAAGTTTGCGCCGCCTTCATTGCGTCGACCGGTATAAATGAACTTACCATCTTGCGCCCATTGTCCCATGGCTGTCAGGTGCGCGACTTGTGCTTCGCCATTCAACATCAGCTCTGTGTCTGTACCTGCAAAACCGTTGTCCTGGCTTGCAAATGGCACATCATGATAAGCTGAGAAGTTCTCGAGGTGGATCCAGCTTTGCCAAGCGGTCACCAGCGGGCATTCCTCACCGCCAGCTTTCAACGCCGTTAGTGCAGCATCAACATTCTGCCAAGTGGACAAATCAGTGTCCGGATCAACACCAGCCGCCGCCATCGCATCGCGGTTGACCCATAAAACAGGAGTAGAGGCGTTGAACGGCAGGGACAGCATGTCGCCTTCGGTGGATGTATAATAGCCTTTGACCGCACCGATATAGGCGTCTTGGTCAAAGTCTGCGCCGCTGGCTGCCATCACTTCGTGAACCGGGCGAACAGCGCCGGCTGCGGCCATCATGGTGGCTGTGCCAACTTCGAATACCATCAGGATATGCGGCTGCTCTCCTGCGCGGAACGCGGCAATACCTGCGTTCAAGGTTTCCGAGTAGTTCCCTTTGTGGCTTTGCACGACGACATAGTCGTCTTGGCTCGCATTGAATTCTTCGACTTGTGCGGCAACCAATTCCCCAAGTCGCCCTGTAAAGGCATGCCAGAATTGAACTTCTGTTTGGGCCATCGCTGCGACTGGCGTCAGCATTGTTGACACGGCTAGCGCGCCGAGCACAGATTTTTTCATAATTCCTCCCTTGCACCACTGCGGTGCGTGTCTGTCCAGCGATGCTTAGGGTGGCCCCCGCATCGTCTATTAAACACCAAAACGATACACCCCCACGGGTATAATACAAGATGGCAAAATCCGGAATTTTTATAACATGACGTTATGGAATAATCCGTGATTTCGTGCGATGAATTGGCATGAAACAAAAACTAAGACTGCGCCAATTCGAGGCCCTTATGGCCGTCATTCAACACAGTTCTGTGACACGGGCGTCAAAAGAATTAGGCGTGAGTCAGCCAGCAGTTAGCCGATTGCTTGCTGATTTAAGGCAAAACTTGGGATTTCCATTGTTTGACAGACGGAACGGGCAACTTGTTCCAACGCAAGAAGTTCGCTTTCTTCAAGCTGACATCCAGCGGGTTCTGGACCTGATGGGGCAAATCGGAGAAGTCAGCCAAAGTATAACCGAGCGTAAAACCGGGCATATCAGAATCGCGTGTCTCCCCGGGTTTGCCACCAGCCATCTGCCAAAGGTTGTGGCGCAATTTCTCAAGGACCGGCCCGGCGTAAGCATCACGATCGAACCTGACCGGCCGGAACGGATTTTGGAATGGATGATCGATGAACAATTTGATTTCGGGATCACAGACGGGTTTCGCGGGCATCCAGCAGTCATCAGCACGGACATCGACGTTCGAACAGTGTGTATTTTCCCTGATGGGCATCATCTGGAAACCCGCAGTGAAATTTCGCCCCGTGATTTGATTGGCGATCGGATCATTCACACACGGCGTGACAGCGAGTTTTTCAAAAGCCTTTCTGATGCATTCCTTGACGCCGATGCCCCCCTCAAAACACTGGTTGAAACGCGGCAATTTACAGCCGCCTGTGAATTGGTGTCGCTTGGGCTTGGCGTCGCAATCGTCAGTGAGCTTGACGCCCTCAAGTTCGTTGGAAAAGGAATCCAGGCGCGTCCATTCAAACCGGTCCTGACCCACAGACTTTCACTGCTCCGCCCGATGTCCAAGCAGTTGTCGGCGATCACCCTTGAGTTTATCAGTGCATTCACGTCGAGTCTGGAGCCGTTTCAGGACGCGAAAACAGGTCGATAACTACACGGCCCACAAGGTTGGCTGCGTGCTCAATGTCGCCGTTTGTCAGCTTGGCAGTGTGAATAAGAAGCCCAAAATAAACCACGCTTGCGGGCCTAAAGGGACGGATTGCGGATCTGGGGGACTTGCTCAAAGACCTTGTCCCCAATAGCGTCCCTGTATGGCTAAAATGACCACCATTGATGCTGTTAGAATGCACCGCCCGGATCCCGATGCAATCGTGGCGGCTGTGGAAATCTCCGACATGCGCTTTGCGTCCGGGGATGCGTTAAGCCTGCGCGCAGCGAAGCTGTTCTGTCTGTTAATCCAAGATGCCGGAATATCCGTGGCAGAACCGGCACAGCACAAAATTCCATACTCAGCTTTAAACGAAACTTTTCATGCTTCTCGCGAAGAACTGGCCGCAGCGGCAATGGAACTTCATAGCACAATCGTGTCGGTACAGTTGGTGAGCCGACACGGTCGCCCCTGTGTCAAAAGCGGGCCGATCCTTAGCGACTTTGAGCGCGAGCCGGATAGTCTGGATGACGCTGAAATCAGATTTGAGTTTTCCCCCGCCATGCGCCAGGTCATTGCCGATAGCACACATTGGGCGGCTGTTTCCCGCCGCGCTGTTTTGGCTTTCGAGAGCAAATATTCATTGCGCCTGTATCTGCATATTGGCCTTCGCGTGAACCACCACCAAACATCCGAAGAATTGAGCATAGACGAACTGCGTGGCATTCTTGGCATCTCTCCAAACACCTTGCCCAGATGGCAAGATGTGAAGCGTCGCGCCTTGGAAATTGCCATTGCCGAGATTAATCAGCTGGCAGGTTTTACCGCCGCCTACACCCCACTGAAACGTGGCCGTCGTATCGTGGGCGTCCGGCTTGCATGGGGGCAAAAAGCAACGCCCGACCTGATCGAGACACAGCGGGAACTGGACCGCCCGCGCGTTGGCAGGACGGCGCGCCGTGATGGGTTGGTCGAAACTATTGCTCAGCAGCGCCACAGGCTCGCCGAGAGCCTTGCCAACGCACCCTGCCTAGACCGAACCGGATTAGATCCAATTGACCGCCATGATACGCCCCCGGTGCAGCCAGATTCGAGGAATGAGCCATGACCGGAGAACCAAGGCCGTGAAAGCGCATCAGCTAGGCGGCACGCGCCTCATGTGCGCTTTGTCACGCGGGAAGATCAACGCAGGAAAAGCCGACCTGCACCATGATTTACAAGCCCGCCTCACCCGCGCTCAAGCCAAGCCGAAGGCCGATCGTGAAATGGTGGCGCTGCCGCTGGGAAACCACGACGACATGCGCGGCATGTTGCCACCATGTAACTCTAAACTACGTGGATGGTGGCAATGGTGACGTCGAAGACAACAGCCGAAACGATGCGCGTTGAAATCGACACACTGCGCGCCATCGTGTGTTTTATTTTGGTTCTACATCATATGGTTGGTGTATCGCCGCAAGCCGGACTTGAGCTGCCGCTCGATCACATCGTCAGCATCGTCAGCCATACGACGCAAGATATGCGCATGCCAATCTTCATCTTCATCTCGGGTATGGTCATGGCTCGGGTCACCGGCATGTTGCCGGACGCCCGAACCGTCATCAGAAAAAAGGCGCGACGTCTCCTTTTGCCGATGGCAGCCGTAGGCACCTTGTTCTGGGCGGTGCGCGCGGGGGTAGGCCAGGAACAAATAAAGCTACCGATGATCTATATCACCTCGTATGCGCATTTTTGGTTCCTTCAAGCCAGCTTCCTGATAGTCACGTGCTTTGTGATTTTGACTTGCCTTGCGGGTGGCAGCCATCACAAGAAAGTAGCCAAGGCGCTTGGCCTTCTGGGAATTCTCTGGTGGGGATTTGCGGTTTTCCCGCTCCCGGAAACCAACTGGTTCTCGATTGTAAACGCCGTATTCCTCGTGCCCTTTTTCATGTCTGGCTACTTGCTGTCGCAGTCTCCGGATTTACGCCAGCGCTTACGCTCGTACAGGCTTGCCCAGCTGATCGGCGCGGCGCTTCTGATTGTTGGCCTTATCATAGGTTGGAACATAGCCACCGGCAGTTTTGCCCCCCAAGGTCTTGCCCGCCGACTGGTTGCAATTTACCTGGGATTTTCCGCTTGCTTTGGCCTGATCATGCTGCGTCCGACCTCAAACCTTTTGGCCCACGTCGGCACATATTCCTATGCGATTTACCTGTTTCACGTGTTCTTCACCGCCATCACCACCAAAGCATGGCAGACCGCGGGAGAGCCGATCCCGATGCTGGGCATCGTGATCGTCGGGATAGTTATCGGGACAATAGGACCGATGTTTTTGCAAAAGCTGATACTGCGCTGGCCGCTAACAGGCCTGATCTTTCTTGGACTTCCACCGGATAAGATACGCGCGAGAAACGCAGCGCTCGCAAACAGTTAGTGCTAAGCCAAACGCGACAAAGCGTCGATGAAGACCTTGCGATTGTCTGTCGTCAGGGTTTTTGGAACCAATGGCGGCCTAAACTAAGAGAGAGTTTGGCTCATCTTGTTGGTTTGATTATGCGGCGTGCTGGCGGTGATGCAAGCGCCGCGCTTCGAGTGTCCTTCGTTTGATCCTTTCGCGTTGTTGTAGAATGGCTTTGTCACGGCCGAAGTAGACGCCGGCGGGTGTGACGTTGTTGATGCTCTCGTGGTAGCGCCGGTGATTGTAGTGATCGACGAAGGCTTCAATCTGTGGGCTTCGAGGTCTCCAGGCAAGACGTGGTTTTCCAGCAAGATGCGGTTCTTGAGAGTTTGGTGCCAGCGCTCGATCTTGCCTTGGGTTTGAGGGTGATACGGCGCACCACGCGAGTGCTTCATGCCTTTGTCCTGCAACCATTCTGCCAAGTCGCCAGAGACGTAGCTTGATCCGTTGTCGCTGAGAAAATGCGGTTTGTGGACGACTTGAACTTTGACCTACTCCCCATTTATTGGACAGTTTCTGGCGTCAATTAAGCTACTCTTCGCACCTGCGGATCGGGGTTGATTGGTTCAATTCTCTGCCAGC
>NZ_QKMF01000038.1 GCF_003208435.1 Pelagimonas varians | reverse complement strand
AAGCCATCTCCGGATCAAACCAGATCGACAACGATCCGCGCTGCTTCAAGCTGTCATTGTAAGACGACCAGTTTGTGGTCTTGTACTTCGTCGGGCTCCAGCTGCTCATGACCGCCTGCTATCACACTGGATTCGCGGCATGAATCCCCGCAGCCGATTTGTGCAACAAAGCCGTCGTCAAGCAACCCTTCACAGATTTACGTTGTGCCTCATCCAGTCCCAAACGGCTCTAACGATGTTTTGAGCTCACCCCTGTAGCCCTCTGTAATGTTGGGCCAAAGCTGCATTCATGTGTCGCTCTGGCCCATTCCCTAGTTAGGTCGTCGCGGCGTCAGGCAACGCAACCACTGCAATCATTTCAACCCGCATACCGGGACGTGCAAGCAAGACGCCACCGGTTGCGCGGGCTGGTGGAGCGTCTGCACTGACCCATTTGTCCCAGACGCCGTTCATACCCTGAAAGTCTATCATGTCGGCAAGCCAGACTTGAATAGATGCAATGTCCGCTTTGGTCGCGCCCAAATCAGAGACAACCTTGTCCAGTTTGCTGAGCACTTGACGTGTCTGTGTTGCAATGTCTGCGGTCAAATCATCGGGAACCTGCCCCGCGAGGAAGGCGATGTTCCCAATGGTGACGGCTTGGCTCATACGCGGGCCGGGGTTAAGGCGGGAGAGTGTCATGATATGTCCTTTGTTAATCATTATCACTGAGGGTTGATCCGGCGCTGGCGCGCGACGCAGCCGAGGCTGGCACAGTCGTGCGCATGGCGAAGGAGTTAAGGGCGGCAACGGTCGCAGCAGTCGTGTGTGCATTCGGCGTAGATGTGGCATTGGGTCTACAAGGCTGTGCGTCTTTGGCCGAGACTGTAAGGTCTAATTGAAGCGTACCCAGAAGATGCAAAGCAGCCTCAAATGATGATTCTTTACCCTCGATGCACATGGTGCCGTGAGGCCATGACAGCGTAATTGACAGACTGTTTCGCAGCGACAGTTCAGTTAGAAACGGTACGAGCAAAATGGGCGCACTAACGAAACCTAGTGGAATACAAATATTTGGCCTCAGCCCTTCTGGCAGGTCAGCGTAGTCGCACAACGTGACACCCAAGATGATCGGACAGACCGGTTGGTCCGCCGTGTTGCGCCATGTGGTGGGCGTTACCAAGGGGCAAAGGTCGTCCCAGTCCTTGCCGTCCGCCCTTTCTAAATGGGCACGCAAGTATGACGGGCCGTCAATGCCATGCGACACCAGCCATGCAGCCGCAAAACCGGCTTCTTCTGCCATTCCCCAGCTCATACCAGCGCCGCGAGCGGCTTTCAGGCAGAGAGACGCAGCCTCGTTGCACGACAGTGGTGCGGGTTGGTCATCGGAAAAAAACGGCGTTGAGTCGCCGCGCGTCTGATCGTGAGGGTCCATGCTCATACCGCACCCTCCGCTTTGATCTCGTCTGGAAACGGGGCACCTGCAAAAAGATTGATGCGCACCCAACGGTCAGACCTCGGATCAAACTGACTGGCCCCAAAGTACGCGAGCTTGCAGCGCAACAAATCAATAGGAAGCATATCCGCTGCAATCAGGTTGTCCTGGACTTCCGCATAAGGATGATTGTTCGCGATTTGAACGCGGCGCACAGCGTACCGGTGTTCTGGATGCGCCAGCAGCAAAGCGGCCACTGGTTTCGTTTCGTCGTAGTTTTGAACGGTCCGATACAATTCGGCGGCAAGACGGGCGATACACAAGGGCAGTTCCAACGTGGCACCATCCTCTGACGCACGTTCGCCAAGGCGTGGTTCTAGTTTTTCCTCAGAGACATACCAAAACCTTGCGATGTTCTCTGGTGTAGTGAAATCAATCGCAAGCGCCCACGCATACTCAGTTTCAAGGATGCGGCGCAGATCGGCGACCGACATTGCGCCATTGATCCTGAAGCTTGCGGCTTCATCAGCCCCCATGTGCTCTGCCAGATCGTCGATCAGTGCGCCGTGCGGCTCTAACATCAACGCCAACAGAGCCTCTTGGCCCTCATAGGTCAGAGTATTTTCGCCCCATTCCCACAAGTCGTTCCAAGGGAGCGACACGGTCCAGTCAAACGTGGCAAGCTGGCTGGCGATCAAATCCAGATCCCGGCGCAAGTCATGTAACTTTCGGACCTGCACGGGATGTTCGGAATGCCAAGCCGCTGCATTCAGGGTTGCGGCGGCCAGCGCGGTTTCCAAACCCGCAATCGAAGCGGCGATTGCACTGGTCTGCGCGCGCACCCGCGCCAAAGCAGTTTCACGTGCCATCATCCAGTTGTTCAGCAAAACGGGGTGGCGCACGATGAACGGGGCCATGCCAAGGCCGGTGGAGTTGCCGACACCAAGGAGGCGGCGGGTGTCACGGTCAAGTTTCACAGCATGCGCGCCACCATTGGCGGCTGCGATGTGTTCCACAATATCGACCGTAAATGCCCGGATGAGCCAGACCGTGAGCATTTCGACTTGGAATGGAGCTGCGAGCTCAGGCCGTTGCGCAATATCGTCCCTGTCGGACGCGCCAAACTTGCCCGATCCATAGACGGCAGTTGTGCGCATCAGATACCCTACGGCGTTCATTTCTTTGGCATCAGGCTGGCGGCCCTGTGACAAAGCTTCGACCACATGTCTGAACAAGCGGACGGACCGGTTGGCACGGGCTAACGTTAGTTCTTTCGAGCTGATCCGCCCCGCTTCCTGATAGGGGACATTGTCGGCAAGGCGGGCAATATCATTTGGGGTGGGATCACCGTCAAACAGGGTAAACGTCGCGTCCCAAGCGGTAGCAATCACGCGGTCAGAGCGCATTTCATCTGGGAGATCGTGGGCAAAAGCCACAAGGCTGTAGGTTTGCTCTGCGCTTTTGACGCGGTAGACGCCATGGCCGACACCATTTGCGTCCACATTCCAGACTGGTCGATCAATCTGCCACTCCGAAGATCCCAGCCGCCGCAATAGAATATGCAGAAATGACAGCCGCGTGGGGTGGCCGCTCCCCATACGGGCAAGGCGCATGACCTCTGACGCAGGGCGCATAAAGTGGGCGGCCTCAAACGCCATATTCGGTGTGGTGACAGACATCGCAATTCCTCCCAAAAGTGCAAAATTATCGGGACTGTGGCGCTTCATTCGCGCGCCACAGTCTTTGTCTTAGGCGCGAACCGCTTGAGGCGCGCGGCCCAACATCAAGGTAATCCGAAGCGCATCCCAGAGTGACGGTAGCAAAATCAAAGATACTGGCACCGCGGTCACGACAATAAAACTCTGTAATTTGCCAATACCACCCGAGCCTGTTGAGATCAGGATCAAGGCCATTACCCCCATCGCCAATCCCCAGAACGCGCGCATGGCGGTCGAAGGTTCGCCTTTGGTCATCGTCGAAGCTATAACATAGCTCATGCTATCGCTTGTGGTGGCGACAAAGCACATTGTCAGAACAAGGAAAAGAACCGACAGGATCATCCCCATTGGCATGGCTTGCGTGATTGCCAACAGGCCAGCGGGCAAGTTGAAGCCTTCGAAGGGGCCAGAGATGATGCCGGGTTCGGCTATTTCGAAAAAGATGCCGGAGCCGCCGATGATCGTGAACCAGAAGTTCGTGATGATTGGTGCCATAATGGACAGAGTCAGGATGATTTGGCGGATCGACCGACCGCGGCTGATACGTGCGATGAATACTGCCATCAAAGGGCCGTATCCCATGAACCAGCCCCAAAAGAACACAGTCCACCAACCAAGCCAACCGGCATCCCCAAACAGCCCCGCGTCGCCGCGATACAGTGCCATATCAAAGAAATGCGTTGCATAGACCTGCATGCCACCGAAGAAGCCTGAAAAGATCTGCATCGTCGGGCCGGCAATCAGCATAAAGGCCAACAAGATTGCGGCAAGGATGACATTGATCTGCGACAGGATTTTGATCCCTTTGGCCAAGCCTGTGATTGCCGAAATCGTATAGACGCCAACAAGCGCTAGAACAGCTATCGCTTGGGTGGTGAAATTGTCAGGGATGCCCGTCAATTCGTTCAGACCGTAAGACATTTGCAGGCCAAGAAAGCCAATGGGGCCAACAGTGCCAGCGACAACGGCGATGATGCAGGACGCATCAGCGATCAAACCGATAGGCCCCGTCAGGGCGCGGTCCCCGAACACAGGGTATAGCAACGTGCGTGGCGCAAGCGGCAAACCCTTGTCGTAGTGATAGTGCATCAACATAACGGTGGTCAGCGAGCCGAGGATGGCCCAAGCCAGAAAGCCCCAGTGAAGGAAGCTTTGGGCAAGAGCGGCATGTGCCTGCGCCTGCACGTCACCACCCAAGCCGCCAAAGACCGGCGCAGGGGAAAGGAAATGTGCAATAGGCTCTCCTGCGGCCCAAAACACACCACCACCCGCTAGCAGTGTGCACATGATCATGGCAGCCCAGCTGAAGGTCGTGAATTCAGGCATGCTCAGCCCGCCCATCAAGGTTCTGGAGCCGGGAAGAACGCACAGCACTAAGCCGATCAGAAAGGTCGCCAGCAACAGGATTTGCCAGTAGAGGCCGAAATACTTTGCAGAAAATGCAAAGCTGCTGTCCACAAGTGCAGAAAGACCGTCGATGTCAAAAAACGCATAGGTACAAAAAAGCGCAATAAAACCGCCTGTGATTGCGAAAAGCGCCTTGTCTGTGCCCCTTGAGAAAAGGCCGGTATTTTTGGTCGAATCGCTCATCATTTTCCTCCCACAAGCGATGGTACGCGGCCTATGCGGTCGCGCTTTGTAAATTATTGATCTTGGATTGTGTCCCAAAACTACGTGCAAAAAATGCGTGCCAGTTGTCGCCCATCACGCCGTTGGTTGTGGCCTCATCCAGCCCTGCGGCACGCAACCCCGCACGGATGCCCGCCAGATCGCGGTTGTCGTGGAACCAGTCCGGCATCGGCGGGAAACCTGCATTGGCGGCAGAACCTTCTCCGTAATCAATGGCCTTGGTCCAGCGGCCCACGCGCATCCATTCGACGATGCTGTCGGGTTGGTCTTGGCACAGGTCCGTGCCTATCCCGACATTCTGGGGTCCTGTCAGATCAACGGCCAGCGCAGCCATGTCGCACCACGATTGTAATGTGCAGTTGCCACCGTCTTTGAGGTGGTGGGGATAGGCAGACAAACCGAGAAAGCCACCGCTTTGCCCAAGGGCACGCAGCAGATCATCGGATTTGTTGCGCAGCGCTTTGTGCCAACTCGAAGGATTGGCATGGCTAATGGTAATAGGACGGGTTGAGTGTTCAATCGCCTCAAGGGTCGACCGCTCGCCGGAATGGCTCATGTCTACGACCAGCCCCACGCGGTTCATCTCGGATACGACTTGGCGACCCATGCGGGTCAGTCCGGTGTCCTCATCCTCGTAACATCCCGACGCCAACAAAGACTGGTTGTTATACGTCAGCTGCATAAACCGCAGACCAAGAGTGTGCAGGATTTCAACCAACCCGATGTCATCTTCGATGCAGGACGGGTTTTGCGAGCCAAAGAAAATCGCCGTGCGGCCTGTTTCGCGGGCGATACGCACATCATCCGCAGTGCGTCCCTGAAAAACCAGATCAGGATATTGCTCGAACCAGCGGTTCCACTGTTCAATGACCAGCACAGTTTCACGAAACGTCTCGTGATAGGTGATGGTGACGTGGACCGCGTCCACGCCTCCTGCGCGCATCTGGCGGAAAATCTTTTCCGACCAGTTCGCGTATTGCAAACCGTCAATAAGATAGGTCATTCGGGTGTGCCCGCCGATACATATGCGGTTTTCACGGTCGTGTAGAATTCAGCGGCATAAGAGCCTTGCTCGCGCGGGCCAAAACTTGATGCGCCGCGACCACCGAAAGGCACGTGATAATCAGTGCCAGCCGTCGGCAAGTTCACCATCACACACCCTGCACGCATGTTGGCGCGGAAGTGGCTGGCGCGGGCAAGCGATTTTGTCATGATGCCGGCGGTCAGGCCAAACTGTGTGTCGTTGGCAAGGTCAAGCGCTTCTGCATAGCTGTCGGCGCGTTGCACAGCGGTGATTGGCGCGAACATCTCCTCAACATTGATCCGCATGTCGTTGCGTGTGTTCACGAAAACGGCGGGGGCCATATAGTAGCCCTGCGTCGCCATTTCCAGACGATCGCCACCACAGAGCAATTCCGCACCTTCGTCTTTGCCGATAGCAATATATTCAAGGTTCTGGTTCAGCTGGTTCTCGCTCACCACAGGGCCAAGTTGGGTGCCCGCCTCGAACGCATGACCGACCTTCATGGCTTTAGTCGCTTTGCCCAGCTTCTCGACAAATTCATCATGAACGGCGTGGTGAACAATCAAACGGCTGGCGGCGGTGCATTTCTGTCCTGTACCACCAAAAGCAGAGCCTGCCGCGTGCATCACGGCCAGATCGATGTCCGCATCGTCCATTACGATCAACGGATTCTTTGATCCCATTTCCATCTGCACTTTGGTCATATTTTGCACAGCGGCAGCAGCAATGCCGCGTCCGACTGGAACAGAGCCGGTAAAGCTGATCGCGTCGACCAACGGGCTTTCAACAAGGCGCTGACCCACATCACGCCCAGGGCCTGCAACAAGGTTGAACAGCCCTTTGGGAATATCCTGACGCGAAATGATTTCTGTCAACGCAATCGCGCTGGCAGGGGTGATATTGGCAGGCTTCCAAACGACCGCATTACCAAAGGCCAGCGCAGGCGCGATTTTCCACGCCGCGGTCGCAACCGGAAAGTTCCAAGGGGAGATGATTGCCACAACGCCGACTGCTTCGCGGCGCACATCGATTTCGATGCCCGACCGTACGCTTTCGGCCAGATCGCCGTGACCACGCAGGGTTTCAGCGGCGGAGTATGTGAAGAATTGTCCGGCGCGGTATACCTCGCCTTTGCCTTCGGCCAGAGGTTTGCCTTCTTCGCGTGACAACATACGCCCGATCTCTTCAGCGCGCGCCATCAGCTCTGTTCCGATTGCCATGAGCACATCATGACGTTTCTGAATGCCAGCGGCCCACCAAGCTGGCTGTGCGTGACGGGCAGCGGCCAATGCGGCGTCCAGCTGGCTTGCATCGGCTTGCGCATACATCCCGATCAAATCTGACGTGTCAGACGGATTGCGATTTTCGATTTGCGTGGCACCGTCTGTCCATACGCCATCGATATAAAGCTGAGTAAGATCGGTCATGACTGTCTCCTATGTGTTTCAATGTGGTCTAGACTGGCAAGTTAAGTTCAGTCATTCTAAAATAATTGAAGCTTTATTCAGGATGGCTGAATGTCTATCAGGTTAGAAATGCTCAGAGCGTTCTCTGTGACGGCAGGGCAAGGGACATTGGCCGGGGCAGCTGCCGTTTTGGGGCGTACACCGTCTGCGGTCTCCATGATGCTGGCACAATTCGAGCAAGAGGTTGGCGGTCCCCTTTTTGAAACAGACCGCAAAAACCGCCTGACGCCTTTGGGCCAGCTTGTTCTGGAAGAAAGTTTGCGCGCGACGGATGTGTTCGACAAAAGCGTTGGTGCTATTCGCCGTCATGTTCTGACCTCGGCAGGGATTGTGCGCATCGCCGCCGTCCCATCCGCGACTGTCACATTGTTGCCCGATGTCATTGAAGTGTTCCGCAGGGCCCACCCTGACGTGCGCATCGAAATCAGCGATGTGGACAGTGCTACAGTGCGCGCGCGTATTCAGCGTGATGAGGCGGATATTGGTATTCTTTCAGCGCAGCCGGGCGATCCACTGGAAGGAGAGCGCATTTTGTCGGACGACCTGGGTATCGTGTGCGCGGAAGGTGGCCCCATTCACAAAGCACATTTGGCAACAGACGGTGCATCCGACTGGGGACTGCTGCGTCTGGAGCCGTTGATCGCCAACCCGCTATGCGAACTGGTCGATGATCCTCATGTGGATCAAATGCGTCTGGCCAGCACACTCGAGGCGCGAAATACCACAGCTATTTTGTCATTCGTAAGACGCGGTTTCGGGGTCAGTATTCTGCCCTTTGATGCGGTGCGCAATCAGCCCGATGGTGTGGAATTCTTTGTTCCGACGCAATCGGTAAGCCAGCGGGAGTTGCGCAAGATCAAGCAAGAGAAGGAGCTCCTGCGTGGTCCGGTCTTTGACTTCTGGTCACTGTTGAATGAGTAGGGAAACGCAAAATCAAAACAAGATGTTAAAAGAAGGATTGCACCTGGACCTTCCGGACGAGAAATAGCGTGTCAAAACCCGAACACCAAACCACACCCGATTGAGGTAGTTATATGATTGTCAGAGAACACCCTTCAAACCTCAAACTGTTTTTTGTGATGCAAGGCTCTGTCGTGCCTAAAATCATTGGCCGGATCATCGGAATTGTCGTTCTTTCGATGATTGTCATGCTGGTTGATCAATATTTCTTTCCTTTGCCTCACATCTCTATTGCTGCAATGGGAATTTTTGGTGTCGCTCTGTCCCTGTTCCTCGGGTTTCGCAACAATGCGGCCTATGATCGGTGGTGGGAAGCGCGCAAACTTTGGGGTGGAATGATCGCTGATGTGCGCAACTTGGGACGCCATATGTCTATTTTTGTCGATAAAAGCGAAGATCGCGCGCCAATCATGTCTTGCGCTGTTGCCTTTGCACATCTGCACCGTGGCTTTTTGCGCAGCGTCGATGTGAAAACCGAAATTGTTGACTGGGTGGGCGCAGAAAAAGCAGAAAAAATGATCGCGCAGAAAAACCCTGCTGATTCAGCACTTCGCTCGATGGCCGAGAAAATCGGCGCGCTTGCAGAGAAGGACCAAATTAATGGGTTCGGCCAGATGACCGTCTCGCAGACACTGTCCTCGTTGGCGCTCGCACAAGCCGGATGTGAACGGATTTTCACAACGCCCTTGCCGTTTGTCTATTCCTTATTGGTCCGTCGCACGACTTACCTGTATTGCTGGTTGCTGCCTTTCGCCCTCATCGACGCGACTGGTTGGTTTACCCCAATATTTGCCGCTGTTGTGGCTTATGTCTTCTTTGGACTTCAGGCCGTAACGCATGAACTGGAGCATCCGTTTCGCAATATGCAAAATGGCCTGCCGCTCGACGCGATGTGCCGAACAATTGAGATTTCGGTATCCGAAGCGCTTTACCGTAGACCTCCAGAGGCTATGACTGCGACAAACCATGTGTTGAGTTGAAAGCCTAGCCACTCAATTGTTACCCTTCTGGTCTGGTAGCTTTTTGTCTGAAGGCCGATTAGGAAAGCCGTTTCCAAGGCAGTTCCGCCGCTTGATCCGAATGGAAAGGATACGTCGTAAGGTCAAAGTTTGCAGCAAGACTGCGTCGGTTGGCTTGATGAGGGGTCGCGATTTCAGGGCAGTCTTTCCTACTTCCCGAAACCGGACATTCCTGCACACTGCAGCATTTGGAATACTTGGACACCTAGCCGTCATCTGAAACGTTCAGTCGAGAAGCCAAGGGAAATGAGGGCCCCAAGGTCGGCAGCGCGGACCTTTGCTGCCGACTCTGCGCGCGTTCGAACGGCAGCTTTGTCATCCGAAATAGGTTCCGGCTCACCTGAGGTATTGTGCATGTAGACGGCAACGACGATGCTACAAAGATGGCCGCCGAAATAGAGTTCTCTTTTACAACACTGAACGAGCCAGCGCGACGGCACATTCACGTGTTTCAGATTCACCAGTTTCTTGATCGTTTTGCAATGGGACTGACAATCGCCGTTGTTGCAGTAGCCTTGATTGACCGTGGCATGGACCTCGTTCAAATCTCGCTTCTTTTCGGGGTCTACTCGCTCACGACGATGGCGATGGAGCTGCCGTTCGGTGGTCTCGCAGACAGCATTGGCCGCAAGCCGGTCTTTTTGACGGCGGTCGTCGCCAGCTTGATTTCGCTCGTGCTCTTTCTCTCGACGAGTGATTTCTATGTTCTGGCTCTGTCATTTGCATTCATCGGTTTTGGACGTGCGCTTCGATCGGGCACGCTTGACGCGTGGTTTGTCGAAACTTTCAAGGTCCTCGCGCCCAATGTGGATGTCCAGCCCGCACTGGCCAAAGCGCAATGGGCCAATGCCCTAGGGCTGGCCGTTGGTGCCTTCTTGGGAGGTCTTCTGCCCGATATATTGGGCCAGGTCGCAAAAAGCTTCGGGTTCAAAATCTATGATGTGTCCTATCTGGCAAGTTTCAGTGTGATGTTGGGCGTGTTTGTTTTCACGATGTTAGCCATTGTCGAAAAACCGCGTCCCTTGAACGCCCCTGCTCTCCTGCACGGCTTCGCCAATGTCCCGACTGTGATTAAAGACGCGAGCCTTTTGGCTCTAAAACATCCCGCACTGTCGATACTGCTGGCAGCGTTGGCCTTCTTTTTAATGGCAACCAACCCAGTCGAAGTGATCTGGCCGACCCATGCAAAACCCATGTTAGATGAGGGCTATGCAAACACCGCCATCGGTGTCGTCACTGCGACTTATTTCTTCTCCATCGCTGTCGGCGCATCTCTGTCTCCGCACATCAGCCGGATTTTCAGTCGGCGGCACGCCATGACGCTGGCTGCGACCTTCGCTTGCTTGGCAGGCGTCCAGATCGCATTGGCGTTGCAAGGCAGTATCATCGGCTTTGTCACAGTATTCGTCCTGTATTCTGTGATCCTTGGTGTCAGCGAAACTCCGGCCAGCAGCATTCTGCATCGTTGTGTAGAAGACCGTCAGCGGTCAACGATGCTCTCACTGAGATCGCTGATACAACAGTTGGGGGCCGCATTGGGCCTGGTTTTGGCCGGAACAGTTGCTGAAGTTCACTCTACACCTATCGCGTGGATTGTCGGTGCGGTGTTTCTTTTCATTGCCGTGATACTGATCTTGGTTTTGGCCCGGCGGCTGGCCGGAGAAGCTGAATAGATGACAATCCTGCGCGGTGCAGCATCGGTCGATTTGGGTCCAAACCTGCCTTCGTCCTTTGAAATCGATCTTTATCCGTTTGAAAGTCAACTCTCGGGGGGCGAACTGAGCCTCCCCCAAAGAAGTGATCCGCGCCTATAATTAGGAAATCGGAGGACCATAGATGGCGATTAAGAGACCCAAGCCAGAAGAGATTGTCTTGAAGTTACAGCAGGTTGAAGTGTTGACGGGCTTTGTTGCACAAATCGGCTGCGGGGATTCATGCCGCGAATCCAGTGTGATAGCAGGCGGTCATGAGCAGCTGGAGCCCGACGAAGTACAAGACCACAAACTGGTCGTCTTACAATGACAGCTTGAAGCAGCGCGGATCGTTGTCGATCTGGTTTGATCCGGAGATGGCTT
>NZ_QKMF01000037.1 GCF_003208435.1 Pelagimonas varians | reverse complement strand
GCCATTCAGCACTGGGTTGGAAAAGCCCCGTCGCTTTCGAACGCAAGGTGGCTTAAACGAGCACTAGGAGCGGCACTAAAACGTGACAGGTCCAAAACAGTCCCCCAGACTGTTTTCTGATCCATCCTCATGTTGGAAAACGACTTCCTACCCGGTGATCTCGAAGCCCAGATCGAAGCCTTCGTCGACCATTACAACCATCTGCGATATCACGAGAGCCTCAACAACGTCACACCCGCAGATGTCTACTTCGGACGGAACAAAGCCATTCGACAACAGCGAGAAAGGATCAAACAAAAGACGCTCGAAGCGCGCCGCTTGCATCACAGGCAACGCGCCGCATAATCAAACCAACCAGATGAGCCAAAGTCTCTCTTAGTTTAGGCCGCCTTTGGACCCAAAAACTCTGCCGACGCACAATCTGGATTTGTGCAACAAATCCCCATTCCAACATACTTGCCTTCCACATCAAGTCACTGAAATTGCATATTCAGTGCCATGTACACTTGCCATTTGGGGACACCGTCTCCGTGGTCGAATACAGAATATTGAGGTTCCACAAAGAAATTATATACTGTGTTCCTGTGCTTTTTCACCTTGCCCAACCGCAGTCCAATAGGGATTGAATAGTTGTCGTTAGCAAAATTATAAGACCAGACAGGCGCACCCCCGGTATATAACCCGTCGCCCAACTGATAAAAAACAAACGGCTGAAACGCGGCAAGGTTGGCTCGTTCCCTGTCATTGGTGTCGCCCACGCCGCCCCGCCAAGTCAGAAGATACCCGTATTGAAGGACTGGAGACTTGGCATTGAAGTAGACGTTAGCAAGGCCCAACTGCCATTGCTCCGCACCCAGTCTGTCGTCCGTGGCGGTAGGTGCCACGACCTGCGGGCCAATGGCAAAACTGACCGCCGGGTTACCGGTGTCGATCTGATAGGCTGCGAAAATATCAAAATCACCGACACCATTGATCTCGTTCCCGCCGGCACCAACGGGCAGCGAATTGTAGGGCAAAGACGCACGGATCAACCAGTTTGTATCGCCGAGTGCAAGCGGCTGGGCATACCGCAAAACTGTTTGATTGCCAGTCAGGTCGCCTGGTCCGGTAAGCTCTCCGAAATAGTAATTTTGAATATTGAAAGCCTTGATGTCCGCCAATGGATTATTTGCCTGAGCGGACTCCGATTGCGCATAAGCCTGTGTATAGAACAAGCACAATATTGCCGCGCCTAAACAAGTAGAAATAGACTGCGATTTCATCGTCATTCTCCAAATTGTTGTGGTCAGAGTGTTTTCGCAGGTTAATCTGCTCGTTGGGGCATAGCCTCTTGCAGGGGATCGCCAGTGGCTCCGGACGGAAGTTTTGTGCCCAGAAATGTCGCAATTGTCGGCGCAACATCGACGGTCTCAACACGGCGTACGACTGTCCTTGGCGTTATTCCGGGGCCAGAAAATATCAACGGTACATGGGTGTCATAGGTCCAGGGCGATCCATGCGCAGACGCAACAGTCAGACCGTCAAAGTCTGCGACAAACCAATGCGGTTCGAACACGACATAGATATCTCCGGACCGCTCAGAATGGAAATTCGCAAGCACTGCATCGGTTATCTTGGACCGTGGAAAAGACCCTTCACGTAAAGCGGAGCTGCCAACAGCATAAGCTATACCCGGCAGTTTTCGAAGTTCATCCGAGATCGCATGTTCAACAGCCACCGGATCAAGCCCTTTTTGGGCAATCAGATCCTGGTTCAAATAGAGATAGGGATTGGAGAAGTTCGCAATCAGGTCACGGGAGGCCCCGAAATCCAGTTGCAGGCGCACAAATCCCGGCTCCGTCTCAACGCGTTGAAAATCGAACAAACCGGCTTCGATGCCCAACGTCGCCAGATAATCGGGATGTTCAGGGGCACCGTGGTCCGCTGACAGGACAATCAGCGTGTTTTCAAGCCCTACCGTATCATCCACATGTTTCAGTAGATCAGCAATGCTACGGTCAAGACGCGCAAAATTGTCTTCGGCCTCAAGACTGGAAGGGCCGAAAATATGACCGACATAATCAGTCGAAGACAAGCTGACCGACAGATAGTCAGTGACGTCATCCGCTCCGACCTGTTCAGCATCCATGAGTGTTTTGGCGAAATCAACCGTAATCTCGTCCCCCGCAGGACTGAGCGTCAGGAAGGTGGTATAATACTTGCTGTCCGCTGGCCCCCAATTGTGTGGAAACGTGCGACCAAAGCCAGGTAATGCGGTTTCCCAAGATTGATCGTCACGATCGCCGAAATCATAAAAATCTTTGCTTCGCATCAAGTTCCAATCTTGATTTGCGTAGGACGCCACTTTTCCCTGTGTGTTCCAATGCGCGATCCAATCGGGATATTCATCGCGATAGAAGGTGCTTGTGACGAACCGACCTTCGGCTTTGGAGAACCAATAGGCCTGCCCGGCGTGGCCAGCCATTGCGATGGCACCGCGATCTTTGACCGATACGCCAAAGACTTTCGAGGCTGGCCCGAAATGTAGGGCGATTTCGTCAGATAGGGTTGAGCTGATGATATTACGTGGTGACCGACCATCTGTAGTGGCGGCGCGTTGCGTCGGGTCGATTTCGTTTTCGGCATCGATCCCAGCGGCCCCGACCAATGGAAAATCAGGGTCCTGCACATTGTAAAACGGGGTGCCGGTTTTCCTGTCGAACCATAGATTTGCGACCATGCCGTGAATGGCCGGATCAGTGCCTGTTGATAAAGTCGTATGACCGACAATGGTTTCAGTATTGGCGTGACGGTGATGTGCGTTGGCAAAACTGACCCCGTTTTCCAACAAAAAACGAAACCCACCCTCGCCCAAATGCGTTCCATAGCGGTCAATAAGATCACCGCGCAGTTGGTCTACTGTGATCTGGAGTACCAGCCTGGGTTTTTCACTTGCTAGTATCGGTGTCGCAAATATGGCCGCGACTGCAAGGACAAATGCGCTGGTCGCCGTGTGATTTTTAAGGTCGCAGATCATGGTTTCCCCCTTCGTAATTGGGTGAAGCAATGCGCGCACCCGTCTAATGTGGCTCTGCTCGGTCGATGGTCAGATTGAAACTGAAACGTTGTTTTTCAGGCCGTAGGCGAACTGCACATAACCGGCACCTTCGCTGATCAACGAGACACCTGCCACCACTCCCAACAGCATCACGCTGACTTCAGGGTAGATCGAGATCAGGTAGAGCGATGCCAGCACAGAAATCACGCCGCCGGCGATAACCCAGCCCGATCCGGTTTCGGGGCGTGCCATCACGCCCACGGCAATACGCAACAAGCCGTTTACAAAGAATGCCGCGATCATCACCAAGGTCAGGGCCAGCAAACCTTCAAGCGGATGAAAAAGCAACATAAAACCCGCAAAGGTATTGAAGGCACCAAGGATTAAGTAGGTGAGCCGAGCATTCCAGCCGTCCTTGGATGTGAATACTTGAACCAGCATCATGATGCCGCCACCCACAAAGAACGCACCTACGATCGTTTCAACTACCAATGACACCAAAAGCGGAGCAAATATTGCGCTGCCACCACCGATCATCATCACAATCCCAAGCGCCAGAAACCAGCCCCAGTTCTTGTTAAGATCGATTGTTGAATTTCCCATATTAAAGATAACCTTGTCTTATTTTGCGTTCTATGCCGATGCATGATCTTCAGAATTTCAAGGCGCTCCCTAGGCGGTATGAGACTATGGAAACGCCTTTTCTATCAGTTTCTTGCGTAGAAAAACCGTGGCAAACTTTTCAGATTGTCCTTGCTCGCATTCGGAAGCACTAGATTGCCGTCAGGATTGATCTCAAAAGCATCAGCAGGCAGGGCAATCAGCTTTTCACCGATGTTTAGGAAGCCAGCCACATTGACGATCACAAAGGTTGCATCGCCATCCGGCAGGACAATTGCATCATGGAAATAGCCGACAAAATCGCCGCCGGAATTGTAAACATTGCCACGCAAAAGGGCGACGACACTCCAGCCCGTCGCAACCACTGCAATATCCAAGTTGTTGTGTTCAACAACAATACCGCCAGCTACATGCTGAGCGGACACCGGCACAGTGTTTCCAAATACGCATGCGGTCAATATAGCCGCGGTTGCAAGAAAGTTATTCATCAAGGTTTTTCCAGTCCAAAAGTTCAATGTGCCAAGTCCCGATACCCAAACATTGAGAATACCGGGACCGCAAAGGCGTGGGGTTAGCTTGAAGTCAGGGCTGCGCGTAGCTCTGCTTCATCTCGGACTGACAAGGAAGTTTCGATCACTTCGCCTTTCAGACCTTCCAGTTCGCCAAGCAATTTTGTCGGTCTGTTCGTCCAGCCGATCATCGCCAATGCGGAACTGTCTGGCGTCAGCTTGGCTCCAAGGCGAGCGGCCAACGCGTCTTCTTCATCGGCTTGGTCCAGCGCGCCTGCCAACGTGCCCATGCCGCTGCCAGCTGCCGCTCCGATCAACAGGCCGGCGGCAGGGTTGCCCGCCAGCGCCCCGATCATCATTCCAGTCAGAGAGCCGAGTGCCCCGCCACCAACCATTCCGGTTGCGGCCAGCGCGTCGGAATTCTTGATGCGGATTTCACCAGCGGAATCCCGACTGACAACGATAAAGTCGTTGATATCGGCTTCCCAATCGGCATCCATTTTGGCGACACGCAAAAGCGCCTCATCGGCAGAGTGACGGCCTTCAAACAATACAATTACGAGATTGGACATAAGAGTCCTCCTGATTTGGATTTGGTAGTTTTGAGGTGACTAAGACTTAGGTGCCGCGGGGATATAGGCCGCGGCACCTGGTTCGTTAGATGCAAGGTTTGAGTTACTTGCTGCCGTTGTTCGCCATCATCAATTCCATCACCTGATCAATCGAGAAGCTTGCCGGTTTCTGGCGTGGTGGGAATTCGCGGAACGTTGACAGGAACTGAGAAACGTATTTCTGGGCCGGGACCAAGAAGTAGATCCGGTCAATCATCCAATCGTAGTAAGTGTTGGATGTAAGATGCGCCTGCTCATAAGGATCGCGGCGCAGGTTGGTGATCAAAGGCACCCGCAGCGGTGTCCAAGGTTCGATCCATGCACGCAAAGTTGAAACTGCTTTTTGCTCAAGAAAAATCAGCTTCCAGTCGTCGTAGCGTAGGGCAGTCAGTTCACCGGTATCTGCAAAGTAGAAGATTTCGTGACGCGGACCTTCTTCGGCTTCTCCCAGCAAATGCGGCAAGAAGTTGTAGCCGTCCAAATGAACTTTGTATTCGCGACCAATGGCCTGCACGCCGCCAGCTTTCAAATCTTCCTTGATGGTATCATTGCCAGCAATGGCTAAGAAAGTCGGCAACCAATCCATATGATGCATGATCTCATTTGAGACCGAGTCAGGTTCGATTTTACCCGGCCAACGCACCAGCGAAGGCACACGCCAGCCACCTTCCCAGTTGGTATTCTTTTCACTGTAAAACGGGTTGGAACCAGCGTCTGGCCATGTGTTCTTATGGGGACCATTATCTGTCGAGTAATGCACAATTGTGTTGTCTGCGATGTTCAACTCATCAAGCACATCCAAAAGCTGCCCAACGTGCATGTCATGTTCAACCATGCCATCGCCATATTCATCTTGACCGGAAATTCCAAAGAGAGAATCTTTTACATGGGTACGAAAGTGCATCCGTGTACCATTCCACCAAACATAGAACGGCTTTTCCTGTTCATGGGCGCGCTTGATGAAATTGATGGCGGCCACGACAGTCTCATCATCAACAGTTTCCATCCGCTTCTTGGTCAGCGGGCCAGTGTCTTCGATACTTCCATCGGCCGAGGATTTGATCACTCCGCGCGGACCAAAAGCGTCACGAAAGGTCTGCCCGTCGGCCAAAACTTCATCACCTGGATAGTCGCGGTTCTCTGGCTCTTCTTCAGCGTTGAGATGATAAAGGTTGCCAAAAAACTCATCAAAACCATGGTTTGTGGGCAACATCCGATCCTGATCGCCTAAGTGGTTTTTGCCGAACTGGCCGGTAACATACCCTTCGGCCTTCAAAAGGCCCGCGATCGTCGGATCCTCTTCTTGCATACCAAGCTCAGCACCCGGCAGGCCAACTTTGGACAGACCAGTCCGATAAACAGATTGCCCCATAATGTAAGACGAACGGCCAGCGGTACATGACTGCTCACCGTAGTAGTCCGTGAACATCTTGCCTTCGTCCGCAACCCTGTCGATGTTGGGCGTTTCATACCCCATCAAACCCCTAGTGTAGGCAGAAATATTGGACTGGCCTATGTCGTCACCCCAGATCACCAGGATATTTGGTTTGTCTTGCGCCACCGCCGCGCCAGCCACAAAGATAATGGCCGCTGACATCGCCGTCTTCGTTGATAAGAGCTTAAATCGCATAGTTCCTCCGATTTGTTCTCGGTTTTCCAAGCCACGCACACCAATGATTTGGCGAAGCTTGAGCCGCTTGGGGTCCTGAATCGCGTCAAGCCTAGGCGATGGAAATGGCCGGTTTGTCGGCAAACACGAATCCGAAAAATCAAATTTTAACATTGGCCAATCACCCCAATCACTAAGCTGCCTTGGCACGTGTTAGGGCTCGGCCTTATCGCCGAACTTTCATCTCAAAATAAACTATTTCTTAGTTGACAACGGCAAATGCCTTCAACTTATGCTGTAGCGCATTCACTGGCCGGTCTTCTGAAAGGGTTCCAAAGTGACAGAAACATCTTCTGATTTCGCCATAAGAGCCGGTGTTTTTCATGGGCCTGTCGCCCTTCTGGCCGGTGAAAATCACCGATTAGAGGCGATTCTTCGATCGCTTGACATGCCCTTGGATGCTGAGCAGCCCATCGGGACGGCTGACTTCTTGAAAGGTGTAAATGATGTCGTTCGAATGGCCGAAGATGAAGACTTTTTTCTTCGCACCGGCCTGGAACAGGACATCGGCGAACTGGGTGTTTTTGGCAGGGCTATTGTTTCGGCCGATACACTTTGGGAGGCTTTGCAAACCGCAGCAACAACCCTTCAATACTATCAAAACAACTCCCAGCTCGTGATACGGACGTACCGCGGAAAATGCCGCATTTGGTATTTTACACCTCTGCAGTCCGATGATGCAAAACAGGACATCCGATACACAATGGGGCTGCTTGCAAAAATTGTCTTTCTGGCACGTGCTCAAGTCGACCCAGAAATCAAAATTGCTTATCCGGGCGGATCACCTGCACATTTCAAGAATATTGCGGCGGTTGAATCCGTGCGCGATTCAACTCAGGGCCATATCGAATTCCACGAGGATTTGCTGAAGGCGAAAATGTACCAATCGGACAGTGTCAAAGCAGATGTCTTGATCCGATATCTGAACGGCCGGAAACTGATGCAAAGGCCCAAGCTACAAAGGTCAGAACTGGTCGCGGGGTTGGTCAGGGCCTCATTCGGGATTGCACAATGGTCCCTTTCGGACACGTCACAAGTGCTGGGGATTGGACTGCGGTCTCTTCAAATTCAACTGAAGGATGAAGGCACCGCGTTTCGGCAGATCGTAAAAGTTGAACGCCACAAGGAAGCCCGCAGGCTGTTGGCGGGCGGAGCAAGCATTGATGAAACTGCGGATGCACTTGGCTTCGAGCATAGACAGAGTTTTTCGGAAGCCTTCGCTGGTTGGGAAGGCTCTTCCCCCTCGGCCTATGCAAAATCAATGCCTCGGGTCCAATCTGGTAAGACCAAGACGGTTTAAACGTGGCTCTTCTACAAGCCGCCGATACAGACGCCCCGATTAACCAATCACCCTTGATCAGCTGCAATAGGAAGCAACGCGACGTCGCCCAAAATTGGACGATGATCAGAGGTCATGCGTGCTTGTTTACCCTGCTCGCCCCCTGCATCCAGTGGCTTTCTCCACCCTGAAGTCCCCTAGATTTGTAGACGCATTGCTTGGTAATTTTGGAATCAGGGAGAGCCGGATATGAGCCAGGGAATTCGGTATACGGATGAGCTTAATCGGGACGCTGTGGCTCAGGTTGTTGAGCGTGGATATGCGGTGAGCCAAGTAGCGGAACGGCAATCATTCCTCAGCAAACACAATCTGGATTCCAGCATGAGAAGACGTGGGAATTGCCATGAATGAGACCTTGTCCGCCATTGGTCCGAGGACAACGGTCGCCGAGCGAACGGAGCCTCAAAAGATGGCAAATACAAGACCTGCTTGTCAGGCATCTACGTGTTGATCCCGATTTGACGGAGCTGCAGCATTGCTCACCGAGGTTTACAAAGGCCGGCCCAAAACACGATACGGCTGAGTTTGTTGTACGTCAGACAATACCCCACTCGGGTTCTAAACTTGCTTCTGCTGGAATTAAGGACAAAAGCGCTTCGGCCTTGATACTATCGGCTTACCATCATCCACACTTAGACATGACCTGCTATGTGGGGTCCAACCAGCAAAGCGTGTTGTTAATGAACGCATGACAATCGCGTTACATCAACGAGCTCGCCATTTGCTTCTGCCTAGCCGGCGCTACCATCAGTGGTGTCACAAGAGGAGTTTCCAATGCGCGTTGCGATATTTACGGCGCTGTTCGTCGCCCTGACGACCGCCGCTTCAGCAGGGCCGATCAGCTTTGCCAATGGCTGGCGGGAACAACGATTGTCTCTCTTCAGCTCGAACGACTACCGATTTGGAACCAATCTCAGTTTGATCTCCGATGGGTCGGTTTCGATAGCCTGGGCCCGTGTCTCACAGCGAGACTGGACAAGCACAAGCGCTTCATGGAACTGGACTGTTGATCAATCTGTTCCGGCAACCAGCCTTGCTAAAAAGGGTGGCGACGACCGGAATATCGCACTCTACTTTGTATACGTTCCAGAAAGCATAGCTCCGAAGCTTAAAAATGCCGGTATCCGCAACCTTCTTGGCAATGATGACGTGCGGATTATCCAATACGCATGGGGTGGCAACCACCGGAAAGGACAAATCATTCCGTCGCCCTATGCCCCTCCCGGTCAGGGTGTTACAATTTCTTTGCGGCAGGCCGGTACAGGGTCCTACAATGAGAGCGTCGACCTTTCGGAAGATTATGCGCGCGCCTTTGGCGGCGAAAAGGGCGCGCTGGTTGGGTTAGCTGTTTCAGGCGATAGCGACGACACAAATAGCGTTATCAGGGCGGCTATTGGCAACCTGAATCTGCGATAGCCTTTTTGTGATCAAAGACACTACCAAATTTTGTTAAACTATTTGAATGAACTGACAGGAGAGACTGACATGGCTTCGTCAACCACGACCCGTCGAACTGTAATTTCCACCGGTGGGGCAGCGCTTCTTTTAGGGGCGTCCGGCCTAACTATTCCGGCGCGGGCACAATCTCTTGCCGCTACGCCGACCATGCGAGGCGGAGCAAACAATTATCGCCCAGGCGCACCGATCGTAAAACGGATTGGAAAGGGCGGTTTCTGGACAACTGGCACCGTACGGCGCGCTGGTGACGGTGCCCCGCTTGAAGGTCGGCGCATCCAAGTCTGGGCCCACACGATTGAAGGTCACGAACGGGACCAACGTTCGCACGGGGCTACTCTCACGGACAAAAACGGTGTGTTTCGCATTGAGATGCCCCAGATTGTGCCTGCATTCGGACAGCCGCATGGACATCTAGCCTACGATGCCGACTACAACGACGGTGGATTTGAAACAGTGTTTCTGCGGCCTTTGATGGCCAGCGCATCTGACACGGGTCTCCAAGTAGAGTTTGTGCTGCGCCCCATCTGATGGCTGTTCGCAATGCACTTATTTTAATCGTTTTGGGACTGGCATTTGCGGTGCCTCTGATCGCTGCCGGACAAAGCCCACTTTTGCAATGGCGAGAGCCAATCTACATCATTGCCGGGTTTTCCGGGATTGTCGGGCTAGCGTTTTTACTGGTCCAGTCAGTACTAATTGCGGATGCCATGCCGGGTATCCCGGCTCGACGTATCCACGTCTGGACCGGCGCGGGGCTGGTTTGTGCCGTGGTTGTGCATGTTGCAGGCCTTTGGATTACGAGTCCGCCAGACGTGGTCGACGTGCTGCTGTTCCGTGCTCCGGCACCATTTTCTGTCTGGGGTGCCGTGGCAATGTGGGCTGTTTTTGTCGCCGCCTTTCTTGCTGCCGCAAGAAAACGAATTGACCTGCGCATATGGCGTTTGGGGCATAGCATGGCGGTGACTGTCGTAGTCACAAGCACCGTCGTGCACGCTTGGCTTGTCCAAGGAACGATGGAAGTTTTCACAAAGGGAGCTTTGTGCATTATGGTTCTTGGAGCAAGCGCATGGGCTTTGCGAAAACGTCGGGCATGGCGAATGCTTCGCTAGCCGCCAAGACCGACCACAGCAACATTCACTTGCACAGGTAGTACAGCGGACCGAAAAGCAGGCACCACAATCGGTGCCAGGCTCCGGGTATGACCTTTTGCTATCCACTAAATTTCCATGTTGCTCGAATGACCATTGGGGGCGCAAGGTGTTGTAGTGTTTTTCAGATCTGGATGATGATCTGAATATTTCGACGTAATATCCTAAAGTTTTACGTATCCAATTTCCGCGCCGGTGAGGCCCTGACAAGATCTAGAGCTTGCGCTGGCGCGGCTTTGCCAAAATTAACACGCGCGAACACTTTAACATCACGTCCTTTCCAAATATGGGTCGCTCGGTGTCCGGCCCCAATTAGCGTAGCCGCCCGACGTGTATCCGGTTTTGAACCATTCAAGTCTGATCCAGAGATTGCAAACGACGTGGTTCTTTAGCTGCCTTATCTCGCTGCTGGCTCACAAAGCTGCGGCTCCGCCCTCAGCAAGTTGGCTAAAATTGACAAAACTATGGCGGCAACTCAAATGAACGAGTAGCCAAGTGCACCTATATCCAATGGCGTCGGGAGGTGTTGCCCCCAACACTTTTAAGCATTGTTCCGACGTGTACTAAGTTTCGGGCCGCGCAGAGGCAATCCAGCGATTGCTGCCTGCGCGGCCTTTTAACCTTTGCATCCTATGACGCCGCCGAGAATGCGGCCAAACTCGAAGAAGATGTGTCCTTAATCATGAAACCTGTTCGCGTCTTGATGACCGTTTCAATGATTTTTGCGCATGTCGATATGATACTACCACACCGACTGCGAGGCGTGCCAAACTTCTAGGGTTCAAGTGGCAAACGCTGTACTGTGCAGCCCCACCCAAGTGATCAAGGGACAACAAGCTTGCGGCCTGCGCCCATCAACTCATCCTTTTGCGTTGTAGCAACACAAAAGGTTGCAACCGAATTACTGGCAAAACTGGATGGATTGAAAATCCTCGTGTCGGTGGTTCAATTCCGCCCCCGGGCACCATTTAAATTAAGCAAAAACAATATATTAATCGCTTTTTTTGCGCCAACCAATCGCATCGCATGTATTGTACTGGGTGCCAATTGGGTGCCGTCGAGCTAGATTAATCCACCCGGCTACATCGACCTTTTGAAATAGAGCAGGAGGGAGACAATCGGTACAATCACAAATGATTACTTGGAAACCACAAGAGCGAACCTTGAACGCACGATCATTTTCGACATGGATTACTCGCCACGTTCAGGCCAATCATCGGGAATCAGTTTCTGCCCGTTTTCCTTTGTCCAACGTTCCACAGTTGCATCAACATATCGGGCGTCATTCGCCATGTATGCATGTTCGATCAATAGGACTTGCAGACCGGTTTCCCTAGCTGTTTCAGCAAAGATGAAATCAACGATTTGGGTCATGGCGCGCCGGTCGTCGTCGTTTTTCATTTCGCTAAGATCACGCTCGTCTTCAGCTCTTTCATCCTTTGGATAGTAGGGGCGACTTATCTGGTCGATCACCAACTGGACCTGTCCCGCTTTTGTGGCGCTCCTTGTGCTCGTTCACGCCGCTTTGCTTTCGAAAGCGACAGGGCTTTTCCAGCCCGGTGCTGAGTGGCG
>NZ_QKMF01000036.1 GCF_003208435.1 Pelagimonas varians | reverse complement strand
ATCGCCGCTGTCAGTGTGGTCTTGCCGTGGTCAACGTGGCCGATTGTGCCGATGTTGCAGTGCGGCTTACCGCGTTCAAACTTTTCCTTACCCATGGGTGGGCTCCTTTTTAAAATCAGGTGGAGAAGCAGCACTTCTCCCTACAGTGATGGGTAGGGCGGGGTTCACCCCGCCACCCGTTCTTATGCGTATTGCGACTGGATCTCGTCAGAGATGTTCTGAGGAACCGCATTGTAGTGGTCAAACTGCATCGTAAAGTTGGCGCGGCCCGAAGACATGGAACGCAGCGTGTTGATGTAGCCGAACATGTTAGCCAGCGGAACAAACGCGTTGATGGCAACAGCGTTGCCGCGTGGTTCTTGACCGTTCACTTGACCGCGACGCGATGTCAGATCACCGATGATACCGCCACAATAATCTTCTGGGGTAACAACTTCGACTTTCATCATTGGTTCCAGCAGTTTCGCACCAGCTTTGCGCATCCCTTCACGCATGCACATACGTGCTGCGATCTCAAATGCAAGGACGCTGGAGTCAACATCGTGGAATTTACCGTCGATCAGGGAGACTTTGAAGTCGATCACAGGGAAGCCAGCCAGAGGGCCGCTGTCCATAACCGATTTCACACCCTTTTCAACACCGGGGATGTATTCCTTAGGAATGGAACCACCAACGATCTTGGATTCGAACGAGTAACCTTCACCAGGCTCTGTGGGCGTGATGATCATTTTCACTTCGCCGAACTGACCAGAACCACCAGATTGTTTCTTGTGGGTGTAGCTATGCTCAACTTCGTGACCAATGGTCTCACGGTATGCCACCTGAGGCGCACCAATGTTCGCTTCAACCTTGAATTCCCGCTTGAGACGGTCAACCAGGATGTCCAAGTGAAGTTCGCCCATGCCCTTCATGATGGTCTGACCGGATTCTTGGTCAGTCTCAACACGGAAGGACGGATCTTCGGCTGCAAGACGCGCCAGACCTGCGGACATTTTCTCTTGGTCGCCCTTGGTTTTGGGCTCAACCGCGATCTCGATAACCGGATCAGGGAAGTTCATGGTTTCCAGAACCACCGGATCTTTGATGTCACACAGGGTGTCACCAGTGGTTGTGTCTTTCAGACCGCCAAGCGCGATGATATCGCCGGCAAATGCCTCTTCGATCTCTTCACGGTTGTTGGAGTGCATCATCATCATACGACCTACACGCTCTTTACGCTCCTTAGTGGAGTTGAGCATCGAGTCACCTTTGGAAAGGGTACCCGAGTAGATACGAACGAAAGTCAGCGAGCCAACAAAGGGGTCGTTCATGATTTTGAACGCAAGGCCAGAGAAGGCCATGTTGTCATCTGCGCGGCGCGGGATGTCCCGAATTTCTTCTTCGTCACCAGGCTTAAAGCCCATGTAGTCGACAACATCCAGCGGGCTGGGAAGATAGTCGATTACGGCGTTGAGAAGAGGCTGAACACCTTTGTTTTTGAACGCAGAACCACCCAGCACTGGAACGAAGTCCATTGCCAATGTGCCTTTGCGAAGCAGCTTGCGCAGAGTCGCTACATCAGGCTCTTCGCCTTCGAGGTAAGCTTCCATTGCATCATCGTCCTGCTCAACGGCAGTTTCGATCATTTTGCTGCGCCATTCGTCGGCCATGTCTTTGAGACTGTCGCGGATCGGTGCTTTGATCCAGGACGCGCCCAGATCTTCACCTTGCCACAACCATTCTTCCATGGTGACCAGATCGAGAAGGCCTTCCAGCTCAGTCTCGGCACCAATTGGAATGCCAACCGGAACAGCGCGTGCGCCGGTACGGTCTTCGATCATTTCAACACAGTTGAAGAAGTCTGCGCCGATTTTGTCCATCTTGTTGACGAACACCATCCGAGGAACCTTGTAGCGGTCAGCCTGACGCCACACGGTTTCGGTTTGGGGTTCAACACCAGCGTTGGCGTCAAGAACACAGACGGCACCGTCGAGAACCGCCAGCGAGCGTTCAACTTCAATGGTGAAGTCAACGTGGCCAGGGGTGTCGATGATGTTCAGACGGTGCTTTTCAGACTCGGCAGTTTCGCCATCTTCGGTGCGTTCCCAAAAAGTGGTGGTCGCCGCCGAAGTGATGGTGATGCCGCGTTCTTGTTCCTGCTCCATCCAGTCCATGGTGGCTGCACCATCGTGCACCTCACCAATGTTGTGGGATTTGCCAGTGTAAAACAAAATGCGTTCCGAGCAGGTAGTTTTACCTGCGTCGATGTGCGCCATGATACCGAAGTTGCGGTACCGGTCGAGGGGATAGTCGCGTGCCATTGGTTAGATCCTAAGCCAAGGTTACCAGCGGTAATGGCTGAACGCTTTGTTAGCGTCGGCCATCTTGTGGGTGTCTTCACGTTTCTTAACGGCGGAACCGCGCGATTGAACAGCGTCCAGAAGTTCGCCAGCAAGACGCTCTTCCATTGTGTTTTCATTGCGCGAACGGCTGGCCGTGATCAACCAGCGAATTGCCAGGGCTTCGCGGCGCTCGGGGCGCACTTCGACGGGAACCTGGTAAGTTGCACCACCCACGCGGCGCGAACGAACTTCGACCGATGGTTTGATGTTATCAAGCGCTTCGTGGAACAGTTCCACAGGGGCGCGCTTGACTTTGGTTTCAACGCGATCGAGCGCGTTATAAACAATTCTTTCTGCGACTGATTTTTTACCATCAATCATCAGGTTGTTCATGAATTTAGTCAGAACGCGATCGCCAAATTTGGCGTCGGGCAGGACTTCGCGCTTCTCGGCAGCGTGACGACGGGACATATCTGTATCCTCTTATTTAGGACGCTTCGCGCCATACTTGGAGCGACGCTGCTTACGATCTTTGACGCCCTGGGTATCCAGAACACCGCGAAGGATGTGGTAACGCACACCGGGAAGGTCTTTTACACGACCGCCGCGGATCAGAACCACAGAGTGTTCCTGAAGGTTGTGGCTTTCACCTGGGATGTAGCTAATGACTTCAAAGCCATTTGTCAGGCGAACCTTGGCCACTTTCCGCATCGCCGAGTTCGGC
The DNA here is from genome assembly GCF_003208435.1 of Pelagimonas varians. Classification (GTDB taxonomy): domain Bacteria; phylum Pseudomonadota; class Alphaproteobacteria; order Rhodobacterales; family Rhodobacteraceae; genus Pelagimonas; species Pelagimonas varians. Next base: position 14,741 of record NZ_QKMF01000036.1, on the reverse strand, counting down.
TTTTTGGGAGTGGTTGTATAGACGCGTGTGCAAACGCCGCGCTTTTGCGGGCACTGTTCGAGGTGCTGAGACTTCGAACGTTTGACTTTAGGCTGGCGCGGTTTGCGGATCAGCTGTTGGATCGTGGGCATTCGGTATTGTTCCCCGTGCTTTCACTTTTGTGGTGCGACAGGCAGGCCCGTCGCGGCTCAGTCGGTTGGCGTGAAACCTTGCGGCCCCCTGCCGGGATCAGATCACTGTTATGTTTCCACAACAGATACAGACCGCGTCGTTCCCATTCCGAGGTAAACGATGCGGTGGGTTTTCAGAGGATCGGGCAGTAAATTCGCCTGGATCTTGACCACTTCAGTTCTGAAAAACGCACGGAATTACCGCGCGGATTAGTCGGGCGTATAGGGGGAGTCGCGAACCTTGTCAACAGCCCTGCCCGCTTGCCACGATGGGCTGGCAATGCCATGCATATCCTAGCGTTTTGCACTCAAAGGTTCCAACATGCAAACCATCGGTTTTTGTCGGTTTTCTTACCCTGCCGAAGGTGGGTTTCAGGTTGAACATGAAACTTTAAGGGACCGGATTTCCTATCTCTACCAACCCACGCGCATGGAAGAAAGGTTTCGCCATTTTGAGACCATCTGCTTGCCCGGTCTCAAAGCGCAAACGGACCCCGATTTCATATTTGCCCTTCTCGTTGGCGATTCTATGCCCGACGTCTATCTGGAACGCTTGATGATATTGGTAGAGGATTTCCCGCAGGCTGTTGTGATTCCACATGCGCCTGGCCCACACCGCAAAGTATGCCAGAATGTCATCAACAGCTTACGGATCATGGAAGAACCATGTTTGCAGTTTCGCCATGACGACGACGACGCGGTATCGATCCATTTTGTCGAACGGTTAAAGCAAGCTGCTTGCGATTGTGGACCATTGCTGGCCAAGAACCGATTGGTTGGTTTCGATTGGAATCGCGGTTTTGTTGCCCGCCCCGACACCGTTGGAATTTGTGGCGAAGAGACGGTGCACCCCTATTGGGGAGTGGCCCAAGCCGTGGCGGTTCAACCGGGCGTCAGACAAACTGTGATGAATTTTGGCCACCAAAGGATCAACCAGTTCATGCCGACTGTGACCTTCACGGATGAAATCATGTATGTACGTGGGCACAACGATCACAATGACTCCCGCCAGAAAAAGCATGTGAAGCCGGTTGTTTTGCCACGTTTGGATGCGGATCAGCTGAAACTGTTTCAAAACGTTTTTGGAATCACATGTGATCACGTCAAGAATGTGTTCAGCAGTTTGGCCTGAAGCAACACCTAAGACGGTTTGCCTCTGGGCAGCCACTCAACTCAAACACTTGCGCACGAAACCAAAAAAGGGCCCCTTTCGGAGCCCTTCTTTTATTTTGCTAAACGAAAAGCGCTTATTCGCGGCTCTCCGGAGTGTCGACAATCAGCGTATCGAATTCGCTGCCACCAACGACGTCGGCAACTGGCTCAGGCGCAGCCAAAGCGGCTGCGGCTTCTGCTTCAATACGGCGCGCTTCAACAACAACGTTGTCACGTGTCGATGCGATGTGGCGCATTTCTTGCGTGGCACCACCGGTACCGGCAGGGATCAAACGACCAACGATGACGTTCTCTTTCAGGCCAACAAGTTTGTCTTTCTTGCCCTGAACAGAGGCTTCGGTCAGAACCCGTGTGGTTTCCTGGAACGATGCCGCCGAGATGAACGAACGGGTCTGCAAGGACGCCTTTGTGATCCCCAATAGGATCGGCTCACCCTTCGCAGGACGACCTGATTTCGACAGAGCCTTTTCGTTGGCCGCATCAAATTCAGCTTTGTCCACATGCTCGCCTTTCAGCAAGGTTGTGTCACCGCTGTCCTGGATTTCCCACTTTTGCAGCATTTGGCGCACGATCACTTCGATATGCTTATCGTTGATCTTAACACCCTGCAGGCGGTAAACGTCCTGAACTTCGTCGATCATGTAGTTCGCCAGCGCTTCGATCCCCATAATGCCGAGGATGTCGTGCGGTGCCGGATTACCGTCCATGAGGTATTCACCCTTCTGGATAAAATCACCTTCCATGACAGGAATGTGCTTACCTTTCGGGATCATGTATTCACGGGCGTCCATGGTCTCGTCTTGAGGCTCGATGGAAACACGACGCTTGTTTTTATAGTCCTTACCAAAGCGCACATAACCATCGATTTCAGCGATGATCGCGTGATCCTTTGGACGACGGGCTTCGAACAATTCCGCAACACGTGGCAGACCACCTGTAATGTCCTTGGTCTTGGCACCTTCGCGCGGAATACGTGCAACAACGTCACCCGCTTTGACGTCCTGACCGTCTTCAACAGACAGAACCGCATCAACAGACATAGGATAGGTAATCGGATTGCCAGCATCGTTGCGAACGGGCTCACCATCTTTATCCATCAGGATAATTTCAGGCTTAAGCTCATTGCCTTTGGGGGCCGCACGCCAGTCAACCACGATCTTCTGGGTCATGCCGGTCGCGTCATCGGTTTCCTCACGCACGGCGAGGCCGTTCACAAGGTCAACATGTCTCGCAACAGCGTCCTTTTCCGCGATGATCGGCAGGGTGTAGGGATCCCATTCGAACATTTTGTCGCCGCGTGCAATGGTTTGACCATCGGTAACGAACAGCTTGGAACCGTAACCCATTTTATGGGATGCGATTTCTTCGCCTTGTTCGTTCAGGATCAAAACCTGCATGTTCCGGCTCATCACAATCTGCTCGCCCGACGCGTTTGTAATAACGCTTGGGTTTGCGAAGGCGATCTTGCCGTTCTGAGACGCTTCAAGGAACGAGCGGGACGAACCAGACGCAACGCCGCCCATGTGGAATGTCCGCATGGTCAACTGAGTGCCCGGTTCACCGATCGACTGCGCCGCGATGATGCCAACGGCCTCACCAAGGTTGACGCGCGTACCGCGTGCAAGGTCACGACCGTAACACTGCGAACATACGCCTTCTTCCGCTTCACAAGTCAGTGGTGAGCGAATACGTGCTGTCAAAACACCGGAGTCTTCGATGGCATCCGCAGTCCGTTCATCAATGAGCGAGCCTTCTGGTGCCAGCACTTCACTAGAGACAGGGTGGCAAATGTCTTCGGCTGCAACACGGCCCAGAACACGTTCACCCAAAGTTGCGACAACTTCGCCGTCGTTCACAGCCGCAGAGGCCGTAACAGCACGGTCCGTTCCACAATCAACCATACGAACGATACAGTCTTGGGCAACGTCAACCAACCGACGGGTCAAGTAACCCGAGTTCGCTGTTTTCAAAGCCGTATCTGACAGACCCTTACGGGCACCGTGGGTGGAGTTGAAGTACTCCAGAACGGTCAGACCTTCTTTAAAGTTCGAGATGATCGGTGTTTCGATGATGTCGCCGTTCGGCTTTGCCATCAAACCGCGCATACCGCCCAGCTGTTTCATCTGTGTAACCGAACCACGCGCACCGGAGTGGGCCATCATGTAAACCGAGTTTGGTTCCATAACCGAGCCGTCTTCGGCGCGTTTTTCAGCCGAGATGGTAGACATCATCGCTTCGGTGACTTTGTCGTTACACTTTGACCAAGCATCGACAACTTTGTTGTACTTTTCGCCCTGAGTGATCAGGCCGTCCATGTACTGCTGTTCGAAATCTTTTACCTGATCGCGCGTATGACCAACGATATCCCACTTGTTGTCAGGAACAACCATGTCGGATTTACCAAAGGAAATGCCTGCCTTAAACGCTTCGCGGAAACCGAGTGTCATGATCTGGTCACAGAAAATAACAGACTCTTTTTGACCGCAATACCGGTAAACGGTGTCAATCACGCGCTGCACGTCTTTTTTGCGCAGCAAGTCGTTGACCAACGAGAACGGTGCTTTTGCGTTCATCGGCAACAGGGCACCAAGACGGGCACGGCCCGGCGTGGTTTCGAAGCGTGTATAGACTTCGGCACCTTCGTCGTCGATTTGCTTGAGACGAACTTGAACTTTGGCGTGCAAATGCACTTCGCCGGCGTTGAGGGCGTGTTCGACCTCTTCGAGCGACGAGAATACCATGTTTTCGCCCTTCATGCCTTCGCGCATGATGGTCACATAGTACAGACCCAAAATCATATCCTGCGACGGAACGATGATCGGTGCGCCGTTTGCAGGCGACAGAACGTTGTTCGTCGACATCATCAAAACGCGGGCTTCAAGCTGGGCTTCGAGCGACAAAGGCACGTGGACCGCCATTTGGTCGCCGTCAAAGTCAGCGTTGAAGGCCGAACAAACCAGTGGGTGCAGCTGGATGGCTTTACCTTCGATCAGCGTGGGTTCGAACGCCTGAATACCAAGACGGTGCAATGTTGGCGCACGGTTCAGCATTACAGGGTGTTCGCGGATCACTTCATCCAAGATATCCCACACTTCGGGACGCTCTTTTTCAACCAGCTTTTTCGCCTGCTTTACAGTCGAGCTTAGGCCTTTGGCTTCGAGGCGCGAATAGATAAACGGCTTGAACAGTTCCAAGGCCATCTTTTTCGGCAATCCACACTGATGCAGTTTCAGCTCAGGACCGGTCACAATGACCGAACGACCAGAGAAGTCGACGCGCTTACCCAAAAGGTTTTGACGGAAGCGACCTTGCTTACCCTTCAGCATGTCGGACAGCGATTTCAGCGGGCGCTTGTTGGCACCGGTGATCACGCGGCCACGACGGCCGTTATCGAACAGTGCGTCAACAGATTCCTGCAACATCCGCTTTTCGTTGCGAACGATGATATCAGGCGCGCGCAGTTCGATCAGACGCTTCAGACGGTTGTTCCGGTTGATCACCCGGCGATACAGATCGTTCAGATCCGACGTCGCAAAGCGGCCACCGTCCAGCGGCACCAGCGGGCGCAGCTCTGGTGGGATCACAGGCACAACGGTCATGATCATCCATTCCGGACGGTTGCCGGATTCCAAGAAGGATTCCACAACTTTCAGACGTTTGATGATCTTCTTGGGCTTCAGCTCACCGGTTGCCTCTTTGAGGTCGGCGCGCAGCTGTTCAGCTTCGTTTTCCAGATCGATGTTGGCCAACATTTCACGGATGGCTTCGGCACCGATATTGGCGGTGAACGCGTCCATACCATAGGCGTCTTGTGCGTCGAGGAATTCCTCTTCGCTCATCATTTGGCCATAAGTCAGGTCGGTCAGACCGGGTTCGATCACAACGTAGTTTTCGAAATACAAAACGCGCTCAAGGTCACGCAATGTCATATCCAACATCAGGCCGATGCGCGAAGGCAGCGACTTGAGGAACCAGATGTGTGCGCAAGGAGCGGCCAGTTCGATGTGGCCCATACGTTCGCGGCGTACTTTTTGCAGCGTAACTTCAACACCACATTTTTCGCAGACAACGCCGCGATATTTCATACGCTTATATTTGCCGCACAAGCATTCGTAGTCTTTGATCGGGCCAAAGATACGCGCGCAGAAAAGACCGTCCCGTTCAGGTTTGAACGTCCGGTAGTTGATGGTTTCGGGCTTTTTGATTTCACCGAAAGACCACGACAGAATCCGTTCGGGCGACGCAAGCGACACCTTGATTTCGTCGAAAGTTTTAATCGGTGCAACAGGGTTGAACGGATTGTTGGTCAGTTCCTGGTTCATCTAATGATCCTTAAATTCGGGCAAAGAAAGCTGAGAGAGAAGGCAGGCGGGGTGATCCCCGCCCTACCGAATGGCTCACTCATCTTCCTCGGCATCCAGGAGTTCCATGTTGAGGCCCAAGCCGCGGACCTCTTTGACGAGAACGTTGAACGATTCTGGCACGCCAGCTTCGTAGTTGTCCTCACCCTTAACGATGCTTTCATAGACCTTGGTCCGGCCTGCCACGTCATCCGACTTCACAGTCAGCATTTCTTGCAGGGTATATGCAGCGCCATAAGCTTCGAGCGCCCAGACTTCCATTTCCCCGAAACGCTGGCCACCGAACTGCGCCTTACCACCCAGCGGCTGCTGAGTAACAAGCGAGTATGGTCCAGTCGAACGTGCGTGGATTTTGTCGTCCACAAGGTGGTGCAGTTTCAGCAGGTACTTAACACCCACAGTCACTTCACGTGCAAACTGCTCACCGGTGCGGCCATCAAACAGTACCGATTGCCCGCTTTCCGAGAAACCAGCGCGCAACAGCGCATCGTTCACATCAGCTTCTTTCGCACCGTCAAAGACCGGTGTTGCAATCGGAACACCCGAGGTCACATTTCCGGCAGCTTCCAGCAAATCACCTTCGGACATGTCGGCAAAACCATCTTCGTAGACGTCGTCGCCATACCCAATGCGCAGTGCTTCGCGAACTGGCGTCATGTCACCGGACCGGCGATACTCTTGCAGAGCATCGTCGATCTTGATGCCCAACATCCGCGAGGCCCAACCCATGTGGGTTTCAAGGATCTGACCAACGTTCATACGCGATGGAACGCCCAGCGGGTTCAAACAGAAGTCAACCGGCGTACCATCGGCAAGGAACGGCATATCTTCCATTGGAACAACGCGTGAAACCACACCTTTGTTCCCGTGGCGACCCGCCATTTTATCACCAGGCTGAAGCTTGCGCTTCACCGCGATGAAGACTTTGACCATCTTCATCACACCCGGAGGCAGATCGTCGCCGCGGCGCACTTTTTCGACCTTGTCTTCGAAACGGGCATCCAAAGCGCGCTTTTGCACTTCGTACTGCTCATGCAGGGCTTCGACGTGCTTGGCGTCATCTTCTTCACCAAGCGCCAACTGCCACCACTGACCGCGGGTCAGAGTTTCAAGCAACTCTTCGTTGATTTCCGCGTTCGGGCGTACACCTCTGGGGCCTTTAACAGCCACTTTACCTTCGATCATACCCTTCAAGCGAGCGTAGATGTTCCGGTCAAGGATTGCGAGTTCGTCGTCACGGTCGCGGGCAAGACGTTCGATTTCTTCACGCTCGATCTGCAGCGCGCGTTCGTCTTTTTCCACGCCATGGCGGTTAAAGACACGCACTTCGACGATTGTGCCGTAGTCACCCGGCTTCACACGCAGCGAGGTATCGCGCACGTCCGAAGCTTTTTCACCAAAGATGGCGCGCAGCAGTTTTTCTTCTGGCGTCATCGGGCTTTCGCCCTTGGGGGTGATTTTACCAACAAGAATATCGCCAGGCTCTACGTCCGCACCAATGTACACGATGCCAGCTTCGTCGAGGTTCCGCAGCGCTTCTTCCCCAACGTTGGGAATGTCGCGTGTGATCTCTTCTGGGCCAAGCTTGGTGTCACGGGCTGCGACTTCGAATTCTTCGATGTGGACCGATGTGAACACATCATCTTTGGCAATGCGTTCAGAAATCAGGATCGAGTCTTCGTAGTTGTAGCCGTTCCAAGGCATAAACGCGACGATCACGTTTTTACCAAGGGCCAGTTCACCCATGTCTGTCGATGGACCGTCCGCGATAACTTCGCCCTTCAGAACCGTGTCACCCACTTTGACCAACGGACGTTGGTTAATACAGGTGTTCTGGTTCGAACGCTGGAACTTGCGCATGCGGTAGATGTCTACGCCCGCATCGCCCATTTCCAGGTCAGACGTGGCGCGCACAACGATACGCTGCGCGTCAACTTGGTCAATGATACCCGCGCGTTTCGCCATAACAGCCGCGCCGGAATCGCGTGCCACAACTTCTTCGATCCCGGTGCCGACAAGCGGCGCTTCGGAGCGCAGAGTTGGAACAGCCTGACGTTGCATGTTCGAGCCCATCAAGGCCCTGTTCGCATCGTCGTTTTCCAAGAACGGAATGAGCGAGGCCGCAACAGAAACCAACTGCTTCGGGCTAACGTCAATCAGGTCAACCGCATCGCTGGGTGACAGTGTGTAGTCACCAGATTTACGTGTCGACACCAATTCGTTCTTGAACTTCATGTTTTCATCGAGGTTGGCGTTCGCCTGAGCCACGGTGTGACGCATTTCCTCGGTTGCCGACATGTAGTGGACTTCGTCGGTGACGACGCCCTCTTTTACGACACGGTAAGGTGTTTCGATGAAACCGTATTTGTTCACGCGGGCGAATGTCGCCAGCGAGTTGATCAGACCAATGTTCGGTCCTTCCGGTGTTTCAATCGGGCACATCCGGCCGTAGTGGGTCGGGTGAACGTCGCGAACTTCAAAGCCAGCACGCTCACGTGTCAAACCACCTGGCCCAAGCGCCGAAAGACGGCGTTTGTGGGTGACTTCAGACAGCGGGTTGGTTTGGTCCATGAACTGCGACAGCTGCGAAGAGCCGAAGAATTCACGCACCGCAGCTGCGGCAGGTTTGGCATTGATCAGGTCTTGCGGCATCACAGTGTCGATTTCGACAGAGGACATGCGTTCCTTGATTGCGCGCTCCATGCGGAGCAGACCAACACGGTACTGGTTTTCCATCAATTCGCCGACAGAACGCACGCGACGGTTGCCGAGGTGGTCAATATCGTCGATGTCGCCGCGACCATCGCGCAGATCAACAAGCGCTTTGATACACTTGACGATGTCTTCGCGGTCCAGCGTACGCTGTGTGTCTTCTTTTTCCAGCGCCAAGCGCATGTTCATCTTAACACGGCCAACGGCAGACAGGTCATAACGCTCACCGTCAAAGAACAGTGTCTCGAACAAGGCGGAAGCAGCTTCAACGGTGGGCGGCTCGCCCGGACGCATAACGCGGTAGATATCCATAAGCGCGGTATCGCGGCCCATGTTCTTATCCATCGCCATTGTGTTGCGCATGTAGGGGCCAACAGTGACGTTGTCGATGTCCAGCACCGGGATCTCGGTGACGCCTGCGTCAACAAGCTCCTTGAGTGTACCGCCGGTTACGTCACCGTCTTTGTCAACTTCCCATGTCAGCTCGTCACCGGCTTCGACGTAAATCGCACCAGTTTCTTCGTTGATCATGTCTTGTGACACAAACTTGCCGACGATTTGGTCGAACGGAACCAACAGGTTCTCAACTTTGGCCTCGTCGATCAGCTTTTTCACTGCGCGTGGCGTTACCTTTTTGCCTGCTTCAGCAATCACTTCACCGCTGTCGGCATCCACCAGATCATAGGCCGGGCGGGTCCCGCGCACACGATTTGGGAAGAACTTGGTGGACCAGCCACCGCTTTTCTTCAGGTTGTATGACACAGTGTTGTAATACGCATCCATAATCGCTTCTTGGTCGAGACCAAGCGCGTATAGCAGCGTCGTCACCGGCAATTTACGGCGACGGTCGATGCGTGCAAATACGATGTCTTTGGCATCGAATTCGAAGTCGAGCCAAGATCCGCGATAGGGGATGATACGGCAGGCGAACAGCAACTTGCCCGAGCTGTGCGTCTTACCTTTGTCGTGATCAAAGAAAACACCGGGTGAGCGGTGCATTTGGCTGACGATCACACGTTCGGTGCCGTTTACAACAAACGTACCGTTGGGTGTCATCAGGGGCATGTCGCCCATGAACACATCTTGTTCTTTGATGTCTTTTACCGATTTCGCACCGGTATCCTCATCGATATCAAATACGATGAGGCGCAGAGTGACCTTAAGCGGAGCGCTGTAGGTCATGTCGCGCTGCATGCACTCTTCGACGTCGTATTTTGGTTTTTCCAGATCGTAATTAACGAATTCCAAAATCGCGGTTTCGTTGAAATCCTTGATCGGGAATACCGACTGGAAAACGCCTTTGATGCCTTCGCCGTCAGACGGCGTAGGCTGGTCGCCTGATTTCAAGAAAAGCTCGTAGCTGGATTTTTGAACCTCAATAAGGTTCGGCATTTCCAGAACTTCGCGGATTTTGCCGTAATAACGGCGAAGACGTTTCTGGCCAAGGAAGCTTTGCGCCATGACAGATGTCACCTTTCGATATTCTCTTCGAGTGACGCGTCGTCGGGCTACGACACATCACCGTCAGTGACGGCAAAAATCCGATCCATTCTCGGCCCCCGTCCCACCGGAGGCCACTCGATCATGGGATCCCTGCCTTGGAAAGCGTCTCGCCTGACCGCAGTCAGAAGGGGCGCTTGCCAAGTCGGGGGCTGTCCATCGAATGTTTTATGACGCAAAATACCGCGGCCAAATCACCCTGTTGCCTTTTAATTTCAGGCACTTACGATTTAGGCGAAAGGTATTTTAGAGAGCTGGGAACACCTCACGTCTTGCAAAAAGGAAAATGCGGCTTCGAATCACACGAACCCGCAGGAGACTTCCGAATATTCCGTGAATAGCAAGAACGCAACCCCCCAAAGGAGTTGACATAGTTTTCGCCTAGATCCCCAATATCTCACTTGCGAACACAGCCGTCAAGACAGTGACTCAAGTTACAACCAAAACACGTATTTTTCTGCGGGCGTCTAAAACGAAACAAGCGCCCCCGAATGGGGACGCTTGCCAATAACCCTTTATAAAAAGGGAAATTACTTAACTTCGACTTCAGCGCCAGCTTCTTCGAGCTTTTTCTTAAGCTCTTCTGCTTCGTCCTTGGAAACGCCTTCTTTGACAGCTTTGCCGCCGGCTTCAACCAGCTCTTTAGCTTCTTTCAGGCCCAGACCGGTGATGCCGCGGACTTCTTTGATGACGTTGATTTTCTTAGGGCCAGCGGCCTTCAGGATCACGTCAAATTCAGTTTTTTCCTCAGCCGCTTCGCCAGCGTCTGCTGGACCAGCCATAACAACTGCGCCGCCAGCTGCGGGCTCGATGCCATACTCGTCCTTGAGGATAGTTTTCAGTTCTTGTGCTTCCAGCAGGGTCAGACCCACGATGCTTTCAGCAAGTGCTTTCAGATCAGCCATTTTGAGACTCTTTCCGTTATCGTTATGTGTTCCAACGTCAGGGGGTTAACCCTTCGGGGATCGTAAAAGTTGCTATTACGCCGCTTCCGCTTTCTCTTCGATAGTCGAGAGAATGGATGCGATGTTAGAAGCAGGTGCGCCAATTGCGCCGGCGATGTTAGATGCAGGTGCGCCGATGCAGCCAACGATCGAAGCAATAAGCTCGTCACGCGAAGGCATTTTCGACACGGCCGCAACACCAGCCCGGTCAAGAGCCGTTCCACCCATTACACCACCAAGAATTTCGAACTTTTTGTTCGTCTTGGCGAAGTCTTCGACGACCTTGGCAGCTGCCACGGGGTCCTCAGAGAAGGTAAGAACGGTCATACCGCCCAGGAACTCATCGATGCTTTCGCACTGAGTGCCCTTAACGGCAATTCTGGCAAGCCTGTTCTTGGCGACACGAACCGAAGCTTCCGCTTCACGGGCAATCCCGCGCAGGCTCTGCATGTCTGCAACTGTCAGACCCTCGTAGCGGGCAACCACTACGACGCCAGAGCTGTCAAAGATCTGGCCGAGCTCGTCGACCAACTTCTCTTTTTGTGCTCTATCCACAGTTTTTCTCCAATATATGGAGGGGAAGACCCCTCCGGCTCACTTTTGCTCGGGTTTCCCCAAGCGACAGGTCCACAGGCGGGTCGTCGCATCAAAGACGGACACACGAGGCGTCAGAAAGATGTCTCTTCCCGTCTCAGGCAGGAGTTATGGATACAACTTGCGTCACACCCGCCCACCGTCTCGGACGAAATCAAGGCACGTACGAATCGTACGGAACCTTGAGTGGTTGCGATATAGCCTTTGCCCCAACTTGCCAAGGCCCCAGTGGCCCTTTGGAGAGAAGTTTATTGAATCCGCCGACACAAGCGGCCGAAACACCGCCTCCACCTTGCTGGCTTATCGAAAAAAGGCGGACCATTTGGCCCGCCTTTTCAATCAGAAGGTCGAAAGAGCTTAGCTTCCGACTGCGCTGTTCACATCAAGTGTCACGCCTGGGCCCATTGTCGAGCTTACAGAGATCTTCTTCATGTAAGTCCCTTTGGAACCCGAAGGCTTGGCGGCCGAAACGGCACCAACAAAGGCACGGATGTTTTCGACCAGCTTGGCTTCGTCGAAGGACGCTTTGCCAACACCAGCATGCACAACACCAGCTTTTTCAGCTTTGAACTGAACCTGGCCACCTTTGCTGTCTTTGACAGCTTGGGCTACGTCCATGGTCACTGTACCAACCTTGGGGTTTGGCATCAGGTTCCGCGGGCCAAGGACCTTACCAAGACGACCAACGATGGGCATCATGTCAGGTGTCGCAATGCAGCGATCAAAATCAATGGTGCCGCCTTGAACGGCTTCCATCAGATCTTCTGCGCCAACGATGTCCGCACCAGCAGCCTGCGCTTCTTCGGCCTTTGGGCCACGAGCGAAAACAGCGACGCGGACGGTTTTGCCAGTGCCGTTTGGCAGGCTGACAACACCGCGAACCATTTGGTCAGCGTGACGGGGGTCAACGCCCAACGCCATCGCGATTTCAATGGTTTCGTCAAATTTGGCGTTTGCGTTCCCTTTGAGAAGCGCAACAGCGTCCTCGACAGTCAGGTTGTCTTTGCCAGCGAAAGCTTCGCGCGCTGCGCGGGTGCGTTTTCCGAGATTTGCCATGATATTAACCTTTCACCTCGATGCCCATCGAACGGGCGGAGCCGACGATGATCAACATTGCGGCCTCGACGTCGTTCGCCGACAGGTCCTTCATTTTGGCTTCGGCGATTTCACGCACCTGAGCAACAGTTACCGATGCCACGGTCTCACGGCCGGGGTTCTCAGCACCGCGGGGGCGGTTACGCTTGCCAACAGGCTTCAGGCCGGCTGCTTTTTTCAGGTAGTAAGACGCAGGTGGCGTCTTGATGTCCATAGTGAAGGACTTGTCCTGATAGTAAGTGATCACGGTCGGGCACGGCGCGCCGGGCTCCATTTCCTGCGTCTTGGCGTTGAACGCCTTACAGAATTCCATGATGTTGATGCCGCGCTGACCCAGCGCCGGACCGACGGGGGGGCTTGGGTTGGCTTTACCGGCTGCAATCTGCAGCTTCATCGTGCCAGCTAGCTTCTTGGCCATTGGCTTTCTCCTTTTCAACGCTCATGCAAACGCGTTCGCAGAGCCGTTCGTTGTGTGGTCTGGTTCGGGCATCGCGATGCCCTCGCCTCCCACATTGGTAACGTGACAGGCACGTCAGAAGCGCCGCTTATATCAGAGCGCCAAGATTCGCAAGAGGAGACAACCACACACTGCGGATTGAGCAAAGCCTATAAGGGCAGGACACGAAAAAAGGCGGGTCGAATTAACGTCCCGCCCAAACCACTGCCAACGCAGTGTGATTACATTTCTTTAGTGACCTGTGTGAATTCCAGCTCAACCGGTGTTTCACGACCAAAGATCGATACCGAAACGCGCAGGCGCTGGTTGTCATCGTCAACGCCTTCGACCATGCCATCAAAGCCTTCGAACGGACCGTCGGTGACTTTGACTTTTTCACCAGTCTCAAAGCGGATCTCGAGACGCGGCGATTCTTCGTTCTCTTGAACGCGGCCGATCATTGCATCGACTTCGGCATCGCGCATGGGCATCGGACGCCCCTGCGGACCCAAGAAACCAGTCACCCGGTTGATTGAGTTGATCAGATGATACCCTTGGTCCGACATTTCCATGTGTACCAGCACGTAACCAGGCATAAAGCGACGTTCGGTTGTCACCTTTTTGCCGCGACGCACCTCGATCACCTCTTCGGTAGGAACGAGAACTTCGTCGATCTGGTCATGAAGCTCCTGCTCCTCAACCGCCGTCCGGATCTGTTCCGCAATCTTCTTCTCAAAGTTCGAGAGAACACTGACCGAATACCACCGCTTTGCCATTTGGGATTACCCTTATGTCTCGTGCCTTGGGCACATGCTGTACCCTGAATAAAAACCGGCGCGCGACTCATCGCACGCCCGTAAGAAAGTGAACTTGCTCTTACCCGTGCAAAGTCACAGTTTCAAGTCTGCAAACGCCGCGCCACCAAAGCGACGCGCAATTCATCATGCAAAATAGGTCAGCATCATTTTCAGAGCGGCCTTAAGACCAACATCTACGAACGCAAAGAAAATTGCGGTCAGTGTTGCCATGATGAAAACCATGATCGTTGTCAGCATCACTTCGCGACGCGTCGGCCAAACGATTTTGGTAACTTCGGCGCGCACCTGCTGGATGAACTGAAGAGGATTCGTGGTGGCCATCGGTTCTCATTCCATTTATCGAGTTTTGTCGCAGATAGACGAGGCTTTGACTGATTTCAAGCGGTCACACCGCTGGTAAGCGGAGAATGCGACACAAATGCCCCAGCCATTTATGTACAAAGTACGGGTAGGGCGGAGATCGGGCAGAGGAATCGCAGCTCTAGGCTACAATGCAAAGCTGCCGAAACATATCAACAAAGGTGGGTCTGTCAGGTAAGCGCTTCAAAAACAGCTCGTTCAGCGGGCCCTGGAACCCCGGATGCTACGTTCTACTTTGGTGGGCGGCATGGCAAATCTACGGCACCCGCAACCAAACGATACATATATACTGTATCGGTCCAGACACGGATCATCATTCACTAAGAAAGATTGGCAGGGGCAGAAGGGTTCGAACCCTCGACCTACGGTTTTGGAGACCGTCGCTCTACCAGCTGAGCTATACCCCTAAGGCCGGTTTGTGAGGTACGATATGACCGGGATGAAAGCAAGAGGCCAAACGCGGTAAAAATACATTTTTGCCAAAGTTTATGTCATTGGATCACGAAACGGGATGTGCTGGCTCACGCGGTGGGGAGAAGTTTGCAACAAAAGCGGTGTTCGTGAATGCACACCTGTTG
>NZ_QKMF01000035.1 GCF_003208435.1 Pelagimonas varians | reverse complement strand
ATACCGAGCTTGGCATACCTGTCACTGAGATCGTAGCCTAAATCCGTCTGGGGTTAGGGGGAGAACGTCCTAAACCCAATTTGTGCAACAAAGCCTCAGTGAGGCAGAACAGCGCGTAGCAAAGCAGCTGGCGCAAGGCCTGTCAGACAAGGAGATCGCACTGAAACTCGAGCTCGAGCCGAAAACTGTGCGCAATCATGTGCGCACAGTCTTACGCAAAGCTGGTGCTGAGAGCAGAACCAAGTTTGCCTTGGCCTTTCACGATGCCGTTTAGAGTTGGCAATAGCAACCGTTAGCTCGGTCAATACGGAAAACCTTTTGTTCCCCTTAGACTAGCCTTCTGTTTATTCCCCAACATTTTCGGGTCAAAAGGAGGGTATTAGAACCGCAGTGGTGGCGCGTGATTGGCTTTAAAACACACTTTGGCGATGACTTAGTCCAGCTCCTTGGTTGTGAAAAAAAATCAAAAGACCTACCCACATACCACCGCGCTATTGGAACCACGCAAATAGTGGCCAGGCGAAGTCATGAGCTGTGGGCCGAATTGCGCAAAGCAAAGGCTGCAAAGATGCCCGCAGCACAACCAAAGAAGTGGGATTCCCAGCTAATCCCAGGTTGGCCGGGCAAAATACCCCAAATCATCGCACCATAAAACAGCGTAACCCCTGCGGCGACCAGTAGCGGGATCGCACGTTTTTCAACGGCCCCGCGCGCCACAAGAAAACCAAACCAGCCAAATATCAACCCTGACGCTCCGACATGGATCGCTGTCGCGCCAAACACCCAAACACCGAGCCCGCCGAGTACAATGATGATAACTGACGCCATCAAAACCACCTTTTGTGCGGTGATCGCGAGGAGGCTTCCGAGAACAATCAGTGGGAATGTATTGGCGGCGACATGGCTGAATGAGCCATGGAGAAACGGCATAAAAAGGACCCCGTCCAAGCCGCCGATAGTGCGAGGTAGCAATCCAAGCCATCCATTGAGTACGTAGCCCGTGACCAAGTTCACCAGCTCGACAGCCCAGATGACACCCAACAAAGCTGCCAGCCAATAGAAGCGTCCTAAAGCCACCACATACCCCTAATCTCATTTTGGGTTTGGTAACACAGCCTGGAAGAGTGGGAAATGACTCGGGAAATTGAAAGCGACTGCAGCGCAATGTATGCCACTATCGGCCCGGAGCTGCCTTTGGCTGGAAGGACTAACGCCGCGGTGCGGCTTCACTAAACCTGCCGTTCAACACATAGTGCAGCATTATTGACAGTCAGAGGGAAGCACACGAGACAAAGTGACGCTCAGAGAAGGCTCGCGAAGCCACTCCGAGTTTCTTGTCCACAGCTATTTTGGCCCACCGACCAAACGCAGAGGGGTGTTACTGTGCGGGCCACCGGCAAGGTATGCGATCACAAAGCCCAACGGAAAACCAAAAGCGAGACCCTGTGCCCAAGTTGTGAGCTATTATTTGCTCCAACCAAATGCAAGGAAAGTAAAGAAGCCTTAAAAGAAAAGCCCCATCATCAAGGAAATCAGCAGGTTAATCTTTGTTTGAGTGTTCATATTCATGTCCTGATATTTTCGAACAGGAGCGGTGAAAACCCAACACCAGTACCTGCCCGAATTGCTTCGGGTTCAAGTGCCGTGGGATATTAGAAACAAGGCCCACAACTGGGGTGTTGGACAACTACTACCTGCAGTCCACCAAGATCGTTAAGCTGAAGGCAACCTCGTTTGCGGACTCCATCAAGGCAAGTGGAGGCAATGTGCCTGCACCGCTGGCTCCCAATTCTGGCCTAACAGAAATTGTCGTGGTTTTAAACCCAAGCTGCTTACTTGAAGGGTATCTTCACAGATTGCTTTCAAGCCAGCTTGATGACGAAAGGCGAGACGCAGCGATGCCCCGACGACAGTCTTAAGTCGGCTCCGCCCGGATGCGAAATAATTTCAATGTTATAACTTGTACCACGCATAATTTTTCCGCAACCAGCCAGAATTGCGAGTACGCAAATATTCGCAATAGTAAGGTAAATCACAAATTTTGTGCCAGATTAAGGGAGGTCGTTTGAGATACCGTTTAAGAATAATGCGAACTTTTGGGGTCACGATGAAGAACTTCGAACTGGGTCAGTCTCATAGAAAATGAACTCTTGATCTTCAGAAAATCCATCCAAAAATCGCTCCATCTTTTGAAAAGAAATTTCGTCTAAATCCAGAACCATTCCCGAAACAGCGGCCGCTTGCTTGAGGCTATCAGCCAATTCGCAAAGACTTGGGTCGGCCTTTAGAGATACATGCCACGCTGAAAGGAATTCCAATAGTGCAGCATGAACCTGCTGCTGTATGTCTTCTGAGAAGGAGTTTTTTTGATATGATATATCTGCAGTTTTTTGGTTAAGCATGTTTTTATATGAGCCCCCTATATCAGTGTAATGAATAATTATATCACGCCAATTTCTTTGGCAATCAATACCGCTTCTATACGATTTTTAGCAGAAAGTTTGCGTAAAGTGGATCTAATAATTGTCTTAACCTCGGAAATGTTAATTCCCAGATTTTCTGAAATACACTTGTAGGAGCACCCTTCTCCAAGAAAACTCAGCACACGAATCTCTTTTAGAATAAGTGAATCATATTCTGGTTTTTGTTCCGAGATATTCAATTCTTGTATTATTTCCTCTGGCAAATATAAATTGCCTTTCAAGATTTTTAGCAGGGCGTCAGCTACGTCACTTATAGGCATGGACTTGGAGATATATCCCCAAGCGCCTGCGGACAAGCATGATAGTACGAACTCCGATCGTAGCGAGGATGACAACAGAACAACCTTCGTGTTTTTGTTAGTCAAAGCGGCCTGCTTTACACTAGATATTCCGGCCATTCCAGGCATGTTTTTGTCGAGGAGTAGCACGTCGGGCGGTGCATTTGAATTCAATTCCTTCAAAGCGTCATTATAATTTGTCACAAACCCTACTGAAAATCCTAGATTTTCAAGAGAAAAGGTCAATACGTCCCCTAACAACACGTGATCGTCTGCTATTAAAATTTTGGCACCTAATTCTTGTAAACTGCCTCTGGTGTCCTTGGATTTATTGCTGTGTTTCATATACTTTCTTATTTTGCAGAGGTCACATAGTGACGGACTATCTGTTTCCTAAGTTTCAGAGGCTTTTCAGTTTTGAATGACCTTGGTATTTGACGCAATTTCAATCACAACAAAATCGTAACATTGGCCTACGTAATGATTGATTTCCACCGTGCGATACGCAATTACAATCTGGTTGACTTAAAGGATAAATTTCGTACATTTTTTTATTTTATATGAAAATCATCAAGCTGGTGAAAATTACAAAAGGAAGAAATGTTAAGATAATCAAAAATAAAAATACAAGTAACCGATTGTTTAAAATGGGTGATTTTGCGTAGCAAGACCCACACACATTTTCACCAAATCTCACGCGATGATCGCAATTTGTACATTTAAATATTCTAACAGGATTTTTTTCCTTATCTTCAAAAACAATACTCACTTATCACACCTCATTGTGTAGTGTTCCAATCAAGCTTACCAGCCAAACTCCAAATAAACATCTATTGCGAAACATATTTCGCGGGAAAGTCGTCATAAAAACCGGCGCTAAGGCGGCGATTAATCACTGCCTGAGTGAGAGAAAATTCCAATGTTTCCTTCGAAACTGGAGCCCTCAAAGACACATCAGTCACGAATGCTCTATGATTACCCATTTCGTCACATTCAAACTCTGATGAAATTAACACGAATGCAGAACCGGGCAGCGACTTCCTAATTGCACGAAGTTCGTCAAAAATGATGGACGCGCCTCCGAACGCCTCAAGATCCACCAGGATATGGCTAATTTGGATGCCCCTACTTTCAAACGCCAAAACACTTCGCAAGTTTCTACAGGTCAAGCATCGATTTCCCATACCATGAAGCGTATCCGCCAAACTTCGTCTAAACCCGAAACTTGGCGATGCTACGAACACGTAACTGTCATTTTTGATGTCAGACACTTCTAGTTCCTCAGTTGTCTTTTCCAGCCTAAAAAACTTACCATCAAATACTAGTTTCCTGGATTGTTTGGGCCTTTGGGGTACAGAGTGGTGGCGACCAAACAATCCAGGATATGTTCACGCAAAGACGACGCCGGCGTATCTGCATACTTCTGCCAAACGGACGAACAGAGACTTGCTAGCAAGTCTCTGTTCGTCCGGCGATCAACTAAGGCGGCGTCTTGTATGACACAGATTGGTATTACCGATGTTCTGGAGCAATTGAAATAAATCTGATGGGTAGGTGGCTGAACTTTTGATCGCATTACTAACCTTAGGTTGCAAAAGGTTATGTTCCGAGATCGGGTTGATCTTTGGCTTGCCCCCTCTGGGCCGGAGGCTACAATTTGCAAACTCCGTTATCTGCGCACTGCTGACCTTGGCGTCCAGCGCAGCATTGATGTCCAGAGCAATTGAGCTTCGAATGGCCGGTTCCACCGATCTTGCCCGAAGCATGTGCAACCGCAGCTAAAGACCGCAATCTGCCCTTGGTGTCGAGTGTGGCTGAAGCATTGCTTCGGTCATACTTGCGTTAATTCGCACGACCCCCGAATACGGGATGCACCGTCTTCAAATCGTTGCTTGTCCCGTTCAAACTTGGCCTAGGGTCGCCCGGCCAAATCTCCTGCCTACGATAAATATTTGTGCAAGCAGCGCCCGCGCAGCTGCCGTATTAGTCGAAAGGGGCACAACCATGAGATACGCAGAAATCACAAAACCAAACCTATTGCAGGACGCATTCTACACCTATCGCCGCAACAACTTGGCGAACTCAGAGGGGGCGTTTTCGCAATGCGTTTTGGGGCAAAGACCAAATTATTATTCCAGCATGATGGCACGCGGGAGGAGGCCATCGCTAAAGGTGATGAAAGCCCTGCTGGATACAACGATGTTGATCACTGACCGGCTTTTTGCCAATCCGCATTATGGGCAGCCTTATGCGATGGCCCTCAACCAAGCCTATGAAGAGCTCGAGCAGTTGTCTCAAGACATTGCGGTCAAATTGGAACTGCAAGTGGTCGCTGATCAATGGGACTGTGCTGACGGCAAGCTGTGATTGGGAAGATCGCAGTAGGGTGTGCCAGTTATCCCGTCGACTTACCGCCGCGAGGGCAGAATTACTTCCGTCGGTATTGCAGCAACCGCTTGTTGCTCCAATCAGGAATCAACTGGGCGATTTCATCCGTGGGTCTGATTTTGCTGTAATAGGCATCGATCATCTTGCTTGATGTGCCAACGTTGCGACCCAGCAGATGATGCCCAACACCTTCGCGGATTTGTTGGGTGATGTAGAAATGGCGGAAGCTGAAGCTGTCTCTAAGTTTGCCGTTCCGCGCAACACGTAGATCCGCAGCGATCAACAGCTTGGCTAAGCCAATTTTGAAACTGCGGATACGTTTGCCTTCGTGGTTGAAGAACACGGGATCATCATCCCCTGGCATTTCGTCATTTGCCACGTAGAACAGTGATTTCAATAAGTTGAAAAATGTAAGCGTTTCCGGCATCGCAGCAAGTTCTCGTTCTTTGCCTTTGCCACGGGCTTGAATCACGGTGACATCGCAGAACTCGCCATTTTCAACTTGGATCTTGCGGGCTTCAATATCGCCCCAGCTGAGATTGAACAGTTCGGTTGGCCGCATTCCAGTGAACGCTGCAATCATGCAAAAACAGTGGAGCCGCAGCCGATCTTGGTAAGTCTTCTGGGTCTTGCCGCTTGGATCATCATCAGTGAACTCATATTCTCGCACCCTTTGTTCGGACACGGATTTCAGATGCATGAACTCTTCCATCGTAAAACCGGGCCTGCTGTTATCTTTGCGCCGTTTGTCCTTGGGCACATTGATATCTGGGATTTCAGTGACATAGCCACGGCGTTGCCCAAACTCAAACAGCTGGCGCAACAGTAGGCTTTCCTTATGCAGGGTTGATTTCGATGGGTAGCCTTCCTTTACGGGTCGGAAAATCTTGGTTGTGACGCCTTTGATCACGCGATCATATTGGATCATCGGGTTCTTTGATCCAGGGCCTGTGATCCAGAACTCTTTACGCCACTCCCAGTATTTGTCGATATCATCTGCTTTGATCGCGCTCATCAGCTTGGATCGGAAATTTTCGACAAAATACCGACGTATGATGGTTGGATACTGCTTGGCGTGGTACTCAGCTTTCTCACCGCGTTGCACCGCTAGTTCGATGCCCGCGATGAACTCCTCGGCGATCTTCCCAAATTGCTTTTTGTTCACAGAGAGCCCAACTTCAGCGAATGCGCAGGCTTTAATCCACTTGGACTGTGCGCGCCGCTCTGCTTCAAGGGGGTCTGCGGTGCCCAAAGACACCCGCTGCTGCCCTTGGCCCTTGATCGAATACCTTGCGTAGTAACGCCCGTTTGGTGGGCGTTTATAGAGTGTATAGCCTTCTGAAACCGCTTCCATTTTTTCTTGCCTGTTGTTGATGTTGCCTTGGGCTTAAAGCCACCGCGTCATCAGTACGAGTTCAAGTCGTGGTTCTTGTGGGGTTCCAGATGGTTAGGAGAGCAACGCTGCAATCCAGCGCAAGGAAGTTTGCCCTTTCCAACTTCGCGCCCAAGCCGTGCCAAAGGCACAATAGGAAAGCCGCTGGCGCGAGCCAGCGGCTTTCACAGCGCCATGCAATTGGTTCAGATTTTTGACTTGCCAGCGGGCGTCTTTGGCTTTGTTTTGACCATCGCTTGCAACGCAGGATCAATCTCGCCTGCAAGAACTGCAGATTTTATGGTCTCCAAAGTATCGACCAGATTGGCCATTTCTCCGACTTCAATCGACGCTTGGCCTTCGCCCAGTGGCAATTCTTTTGCGCCATCGCGAAGCGTGATCATCCAAGCGCCGGTGTGATGTTGCCACCACCATTTGCGAACCTTGCGTTGTTCGGTAATCTGCCGCCGCTCACCATCTTCTCCGCGCACCCATTTTCGGATGTCTTCGAGAAACTCTTCGTCCCTGAGTTCAGCTTCAGCAGCATCGATTTGGACCTCTAGCTTGCGCAGCAGGTTCAATCTCTTCCGGGCAATTGGTGAAACGGGTTCTTTTTGCGATGTCTTGGACAATGCAAGCTTGGATAAGTGGGACATGGCATGGGCCTTCTTTGGGAACATGCCAAGATCAGTTAATGCCACCTGATAGGAAGAGCGACTGGATTGTGACCACTGTCCTTTCTAGCGGGGCAGGGGGCTCGTCACTCAGGAACTGTGAACGGTCAGTGACTTTAACAGGATCAGTTTTTTGTTGTCGGAACGACATTCGCGCCTCAATGTTTCCAACAAGTCTTGATCAACGGTACCACCAGCTCGGATACGCTTGATTTCATTGTCCATGAGGCGGTTTCTTTGCCGCGCTTCTTTTTGTGACTCTGCCGCGGGTTTGGTTTTCTTGAGCTTGGGCCGCCCGGAATAGGTCGCCTTAGCTTCCACCAAGTTTGGATACATTTTTCTGGCACTGCTGCCGGGAAACATATTTGCGATGGCCTCTGCGCATTTGCGGTCCGGTAGAACAACGCGAACCTGCTGCTTGGATTTTGGATCTCTTAGGCTGGTACGCATAATCGCTTGATAAACTTGGCTGTGGTAAAGAGCTTCACGGACTGCATTACCATCAAGCCCCATATACGTGAAGAACCCAACGTGGGCGGGGGTCGGGTTCAATGCCGACAAAATCCCCGCGTTATGAATATGCTGATAGGTATTGAGCCCCCAAGGTGCATTGGGCAGTTTTTGCCCTCCGACGTGATCAAATTTCAACGCGGCTTCGTCTGCAACATCTTTGTTGACGAGATAGACAAAGTCCTCACCCTGAAAGGTCTTGGCAACTGCGTCCACAAGTAAGTCTAGGTTATTCTGGGGCGCGGCGTTGCAGGTGCTGCTCTTTCTTCGGAAGGATTTGGACCAATCTGTTTCAAACAGATACTGAATTTGTAGTCGGGATCCACAATCGTGCCGGTGGTAGCGAAGCCCCTCGCCAATGTCATTATGAGGTTCAATTTTTAGGTCAAGATGAGGCCAAATGAGGCCCAGTAGACTATTTTGAAAAGCAGCCCCCATGAGGATAATCTCAGCAAATGCGTCTGTCGTTGTTCCGTTTGCCCCCGCCCGTTCTTGGTACACGCGCGTTTCCCCTGAGCCAAACACACTGGGCTGCAGCAGTGAGAACATATTGATTTGACGCGCCCCAGGCTCGCCGTTCCCTGAGTAAACCCGTTCGTATGCCTTAGTTTTTACGTAGGTTTCAAAATGCGGGCTGATAATGTGACGGGCCAACTTGGATAGCACCGCGTTGATTTCGTCTCGGGTCGGGTTTTCCGCATACTTTAGAAGCGTCGCCTTACCCTCTTTCGTGGCAAGCACTTGGCTGTATCCCTCTTTGTTTGGGCCGAGCTTCAGATGGTCCGTTAGTAGCTGGAGGTTGTCAGGAATGTTCAACAAATGCGCCGGGGAGACTGCAGGGATCTCATCAAAAATACAGCTCCACATCCCTCGGTTTGGCCAATGAGCGATGTTAAAAAAAGCGGCCTCTGTGATCATCAAGATTGCGCCAACCTTTGGGTTCGCTGCATTGAGGTGTTCGGTTATCGCGGCGGATACCGAGTGGTGGGATGAGACAACCTCCAGGTTGTTGGAATGGATCGCAGTGACTGGGACCTTTTGCCTTTTGCTTGTTTGGGCAACTTCGGCGTCCCGTTGAGCCTGCTTCAACAAGGTGATCGATTTGAACACCATGACGACCTTGCGGTTGTGAACGCGTGCTTGGGTCAATGCGTATCGGATTGCTTGGTAGGTTTTTCCGCTACCTGCCGGGGCATCAACAGAGTGAATGGTTTTTGTGTCTTTCATTAAATTACTCCAACTGTATTTGTCGCAGTTATTTATGAAGGTGGGCGGCAGTAAATCGATGAATTAAACTTACGGCATATGGTTTGGGGCAACCCCGAAGAGATGCCCCAATGACAAATACCAATGTCCGGTGGAATGCGGATCAGTTGGAGTGAACGTTTTGGCGCTCACAACTATTTATGCTCGCAGTTGGATTGGGTTTGGGTCTGTAGCGGCGAAAGCAGGGATCTGAGTGGTGCAATTTGCCGTCATGCTCGTTGGACTTGGCACCTACGGTGCAACTATATTACTTACTTAAAGGTGTTTTTACTTGCACCTGGATTGGCACAGGGCAATCAAAAGCGGAGCTTGAAAAAACAAACTGAGGTTTTGCGCTAGCCTTGCGCAGACGCAAGCTGGCGCGAAGTCGAAAGTTTGGACTACATATGAGGTGAGCCGCTGGCGCAGCGTCATATGTGCCCCTCGCAATGAATCATGGGCAATAGGTATTTGTTGGATCCATTTGAGCATGCAGGTCAACACCAGATATAGACCGAAATCTAAAGGGAGCTATGGCGCAAAACAGCTGATGCGCTTCCATGTCAAAACCCATTCGACTGCAGGCAACACCTGCCGCAGACCTGCCTACAGCAGACCTGCATCAGCGGTTTTAAAAACCAACGGATGCCCTTTGCCATTGGCTTGCGCCATCGGCAGGAGCATTCTCGGTTTTTTTGTTTCACTTTATGATCTGTTGGGAAAAGCCCATGTTTGAAGTGAAAGGAAACCAACAAACGAACATAGATATCACGTCCAAGTGGACTGCGGGATCAAACCCAAATGATGCCCCTTTTGATCCCCCAAGCGCAGCGGTTATGACGGCATAGTTGCCCAGTGGGCTACTTGGCAGAGGCAACCGGAGGCCAAAAACACCAGATGAACCCAGGTTATTTTGAACTCCCGCGTGTCTGAGCAAGTCGACTCAGCGAACTTCACGCGCGTAGCTGTTGAGCACAGCCCCTTTACCGAATTGGCCTTCTAGCTGGCGCACCGCTGCAATGGAATTTGTAGCACTCACTTGGATTTTGGTGGTCTTCCCGTCTGGCAGTCTCACAGTGGCTTCATAAGTCTTCATCGATATCTCCCTGGGTTAAGGCCATTCTCAGTTATGGCGATCCCCCTGGGAGAGCGACTGTTTTGTGATTGCGCAGGTGATTGAAATGGTTTGACTAAATTCGACTTGATACCAGCCATAGTGACAAGGAAACTTGATTTAATCAAGTAATCCACGCACAGTTTCAATGGACAACGCGCAACATGGCCGGCTTTTCATCCAGCTGCAGGTAGCTCTGCCAAAGCTGGGTTTTGCTATAAACACGCTCCACCAGCTTCCGCCCGCTGTCGCGGTTTTCATCAAGCAGGCCGCAATAAATCAGCGGCTCCAAAACACTGCTATGCAATCTGCTGGTACGGGGATCGAACTCGTTGGGCTCATCTTCCACGCCATAGAAAGTATCCGTGATGTGTTTGCCTGTGGCCCCATGGGTGGTTTCGATGTCCATCACATTGAGCCAAACATCCCAGCTCCCAAACACCCCATGTTCTTGCCGCATGAACAGCCGATGCGGATCCTCGAACAGCACATACTGGGCCAATCGATCAAACCTCGCAAAACGGTTCGCAAACAGGGTCTTGCCGGTTTTACTCAGCAGCAGTTTGCCTTTGTAGTGGCGCACCAATCTTAGGTCCAACAAGTGTTGATGCAGCCGCCAAAATGGTTCGAAATGCTGTTCATCCGCCACTTTGATCCGCATGTAACCGTGGTAAATCTGTTGTTCGGTCCAATCAGGCCATTGGATTTCAGCGATGGCTTCAGCAACCAGGTCTCGTTTGAAAGCCAATGATTTGGTCAACGGTATCCCATTGGGAAACTCGTCAAATTTCGCAGCCAGGAAGTCCAACGCACGTACCAAAGGTGAGCTATCCAAAACAGGATCATCAGCGTGAAGTGTTCGAATTCCATACATAGCACTGACATATCGTGGCGCAGATTTGATCGTCAAGGGTTGGGTTGCTCCACCGCTGGCATCTTGGTTCAGCCTTGGTTAGTCAATACGGCAAAATATCGGGGAACCTGTCCAATGAGTTCAACCAAACCAACTTGGAAAACCGTAAAAACTGAAATCGCTTACTGGGACCAAAAAAGGCTGCTGAGCCTTGTGCAGGATCTATATGCGCTGAACAGGACGAACGCAGATTTCCTCCACGCGCGTTTGTTGGGCGGTGCCAACAATGACAACGCGCTGGAACCCTACAAGCGGCGTATCCTGGCCGCTGTTTGCCCAAAGGAACCTTGGAAGCAGGATGTTCGGTTGTCCGAGGGCCGCAAGGCGATCAGCGAGTACCGCAAAGCCATCGGCGACACGCATGGGCTGCTCAAGTTGATGCTTCATTATGTGCGTTGCGGCAACGATTTCACCCTGGAATTCGGCGACATCGATGAACCCTTCTACAACAGCATGTGCAGTATGGTGGACCAGTTCAACAAGCTGTTGATCAAACAGGGCGACACCAAACTGGCCCAAGAATTCATTCCCTTGCTGGAAACCGAGTTCCAACGGATTGATGGTCAAATGGGCTGGGGATACCCAGATGAGGTTGGCGAACAGCTGTTGGATCTGAAAGATGCCTTTGGTTTTTGATGGCTGATCCAGAAAACGGGCTTTCGTTGCCTGGAGAAAAGTTAATTTAATCAAGTTTTCGCGAAAATAGTCGCATGATTTCAACGCGGTATAGATTCATTCGTGACCTAACATGTCAACACTGCTGACTACCCGGAGAAACTTTCACCACGGAAGAACTCAAAAGAACTTTCCTGGGAAAATAATCACCGAACGGAGAAACCCACATGTTTGGATTGGGCATCACAGGTTTCACGTCGGTAGTCATCATAACAGCTGTGGAGCACCCATTGCTGGGTATCAACGTCCCAACACGCATATGCATCTCGAAGAATATCGGCGCTCCCACAGTTGGAACAGCAGGGTTTTGGCATCTGCTCTGGCTCCACCATTAGTATTCCTCCGCCAACATGATCGTCAGCACACGGCACGTTTTGCCGAGGTCGGATGGATCATCAGAACCCATTGAATAATCTGGGTTGTAGAGGTCCAGCTTCCAAAACAGTCTGTGCCCGTGGAATCCAAACGTACCGAAATCATGTTCACCATGTGGGTCATTTTGTTCGGTGAAATCATCGAAATCAGAGATTTTCTGGGCCAGCTGTTGCGGTTGAATATCCAGCTGTTTCAGTAGGTGATCCAAGCCAGCGGTGATGACCCTGATCCCGGGGATGTTCGGATCGCCCTGTCGGAACTGGTCGTTCTGCTGGGCAATCTGCTGAACCGTCGGTGACACCATTGGGGACCTCTTCGAGTGGGCCCGACTGCGTTATGGCGGATTGGTGGGGAGAGCGACTGAAGAGTGATTTAACGCCAGCGGACGTTCGAGCGCGGCGCAGCTAAGGTCGGTGCAGAGCCCACTTTGACCGATGCGGCGTTCTGTACAAGTGACCGCTTTGTGGCTATCAATGAACCTTTTTGCTTAGACAATTGGGCGGCATCGTAGAGCTCACAACGGAGACCTCAGAACGTCCACAATTGCTTCTCGTTTCATATAAACAGCCCACTCAAGCGCGGTCATTCCGTGATGAATATCCTTAATGCTCAGGTCCGCCCCTCCCTCGACTAAGGCGACAACTGCGGCACGCTGATCGCTTGCCACGGCAGAGTGGAGCGGTGTGCAATGGCTATGGCCACCGGGTGGATTATACTGATCGGGATCAGCACCCGCTTTAAGCAGCTTTGTGACAATTCCCGAACGCCCAGCATTGGCAGAAAGGGCCAAGGCCAATTGCAGCTCAGCGTCAGGCGCATTTAAGATCAGACTTTCCACCGCGCCCACGTCGCCAAGCGTCGCAGCAGTCGTAAGGGTCAACGGAGCGCCACATTCAAGCAGCACTTGGGTTGCTGCAAATTCAAGATGGGCCAAAGCCGTGTGCATGGCTGCGGAGGGATCAGCTCCATAGCGGCAAAGCAGCTTGATGAGATCGGCCTGCATGCCGCACTCGCGGCATATCCGGCCCGAAGCAGCAAGAACCAATGTTTCGTCAATAGCCCGTCGATTGGTCTTGGCACCTGCCTCCAATAGAATTTCAGCAATCTTGACCGCATTCTTTGGCATGCTTTCGTGTCGGAACGGGTTCTCTGGCAAAAACTCCAAAAGTGTGGGGTTGGAGAAATAGTTACCGCCCTCAAAATTTGCAGTCTCATGGATAAGCATTGGGCTTTGCTCAAGATGCTCTAACAATCGCGTCTCGTCACCATCATCCATAAAATCCAACGCTTGTTTGAAGGGGCCATCGGGGAGGCGGTCGTTGTGCGTCAGCTGTAGTTCTTCATGGTGTTTCTCGGCGAGAACGGTTTTCAGGCGTGGCCAGCTAGCATAGCCGTACTCTCGGGCCATCGCGAGCTGTGCATCACTCAAACTGAAGGTGGCGGCTTGCATTTCAGAATCTGGAATATTCAAGAACCTCGGGTGGAATTCTCGTATCCTCTGATATGCTGACTTTTGCCCGGAGCGAAAATCTCGCAACAGGTCTTTTGCCTGATACTTCAGGTGGTCAAGATTGGCATAATCCGGGAGCCATTTGGTCGGCATGGAACTTTCCTTTTCGTGGCGGGATTCCTGCATCATTCGCCTAAGGTCAGTTCATCTGACTTTTATCGACAGGAGTGGACTTCTGTCCTTTCCGCAGGCTGGATGCGCCTCCAAACGCACACCCTTGGTAGCAAACGGCGACTGTCCGAACAACCATTGATATACTCAAAGCGGACGCCATCTTCATGTTGGCGAAAGGTAGCTTTGTCCGCATCCTACCAGTTCAAACATCGCGCAGCGAAGGTCCGCAACACCTGCAAAGTTGATTTAATCAACTTTTCAATCAGCGCTCACCCAGCGCAAGAACGTCCCAAAACTTTCGTGACAAAACTTTTTGCGAAAACTTCCGCGGGGAAAATCATTGATCTTGACGAGCAATTTGCCGTCGACCCTGCACGGGTTGAAAGCTCGTTGGCGCGAACATAGGTACTCAACCCGGAACTGAAGATGGTTTTCAGTTCAATCCAATCCACCATCAAAGAGGGCAAGACACCCGTCGAGACCACATTATGGAACATGTTGACCTTCCCAAGTTTCCAACACGAACCGGCTACATGACAGAGAATACCCAGCGGGATTACATCACTTCAGCTATGACCAAAGGAATTCTGCCAAAGGATGCGCATCGGATGGCTGACATCCTGTCGTTGACCGCGCCCAGCGATACTTCAAAGCCGATCCAGTTTTGGCAACTGTATTCTGTGCTTGGCCAGGACCCAATCGTGAAGATCGTCCAAAGCTTCTATCGCAAGGTGTTTGAGCAGGATGATTGGTTCAAATCCGTCTTCGAACGTGTCGGTGGCATCAATCATCACATCAATACGCAAGCCAGCATGTGGATAGATGTGATGGGAGGTGGGCCGTATTATCACGGTGCAGAATTTCGTCTGAACTTTCATCACACTCACAATGCGATGGCATTGATGAACGACAAAGGTGCGGGTCTGTGGTCCAGGTTGATGTTGGAGACCCTGGATGCATCATCGCAAGTGATGACGAATGATCCGCGTGTGCGAACCAGTATCAATACGTTCTTGTCGTTCTTCATGGGCAAATATGCGGAAGACTTCCAGTTTGAGAACCGCAGCTTCTTTGGCGAAACGAACTCTGCGTACAAACGGAAGATCAACTTCATGAAGATGACGGAGCAAGCCATTGCCGCGTTGAGCGAGGATGAACTCAGTGCAGCACTGGCAGATCGCGGAGTAGATGTCTCACAGTATGAGGGCAAAGCAGCGAAAGTGAACAAGGCGCTGATGATGTAATCATCAGCGCCCTTCAAACAGGCGACAGAATATGGATTGCTCTGTCTGCCAGCATGTCTTTGGTGCTGGCTCCGTAAGCTTTCATATGGTCCGAATTCGCATGGGCACCTAAAGCAGCCATACTCGCCCATTTTTCGACAACCACAAAAGTATCAGAGCCAAATTCGGTCTGCATCGGACCTGCGTTTTCAGTGTCGATTGTGGCTTCGTATGCGATACAACCGTCTTCAGCTAGCACAGCAGGGACATTGGCATTAAATAATTCTAGCACAGCATCGCGCCGGCCTGGTTTTGTGGTAATGATCGCGAGCACGTGGACTGTAGACATGATAAGTTTCCTGTCGTTGGAAATGGAGTTCCCCAACGCTAGCCGCGGGTATACCTAAGTGCAACAAATGAGCAGAGGCGCAATGCCCGTCGAGAAATCGGTTGAAAATCGTAACAGTCCTTTCACCTAAAGGAGCAAATAATGAGAGCTTGTGGATGTGAAATTTCGGCTCAGGAAGTACGACTTGCCGTGGTTCAATTGAATGACGAAGGCGCGGTTGAGATGCTTCGATTGAAGACCACACGCATAGAACTCGCCGATGACACGTCCGAGGCAGACCTGAGATCCTTTCAAGCCGCTCTTCACGAGTTTTCTCGCGAACACCAAATCGATACTTTCATTATTAAAACGCGGGCAAGGAAAGGCAAGATGGCTGGTGGAGCGGTCTCCTTCAAAATCGAAACGCTGATCCAACTCGTCGATGGGTGTGACACGAGGTTCGTTAACCCCGTAGCGCTCTCGAATTTCGCGAAGAAAGAAATCGAAGCCTATCCCGAGAAGCTGCTGGTTTACCTGAAGAACGCATTTCTTGCTGGCGCTTACGCTTTGACAAAAGGGTGATCTTTGGAGATCGATTCATCGGCATGGGGCCGCGC
The DNA here is from genome assembly GCF_003208435.1 of Pelagimonas varians. Classification (GTDB taxonomy): domain Bacteria; phylum Pseudomonadota; class Alphaproteobacteria; order Rhodobacterales; family Rhodobacteraceae; genus Pelagimonas; species Pelagimonas varians. The sequence continues at coordinate 2,738 of NZ_QKMF01000035.1, read as the reverse complement.
AAATGGTTCAGCGCAATTTTTGAATTTTCAATTTATCTTGTTTGGCCCTGCTCTTGGTGGATTCTTCGGAACGGGTAAGAGCCTTGGCAACGGCCTTTAAGCTCATCCCCTTGTTGACCAACAAATGCAGCTTCTGAATTTCCTCAGTAGTCCAAGCTTGGCGGTGGCGCTCGTAGTTTTCGGCCATTTGAGTTGTCTACCTTATCATTACGTTGGAGCTACCATAAAGCATGACTGCCAATTATCGACGACCAAGTCACAAAAGATCGGTGAATTTCCAGCAGTTGACAGCAAACCGTGAAAAATTCAAATTTCCGTCAACAGTTCCAAAGGCTTAAAGCCACAGGATAACACTTGAAGTACCATAAGCACGGCAAGGAGCGTTGGTAACCGACTGTGTTAGAACTGTGCTAGGTGCGCGGCGCTATGCTCACAACGTGCTGTGCTAGCTCACGTTTTTTAGGCTGTGCTAGGTGTGTGCTAGCAAATTTGTGCTTAGCACAGTATTTTACTGCATTGCAGAAAAGTGATAAACCACTGTTATTGCTCTGTAAAAGTGGTGCCCGGGGGCGGAATCGAACCACCGACACGAGGATTTTCAATCCATCCAGCTTTGCCAGTAGATGTGAGGTGCATTTATGTTGCTGCAACGTAAAAGGATTCTGTATTTATCGTACAGAACAAGCTTGCCGTCTCTGAGCAGCTGGGGGCGATTGCCTGAACAGCAGTGGCACAGTGAACATTGAAGTGAGGTGCACTTCGCAGTCGGTGGAGGCACTGGGTCAAGATGTCGAAACGTCCTTTCAAGCGGCCGCTAAGCTGCGATCAAGATTAATGCCATAGATAACCTTCTTCAGCATTCTAGAAACAGGCCCCCGTTCGTTTTATGAGGTTTGCACTTTTGGTTCCCTATAGTGCAGTTAGATAAGAGAGCGTTATTGGCGCATTTCAACTTCTATTGAGTGGCGGATGAGACAACTTTCCTCAGCCTTCACTAGATGGCTTCTACCTATCCCAAGTTGGTCGAGGGGTCGTCATCTTCCGGCAATGGAACAATTGGGTCATCCGGTGGAAGGTCGGCCTCCGCGTGATCGCTCGCTGCGTCCGAGTTAGGAACTTCTGCATTTACCGGATCATCCAGCGTAGTCGGATCCACCACAGGGGCGTCAGTCGACATGGATGCATCGACCCCAAGAGCAGTAATGTAAGGGTTAGCGTGATCGTAATCTTGTGAGGGGGTCGCAGTGTCGGACTGCTGGTTCGCCCCAATCGCGTCAAGATAGGGGTTCAACAAGTCGCTGTCGTGGGGAGAGTGGACACTTTCGCCCAGACGCTCGTCGAGAGCCTCAGGGCCCGTGCCTTCGTGAACACCGGGGGCGTTGGCGCTGTTTTCTTCGATTTCCAGATGTGGGCTGTGCTCCTCGATATTTACAGCGTGTTCAGCAGTGTCTGTTACGCCTTGTTCGGCTCTTGGCGCATTGGCGTCGTGACCCAAATTGGTATCCCCATCCTGGTGTCCGGACTCCTCATGATCCTTTGGAGTTACCTGCTCTGGCGCATCGTGCTGACTGGCCATGGCAGGAGCAGCATCGACAGGACCCCGAGGCTGTAGTGCGGCCGGGTCGTCCATGTCCGATCGCAGCAACGGATTGTCGTGATCGTGTCCATCGACCGCAGGTTCCAATGTAACGGCAAAGCTAGAGGTATCCGTCAAGTCAGGCTCGTCCGCTGATGGTGCCGGAGCCGGTGCAGCGGGTGAGGCCGTCACCGCCTGCAGAACTTTCGCCTGTCCAGAACTGTCCACTGCAACATGCAGGGTCAGACTGAGTCGCGTGCGTTCACTTGATGACAACGACAGTGTGGAGAAAGTTTCTTCAGCAGTTTGGCCCGCTGGAATCTGTGCCGCAAGTGTTGGGTCGACAGTGTAAGTCCACTCGCCGGTGTTCTGATCCATATCCAAGGTGCCAAATTGGCCCTGAACGTTGCCTGTAAATTTGGATCCAGCCAGGAACATGTAGCCACCCGTCGTGTCGACATCGGTCACAACCAGCTTTCCACCTACAACGCTGGCTGGTCCCTGCACACCAGACCCAGTCGTGTTGGTCATCACGCCCGGATCGTTATCCCCTGCGATATCAACTGTCATGTCGAGCGACGATCCATCCGTCGTCGTCACAGTCAAGTGCTCCTGAGAGCCACTTTGACTCAGGCCCTGAGCCTTCGCCGTGTCAACTGTGAAGCTCCAATGACCATCAGTATCAATCTGGAACGTGCCATACTGAGTGTGCTGGGTCCCGGCAACAAAGGTAGGTACAACCGCCATGTTGCTATCGACATCAAGGTCGCCCGTCACAGGGGCAGCATGATCCTCGTCTGTGCGGATAATCGGTGTGCCAGTGATGACAGAGTATTTCGCACCCGCTGGATCAACCGTCATCTGAAGCGGAGCACTTTGAGCCATCTCACCCGTACCTGCATCAGTCGTAATTGACGTGATTTGAACGTGCTGCTGTTCGGAATGAAGTATCTGAAGCCCCTGCGCTTCAGACTGCGTCACGGTCCAGGACCCGTCAGGATTGTGGGTGCCCGCCGAAAGCTCGGCTTGCTGCAATCCCTCGACCCTCCAGACAAGCGATTGGTCTGTATCGCCTGTGTCTCCGATACCACCGGATAAATCCAGAGGTGTTGCAAACCGAATGAGCTCTGCCTGAACGCTCGCCAGACTCACATTCGTCGTA
>NZ_QKMF01000034.1 GCF_003208435.1 Pelagimonas varians | reverse complement strand
CCAGCCAATGGGGCCAGATCAACCGACACAATCGGGCCATCCTCAACTGCAGTACCAAAGCCTGTTGTAATCGTTGGCGCGTCATTGGTGCCGGTCACGGTGACCACAACATCATTGACCGCTGTTGCGCCATGCGCGTCAGTTGCGGTGACCTGCACAACAACATCGCGGGTTTCGTTCAGCGCAAGGTTTTGGAAGTCACTGCCCGGATCAAAGGTGAGAGTCCCCCCGGTGATGCTCGCGCTGCCTTCGGCCGGCGCTCCTGTGACCGTGTAGGTAAGGCTGGTGCCGTCATCATCGCTGTCGATATCCGTACCTAGCGCGGTAAGATCAACATCCACCGTCGGACCGTCTTCAACCGCTGCCGCAACGCTTGCTGCCAAACTCGGCGCATCATTTGTGCCAGTTACAGTGATCGTGACAGTCGCCTGATCGGTATCACCATCCGCATCTGTGACTTCGTAAGTGAAGGTCACGTCGCGCAGTTCACCTTCAGCCAGATCTTCAAACTCTCCGTTCGGGTCAAAAGTGAAACTGCCAACACTTGGCGCGTTGCCAAGCGGATGTGCCGGTGTACCTTCGTTAAAAACCAAAATGCCTGCCGCCGGCCCCGACACCAAAGTGACCGATTGCGCTAGATCCGGCACATCATCGTTCAGCAGTACAGACGGGAATCCAACCGCAGCAGCGTCCTCGGAAACACCGGCAAAATCATCTATGGCATCTACCGCTTCATCCGTTGGGTCAAGTTCGATCCCGTCGACCAAAACACGCAGGTTTTCGAATTCTCGGGCAGACAAATCAAAGGCTGTGAATTGAAAAACAGCCGAGTTCGCCTCGCCGGTTGAAGCATTTGTATTTGCCGCCAGAAATGCCAGATAGTTTGCAACATCTGCCTGCACATCTGGCCGGAACCATTCTTCAGACGTCACATTCAACGTCAGCGTATCAATGCCGCGGCCGCCGCGATAATCATCCGATGCGCCACTATTTTCGGCCATCGAATAGACAGCTTCGTCATCACCGCCGCCACCAAGCACAAAGTCATTGCCCGCGCCGCCATCAAGGTAATCATTGAAGCCTTGATCACCGGACCCGCTGCCAGATCCTGAACCACGACGATGTTTCTTGCCATGACCGGAACCCGACCCTGATCCTGATTTGAAGGACAACTCATCGCCGAATACAAGATCGTCACCGTCGCTGCCCAGAACCGTGTCTGCGCCCTGCCCGCCAATGGCTATGTCGTTGCCCGCGCCGCCATCGAGATAGTCATCAAAGCCGCCCGCCATCGCGGCCCCTGATCCCGAGCCGCTTCCGTGTCGCCTGCCAGAACCCGATCCACGGCCTGATCCGCCCAAACTGTCGCCGATCAAAACATCGTTGCCGGTGCCGCCAAGTAAACTGTCAGAACCATCGCCGCCGAAGAGCATGTCATTGCCAGAACCGCCAAGCAAAGTATCATTACCGGCACCGCCAAACATGAGATCGTTACCCGCGCCGCCATCAAGGTAGTCATCAAAGGTCGATGCGGCAGCAGCCCCTGAACCGGAGCCATGCCGATGTTTGTGATGCCCCGAGCCACCACCCGATCCGTCACCGATCAAAACGTCATTGCCAGCACCGCCCAGCAACGTATCAGACCCGTCACCACCGGTCAGCGTGTCGTCGTCGTCGCCGCCATCCAACTGGTCGTTGCCATCATCGCCTTCCAGTTTGTCGCGACCGTCACCACCAAGGAGAATATCGTTGCCGCCGCCGCCTTCGAGATCGTCGTTGCCGGTGCCGCCATCTAGGGTATCGTTGCCGTCGCCGCCTTCCAGATCATCGTTGCCGGTGCCGCCATCCAGGGAATCATTGCCATCACCGCCGCTTAGATCGTCGTTGCCGGAACCACCCTCAAGCGTGTCACTTCCGTCGTCCCCTTTCAGCTTGTCCTTGCCAGAGCCTCCAACCAACAAGTCATTTCCGTCGCCGCCATAAAGCTTGTCATTCCCAGCCAACCCGTGCAGCGTATCGTCGCCGTCTTTTCCTTTGATTTTGTCGCTGCGGTTGGTTCCCGAAAGTGCATCTGACGAAGATGTCCCGTTAATTTTGGCCATTATTTGGCTCCCCCCCAAAATTCAATTTTCGCGCAAAATTAGCGACAACAACCAATAACTTAACCTTACGTTAATAACGGTCCCAAATAGCCGGACCTGTCAAGGAAAAGACATTTAGATAATGCTAATTTTAAACAACATACCACCAACACATTGTTTTAAAACATTATTTGCAAATTCACCCGTATACACAACCAGCAACCTTAAGCTGATGTCGCAGCCAAGCGGAGAAACATAATGAATTGAAAAAGCCAATTAGACTGCATCGGGCAACAGTTCCGCTTAGTGCGGACATGATCGGATACATCAGAAAGGCCATAAAGGCCCGGCCTTTCTGACGCCCAAATCTGAGAACAGCGGCACACGCGACGGACATGCGGCAGCGTCGCCTCAACATGATCATTCTTGCAGACCTCCGGTCGGAACTCGAAGGGGATTGCGGTAATCCGGATCTATTGCTTCATATTTACGGCGCTGGGGATTTATCCAGCACACCGGCCATCTGAAATGCGAACTCGGTTGCAAAAAAGCCGTATAGCACCTAGAAAACATCCATCAACACTATATCAATTGGGCATACGAAATTCACGGTTCGCAGCTATCTGCGCCATTCTATCACTCCCAGACCTAACGTCTAAACTTTGGAGTCAGTTTCAACCCTCCGACCGTTCACTTCCTGTCGCCGCTGTCTGATGTCAGCACCTATGGAACGTTGCGCTCGACTTGTTCGAATGACACTACCGACGGCAAAGTCTCCCCCGCCTCGACCGTTTCCGCCCCCATGCCACTGTGTGCATTCACACCCCAGTGATCTACCTTCTAAAAGCTTGCAGTGCGCGCGCAACACTGCTAGCATTTACGTTGTAGCAACACAAATGGATTTCGCCTGATTACTGGCAAAACTGGATGGATTGAAAATCCTCGTGTCGGTGGTTCGATTCCGCCCCCGGGCACCATTTAAAGCAGCGACTATCGGTAGTTTCCAGCTCTGTGGTGAAACTGATTTGCTTAGAGCTTGTCAGCTAGCGCAGTGCTAGCACAACCGGTTTTGATTTCAGATAGCACAACACTTGTCCACGTCTAGCAACGCTCCTTGCCGTGCTTACGACGCTCTTAGAATGATCGTGTTGAATTAACCGCTTGAGACCGTTCATACGGTGACTGGGCAGCCCGAAAAGGTCAAGATCATTCGACACCAAGGGCAGAGACCAAACATTAGCCGCATCTGTGAATGTTCCGTGCCAGACGGGAAAAAGCGGCCATTCAACCGCAAGTGGCCAAGCCTTCGATGCTGCACAGGCCACCAAGGGCAGCTTTGCGCAGATAGCTTGCCTGCCTCGGCAGTCGCTTCGCCGAGGGCGGAATAAGCATATCAAATCGTTGGGTGGCTTTTTGCGAGGTCGCCAGCGGCTCCTGTAGGTTTTTGCTCATGGGTTTTCGTTTCGAGGTCTCAAGTTTCAGCCGCCAAGGGCGGACATGTGGCGTGTCACGGCAGGCTCTGCCATGCGATCAAGAGCAAAGTTGTGACGCTCTGGTTTGGCATCAAGGGCTGCACGGATCGCCCGCTCAACTGCGGCCTCAGAATGGCGCAATGGCCCGCGCAGATCAACTGCTCCCTCGTCGCCCATGCAAGTATAGAGCTGCCCTGTGCAGCTGACGCGCACACGGTTACAAAGCGCGCAGAAGTTACACGACATCGGCGAGATAAACCCTAGGTGCCCGCCGGTTTGCTCCACTCGCATATAGCGCGCAGGCCCGCCCGAGCTATGGCGTTGTGGCGTGAGTGTCCAGCGCTTGGCAAGGTCAGCTTGCAAGTCACGTAGAGACAGCACGCTTTGGCTGCGGTCAAGCCCGGTGTCGCCCAAGGGCATCTCTTCAATCAGCGTCAAAGCCGCGCCGCGCTTGTGGGCAAAGGCAATCAGCGCATCCACTTCGTATTCAAACACACCACGGCTGGCAACCGCGTTGAGCTTGACTTGTAAGCCCGCCGCGATGGCAGCGTCGATGCCCGCGAGCACCATAGAGATGTCGCCAATGCGGGTCACGTCGCGGTAACGCTGCGGGTCAAGCGTGTCGAGCGAGACGTTGACGCGCTTCACGCCACATGCGGCCAGCGTCTCGGCGTATTTCGCCAGCAAGGTTCCGTTGGTTGTCAGCGTCAGCTCGTCAAGCGCACCTGATTTAAGGTGCTTTGAGAGGTGTTTGAACAGATCCATCACATCACGGCGCACCAGAGGCTCGCCACCTGTGAGGCGCAGCTTGCGCACGCCGCGGTGGATGAAAACGTCACTCAGCTTTGCGAGTTCCTCAAGGCTCAGAACGTCACGCTTGGGCAGAAACGCCATCTTCTCCGCCATGCAATAGGTGCAGCGAATATCACACCGGTCTGTCACCGACAGGCGCAGGTAACTCACGGTGCGCCCGAAGCTGTCAAGAAGCGGAGCCGGGGCGGTATCAAGCGGCATGACGGGCCTCCTGTAGGTTGGCAAACCAAGCGAGCGTGGTGGCTATGTCCATCGGCAAATCACAGGCCATACCAGCGCCAAACTCGGCCCAGCCTTCGGCATATGTCGGGCGCACGGCAGTCAGCACGGGGATGTCCAGCGCGATGGCTTTGCCGATCAGCTCACGAAAGCCACGGCCCTCGCATTCGCCGCGCCCGAAGCGGTTGAGGATCAACAGGTCAGCGCCGCTTTCAAGCTCTTGCTCGATGAACGAAGAGCATTCCGCCAGCGCACCCGGGTGAAGGCGGCAACCGCGCGAGCCGTTGCCCAAGGGTTGCGAGATACGGAAGGTTCTTTGCGACCAAAGCGTCGTCAGATCCATATCGGCGCAGTGACATTCGCCGCCAACAGCCCCGCGTGTTTGCAGCGCGCCGCGCACGCGCAGGCCTTGGGCTGCCGGCGTGTTTGCGATTGCGGTGAGAAAGCCGTCAATGTCACCGCTCTCAAAGCGGATGGCGGCAAGGGGGGAAAGGCTCATGGGTCCTCTCCTATGATGCAAAATGGACGCCAACTGAGTGGCGCGCCTGTTGATATTTCGCCGCAATCAGCGGGCACGATGGCGAGGCCGTCTGCTTGGCCGAGCGGCAGTAGCGTCGCTGAAACGCTGCGGCCGAGGCGCTCTAACACTGGCATGCCAGTGCTGTCATAGCGCACAAGACGGACGGGAAAAACTTCAGCGCGGCCCGCTTTGCGTGTCCAGTTAAACCCTGCCACGGCGGGCACGGGCGCAAATGGTGCGGGAACCGCTCCGAGCAAGCGCGCGATTTGTGGTAAGACGTACATATGAAAGCCAACATGAACGGCAAACGGGTTGCCCGGAAGGCCGGTAAATGCTGCGCCGCCGAGCTTGCCAAACATCACGGGTTTGCCGGGCTTGAGCGCAACGCGCCAGCCTTGCACGTCACCGCCCGCCGCGACTAAAGCCTCGCGAATGTGGTCTTTGCCGCCCATCGAAACGGCACCGGATGTGAGGATTAGATCATACTGCGCACCGAGGTTTTTCAGAGCCGCGACTGTGGCTTCTAAATCGTCAGACAAAATGCCCAGGTCATCTACGTCGGCTCCAGCTACTTGCGCCAAGGCAATAAGCATCGGGCGGTTCGCATCGGGGATCTGGCCAAGCTTGCGTTTCCCACTGGCCAGCTCGTCTCCCGTTGAAAAAACAGCAATGCGCGGGCGGCGGACCACCTCGACTGTTTCGATACCGTTAGCGGCTAACAGCCCGATGTGATGCGCCTCAATGCGTGCGCCAGCGACGAGCAACTCTTGGCCTGCGGCTTGGTCGCTGCCAGCGTGGCGGATGTTATCGCCAACCTCTGGCTTGGTCGTGAACGATACATGTCCCTGCTTCTCGACCGCGCATTCGACCATGACAACCGCGTCAGCGCCTTGCGGCAAGGGCGCGCCTGTGAAGATGTGCAATGCCGCGCCTTCGGGAAGCGCGCGTGGGCTTTCACCCGCCGCCACAGTTCCAGCGATAGGAAGAGCGCCCAAACAGGCAAGGTCATCGCAGCGTAGTGCGAAACCGTCCATGGCGGAGTTGTCAAAAAAAGGCATCGCCTCGGCGGCGTGAACAGTGTTGGCGACTGTGCGTCCGAAGCTGTCAAAAAGCCGGAGGCTGAGTGTGTCTGCAAGAGGCGCGACCAGCGCCAAGGCGCGATCCAGCGCGTCGGCGACGCTCATCATATCGGCGGGAGGCAAGACGCTGTCACAGCCACAACCAGGTGTTACGCGATCAATGTGCATAACCCTCTCCTTGAATGTTGGTGAATGTCTGGTGGGTAAAACGGGAGGCCAGTTGCCCAGCCTCCCTGTGTTGGCATCGCTTACTTAACAGCGTCAGAAGCGTTCTTCATCAAGTAGTCCATGACGAGTGCGGCTTCGTCCTCTTCTAGGCCAGCGCGGGGGAACATCGACGGGGTGATGCCCTTCCACTGTTGCTGCGTGAAGTGTGTCACTTCGCGCGGCGCGTGGCAGACGGTGCAGCGCTCAAAGAAGATCTTCTCACCCGGCTCCATGTCAGCGTAGAGGCTGGCTGTAAGCGCTTCGAGGCGATCAAGACCAAGCTTGTCTTCGTCGATCTCGGCAATCTCCATATCTTCGATGATTGGAGGTTTCTCGTACGCCATGTTCGGGCCCTCAGGGTCTTCACACTTGCGCATGCTACACAGAGTTGTGTTCGCAGTTGTCGCCTGAGCGAGGCCCGAGCTGCGCTGTGTCGAGGTCAGGAAGTTGACCAAGCCAGAGTTGCAGCGCCCCTTGCTGTCAAGTGATGGCCAGCAGCCTTCATAGATCGAGATCACACCGGGCATGATGTCGTCGCTGACAACGGCACCGGCGATAACTGTGCCGCGATCGTTGTAAAGCTCGACAAGGTCGCCGTCTTCGATACCGCGTGAGGCGGCGTCCTCGGTGTTCATGCGCACTGGCTCACGACCCTGGATTTTGTAGAGCCCACGCAGGGTTTCAGACTGGTCCATCTGGCTGTGCAGGCGGAACCACGGGTGTGGAGAAACAACGTGCAACTGGCCTTCTTTGGCGTTGCCGAGGTATTCGTGTTTCTCCATCCATTGTGGCATGCCGGGCATGTCTTCGATCTCGAGTTTGGCGAAGTCTTCGCAGAACATTTCGATCTTGCCTGACGCGGTGTGCAGCGGGCTGCCTTCCGGGTCTTGGTAGAAGTCGCCGTGGCGTGTCCACTTGCGGGCTTCTTCTGGCACATCCATGCGCGCATAGCCTTTTTCCCAGAAGTCTTCGAACGGGGTATGCGCGGCTGCGCTGGATTTTTCATAGGCCAGTTTGATGTGATACATCTTGTCTTCGCCTTCGGTGAACTGCGTCCACAGGCCAAGTTTGTCGGCCAGCCCTTCGAAGATCTCGTAGTCGGGCAGGCTGTCGCCCACAGGTTCGATCACCTTTTTCATCGCATAGACGCGGTCGTTGGAATAGGTGCCGCCCGAGGTGATGTCGTCCTGTTCCAGAGTGGACGCCGCAGGCAGGACGATGTCGGCCCAACGGGTCGCCGCCGTCCACCAGACGTCAACGCTGATCACGGTTTCGACTTTCTCAAGCGCACGGATTAGGCGGTTTGTGTCCTGCTGGTGGCTCATGAAATTGTTACCAGCGTTGAAAATAACTTTCACGTCAGGGTAGGTGTGCGTATTGCCGTTGTAGAAAACTTCCTTGCCGGGGTTTTCCAGCATTTCGGTGATCCGGCTCGCTGGGCAGATTCCTTTGACGAAGTTACGACCCTGAGACATGCCCGATGGTGTCGACTTGCCAGAAGCTGGCATGCCGCCGTTGCCGTAGTGCCAGCTAAAGCCTACACCACAGCCAGGTTTGCCGATTTTGCCTGTGAGGGCGGCAAAGTTGATGATCGCCCAGTGCGTCATCTCACCGTGTTGGGCACGTTGCAGTGACCATGCACCAGCAAACTCGGTGTTTGACTTGGCAAAAAGCTCGGCCATCTCTTTAATCTTGGCTTCGTTGATGCCGGTGATCTCTGCGGCCCATGCAGGGGTTTTGGCTACGCCGTCGTCGTCGCCTTTGACGTAAGCAATCCACTTGTCAGCGCCGACTGTGTATTTGTCCATATAGGCGCGGGCTTCGAGGCCTTGTTCGACAACGTGGTAAGCCATGGCGCAGAACAGCGCGACGTCGGTGTTGGGCACGATCCTGACCCAGTCAGCGTTCAGGTACTCGTCAGACGCCGTGCGCTGCGGGTTGAGCGAAACAAACTTGACGCCAGCATCGCGGATCTCTTCCCAATGCGCATACATGCCGTGGTCGGCCACGCGATATTCGACGCGGTTGTTTTTGATCGGGTCGCAGCCGACAAGAACGAACACGTCGGTTTCGTCGCGGATGGTTTCCCAAGCAGACTGGGCCGAGTAAACTTCCATATCACCAATGATGTGGGGCAGAGAAACCTGCGAGGCACCGGCAGACCAGTCGCCAGAGGTGTTTGTGCAACCTCCCAGAAGGTTAATCAAGCGGCCTTGAAGCACGTTGGGGCGGAATGTGCCCGCGTTTGACCAGCCGCCATAAGACGAACTGAAGATCGCTTCGTTGCCATGGTTTGCCGCCGTATCAAGCAGCGCTTTGGCTGCAAGGCTCCAAGCCGTGTCCCAGTCAACCTTGACGTATTCTTCCTTACCGCGCAGTTCGGGTTTGATGTCGCCGCTTTCCCAGCCTTCAAGGTAGGATTTGCGCACCATCGGATAGTTGATACGCGATTTGTCATAGGTGCGGTCTTTGATGCCATAGCTCAGCATCTCGGTTGGGCGCGCATCAAGCTCCATGATGTTGTTGATGCCGACAAGCTTGCCGTCGCGCACCACAGCCTCGAACGGGCCAAAGTGCGATGCGTGGAAAACGCGGCCTTTGAAAGAGTTGGGGTCAAGCGCGGCCATGGCCGTTGTGCCCAACAGGCTCGTTGCGCCGAATACGGCCGCGCCGCCTTGCAAAAACGAGCGTCTGGTTGGTTGATTGAGTGACATGGTTTGCTTCCTTGGGTGAATTATCTGCGCCAACACTATTTTATGCGCCGAAGCTCAACCTTGATCGTGCGTAATTTGGCTTGTTCGAAAATGTAAAGAAATGTAAACTTGCCCCATGGCTCAACACATCCTAATCGTGGAAGACGACCGCACAACGCGCATGCGCCTTGCGGCCTACTTGCGCGAGCAGGGATACCGCGTGAGCGAAGCCGAAGACGCGGGCGATATGGAGAGGGTTATCGAAACAGACCCGCCCGAGCTATTGCTGGTTGATATCAACCTTGACGGTAAAGACGGGTTGACGATCACACGCGAGCAACGCGCGGTGTCGCGTATCGGCATTATTCTGCTGACCGCGCGGGATGATCAGGTCGACAAAATCGTTGGGCTCGAGATGGGCGCAGATGACTACGTGACCAAGCCGTTTGACAAGCGCGAGCTGGCCGCGCGGGTGAAGAACTTGCTGGCGCGGATCGCCGACATTGGCCAAGCCCCCGAAGGCCCACCACCTGTCGAAAACTTTGGCCCATGGTGCTTTGACCGCATCCGCCGCAGGCTTGTCTCGGCGGGGCGCACTGAGAACCTGACCCCGCAAGAATTCGAGATCATGGCTGCGCTGGCTGACCATCCGGGGCAGACGCTCAGCCGCGCGCGCCTTTCTGAGTTGATCGGGCGTGCAGCGATGCGCTCAAGCGACCGGATGATAGATGTCGTCGTCGGACGCCTACGTAAGAAGCTTGAGCAAGATCCAACGAACCCAGAGTGGATTTTGACTCAGCATGGGCAGGGCTATCACTTCGTAGACCCTGCATCAGTCTGAAGTCCTGTCTCCTTCATGGCAGCTTCCAGAGTGCTCGCGGCCTCGGAAGCAAGCCGTTTGACAGCCTTGAGCGCCTCGTCGTCCGCGGCCTCTTCAACACGCATGAGCGCCTCGCAGAAGGCCTCTAGACGAAAGTTTGCCGCCGCCCCTTTGAGCTTGTGAGCAGCCTTTTTTTGATCCTTCCCGGAAGTTGTCAAAACCGCCTCAACGGCAACAGGCAAGTCACTCAGAAATTCACGCACGATCAAGCCTGTCGTTTCGACCCCAAGGTCTGAAATATCCTCACGCAGGCTTTCCAGCACTGTGCTGCGTCCAATAGGTTCGGCGCGCGAAATGCCGTCAAGCACCTCGGCCAGCGCACGGGGCGACATCGGTTTTTGCAAGACACGGGAAACGCCGAGCTTTGCACGGTTCTCCGCTGTGTCATCAAGCAGATAGGCGGTAAGAGCAACGAGCGTTGGGGTGTCGGACATTTGCCCCAGTAGCGCTGCAACTTCCTCACCACGCATGTCTGGCAGGTCGAGATCAATCAACACAAGATCAAAGCGTTGCTCTTCTGTTGCCTTCAGCGCGGCAGCCCCTGTCTCGGCCTCGCGAACACGGCACCCGAGCCGCTCCAGATATCCGCGCGCAACCATCAGATTGACGGCATGGTCATCTATCACCAGCACGCTTTGGTTGCGTGTGATGTCGGGCGTCACCTCGGCGTCGTCTCCCGCAAGCGCAGGGTCACCCAATTCAAGTGGCACCGTTAAAGTAAAGCGGCTCCCAACGCCGGGCTCGCTTTCAACAGTCAACGCCGCGCCAAGCGCCTCAGTCAGGTTGCGCGATATCGCAAGGCCTAGCCCCATGCCCTCAATGCCCGCACGCTGGGCGGCATCGGTTCGCATATAGGCATCGAACGCATGGGCAATCGCATCTTGCGTCATGCCAACACCTGTGTCGGCGATGCTAAAGCTGATCACGGGGTGCCCGTTCTGCGCATCAACGGCGTGGTCAACGCTCAGCGTGACACTGCCGCGCTTGGTGTATTTAACGGCGTTGGAAATGAGGTTGCCAAGGATCTGGCGGATTTTGACAACATCGCCAAACAGGGCGAGTGGTGCGCCTTCGCTGAGATCAACAACAGCTTCCAGTTTTTTCTGCAGTGTGAGCGATTGAAGCTGATGGCCCATCTGTCCGACAAGATCGCGCAGTTGAAAATGCACGGGGTTTCCACGGTTTTCGCTGTCTTCACTGCCTGCATAGTTCAGAATGTCATTGGTGATATCAAGCAGTGCGCTGGCCGAGCTGAGCGCCGCATACGCGCGCGCTTTGAGGGCGGGGTCTTGTTCGTCAGCCTCAAGCAAATCGAGCATTCCGATGATGCCATTCAACGGGGTGCGAATTTCGTGGCTCATCCGTGCGAGAAACTCGGTTTTGCTACGGTCTGCCGCCTCGGCTTTTGAGCGCGCAGTGTCTGACGCTTTCATCTCGGCGACAACATCACCGGTGCGCGCAATCACGGCCTCCTCCAGATTGCCGCGCAAACGCTCGGCATCTTTGGCGCGACGGCGTAGGATGTTGAGAGCCTTTTCCATCCGCCCGATTTCGTCATGACCGCTGATCACAACTGGCGCGCCGTAGTCCCCTCCTGCAACAGAGACAATGCGGCGTGATAGGTTGCCAAGCCGTGCCACCAGCTGCTTGCGCGCATAAAGCCATAGAACTGCCCCCGCAGCCACCGCTGCAATGACCAGACCCAACAGCGCTGCCGTTATTTGCGACGCGCGCTTCTGGGCCGCTGCGATCCGCTCTAACCCATCCTTTTGGACCGCGTCCCGCGCCTGCCTTGCCCGTTCTGACAGCTTTGAGATGACAGATCGCAAGTTCTCGCTGTCGGTCGCTATAGCAGTTTGCAAACCAATCCGCTTGCGCTGCAACCCTATCAACCCGTCAACTGCCAAAGCGTCTTGGTAAGATTGCATCAACGACGCTACCTCTTTTCGTGCCGAGCCTGTCGGTAAATAGACAATACGTCCGGTGGCCAGCTTGATCTGGTTCCCCAATTCAGTGCCCAACCGCGCGATTTCGTCAGGTGCAACTGCGTCCGGGACCAGCTGAAGTTTCAAGCGTATCGCATCTACCATGCGCGCCAGCTCGGTGAGGCGCTCGAATGCGAAAAAGTGCTGGTCGGCCAGCTTATCAAGTAGCGGGCGCGCGTCTGTTTCTTGCCCTGTGTAAAGCCCGACAATGCTTGCTGTGATCCTCAAACGGGCCAGATCAACCTCTGCCTCAATCAAGCTTTCGAGGCGGGTCCCCAAGAGGGCCAGTTCAGCTCCAGCCTGCGTATAGTGCCTTGATAAGCGTAATTTTTCATGTCCGTTCTCTGCCATCCGCGAGACGATCTCGGCCGCCCGTGAAGGAGTTGCTCCCGATGATAACGGGCTAATGCCCTCAAGCTCACGCGAACCCACCTCGATCTTGCTGACCGCCGCTTCAAGCGCTGAAGTGATTTGCTCTAAGTCTTCGGGCGTGTCGGCTTGAACAAAGGCGGTTGCAAGTGTGCCGACAACTTCTGTTGTCTCGCCAATCCGGCTTGCGAGTTGCATCGCCGGAAGGTTAGTCTCGACCAATTCGCTTTGGCTGCGCACCAAATAGCGGTTGACCGCAATCGCAGCCACACCCACCATGATGGCCAGCACAGCCATAGCAGAGAGAATCTGGATCAGTCGCGTGTCAAATCTTGTCTGTCGCATATTCAATCTCTACGGGGCCGTCACCTACTGTTCAATCGTGCTTGCGATGATTTGTTCCACCAGTTGGGTAACGCCTTTGGCGGCATCGCCTGCTCAGAAGGCACGGCTGTTTTGTGTTTTGGTTCCTCATTTCAAAGATGAATACTGGCTAAGCGTCGGCTATGGGCTCGAGCAAGAGGCAGCGCGCCAAAACGTTGATCTGCTGCTCTATGAAGCTGGCGGATATAACGCGCTCGCAGAGCAAATCAAACTCCTTGATCAATGCGTGAAGCGCGGTGTGGATGCGATCTTGATTGGCGCGGTTTCATCAAACCACCCTGATCTTTTGCAGGCCATTAACCGTGTTGCACAAAAACTGCCAGTCATCGGGCTGGTCAACGAGCTGCATTCTGACGCGCTCAGCGGGCGGATCGGAGTTGACTGGAAAGAAATGGGCTTCGTTCTTGGCCGCTATCTGAGCGAGCTTCACCCGAAGGGTACGCCGCCTAAAACGGCGGTGTTGATCTCGGGGCCACGTGCCGCTGGCTGGACTGGCCCTTTGGAAGCCGGTTTGCGCGAGGGTCTTTCTGTTAGCTCAGTGACGATCGCCGAGGTTTTCTCGGCGGACACTGGGCTGAGGCAACAGCTTGCGCTTGTCGAGATGGCTTTGGAGAAACACCCGGAAGCTGACTATCTGATCGGCAGCGCCCCAGCCGTTGAAGCGGCGATAGGATTGCTGGTGGCGAACAAAGATCAGCATTCGCCAAAGCTGCTATCGACGTATATTAGCCATACAGTTTTGCGGAGCCTGATGAATGACAATGTCCTTGCGGCGTCCTTTGATGACCCGACACAGCAGGGCGTTTTGGCAATCCAGCAAGCTGTCCGAGTGAACAAGTCAGCCCGTTCAGCTGAAGCCGTTGGGCCTGAGATTGTGCTGCTCACCAAAGCGAACCACGGCTTGCAGAAAGCTAGCGTCTCACCAGCGGACTATTTTCCGGCAATTGAATGAAAAGCCACTCCAACATGGCTCACTTCCTATCAGGAATGCTTGGCACAATGTCGGCAAATCAATGCAAAGCCAGCATTTCAGACGTTCACATCGCGTGCGGTGAGTGACCGCTTCCGCCTACTAGCAGTCATTTCTGCTTGACGCAGAATCCTAAACTTCGGGCTCGAAGCCGCCTTGCGGCGGTGCGGCAGCACGTTTGCAGCGAAATCACCTGTGATCCCACTGCCCAGTGACTGCTGTCAGCCCTTCCAAGTCATTCGTGCGAAGCGCAGCATTGGTCCCACTTTGGCCAGAAGGGGCGGATTGTGTTAAAGAACTCGTTGGTTTCAGCCTTTCGAAGTGGGTTATCGCATTGATTTTACTTGGACGTCTGTATGTCGACCACGATGTTAGCCTGTGGCGGGCACCAACGGGTTGAGTTTTGCGAGTTTCCGAAGGTTTTGGGCGATTGCTGCGAGGATAAATTCATCTTGGACGCCGTATGGGCCGCGCAATCGGAGCCTGGCCAAGCCAGGGATGCGTTTGAGGTGGGCGAAGAGCATCTCGACTTTCTTTCGGCGGTTCGAGGCGGTTTGATTGAAGTCTGATGCGGTACATTGACGGGCAAATTCTCGGACGATCTCATATTTCTCGCGGTGGATCGCGCGCGTCTTTGATTTTGGGCAGCATTTGGCTTTTAATGGGCAATCGGTGCAATCAGATTTAGGGGCCCGGTATTTGCGCGCTTTCCATTCTGGAGCGTTCCGGGCGGGATCGGAATAGCTGCGCCGCGAATGCTTCATCTCTTTGCCGCCAGGGCAGATGTAGCGGTCATTCTCATTATCCCAATGATCTGGAGTATGTTCCATCAGTGCGCTCGCCCTTATCAAAGACGGGAATGAAGGGCAGGATCTTACGTTTTGTGGTCAGCCAAACAAGGTTATCGGAAGACCCGTAGGCCGTATCTGCGACGATCCAATCCGGCTTCAAGCCAAAGCACTCTTCGGTTCGGTCGATCATCTTGCGCATGGCACCAACCCCGGCGGTTCTGTTCGAGCAGCTGGCATCCACATCCACTGCCCGGCAGTTGATTGCAAAGCAATCAATGAGAGGGGACGATGATACTGTGATCTGTATCGATCAGATAGTTGGTAGAACAGGCAAAGAAAGCGGGACCTTTGCGTGCGGCTGTCCATTGGCTGGCCGGATCGGCATGAGCAGTGAACTTGGGCTTGGTTGTCGTAGCCGCACCAAAGGCCTCGTCATCCAAGGTGTCGAGATACTCCCGTACAGCACGTGGTGCATCATTGGGGTCGGTCATACGGGCTGCCCAGTCATCAGGTTGCTGGAGTTCTGTTTCTGGACATCAGCGCTTATCAAACTGGCATCCACGGCAAATCCCTAACCGCCCACGAGCCCTTCCTCCATACAACGCGCGACGGTCGTCTCAAATACGTGGCGCAGAAGATCACTCTCGCGGAAGCGGCCGTGGCGGTTCTTGGAAAACGACGAATGATCCGGGATCCGGTCCTTCAGATCCAGACGGCAGAACCAGCGGTAAGCAAGGTTCAGATGAGCTTCCTCGCACAGACGGCGTTCCGACCGGATACCAGAGCAATATCCAACGAGTAGCATTCGGATCAGTAGTTCAGGATCAATTGAAGGACGGCCTGTATGGCTATAGAAATCCGAAAGATGCGCGCGGATGCTGCTCAAATCCACAAACCGATCAATCGACCGCAGCAGGTGATCTTGTGGAACGTGATCCTCCAGAGAGAGCTCATAGAACAGCGCCGCTTGCGCCTCCTGCTTTGGTCCCATCATCGCCAAATCCCCCAATCAATAAAGGAATTGCATCAGCGATTGACCATTAGATCAAGCAAGAGTTTTTCAACACAATCGGCCCACAACTGCCGCTGGCTAGGTGATCAAACGCTGCGCTGCGGCTTTCCCAGACCAGCCGTTCGACCCATTGCGCAGCATTTTTGGTGTTCGAACGGAAGGGATGCGGACAAATCCGCTTTTTGCAAGAGTGGCTATTGCTGACGCAGCATTTTCTCGCATGTGCAGCGGCGCGTATTTTGCAGCGCACCGAATTTCACCAGAGCGGCCATTCCCAAACCTCCCTTTCTCTGCAAGCGATTCCAACAATTGGGTCTCCCAAAAAAAGCCCGTTGCCATAACATGGCGGAAGATATCCATAACTGCGTTTGCGTTCCAGGCCCGGTCTTCAGGACGCGAGACTAGGAAATCTTCTTTGCAATCATAAAATAGCTAGATGCACCCTTGAAAATCACCTCAGTCTTAATGACCTCCAACCTTTCGTCATCCATCAGATCGTCCAAGTCGGCACTCTTGAGTTGTCGAATGGGGATCGGGATAACCCCTAACTTTAACAACGCTCTGACCAGCAGAATTTGCAGCGAAACCAAGGCTGACTTTTTTCCGCCCAAGCAAGGTGTTACAGAAACAAACAACCCGCCAGGCTTCAGCAATTCAACCGTTCTTTGCACAATACTTTCCGGATCAAGCACTGTGTGCAGCATATTGAATGCTAACACCACATCAAATGAATCATTCTGGAACGCCTCATCGAAGATGTCAGCTTGTTCGAAATCAACGTTGACGACGCCAACTGTTGCGGCCTTTTCCTTTGCGATTTCGATCATCGCAGTTGAAATATCAATCGCGCGGACGCTCTTGACCAAGCTGGAAATCTCGCAGGCGGTCGTGCCTGTTCCACATCCGTAGTCGAACACAATGTCGGTATCCTTCAGATATCTTTTTGTGTTTTCGCGGCTACGCCTATGAATGAACTCAAATTTCTCTTCAGTGTTGTCATAGTTGCTAGCGGCTTTATCCCAAAATTTTTCCGATTTGCTAATTCTGTCTTTCCTGTATTTTCAACGTGATCGTGCTGCGCATCGTTGCAATCGTGAGGACGGCATCAATGCTTTACTGCGCCTTTTTGCTTGCTTGGCCGCCCTTTGTTGTGGGGCCCGGTTTGACAGTCATAATCAGTAGCAACAAAGCCACCCCCCCCAAACCAGCGGCAAGCAAAAATGGGGCCCCGGAGTGCCAAGTGTTTGCCGATCCACCGTTTGACAATTGAGTGGCAAAAAGTTGGGTCATCATTGGGAACGATACCAATGACGCTAGAGCGCCAAGGCTTGCAAACGTTCCTTGTAACTGGCCCTGCCGATTGGGATCGACTTGAGCAGAGCTTTCGCCAACAATCGCAATGCCAACAATCGCTCTGAACGAGAAAACTGGCAGAAGGATCAAAGCGAACAACCCTGATTGCAGCCAAACAAGTGTTAGGAAACCTGCAATACCAAGCGACAGCCCCAACGCAGCCACATTCAGGTTGCCTATTCGCTTGGCGACCGGCCCCAAAGTCACGGCCTGTGTCAACACAAAGCATATGCCAATGATACCGAAGGAAACACCAATTGTGGTGCTGTTCCATCCGTATCGCGCAGCACCGAAGTACGCCCAAACTGCCGGAAAGACAAAACCTGCTAAAGCATCAAAAAAGTACACCGCGAACAGTGCCAAAGACACCCCTTGCACAGGTGCCAGCAAAGGACTAAGCGGATTGATGATCTTCCAAGTTATTGGTCGCCTGTTCCCTTCAGGCAACGACTCTTGTACAAAGAGCATCGTTCCCACCAATGCTACTAGGGACAAAGCCGAGGCTACGTAAAATGGGCCACGGGGTCCGTAGGTGCCTAACAGTCCGCCGATGAATGGCCCTATGACAAAGCCGATTCCGGCTGCCGCACCCACGTAGCCGAAGAACTTGGTGCGATCTTCTTTGGACGAGCGATCTGCCAAGTATGCATTGACAACTGATAGCGTCGCCGAACTGGCCCCGGACAACATCCGGCCAACGAAAATCACCCAAAGGTAAGGGGCCATTGCCATCATGAGATAGTCCGCCGAAGCGAGTGCCAATGAGCCCAGCAAAATTGGACGGCGACCGTATCGGTCGGACAACGCGCCCAAGATCGGACTGAAAACAAACTGCATCGCAGCAAAAACCAATGAAAGATATCCGCCAATCGCCGCAGCTCTGGCAATTGACCCACCTTGAAACCCAGCAAGTAGCTCTGGCATGACTGGCATAATTAGGCCGAGACCCATCGTGTTCAGAATAGCTATTGTGCAGATTACTACCGTTGCTCGGTCAAGTTTATTAGGCATATTGTTCTCCGGTTCTTCGAACAATTCTTGCCCGTAAGTTCGCTAGACATGTTGTTGGACAAAGCGGTCAGGTGCTGCGCATTTACGATGTTATTGCGTCTGTCCGCTCGGGGGCTTGCCATCGCCGAGCTATCCCGACGATGGCAATTAGGGCGGTCAACTGAAATCCCATGAAAAAGAAGTTGTCGAGGTCGGGCTGTCGGTTCATCGCCACGATCATGACCATCGTCAAAAGGCCAACACCAATGTTCGCCCATCGATTCACCCTATGTGGCAACAGTAACGCAAGGACAGTCATCAAGATCGGAATCTCTATCATGATCCCGCCTAACAGCATCAACATTTCCGTTATCACGACCCCGTCAATTGTGCCGGACATCATCTGTTCCAGCATGCCAGGGCGGCCCAATTCATGAATATCACGAGCAACAAAATTCAGGATAATGAATATCCAAAGGATCGACAAAAGAATGCGGGGATAACTATTTTGGTGTGTCATCTCATGTATCATTTCTTGGTGTTGAGGCCGTGTTAGTCGGCAGTGACGAATGCTCTCGCCGACGCTTTGGCGGTCTCAGCATTACGCGTATGAAGATTTCTGCGGCGAGAAAGTTGACCACCCACGAGAAAATCATCAACCCGTCACGCTGGGGTCCCATTGCTTCTGAGCCAACAGCGATGATCCACGCAATGCCCAAAACGGCCTGCGTCGACGCGCCCTGACCGATGGCATAGGCCCGCAGCAGCGACGCGCCGTGTTGGAAAACGTTGCGGGATCTGATTGCGATCACGGCCCAGATGATGAGCCCGATCATTGCCGTGCCCAGAAGCACCCGGACCCAATACAGCACGGCCCCCTGAAGCGCCTCAGGAAAGACATAAAAATGCGTCATCCACAAACCAGTTAGGGCGGACATACATCCTGCCACTACGGTCATCCGCCCGATGACGCGATGCGCAGCTGGACGCTGGCGTCGGATGCTTGGCAAGAACTGAACCGCGCCGACGATACAGAACAGAAAACTGGTCAGGGTGTGGAGAATGATGGGTGTTGGGGCGATCAAAGCCCGAGGGTTTTCCGGTGCAATTTGTGGTCCACCTGCAAGTTCCAAAACTCGGATCAAACCACCAAAGCCAGGAATGAACGAATAGACAAAGATGACGCCAAAGACGACCCATTCGGATTTTCTCAGATGGATTCTAGGGGCTTTTCGACTTGGAGTGATCATTTGGGACGCCGCGCCCAAAAGGCAGTGCTCGCAAAGCCAGCGGAGCCGAGCCGAACCGGTTGGTATTCGACACCAACAAGCTGGGATCCGTTTAACCACGCGATCCCCTCTTGTTCTGTGATCGCCCAAGTGCGCCAAAAAAGTTGGACTAGTGCGCCGAAAAGTGAGGGGCGCGTCACGCAAATGAACACCATCCCACCCGGCTTTAGAACGCGAACCATCTCTGCAAGCGCTCGTTGCGGATCAGGCAGGTGCTCAAGGACATGCGCGGCCATAACAACGTCAAATGACTGATCTTCATAGGGCAATGACATAACATCGGACTGTTGAAGGTGCGGGCCCATCCCGGCGTGTTGCATCACGGACTTTGCCTGTAAAAGCATTTCAGCAGAGGTATCAATTGCATGAAATTCGGCCGGACCGTTCATGAGGCTATCAAGCGCAATCGAAAGGCTCCCATTTCCGACGCCGCAATCTAGAATCCGCGCCTGTGGCTCAACCTGCATAAGATCTATAGCAACCTGAGAGGCCAAAAGGGGCTCTGAATATGCGGCATCCAATCGAAAACGACGGGCGGTCCGCGCCCATTTGCCCGCGACCGCGTCGTAACGGCTGGCAAGGTCGGCAGAAGAGATCGTCCGCCTGCTTATGAGAACGTCCCAAGAGCCGAAGCGGCGAGAGATCATGGGGATTGCCTGTTCCATCGTGGCAGCGCGCGATGAACTGGTGCTCTTAGTGTCTGGCTGCGTCATATCTCTTACCTGGTTCAAGTTGTTCGTTGGCAAAATATAGAATGCAGCCTACCAATACGGAATTGCGTATCCCTCTTGGTTTGGTATACGAAAATAATGGAGTGGAAACGATCAGCCTTCGACTGGAACCAAGCGCGGGCGTTTCTCGTTACCGCTGAAGAAGGATCTCTATCCGCGGCCGCGCGCGCCCTTGGTCTGACGCAACCTACACTGAGCCGACAGGTCGCGGGCCTCGAAGAGGCTCTTGGCGTGGTCCTCTTTGAGAGGACATCGCGCGCGCTCTTGTTGACACAATCAGGTGTAGAATTACTGGCGCATTTTCGAATGATGGGCGATGCGGCAAGCAGCATATCCCTTGCTGCAACGGGCCAATCCGAAGCCGTGACCGGACATGTATTGATTTCGGCTACAAACCTAATGGCAACGTATTTTCTACCGCCAGTCCTAAAAAATCTGCGCACAACTGCGCCAGACCTTCAGATCGAGATCATCGCATCAAATGAGTTGAGCGATTTGCGGCGTCGTGAAGCGGATATTGCAATCCGTCATTCTCGACCCAAAGACGAAACCCTGTTTGCAAAACGGCTTCGCGACACTAGGGCACATCTTTTCGCGTCAAAAGAGTACCTTGACGAAGTTGGCCGCCCCAAGTCGCTGGCTGATCTTGAGACATTAACGTTTGTCGGTTTCGACCAACCAGAACAGCGGCTTGGTTTGATGGCATCACGTGACGTGAATCTGACCACCGCGAATTTCAATTTTTCGACGTCGAGTGCCACATTGACGCTCGAACTTGTCCGTCAAGGTTTTGGGATCGGCATTCTCCCGATCGAAATCGGGACGGCTTATCCAGAACTCGAAAACCCGACTTCGGCGTTTGAGCCGATCAGTATCGAGACATGGCTGGTCGCCCACCGCGAACTAAAGACAAATCTTAGAATTCGCGTTGTTTTCGATGTACTGGCAGAGGGGATTGGTTAGAAACATCCAAGCTTCGTTATCGGGTTGACGCTGGAAAGCCAAAACTGCCGCGATTCCAAACAACCCCTGGAATAGGCCATCGCATGGAAGGTCCCAGCACATTTGAAACATCAATTGCGGACATGAGAGCAAGCACAGCAAATTGCCGTTTTGTCCAACAGTCTGAGAATTCGACCTTTGAACCTTGCTGCACACTACATGAAAGGCTGGTTTTCCCGCTGCGCGGTAGTGGACCTGTCGCGGTTTTGATGCCGCTCCTTTGATAGCATTTACTGCAACAAAGGAGACAGACTATGGGACTGAAACGTACGGACGAATTTCGCCAAGATGCGGTGCGTA
>NZ_QKMF01000033.1 GCF_003208435.1 Pelagimonas varians | reverse complement strand
AAAACCGCACAAACAGGCCCCTCTCGGCAGATTTGTTTTGCAAATCGCCTGACGGACAATTGGAACACATGGCTGCTTCTGACAAATGCAGAAACTCATTGATTGTCCCGATGGGATTTGTCCGGTACCGGCTCGAAATCCTCATGTGCAGTTGCTGCAGGCCTCTAAAAGCCAGCTTTGAAACAGGTGTAGGATTTGCCAGCTTGATCTGAATGCCGAAACCAATGCAGATTTCGAAAATGAAACATTCGAAGAAACCCCTTTATCGATCCGTGAATACCAGAACTTATGGAGTTCGGCATGGATCGGGATCAAAATCAAAGTGGGAGCGAAATACCAAATCCGCCGCCGAAAACAAATCGATGAAGCAATCCATGCATTCCGGTCAACGACATGGATTTGACTATACGCCACTTTTTAAGTTTTTGCTTTCGCGGGTTGGCCGAAATTGGGATGAAGTGCACAGCGAAGCCGCATCAAGACTGGATCACGAGGACCCCATAACCTGGATGGTCGCGTCTGACGTATCAGAAGGAACTCCTTTTTTCCGGGCAGGCGAGAGTTCGTATTTCAGCGGGCTGTACGTAGATGACAACAAAGTTTTGGCAATTGTCGATCCTGAGCTTACGCCAGCTACAATGTCGCCATTTTGCGCGTGCTGCACACACACATTGAACGGGGTCCGTCTAGAAACGCCCTACTCGGACAAAATATAAGCCCGACATCTATGCCCTTAGCCAACAAAAGCGAGCCACTGACAAAAAGGGTATTTCGTCCGCATAGCCGCCTTCTTACCCAAATGAGCGCTGCACGGCCCCCAAGGACCGGATTTCACGCGGCTTTGCTGCGCGGCAATGCTGAATTGTAGGGATGGGCGGACCAACCTTTCAAATCTCACTTCCGACGCAGAGCCGAGCTTTGTGAACTTCGGTCTTCTGGGGCTTGGATGGCTGCTTGAGCCTGTCTGACATGCAAACATCGCAGCCGCTGCCAACAGCAGCTAATAGCACTGCGGCATTGTCGCCAGCAGACCCGCTCGGTCCTCAAGGACATTGAAAACGGCCGGTCTTTTTCGGGGCTAAACTAGCCATCCATGCAGTGCTCAACATTTTCACGGCATGCAGGGCGCGATTGATAGACGATGTCGCTTTGAACAGGCTCAGAAACCCTCTGTATGTTCCTGTCGGATGCCCCATCAGTCAGAGCTGTCAGCGCAGCTTTCTATCCACCGAAACCCGACTTTGAACCACCAGACTTGCCAAAACCTCCACGTGAGGCTGCTGCGGCGCGTGACATTGGTGTCTTCCCGATCGTCGAGGCCGGGCGGGCGAATTGAGACGTGCCCAACTTAGTGGCGCCTCGGTTGCTTGAAAAGCTGCTGGAGCGCGAAGCGTTTGTATACTGCCCATTGGCCCCTTTGTAGAGCGGTTGAGACGCAGACATTCCTGCGCGTCCCCCCAACATACTGCCCATCAGGTAGCCTGCCATAAGTGGCAAAAAGATACCGCCCGACCCGCCTTGTGTTGCCGCCGCTTCAGATCCGCAGGCACCTTCGCCATGCTGCTCCTGACACACTTCCAGGCTATCATATCGGGGCGCGGCCTCTACATGTAGGGCCTGGGCCTCGGAAAAGGACGTTTCGCACTCTTGTGACGTGAACATCCCGCCCCGTGATGCGTCTTCCAGACAGCTTTGTAGATCCGGGAAAGCAGAGGCATCGACCTGTTCTTCGCGGCATCCCGCAAGAGCAAAAGCAGCGGCACCGACAATGGCGATGGAAACCCGTTTCGAGCGTTTGGTCATGTTAATCGTCTTTCTGCCAATGGGGGCGATAGGGCGTCTGTATCATGCAACGATATAGTGCGGTTTGAAGCGGGACAAATCCTGCGTGATGCGGGATTTATCTTCTCGGATGCCGATGCCGACACAGTCTTGCCCTACAATCCAGGCACCGATCACCGGGCGAAAGCCGTCAAACTTCGGCAATGGCGCATAAGCTTGGATGACGCGCGGATGTTCGGCATAGTCGGTGTTCTTGGACTGCTCGACCAGCTCGCCGGACTGCAGGATCGAAACCGAAGCCCCCTCGCGCGACAAGATTGGCTTTTTCACAAGGCCGGCTGCCAGTTGGGTCTCGGCGCGGGCCAAAGCAGAGGCGGTCTTCTCCGTGGCCGTTTCGCTGGCCGTCAAAGCATCGGTTACATCGGCCTCAAAGAAAGCTGGCAGTAGGTTTGGGTGACCCTCGAACATTTGCCAGAGCACCGGCAAAAGCCCCTTGTTGGACAACAATGCTTTCCAGGCAGGTTCAAGAAACAGACAGCCGGATCCATCAATGTGATTTGCGTAATCGTCGCGCAACAGATCTTCCCACGGGTAGAGCTTGAACAAAACCGCAATCCTGCGATCCTCATCATCCAAGAATTGGCCGTCGTCGCTGAGCGCAATCCTGTCGAGATCGCAGTAATGAGCCCCTAAACCGGCTTCGCGCGCGGCCCACCCCATGGCTTCGACCGTGCCGTAGTCTTCAGGGTTGCCGGCAACGGCCGTAAAGTGCAGATCGCTATTTTTCTCAAAAACGGCGCTAAATCGCGCGACCAGCGCTTCGTGGATACCATTAAACTGGTCCGTCCCTGCAGGAAGACCCCCGGATTTCAGTTGATCTTCAAGCCACTGCCACTGAAAGGCCGCGCTTTCGTAAAGCGAGGTCGGCGTATCGGCGTTATATTCCAGAAGCTTGGCAGGTGACGTACCATCATAGGCAAAATCGAACCGGCCATAGATTTCAGGATCGCCCCGTTTCCAGCTTTCGGCCACAAGGTCGCGATGGGCTTCGGGGATCGCAAGCCGTTCCATCAGGTTTTCGCTGGCGATAATTACGTCGACGGCCTCTCGGCACATAGCATGGAGTTCGGTGGCAGGGTCCTCCAGATCGTTCTCGATCTGATCGAGCGAAAACGCATAGGCCGAAGTTTCATCCCAATAGGGTTCACCATGCATATCCGCAAAAGTGAATCCGACGTCTTGGGCGTGATCGCGCCAATCAGGCCGCTCAGGCAATGTGATTTTCTGCAAAATGACCGCTCCCCAGTTCTCCGAATGCGTTTAATGGGATTTGAAGCCAACAACCAGACATCGTTTTGTTGAATGCCAAAAGTCTGGAAAATTCTGAGTGACTATCGGACCAAGCCTAGCGTGAATTTGGGCAGTTGCGAGCGGTAGGCGGTTCGGGTTTTGGCGGCGCACCTTGAAAGCTCGGAACAAATATCTGTAACGCTGCGCCGTTGAGATGCCTATCGATGAATTCCATTCAGGAGGCCTGCGGTTAGGGATCCCAAACGACAAAGGCCAGATCATTGGGGCAAGCGTTACTCCCATTCCATTTGTTCAAAGACAGCCTGTGCGTTGCGCCGTGCGAGCGAATCAAACTGATTGAGATATGTGAAATTGCTTTGGTCCACCTCAACCGATCCGGTGATATCGCCCCCGTCATCGATGTAGGCTCGCATCCGGTCACGAAGATTTCTCAGGTAGTCGCGCGTGTCTGCCTGCGCCCGCTCTAGCGTGGTTGCAGGCCCGTGTCCGGGTATGACGTGTATTGGGTTCAATGCTTCAATCGCTGCAAACGCGTCCAACCAAGAAGCGCTGTCAGAAAAAGGCATCACACCCAGAATGCGTCCGACGTAGACGATGTCGCCGGTGAAGACCGTACGATCCTGCGGCAGCCAGACAAAGCTGTCGCCCGGCGTATGCGCCGCGGCAACATGATGGACTTCGATATGACGCTCGCCAAGTTGCATCACATGGGCCGCATCAAAGGTCACATCGGCATAGACAGGTTTGGTCCCATTCAATCCAACACCGACAAGTTGGGACAGTATCGACAATTGCAGCGATCCGCGATCTTGATGGTCCGCGACCGCGCTTTCGGACGCAATGATGATCGCTCCCTGCTCTTTCCAATACCCGTTTCCAAGCCAACGGTGATCTTGGCCCCCTGTGTTGATCACATAGACCAAAGGTTGATCGGTCAAACCGCGCACGACATCATGCAGCATAGCCGCGCCCGCCCGGGTTCCGCCCGGATCAACCAGCACGGCCCCTTCGTTGGTTTCGATCAGGCCGAACGTGGCATTGTTGCCCAAATTTTCCGGGTCGCGCTGCTCGGCTGGGCCTTCGATCGCCCAGATGCCCGGGGCAACAGGATCAACTGACAAGACATCCGCAAAGGTGGACGCTGGCGACAATGCAAGAGCCAGCAGAAAGACGGCTTTGAACGGTGGCAGCATATTTGATCCCTTAAACATTGCGATTGCTCCACCTTTAGCAGAAGAAGTGTTCAGCCAATTTGATCCCTATCATGTCTAATTCAATATCGGTGCCAAATGAGGCCGGTTGAAACCGTTTGCCTAACGCCAAGACACCCTTTTTTTTACGGATCTTGTCGTTAAAGCAGCCATTTGCATGAAGACTGCAATTTGAGTGGCCAGTAGCGGTGCCAGACCGGATCCGATTGGTTCTGGTTCCAAATTCACAGGCCGTGCAGGTGCGGCCACAGAAACCGAGCCCTTGAATACCGCCTTCTAAAATGGCTCGGCGTGCAGAATTCGGTGTCTCCAATCCGTGACCTTTCGGTTTTCAAATCTCCTCGACTTTCTCGACGTTGCCTTCGCAATCATACCGTTCAAAACGGCTTCGCGTGTTGCTTGTTCAAAGCTATCGGGGTCGCACTTTGTTGGGCCTGTGTACTGGCCGCTATCATCGGCGTTGAGCCACATGGTGTTGTTTTGAACGACGGGTTGTTTTCGCATTGATTGCCGCAGAACATAAATCGTGATTGGCCTGTTCGCCACCATTGCAACAGCCGTTAGTGCCTTCGGGTTAAAAACTCATCCGCCGAATTCAAGTGATCCGGCCTGATATATGGGAAACCGGCGAAATTGCAGGGCGTTCCGCATTCATTCGGGGAAAGCCCGGAACCGGAAGAGATTGTTGCAACTTTGCAGCCGATTGAAGCACTTTGCAGCCAAGGAATTCGCCCCATCGATGCGATCAGGCAGATGTAGGTAACCGAACAGTCGGTCAATCCATGGCGTAACAAATGTGGCGGGATGGAAACCGGCCAAGGTCATCGCCTTACTGGCAGACCGGTTCATCCTTCGCGGCGCAATAATTTCTATCCGGTCGGATATTTTTATTTATAGCCAATGACTTAAACCAACAGAGATCGTGCGCAGGAGTTGCAGTTTTTAGCGACTTTCAGCTCATAGGATGCTCTGCCCGAGACGGATTGGCCATCTATACCCTTGCCCCATGAAGCGATATCCTCCTTGCACACAGCGCCGCTGATAATGTGAAACGCCAGCGTAATCGAAAAGATCGGCACCGAGGCGTCGCAACCAAATCCGCTCGCCCTGCCGCCATCGTGATGTAGCAGCCCAAAGAACCCGTGGTCCTGCCCGAACTGGCCGATGGGCGGTATCTACCCGCCAAGATTTGGCCTCCGCTGTAGGCCGGCTCCACAACGGGGTGACGATAAGGCTGTTTCGCTATTGCGCAACCATCGCGGCCGCAGTCTTCCGCCTACGCCCGATTGTTTTGGCAGCGGCGACAACGGTTCTTGACGTTGTTCCGCTGTTGCAAGATGTTTTGGGTTGGCATGTAGTCGGTCAGTATGGCCGGACCACCGTTCGGGACCGTGCTGACGATGCTGCTGGTGCCGGTGCACGGCGATAGGTTCTTCGGCCTAAATCGTGGATCCGTTGGCACCGAGACACAAGATGACGCATTGCCTGAACAGGTGTCCTGAGGCGGGCGCTGATCATAGGCTTGCAGGGGGCGGATCGCGGTCTGCGCATTTGGCCCCGTCGAATTTGGCAACTTGAGTTAGGATCATTCAATGGGATCGACGTCAATTCTACCGGCATCTCTTGTCGTCATTTCGGCAGTGGGGCTTTGGGGGATCGTCGACCCTGAGGGCGCGCTCAGGATATCGTCCGCAATCGTGGACCGTACCTTTGCCAGCCGCGGCTGGTTTGTCATGCTGACAGCAACAGGTCTGCTGTTCATCTGCCTTTGGCTCGCGGCCTCACGGTTCGGCAAGGTCAGGCTGGGGCATGACGATGATCGACCAGAATTCTCGACCGCATCTTGGCTAGCGATGCTGTTCTCTGCAGGCATGGGCGTCGGCCTATTGTTCTGGGCGGCCGCTGAACCGCTCACGCATTTCAAATTCGCCCGGCAAGGCCTGCCCGATCCGCAGGCGGCAAGCGCGGCGCTTCTCGCCACAAACTTCAACTGGGGGCTGCACGCCTGGGGCATCTATTGCTCAACCGCGCTTGTCATCGCATATTTCTCGTTTCGGCAAAACACCCCGATGCTGGTCAGCGCGCCATTGGTTCGGATGTTTGGAGCCGAACGCTGGGCGCGGGTTGTGGGTTGGTTGTCGGATTTTCTGGCAATTGCTGCGATTGCCATCGGGGTTGGCGGGTCAGTGGCGATGGGAGTGTTTCAAGTCGCGGACGGTGTGAATGCGTTGTTGGGCAGAACCAGCGGCAGCCAAACCATTGTCTGGATATCTTTCGCGGCCATCGTGCTTTGCTATATGCCACCGCTCATGGTGGATCTCGGATCTGGAATGGCGCGGCTTTCCAGCGCCGCGCTGCTGATCGCCATCGGTCTTTTGCTCTACACCGTTGTGCTTGGGCCAACGGAATTCCTGTTGAACTCTGTCGTCACCAGTTTCGGCGACTACATCTGGAATGTGGTTCCCTCTGGTTTCCGGACCTTTACCTTCTTTGATGACGTGGCGGCGCGTTGGTTCAAGGATTGGACACTGACCTACATGGTTTGGTGGATCGCCTGGGGGCCGTTTGTCGGCGTCTTTGTTGCCCGAATTTCGCGCGGCCGCACGATCCGCGAGTTTGTGCTGGGAGTGGTGTTTGTTCCAACGGTCTTCTCGATTTTCTGGTTTGGGGCCTTCGGCGGAATTGGCTTGTTTGACAGCTTGCGCAACGATGGCGCTCTGCTTGAGATCACCGGAAGCAATGTCGAGCGGGTGACCTTTGCCATATTGGAACGCCTACCGTTCGCGACTTTAACGACATTGGCCACGATCGCAGCCGCGTTTCTGTTCATCGTAACAAGCGTTGTTAGCGCGGCATTTGTATTGGGTGCGTTTTCCACTGGCGGCGACCCGGACCCGAGCCCGCGTGTGCGTTTGATCTGGGGCGCGGTGCTGGCCGTCCTGAGTTTCACAATGGTCCTTTCGGGATCAGTTGCTGCGGTAAAGAGCCTGATCGCGCTCGGGGCGCTGCCTTTTGTCTTTATTTTGGTGCTGCTCATGGTCTGCTTCCTGCGTGCCCTGTTTGAATGGGAGGACGACAATGCTGATCGGTGATCTGATCAATACCGCGATGAACCTCGTCGCTTTCGCCTTTATCGGCGCAATGATCTGGCTGTTTGTTCGCCCCTTGGCCCCTAAGGACGATCACTCTAAGGACACTGATGACGCCGCCTGAGACGACTTAACCCGCCGCGCACATGTCGAACCTGACCGACTTCGAGGTCAACCAGCCTTGAAGCGGCATCCTTGTCACTGCAAAGGGCGTCGCGTTTGGCAACGGCCGGCCATGCATCGCTGATTATCGAAACGGCGATCTCTAGCCGCGCATCCGGTGAAGAAAGCGATGTTCAGGCCACACCAGAAAAAGCTGCGGAAGACATCGCAGCGATCCGATGTCCCCTTTAGGTCGGGCGGCAGCTGTCATCCGGCCACAAATGCAGGCATCCCATTCCGCGGAAGTGGCGATGATGGCACGGGGAACGTCGCTACGCAGGTTGAGCGATAGCGGACACTTCTCTCGTTTCTATTGAATCCGCCTAACAGGGCCGGACAATTGAGGGCAGAATTCACCTAAGAACAGATCATTGCTTTAATCGAGGAATAAGACCCTGACGAAAAGACTGCTTCTGTATGTCGGCGGCAAGGGATCCGTTCAGCAATGGTCTAGCAAGACACAACGTAATAGCAGCCGTCGGGGGCACCTGACGCAAAACGGTTGTCTCCTACAAGAGTGCAGAGTTCACCTACATGGTAATCGCGAAAAGGGGGCAGGATAACAGGCTTTGACCGGCACGACATTGCGCCATGTTCATCACGTCCTGCTTGCTTGGGGAGCCGTAGATCAGACAGCAAAGCGATCCGCCGATATCAGTGTGCTGACGAACAATATGTAAAAGGGCGACCCGGAAGCCTGTTTGGCAACCGCGAAATTCAATGGCTCCAACTGTGCTTTTGAGCCTTCAAATTGACCGGAAAACACCCATGCGTGCACATTGGGGCTCGTGTCTCCCAGTTCTATTGGAAAGGTGCAAAACTGCGCCAACATCCCAAA
This sequence comes from Pelagimonas varians, assembly GCF_003208435.1. Classification (GTDB taxonomy): domain Bacteria; phylum Pseudomonadota; class Alphaproteobacteria; order Rhodobacterales; family Rhodobacteraceae; genus Pelagimonas; species Pelagimonas varians. The sequence goes on along the minus strand of NZ_QKMF01000033.1, from coordinate 13,661 downwards.
CCGGATCTGCGATCTGCTGCTGGTTACCGAGGGAATTGTCGGAGAAAGCGGCCAAGCAAAGTTCGGCATTCATTCCCTGCGCCACGCGGCCGTGTCAGTCTTCATTGAGCAAGGTTAGACCCCAAAAAAGTTCCACCTTCGACACACGGGACCGCGACCAAGTGGCCGCCAAAAGGCGATTTCCTTGATCGAATCCACTAAGCTCCTCACCGCACAGAGGAGGCAAATCCGTGCTAATCCTAAGACCAACCGTCGGCCTGCGAAACATGTACTAGGGCTTCAACACAATCCCTCTGGTGGCTGTACGTCTCTCAAGCATATCATGCGCCTGCGCTGTATCTCGCAGGGCAAACATGTCGGGATTGCCGGCGCAAAAGATACCCGTGCTGAATGCTTCAAACACCGACTTGGCCATCGCCCGATATTGAGCCGTATCTTGCAAGTAATGAAATAGGATCGGTCGGGTGACCGTCAGGGACTTTTCGGCGAGAGTGCTCATCATCAAGGGCGGCACTGCACCAGAGGATTGACCGAAATTGACCAAGTGGCCGCATGTGGTCAGGCTAGCCAACGACCCGTCAAACGTATCCGCACCAATGGAATCATACACCACATCGACACCGCGACCGTCGGTCAGGCGCAGCACCTCTTCTTGAAAGGGTTTTTCGCGGTAAAGGATCGGGTGGGAACAGCCCGATGCCTTGGCTATCTCGGACTTTTCTGCGGATCCAACTGTTCCCAGCACGGTTGCGCCAAGATGTGATGCCATCTGGCATAACAGCCGACCAACACCCCCGGCAGCCGCATGGACAAGGATTGTCATACCGGGGCTCAAGTCTGTGCACCGCTGGGTCAACATATCCACTGTCAGCGCACGCAACAAAGTTGCCGCCGCAAGGTCATCGCTGATCGTTTCGGGCAACGGTACGGCGGCCTTTGCCGGCAACAGTCTATGGGTGGCGTAGGCTCCGTAAGGCGGGCCCGTGACATACCCCACCCTGTCACCAATTTGAAACGCATCGACATCGGCCCCGACCGCGTCAACAATTCCCGTGGCCTCACAACCGAGAATACCCGGAGGTGTCAACGTATTATAGAGACCTGAACGCACATAGATATCGTGGAAATTCACACCAATGGCAGTCTGGCGCAGTCGCAGTTCGCCAGCCGCTGGGGCGGGGACGTCGATGTCTTCCAAAGTCAGCACGTCGGACGCACCGTAGCTTCGGATCACAATTGCTTCAGGCATGAGTTTCCTTTCATTGCGTCCGCGACCGGACAGACTGTTGGTTGCGGCCTGTGTCAGTGCTCGGGATCCGGTTTCCCGATAGTCCCGCCGCCTTCTTGCACCATCAAGCAATGCGCAGTCGAGGCTGGCAATCAGATCATCCGGCAATCAGATCATAAGGTGCGCCGCGCGTGACACCAAAGGCCGCCGCATCCACAACGAAACACCCAATGCTTTTGGCCCCCTCACCGGTGTTTGTCTTTGCAAAAACCGCCAGCACGTCGGCGACGGCACCGCTGGTGATCCAAGCTTTGCCACGAGACAGAAATAAGCGGCACCCTCGTCCGAAGCAGTTGTTCCAACACCAGCGTCATCCCAGCCAGCCTGCGGTTCGGTCAGGCAAAAGCCGGTCTCGAAAGCCCGTGTTCGCACTTAGCGACGCCACTACTCCGGCATGATGATGCACAACAAAGGCCAGCATGATGCACAACAAAGGCCAGCGTTTAAGCAATTTCGGCCTTGGCGAAGTCCTCAACGATCATCAGAAAAATCCGTGGGGGATCCCCTGTTGCCCCCAAAGGCGCGCGGCACAAGAAAGCCGTTAAAACCCTTGGAGGCAAGACCTACCACATTGCGCGGGTAGACACGCCGGGCCTCCCAATTTTCCGCATCTGGTGCGATGTGGTTTTGGGCAAATGCGCGAGCCTAAGCCCGAAGATCCGGATCGAAACCCGAAAGCGGATCGGACATCAGCTCAAGCATCGGCGGCTCCGGCGTCTAAGCGTTAAGGTAATTTGGCAGCATCCATTTTAGTGATCGCCATGCTGTCCGCGACTTGCGAACTCGGCAATCCCGTGCGGTCTGCTTCGATCAAAATTGACAAGACGGTGTCGAAAAGGCCCAAGATGCGCTTTGTCGCGGCCTCACGCGAAGGTGTCGAAAAGATCACCGTCGACGCCCCCATCACACCGCCTGCATTGACCACATAGTCCGGCACGTAGGCGATACCTCGGGCGCGCAGTGCTTCACCGTGGCGTGCTTTATCCAGCTGATTGTTGGCCAAGCCGCAGATCGCCCGTGCCTTGATATCCGGCAAAGTGTCATCGTTGATCCCCGCCCCCATGGCACAAGGCGCAAAGATGTCGACATCTTGTGCATGGATGACATCGGGAGCAACCGCTACCGCCCCAAACCTCTCTACCGTCTCTTGCGTTGCCTCAGGCCGGACATCCGCGACCACCAGTTCCGCCCCGGCCTCATGCAATTGTCGACACAAGTCACTGCCTGTTTGACCCAATCCCTGAACCGCAACGCGTTTTCCTGTCAAATCATCACTGCCCCAAACATGTTTGGCGACAGCGCGGATGCCAGTAAAACCGCCCAGAGCGGTGAACAAAGACGGGTTGAACCCCGGTTCGTATTGCGAGGCACGGGCAAAGATGAATTCGCAATTTTCCGCAAGAATATCCGCATCCGCAGGCCCAACGCCAATATCGATCGCCGTCCAATAGCGTCCGTTCAATGACTGAACATGGTGCGAAAACGCCCGCAAGAGCGCGGCCTTGTCCGGACCGGACGGGTCAGCAATTATCACGGATTTGCCACCGCCCAACGGTAACCCGGCAAGTGCATTCTTGAAGCTCATCCCTTTTGACAGACGCAACACATCCGTCAATGCGTCGTGTTCGGAGGCATAAGGGTGCATGCGGCAACCGCCTGCAGCTGGACCCAAAGCCGTAGAGTGAATTGCAATGACCGCTTTCAAGCCAATCTCAGGGTCATGGCAAAACAATACCTGCTCATGTTCAAATTCCGGGTGAGAGAAAATCGACATATGTAACCTTTCCTGCATGCGCCTGGGTCACAATAGCTCTAAGCCAAGAGGGAAACTGTGCTATTTGGGTGGAATCTTGAGGATGATTGACTATAAGTCACTAAAATTGCCCCAAAGTGAGGGAATATGACTAATACCCAAATCGATGTCATGGATCGAAAGATCATCGCAGTCTTGCAAGCCGAAGGGCGTATCTCAAACCGCGATCTTGCCCAGCGGGTCGGGTTGTCTGCAACCCCCTGCAGTCGCCGTGTAAAACGTCTGGAGGAAAAGGGCGTCATTTCCGGTTATGGAGCCCGGATCGATCCGGAAATCCTAGGTTACGGCGTCAGCGTGATGGTTAATGTGCGCCTGTCACGGCAAACCCCCGCTGATATCAAAGAGTTTCTTGCAGCCGTCCATAGCCTGCCGGAAATCATCGAATGCCTGTTGGTCACCGGCAATTTTGACTACGTTCTAAAGGTCAGAACGCCGAACGTTGATGCACTCAAGAATTTTGTTTTGAGCAAACTAAAATGCATCCCCTGCGTTTCAGAAACCACAACAATGCTTATTCTCGAAACCGCTAAGGCGACGGATTAATCTTCGGTCAAGTGGAGCACCTGACATGGGTGCATCTGTGGTTGCTCATCAAGCATTGCAAAAACGCGTCATTGACCCTGCACAAGCACAAGATGACCAATCGCTACGCCGAACCACTGGTTTGGCGAACAACAGCGACCGGTGCGGCATGCCAATCGCGTTGGTTAGAGAACCCGCAACCCCAATTGTCCAAGCAAATCTGCCGCCTGCCTCTTGGAAATAACCGCACCTTTGAAACGGCGGGCATCCGTTAACGTAACTCCTCCAAGGTCAGCCCCCCGCAAATCCGCTCTCTCAAACCGGCAATCCGCCAGATGGGCATCGCGCAAAGAGCAGTCTTCGAGAACCGCATCCCGAAAATCGCAGTATTTCAAATCGGCATCACTGAAATCGACTTTCTTCAACAATGTATCTCGAAACGAAAGCTTGGGGAGAAGTGCAAAAACAAGAAGCACCTCTTCAAGCAAAATGTTGTTGGCCCGGACATCGGTTAGATCGCAACCAGTCATCTTGCATCGAAGGAATTTGACATCCGAAAGAGTGGCCGCTCTGAAACTGCTATTGCTGAAATCACCACCGTCTATTGTGCAGTCCTGAAGCTCTGATCCGAGAAAACGAGACTGAGCGGCCCGGCAGCCTTTGAAGCATACCTCCTCAAGTCTGGTTCCGTTCCAAGAAGCGCCAGCCAAATTACAGCTGTCAAAGCGCCATCCCGAAAGCATGAGCTGCGATAGATCCATCGAATTGAGATCGCAGTTTTTCAAAGTGGCGGCTTGGCCTTTTTCGCTGATACGCACAATATCCGCGCGGGATAGACTGCAATCTGCAAAAGTGATTTCTTCGTTTGGCATCCCTGCCCTTCTCACAGTAGTACTGGAATTTCAAGCGATGCGGGGGCATGGAATACCAACCTAAAGCTCGCTAAATCGCTTCATTCAAAGAATGCTGTTCTCGGTGGTGTTCTTTTCGCATGGACAAAACCGGGCTGATCACCAGAGAAGGCAAGATTGTTTGCGCCTGCTGTGTTCGAGAAATATTCAGCTGTCACCAACCGAACGGTTTCACAGAAAACTGACATCCATGGCATGGCACATCTGTCCCTTCGAAAACGCAGAACGGTGTTTTTTTTGAATCTGAACCGCAAGGCTTTTGGCCCACGAAGAACCGGGTGGCGTCCTAAGAAATAGCCATGTCATCCTCTGGTGCCATTTATTGTAAATTGCTGCCAATCGAAATGGGCAGCTGCGCGACTTGACCGACGCCGCGTCGAAAAAGACAACACTTTGCCGCCGGAAGTTTTTGTTGTCCGGTGCCAGACACAGCCAGAACGCGAAGTGTTTGGCGCTTGGCCTGACGCGCAGGTCGGCCCCGTCCCTAGGCTTTCGATCTACATCCCGAACGACCAATGCCGTCTCAAGATGGCGATTGCGTTCCAGAATCTCGTAGGTTGGGATCCGGTGGACACCCGTGGTTTACATCGCGACGCATGTGACGCCATGTGTTCACGCGAGCTGATATCAACGCCAGCAGCACCGATATTTATCATATCAATTGCGGTCGGCTTGTTGGCAACAAAAGGGCGTGGGCTATGCAAATCCGTCATCTTCCTAACCGCGATCACCGACAAAGCAGCGTCGCCACTCTCAAGTTCGCATCAACCCACTGACCAACGCAGTCCGCACAAGATGAAACGTTCAATTTTGACAGGCATAGACTGATGATTGAAAGCATTCGGTTAGAAACGGCCAAGTGAAATCTCGAGTTTCAAGTCACACATTTCGTCAATGCAGAGGCCCTTTTTCAGGTGTGATGTCCAACAAACCCAAGTGCCACAGGCGTCTCAAACAGCGCGCGTGTTCCGGGTTGCTGTCAATAACGTCACTGAGCTTTCGGACGCCGTCCACGCGGGACAACGTACTGGCGTCACGGGATTCCAATTCAAGGCCCAAGCCGATCGTGTCATCTGGCAAAAGCCGGAGTGACTTGGGTCGATAGCTGCCGTCTTCGCATCTGAGGTCTTGCTTCAGAGTGTGATCGACCAGACGCGGAACAGAAGAGTCCGGCTTGGCAAAAGGATCTTCGGCACCAATGGCATGCAAAATCCGCTGCACCTGACGGCCAGCCTTCCCGGTTGGCCAGGACGCAGCATGAAAATGGCGAAAAACCGGGGTGCGGCCGTCCGGGCGACGCAAAGTCAGAGCGCCAAAGGCTATTGCATCAATGTTTTGGGAAGAGAACCAATTTGTCCAGCGCTCTGCAAGTTGCTCAAATGCTTTGGGGTCATTGTCGGCCAGCTCACGATTCCAGTTGCGGGCATGTTCTAACGGGCTGCGCACCGCGTAGGTGATCGCGATGGCGTCCAGCCCGCTGTCTGTAACAAGGTGCTGCGGACCCGCAGCGGGATTGGCTGAATCGTGAGGCCAGTTGCACAACATTTGCGCCACACCGCCTGGTGCCAGCCGCAGAGAGGCCCCGATCACAGCTTCTTTCAACAACTGTGCTGCCGGGCGATCCCCATCCCTGAACAGCAGGTTTTGATCCGGCGACATTACGTAAGGCAAATTGCCAACAATCATGTCAACACAGACCTGACCAAGCGGATCAAGCAACGATCCCTCGCAAAACTCTATGTTGGAAACTGAATTCATCGCGGCGTTAATCCGGGCCAGAGCAAGCGCGCGCGGATTAAGGTCTGTGCCAGTCACCTTTGTTGCATGGTCCGCCATTTCAAAACCCAGAACTCCGGATCCACAGCCCATATCAACCGCGTGCTCGAAAGGTCCGGGCACGAGCAATCGACTAAGAGCATTTGTGACACCCGAGAATGACGGAACCGACAACGCACGATCTTGATCCAGATCGCCCGCAAGGAACAGCTTGCCACGCCGCAAAATGGTAACATTGGACGCCAGTTTTCCGTCCCTCTGGACCAGCAACTGCGCCCTGAGAAGTGCAGGTACAAGCGGTGAAAGATCCGTCGTTGCGACATCAGTGACAAGAACAAATGCAGCTTTGGAAAACAATGCCTCCAGCAAGGCCGTGGTCGGTGCTTCCTTCACGTCCCGCTGTGCTGGCGCATCTGGATCCAGATAACCGTAACGTGCCAAAAGAACGCCGAGTTCGGCAAACACGTCTTGCAAGCTCATTGGTTGTGCCCCTCTGGCAATGTAGAAATGTCGACGGATAGATCTGCCACCAAGCCTGAGCATTATCCGACAAAACCATCATTCTCAGCCAGCTACTTTTTTAGGGATGTGCCCGGAAAAACAGCCTGAACTTTGACGGCAGAACCCGCCATTCGAATCCCGCGGCCGGGTGCCCCCGCCCGGCAAATCCGGGCGAAGCAGGCGCAACCGCGTGGAAATCAGAAGACGAAATCATCGGCATCCAGATCGGCGATGTCGACATTCCGCAGCAGGATGCTGTCATTGTCATCCAATTGGATCAGGACATCATTTTGAAGTGTATCAGGGGATCCAACAGGGCTAATTGCCAACTGTAGTGCCGCAAAATCCACGATGCCGAAGGCCGATATGTCCAGTACATCCTGAGCATCAGGACCATCCTGGAAATCATTGATTGTGGCCGATGCGCCAAGATCCTCGAAGACAAACGTATCGCCGCCGTCGCCGCCCCACATTCTATCTGAACCTCCGGCACCGACGATTGTGTCGTCGCCACCGCTGCCAAACATGGCTTCACTGGCAAGGGTGCCTGTCAGATTTTCTGCGCCGTCTGTGCCAAACAATGCCGCCAATGAGCCAGCACTTCCGCCACTGACCAAGATCGTTACCGTTTCGGTCGCCGACGCACCATTGCTGTCCAGAACGCTGACTTCGAACGTTTCCACTTTGGTTTGCCCAACAACCAGATCAGCAATAGAAGCGGATGGCACATCATAGGTCCAAGTGACAGTGCCACCGAGTCCGCCTGCCGTTTGGTCTGTCACGCTTGCTGTCAGCGTTCCAAGCGCCCCGTCAGAGGCAACGATTACAGGGGCTACGGAATGGGTGTCACCAATGTCAATGTCGGTAAATCCGATCACGCCCGTTGCGGTTAGGTCATCAGGTTGCGGTTGCCCGGCAATCTGGATGTCATCCAGCGCATAAGTCGCCTCGCTATCCTTACCCGAGGTCGCATCAAAAGACGTGAATGATACGATATCGCTGTACAGCTCGATCGTCTGCGCTTGGGTTAACCCTGTCAGAACTGTTGCAGCCCCAAGCGCGTCGACAATTTCCGTGCTCCAGCCAGAGGACTCCTTGAAGTGCGACGTGATCGTACCGTTGTCTACGGTTTCGGCCTCTAACACGAATTGCACATCGGCGTAGCTGACATTGCCGGTTTTCGTCTCTGTCTCGGTGGTTTTGGTCTCTGTCTCGGTGGTCTTCGTCTCTGTCGCGGTTGTTTTGGTCTCCGTCTCGGTAGTCTTCGTCTCTGTCGCGGTGGTTTTGGTTTCCGTCTCGGTGGCTTTTTTCGTCTCCGCTTCGGCGGCGGTTTTCGTCTCCGCTTCGGCGGCGGTTTTCGTTTCCATCTCCGCCGCTTTTTGGGTTTCTGCTGCCGTTTTTTCGGAAGAAGATTCCGCACTCGCGCCATGGTCCATTGACGCCAAAGTGAAGCCTTCAAGCGTAAAGCCCGCGCCATCGACGCGGCTCAGCACTCCAGCCGCCCCCGCCAGAGACACGTTCTCCAGATCACCATCGCCATCCAGATCCGCCACAGTTGTCGTGTCCAGCGGAATGAAGACGTAATCGCCCTGTGTATAGATCTCAGACGTTGCGGGGCTTTCACTGCTGTCAAAGTCGATCAAGGTCGGACCAGCGTTTTGTGCTTGTATCGCGCCGTTTGCATCCGTGGTTTCTGCGTTGATGACCGGAGCGTCGTTGACCGGCGTGAGATCCAGCGTTGCTGTCGCAGCGATAGGAGCCGCAATTCCGTCGGTGACTTCATAGGCAAAGCTGACGTCTGTATCGTCATTGGGCGCAGGGACAAAACTCCACGTGCCATCGAGATTGTCGGTCAACGCCCCTGCCCCTGCAACAATCGTAAGGTTGACTGCTGTCAAGTCATCGCCGTCGATATCGCTGGCATTGGCAAGCAGTTCCGCTTGAGTGATTACCCGTGGTCCGTTTGCGGCAGCAGAAGCTGGCGCAGGTGCTGCTGCGCTAGGCGCGGCAGCAGCGGGCGGGGCACTTGCGGCACCCGAGGAGGCAGGAGCAGCAGCCGTTGAAGTTGCCGCCGCGCCGCTTGCGGCAACACCGGTGTCTTCAGCCACAGGATCCAGAGTGACTGCAGACGACACGACCGGCGCGTCGTTGACTGCCAGAATGTTTAAGACTGCGGTTTGGGTGGTCTCTGCGGTCTCGCCGGTGGCGGTTTCTGTGGCGGTGGCGGTGGCTGTCAGGGTGAAGCTGCCGTTATAGTCTTGTGGTGGTGTCATCTCCAATGTCGACAGGTCGACCGTTTCTGCCCCCGCAATCACCCAGTTTGCGCCATCTGCGCTGCCCAAGTTGAACGTTGCACCAACCGGAAAGCCCGACAGCGTCACGCTCAGGCTTTCGGAGCCATCGGTGTCCGTCAGCGCGGCCTCCAGATTGATGGCAAGCCCCTGATCTTCAATACCATTGACATTGCCTGCTGGAATCTCGGTGATCCGGACAGCAATGTCATAGCCGGAAGATGTTCCCGTGTTGTTGTCCCAAACGGTGACAACGCTGCCATCGATCAAGGTTGCAGTGTTTTCGCCGCCTGCACCGTTCCACGAAAATTGAACGCCGGCCGTCACGTCGTTGACGCGATACTCTTCGCCGACAGGCTGTCCGAAGGCATCCAGCCGCTGCGCATAAATGCCATAACCATCTTCGCCATTGCCGGTGGACGACCAGGTCACCAAGAAGCCACCATCATCCAACGCCGTGATGGTCGGGTAGGTCTGAAAGCCGGCCGTGGCCGTGCTGACATGGGTCTCGCCGCCAACTTTTTGCCAGCGGTTATCGTAGACCTGCGCATAAATACCCGCAACATCGCCATCCTGACCGGCCGAAACCCAAGTAACGGCAAAACCGCCACCCTCAAGCCCGATCACGCTCGGGAAAAACTGGTTGTTTGCCGTAAAGCTGTTGACCAGAAGATCGCCGGTAATCGCAAAGCCGGTCTCTTTGAAAACCTGTGAATAGACACCATAACCGCCGCCGTCCGTATTGGATGAGTAGCTGATCACAAATCCGCCCGCTTCGAGCGCGGCCACCGATGGTTGTATTTCATAACTACTGCTTGGATTGGAAACACTCACGACACGCGGGCCGCTGACCACAACACCATCCGGGGTGATTACCTGGTAAAATATATCCGTCGTGTTGCTATATCGGTTGCCTGTCCACGTCACGACCAAATTGCCGTTGCCCAGCTCGGTGACATCGGGGGCCAATTCAAGGGTGGCAATTTTGGGGGGGCTGAACACATCGGTCTGCGCGACGCCGTCCGCATCAAACCGCTGCAGCAAAGGCTTGCTCCCAGTCAGCGTACCGCCTGGCCTCGTGTAGAACTCGTTTTGCCAAGCAACCAGATAGCCACCGTCCTGCAAACCGGTCACCGCCGATTGCGCCATGTTGACACTGGTGTTGGGCGGGGCTGAGAGCAGTGTCTCGCCTCCGACCTTCACGCCGCCCGCATCATAGCGCTGCGCAAAAATGCCAAACGATCCGCTCTCGTTCGAAGACCAGGTCACGACAAAACCGCCATCGTCCAAAGCCGCAACCGTCGCATAACGCTGCGTACCCAATAGCGTCTCGTTCACAAGCGATGACCCGCCAACAGGCGTCGGGGTTGCCAGCTCATCCAACAGATCGGGTGTAACCGTCAGGGTCGGCGCATCAGCCACAGGCTGCACGGTCAGCGAAACGCTATGAACATCTGTGGTTATCTGCCCATCCGAGACGGTGAATGTGAAACTGTCATCACCACTGAAATTTTCGTCTGGAGTGTAGTGATACTGGCCGTCCGGATCGATGGTGACACTTCCGTGTGCAGGGCCTGTTTTCAGGGTGAATGCGATTGTGTCTGTTACATCGACATCGCTTGCCTCAAGAAAACCATGCAAAGCCGTGTCTTCGGGTGTTTCGCCCACCGCGTCGCTTGTCACCGGCGCGTCGTTGACTGCCAGAATGTTTAAGACTGCGGTTTGGGTGGTCTCTGCGGTCTCGCCGGTGGCGGTTTCTGTGGCGGTGGCGGTGGCTGTCAGGGTGAAGCTGCCGTTATAGTCTTGTGGTGGTGTCATCTCCAATGTCGACAGGTCGACCGTTTCTGCCCCCGCAATCACCCAGTTTGCGCCATCTGCGCTGCCCAAGTTGAACGTTGCACCAACCGGAAAGCCCGACAGCGTCACGCTCAGGCTTTCGGAGCCATCGGTGTCCGTCAGCGCGGCCTCCAGATTGATGGCAAGCCCCTGATCTTCAATACCATTGACATTGCCTGCTGGAATCTCGGTGATCCGGACAGCAATGTCATAGCCGGAAGATGTTCCCGTGTTGTTGTCCCAAACGGTGACAACGCTGCCATCGTTCAAGGTTGCAGTGTTTTCGCCGCCTGCACCGTTCCACGAAAATTGAACGCCGGCCGTCACGTCGTTGACGCGATACTCTTCGCCGACAGGCTGTCCGAAGGCATCCAGCCGCTGCGCATAAATGCCATAACCATCTTCGCCATTGCCGGTGGACGACCAGGTCACCAAGAAGCCACCATCATCCAACGCCGTGATGGTCGGGTAGGTCTGAAAGCCGGCCGTGGCCGTGCTGACATGGGTCTCGCCGCCAACTTTTTGCCAGCGGTTATCGTAGACCTGCGCATAAATACCCGCAACATCGCCATCCTGACCGGCCGAAACCCAAGTAACGGCAAAACCGCCACCCTCAAGCCCGATCACGCTCGGGAAAAACTGGTTGTTTGCCGTAAAGCTGTTGACCAGAAGATCGCCGGTAATCGCAAAGCCGGTCTCTTTGAAAACCTGTGAATAGACACCATAACCGCCGCCGTCCGTATTGGATGAGTAGCTGATCACAAATCCGCCCGCTTCGAGCGCGGCCACCGATGGTTGTATTTCATAACTACTGCTTGGATTGGAAACACTCACGACACGCGGGCCGCTGACCACAACACCATCCGGGGTGATTACCTGGTAAAATATATCCGTCGTGTTGCTATATCGGTTGCCTGTCCACGTCACGACCAAATTGCCGTTGCCCAGCTCGGTGACATCGGGGGCCAATTCAAGGGTGGCAATTTTGGGGGGGCTGAACACATCGGTCTGCGCGACGCCGTCCGCATCAAACCGCTGCAGCAAAGGCTTGCTCCCAGTCAGCGTACCGCCTGGCCTCGTGTAGAACTCGTTTTGCCAAGCAACCAGATAGCCACCGTCCTGCAAACCGGTCACCGCCGATTGCGCCATGTTGACACTGGTGTTGGGCGGGGCTGAGAGCAGTGTCTCGCCTCCGACCTTCACGCCGCCCGCATCATAGCGCTGCGCAAAAATGCCAAACGATCCGCTCTCGTTCGAAGACCAGGTCACGACAAAACCGCCATCGTCCAAAGCCGCAACCGTCGCATAACGCTGCGTACCCAATAGCGTCTCGTTCACAAGTGATGACCCGCCAACAGGCGTCGGGGTTGTGTCAAAAACCATTTCAGGGGCATCGACAACTGCTTCAACCGTCAAAGAAACTGTCGCCGCAGTGCTTTCTTCCAACCCATCGCTGATCACATAGGTAAAGCTGTCGGCACCGCTGTAATCGTCATTGGGGGTGTAGTCGACGCTGCCGCCTGCTCCGATTGTGATCGATCCGTGGCTGGTGGCGATCACTGCGCCCACTGTAGCCGCGGTCCCGTTGATGGATGCGACAGATAGGGTCTGGGTGACAACTGGCTGGTTGTTGGCGTCGGTGTCATTGCCCAAAAGATCCAGCGTCGCTGAGGTATCTTCGTCCAGAGAAATCGTATCATCCACGGCGACCGGCGCGGCGTTGTCATCCGATCCTGCGATCTCGAGCGTCAAGGTCGCTGTATCAGTGCCGCCGTTGCTGTCGATCATCGTGTAGGTGAAGGTCTCAATCCCGGTATCGCCGTCCCCAAGCGCCTCGGTGTCGGGATCTGCGTCATTGAGCCTGTATGTCCAGGTGCCGTCTGCCGCGATGGCAAGGGACCCGAATTTGCCCAGAACAATCTGTTCAAAGACCGGATCGACAACCATATTCGATCCGGTTTCGCCAGTCCCTGAATCCACCGCTGTGACTGTCAAAACATCGGATGCATCCACATCGGTGTCATTGGTCAGCAGGTTGCCGGTGGCCGTGTCATTGCCTGCGATGCCGAACCCTTGTTCGATCAGCGCAGCGCCGGCGTTTGTATCAGCCATTGCAACCGGTCCGTCGTTCCGGCCCTCAATGGTCAGCGTCACGGTTGCGGTGTCGGTCGCGCCGAATTCGTCGGTCACGGTATAGGTAAAGGTGTCGGTCGCAGATTCGCCTGCCGCCAGATGGTTGAACACCGCTGTCGGATCATAGCTGATGTCGGTTCCGCTGAGCGACACAGGGACACCCGCAGCGCTGAGCGCCGCCACAGACGTAACCGTCACGATGGCACCAGAGTCGACATCGGTGTCATTGGCCAGAAGCTGCGCCGTGCCGATCGTCAGCACCGTGTCTTCGTCAAAGCCCGTGTCCTGAGGTCGTCCGCCCCATTCCACCAGATACCCGTCGGCGATCCCATTGCCAGGGCGCAGGCTGTCGGGCGCATCGTTCCATTCACCGCTTTGCAAGATTTGCGCATAGCCCGGCGCGCTGAAGCCGCCATTCGGCTCGGTCGGTCTCCAGTTGTCATAAGAGAACGACTGGCCCGCTTCCGGACCCGTCACCCAGGTCCAGGCCCCGGGATTGGCCGGATTGCTGCTTTGGCCGCCGATCCAGGTGCCGTCCGTTACGGCAATCAACCCGTTCGCTTCGATAAAGGCTTGTTCATTGGCCGTGG
>NZ_QKMF01000032.1 GCF_003208435.1 Pelagimonas varians | reverse complement strand
ACTCTCCGTTCTCCCTTGGCAGGCACTTCAAATTGGGTCTGCGAAACTTTCCAAAGCCCACTTTCAGACGAAAAACTTGCCCAGTACCGAGGTGCCTTCCGAAGTGAACGGGTAATAATCAAAGAGGAGGAAGCTGGGATGCAGCGTCTTGGACCTGTCACGGTTTCTGCACGCCGCCCAAAGACTGCATCCATCTATACGGATTGTGGGAGCCAATACTGTTCGTATGATTATCAGAAGATCCTTCGCCAGCACGGGTTCAAGGTATCGATGAGCGGCAAGGGTAATTGTTATGGCAACGCAGCTAGTCGAGATCTTCCTCAAAGCCATCAAGGCAGAGCTGATCATCTTTGAATACATAAGCGGGTTCTACAATCCACGCCGACGGCATTCGGCATTGGGATGGAAAAGTCCTGTCGCCTTCGAGCGAAAGGTGGCTTAAACGAGCACTTTGGGCGGCACTAAAACGTGACAGGTCCATATGTCTCGCCAGCCGCATTAGTAAACACGGCTTGAAAGAGATCGGAGCTAAGCTGGGACAACATCAGTACTAGGATCAACCTCCCCCACCCCCGGACGCGAGGGCTCTATCCTTAGTGCTTACAGGTGTGCCTACCAAGATGCCGATACCTGCTCGGCGGAAAATCTCACCGACCAATAACCCTCCGAGGATTGCTATTATTGCTGCGACAATACGATCTCCGCCACTTGGTCCAATTTGCTTGGTAAAGGACAGAAAGAAGAAGTTGGTCAAGAAGATTGGATAGGTATTTTTTCCGACATACTGAATTACACGACCAAAAACAGAGTCTTTCTTGTTGAAGTAGTTCGACAGTATGCCTCCCTTAAATGATTCAGCTGCTGGGGCGCAGGTCATAATTAACAAGAGAGAAGCGAGAGAAACACTAATGGCATTATATGAAGCGAATCCATTATCGAAGCGCGACAGTTCAAGAGGAAATAATAGAACAATTGGAATGATCAGAGGAATGAGAGCGTCGTTACGCTTAATAAAGCCCTTCGCAATGGAGATGCCGAAAATAGTATATGGGAGCCAGTAGATAAATGGTCTGTACCCAATTTTCCAAGCAACAGGCCAATCGGATAGTGAGTATAAAAGACCCCAGGTGATTAGAAGAGATGCCCCCGTAAGAGGTAGGAAGTTATTCTTTTTTATGAAGGACCGGATAATGGGGAATAACAAATAGAGTTGAAAAAGAACTATAAAAAAGTATTGCCCTGCAAATCCAAATCCTCCGAAGAGGCCAAAAAAAATGGTGTGGAGTGGAAGGTTCAAAAATTCATCAAGGCTGTATTGTTGCGCTATATAGAACACAGTCCAAACGGCGTAAGGTATGAAAAGATATAGTAATTTTTCGCGAACCAAGGCATACAACTTGAAGCCGATATGTTTTTCTGAACTTTGGATTGCACGCTCAAGAAATATTGCCCAAATCCCAACAAAAACGGGCACGCAGAACCGAAAATAACTTGATCCCGGAGCTTCGGCATGGATCAATACCACGCCGATTATCGAAATAGCCTTCAGGTAGTCCGGAATGGGATCGCGTTTTTTATAGGTTTTTTCAACTTGGTCACCTTGAGGGTATGCAGTCAATGTCAGTTCCCTTCAGTCACTTTGGTCCAATACGCCAAGGTTAATTGAAACGTTTAATAGGCTTCAAGTTAATAGAGCCTGTAAACGCCAGCTTGATATTTGACACATTTCCATCTCGAATTCTACGAATGATTTTCATCGTCTGCGCTGAGAGAAGACATAGGTGTCTTATGGGAGATCTATTTTGATTGCCCCTTGCAAGCCCCGCTCCAGTGATCGCCACAGTCTCTCAATGAGGATGCTGTGGAGCTGACGGCTAGGACCGAATTGGGAAATGAAGGGGGGCAATTATTAGGGATGACATTTTCCGCTGCGGCGGGCGCCCTGCCCTGCGCTCCTCGCCGGGGAATTAGTCAGCCAAAAGGTGCACAGAGTGGCCCCAAAGATTGGGAAGCCTGTTACATTTTCGATCTGTCGTGCCCATCCATCAAAATTTCCAACATGTCATAGTAGGGGCGGCGGTCTGCCTTGCACATGGCCTTAAAGCGGTCGAGCACATGTTGAGGACCTTTGAGGTTCAGCTGGCCGTCAGTCGAAGCTTCACGCGATGGAAAGAGTGATACTGCGTCGACGGCTTTTCGGGTTTCAGCGGCGCGCGGGATGGGTTTGGATACCGGTGCTCCCTGTCCTGCTGGTCCAGGGGTGCGCGGTGAAAAATCATCTAGGTCAGTGTCAAAATTGGGCATGGCCAAGGGCTCTCGTTCAGACATCAGGCCACCTTCCCGGTTTCTGTTTCACGAATGGCGCGCAGTTTGGCGATCACCTCGGCGCGGAAGGCTTCGATATTGGCAAGCGCATTGGGCAATCCGTTGACCAGCTTGGTCGACATGTTTTCGATGGTCCCGCCCATTGAAAACATCGCAGCAAAGGCGTCACGTTCGTGAATTTCGGTGTGAAATGTATCGATTTGCTCATTTTCTCGAAACTGGGCTGAGATATGGCGCGCAGTACGTGATTTCACTGCGGCCCGGCTCTGGGTTAGCAGCACCGAATACGGAATGTTGCGCCGGGTGGCCTTCATGTCGCGGTGTATTTCCTGGATGACGTCCAAAGCGGCCAGCGCATCTTGTTGCTGTTCCTTCATTGGCAAGATGACCAGATCAGACTGGCTGATTGCATAGCTCATCAATCGTGAGGCCGTCCCTTCAAGGTCTATGATGACAAAAGGATCGCGGGCGGCGGCCTCTTCTATTTCATCCAGAATGGTTTTTTCAGAGTTGTTGGTGACGACCGTCAGGGCGTCAGGGCGGCCGGGTTTGTCGGCCCAGGTGGTGATGGGGTGGCGTGGATCTGCGTCGATGATGGTGGTTGGGCGATGGGCGGCAAGCGCTTGGGCCAGCAAAAGAGCGCTGGTCGTCTTACCGCTCCCGCCTTTGGAATTGGCGAAGGCAATCACGGGCATGATTTGGGTCCTGTATGTTTTATCTGTCTGCTCGGTATTGGTTCCTTTTCGGAACTCTACCTTACCTTACCATAAGCTAGCCTAGCGTACCAAGGGAAACCTTGAGGTACCTTACGGTACTATACCTCTTGGTACCATGAGGTACCTCATGGAATTTTCCTCGGATCCAAAGCCGAGAGGGGGTCAATGAGATTGTGGCCGACCGCCGAGTGCCGGCCCGGTGATGCACTTACGCATAGACCGAGTCGGGCGAGACCGTCTGATGCCTAAAAGCCGAGCGGATTGCAGCAAAGCGCACCCATGTGACCGAGGTAACGATTAAGTTTGAAGCACATACACTACGGGCTTGGCGCATTCCTGCAATTCCTCTAGAGAAAAGACATATTTTTAATTTTCCATGAGAACGCATTAGATGACGAAAATGCCCGAAATGTTATTTATCGTGGGTGCGGGTCGTTCAGGGACCAACCTGCTTTCGCGAATGCTTGAGCATGCGGGTGGATTTTCCGATCTTTCTGAAAATCGCTATATATGGAACTATAAGCAACGATACCGGTCCACGGATCGGCGCTTGCCTGAGGAGGCCAACGAGGCTGTTTCAACCTACATACGCCGTCACTATGCGGTGATGTCTGAAACGCATTCAGGTGTCTTGATCGACAAAACGCCCGGCAATGCGCTGCGGTTGGATTTTGTCTCCCAGATTTTCCCCGAGGCTAAAATCGTCAATATCGTACGTGATGGCCGGGCAAATGTGTTGTCACGTTCGGCGCTTTGGGACGAAGAGGGGTTGCTTAGTGACGGCACCCGCCCCGGAATGCTGACCCGCTATATGCGCCGCATCCGCCGCATGCGAGCTCTGGGAAATCTACCAAATGATCGCATTCCAGCCTTCCTTGCAGACAATATGCCAGCGCTTGCCAGCCGCATCCTTTTAAGGCGGGCGACCCTGTCAGGTGAGCGTGTTGCCGGCCTGCGTGAGATCGAACAAAGGCACGGCACACGTATTGCCCGCGCTGTGCAGTGGCGCGAGGTTGCGACCTTTGCCGCGATCGAGGGCCGTGCATTGGGGCCTGATCGCTACCATGAGGTCGGGTTCGAAAACATGTTGCGAAACCCACGGCAAACCGCCGAGGCGCTTTTTACCTTTTTGGGGCACGATGGCGGTGCCCGCAGTGCCGATTGGCTGGACGCCAAGCTTGATCCGGGCCGGTTGGACAACTGGAAGCAGCGCGACCGGGCCGAGATTGCCGAGATCGAGCCTTATCTGACACCTGCGTTGACCTATTTCGATTATGAAGTTGCGTCAGATTCTGTGGCTGCACACAAAGAGGGATCTCGATGATATTCGCAGTCTCTCTCCTGATGGCCGGCGTGATGGTAGCTGTTGTCTATACTGCAGAACTAGAGATGTTCGGCTATGACTTCGTCAAGTGACAGGCCGGACGGATCCGCTGAAGAAGCAGGGGGGGAGGGTCCCCCAAAAAAGAACCGCTTCATAGTCAACGTTGCAAAGGCAACCGGGGTCCGCATCACCCTGATGGTCGTGAATTTGACCTCAGCCTTGATTTTGGCGCGGATCATGGGCCCAGAACAATACGGCATCTATATCTTTGCATTCGCAATCATGAGCCTGATTGCGCTGCCCGGTCAAGCCGGACTGCCTTCTATCAATGTAAGGGAGATTTCCTTTCGGATTGTGGACCGAGATTGGGCGGGTGTGCTGGGGATTGTGATCTTCACCCGGCGGTTGGTCCTTGGATACAGCCTTGTGGCTGGAACCGCCATTCTTGCCGTCTATTGGTTCTTCCTTTCTGACTGGCTCAGCGCAGAAGAAGCCGACGCTATTTTGTGGTCCGCGCTGCTGATACCTGCCTTTATCCTTGTGAATGTGACGGGGGCCAATATTCGGGGGCTCAAGCGTCTGTTGCTTGGCCAACTCGTAGAAACTCTGTTTCGCCCGGTTTTGTTTCTTGGTTTTATCCTGCTGCTTGTATTCCCCTTCGGCCAACCCCTTGATGCCTCCAGTGCCATGTTGATGCACGCATGCGGTGCGGGTTTCGCTTTGGTGATATCACTGATTATTCTGCGCTGGATTCTGGTGCCAAAATCTGCCGGGTTGACCCCAACCTGTGACAGGCGCGCAATCCTCAAGAGCATCGCCCCGTTGACCATGGTCGCTGGTATGCAATTGATCCTTGGAAAAACCGATATCATGATGCTGCGTGTTATGCGGTCACCTGAAGAAGTCGGATATTATCAGGTGGCACTGCAATGGGCGAACCTAGCGTTGTTTGTGCATCAAGCGGTGCTGATGGTGAGTGGCCCTTCTATTGCCCGCGCCTATCGTAAGGGAGACCTGGTTGCGGTTCAGCGCACATTAACGGCTTCGGCCCGGTTGGTGTTTTTGGGGGCGTTGCCATTGGGGATACTCTTGCTCTTTTTTGGGGAGGAGATCATTGGGATGTCCTTCGGCGCAGAATATATTCCAGCGGTCAGCGCGCTTTCGATCCTTCTTATCGCGCGCATGGTGAAGGCCAGTTTTGGTCCTATCATCCAGCTTTCGAAGATGTTGGGATGGGAAAACCTCATGTTTGGGTTGGTCACGGTTTCGGCCCTGATAAATGTCGTTTTAAACTATCTGCTCATACCGTCTTATGGCATCGCAGGGGCGGCTATTGCCGCCGTCATTGCTGACTTTTTCTGGAAGACGGCGCTTGTCGGTCTCGCGTGGTGGCGGCTTGGGCTGGTCTCGTTTCCGATTGGCAAAGGTGTGCAAGGCAATCCGTCAACACCGCAGGATGAAGAAACAAAGTAATGGCCCGAATTTTGCATGTTGTTCCAGCCTATCTACCCGCCACTCTTTGGGGAGGGCCGGTCTTTTCGACGTCGGCATTGGTACGGGCCGCCGTGCGTGCAGGCCATGAAACCACGGTTTTGACCACCAATAGCGCGGACCCTGAAACCGGGGAATTTCTGTCTTTGGACCAAAACCCGGCGCGCTTTCCCGAAGGGTACGATGTCCACTATATGCACCGGAGCTTTGGGCAAAGCGGCTCTTGGGAAATGTTGCGGAAGTTGTCGGGAATGGTTCGGCGCGCGGATCTTGTCCATCTGTCGATGACCTATTCGTTTCCAACGTTGCCGACACTAGCCTTGTGCAAGATCTTTGGGAAACCTGTGGTCTGGTCGCCCCGCGGGGCCATTCAAGCCACCGCAGAATGGGCTGACGCGCCGCGCAAACGGGCAAAGACGGCCTTTGAGAGTCTGGCGCGCGGTCTCGCCCCCAAGCGTACAGTGCTGCATGTCACAGCCCAAAGCGAAAAAGATGCCACGGCAGGACGCATGCCGGGATTGGATATTGTCACTATCGCCAATGCTGTCGCGGTCCCCGATACGGTGCCCCAGCGGGTATTCCGCCCGGATGGGCGGCTAAGGCTTTTATTTATAAGCCGCCTGCATCCAAAGAAAGGCATCGATCAGTTGATCGCGACCTTGGCTCGACTTCCGGACCATATCACATTGACCGTCGCAGGAAGCGGCAGCCCCGCCTTTGAGGCGGAGTTGAACGCTCAGGTGGTGGCGTTGGGGCTTGGCGCGCGTATCACGTTTCTTGGGCAAGTGAACGACGCCGCAAAAAGCGCGGCCTTTCACGAAGCGGATGCCCTGGTTCTGCCAACCCTGTCTGAAAATTTTGGCATCGCAATTGCCGAAGGGTTGGCCCATGGGCTGCCGGTTATCACAACCACAGGTGCCCCATGGGAAGGCATAAAGGCCCATCGCTGCGGAGACTGGATTGACCCGACGCCTGAGGCATTGGAAGCCGCGTTAACGGCCTTGGATGCCATAGACGTCAATGAGCTTTCGGCAATGGGTGCGCGGGGCTACGCTTGGATGAAGGACACGTATTCCGAAGCCATCCTTGGCGCTGATATGATGGCGGTCTATGACCGGATTTTGGATCAGGGGCGACCTTCCGAATGAACACGCCCCATATCGATATCGAAGCCAACCGGGCCGCCCGTAAATATTCCCGCAAGGAACTGCTGGGCCGCGTACTATGGTCATTGGCCTCTTTGCTGTTTCGCTTCAGCCCGCGGCTGGCATGGGGCTGGCGCAACATGTTGTTGCGCCTGTTCAAAGCACGAATTGGCCGCAACGTGAGGATATTTCCAACGGTGCGCATCATCATACCTTGGACCCTTACGATAGACGACGGTGCGACAGTGGGGGATCATGCGATCCTATACGCGCTCGGCCCAATGAAAATCGGGGCCTCGGCCACGGTTTCGCAAGGTGCGCATCTGTGCGGGGGCAGCCATGACTTTCGCGATCCGGCCTTTCCGCTTTGGCGTGCGCCCCTCACGGTAGAATCCGAAGCCTGGATCGCTGCCGATGCCTTTGTCGGCCCCGGGGTCACCATCGGGCGCGGCGCGGTCCTTGGGGCCCGGGCGGTTGCAATGAAAAACATCCCCGCCAATGCAGTTGCGGCTGGAAACCCCGCGCACATCGTCGGGACACGCAGCCCGTCTGCCCCTGCATCAAACGTAAAGGGTTAATCTTGGAACCTGCTTCATCCCCCCCCAATAGTCCGCGCAACCTGATTATACTGGCCCTGCGCCGCTCTGGCACCACCGCGCTTTGGCGCACGCTACGCCAGGACCCTGGCCAAACCTGCTATGATGAACCTTTCAGTATGCTGCTGCGCGATCTGTCCGCAAACAATCACAAACACACCTGGGATGAATTTCTGGCTCTGCGCGACCGAGATCCCGCAGCCTGGGCGGCGTGCTTTGCCCCCATTCCCCGCCCCGAGGAAGTCACGCCGGGCTTAACCCCCGATCAAGCCGCCTATTTGCGCTATCTATGTGCCGATGGTCCTGTGGCGCTGGATGAAACCCGTATGACCGCAAAATTGCCGGCTATTGCGCAGGTTCAGCCAGATGCCGTTGTCTTGCATCTCTACCGCCATCCCGCGGCCTTCGTATCCTCACATATGATTGCCTCGCAGAACAAAGCCCCATTGCGCCAAAAGCTACACCAGATCGGCTTCTTCTTGCGCCCGTCCTATTTCGACAGCTGGGGGATGGAGCAGCTGTATCGGGATCCTATTTTGCCAAAGACAAAGGCTCTGATGCAAACTGCGGGTGTCATTGCTCCGCGTGCGACCGCCCCGGCTATTCACAAGCTGATGGCCATGTGGCTTGCTAGCCGAAGAACATTAGAACGTGATGGTTCTGCCCTATATGGTGAGCGCTTCATCTCGCTGTCCTTTGAAGATTTTTGCGCGCGGCCTCAGGCGCATCTGGACCGGATTTACGCGCTCGCTGATCGCCCGCCGCTTACGTTTGACACATCCAAACTGCATTCTGCAGACCCAGGTTTCCGTCCCGGTGATCCACGTTGGCGACGGGCAGCACAGGCTGTAGGCTTCTCCGAAGCTGAACTGGCCCTTTTCTTTCCTCAGAGCTAAATATCGATTTAGGGGGGCTTGCAGAAAACGGGTCAACCCATAGCTATTGGGCCCCTTTGAGATAACTTTGAACTCAAAGGGGCCCAACTACGATCTGGGCGTGTAAAGGGTCCGGGGCTCAGACACCGTTGAGCATCATGACCCGTGTTGCCGAAGCATACCATTCGACGTCTTCGACGGCCTCGGTGGTGGCGACCACTTCCACTTGCCCCGTGGCGCACTGGACCGACAGGCTGCTCAAACCCGAGCCAAGCCGGATCTCTTCGGTGAGTGGTGTGCACCATTGCAGATCGGCCTCATCCCATTTGCCCACTTGCCATGTTCGTATAATGGAATCCTGTGTAGGCCTGTTCTTGCGATATGCGACAACGGTGATGGAATACACACCGTCACTGGGGACCACAAAGCTGGCGGAGTGTGTTGTGGCATTGAGGCTGTTGGCCATTTTGCCGCCAACAGTGATTGGAACCTGTGCCATCTGATATTTTTGATCATTGTTGAAGTCACCAACAAAGGATTCTGCCCCAGCCACATTGTCCTGCATGAGCAGAGTGTTCCCGACCCCAGCAGTTGCAGTGTTGATAAACCGGATCGGAAAATTCCCCCGATGTTTCCGAATTCCCAAACGTGCATTTTTCGTGCTTTCGCCAATGTTGACTCCAACAGTATCTACTGTGGCTTCGCTCAAATCCAAGGAGAGACTCTCGATTGTACACGAATCTTGGGATACCAACTGGACAACTTCAAACGTGCCAGACGGGTTCTGACTTGTTGTTTTGATAAAGGCGCTGGCTACGGTGATGTTTTTATCGAGGTTACTGGAATCGATGCCCTTGAAAATTATGGGGGTTACCCCGGGAAGGTCGCCGTAGGAGGCAACCAGTTTTTCGAAATATAGATTTCGACTGTTAACCGCTTCGGCTGCGTCCGGGGCTATTCTAAAGACCGCATTTGACAGGCTGCTTGGGGACTGTGTTGAAACCGTGTCCGCATACCAATGCATTGGGCCAAAATGGCCATTTTGCATGGCGGATCCATCCAAAACGCCATGTGGGCGAAACGACGTAATCCCCCCAACCCTGAAGTTCAGGACATTCCGCAGCTTGAGGGTATTGAACCCATGCGCTCCTGGTGTGGTGCCGAGATAGTCTCCGCGATCATATATTTGGCCGATCTCAAGGTGCTCCATTTGCGCATCCTGTAGGCCAACCTTCGTAAGGTAAAGCAAATGCCCAGGGGCGGTCCCCAAAGGTAGGGCACCATAATCATCGTAACGCCCGCCATAAATATCGCCTATAATCCGGACCCTGTTGATACCCCCACCAACAATACCCATGACAAAATCATCAAAAGAGGGGTTTGTGATCGTCAGTCTCTCGCCGCTGCTCTCATCTGACTTTGGCCGCAATGTGATACAGGAAAAAATGGCGTGCCGTGCCGTGCCAAGCTTTGACTGAAATCGGGGGCGGTGGATTGTCACGTCAGAAGCCCCTTGGATGAGCATGTGGCAGCAAGCCGCGCCGCGCCCAAGAGCGGATGCACCAAAGAACGAATTTATGTCCGCTGTCAGGAAAACCTGCGCAGGTGTGTAGTCGATGTTATCTGGTGTGTAGTCTTCGGCGTATCCGCTCCATTCAAAAAATGGATCAACGAGTGTCACATCATGATCATTTTCAGATATCCATAACAGAGGAGCCCCCCAATAATCCCAAGACATTTTTCCACCACGGGAGAAATTCCAATGTGTACCACTTGTGAGGCGTATTGTGTCTCGGAAGGGGGCATCCGGTGTCGTTCCACCAATGTCGATCCAGTAATTTGCCCCTACGGTCCCGCGCACCTTTCGGCCTGCGGCCGCGACAAAAGCGGCACGATCATCGGTCACCCCGTCGCCCACAGCTCCGAGCTGTTCGAATGTAACAAAACCCTGATTGTCTGGAACCGCATATAGCTTGACACCGCCCTGGGTGATCAGATCGTGGTCCGTGGCGTCCGCGGATGCGATCTGATAACCATACGGCCCGCCAAAAACCGTTACGAAACGGCCTTCCGTTACGGTTTGCCTTTTCCGCGTCACATCATATGACATCACAGTATCGCTCAAAAGCTGTGGGACGGCCTGAAACTCACCTATACACTGAGGAACCATCGTGTCTTGTACGAAGGCCTCCAATTTCTCATACAGGAATTGTCCTTCCTGAGAGTAGATGAGCATCCGATAAGTGCCCTCCATGATGTAGCATAAATCAAATGCCCCCTCTGCATCCGCGATGATCGGGTTAGCCAGAGGCCGCGTCATTCCGGAATCCTCGTATAGAGGGTATAGGCTGTCAGAGTCCCCAGAGTAGACATAGCACCGGGCATGGGCCATTACATGGCCCATGGCTTCTATGGCATCTGTGGCCGTCTGGAACGTTGAGGGGTCAAGCAGGGGCATCGGGCATCTCCAAGCATTTGCGGAGGTCTCGAGCAGTGCGTTCGGCAGAAACCGAACAATGCTATTCACCATACCGCGTGTCTGAGGATACAAGTGTGTGACATGGTGGTTAATGGTGCCCTAGATCGGCGCGCGGTGCCTTTTGCACCTGGGAAATCTAAATATTTATTATGGATTTGCGGCGTGAAAGACCTTAAAGGTGAACCTAATTTTAGTGGGGCACCGAAATTTCCGCGATGGCTAAGAACCCAACCAGTTCTGGAACTGGAACGAACTCATACTCAGAAGATATTGACATTTTATCTCTCGTGTCCGTGCTGTGGCGAGGGAAATGGCTAATTGGCTTTTGCATGACCCTTACCATTCTGCTGGGAGGGTATCAGGCGTTTGTTGCGGCGACGCCAAAATATGTGGCGGTTGCGACCCTTGCTTTGCAACCGCAAAATGATCAGGTCGTGGATATCGAAAGTGTTGTGTCCGGGGCCTCGACCGATACATCTGCACTCAATACAGAGCTTGTGGTCCTGCGTTCACGAACCTTGATGCGCTATCTTGTCAAGGAATTGAACCTCACCGAGGATCCGGAATTCAACGCGGCACTGCGCGAACCTCCGAAATTTTCCAGCGGTCAGCTACGCACGGCTTTACGTGAATTTATTTTATCCAGCTTGGGCCGCCCAGAAGAGAGCACTACCCCAAACGCAGATGCACAACTGAACGCGACCATTGAAAACGTACGCGGATCTATATCCGTGATCAATCAACGCAGTACTTATGTGTTTGTGATCCGTGCAAAGACAGGCAGTCCCGCCAAATCAAAATTGATCGCCAACACACTGGCGCGTCTCTACATTCAAGACCAGATAGATGTAAAATTCCAAACCACCGAAAATGCCATCAACTGGCTGTCCACACGTGTGGTAGAACTTGAAGCCGAGTTGGAAGAAAAAGAAGATACGCTCAAGCAAAGAGCATCTGAAATAGACGTCACCACGACAGAAGCCGTCGAAGCACTTTACCAGCAGGTTCGTAATCTCCGTGACCGTTTGGCCCAAGCTGAAGTAGATGTCAGCGGTAAGCGTAATCAGGTGGCCTATCTCGAAGACTTGCGGGCGGCCGAAGATTACGATCTCATGGCTGCGGCCGTGCAAAATCCTGCACTCTCTCGCAACTTGGCGGCGGCCAACAATGGCGACCAGAATGCCCGAAGAGTCTTTCTCACCCGCTTCGATCAGAGCATTGAGCAAGCACAGTCGGCTTTGCTCCGTGCCGAAAGCCAGGCCGAGGCCCTTCAGATATCGCTAGATCGCCTAGATACGAATGTCGCACAACAGGCCGATCAGTTTATCGCACTTCAGCAGCTTGAGCGTGACACAGAGGCGACCCGGACACTTTATGAAACGTTTCTAACTCGCCTGAAGGAAACCTCGGTTCAGCGCGGACTACATCACGCCGATAGCCGGATTTTGTCGGAAGCCATACCGGGAGGCTACGTTGAACCACGCAAGAGCCGCATTCTTTTATTGTCGGCCATAATGGGATTTGTCATCGGTGCCGCGATTATTTTCTTCCGTCAGGTCCGTAATAACAAATTCCGTACCGCAGAAGACCTAGAAGCGGTGACTGGCTTAGCGACCCATGGCCAAATTCCCAAAATGCCTTTGCGAAAACGCAATGCACTGATCCCCTATCTCAGAGAGAACCCGACGTCTGCGGCGGCAGAATCTATTCGGAATATGCGTACATCCTTGCTTTTGACGGGGGGAGAGAACACTCCGCAGGTCATTTTATCCACCTCCTCGGTTCCGGGGGAAGGTAAGACAACACAGGCGGTCGCGCTGGCGTATAGCTGTTCGGGGCTAGGCAAGAAGGTATTGCTAATCGAGGGCGATTTACGCCGCCGCTCTCTCGACAACTATTTTTCCGCGCCCACCGGAGTCATCGCAGGTCTGACCTCTGCAGTGGCAGGCGATGTGCCAGTGCAAGACTGCATTTTCACCGACGAAAGTACAAACGTTGACATCCTCCTTGGTGAAAAGAGCCCACCCGTCAACGCCGCAGACTTCTTCTCATCGCTCGCGTTTGAAAATTTCTTGGCAGAGCTACGAGAGACCTATGATTTCATCATTATTGATGCGCCACCATTGCTCGTCGTGACGGATGCAAGGATTCTGGCACGATTGACCGATCGGATTATGTTTTTGGTCGCGTGGGACAAGACGGATCAACATCAAGTAGAAGCCTCGATGGCCCAACTGAATTTGATTGAAAGCAACCGCATTTCGCCTGTCCTGTCTCTGGTTGATGTCAAAGGTATGCAACGCTACGGTTATGGGGGGCGTTACGGAGCCTATGCCAGCTATGGTAACAAATACTATTCGTCCTAACAGGAGCGGGTCTAGGCGCGGACCGCTGGTCGCTGAGGCTGTTCACAAGCGTATAGTGTTTTCAGGTTAAACGATATTTTCTAGCGGATTTTAGCATCTAGAAAATCTTTTTTAGTGTGTGGATTTCAACCTACCCAAGCGAGCCTCAGGATTACAGTTCTGTGATTAGACATTTATCTCACGCACTTTTGGCAATGTCCGTTTTGACGGTTTTTGTAGCATATGCGTGTTCTTTTACCTGGTCCAAGATGAGCTACGACACGATTAACGCGGTGGTGCCGATCTGTCTAATTGGTATATCGCTATGGTTCGGGTACCAGATTGTAAAACAAGAACCTTATGCAATTTGGACACCTGCGCTCTTGTTTCTGGGACATGTGGCGTTGTTTCGTGGAATTGGGCCTCTCGTCTATATCTTTAGCAACCCAATCACCCAAGAAAAAATACGGTACGGAGCTTGGAGCATCACTGATGCGGAGCTCTTGGATACTCATCTTTTGAACAGTGTAGGATCCAGCTCAATTCTGTTGGGGTGCTTGCTGTTCTTGAGCACCATTGCCCGCCGAAAACCAGAGGTGGTCCCCACGGGCCCTAAGATATCTGTTTTGCAGGCTGCGATGTGTTTTCTCGTGCCAGGCGCGCTCATTCGCTATGGTGTTGTCATTCCAAATACTTTCGGCATTGCCCCGGCTTTTGTCGTGCCCGGTTTCCTGCTGAAGCTCTCTTTTCTTGTTGATATTGGGTTTGCGCTACTGGCTTTCCTTGCAGTGCGGCAAGGCGGTTTCGCGAAAACGATCTTTTGGATTTTGTTTCTACCACACTACTTTACCCTTTTTCTGGAATTCAAAAAATCAGCCCTCATGATCGGAGCGATGCTACCGATCATTGGGGCCTATATGGGCAATCGAAACTTACGAGGGATGGTGCTAAACCTTTTGCTCTTGGCTGTGATCTACATTGGCTCCCAGCCAATCGTGCACTACGCCCGCGCAGAGATGAACGAGATCTCAGGTTCAATCTTCGGAGCCTCCTTTTCACAAAGGGTCGAGATCGCCACAGGTGTTATCTTCGGCACAACCGACTCCATAGAAGACATTATTGCAGAAGACGAAACACAAAGTGGTTGGCTGCGCCTATCTTATGCTGCCAATCAGGCGATTGCGATGCGGGCTTACGATCTAGCGGGGCCTACAGATACGATCAGAAGCGTATGGCAAGTCTTCATCCCTCGATTTATCTGGCCAGAAAAGCCAAGTTTTATCTATCTTGGCAGCGATTTCTACTACGTCATTACCGGACGGGATTCCACGACGCTTGTGGGATCTACCATTCACGCAGATTCCTACTGGAATTACGGCTGGCCAGGTGTGATCTTCATCGGCTGTGCGATCGGTGTGTTCTTTGGCTTTGCCAGCAATTTGGCTTTGATCTTTCTTCGGCGCCACGACTTTATCTATCTTCCCGCAATCATGCTCTCGATGGACATAGCCATGCGGCAATTGAATGGCTGGGTGCTGACAGGGTTCTTTGGTCAGATGCCCTTTTACTTCGCTTTCCTTGGGATGGTGTGGGTTCTCTCCCAAATTGCCACCACACTTGCGAAGGAAGCAGCCCCTCAATCTGCGCGCCCCAATGTGCTTCATTCTGATCCCTCTAAAACTGCTTAAAATATGAAAAAAATGCCTTCCAACTCTAAATTTCCTTCCCTATTTCTCATCGGCGCACCCAAGTGCGGCACAACCTCGCTTGCGGCGTGGTTATCTGAGCATCCAGACTTGTTCATGTGTGCGCCAAAGGAACCGGATTTTTACGCCCCTGATGTGGCATCTTCTATCGAAGCTGGTAACATTGATGCCTACCGTGCGCTGTTTTCATCGGCGCAACCTGATCAAATCTGCGGCGAGGCATCGACCACATACCTGCGATCCCAAGAGGCCGTGGCCGCAGTTTTAGAAGACGCACCCGACGCCCGTTTGGTGGTGTGCTTGCGCCACCCGATAGACTTGGCAGCCTCGATACATGGACAATTGGTACGGACCGGGCGCGAGGCAGAAACCAGCTTTACAAAGGCTTGGGCCTTGCAAGACACCCGGCGGGCC
The DNA here is from genome assembly GCF_003208435.1 of Pelagimonas varians. Classification (GTDB taxonomy): domain Bacteria; phylum Pseudomonadota; class Alphaproteobacteria; order Rhodobacterales; family Rhodobacteraceae; genus Pelagimonas; species Pelagimonas varians. Next base: position 13,044 of record NZ_QKMF01000032.1, on the reverse strand, counting down.
AATCCTGCGCGCCGCAGATCCGATCACAACCCTGCAGATCAACTGTATGGCGATATGGCCATGCTCGGAACTCAGGTCGACCGGCTTTTGCAAGTAGCCCCTCGCGATCAGGTGCTTTTCATCTTTCTGGAGGATATGAAGCGCGACCCAGGATCGGTTTACCGTGCAATCCTCACCCACGCCGGAGCTGTTGACGATGGGCGAAAAGATTTTCCGGTTCTCAACGAACGCCGCGCACCGCGGTCCCTTTTTCTAGCACGTCTAAGCCACATGGGGGGGGCCGTCAGGCGGCGGTTGGGGTTCAAGAACGGGTTCGGGCTCGGGCGGATAATCAACCGCACAAATGAGGCGGCACCCACCGCAGGGAACGCACCGGATCCGTCTCTTCGGGCTGAGCTTTTGGACTTTTTCCGCAATGACATCGCGCTGTTGGCAAAGTTGACTGATCGCAACCTGGACCATTGGTTGAAATCCGACGCGCAGCCTGTGCCTCAAGGAAACAAGCCCCTATGAAAGACAATGGTTCACAGCCAATCTATGTGGTCCATCTGATGCGTGCGGATGCACCGGTCTTTAGCATTGAGCGGGTCTTTCGGGATGTGCGCTCGCAGTTACCATCTGACGTGCAGGTTCGGGTCTGGCAATGCCCTTATCCCTCACGCGGGATCATACCGCGATTGCGGGGGGCTTGGGCCGCCCGTAGTTTAGATGCCGATGTGCTCCATGTGACCGGTGATGCGCACTATCTGACAGCTTTTTTGCCGCGCGCGCGCAGTATTTTGACAATACACGACCTTGAATTTATCCGTCGCGCCCGCGGTTTGAAGCGATTTATTCTCTGGTTTTTCTGGCTCCGCATCCCCGTGAGCCGCGTCGCGCGTATCACCGCGATTTCAGACGACACACGTCAGGATATTCTGGAGCATGTGTCTCTTGATCCGGAGCGGGTTGAAGTGGTTGTAAACCCGGTTTCTGCCGAATTTACCTACAGCAACAACACGCCGGTCGAAAATGCCCCGCTGCGTATTTTGCAGATTGGGACAAAGCACAACAAGAACATCGATCGATTGGCCCAAGCACTTGCCGGATTGTCGGTACAGCTCTTTATTGTTGGCCGCCCGACCGAGGTTCAAGAGGCGGCGCTCAAGACTGCTGGCATTCCCTTTGAGTGGCAGGTGGGGTTGAGCGACGAAGAGCTTGTTCTTGCCTATCGCAATTGCGATGTGCTGGCATTCTGTTCGACCTCCGAAGGCTTTGGCCTGCCGATCATCGAAGCGCAAAGCATCGGGCGCCCCGTGGTAACAAGCAATCGCGCACCAATGCGCGATGTTGCGGGTGGGGCTGCTATCTTGGTTGATCCCGAAGATCCTCAAGACATGCGCCTTGGCTTTGCCGCACTGATAGATACCCCCGCACGCTATGCAGAATTGGTCAAGCAAGGGGTCGAAAATGCCAAAAGCTATCAACCAGACCAAATAGCCGAATGCTATGCAGACATTTATCGCGACATCGCCAAGCATCATAAAGGGAACTCTAAGGGATGAGTAAAAAAGCTATGCTGTGGCGGCGCAAGCTCTCTGCAGCCGTCGAACGGTCACCACATTTCTACCGCAGCGTGATGGTTTTCAGATACCGCAACGTCCCTTTTGTTCGGCGGATCGTGTCGCGCGGCCATGACATTGTCATCGAGGGCTTTCCGCGGTGCGCCAACAGCTTTGCCGTCAGTGCCTTTGCATTGGCCAACGGTTGGCGTGATCCACGCGTGGCGACTCATATGCACAGCCCCGCACAGGTGGTGCTGGCGGCTGAGTGGAATATCCCCACGATATTGAATATTCGGGCGCCAAACAAGGCAATCCCCGCCTTCATGGCCTTTGCCGGGAAGCTGGGTAAAATAGATGCCGCCCGACTGGGTACTGCTGATAAACGTGCCTGGGTGAATGAACAGACCCTAAGGTTTGCGCGCTTTTATGAAACGACCACTCCCCTGCACGAGCATTATGTTCTGTCGACGTTTCAGCAGACCACACAAGATTTTGGCAAGGTCATCGCCCAGACAAATGAACGGTTTGGCTGTAACTTCGACATTTTCCAACACACCGATGAAAACGTGCAAAAGATATTCGATTACCGCGCTGAACATCTCTCTCCCGATGCCTCACGTGACAACTTCAAGGCCGAATATGCTGAGCTCTACGCAGAAAAAGCCAACGCCTCAGCGCGTCAGCGGGCCGAAGACATCTACCTTTCGGCCTTGGATAAAAGCAAAATTGAGGTTCCCGATTGACCGGGGTAGCCCCGCGATATTCTTCCTTCAGACCTTGCGTTTGTAGGTTCATCTAACCCCCTACAATCGAAACGAAAACGCCATTTTTCGGAGTTTGAATACATTGCAAAGGACACTCACTTGCTGAAAATTTCAGTGGTTACGTCGGTATTCAACCGCAAGAAAACTATTGCGGAAACACTATCCAGCGTCGCATCCCAAGATTACGGTTTGGTCGAACATGTCATTCAAGACGGGGCCTCAACGGATGGCACCCTTGACGTCATCAAGACGGTTTCCGGACCAAACGTGGTCCTCAACAGCGAAGCCGATGCAGGCATTTATGACGGTATCAACAAAGGCATTTTGCACACGACCGGCGACATCATCGGCCTCATGCATTCCGACGATCTTTTTGCGGCACCGCATATTTTGTCCCGCGTTGCGCAGGTTATGGAAGATCCGGATATCGATGGTGTCTACGGTGATCTTGATTACGTCGCAGAGGATGATCTAAGCCGCATTGTGCGCAAGTGGCGGTCAGGGGATTATACACCGCAAAAGCTGGCCCGGGGCTGGATGCCTCCGCATCCAACTCTTTACCTGCGCCGCGCTGTTTTTGACCAATGGGGGATGTATGACACATCCTTCCAAATCGCGGCAGATTACGACGCGATGCTCCGGTATTTGTCAAAGGGGCAGATCCGTTTGGCTTATGTGCCCGAAGTTTTCGTCAAAATGCGGGTCGGGGGGGAAAGCAACCGATCCTTGGCCAGAATTGTGCAAAAGAGCCGTGAGGACTATCGCGCCATCCACAAGAATGGCGTTGGGGGCATGGGAACGCTTGCATTGAAAAACCTGTCCAAAATAGAGCAGTTTTTCTAAGGATCCGTCGCGGGTAAGCCGGACAGGCTTCAACAATGAAGACCTATCGGCCGCCCCCTTAGAAGGGGGCGTTCTTCGGCTGGGATTCAATCAAGACTGTAGTCAAAACGATCAATAATATCCTTATTGAAAAATCGAACGGCTGAAATAAGATCTGCATCATTATTGAACACTTCTGCAGGCGTTGTGTTCTTTTTGGGCCGTATTCCGTCTTTTGTACGAATAGAACTTACCAAAACAGAAAGCCCCCTCAGACTTTCCTTTTTAGCCTCCAGCTCTTCCGTATCATCAATAATATTCTCGAACCGAATAAAATAATCTATTATGTTCTTCCCATTAATCTCATATTGATGACTGTTACGATTCAAAACATGCGGGTTTTCCTTGATCCAGTCGGTGAACGAAATTTTATGTTCAGAACTGTTCATGGCGAAAAAATAGGATGACACCAATGTGTCATACGGATTTCTGACTATCGCGATTTTATAAGCATTATCAAATACTTCAGGCCCCAACCTCTTCCGCGCCTCCAAGGCGCTCAAATGGTTGTTGAACTTCTTTGGATAAGACCTGTAACGCACCGTTCTATAGACATCGGCAGCATCAAATTCCGCTATTGGCTTTAGATAATTTTGGGCCCCTGGAAATCCAAGTTCAGATCTGGCCTTCTCGTCATTTGGAGTAACCGGCGTAATAATATCATCCTGATTAGCAAACTTTGAAAGCGCAATTTCGAAAGACGTACCCGCTACCTTTCTAGCCTTAAGAAAAATAATATTGGCATCCTTGAGATAAATCATGCTCTTAAAACTCCCAATTTTGAAAACTTGCTAGCATCTACATTGTTAGCGGCGACATTGGCAATCCTTTCGCCCCAAGTCGCCCCGCCCCCCGGCAAAAGTTGAATTTTGAGGCGACTTCGACAGAAAAAGGGGCACATTCAACAATGTTTCAGCCCCCAGCGCCATTTTCTACACTCGGTAATAATCTCGGTACCACTCGACGAAGCGTTTTACTCCGTCGCGCATGTCGGTTTGCGGACGATAACCCGTGAGGGTTTCAAGCAGCGCGGCATTGGCCCAGGTGGCAGGAACATCACCGGGTTGCATATCCATCATGTTACGGGTGGTTTTCTGGCCAAGGGCGTCTTCGATCGCCTCGACAAAATCCATCAACCGTTCGGATTTGGAGTTGCCGATATTGACCACCCGGAACGGCGCGACGGGGGACAGGCTGTCGCCCTCGGGCACCACGCCATTTTCGGGGCGGGCAGGGGTCGCATCAAACATCAGCAGGCGAATGGCGCGGACCAGATCGGTGACATAGGTAAAGTCGCGGAACATTTCGCCATGGTTGTAGACATCAATCGGATCGCCTTCGAGCGTCGCTTTGACAAATTTGAACAGTGCCATATCCGGGCGCCCCCAAGGGCCGTAAACCGTGAAAAATCGGAACATCGTTGTCGGCATGTCGTAGAGGTGGGCATAGGAATGGCCCATAGCCTCGGTCGCCTTTTTGGTGGCGGCATAGATCGTCATCGGCGTGTCAGCCTTGTCGGTCTCGGCAAAGGGCATATCGGTGTTGGCACCGTAGACAGATGAGGTCGAGGCCATCATCAAGTGCTGCACCTTGTGGCGGCGCGCGCCCTCCATCACGTTGAACGTTCCCACCACATTGGCATCGACATAAGCGCGTGGATTATCAAGGCTGTAGCGCACACCGGCTTGGCCTGCGAGATGCACGATGATCTCGGGCTCAAAGCCATCAATGGCCCCGTCAATGGCAGCGCGATCCTCAAGCATGGCTTCCGTGGCCGTAAAGGTGGGGGTTTGTGCCAGCATCGCATGACGGCGCTGCTTTAAGGTGACATCGTAGTAATCGGTCATGCCGTCATAGCCGTGTACGGTATGACCTTCGCTCAGCAGCAAATGCGCGAGGTGATAGCCGATAAAGCCGGCAGTTCCGGTGATGAAAATGCGCGCCATGAGACCAATCCTTCTTCTCTATGCCTTTGCTTTAAACGCAGATGGCACAGGGGGAAAGCCTTGGGGCGTGTTCGGGTGTTCTTTGCCTAAAGGGGCCATGTGGCGGGTCATCCGACCAACCTTTGCAGGTATTTCCCATAGTTGGTCTTTTTGAACAGCTCGGCGCGGGCGCGTAGCTGGTCACGGGTGATCCAACCGTTTTCAAAGGCGATCTCTTCGGGGCAGCCGACTTGCTGGCTTTGGCGATCGGACAGGGTGCGGACAAAGTTACCCGCATCAAGCAAAGACGCGTGGGTGCCCGTATCGAGCCATGCAAACCCACGGCCCATTTGTTGGACGTTCAAGAGCCCGTCATCAAGGTACGTTTCCAGCAAGGATGTGATCTCAAGCTCGCCGCGCGACGACGGTTTTACACGGCTGGCGCGCTCGGATGCAGTGCCATCCAGGAAATACAGACCCGTGACCGCATAGGGTGACGGTGGCACCTCGGGTTTCTCAATGATCTGGTTCACCGTGCCATCGGCGGCAAAGCCCACAACGCCATAGCGCTCAGGGTCGGCCACGCGGTAGCCAAAAACCGTGCCGCCGGTGGTCTGCGCATCGGCGGCGTGCAGTTTATCCGGCAACCCGTGCCCGAAAAAGATGTTGTCCCCCAGAACCATAGCCGATGGCGCGCCGTCCAGAAACTCTTCGGCCAACAGATAGGCCTGCGCCAGCCCGTCCGGAGACGGTTGCACCAGATAGGTCAGCGACAGGCCCCACTGGCTGCCGTCGCCAAGGGTGCGAATGAACTGGTCTTGATCTTGCGGTGTGGTGATGATGCAGATCTCGCGGATGCCGGTCAGCATCAGGGCAGACAGCGGATAAAAGATCATTGGCTTGTCATAGATCGGCAGCAGCTGTTTCGACACACCCATGGTGATCGGGTACAGCCGGGTGCCGGACCCGCCAGCCAGAATGATACCCTTGCGCGCTGTCATATCTTGAGCTCCTTCAGGACGAGGGCCAATCCAGCCTCCCACTTGGGCGGTTTAATCCCGAAATCCGCCGTCAGTTTGGCACAATCAAGTCGGGAATTGAGCGGGCGCTGCGCCGGTGTCGGATAATCGCGACTGGGAATATCCGTGACCATCACATTGCGCCCCGCCTGCGCAAAGATCGCGCGGGCGAAACCGGCCCAGCTGACGGCGGGTTGCCCGCCATAGTGATAGGTGCCGCCCACAGCGCCTGCTTGCATCTGCTGCGCCATTTTGAGCAGTGTGGCGGCGATATCTGCCGCCGGAGTAGGCCCGCCGATCTGGTCAGAGACCACGCCCAAAGCATCGCGGGTGTCTGACAGGCGCAGCATGGTTTTCACAAAATTCGCGCCATGGGACGAGAACACCCAAGAGGTGCGCAAAATCACGTAATTGCCGCCAGCCGCGCGCACGGCCTCTTCGCCTGCCAGTTTTGTGCGGCCATAGACCCCCAAGGGCGCAACCGGGTCATCCTCGCGCCACGGGGCTTGGCCGGAGCCATCAAAGACGTAATCGGTTGAAACATGAAGAAAGGGGATGCCCAGACCGGCGCAGGCGCGGGCCATTTCTTCGGGAGCTGCGGCGTTGATTTGATGGGCTGCGACCGCGTCCTCTTCAGCTTGATCGACGCCTGTATAGGCGGCGGCATTGATCACCACAGATGGGGCATGGCGGGCGATGGCGGCCTGTGCCCTGCCAGGCCTTAACAGATCCGCCTCAGAACGCCCCAGAGCCAAGACATCCGCCTGGTGCTGTAATTCTTGTGCCAACTGGCCAGACTTCCCAAAAACAAGGATCACAATATATTCCTTAACACAAAGCGGATGCAGGGCCTTCCCATCCCGAGGGGAAGATACCCCTCAAACAGATTGCGGACAATCCATGCCCCGCCACCCAAACGGCAACAGGTCAACCGTTCAAAATCCGGTGCACGGACATCCGGCTGATCCCCATCGTCTCTGCAATTTTGTACGTGGACAGCCCCTCGGCCTTCAGCGCATGCACCTTGCTCCGGTCAATAGACGGCTTTCTGCCTTTGTAGACACCCTTCTTCTTCGCCTTGGCGATCCCCTCGGCCTGTCTTTTGCGAATGATGTTCCTTTCAAACTCGGCGAAGGCCCCCATCATGTGTAGTTGCAGTTTGGCAAGGGCATCCGTCTTGTCTGTGGAAAAGGTCAGCCCCTCAGACAGAAAGGCAATAGAAGCCCCCTTGTCATTGACTGTCTGGATGATGTCCTGAAGGTCTCTCAGGTCGCGGGCCAAGCGGTCAATCGCATAGACCTGAACTATGTCCCCCTCCCGGATGTAGTCTAGCATGGCTTGCAGCGCAGGGCGGTCCTTGGCGCTCTTTCCGGACATCTTCTCTTCGAACATCTTGTCGATCGGGCCCAAGTCCTGACGATCAAGGTTCTGCTCTGCAGTGCTGACCCTACGATATCCGACATATGCCATGATATTCTCCAAGAACGGTAACATTTGGCTTTAGAGTAAGAGTTGAGCGGCAACATATACAATAAAAAGCACTCTATTGTTGCCGTCCAATCAGTAACAGGCGTTAGCACCGCTAGGGTCTGCCCTTATGTTTCCACCCACGGATGCCGAAAATCCCCCTAAGGCAATCCACTTCTAAATCAGAAAATCTCTGCCCTCGGCAGGCCGGACTTCGAAGCGCTTGACCTTACCCCGATTTCACAGATCCCAACCGTTCTCCGACCCCGTCACGGGCCTGCAGGGCCTGCCACCACGCACGGTTCTCAAGATACCACGCCACGGTTTTCTCAAGCCCTTCTTCGACGGTCACCGAGGGCCGCCAGCCCAGCTCATCGCGGATGCGCGCCGGATCAATGGCATAGCGTGCGTCATGGCCGGGGCGGTCTGTGACAAAGGTAATCAGATCGGCATAGGCCGCGTCCTTGGGCTGCAAGCGATCAAGGATGGCGCAGATGCACTGCACCAACTCAAGATTCGAACGCTCGTTCTCGCCACCGATATTATAGCTGCGGCCCAGCTGACCCTGTTGCAAAACCAGCAGCAGCGCTTCGGCGTGATCTTCGACATAAAGCCAGTCGCGCACGTTCGATCCGTCGCCATAGATCGGGATCGGCTTGCCGGCCAAAGCGTTCAGGATCACCACGGGGATCAGCTTTTCAGGAAAGTGATAGGGGCCGTAATTGTTGGAACAATTGGTCAGCAGCACCGGCAACCCGTAGGTTTCGGCCCAGGCGCGCACCAGATGGTCGCTGGCGGCCTTGGAGGCAGAGTAGGGGCTGCGCGGATCATAGGGCGTATCTTCGGTGAACTGCCCGCTGGCACCCAGCGATCCGAACACCTCATCGGTGGAAATGTGGTGAAAGCGAAAGCCCGCAGGCCTGCCCTGTGTCATCCAATACGCCCGCGCCGCTTCAAGAAGCTGGTAGGTGCCGGTGATATTGGTCTCGATGAAGGTGCCCGGCCCGTCGATGGAACGATCGACATGGGATTCTGCCGCCAGATGCATCACCGCATCGGGCTGGTGCTGTGCAAAGACCCGGTCCACGGCCGCGCGGTCGCAAATATCGACCTGCTCAAAGGCATAACCGGGTGCACCCGCGACGCTGGCAACATTACCCAGACAGGCCGCATAGGTCAGGACATCGAGGTTGACGATCTCATGGCCATCGGCAATGGCGCGGCGCACCACGGCTGACCCGATAAACCCCGCACCGCCCGTCACAAGGATCTTCATAGCGCGGCCTCATAGGTGAACGGGTTGTCGATCTCGCTCAGACGCGGGGCCTGAGCATCCTTGTCCGATAGGATCGGGGCGGTGCTCAGCCCCCAATCAATGCCCAGATCCGGATCATCCCAGCGCACGGCCCCATCACAGTCCGGCGCATAGTAATCCGTGCATTTATAGACAATCTCGGTGTCCGCGACACGGGTGACAAAGCCATGCAGACACCCCGCAGGGATCAAAAGCTGTTTGCCGTTATCCGCCGTCAGATCAACGCCAACCCATTTCAAATAAGTCGGGCTCCCAAGCCGGACATCGACGACAACATCAAACAACGCGCCGCGTCCGCAGCGCACAAGTTTGGCCTGCGTATGCGGCGGGGACTGGTAGTGCAGCCCGCGCAGGGTGCCCGTCGCGGCAGAGACCGAATGATTGTCTTGCACAAAGTCATGATCCAGCCCGCTCGCAGCCATACGGGCGCGGTTCCAGCTTTCGCTGAAAAACCCTCGGGCATCCCCAAACCGCTGCGGCGTCAAAAATTTCACACCCGGCAGGAAGGTATCCTCGACTTTCACAACTCATCCTCTTCACAGTCTTGGCAGCACAGGTTTGGCCCTATGGTGCCCCGCGCCTTTCATACCAGCGGTGGCAAAACCCCAAAAAGGCTTTATCCGCATCGCGCGGGCCATCAAGCCCGCCGTCAGACATCCAAGAGCGCCACTCTTGCTCAAGGTAGTAAACATCCCAGCCTGGAGCCGCGAGCTTGGCCTCATCAAAGGTCTGGGACAGTAGGCGCTGCGTAGGCACGACATCCACGACGTCTTTGGACAGCAGCATCGTACCTTTATTGCTAAACACCACCTGATCATCCTCAAGGCGCAGCTGATAGTCAGGCAGGTGGTCATGTTCCAGATCTGCAGCAACAATGCCCTGCACCAATCGTTTGAATTCGCGCAGCGATGAATTGGAGCCGCATTTCTTTTGCAGCAAGGCAAGGCCGATGCGCCATTCAGCCTTCATGCCGCAATGTTTGCGCGCGATCTCATAGATCCGCCGCTCCAGCGGTTTGCGCAGGCGAAAGTAATCACGGTGCAAGGTCAGCACTTCGTTCGAGCGGATGGCGTTGAACACCCATTCCGACAGTTCGACCTCAACCTCTTGCATGCGGCCATCGCGGGTCTGGCGGACAATCTTGGCGCGGTCGATCAGGCCAAAGACATCCAGCTGCTCTTCGCCGCCCGTTGAGATGTTGGTGCTGATGGTGGTGCCGCGCAGCCGCTCAAGGGCAGACTTAAGCCCCTCATAGCCCTGCCCATTGGTCATGCGGTTGGTGGCCGTCAGCAGGTCATAGGCTTTGAAACGCACCTTGGAGCTGATCTCGTCGCCAGCATTGGCGGCTGCAATCAGCTGGCTGATACAGTAAATCAGGATATCGCGGTCATGAATTGTCGCCAGCCCCAGAACCGACGGGGTAATTTCGACAAAGCGATCTTTCATCTCGTAGCGACGCTGCCGGCGATCCGGTTTGGTCGACAATGAGAAAATCGGGTGCTCCATCGAGGCCATATCGCCCTTGGGAGCCGCGTCAAAGATATCGCAGACAAAGAAATCCTGGGTCGGGTGGCGGACAGGCAAAAGAGGCGGGCGGTGGCCGTGCGGATCCATTTATGACGGCCTCCTTTTCCAGAGTTTACCTGAGGGTTTTCGCGACAAAATTAGGTCTGTTTTGTGCGGCATATCTTTCGATATTTCACACACACCGCACCTTACTTCGATATTTCACACACAGGCAAGGTGCTTTCGATATTTCACACACAAATGCCTTCGATATTTCACACACAAAACCCGAGGCCTTTCGATATTTCACACACAAAGTTTCGATATTTCACACACAAAGTTTCGATATTTCACACACACCCCGCATGAAATTTCCGTTCAGTATCATGTGGTTACAAGGTGAAAAAAAACCGTAACACATACTTAACACATACTTAACACACAAAAAGGCGTGCGCTTCCTGTGGATAACTTTTGAATTTTTCATCATTCAAAGCTCCAAATCAGTGACCAAAGCATCGAAAACGATGCCCAAACTCCTTAAGAGTTAGAAAACCTCTTATAAGAAAGCAGCCAAATCCTGATCATCCTAGAAGCTGGGAACCTCCCGTTGATAAACAGCCTGCAAGGGCGCGTTTTCAGGACCAGTTTGATGGCACGCACCAGCACTAAAATCACACAGGTCAGAATAGATTTCTATTTCTCACCCTTGCCCCCATCAAACCGCCACAAGCCTATGAGAAAGACACTTTATCCCCCGGACGTTACGAAATTAGGATCAACCTATTGCACTAGTTGAAGATGAGATTGACCACTCCCGTATATCGGGTTTTAGGTCTGTACAAAGTCTTGCTCAATATAGACTCTGCTCTTATTTTGGATAAATACCACTTTAATTTTAGCCTATTTCCAATATAATGTTAACTTTAGTTTAACACTTTATGAGGACGACCGATCATGGCTGATCTATCTGGACTAGCAACACCTTTTAACGACCTGATTAAGGGCAACGGTGAAGACGACACCCTTGTCGGACTTGCTGGGAATGATACGCTCCGTGGCAACGGCGGTACCAACATCTACACTGGTGGCCTTGGAGATGATGTCTTTTTCATCTCTTCTCTAGCTACTCTGGAAACAATCACTGATTTCGCAAGCGGCGAAGACGTCCTCAATGTACAAGATCTGGGTTTGACCTATTTCAGCGAGTTTGACTCGGTGACAAGCACAGCAGCCGGCACGACACTCGTTGAAGGCGGAACAACTATATATTTAGATGGTGTGACCTCCGTCACAGCATCTGATTTTGACTTTCTCAGCATCAATGGCACCGTTGGTCCTGACCTGCTGATCGGCGATGGAACCGAAAATAAATTCCGTGGCCTTGAAGGTAACGATACCCTAATCGGACTAGAGGGTGACGATGAACTGCGTGGTGGTGAAGGCGATGATCGGGTCTTTGGTGGCGACGATAATGATTTGGTCGTTGGTGGTGCCAATAACGATACAGTTCACGGCGGTGATGGCAATGATGATGTTCGCGGCGGTACTGATGACGACATCCTTCGTGGTGACGCAGGTAACGATACCCTGTTTGGCGAAGACGGCAACGATGTCCTGAATGGCGGAGACAACGACGACTTCTTGTTCGGCATGTCTGGCGACGATAGCCTGTTCGGCGGCAATGGTCTTGACAGGCTCTTCGGTGGGACCGGAGTTGACCGTCTCAGTGGCGGCGAAGGCGATGATCGGATGCACGGTGGGGCGGACTCTGACCTATTGAAAGGCGGCATTGGCAATGACGTGCTCATTGGCGGTGAAGGCAGTGACTTTTTGGTTGGCGGCGACGGCAACGATTCCTTTGTCTTCAAGACTGATGAGTCTGCCATCGACGTTATCACCGACTTCACAAGTGGCGAAGATCTACTGATCGTCAAAGCGCTTGGCGTGAGAGAGATGGCAGACGTCACTCAAACGATATACGGCGATGATCTTGCAGTGTCCTTCGATGGTCTTGACCAGCTCATCTGGCTGGCGGACCAGGCCGGAACAACGCTGACAGCAGATGATTTCAAATTTGATGAGAGCATCATTATCGAATAAATCAGACCGAGATCTGATTACCGGTTCGTTCAAAGACGGATCCAAACGGCCCCCTGAACGCGTTCAGGGGGCCGTTTGTGTTCCCGCAGCAAGGGTTTGAGGTGCAGTGCGCATCTCTAGTCAATCCAAACCGGTGCAGGCTGCGCTGCCGGGCTTACTGATCAGAGAAGCCGTGCACACTAAAAGGGCGAAAAGACGGGGTTTTGAAAAAAAACACACCAACGAGCAAAAAACACGAAAAAAGCGCTTGCGGCCCCCAAAAGACATCCTTATAGAACGACTTCTCAGAACGATGCACACTGCATCACGGCGACAAGCACAACGCTTCGAACCAAGGGCTGGGACGAAATATTAAGGTAGAACAAGGCGTTGCGCGCTGGGTAACTTGCGCGGATGTTTTGTGTTGCCTTGGGTCTTAGGATCCGACGTTATTTGACATTGTGACTATCTGAAGAGATATGTGGGCAGTTTTGGTTCATTCGATGAACAAATGTCTGCATATCAGCATTCCTAGGGGCTT
>NZ_QKMF01000031.1 GCF_003208435.1 Pelagimonas varians | reverse complement strand
AGTTGGTCCGGTGTTCTTCTACAAACCTAAATCTGATTGCTTTAGGCCCGCAAAGAACTGGGTGGCCTCTTTTAGGATCTCCCACCCCTCCTTAAGAAGCCGGTTCTCGCGTCGAAGCCGGTCGTTCTCTTGAGCGAGGCTCAAATCCTCTTTCGACACTACATCTGTGTCTCTGTGCGCTGTGGTCCATTTGTGCAGCGTCGACATGCCGACACCCAGATCGTCAGCTACTTCCCTGCGCGTTAGCCCGCTTGTCAGTGCAATACGCACCGCATCATGGCGCAATTCGTCCCTCCGTTTCAGTCCGATAGCCCGTCTCCTTTGCTGCAGTAAATGCTATCAAAGGAGCGGCATCAAAACCGCGACAGGTCCAAGATGACTAGTTCGTAGTCTTGTATTTCGCAAGGGTCCAACTGCTCATGCCTTCGAGCTATAGCGCTAGTTTCAAACAGTGAATCCGGTATTGTCACATTAACCGGCGAGATTTGCCGAGCACCGCGTTTGCTCTTAGGCATCTCGGATGAACACACATTCAATCAGCAATAAGCGCCATCGATTTCCACCAGAGATCATCACACACGCTGTTTGGCTGTATTGCCGTTTCAACCTCAGCCTTCGCGAGGTCGAAGAGATGTTTCTGGAACGAGGGATTGATGTTTCGTATGAGACTATCCGCAGATGGGTTGCGAAATTTGGCCCATCCTTCGCGCGCAGAATGCGCAGCCGACAACCTCTGCCTGGCGATATTTGGCATCTAGACGAAGTTGTCGTGAATAGCCAAAGCAGGAAATTCTGGCTGTGGTGCCCTGGTGATCAGAACGGCGTTGTTTTGGATGAAATTCTTCAACGAAAGCGCGATAGGAAAGCAGCGAAACGTCTGCTGTTCCGATTGATGAAGAAGCTAGGGAGAACGCCAAAGCGCTTCATTACCGACAAGCTCCGATCCTTTGGCGCGGCCAAGCGGGAGATTGCTCCAGGTGTCGAACATCGGTCGCACAAAGGTCTCAACAACCGCGCAGAAAACAGTCACTTGCCATTTCAAATGCGGAAAAGGGCAATGCAGGGGTATCGTTCACCAGGAAGTTTGCAGCGGTTTGTGTCAATCCATTCCACTATTAGAAATTGCTTCTCCGTCCCAGCCAGCCGCTGCTCTGCCTTATCAATTCGATGCCACTGTCTCGAAGCATTTGATGCTTGGAATGACGCGGTCGCTGTCAGTTGAACGACTATACTGGAACTGTTTTGAGCCCGCTCAGTTAACGTGGCAACACCCCTCCTTGCCATGCCTCCAAAAGCTGTAATTGGCGAAGGTGTTCAGATCTTGTGGTCAAGAAGTGCCCAATGGGGCGCACAGCGATCTGCGCTTCTCGCATTCAATTTGAGAGCCGCCACATTCCTGACCAACACATCGGCTTGAAAACGCCATATATTGCGATAGCTTTCTAGCCAAATACTAGATGCGAAACAGCGAACGGAGTGAAATATCATGCGGTATATTGGGTCTGCAGTAACCGGGGCACTGTCATTGCTCATCATGATGTCTGCTTCGCAAGGGGCCGCCGCAGACCAGATTTCAGACCAGATTTCTGTGCTGCTGAACGCAAACGGACAAACGGAAGTCTCTTTGCCAGACCACAAGAGCCTCGATGCCAAAATATTGGTTCCACGGTTTTACGAGGAAAGAGCATTCCAGCCAGCTTGGACACGCGCTGATCTAACCGAAGAGCTATTTGCCGAAATGGAAAATGCGGCGGCGCAGGGGTTCACCGCGACTGACTTCAACGTATCCGAACTGAGGGCATCTTTTGAAAAAGCGCAATCCGGTGACGCCTCGGACCAAGCTGTGTTCGACGTGGTTGCCACCGATACAGCTGTAAAGCTTATCCATCATCTGGTGTTCGGAAAGGTCGACCCAAGTGCGCTGGACAAAGATTGGAATTTCTCGAAACCCGTCATCGAGCAAGATCCGGCATATGTACTCAATCAGTTTCTGGCCGGTGACGGTTTTAGCGCTTTGATCGACCGCATCGACATCAAAAACGCACAATACACCCAGCTGGTTGAGGCATTGGAAAAATATAAGTCCATTGTAGCTGCCGGGGGTTGGCCCACGGTTTCTGACGAGACGGTTCTGAAACCCCTGATGATTGATCCCGCCATCGTAAACCTGCGCCAAAGGTTAGAGATAGAAGGCTATGCAAGCTCAAACCAGATCAGCGTTCCTTTGGAGGATGGGGTCAATCCAGCCTGGATTTACGATGAGGCGCTGGTGGAAAGCGTCAAGAGTTTCCAGATGCGCCACGGCCTCGAAGCAGACGGAGTCATAGGGGGTAAGACCTTCGCGTCCCTCAATAAACCGGCGGACGACCGCGTCAACAAACTTCGTTTGAGCCTTGAGCGAGGGCGGTGGCTCATGCGCAACGTCAACGAAGAGTTTGTATTGGTGAATATTGCGGGCAACCGCACCTATCTAGCGAAGGAAGATGGGACGGTTTGGACCACGAGGTCTATTACTGGCTCCGCTTATCGGAAAACTCCGGTCTTTCGCGATGAAATAAAATACATGGAATTCAACCCTACCTGGACCGTCCCCGCCTCGATTTTCCGCAAGGACAAGCTTTCTCGTATCCGCAAGGACCCGGGCTATCTTGCGCGAAACAATTACTATGTACGTAACAAGGACGGCCAAACTATTTCAGCCAGCTCTGTGAACTGGGGGGCTAAAAACCCTGGGGTTACTCTCGTTCAGAAACCCGGGCCGAACAATGCGCTGGGATTGGTCAAATTCATGTTTCCCAACAAATATGCAGTGTATTTGCATGACACGAATGATCGCAGCCTTTTCGACAGAAACGAACGCAACCTAAGTTCAGGGTGTGTCCGGTTGGAGTATCCATTCGAATTCGCGAGCCTGCTTATGGAAGGCGTGCCGGACTGGAACCGTCAAAAGATGCAATCCATTCTTGATAGCGGAAAAACGACACGCGTCGAGCTTCCTGCACCCATGCCTGTTTTGCTCACATATTGGACCGCATGGGTCGAAGAAGGGGCCGTGCATTTTCGTGAGGACCCCTACGAAAGAGATGCACGTATTCTTGCTGCACTAGACAAGTAATCAAAAACAATACGACTGGAAAACCGGCAGGTGCAAAGAACGTGTTCAGGAGAGTTAGGAACTTTAAGTCAGAGACTTAGCGCCCAAAGCGACAAGGTTCTTATGGTCGCGCACCACGTCTGTCATGGCTGCGTGGTCAGAAAGGTTTAGAACGCAGATTCTGGCATTTGGGATTTTTGCTCGACGATAATATCAAAGGCGGCATCCGCATGGGCACACCTGCATAATAATTGGTGAAACGTGAAATCCAGCGCATGGAACCGGTCAACGTCCTGATCGTTTACCGCCTCTTGTTGCGCTGCAAGATTGGCCTCGAATTCTGGCAGCACTGAACCATCTCAATGGTTGATGGCGTCATGCAAAACTTCGACTTCTATTGCCCGCCAAATAAACCGCAACGTAGCAATAGCGACCAACGAAAACTTACGGACTGTTGTGGCCTTTTGCGGCTGGATATTGAGCATTCCGGCACTGTCGAGCCGCACGAATGCTTCGTGGACAGGCTGTCGAGACAATCCCCATTTCGCCGCGATTTCAGCTTCGGAGATTTTGGAGCCAGGCAACGGTTTGAGCGTCAGAATAGCGTCTTCAAGATACTCCACAGCAATATCGGCACCCGTCCGGCGCAGTTTCACTTTGGTCAGGCGCATTTCAAACCTCCGGAAGCCTGCCCGTCAATAGGGCAAGCTTCGAAGAATGACCATCCTTGGACGGCCTGCATTGGGGCGCTGTCAACGTAGGTCCGGGATATCGATCATATCCTGCTGCGATGGCCTCACTCCTTCAGGCAAACCAACGTCGTAGAAAGCTGCATCGTACGTTGTCCAGCGCGGTGTGGGAATCTCAAGAACCCGAACACAGTAGAAGGCACGCTGGGATGGATCGAAGTCGGGGTCTTCCCAGAACGCCATCAGAAGTGAACCGCCAATGCTGTTGGTGTATTCGGCATCATCAATGCTAACCGTGTTGCCGACGGCATTTTCACAGCGTGCTTTGACTATTTTCCAATCATCAGAGCAAACGGCATCAAAGACCAACTCTTGCGTTTGACCGTCTGCATCAATCCAGCCCTTGATTACTTGGATACGATCTAAGTTCGCTCCGTCAGGATCACGCAGCGAACGGATCATCAGTTTAGGAGCCATGCCTTCGGGCGCGTTTCTGAGATCACCGTCCATAGGCACACCGCCCAGATAGCCAGTCTTGGCAAGGTCCGGCCGCAGCGCATCGTCGGCCTCATACTCCCAGCCGCCGAAAACGCGGACTGTCATCCGGCTACCCGAATTTACCACCTACCGGGTACAAAATGGTACAGCCGGACAAAAATCAACGAATATAAAGGGGAACGCTGGTTTTGCAGCGAGGCAGAGGCCAAAATTGCAGGATGGCGGAGAGCGAAGTGAACTGACCAAGGATCGGTCTACAAAACCGCACGCCAGCTGGTATCAGTTCTCTCCAGACCGCCTCCCCCCAAAGGATCATCTATCAACATATCAAGGCTGGATGCACGCTGACGGCTATGCCGGGTTCGAAGACCTCTATCGTTCCAGTGACATCCGCGAGGTGGCCTGCATGGCGCAAGTTCGTCGACATCCACCGCGCCCAAGGTTCCGCAATCGCCAACGAAGCCACTTAGCGCATTGCTCAGCGCCACACGTTTATAAAGGAGGCGCGGGGATCACGACCCGAACACCGTGTCCAACTTCGGCTTGCTAAAGCAAAGCCGATCTTCGATGACCTGGAAGTCTGGCGACACGCCCTACTGCCCAGTATATCTGGAAAATCGCCGCTAGCAGGGGCAATCCGCTATGCACTGACACGCATGGCAAGGCTGCGGCCCTACCTCGATCATGGCATCTTGGAATTGGACAACAAAACCGCCGAACGGGCAATGTGGTTCGTCGCAATCGGGCGCAAGAATTACTTGTTTGCCGGATCACTGACCGGTGGTCGCGCAGCCGCCATCGCCTCCACTCTGGTCGAAACCGCCAACCTGAATGGTGTCGGACACCCTAGCCCGCATCCCTGACTACAAGATCAACCGTGTCGATGAACCGCTGCCGTGGAAAACGCACTATCGGGGTTAGTCTCACCGGACGCTTACCCGACAACACCAAACCACCCCACAGTGCTCTGGGCTACCGCCCACCTGCGCCAGAGGCCATCATCCCGATGGACCAAAGGCCAACCATGCACTCACTTTCAATTAAGTCCATTCAAGCGGGGCTACTCAGTTCCGCGGTAGCAGATCGTCGATCTCGCTTTGTTTGTGACCCTTCACGATTTCTGAGAGCGTATCGGCCAGGAGACGTATTTCAATTGGCATCGAAAGTATGGCGGCCTGCTGCCGACGAGATGCGTCGACTGAAAGCGCTTGAAGATAAGAACACACGATAAAAGAAGATCGCCGCCGACCTGACACTGGACCGTGAAATGTTGCAGGACGTCATCTGGCGAAGGCTCTAAAGTCTGGCCCTTTACTGCGAACAGGGGGTTTTGTTGCCGTCTTTGTCGTATTGGGTGCAGTCCGTGGGCTTGCCATCAGGGTTCCAAGATTCGCTCCGGATCAGGTTTCCGTCCAAATCAGTCGTCCGGCGATAGCGTTTCTTGTCGTTTGGATAAAACTCTGTGTGCAAGGTAACGCGGCCATTCACATAGGTGTTTGCGACACTTCTATGGACGGTGCCTGAACCGGGTTCCCCTGTTGTTGAGCTACATTTGTGGCTCAACGCGGTCTGCGGTTCACTTTTTTCATAAGCAATTTGCAGATATAGAAACCGATCACAGGCGGGTTGAATGTCATAGTTCAGAAATGGTCCGTGCCGCAGGTTATCAACAAAGGGGGTTTGCCGACTCAACCGACCGTCCTCAAAATAGTCGCAAAACACATACGTTCCATCGTCGGGGCCGCTTTGCCCAAATTTGTGAAAGTCATCGCTTGGATCGGGGTTCTTATCAGGACAGACTGTGTCCGATCCCGCCGAACCGGTGGCGACAAACAATTGCACGGTGCTGCCTCTTTCAGCCGCCACACCCGGGGCCGGACGGGACGATTGCACCTTGCCGATGTCCTGCCGGTCTTGGGCCGCTTCGCCGTCTTGGGCATTGGGCACAACAAAGAAATCGTCGTTCCCTTTCAATAACTTGCGCGCGCCCTCAACCGACTGGCCGATGATCTCATGCGGGATCACTTTGACATAGGGCGCTTCGTCGCAATGGTCCGGCGCGGCGACGGCATTCAGTTTCGCCATCAAAGCGGGCTGGTCTTGCTTGATACAGGCCCCGTCCGCCACCCGATAAATCGGGTTGCTGGTGACTTCGGCCAAAAGCTGGCCGCGCAAATCCAGAGCGGTTTCCATGTCGCAGGTGTGCTGGGCGTTCCAGATTTGATCCATTTTGACCCACCAATCCGAAGAGCGTAACCGCGCAACCTGCAACAGCGCATTGCGCAGCGTGTTCGACGACAATCTAAGCGACCCGTCATACCCGCCGAACAAGGCTTCGCGGCAACTGTGGCTGTCTTTGTTCAGATCGGCCAAAGTCTGCTTGATCCCCGTTTCCAAATCCGTGAACGACCGGCAGGCCTGCGGCGTGTCTAGCCCGTCCAGCGCATCGCGATACATCGCTTCATAGGCCAGGCGGGCCTTTTCAAAGGCCTTGATATGGTCGGTCAGATCGACATCGCGTTTCTTTTTGATCTCGGCAAATACCTGCACATAGGATCTCAGCGCCTCCCCTGCCTGCTCAAGCGCGCGTTTTTGTCTGCTCAGGTCGTTGACGATGGTGATTGTGTTGGGTGAATCCCCGATCAGATCCCGATCCAGGGTGTTGTAGGTGCGCACAATATCCGACACCAATTTGGCTTCCAGCGCGCGGTATGTATGGCCAAGCGCCTGACAATCCGCATCGGCGGTGTCTTCGGCGCGCTGTACCGCAAGGCGGGCATCTTCAAACCGGCATTGGTCGATGTTGAAATCATATTCATCCAGCGCCACAACCCATTCTTCCCACCACAACTCCTTGAGAAACCGCAAGGTTCGCCCGCCGGCAACGGTGGCATAGGCCCGGCTGAACATATCGGTATCTTGAAAGCGGTCATTGGCGGCAAGGGTCGTTTGCGTCAGCGCCGCCTCCAGCGCCTGCCCCGATGTTTTGGATATCCCGGCAGCGCCATTGTAAAACTTGCGCCAGTCATTGAGCGTGCTCATATCGTCAATGTCGGATTTATAGGCGGCCTGCTGGGTGCTGTTCATCGCCGAAACCCCAACAAAGGATTTGAGAACGCATTTCAACGCGTCCGTTTTCAGTTCAGACACAGTATAGGGCACACTATAGACCGCCGCCGGCGACATCGAAACAGCCGCAAGAACCGCGTATTTCTTGACCTGTTCCTCGTTAGCGTTGCCAACGACGCAATTGTCATACAACGACTCCGCCAATTTCACGACGTAAGGGTCGAAATTCAGCGCATAGGGCGGTGGCAGACAATAATGCCCCTTTTGCTTCAGCGCCTCCATCTGGTCTTCCAACCCGAAGTCGGGCGCCCACCGCACATGGCGCGGCTCTGCCATCGCAAGCGGCGCGGCAGCCATAGCAAGGAGCAAAACCAAGGGGCCAAGAATGCTTGAAATCTTTGGAGGAATTCGGTCAAAATTCGCCATCAAAACACCTTTAAAAAGTGAGCGGCGCGAAACCGGCCTGACCGTTGCACATCAAAAGCCCAAGCTTGCGCCTTGAAACCCCCTTATTTTAGGGCGTTCTCAGCTTTTGAGGTATGATTTCAATCAAACGGACCAATATGGGGCTCATCTGCACAAAGGTTCCAAATCCACTAAGGGTCCCGGTGCATCCCAATTTGAGGAACGGTACCGCTGCCGTGTTCTCGGGTGTCTACAGCGCCGCGCAAAGGCATTTGGCTTCGTTTTGACGAAAGTGCCCGATCAAGGAGAACTGGCTGTTTCTTAGGAAGGTTACAATGTTCTTTGCAGGCCAAAGTCGGTGAAGTTCGCCTTTATCGATGCCTGGAAAGAAGAATGGGCGGTTCAGTTCTGTGCCGAGTTATGCAGGTCACATCGCGGGGATTTCGTGCGTGGCGAATCCGTCCGATGAGCCGCAGGCGACGCAACGATATGGTGATCCTGGCGCATATCCGCAAACAGCACCGCCTGAGCCTGAAGGGCTATGGTCCTCCGATTTCCTAACTATAGGCACGGACCACTTCTTTGGGGGAGGTTCACGCCCCTGTTTGAAACATGCGGGTTGACTTAAATGAGGGTGTGTATCTAAAAATATCCAACGTTTTTGTTTTTGCGGTGTAAAAAACATGTTCTCTAGAAAACCTTCGGATGACAGTACAATTGTTGAGCTGCTCGCCTCTTCGCTGCGCCGTGATATTGCGTTTGGGACTTTGCTGCCGGACCAAAAACTGAAGTTGAACGAGCTACGAACCCGTTATGGTGGCTCTAACCATTCAATGCGCGAGACGCTGCGTATCTTGTCGACCGAAGGATTGGTCGAGGCCACAGCGCAACGTGGGTTCCGCGTCACCTCGGCCACCGAAGACGACGTGCGCGATATCGCGATGGTCCGCTGTGAGGTCGAAAAGCTAGCCTTGTCACGCGCGATTAAGCTGGGCGACATCGCGTGGGAGGGCCGTGTCATGGCCGCGCATCACACCTTGCAGAAGACTGAAGCTGCGGCGGAAACAAACCCTGATGATCTGGTCGCGCTAGAGTGGGACGAAGCCTGCCGCGCGTTTTCCTACGCCTTGATCGACGCCTGCGACAGCCCGCGTCTGATTGATTTGCAACGCAAGTTCTTTGATCAAAGCCGGCGCTTTCGGTTGGGGCAAATGCGGGAGGGCCGCTTGGATTGGGCGGCGAGACAAAGGCGTCAAAATGGGCTGCTTGCAGCGGTTCTGGCGCGCCGGGCAGAGGATGCATTGACACTATTACAAGAAGACGTCGCAGCAGAGCTTCGACAATAAATACAGAAAACTGTCATATCGGGAGGATATTATGACACATCTAAATCGCCGCAGGGCACTGGCCCTCATGGGGGGCACCGTGGCCGCAGCAGGCCTTGCAGCCCCGGCTTATGCACAAAACAAAACGATCAAAGTAGGCGCGCTTCGGTTCACATCGCATTCCGCAAGCTTCATCGCACTAGAGCGCGGTTATTTCGCCGAAGCCGGTTTGAACGTCGAATTTGAATTCTTCCAAGCCGCCACCCCCATGGCTGTTGCCATCGCATCCGGCGACGTGGACTACGCGGTCACGGCTGTCTCGGGTGGCCTGATCAACTTGGCCGAAAAAGGTGCGATCAAAGTCATCGGTGGTGCGCTTAGCGAAGAAGACGGCATTGACGGCCAAAAATACCTTGCCTCCGACGCGGCATTCCAAGCGGGTGTGACGTCTTGCGCAGCACTTGATGGAAAACGTTATGCGGTGACGCAAGCCGGATCGTCCTTTCACTACATGGGGTCGAAAATGGCACAGGCCGAAGGCATTGATCTGTCCTTCGTGCCCTTGCAAAAGGTCGGTGCGATCATTGGTGCAATGAAATCTGGTCAGGTTGACGGATGGTCAATCGTGCCGCATATCGCCAAGCCTTTGGCCGGCTCTGGCGCGCTCCATATCATCGGCAATGTAGCGGATTATTTGCCGGATTATCAGGTGACGACTGTGTTCACTTCCGCCAAAAACGCCGCAGACGAGCGCGGCCAGACCGAAAGTTTCTTGAACGGGTTCTCTAAGGGCGCAGACGATTATGCTGCCGCGATGATTGACGGCACCGCCGATCAGGACGCGATGGTCGATCTGATCCACAAATATGTTTACACAGACCGCGAACGTGCAAAAGCAGCACCATCGATCATCAACGGGACAATGCGCATTAATAAAGGCGCGGCGTTGAACCTTGCCTCGATCCAAGATCAGCTGGATTGGTTCCAGTCAGAAGGACTTGTAGATGCAGGCATCTCAATCGATCAGCTCGTTGATACGTCTTATGTGGAAATGATTGGCGCTTGATTGAACAAGGCGGGGCCGGCGCAATTTTGGCCCCGCTCTTTTTTGCAAAGGGATCCCCATGGACATTCGACTGGAAGGCATTAGCCACTCCTATGACACTTTTGAAGTCATGCGTGACATTTCACTGGAGATTCCAAGCGGGCAAATCGTTTGCATAGTCGGCCCGTCGGGCTGCGGAAAATCCACTCTTTTGCGATTTATCGGTGGGTTGGAACAACCCAAACGGGGGCGCGTTTTGCAACTGGGGGAACCACCGAAAGGGTGCTTGAACCCGCTCACTTATATATTCCAAGACTTTGCGCTGCTGCCGTGGCGCTCTGTGTCGGGCAACATCTCACTGGTGTTGGAAGACCATGGCATTAAAGGCGCTGCCGCCAGGACCATCATTGAAGATGTGCTCGCACGTACCAAGCTGACTGATTTTGCCAAGGCCCTGCCAAAACAGCTGTCAGGTGGTATGAAACAACGCGTGGCCATCGCGCGCGCCTTAGCCGTGAACCCCGCAGTCATGCTGATGGACGAGCCGCTGTCGGCGCTAGACAGCCAGACCCGCGAATTGTTGATGGATGATCTGGTTGAACTGTGGATCCGTCAGCCCTTTACTGCCGTCTACGTCACACACAATCTGGCCGAGGCCGTGCGCTTGGGGCACAAGGTTGTGGTTCTTTCCCGCAGGCCGGGGCAAATCCGTGAAGTTGTCGACATTGATAAGCCTTTAGCCGAGCGCGAATTTGGTGATGCCGATCTCGACCGCGCACAAAAACACCTATGGCAATTGATGCGCGACGAAGCGCGGGCGGCCGATGCGGAGTTGCTTAATGGATAATACAGGAAAATCCGTCGCGTTTCGCGGTGGTGGCTTTGCGCCGCAATCACGCCGTTGGGTGGGGGTATTGGTTTTTGTCGCGCTCATCCTATTCGTTGAATGGGGTACGCGTGCAGGCTGGATTTCGTCACTGTCGCTGCCGCGCCCTTCGGATGTGCTCGACACATTCCGCCAGCTTTATGACAGTGGGTTGCTGTTCAAGCACTTGCTCCCCAGCCTGTCGCGCTTGTTCGTTGGCGCTCTCATCGGGGCTAGCATCGGGATCGCCGTCGGTATCATGATTGGTCTGTTTTCCTATGTGCGCTCTGGCCTTGTGCCGCTTGTGGCTGCGATCTTTCCAATTCCGAAAATCGCACTACTGCCGCTGTTCGTGATCTGGTTCGGAATCGGAGAGGGATCAAAGTACGCGTTGATCGCTTTTGGCACATTCACGCCAACCGTCGTGGCCACCTATGGCGCGGTTGATAATGTGGACCGCACGCTGATCCGTATGGGTCAAAGTTTTGGCCTCTCATGGTGGTCTATAGTGCGCAAAATCGTGCTGCCCGGTGCCATGCCCGGTATTTTGTCGGGCCTGCGGATCAGCCTTGCGATTGCGATCATCTTGCTGGTGGCGGCTGAAATGCTGGGTGCGGAATATGGGATCGGGGCCTACATCCTTGAGGCAGGCTCGCTTTATGATCTTGAACGCCTTTTTGCTGGGGTTTTGATCCTGTCGCTGTTGGGGGTTTTGATCAGTGCGCTTATTGGCACGCTTGAGCGCCGATTGCTTGGCTGGCGGACCTGATGCAAAAACCCGAGTGTGACTATTACGCCGTTGTCGCCGGTGGCTTCGGTGCGGCATTGGGAGCGCGCGGGTTTTGCTCGTCGAGAAATACAGGTTTCTGGGAGGGGATGCGACTGAGCTACCCCCCGAAATTCCGACACTGCCGTAAGCTGCGATTTGTAGTCTGCTGATCTTCAATACGAAGGAGATGAGATATGTCGAAACGGAAAAACATCACCCTGAGTTTAAGGCCAAGGTCGCATTGGAAGCGCTGAAGGGCGAGGAACCGGTCAGCGAACTGGCTAGAAAGCTCAAACCCTGAACCGGCAAGTGAGGCGCAAGATGATTGAACCGAGCCTGCCAGACCTGTCGGTTGGCAAGCAATGTGCCTTGCTGTCGATCTCACGGTCCTCGTTTCACTATGAGCCAAATGGCGATCCCTGAAGTATGAATGCGTCTATCTGCATGCTTTGAAAACTGAGTCTGAGGCGAATGCAGGCGTCGGGAAGTGGATCGAGTTCTACAATCACAAGCGCCCGCATTCCTCACTTGGCGGCAAGCCACCTGCCGTGGTCTGCTGGCAGAGAATTGAACCAATCAACCCCGATCAGCAGGTGCGAAGAGTAGCTTAATTTACGCCAGAACCTGTCCAATAAATGGGGAGTAGCTCACTGTCTTCGACAAAGACCAACGCGTAACGTATGCCGCGACTACCGCGAATAAACATTTCAGCGCCGTTTTGGAACACATCAAAGCTGAACAAGGCAAAGCACCGCCAAAAAAACGGCGCGCTGGCAAACAATAAACGCGCCATCAGCCAACTGGAAAACGCAACAACGGCTGGAACTCTATCCTCGCGCGCAAGGTTAAAGAAAAGGCTGAGGCGGCTCAACAACACTCGACCGAGTAACCACCCCGCATGGCTGTTCAGCGCTGCGATATATGAGGTCTTCGCCATGCCCAGCCACGCTCTAACTCCGAAAACGTGACAGTTCTACTTGGTAAAAACAGAGACAATTCGACTTGGTTGCAACATTTGTCACGTCGATCACACGCAATTCCACTATCGTAAGTGCAAGCTTGGCGCCCGCGGACAGATTCAGTTTCCGATCGAGAGTAAGCCGCCGGTGCCGCCGGGCTGCTCAACTGAGGAACGGCCACACCTGTTTCCTTCGGACAGGCATTCAGCCAGCGATTTTCCAGATAGCCAACTGGATAAAAACCCTCCGTTAAATGCATCCCCTGCGCCCGTCGCATCAACCACTGTCACCGCGTCGGCGCTGCCACTCAGCCAAGAACCGCTTTGAAACGCTTTGGCCCCGGCAGACCCGCATTTGACCACCGTAAGTGGACATGAGCCCTCTAAGAGACCTGTCTTGCACAAATGAGTGTATTCAGTTTCATTGGGTAAAAACACATCTACCCCTGCCAATAGACTGGCCATGTCTGCCCCGCGATCCAGAAGATCGGCATCCCAACCGCAATCGACAGAAATGGTTGCCCCGGCGCTGCGTGCCTTTTGTATCAAATCGGGATGTTCCACCAAACTGCGCAATTCGCCGATATGAAGATGCCGAAACGCCCCAATGTTCAGGGGAATGTCCGGTAAGGCCTTGCCGGTCTTGTGGCTTAAGAATGCACGATCATTTTGTCCGGCGATGGCAACAGTAATTTGTGGCGTGGCACCTCTACTCGCTTTGGCACAAAACTGTGTCTCAACGCCAAACTTTTCGATATCTCTACAAACCACGCTATCAAACGGCGTGGCAGGCAAAGTCGTCAAAAGCACCGTTTGCCATCCCAGCACACTAAATGCCGCCGAGGTTATGAAGGCACCGCCTCCAGCATGCAGCGATAGCCCTTCGGAAAACACCTCCGTTCCCATGACGGGTAAGTGGGGCACACCAGTGAAGACCAAATCGCAATAGAGCCGACCGGCGCATAAAATCGTGTTTGATGCCGATGGATCGTTCACCGTAGCGCCAAGCCAGTTTCGGCATCAAAGACGTGCAGGTTTTCAAGATCCGCCGACAATGTCACATGCGCGCCGACTTCAGGTGGCGTTTTGCCGGAAGCTTTGGCGATAATTTCGCCGGACGGGGTATCAACATAGATCAAGGTTTCATGGCCAAGCGGTTCGCGCACTGTGACGATCCCGGACACGACGGGGTTGCCTGCTTCAAGGGTCAAATCATCGGGACGCACGCCAACCATAACGTCTTGGGGTGTTCCGCTGGTCTGGGACGTTTGGAACCGGGTGCCGGCATCCAATGCAACGCCATCGACGGTCAATGTGCCACTTAGCATATTCATTGACGGGGCACCGATAAACTGGGCCACAAAGGCATTTTCTGGCATATGATACACTTCTGCGGGTGTGCCCACCTGCTGGATGTGACCATCCTTCATAATGACTATCCTGTCGGCCATCGTCATGGCTTCGACCTGATCATGCGTCACAAAAACAATGGTATTGCCGACCCGCTGATGCAACTTCTTGATCTCAAGACGCATTTGGGTTCGCAGCTGGGCGTCGAGATTTGACAAGGGTTCATCGAACAAAAACACCGCCGGATCACGAACCATTGCGCGGCCGATCGCAACCCTTTGGCGTTGCCCCCCGGATAATGCATTTGGCTTGCGGTCCAAGAGCGGAACCATGCTCAGGATCTCTGCTACCTCTTGGATGCGCTTTTCTTTATCCGGCTTTGACAAGCTTGAGGATCGCAGGCCAAAGGCGATGTTCTTCTTAACGGACATATGCGGATAAATCGCGTAATTTTGGAACACCATCGCAATGTCACGCTCTTTTGGCTCCAGGTTGTTCACGACGCGATCACCGATCAGGACCTCACCCGATGTGACCTCTTCAAGACCTGCGATCATACGCAAGGTTGTGGATTTTCCGCAGCCCGAAGGGCCGACAAAGACGACAAACTCACCGTCCCCGACTTCCAGATTGATACCATGAAGGACCTGCGTGGAGCCGTAGGATTTTGTCAAATTTCGCAGGGTAAGATTGGCCATTGGCGTTAAGACTCCAAAAGAGACGTGAAAGCCACATCAAGGCGTTCTGCGGCCTCTGACTGGCGCTGTTTCCGGGATGCAAAGGCTACGGACAGGCCATTTAACGTGTCCAAATAGGATGTAAGTGCAGCAGACAAGGCCGCTGGTGCAGGGCCACCAAATCGGTCACGCACAGCGACAAAGTTTTCAGCAGATGTCGCGGTGGCGTATTGTGTTTCGGTGATCGTCAGATCGCGCGCAACTTCGGCCCTAAACGCTTTGGCGCAATCTGCATAACCGCCGCCAAGCGGCTTGCCAGCCGCAATTACAGCGCGCGCTGTCGCAGCCGACACTTCGTGAGCTTGGCGAAAGGACAGCCCTTCGCTGCGCACCAATGTGTCGGCAAGTTCGGTGATGGTAATACAGGCCGCGTCGGTCGTGCGTTTGACGTTGGCCGCGTTGATCGAACATGCTGGGATAAACGCGGTTAGCAAATCCAACACCCGTCCGCCCGACGCAAACGCAGCATAGCCGGCTTGTTGCACTTCACCCTCGCTGTCGTTCATATCAGTGAAGGGTGTATTGTGCATGGTATTCACAATCGTATCACAGCGTCCAACCGTAACCGAAGACAGATGCCGCAAGTGTTCGATCGGCACAGGGTTGCGCTTTTGCGGCATGATCGAACTGATCTGTACCAGCGCGTTTGGCACGTATAGTTGCCCCACTTCGAAACTGGACCAAACGCCCATGTCCTGAATGACCCGGCCCAGATGCAAGAACACCAGTTTCATTGCCGAATACAGGCCAGTGACATAATCGACAGACGCTATGCAGCCATAGGAATTGGTCAATGGGCCGTCAAAACCCAGCAGATCCGCCATGCGGTGACGATCAATCGGAAATCCGGATGTTGTGATTGCAGCCGCGCCCATCGGGCAATGCTCCAATCCGTCGGCAGCTGCGTTCAATCGTTCCATGTCACGGATCAACACTTCGATCATAGCAGCCAGATAATGACCAAATGTCGTGGGTTGTGCGGGTTGGCCATGGGTATAGGCCACGATCAAGGTTTCAGCCTCGACCTCTGCTTTGGTGATAAGCGCTGCGGTTAAGGTGGCAAGCTGTTCAAGCATTGCGGCGGTTCGGCTGCGCAGGGCCAGCTTGAACAATGTGTGATCCATATCGTTGCGCGATCGCGCCGTGTGCAACATGCCACCAAGATCGCCCAGCTTGTCACGCAAAGCGGCCTCAACCACAAAAAAGTAGTCCTCATACTCCCCAGTGTACTCCAGCGCCGCGATATCCGTTTCGTCTTCTATCTCGACCAAGCCTTGTGCAATTTTCGAGGCTTGATCCGGCGTCAGAATTTCGGTTTCGGATAACATCACCAAATGGGCGCGGTTGATCGTCGCCATATGCAAGGCGTAGTGGGTTTTCACCCCTTCGAAAAGCGGCGCAAGAACCGTTTTCTTGTAGGTCGGATCGGGGAAGACGCTGGTGTCAATCATCCCTTTAACCCCGCCATAACAACGCCGCGAATAATGAAGCGTTGGAAGATCAGGAACACCACAAGCGTCGGGATCGTTGAAATTGCAGCACCTGTCATAATCAATTCCCATGCCACATCGGCCTCATCACCAAAGCCGGAAAGGCCCACTGGGATCGTGTACATCTCAACCGAATTGGTCACGATGAGCGGCCACAAAAAGGCAGTCCAGTTTCCAAGAAACACAAAGATCGCCAGCGCGGCCAGCGCCGGTTTGACCAAAGGCATGGCGACGGTCCACCAGATTTGTAATTCGTTCAAACCGTCTATCCGTGCAGCTTCGATGAAATCATCCGGAACACTTTCAAAGAATTGTTTCATCAAAAAGGTGCCAAAGGCGGTCATCAAACCGGGGAACATAATTCCCCAATAGCTGTCCAGCCATCCAAAGGATTGCGACATCAAATACCACGGGATCACCAGCATTTCCGTCGGGATCATCAAGGTCGACAATATCGCAATAAAGACAATCTGCCGGCCCGGAAATTTGAATTTGCACAGCGTGTAGCCAACGAGGCTGTCAAACAGCAGGTTCGATATTGTTGTAAGCGTCGCGATGATGATCGAGTTGATGAACCACTTGTAGAACCGTCCATCTTCAAGGACATACAAGTAGTTTTCAAGTGTAGGTTCATCCGGGATAAGGTTGACGTTATAAACCTCGTGCGGCCATTTCAGTGACGTCGATATCATATAGGCAATGGGCATAACCATCGCGATACCGCCTAAAAACAACAGCAACCAACGGATGATCTGGCCCATGTTACGCGGCTTGGGCGGTGCTTTGGTCTCAAGCGCTGCGGCAGTTGTCGGACGAATTTCGGTAGCCGTCATGTCATTCGCTCCGCAGCAGGCGAAGCTGGACCAGCGACACAATCAAAAGGATGGTAAACAGCACCACGGTTTGCGCTGCCGCATAACCCATATTGAAACCATTAAAGGCAGTGTCATAAATCATCAGAACCAATGGCTTTGTAGAATTCAGCGGACCGCCGGGGTTATTAGTGGTCATGTTGAACACATGATCAAAGATCCGCAGGAACCCGATGGATGAGAAGACAACGATAAATACCATCGTAGGCTTTAGCAGCGGCAGCGTGATTTGCGTCAGCACAGTCCACCAGCCGACACCGTCGATCTTTGCGGCCTCGTAAAAACTGACTGGAATGGCGCGTAGCCCCGCCATAAAGATAATCACCTGGAACCCAAGACCTGCCCAGATCGCCGGAGCCAGAACTGCTGGCAAGGCATTGGTGGTTGAGTTCAGAAACTCGATTTGCGGAATCCCAAAACCTGCAAGGATATTGTTGAAAAGCCCAATGGGGACACCTTGGTAGAACCAGCGCCAAACCCAGGCCATTGCAACCGCAGATGTCATGAAAGGTAAAAAATACAGCATCCGCAAAAAGTTGTGCATGAAACGCAACTTATCGAGGTGGTATGCGATGACAAAGCTTAGAACCAGCGACACCGGCGTGCCAATCAGTAGATAGGCAAAGGTGTTTTTGAAGACCTTCCAGAACACCGGATCGTTCCAAAGTGTGACGTAGTTGTCAAAACCCGTCCATGTGCGCGATCCCAGCAAGTTCCATTCTTGAAACGAGATCACAAAAGCCGTGCCAGTCGGATAAAAGCGGATCACCCCATAAAACAGGACCGGCAGTGCGAGAAAGCTCCAAGCCCAGACAATCTGTTTTTGCTTGATAGTGAGGTTTCGATACAGAGTCATTGCGAGCTTTCAAAAGCGGTAGAAATGCAGCCCGGCTTTGATCCGGGAGGGAGGAAAATCAAAGCCGAGCTGATAGGTCGATTACTTGTAGTAATCGTCGAGGATCTTTTGCTCTTCTTCAGCTGCGATGGCGATGGCATCAGCGGCTGATTGTCCTTCGATATCCATACGCGACACCATATCCATGAGCGCCTGACGCTGGCCGGATTCGTTGACGAATTTGGTTGTGTGGGCATAAGCCAACCCGCGAATGAAGGGGCCAAATACCTCATCATTGGCATTGGCTTCTGTCAGACCCACCGACGGCTTTGCCGGCAGTTCGCCAACCACATCAAGCCAAACCTGCATCGCATCGTCAGAGGTGATGTACTTCATGAACTTGACTGATGCGTCGTATTTTTCGCCCTCGGCCTTGGATGTAATCGCGTTTACCCAATAGGATGAGTAATTCGACTGTGTGCCATCAGGGCCAACAGGCAATTCTGCGACGCCCCATTTGAGCCCGCGGGTTTTATCCAGCGATCCGATACGGAATGATCCGTCGATATGCATGCCGGCGCGGCCCGCCTTGAATGCAGCTTGCGGCTCATCCATAAAGCCGAATGCAGTCACTTTGTGCTCCTTGGCGAGCCCCACATAGAAGTCGAGCGCTTTTTGGCCAGCCTCGGTGTTGTAGTTGACTGTCTTGTAGTCATCACTATACGGATCGCCGCCCATCTGGCGCACCAGAACTTCGCGGAACCAATGGTGATCTTGCGCGTTCATTCCAGCTGTTATGCCAACTTGGGTGATATTCCCGGCACCGTCGACAGCTGTCAGTTTCTTGGCTGTTTCTACCAGCTCATCCAGTGTGGCCGGAGGGCCGTCGATACCGGCATCGTCAAACAAACGCTTGTTGTAGAACAGCGCCAAACTGCGAACAGCCGTGGGCAGCGCCCAATAGTTGTCGCCCTCTTTCATGGCCTGCACCATCGGAAAGAACGATTCATCGATCTCGGAGACTGGAAAATCAGCGGCAGGCAACGGCTGAATCAGTTGAGCCTCTTTGTAGTCATTCAGCCAACCGTAGAACAATTGTACAACATCAGGCCCCTCGCCTGCTGGAATGGCCGCGGCAACCTTGGTGCGATAATCAGCATATGGAAAGTGAGTCATTTTGACAGTGATGTCGGGGTTTTCGGCCTGAAATCCTTCGATCAACTGCTCCATCGCAGAAACGCGCGCATCAAAGAAATACTGCCAGTATTCGATTTCCACGGCATGAGCTGCGCTTGAAAACAAAGCCGCCACACCGGTGAGGCCGGTAAACGCCAAGGTTCGAAGTGTCGATTTCATAATATTTCTCCCGTTTGATTCGCAGATTGCGCGATGCCGTGCGTTGGGCCGCGCCTCAAATGATGCACCATCATTAACTCAAGTGTATTGAATTATCAAGTTACTTGAGTTAATCGATGGATATGAACATCCTCCCCTCTCATTCCGGCAGCAATGCTGTGCGATCGCGCTCCTCGAACCGGCAAGCGGTTCTGGGGCGCATACAATCTGCCGGACAAATGGGACGCGCTGAAATTGCACGATCCTTGGGGCTCTCTACCCAAGCTGTGAGCAATATCATTGCCGAACTTGAGGAAGACGGGTTGTTGCTTGAGGCTGGCACACGGTCCGGCGGTCGGGGCCTTCCGGCGGTTCAATACAGTGTGAACGCTGAAGGAGGTTACGCGCTGGGTGTGGAAATTCGCCCCGATGCGATTTTTGCGGCACTGGTCGATTTACATGGCAATACCATCGCCACCCGCAGACGCGCGATAAAGAACAACAAACCTGACAAGCTGGTGGCAAAAGTCATCAAATTACGCGATGAAATGGTGCAAAAGACAGGTATCAACGCGGAACGCCTGATGGGGGCTGGCATCGTTATACCCGGACCCTTTGGGCAAACCGGATTGTCGGGCTTGGGATCCGATCTTGCAGGATGGCAAAGCATTGATGCGCGGACTTTGTTTGAAGACGCGCTGGGACTGCCGGTTGAGCTTAGCAATGACGCCAATGCCGCCGCAATGTCGGAACGGATCGCCCACGGGCTCAGTAATTTCGCATACCTCTACTTTGGGGCAGGTTTGGGTTTGGGACTGGTCAATCAAGGGCAACTGGTGGCCGGTGCCTTTGGCAATGCTGGTGAAATAGGGCATGTTCAAATCATGACCGCCGGTGGCCCTGCCCCGCTGGAACAACAGCTAAGCCGTGTGTCGATCCAGACCTTTATGCGCGCACAGCAACCGCTCGATATCGACGCGATTAGTGCGTTGTTTACGCAAAAAGACCCTCGCTTCTGGAATTGGCTAGAGGCTGCTGCCTCCGCTTTGTCGCAAGCTACCGGTTTGATAGAAAACCTGTTTGACCCTCAAACAATCATCTTGGGCGGAGCCATGCCTGACGCCGTGCTGAGCCATTTGATTGCCCAAACACACCTGCCCGATCTGTCCGTCTCGAACCGGACTGACAACCCAATTGCACGTCTGCAATGCGGAACCTGCGGACGGATGACTGCGACCTTAGGGGCCGCCTCGCTCATCTTGAACCGGGCCTTCACACCGCAAGCCGCCTCTTTGTAATCAAGGACATCAGATGCCCCTCACCAGCCAATCCCGCATTGCCAAAGACCGTTTAAAGCCGCGCATTACCGAGTTGTGGCGCGCTTTGGCTCCGCTGCAAACTGTGGTGTCCTTTATGAACACCGGCGCGCATCCCGATGATGAAACATCAGCGATGTTGGCCGCAATGGCGTTGCGCGATGGGATCGACATCAGCTATGCCTGCTCCACCCGCGGCGAAGGGGGCCAAAACGATATCGGCACCGAAGTCTCCGAACTTTTAGGTGTTCTACGCACAGCCGAGATGGAGCGCGCCTGCGATATTTTAAGTCTGCGCATGTATTGGCTATCAACCTCACAAAACGACACAATTTTCGATTTCGGGTTTTCGAAGTCAGGCGTCGAAACGATGGGGAACTGGGGACGAGACCGGACACTGGCGCGGTTTGTCGACATCTTGCGGACGGAACGCCCCGATATAATTTGCCCGACATTTCTGGATATACCGGGCCAACATGGCCACCACCGAGCCATGACCGAAGCCGCGCATCTCGTGATGGATTTGGCCGCTGATCCTGACTATTCCGGTAGCGATTTGCCGGTTTGGCAGGTGAAAAAGCTGTATCAGCCAGCGTGGTCCGGCGCGGGGCAGGCCTATGACGATGATTTGCCGCCACCGCCAGCGACATTGACAGTGTTTGCAGACGGAACCGACCCAGTCACCGGCTGGTCTTATGAACAAATCGGCCAACAAAGCCGCGCATTTCACCTAACCCAAGCAATGGGAAAATGGGTTCCAGCAGGGGCCGAACGGAACTGGCCGCTTCATTTGGCCCAGTCAAATGTAGCTGGCCCCGATGACACGGTTTTTGCAGGTCTTCCCTATGATCTGCGCGCCTTGGGGTTTGGGGATGCACAAGATTATATTGATGCCGCCCGCGCAGCCTTTCCCGACTTTGCGGCCGTCTTAAAATCGGCTTCAGCCGCTTTGACGGCGCTGGAACAAGGACAAGTTGCGCCAGAGCATGCGCACAAAATCGCCCGAAAACAGGAACAATTGGCACTGGTTATTCGCATTGCCACAGGTGCCCGGGTTCACGTCTCTCTTAGCAAGGATGCCTTACTGCCAACCGACGCAGCCCAAGTCGACATCGACCAGCGCAAAGGTTTGGAAACTAAGGCTGAAACAAGACTCTCTTTACCTAAAAACTGGTCACAAACATCAGATGGTGTTGCGCTGAAGAATGCGGATCTATCAGATCCCTACCCGTCTGTTTACCTTCCGCATCAACCTCAAGATCCGTGCCTGATCCTAAAACTGGAAACACATGGAACGGTCAGCGAAACGCGCATCGCCTTCGATATTCCGCCACTGGTTTTACCCGATTGTGTGGCTGAACTGTTGCCCCTAGCCGAGGTTATCAACCTCGGATCGGAGCGGCGCACAATTCAGGTGAATGTGAAACACATGGCCCCCAATGACGCCCGGCCAGCCCTTGAACTGCCCGATGAATGGGCCGCCACGGATACGGAAACCGGATTCTTGGTGTCGCTTCCCCGTGACAGCGCAGTTGGGACTAGAACAGCCAAACTCCTGCTCAACAATCAGCCAGCGCAAACAGTGCGCCGCGTTAATTATAGCCACATAGATCCACGCGCTTTGGCGCAGCCAGCCAGCGTGAACGTCGCGGTCCTTGATGCGGCGCTTCCGAACGTCAAAGTGGGGTATATCGGCGGTGGAAATGATCGCGTCGATCACTGGCTGGAGCGTATTGGCATGGATGTCGAGCCACTGACATCGGAGGATTTGCAATCCGACGCCCGGCTGGCCGAATTTGACAGCCTCGTTATCGGTATTTTCGCGATGAAATTCCATAAGGGGCTCGCAGAGCAAATGCCGCGTATCCACAAATGGGTGGCCGCTGGAGGCACCCTGCTCACCCTATACCACCGGCCTTGGGACAATTGGAACTCAACCACCACGGCCCCCAAAAGGCTGGAGATCGGACAGCCGTCGCTGCGATGGCGTGTGACAGATCAAAATGCGCTGGTCACACATCTGGTGGATCACCCCATTTTGACATCGCCAAACAAAATAACCCATGCAGACTGGCAGGGCTGGCACAAGGAACGCGGGCTATATTTCGCAAAGTCCTGGGACAAAGCCTATACACCCGTCTTGGAAATGTCCGACCCAAATGAAGATCCGCACCAAGGGGCTTTGGTGACCGCAAACATCGGGATGGGCCGGCACACACATTGCGCTTTGATCTTGCACCATCAGTTGGAAAAACTGGTACCCGGTGCGTTCCGATTGATGGCCAACCTGCTTGCAAAGCGAAGCTGACTTTCGATGGTGGCGCAAACACCTATCGCGGGGCGCAACAGTTTGCCACTTGCTGGAATTTTCTTATCGAGACCAAGCAGTGTGATCTTATGGCGGGTGAAAATGTATTCCCCACGACACAGGCCATCCTAAGGTTTGGTGCAGTCCGAGATGGTTAGGGCCCCTGAATCCCCTATGGAGCACCCTACCAGCCCCAAATCTGTCAGGGGTTGTGGAAACGCAACGGTTAAGATGGCTGCGCCACAATCCCTTAATTCGGGGTAATAGCTTGCGCTGGATAACCTTAAACAAGCGCATTGCCAGCGAAGGCATCTTGCATCCCACGCGCCAATATCCGCGCATCTGTTTGGTTAAAGCCAGTAAGTCGAAGATGCAGGTCACCCGCCCTTGAAGATCCCGCCATTTTTTTAACCCAGTCGGCGGCATCAAGACAAATGGGATTGCCAATTGACCTCAGAGCATTGATCAGTTCGGGTTGGGGGCATTTCAATCTTTTCAATGATCACACACTTCGCTGCGGTGGTAAAAATCCCCACGACCGGTGGAATGCTTGGCTGTTGTTATGGAAAGGCAAAAACGGTCGCCTTCGAACGTAAGCTGGCTTAAACGAGCAAATGGGGCGAGACAAAAGCGCTGACGACCGGAATTCTTGTCCACTTCACAGCCCAAAATCTAACAAAACTATACCAAGTTTTCAGCGGGGCACTGGCTGAATATCCAGCAATCCAAGATGCCATAACCGTCCTAAACACCGCGCAACATCCGGCTTCTTGTCGATGCCCTCTGCCAGTGTGCGGATACCATCGACGCGCCCAAGCGCCTGCGCGTCACCCGGGTCCAGATCTAGCTGCAAGCCAATTGAATCGTCTGGCTCCAACCACGAGGCAGGAGCCTGATAAGTTCCTTTTTCGTGCCGACTGGTCTGATAAAGAACATGATCCATCAGACGTGGAACCACCGTATCGGGCGTTGCAAACGGATCTTCCGGACATTTCACGCAACAGTCGCGCAACGTGCCGGCCAGCATTGCCTACAGGCCAGGATGCCGCGCTGAAATGGCGAAAAGACGGTGCCCGAGCAATCGGGCGGCGCAAGGTAAGGTATCCAAAAGCGATCGAGTTGATGTTCTGCGCCGCAAACCACTCTTGCCAGCGGTCTGAAACACGTTCGAATTCCTGCGGGTTGGAATTGGCCAGACTTTGGTTCCAGTTCTTTGCGTGCTCACGTGGTGTGCGATTGGAATAGCTGATGGCAATGGCGTCCAAACCGCTTTGCGCCACAAGACGCTGCGGTTCAGCGGCAAGCTCGGCCGGATCGCTGGCCCAATTGCAAAGCATCTGTGCCACGCCACCGGGCGAAAGGTGTCGGCTCGCACCGGCGATGGCCTCTCGCAAAAGTTGTGCAGCAGGGCGTTCGCCATCCCTGTAAATCAGGCTTTGATCCGGCGACATAACAAATGGAAGGTTCCCGACGATCTGATCCACAGTTGCGTCGCCCAATGGATCCAGCAAAGACCCTTCTAGGAACCTCACCCGCCCGCCCCCATTCATTGCGGCGTTTATCCGCGCCAAAGCCAGTGGGCGCGGGTTGATATCAGTGCCGCTGACCTGTGCGGCCTCCGGTGCCATTTCCAACGCCAACACACCGGAACCGCACCCCATGTAGACCGCGTGGCGAAACGGCCCGGACACCAAAAGGTTGTTTTAAATATCGGTCGTTTTTGAGAACGCCGACACGGACAGTGCCGCCGTGGACTGATGACGTGCAGGGTCTCCTGCAAGCAACAATGCGCCGCGCCGTAGGATCGAGACATTTGAGCGAATGTTGTCCTGATGCGTTTCCAGTAATCGCGACTGCACAAGGCCCGGAAACAGGCTTTGAAACTCTGTCTTTGCGACAACGGTCTGTGAAACAGCTACACCTTTAGAAAACAACGCAACAAGCACCGTTCGGGTCCCCGCGTCCCGTTTGGCGTCTTGTCCGGTCTCTTGCGCCTAAAGATAGCCATGGCGGTTCAACAGACTGCCAAGCGCGGCATAGACGTCTTGCAGGCTCATTCTGCTGCCCCTCGGAAAAGTTGAGTAACTTTCATCTGTTGATATTCAATTTCCGTGCAAGTCAAAATAACCGTCAGTTTCCACAATCCCCAATTGATTATTGAATTGTAGGCAAAAATTGTGATTTCGGCGAGGTATTTACCGCCTCTGTTGCCAAAACATAGACATAGCCTGCAAACACCAAATTTCGATTATGGGTTCGAAGGTCCGTTTTTTTTCACAACACCAGATTCTCTTGACCTAGTCGCCGTATAGCTCCGGTCCTTTTCGAACAATGTTTGCGATGCGCGCGATTGAGCATGGCAACGAGATGGCCGTGGTTTTGTCTTTGAACGCTTTGGCTGCCTTGATGACAATGAACGCGGGGCTGGTGATCCCGCCGTGCGTGGGATGCCCAGCTTGGCCAGCGTCTGACGGCCTGATAAGTGGCTTTCTTCGACCAGCCGGATGATCTCAAGCATCTCAGATGCAGTATCTCATTCGTGGTCGCCGCCACTGCCTGTCATGCTCTTTTGAGAAGACGCAATTCAAGTGTTTGCTCGGCCACGACTTCCTTCAGATCGCGTGCTTCGCGGCGCAGATCTTTGAACTCATCAGTCGTAGCGGCGCGCGCCGTATTCCCAGCCAACCGTCGTTTTCCAGCTTCCATGAAGCCCTTCGACGACTTGTAGTTGACCGCCTGCGATATACCTTTCGGCGGCTCAGCACAGCTCAGAAATGCTGTCTTCGCCGTGCAGGCCGTCCAAGACGATCCTGATTTTCTTTTCGGATGAGTCATGCTTGCGCGTGGCCCGTTTGGTATCTTTGACGATCTTCTCGCCAGGGCTTGTGCGTGTTCCGGTTGTCTGTCTCATCTGCCAGTGGGTACGATGAGCCGAGAACGCTCTTTGATCAAATACCGCCATTGGGAACCACAAGCGCTGACGTCAGACACGCGTTAAATCGATCCAGAAGTTCCAACTTTGGATGCACTGGATCTACACCGTACAATTTGCCAAGGAGACGCCTCATGGACAACCTCTGGTCATTTTTGCTTTCCTTCCCCATGATGTCCCCAATCAGACCAAGGGGCATTCCAATGAAAAACCTGTCATCCGTTTTGCTGTTCATATTCTCTGCGTCAGCTCTTAGCGCACAGAGTTATGAACAATGGGGAGAGGCCGGAGACTGGAAAATCTTGGTCAACGTAGATGAAGGCAATGGGTGCCTTGCCCAAAAGACGTTCGAAGATGGAACACTTGTGCAAATGGGTGCGGAGCCATTGCGCGCGGGTGGCTTTTTTGCGGCCTATAACGCAGCTTGGGTCAATATCGAGGACGGAGCAGAAGGCACAGTCAATTTCGATTTCGGAGACGCGCGGTTCGCAGGGGACGCTATGGGAAAATTCATGGAAGACACTCCGGGTGGCTATGCCTTCTTTGACAATCCTGCGTTCCTGGATGAGTTCGTCAAGCGTAAGAATGTCGTGATTTCCGGCGATGGAGGGAACGAAGTCACCATCGATCTGTCTGGTACAACAAAGGCTGTTGCCGCTCTTCGGGCGTGCCAGAAGGAACAGCCGGACATAGATTCCGAAGAACCCGCGTCCGACTAGATTTTATTACTGCAGCTGGCGCATGTCGGGCACACAGGGTTTGCGGTTGGCTGGCATCTGGTCAGCCCCGTCGGAGCGTCTACTGCGCGAACCACCGACATCCAGTTTGAATTTCGGGGCTGACAGCTGGCCTGTCACATCAAATGGCCATGCGCTGCGTGCCAAAGGCTTACCGACACGGCGAGGTTCGGCCCGCAATGCAATACGGTCTTTCTTCCAATCGATTTCGCCCTTGGCGACAAGTTGAACGCTGGCCGTCTCGGCAACGATACTGTTGGATGTCACCCGACCTGCATTGATTTGCACAGGGGCCACCACACAAACGATATCAGTATATCGCTGGCGCAGTTCTTCGGAGAACAGCCAAGGAAAAATCCCGAGGCCCGCGAGTTCGAGCAAACTGGTGCTGATGCCACCGTTCGACATAGCGATAGACGCGGTTCCACGCATCGAGTTTATGTATGTCTGCACGGAGGTCAGGTTACCCGTCACATCGAAATCCCCGCGCAGCTTGCCGTGCGCATCAATCCCCAATCCTGCAGCCTTCAGAATTTTGCCAAAGTCCCACCCGCTCGTGGCTCCGGAGACCGAAACATTTCGGGGTGAGTTCACCAGATCGGCTGAGGCCGAGATCCTGAAATATCCACCGCCGTAGTTCACTTCAAGTGGTCCGAAGCGCGCCTTGCCTTGCTTAACGGCAAGATCGCTGGAAACTGATGACACACCTTGTTGGCCAGAAATCTTCCGAATGTCGATTTCGACCGCCAGATCAGTCTTGGTCAAAAGCGCTTCGAGATCCAAAATCTCGGCTGGCTGGTCTTTAGGCAGTACCAGCGGTTGCACATCCGTATCTTCTTCTGTTTCTTCTTTGGGTAAGACAAGAGGTTGGACCTCGGGTTTTTTGGTGCCATCCGAGAGGGATGCAAGCTGTTTGACCGCGGCCATTGCGTCTTGCAGATCCTTGAGGGCAATGTTGTCGCTGTCGATCTTGCCGCGCACGACCGGCACATCCTCTGCAAGACTGGTGCTCAGCGACGCAAGTATCCGCGACGACCTTGCCGCCAAACCCAAGGTCGTGCTGAATTCGGTCCCTGCTCCTTCGGCGCTGGCCGTTATTTCTAATGCACCCGAATCGACGGCTTTTAGTTTGAGTGCCCTCAAAAAACTGGCGGACTCTGCGATGTCGAGATCCAGAGCGAACGATATTTCTTGCAGCTTCATAACATCACCAAGCGCCGCGTTCACCGCCAGCGACCAAAGCTCTGTGTCGACCGTGCGCGCATCCAGTTCTGTCAGGCCAAGGTGCCCTTTCGCGTCATCAACAATAAAGTCGACTTCAACCCCACCGAATTTCGCGGCATCTTCTGGTTCCAGATCACGCAGTATCAGGTCAGCCGAAGCAGCCAGCCGCCCTTGAAACGCCAGGTCCTTGAGTTGCAAAACATCGTTGATGTCGCCGGTGGCATCCAGATAAGGCGCATCCTTTGGACCAGCCTTAAGAGAAATATCGTCCATCGCCAAAGTGCCCTCTGGCGTGCGGTGAATCCGGCCGATCTTGACGGGTCCAACTTGCTCCAATCCTTGATCGAAGGCATTGGTCGCAAAATTCAGGCTTTTAAATTCCAGTGCATTGTCTTGGCTGACGATGTGGGTTTCGATGCCCATCAGCTTGATATCCTTCAACTCAGCAGCACGTCCGGGCGGTTTGCCTTTCGGGTACAATCGGGCGAGAAGCTGGAGGTCAAACCCTGTTCGGGTCAGCAAGTTTTCTGCACTGCCAGAAGCCGAAAGCAATTGCCCTTCCGCGAGGGTGACAGCTGCCTCTAGGTTGTCCACCTTCAGCAGCCCCTTTTGGCTGACCACGTCAGCTGTCAGTTCGCCGTTTCCTTCCAAAACCCGTTCAAGCCCGATAACGTCAAGGAAATCCCCGAACTCGCCGGTGTTAAAGCGAAATGCAGCCGAGTAGCCACCGCCCTGTTCAGCCGAAATGGGTGTGCCATTGAGCGAGATTTCCATATCCCCGAAAGAAGCCAAAGTCGTAAAAGGGTTGCCGCGTGGGAAATCGCCTTTGATCTGGAAATCCTGCCCATTTATTCCCCCCGCCCCCGTCACACCAACCCGCGCCCCATTCTCCAATTGTGCCAACGAAAGTGCTTCGAGATTAAAAACGAAGGTGAAGCCGGATGTTTCATCCTCGATTGTCAGGCCCACCGACGAAAAATCGGCCGTTCTTTGGCTAAGAAACGCGAGAATATCTGTGTCTGTCTCTGCTCCGGTCGTATCTGTTGGATCGGCCTGCGTTGCGGCTTTGTCCGGCAGCGGCGTTGTCGATGGTGTCCAACTTGTTGTGCCGTCATTTTGGGTCAGAAGGTTCACTTGCATCCCGTCAACCTTCAGGTTGTCCAGATCAAGGCTCCCTTGCAATAAAGCTACCAGATCAAGGTCAAATTCCAATAGATCGAGATTAGCCAGCGTGGTGTCTTCGATGGCCTTGCTGGGGATCTTCACGCCTGAGACGTATATGTGACTAACGGGACCGACCACGACCCGCACATCTTCTTCAACCAGCAGTTCCTGGCCAATCAGATCGCTCAAGGTCGATGCAACAATCGAACGCCGCATCTCTGAAAAGATCGGACTTGCCAAGACGACCCACCCAAGTGCGAGAACCCCAACCACAAGGCCAAGGAGCAGCACGGTCATCCGGGTAAGTAGTTTTGACATGAAGAATTCCTGTTGCAGTGAATCGCGTTCACCAGTGTTACCATGGCAAGGAAACCTGCCCTAGTTGAAATGATGGTGCCCGCTAGGCAGTCCCACTTGTGTGGTCCAATTTGAAAGTTAGTACATGGTTGATCGGGGTGATGACCTCTGGCGCAGGTTGGCGGCAATCGCCAACTTTGGTCCGCCACTTTTCTAATCAAAGGGGCGGACCACTTCTAAGGCGGGCTCATATGCAATGCGAAGGAGGAGTCCCCCTGCGCGATACTCAGTTCAGAGTATTCTTGCAGATCACGCCATCTTTCATGATCAGTCGCATCGTCGGGATGTCACGAGGACGCGGTTCAGCGTCGTACCATATTTCGTTGCCGCCGATGACAGTGATGTTTTCAAGGGGGTTTCCATCAACAATAAGACGTCGGCATAAGCGCCTTCCGCGATCAAACCAAGAGGACCTTCGAGGTAAGGGTTGGCTTTTCCCGAGCATGCAAGAAGTTCGGCTGCCGAAGA
Organism: Pelagimonas varians; assembly: GCF_003208435.1. Classification (GTDB taxonomy): domain Bacteria; phylum Pseudomonadota; class Alphaproteobacteria; order Rhodobacterales; family Rhodobacteraceae; genus Pelagimonas; species Pelagimonas varians. The sequence goes on along the minus strand of NZ_QKMF01000031.1, from coordinate 329 downwards.
GGTTGCCGCAACAAGCATTGCATGATTGTCGAAGAGTTCAGCGTGGAACCACTTTTCGTGATCCGTTTGTGTCCGGAACTATTCAGCAGGGGCAAAACGATGTCAGACTGGAACGCCATTTTTGGTTGGATTTCCTTGACGTTCTCAAAAAATCTGGACCTATCGCGGTTTGATGCCGCTCCTTTGATAGCATTTACTGCAGCAAAGGAGACGGGCTATCGGACTGAAACGGAGGGACGAATTGCGCCATGATGCGGTGCGTATTGCACTGACAAGCGGGCTAACGCGCAGGGAAGTAGCTGACGATCTGGGGGTCGGCATGTCAACGC
>NZ_QKMF01000030.1 GCF_003208435.1 Pelagimonas varians | reverse complement strand
AAGCCATCTCCGGATCAAACCAGATCGACAACGATCCGCGCTGCTTCAAGCTGTCATTGTAAGACGACCAGTTTGTGGTCTTGTACTTCGTCGGGCTCCAGCTGCTCATGACCGCCTGCTATCACACTGGATTCGCGACATGAATCCCCGCACCCGATTTGTGCAACAAAGCCGCAAAAAGGTATTCTACCGCTGGAAGGGGATCCAGGTCTTAGGTTTAAACTTGATCACGAAGTGGTTGCCAAAGCAGCGGACAATCACCGACAGTATGCGGGAACGGCCTGATGGGCCATTTTGCTGATCAGGAAAGAACCCAATGCCCAAAATATCTTTGGACGAGATCGAAAGTGCCACCAAAACCGCGTTGGAGCGGCATGGGGCCCACACTTGGATTGCTGCAGAGGTCGCCAAAGCTGTGCGCAAGGCCGAGTCAGTGGGCAACAGAATTTGTGGGCTCTATTATCTCGAAAGCTATTGCCAGCAGTTAACATCGGGACGCGTTGACGGAACGGTTGATCCAGTTGTTTCGCGGCCCCGTCTCGGCAACGTTGTCGTGGATGCGAAGTATGGCTTTGCGCAACCGGCCTTTTCACGCGGTCTACCCGAGGCGGTTGCCGCGGCCAGGGAATGCGGCATCGCAAGCCTCGCCGTGGGTCACGCTCATACTTGCACGTCGTTGGGCTACTTTACCGAGCAGATTGCGCGCCAAGGGCTGATCGGGCTTGGTCTGACCAATGCCTCGCCCATTGTTGCGCCTCCAGGGGGCAAATCCCGGGTGATCGGCACCAATCCGATTGCCTTTTCGGTCCCCGATGGCTCAGGCGGAATTGCCATGCAGTTCGACCAATCGACAACCACCGTCGCCCTTGGCAAGATCACCATGTCGAAAGCAGCTGGGGAGCGAATCCCCAGAGGCTGGGCGTTGGATGCGGAAGGGCAACCCACAACCGATCCCGAAGCCGCGCTTGGCGGCTCACTGGTCAGCATAGGTGGCTACAAGGGCTGGGGCCTCGGACTGATGGCCGAATTGCTGGCTGCTGGGATGACGGGCAGCGTTGTCAGCCGCAATGTCAAACCCTTGAAGGCACCAGAAGGCCCGCCCCACGATCTTGGGCAATACTATCTGCTGATGGATCCCGGTAGTTCACCGGAATTTTTCGAGCGTCTCGGACAGGTTGCGGAGGGAGTTGCACTGGACGAAGGGGCTCGGATGCCTGGACAAGGCAAAACGGAGCAGGACCCCGTCCAGATCGAAAGGGCGGTGTGGGATCAAACGCTTGCACTGGCTGAGTTGCAGTAGAGGGCGGATCAGATGATCAATTCCATAGTTGCTGCCATTCGGGACGGGTGCGGCGAATGGCCGGTTCGTCCGCTTAAGTCCATCGGACATGAGAAATCTACGATATGGCCCATCAAACTTGTCAGATGACCGTTCTGAGCCAAAAATGAACCTTGCTCCACCGATTGTGAATGCCGGCTTTGCTTGGAAGCCTCGGTTAGACTACGCTTAGCTCACTAACTCCAACCATTTGACTGCTCGGCTTGCGAACGAGACTTCTTTGAACAAGTAAATTCTTTCGAGCAAACTTGAAGTCAATTTTCTGCCTTTCAGGTGCCTTCGCTTCAGTCTTATGTCAAAACACGCAATCGGAATTCTTGCGGAGTTTTACAGGTGCGGCTTTTGAAAAAACGGGTAAAGGCAGAAGAATGGACATATCCAAGTTCGAAAGCAATTTCGGTGATTGTGATCGATGGGTCTAGCAGCAACCTTTCAGCTTTGGACAGGCGCGCGTCCGAGACCAGTTGGCGGTGGGTTAGTCCCAGACCTGTCAAATGACGCCGGTAAGATCGGGCGCTCATGCCGAATGCTCTGGCCATTTTGTCCGACAGGCATTCTGTGTTGGTGCAGCCAAGATAGGTTTCGAGACAGGCCCGTAGCATGGGTATTTCCGCGCCTTGCGCACTTGAGCTTGCGCCGTTGTTTGAAGTGTTGACAACAAATCCGCCGTTTCTATTCGCAAGATCATCAATGTCGAAAGCGACGCCCATCGTGCGGTCGCACAGCTCCAACGGTAGATCCTGCCATTCTATTGGCAGGAACGCTTTGGGAACGTGGTGAGAGAGGCGCAACGCACAAGGCGAAATAGGGCGTCCAACGACTTGCTTCACCGCTTGCAGGGAAACCCCGAGATTATATTGCTGAACGGGCCAATTGTTGGTGAAATCGGTCGTGCCAGATGTGCGCAGGAGCCAGACCTTATTTCCTTGCCGCTGGGTGAAAAACGATGCTCCGTGAATGATCGACGATATCGTGTGCGCAATTGCATCAATGGCTTCTACCCCGGTCAGAGTGCGGGGCATCGCAATGTTGGCAACAGATTTATCATTTGATTGGTATGAGCTGGCCAAGCATTCGATGAAGAAGGTTGGCTGTTTTATGTACCGGTCTAACCGAACCATGAACATTTCAGCCGCGCGCAAAGAAATAATGCCGGTCGGATGTGATACCACTCCGCCGGACAAGCCTGCCTGTTCTGCCAACTGCTCTAATTTGGTCAGGGCCAATGGTGCAGCGTCAAAAAATGGTTGCGCAACAGATGCTTGAACTGATGCAAATCGCGTCATTTTAGAACCCCACACACTAAAATCGAAACCCCACCCAAGGCGGGCTAAGGGAGATGCCTGGCCGGAAATGGTAAGCAGCCGAAACAAACTGCCACTACCATCCTACGACAGATTGTCTTTCAGGGAAGAAGAAATGAATTTAACGCGAAATATAAAAAGGCTGCGCGTGGTTGCAGTATCGGGTCTGACGCTTGTCGCAATGACGATGCAGGCCGACGCGCAGGAGCAACCAAACATTCTGGTGATTTGGGGCGATGATATTGGCCAGTTCAACGTCAGCGCCTACAACAATGGCATGATGGGATATCGGACACCGAACATAGATCGGCTAGCAGACGACGGCGTGATGTTCACCGACTGGTATGGCGAGCAAAGCTGCACCGCCGGCCGCGCAGCCTTTATCACGGGGCAGTCTCCGATCCGCTCAGGACTGACCAAAGTTGGTTTGCCCGGCGCGCCGGAGGGTATGGACGAACGTGACCCGACCATCGCCACAGTGCTGAAAGCGCAAGGGTATGCCACCGGACAATTCGGAAAAAACCACCTTGGTGACAGAGACGAACATCTGCCCACCAACCACGGTTTTGATGTTTTTTTCGGCAACCTCTATCATCTCAATGCTGAAGAAGAACCCGAGAATGTGGATTATCCAAGTGATCTGGTAATGTCTGACGGGCGAAACTTCCGAGATGCCTTTGGCCCGCGCGGAGTAATCCGATCCTCAGCCGATGGAGAAATCGAAGACACAGGCCCATTGTCGCGAAATCGGATGGAAACTGTCGACGAAGAGACACTTGCGGCTGCGCTTGATTTTATGGACACAGCCACGGAGCAAGACAAACCCTTCTTTGTGTGGTGGAATTCAACGCGCATGCATGTTTTCACTCATCTCCAAGACAAAAGTGAAGGCGTCACGGGTCAAGGCATCTATGCTGATGGAATGGTAGAACACGACGGCCACGTGGGGCAACTGCTTGATAAGCTTGAAGAGCTGGGTATCTCCGACAACACCATCGTTATGTATTCTACCGACAATGGTGCAGAAACTTTTACCTGGCCCGATGGTGGCACTACGATGTTTCGCGGTGAAAAGAACACCCAGTGGGAAGGCGGCTTTCGCGTGCCAACTGTGATCCGGTGGCCCGGCGTGACCAAACCCGGCACGATCATCAATGAAATCGGTGCGCACAACGATATGTTCACCACAATTGCAGGTGCGGTGGGTCAGTCGGATATCAAAGAGCAACTGCTAGACGGGCTGACCATAGGTGATACCGAGTACAAAGTGCATCTGGACGGCTATGATCTTGGTCCGGCCCTGCGCGGCGAAGCAGAATGGCCCCGCAAGGAATTCCTGTACTGGACGGATGACGGTTCTGTTGCGGCCCTTCGTTATAACGATTGGAAGCTGAATTTCCTTATTCAAGACGCCCATGGTTTTGACGTCTGGTCTGAACCGTTCAAGGTCCTGCGTTTTCCCGAGCTCACAAACCTGCGGATGGATCCATTCGAGCGGGCAAAAAAAGAGGAAGCAATGGGTTATGTCCGCTGGGCAGCGGAGCGCATGTATGTGATCGCTCCAGCTTCAGCTTATGTGGCGCAGTGGTTGCAAAGTTTCCAGACCTATCCGCCCCGGCAAACTCCCGGTAGCTTCAATCTTGAAGATGTTATGGAAATGGTGACGGCAGGTTCGAACCAGTGAGTCGCAGTTCTTGATTGAACATTCAAAATGAAAGCGGCCAGTATAACTGGTCGCCTCTCTTTCTTGTGGCTGCTTCGTCTCAAGAAAACATCAATGAATTTCCCAGTTCAAAAGTGCCGGCCCACGATTTAGTTGTTCAAATGACAGATTTGCCCGCTGAGCCGCCAGTCGCACCTGTTGCCAGCCCTTCCAAGTCATTCGTGCAAAGCGCGGCATTGGTCCCACCACGTATATGAGGGCGAAAGAAGCGGTCATTCGCTGCACCTACGAAGGATACATGCCAAGCGAGAAAAGCGGCCAATGTTGGCCGGGAGCAACGACCTGGGGGCAGATTTCGCACTACTAGCCGCTTGCTCAAAGTGAGTGGGCAGCTGGTGACCTGGTGCTACAATTTGCCATTGACACCACAGTTGCAAAAAGCTGCCAATGCGGTCTTTGATCCAGATCCGAAGTCGCCGTCGATGAATCCGTTGTAAAAGCCAAGTTCGCTCAATCGCAATTGCAATGTACGTGCCGTTGCATTGTCTTGATAGAATTCTTCTAGGCGCATTCGAGCATTACTGTTTCCGCCTCCTATAGCACTGGCGAATAATCGTGCAATTTCTAACCGATCCAAACGCGTATAGTCCGCATTTTTGAAATAGTGATTTGCCAAATTGTACTGCGCAGTTGGTTCCCCTTGCTCCGCAGCCAAGTCGAAGAAGTAAACCGCTTCCAATTCATCTTTCTCAACACCCAGCCCGTTTAGATACATGTAGCCCAAGGTATTTTGAGAGTTTGCGGCCCCTAAATCTGCTGCCTTTTGATACCATTCGGCGGCTTCGGTATGATTTTGCGGTACATCCAAAAGACCCAAGCGATATATCTGGCCCATCTTATGCAATGAATTAACGTACTTTTGTTCAGCAGCCAATTTGTACCAGACAAAAGCCTTGTAATTATTCTGCGCTACGCCAACACCCTTGGCATACAGGCCCGCCAATTTGTATCGCCCAACCGGAAGCCGCTGCTGAGCGGCTTTTTCGCACCAATCAAAGGCTTCTGAATGGTTTTGAGGTACCCCTTCACCGTTGGAATAAAGAATGGAGAGAGCATACTGAGAAATTGCATAGCCCTCTTGTGCCGCCTCTCGATATAATTTTGCCGCTTCACTATACTCTTTTTTTGCATCCAGAACGCGACCAAGCTGATAGATCATTCGTAGTTCAGATGGAGAGTTATTCATCGCTGCACGACATGCTAACTCCGCGTTCGAAATGGAAATGCCTCCAAATTTAACCCCATGTACCCCGAACGGGTTTTGGGAATTATCAGGATGCGCTGCGGCATCGTCACAGCGGGCGGCAATCATCTGGGCATCAGGCTCTTTGGCCGCCAACTCTAAGCCGGTGGCCTTTTGTCTTTCCAAACTGCTACGGGCCGCATGGAGCGCAGCTAGCTCTGCATTTAGCTGCTGGGCTGTGTCCTCGTTATCCAGTATCGTTTGCGCAGAGTGCGCCGAAGGGCTGCCCGGGAAATCGGTCACAATTTTCCGCAAGGCGTCAAGCTGAAGCTTTTTACTTTTCATGCTCTGCAAGCCGCCGGCCTCTGGGGCTGTGTTTGACAGGGCTATCGCCGCAGAAAATGCCTGAACAGCCGTCAAATTTTGGTCCAGTGGCGCTATTGCAGCGTCCCGAAAGCCAAGATCAAAGGCTTGGTTGATCATGGCAATCTTGTGCCCGCCGTTAAAGCTTTCACCATCACGGGACAATCCTCCTTGATTGTGCAATGCCACGACAGACAGTGTTCGGGCGTCGAACAACAAAGAACCTGACGACCCCCCCGTGCTTTCACAAGTGTGCCGAAACGACGATCGATCTACATCTATTTCTGAATTTCGACGATGAACCTGACAAGTTCCAGTTGAGTACTGCTGCGGTTCGGCGGCTGGGTGATGAACCATCCGAAGCTCTTGAAAAGGTTCGACCTGCGTGACCATTTGCATTGGGATATGGCCACCAATGTCGTCATTTGCGTCGCCAATAACTTGCAAGAGAAGGGCATCAAGTTCGATGTCGCGCTTTAATTCTCGCGAATGAACACGAAATGTGCGAACAGAACCGATGTCATCTTTGGCAGTATAGTTAAAGTTAACACGCGCCTCTTGAACAATCGTAAAGCCGGCCTGGGTCAAAGCGGGATCATAAAAACAGTGATTATTGGTCAACAACTGATTGTTGGGCAGTAGCGTCGCCGTGCAGTTTGCAACGAATGGGCTATTGAGTGTTGTCGTCGTGCCTCCACGCACAATGGTACCTGGCTTGCCGTCCGCAGTGACCAAGCAAACCTGCAACCTGCCAACGAATTTTGCAATTTTCTTAACGGCGGGCGGTGCGCGATTGATACCTAGCCAGAAACCGCGTTTTTGCTCACCATCGACAACCATAGCCTGAAATGCCGAGGATTGTGTGTCTATGTCAAAACCGAATTTACATTCCGCAACTGATTGAGCCTGCGCGCCCGTCCCTATGGAGGACAGGTAGAGCGACACAAGAAAAACTGAAGTTGCTCGAATAGTCATACCTGAGTACGTCCTTTTGGCTGGCTTGAGATCAGTGGAGCAAACGCCTTGGTCTCGCGCAAGCATTAAAATCCGGACTGTCCCCGGCTGGCCTAATGGCACACACAATTCATTACCAATATACTTTTGCGCACCCTTGGAGTTTAAAACCTTTTTGGAAGAAATCTTTCGCCCCTGATTTTGGGACATCAGGGGGCATTGGATGCCTGAAATTTTTTGTAGTTCCGTGTGGTCATCTCGCTTGGGTCGGTGGCGATAACGCGGTTCGAAAGGACTAATGCTATCCGCTGGATGAGCTTGACGCACCAAACGTCTTTTAATCTGTCTAGTAAGCCAGTTGTTTAAATCAATGACGGCATTACGAAAGCTGCGTCGCGGCATTTGTATTTTGACCAAGGTCGGCTGTGGGCCGTGAGCGACGGTTTGACACAACGGGCGGAGAGCTGCCGTTAGCTGCACCTGCAAAAGCGCCGGAACGGACAGGTCAAAGCAGCCGTTCAAACCCATCCAGAGCTGATCTCACATGCTGCGCTCCGCACCAAGGTCAGCAGTGCGCAGAAAGCGACGTTTGCAAAGTCACCCCAGGTGCGTGGAGACTAGGCGCACACGGCCCACAGGAGACATTCAACAGACAGTCCGTCTCCGCACTGCAGCTTCCCCGGACCGGCCGTTCATTCATCGTGGAGCATACTTCACCTGCGCGATGACCGCGACGCAAACCAGGCCAAGCCGACGGTGTTGACGATGCGAGCCAGACATCTAAAAAATGGCGCGCCAACGGCTGTAAGTGGCCCACCCGAGCGCTACTGGTTAGTTGCATCGAACCCTGCCAATTTCGACCAGAACAGGTTCAACGCAGCAGAACCGTCATTGGGTTTTCGGGACGCGCAAATGTTCCAAAAAGGCGGCGTCGCAACATCGACTTCCTTGACCGTTTTTGACGCCAACATCTCAGTGAACGCTTCGCGCATGCCACCGACAATGAAATCCGGCCAGTCCAACAGCGCCGTCAGAAACGCGTAGTCATCGCTTTCGATTTGCGGTAGGGCCGCAACCTTTTTGGCCGCGCCCGCGTCCCCGCCGAGGGCTTTGGTCAACGTTGCTTTCCAATGTTTGTGCAAATGTGGCGAGGCGAAAGGGAATTCGAAAAGGTCATTAAGCGATTGCGGGCCGCGTCCATGAATTTCATGCGCGGGATGTGCCATAAAGGCAACCGGCCGCCGTTCCATGACCAGAATCTCGACGTCGTCTGCCTCGGGTGTATAGGTGAGATCACCAACGAAAATGTCTAACTGGTCATTCTGCAAGAGGTCGAGAGGACGCGCATAGGCGCTGACCAATACCTCAAAGCGCTGGTCTGGCATTTCCTCACGCACCTTCGTCAGGGCTGGCAGGATCAGGGTTCGCGTGGTCAGAGGCCCGCATCCGATACGGAGAACACCTCCATTTGTATCCCCGAGGCCTGCAACCCGTCTCAGATAGCGCTCGAGATCGGATTTCAGGTCTTGTGCAACGCCCAGATATTCTTGTCCTTCACGGGTGAGTTTACTGTTATTCCGAGATCGGTTGAACAGCTTGAGACCGGTTTCTGTCTCTGCCTGCAAAATGTAGCGGGTCAATGATGCGTTCGAGACGCCAATCATACGGGCCGCATCTTGAAAGCTGCCTGTTTTGGCAAGGGCCAAGAACGCGTTCAGCGCATTTTCATTCAACATGGGTCACCGTGGTTTCAATTATGAAGCTTTAGTTTTCACAAACTGAAATTTTAGTCCAGCGCTGTTGCTCGCGAGGGGCAGGTATTGCTTAGTCGGATGCACGGCGTCATGGTTATTGTCGCCGTTATTGTCGCCACCGAAATTTCCAAAAGGACATGTTATGCCCACTCAACGAACCAGTTGCATACCAACCCTCGTTGCGATCGTAGCAACGAGTGTGTTGCCCGTGTTTGCCTATGCAGACACAGAACAGCCCAACATTCTTGTAATCATGGCTGATGACGTCGGCTGGGCAAGTCTTGGGAGCTATCATCAAGGCGTCAAAAGCATCAAGACACCCAATCTGGACCTACTTGCCTCAGAAGGCATGCGCCTCACGGATTACTATGCCCAACCAAGCTGTACTGCCGGGCGGTCCGCCTTTATCACCGGACAGTACCCTGTAAGGACCGGCATGCACACTGTGGGCCTGCCTGGTGATCCGACCAAAGGTCTGGACGCAAACGATCCAACACTCGCGAACATGCTGAAATCACTGGGCTATACAACCGGACAATTCGGCAAGAACCACCTCGGTGACATGAACAAGTTTCTGCCAACGGTTAAGGGCTTCGACGAATACTGGGGGTGGCTCTATCACTTGAACGCCATGGAATACACGTCAGATCCTGACTGGCCCAAGGATCAGCAGTTCAACGACACGTTTGGGCCTCGCAATATTATCCATGCCTACGCAACCCAAGAGATCGACGAGACCGCGGATCCGCGCTGGGGCACTGTTGGCAAACAGCGCATCATTGACGATGGGCCCGCGCCACCCGAACGCCAAAAAACGCTCGACAATGAGGTCACAGCGCACACGCTTGATTTCATTGATCGCGCCGTCGAAAGCGACACGCCGTTTTTTGTCTGGATGGCACCGGCGCGCGCGCATGTTTGGACGCACCTAAGCCCCGAATATGAGGCCATGATGGGCAACGGACGCGGGCTGCAAGATGTCGTGATGCAAGAACTTGACGACAATGTCGGTAAGGTCATGGCGCATCTGGATGCCCTTGAGATTGCCGATAACACCATCGTTGTGTTTACATCCGATAACGGCCCCGAGACGATGACATGGCCTGATGGTGGCACAACCCCGTTCCATGGCGAAAAAGGAACCACCTGGGAGGGAGGCTTCCGCGTTCCCGCGATTGTCCGTTGGCCGGGCAAAATTCCAGCCGGACAAGTCAGCAACGGCATTTTTGACGGTATGGACTGGATGCCCACTTTGGTGGCAGCCGCCGGAGGACCGGACAACCTGCCAGAGGCATTGCTGGACGGCTATGAGGGCTTTCAAGTGCACCTTGATGGCTACAATCAGGTTTCGTTCCTGAAAGGCGAGACAGGCAGCAATCGCAAGGAAATCGTCTATTACGAAGGCACTGACTTGCAGGCCGTACGCTATAACGACTGGAAAGCCCACTTTACAATCCAGACCCACGGGTGGGCTGGGCCAAAGGATGAATTGAACGCGCCTCTCTTGTTCAATTTGCGCCGCGACCCCTATGAAAAAGCCGCAGACGAATCCGGGATGTACACCCGCTGGATGGGCAACAAGATGTGGGCATTTGGGCCTGCGGCCAAGCTTGTGCAAAAGCACTTGGTTACGTTTGCTGAATTTCCGCCACGCGGCACTGCGGTGACCAATGAAGCACATGTAAAAGAGCAAACTTCCAGCGAAGGCGGCATGTCACAATAGGTCTGCACTGTTTTCGGGGGCAGAGGACATCTGCCCTCGATAGACATCTGTGGGCCAAATTTGGCTTGGTTTTGGAGGCAGGCTTATGCACCATCATCTTGCGGGTCTTGCTAACTCGTTGTTCTTCCCTCTTTAGTTAGTATGCGGCGTACATGGTCCATTGCGGACCAGAACGGCCCAGACGATCCGAGCAGTTTTGTTGGCCAAAGCAGCCATTGGCGCAGACGCAGCGAAATGGTGCTGTGTCCGCAGTTTTTCCGTTCAGTCAACGAAATTGCTGCGCAGTGTGTCGAATGGCCGGTCTGATGAAGCTGCATCGCGGCGATTGACGGATCGGTGAGCGGCAGGTTTGGTCCGTTCGCTACCTTTTAAACTAAGGGCGGAAACTTGACATTAACCGCACCTGCATGGTTGCTTCCTCAGATTGAGGAAAGCAGCCATGCAGAGTTGAAATGCCTTGGCTTCAATGCTGCGCCAGTTATCAAGGTCGGCTGTGCGCAGTTAGTGTACTTTGCAAAATGAGGGCCCCACCCATACATTTCAGCATAAACCCGCTGCAACTCCGCGAGAAGACCGGTCATTGGTGAACCTTGCAGCGGAAATTTGGGCTAGATGACGGCCATGCGGACAATGCAGACGTTCTCCGGATTTCTTGCGAAAGGTTCCATGCGTGGTATATGGGCTAAGTTGATGATGTCTAAAGGCCGACCAATTATGCTAAAGCGCTTCATTTACGGTATCGTCGTATTGATAGTATTGACGTCACCCGTTTGGTTTTTCGTGCTTAAAAACGAAGTTACCGCTTTCCAATTAAAGGCCCAGCTACGCAATGTTTCTTTGCCAGATAGTTCCAAGGTTATTTCCTCGTCTAGCCGTGTCTACAACTCGGGAAATGGTGATGGATGTGACTACCAGGTTATTGTTTTAGTTGAGCACTTCGATCATCCCAGCATAATACATTCCTCATACTTGGAATTGTTTCAGGCGATTTTCAACGAAGAGCTGAGAATTTTTCAGACCAATAACTCAGCAGAGTGGCTTGCAACATTACCAAGTCAGCCAAGCCAGTTTAGTATCAAACCCTACATTGGTGATGCACATCTCTTTACTGTCTCTGCCGCGCTTTTCCCACGCAAAGTCAGTCCCGATTTTCGGTGTTGGTAGCCACCAATAGAACCGAAAAAACCGAGCTTAATGCTGCGCACTTTGGGCTCAAAGAATTCATTCGGAAGTCTTAGTTAGATCAAGGCAGGTTCCGAGGCATGCTACTTCAAAAGAAGCCTTGCAAACGAACCAGACCAATCAAGTCCATCAAATCCAGCGAGCGATCTTATTTTGTGCCACCAAAGCCCAGCAACTAAGCACGCCAAAGAATCCTCCGGATAATTATCCGGGAAGTTGCCAACGACTATTGTAATGCTCTGATCCTGATCTGTTCGAATATTTTGCACATAGCAGCTATCTGAATTTGTTGGGTATTTCTGTATGTTTTCGCGTGCAATGTCATCGAATCCCACGAGCGCTTCTTCTTGAACTCGTTGGTTCTTTATGAAGTCCACCCCAGACGCAAAGTGGAGGTATTCTGGGGGCGAGAGCGTACCATCACCCGCCAATTTCTCGTGGCTGGTGAGATGCATGGCGTAAACCTCGATAAGCGCTCTTGCCGCCAAGTCAAGTTTTTCATCTTTTCGCAATACAACCGTGGATGTTAAGTTAGTTGCAGCCGATGAGTTGGCTGACCAACCCATGAAAAGTAGAGCACAAAAAAGAACGCTCACTTTCTTTAACATCATATCCTTCTCCTGTCGGAACTGAGGGTATCTTTAGGCCCGGACTTGGCGTTGACAGATCGAAGCCGGTTTTCGCAACATGAAGGTCCGCTATTGGGAAGTCGAGCAAATCAATTTCCAGTCGCGGAATTGCAGAACACATTTGTTGCAGCGTGGTCAATTTGGGCTGATTGCCAGCGTGGCAAAGTCGGGTTGTCATCCAGAAAAAGCGGCCTTCAGTCCGTGTTAATTGGGCGTCCGCTTAGGCCTATTCTGGATGCCCGTCGTTCTGGGGTGCGTCATCACAGATGTTATACCATGAAGGTTTTTCACCAACGAACTCATGAGATTGATTCATGAGGCCAATATCTCCGTCAAGCGCATTTGCTGCGATTGGAAAGCTGTCTTCGGTGGAGAGTATCTCGCCAAGTGATGTACCGCAGATTTTGCAAAAACATCGCCCATAGATATAGGGGGCGGCCGGTTCGTAAACGCGGACCAAGTCCTTACCGGCAATCCATCTGAGGCCATCTTTTTTCACAAATGCGATCGTGCTTGCGCCAACCTTACGACACCTTGAACAGTGACATGTACCTACAAATGACGGTTCATGCGTCAACTCGAACTGGACGGCTTTGCAGCAGCAGCTTCCCTGTATCATGGTCTTCTCCTTTTTGTCTGGTAGCATTACTCCCACGTTTGCTTGGCGGCATAAATATGGCATGCTGACAGCATCATGGCAGCATTGAACCAGAGGAGCGTTTTTTGCGCAAAGCCGAACGACTATTCGAAATCGTCCAGCTTCTCCGCCGGGCGCGAGAACCGATTTCGGCGCAGCGCATCGCGAATGAACTGGGATCTTCCAAACGTTCCGTATATCGCGACATAACAGCGTTAAAGGCGCAAGACGTCCCCATCCGAGGGGAAGCTGGCATCGGTTATGTTCTTGAAAAAGGATTTGACATGCCGCCCTTGATGTTGACTTCGGATGAACTGGATGCCGCAGTTTTGGGCGCGCATTGGGTCGCAAGTCGAGGCGAGCCTGATTTGGCAAAAGCCGCTCTTAACTTCCTTGCCAAGATTGAAGTGGTTGTTCCAGAACGCCTGCGGGGACATGTGTTGGAACCTGCGACAAGTGTCGCGCCTGTCGATCCTGCATTTGAAGTCGTCAATTCATCAATTCTCAGGAATGCGATCCGCAACCACCGAAAGATAACGCTGATATATGAAGATGGTTCCGGCGCGCGCGCCGAGCGCGTGGTCTGGCCAATTTTGCTTGGCTATAGGGACGCGGGCCGCATTCTTGCGGCTTGGTGTGAACTTCGAAGCGGCTTTCGCTATTTTCGCACGGATCGTATGATCTCCGCGGTTACTCAAAAGCAACGGATACCCGAAAATGCACTGGCGTTGCGTGCACGCTGGCGTTCCGAGATGGATCAAGAACGGGCGCGTTACGCAGACCAGCCCCAAGAGGACGGGTGACAGCCTTTTTGCCATTCGGATTCACTACAGTCGCCGTTGGTCCCGGCCGAGGCATTCCACTCAATGGGTTCATAACTGCCATCTAAACGGGCAATAGCGACGCCTCCTTTCAGCCGACCTGTTTTTAGTTCAGGTCTGCATATGGCTGACGCCTGCTTTCGCCACGTGCCTGTCCAGTGAAACAGCCGCCGGGTTAGCAAGCACCTGCCTCTTCGGGTTCGTTTCCAGACACTGCACTTGGGCGGATAGAGGCCGCAAATCGATATATGAGGCGGCACCAATTCAACAATGCATGTTGCGTTTCGAAGTTCATGTATCTGTAACCGCACTGTCAGAATGCTGATACCATCACACGATAGTGGCGTGGCTGTTGCACACACTCAGGAGCCACACCCTATGCCACGTATTTCTTTTACACGTCGCCAGACCCTTGCGGGCGCAGCCGCATTCACAACCTCATTGGCCTTGCCGTCACTTTCGCGGGCCCAATCGCGCCCTTTGATCACCCATGGCGTAATGTCCGGCGATGTCGCGCATGATGGCGCAATCATCTGGAGCCGAGCTGACCGTGAGGCCAAAATGCTTGTCGAATGGGCAACGACCGAAGGCATGTCGGATGCCCGCGCTGTGCCCGCGTTGGCGGTCGGCACGCCGACAGACTACACCGGCAAGCTGGCCTTGACCGGCTTGCCCAGCGATCAAGACATTTTTTATCGTGTTACAATGTCAGATCTGGCCGACGGCACGCCGTCGGAACCGATGACAGGCAAATTTCGCACCGCCCCCATGGGCAACCGCGACGTCAGCTTTGTATGGTCCGGGGATACCGCTGGCCAGGGGTGGGGCATTGACGAGGATCGTGGCGGCATGACCACCTACGCCACGATGCAACGTCACGCGCCGGACTTTTTCTTGCATTCAGGGGATACGGTCTATGCAGATGGGCCGCTGAAAGAAGAAGTTGCCCTTGATGATGGTACCGTGTGGAAGAACATCGTAACGCCGGCCAAAACCAAGGTCGCAGAAACGCTGGACGAGTTTCGAGGTCAGCATCTTTATAACTACATGGACACAAATGTTCGGGCATTCAACGCTGCTGTGCCGATGATCTCGCAGTGGGATGACCATGAAGTCACCAACAATTGGTACCCCAATGAGGTGCTTGCCGAAGACGACCGCTATACTGTTAAATCAATGCAGGTTCTTTCGGCGCGTTCGGCGCGTGCGTTTCACGAAATGATGCCAACGCGGCAGGTCCTGTCCGAGCCGATGCGGGTCTATCGCAAGGTTTCCTACGGTCCGTTATTGGACATTTTTGTGATCGACATGCGTACCTACCGTGGTGACAACACCGCCAATACAGAGACCGAAGGCACTCCGTTTTTGGGAGCCGAGCAACTGGCATGGTTAAAACGCGAGATGGTCAATTCCACCGCGACTTGGAAAGTGATTGCCTCGGACATGCCTATCGGCATGATGGTGCGCGATGGCGACACCAACATGGAGAATTCGTCAAACGGTGACGGGCCAGTGCTGGGGCGCGAAAACGACATCGCGGCTGTCTTGTCTTTCATCAAGACGGCTGAGATCACCAATACGGTCTGGCTCACGGCGGATGTGCATTATACCGCCGCACATCACTATTCTCCTGACCGTGCCGTTTTCCAAGAATTCGAACCGTTCTGGGAGTTTGTGTCTGGTCCACTACATGCGGGTTCTTTTGGACCCTCGGCCTACGACAACACATTTGGACCCGAAGTGCGGTATGCAAAGCACCCGGAGGAAGGCAAGGCCAATTTGCCGCCAAGTGACGGCCTACAGTTCTTCGGAAAGGTCGACATCGCTGCCGACACCGGCATCATGACGGTTCGGCTGATGGATAGCGCAGACGTCGAGCTTTGGTCAGTGGATCTGGAGCCAAAAACGGCTCTTTGATTGTCTTGTGTTGAGGCGGTCTCCAAGGGCCGCCTCTTCATTACGGGTGGAGCACAATGTCGATGTGTTGATTCACACTACAGACAGAATCCAGCCATCCTCCCCTCTTGGAACCTAGAAACTGTCTTAAGCCCGTCCTGTATGGCCATAAGTTGGGTATTGGCAAAATACATCAGGCAGCGCCTTCACTTGTTCGCGAATGCCGCATCAAAAAACGCGCGTTCACACGATAAGGCACCTTGAAACATCGTTGCTGCCTTGGATTGTTGATGATCGTCAAGTCGTTCCCAAACATCGTCCAACTGATTGCGAAGATGGGCCACGACATTTTCGAACCCTTCGCCAGTGTGCAAGTCAATCCATTCGGAATACCAAAATGGCAAATCCGCACTGTAAGTTTTGTAGCGATTGGCCCAAGTCAGATAACTCCATTCCGCAACGATCAACACAGCCAACATTTGTTCATAACGGCCCGATGTGCGCGCCTTAGTCATCAGGTCTTGAAACGCGCGAGTTGCGGGAGCGGCTGATACGTTTTGTTCTTGTTGAGACACCTCAAGCGCCGCAAAGCTGCGCAAGAAATAAGTGTTTTCAGTGCTGGTCACGAGGCCCAGGAATTGTGCCATAGGCACGCCGTCCGCCAATGTTGGGGCATGTGCGATTGCGGTCGCCAACAGCCGCACAAACTCATCGATGAACTTGTAATCCTGAACCAGATACCAGCGCATTTTGTCGAGCGGCAGTGTGCCATTAGCCAGTTCTTTGCAGAACGGATGATCCGTCACGGCATCCCAGTCGCCTTGGGCAGAATTTTTTAAAAAGTCGGTCGCGCGCATGGTCGTGCTTTCTATGGTGAAGTTGTGCCTTGGGCATAGCGGGTCAGTCGGGTGGCCAGTAGGCCGACCGCGATGTGCAGGAGGACGGTTAGACAGGCCAAAACGATCAAGCTGGCGAACATCAGGTCAATTTTGGCGCGCCCATTGGCAAGGAGCATCAGGTAGCCAAGCCCCTTGGAGGCCCCGACCCATTCGCCGATAACCGCGCCAATCGGGGCATAGACGGCCGCCAGCCGCAGGCCCGAACCAAGGCTGGGAAGGGCTTGGGCTATTTGAATGTGCCGCATAAAGTTCCATTTGCCCGCGCCCATCGAAACCGACAAATCGCGGTATCCGCCGTCAATGCGCGTCAACCCGTCGTGGAATGCGGAGGTGACCGGAAAGTAAATGATCAGCACTGCCATCACGATCTTTGACCCCATGCCGTAGCCGAACCAAAGTGTCAGCAACGGAGCCAAGGCAAACACCGGCACGGCCTGCGTAAAAACAAGGATCGGTAACAGCAGCCGTTCAACAATCTTTGACATCGCCAGTTGAATTGCCGTCGCAACACCCAACAATGTGCCAATCAACAATCCCAACATCACCTCAATGGCCGTAACCCACGCATTTTCGGCAATGGTGACACGGCTTTTGTAGGCGGCTTGTGCCACCCGCCAAGGAGACGGTAAAATGAAATGCGGTGCATCCGTTAGGATCACAATGGCCTGCCACAATCCCAGCCCGATCAACACAGCGAATAGGATGTCACGCACCCTCATGCGGTGCCTCCACGTAGGTATTCCAGCAGCTTGGACTGACATGCCAGCGTTTCAGGCGCATTGATGTCCCGTAACGCTTTGGTTTGCGGAACAGGCCAGTTTTGCACCTTACGGGTCGACATCACGGTGATCTGATGGGCAAGGCGCGCGGCTTCGGCCGGATCATGGGTGACCAATAAAACGGTGCGATCTATGAGAACCTCGGCAGCCAATTCCTGCATGTCGGCGCGCGTGCCAGCGTCCAGCGCTGAAAATGGCTCATCCAGAAATACAATTGGGCGATCTTCGAATAGTGTGCGCGCAAGGGCGGCCCGCTGCCGCATTCCGCCCGATAGCGTGGCGGGTTTTTGGTCTGTGTGTTCCATTAGCCCGACCCGGCGCAGAAGATCACGTGCACGTGCCTCGCTCGGGGGCTCGCCCCGTAAACGTGCGCCAATGCAGACATTGTCCAGAACTGACAACCACGGAAGTAATAAGTCCGATTGCGCCATATAGCCTATGCGCCCGTTCAGCGACGCTCCGTCTGTTGCCCTGAATATGCCCTCGAATGCGCCACCTGTTTCCAGGCCTAGGATTATCCGCAATATCGTTGATTTCCCGACGCCAGAGCGGCCTAACAGGCAGGTCCAAAGGCCGCCGGGAATATCCAAATTGACGTCAAACAACACATCTCCTTGGATGCGATGCTGGCCCTTGATGGATATGCCCGGCGACAGGTTCATTGGCCGTTCAACCCCATTTGCCAAAATCCAACTTCCAGCTTGGTCGCCATGTTAAAGCGATCTTGCAGACCGCTGGCGCGCGGCGCGTGTGCCAGATCACCAATCCGGCGCGCCACGGCGGTATCGATCATTGCGCCAACACTGGTGCAAACCGCCTGATATTCCGGGTCAGCGTAGGTTGCGATCCAGTCTGCATAGGGCGTGTCACTGGACTTGCTGCCCTTCAATCGCACCCCGATTTCGCCGTATCCCATCACACAAGGAGCCAAAGCCGCCATCAAATCCAGAAAGTCGCCTTGTAGCCCCGCGTCCATCACATAGCGGGTGTAGGCAAGGTTTTCGACGGCTTCGGTTGCCGCAAATAACGAGTCTTCGTCAATGCCTTCGGCGGCACATGTTTTCACATGTAACTGCATCTCGTGATTGACCAATGCGTTCACTGTTCCTGCGCATATTTTCATTTCCTCAAGTGTTTCAGATTTGACCACGCCGAGCGACCACGCGCGCGAGAAGTGAGTCAAAAACACATAATCCTGAATCAAATAATGCAAGAATGCGGTGCGCGGCAGGGTGCCAGCGCCTAGCCCTTCGACAAAGGGGTGACGGGTGTAATCGTGCCATTGCCCCGCCGCCCCGGCGCGCCAACGCGCAAAGGTTTTTCCGTAATCAGGCAGCATCAGTTCGCCGTCACATCGATGGTGATTACGGATACGGGGTTTTGCGACGGGATCAAACCTGCCTTATGCAAGAACGCCTCAAACGCGGCGTAGCGACCTTCGTCCATGGCTGTTGGACGCAGGGCAAACCGTGGCAGCGTGTCGACCCATGCTTTGGCGTTCAGCTCGTCTTGCAATTCCGCAGAAGTCCCCGAAAAGATTTCCCAGCTGTCTTGCGGGTGGTTCACAATGTACTGCGTCGCTTTTTCAGTCGCGGCCAAAAAACGGGCAATCATGTCTTTGTCCATCGTGTCGGAATTGGCGACATAGATCAGCTCGTCATAAGACGGCAGGCCTTCTTCTTCGACGAAAAAGCAGTTGCCCTCGATGCCTTCGATTTCCATTTGGTTAAGCTCAAAGTTGCGGTACGCACCGATGACGGCATCGACCTGACCTGACATCAACGACGGAGAAAGTGACCAGTTCACGTTGACCAGTTCTACGTCATCCAAAGACAATCCGTGGTGGCGTAGGATCGATCCCAAAACGGCTTCTTCGACACCGCCAACGGAAAACCCGACTTTCTTGCCCGCCAAATCAGCAGGGGATTGAATTGGGCCGTCCGCGAGTGCCAACAGACAATTCAAAGGTGTCGCAACCAACGTACCGACGCGTTGCAATGGCAGACCCTCGTGAATTTGCAGATGTAGCTGTGGTTGATACGAAATCGCAAGATCTGCCTTCCCAGCGGCAACCAGTTTCGGCGGATCGGAAGGATCGGCAGGCGCAATGATTTCGACCTCAAGGTCCTGATCGGCGAAATACCCAAGTTCTTGCGCAACGATGATTGGCCCGTGGTCCGGATTGATAAACCAATCTAGCAAAACGGACATGTCATCGGCGGCCATCAGAGGGGTGGCCGCAAAAGAAATCGCTGCGGTTAGGGATGTCAGTTTCATGTGGTTTGTCTTTCCGTTGTTGGGGTGTCGCCCATAGCAATTAAAGTGATGTCGCCGTCCCAATAGGAACGAAGATGACTGGCCGCCTGCCACGCGCGCAAACCGGACCGGCACGCGAATACCGCCCGTTGATTGCGGGAGGGTACAGGCTGTTGATCGGCAAATTGTGCGACGGTGAGGCGCTTGGCCGTTGTTGAAACCGGGGTCGCGGCTTCTTGTATGTCGCGCAGTTCAACAACGAAGTCGGCGGGCGTGATGTCAGAGGCGGCAATAAAGGTGAGGTCTGGCGCGGGGTCTGGTGCAGCGTCAAATCGGAACCCGCTGGACCGGAAATTTTGCATATCAAAGCGGATCAATTGGCCCAGCGGTGACGGGTGCTGGCCAATCAAGAACGCCAAGGCCATTTGCGCCTGCGCTGCGCCGATCATCCCGACAACCGGCCCCATGACACCGGCTGTTGCACAGGTCGCCGCGCGATCTGGCAGGTCGGGAAACACAGCCCTAAGGGATGGTGCTGTATGGCAAAACCCACCGACATAGCCGCCGAATTCCAAAACCGATGCGCTGATCAGCGGGATGCCCAGTGTTTTGCTCACATCTGACAGAATGTAGCTGATGGCAAAGCTGTCTGCGCAGTCCAAAACAAGCGTACTTTGCGAAACCAGAGATGGTGCGTTTTCGGGATCAAGCGGGGCTTCGACCGTTTCAATCACGCAGTCGGCGTTCAAGGTCCGCAGCGTTTGGGCCGCAGCAGCGGCTTTAGCCGTGCCGATATCCGTCTCACGAAACAAGGTCTGCCGGTGGAGATTGGACAAGGAGACGATATCGCCATCCACCAATGTCACCCGACCAACACCCGCGCCGACCAAATATTGCAAAGCAGGTACCCCGAGGCCCCCAACGCCCACCACAAGAATATGTGCGGCATTGATTGCTGATTGCCCTGTGTCGCCCACAGCCGGTAGGCACATCTGGCGCGCGTATCTGCTCATCGTGTCGCCGCCAGCCAAGCGCGCACACGATCCTCGGGGCTTTCGTTCAAGGTGATGTCTGTGACCGCGGCGACCACATCCGCGCCTGCATCATATGCACCCGCAGCGCGGTCAATCGACATCCCGCCGATGGCAATCAGGGGTGTGCTGCCAATACGGGTCCGCCATGTGGTCAGTTTCGCGATACCTTGCTCATGCCATTTCATTTTTTTCAGTATCGTCGGGTAAATCGGCCCGAGCGCGATGTAGTCGGGGGCAAGCGCCAAGGCTCGGTTTAGCTCTGCCTTGTCATGCGTGCTGATCCCCAGCCGTAGACCCGCTGCGCGGATGGTCGTAATATCGGCATCATCAAGGTCTTCTTGCCCGAGATGGACATAATCGCAGCCTGTATCAATCGCAGCCTGCCAGTAATCGTTGATAACCAATGTGCAATCGTGGCGCGCACAGATCCGTTTTGCGCGCTGGACATGGTCGCGCACCACGTCTGGTGCTGTGTCCTTCATCCGCAATTGCACCAGTTTGATGCCAAGCGGAACAAGCCGTTCGATCCAATCGGCACTGTCAAAAATCGGATAAAAGCGGTCCAATGTCATTCCAAGAACGCCTTGCCAATCACGGGGGTTGAGGGGGCTGCCATGTCGCGCGGCTCCATAGGATCGGCCGCTCGGGCCAGTTGACCGGCCCTGATTGCGGTCGCGAATGCCTCTGCCATGGTCGCCGGATCGCCCGCCTTTGCGACTGCCGTGTTCAGAAGAATGGCATCATAGCCCAATTCCATTGCGGCAGCGGCTTGTGAAGGCAGGCCAAGACCCGCATCAATCACCAATGGTACATCGGGGAAATGGGCGCGCATGGCCCGCAATCCAAAGATGTTGTTTAGTCCAAGGCCCGACCCAATCGGTGCGCCCCATGGCATCAAAACTTCGCAGCCTGCGTGCAGCAACTTGTCGGCTACGACCAAGTCTTCGGTTGTATACGGGAACACCTGAAACCCGTCATCGGTCAGGATACGTGCAGCTTCAACCAGCCCGAACACATCGGGTTGCAGGGTGTCTTCTTCGCCAATGACCTCTAGCTTGATCCACTTGGTGTCAAACACCTCGCGCGCCATATGTGCGGTTGTCACGGCTTCTTTGACGCTATGACATCCGGCCGTGTTTGGCAGAATGTGGACACCAAGACCCTTGATCAGATGCCAGAAATCCTGCCCCGCACGGTCTTGCCCGCTTTCGCGGCGCAAGGACACTGTTGCCACACTTGCACCGCTGCGCGTGAACGCATCTGCCAAGATCGCTGGCGACGGATATTGTGCTGTCCCCAACATGAAACCATTCGCCAATTGAGTGCCGTAAAATGTGCGCATGTCTTACCCTCCTTGCATTGGGGCAAGGACTTCGACGGAGTCGCCGGGGGTGAGGGTGTGCTCCGCGCGGGCCGGAGCGGGAACAAAGGTGCCGTTGACCGCAGTTGCGACCTTGGCACCGGCAAACCCTTTTATTTCAAGCAGATCGGCCAATGTTGTGATCTGCGCATCGATTGATGTTCCGTTAAGCAGCAGTTTCATCCATCACCTCGGGCGTTTTGTTGTCAAAAATCAATTCAGCCACCATTCGCGCCAGCGCAGGGGCCAATAGGAAACCGTGCCGGAACAACCCATTGGCGCGGATCAGGTTTCCGTCACGCGTGATGCGGGGCAGGTTGTCGGAAAAGGCGGGGCGGCTGTCGACGCCGATCTCAAAAACCTCTGCTTCGCCAAAGGCAGGGTTCAATGCATAGGCCGCGCTGAGCAATTCCAGCAGCGCACGGGCGGTGACGTGCTTTCCTGCGTGGCCTTCAATCATCGTGGCGCCTAACATAAAAACACCGTCGCCCCGCGGCACAATATAGAGCGGCACGCGGGGATGCAGCATCCTGATGGGGCGGGTTAGGGAGACATCAGGGCAAGATAAAATCAGCATTTCACCTTTGACACCGCGCAGATCACGCAGGTCTTCTTTGGCCTGAAACCCCCGGCAATCAATGGTCAGGCCGCGCTGGGCATATTTGTCTGGATCTGCATCGTCTTGTGCAAATTGTGCGCCATCAGCCAAAACACTGGCGCGTAATTGGCTAAGGGCACGACGCGGCGCAAGATGGGTTTCGCTTTCAAAAAACAATCCCTTCGAAAAGCGATCCCCTAAATCCGGCTCAAGGATTGAAATCTCCGGTCCATTCACTTTGCGGAACCCCGTTGTGCGCCGGGCGAAACGTACAAGATCAGACTTGTCGCGCGCGGGGGAGACGACAAGCGAGCCACATCGATGCACGGCATCCGTTTTCGCGTCCCACCAATCGGCCGCCTCACTCCCCAGCCGGACAACGGGCTCCTCCGCGCTCTCGCCTTCGCAAAATGGGGCAAGCATGCCTCCCGCCCACCATGAACAGGCATGCGGGCCGGTGTCTGCGTGCCGGTCCACCACCACCACGTCGGCCCCGCGATCCAACAGCACACGGGCGACACAAAGACCTGCAACCCCAGCCCCTATGATCGTCGCTTCGATCATCCCCATTGACCTTGAAAGTGGTGAACTGGGCCATGGCCTTTGCCGATTTGTAACGTGTCCGCTGCTTTGATCGCGGCTTGAAGGTAAGCGTGTGCTGCTTTCACGGCCGTCTCAAGATCAAGCCCCAGTGCAAGCTGTGCCGCGATAGCCGCTGAATAGGTGCATCCAGTGCCGTGGGTGTTGCCCGTATCGACCCGTGGTGCCGAATATGTGGCGACAACACCCTTGGCATCAACAAGCACATCGATACACATGCTGCCAACTGCATGGCCGCCTTTCATCAAGACCGCTTTTGCGCCCATTCCGACAAGCCGTTGCCCCTGCGCCGCCATTTCGTCAGGTGTCGTCGCTTGTGCGGTATCCAAAAACCGCGCTGCCTCGGGTAAATTCGGGGTTAGAAGTCTCGCATGCGGCAGGATCTGCGTGATGAGTGCGGTCACTGCGGTGTCTTGTAAAAGCGCATCGCCGGACTTTGCGATCATCACTGGATCAACGACGACGGGACCGCCGAATGCAGCCAAGCGCTGGGCCGTGGTTTCAATAATCGGCACCGAGAACAGCATTCCCAACTTGATCACGTCAACGTCAAGGTCCGATAGAACCGCATCGATTTGTGCGGCAACAACATCTGCCGGGACTTCGTGGACTGCCGTGACGGCCGTTGTGTTCTGGGCGGTCACTGCGGTGATGACGCTTGCGCCGTACACACCATTTGCTGAAATCGCTTTGATGTCGGCCTGCACGCCAGCGCCGCCACCGCTATCAGAGCCAGCAATGGTCAGGGCAATGGGGGTGTTTTTCGTCACGCGGGCACGTCTCCAAAATATGGTCGTACCAACGCGAGAATGAGCCTCGTGCGATCTTGGTCGCACAATCTACCCGTTCCCTACGCCGGTATAACCCGGATCAGGTTCGACGGGTCGGTGCACGCACCTCTCAGCCCAAATGGGCCCCCCGACGGATGATTTTGTTACCGTTTCGCCGTATCTTGCGAGCGAAGCAGAATAATGTCTGGGACATCGGTATGACAGGATGCCGCAAACCGCAATGTCCGAAATGCGGGCATTGTGTGAATTTGCTGCGGTTGCACCGATGGCTGATACCAAGAGTTGCCGTGATACGCGGCCAAGTCGACACCTGATAAGACTAGGGGATCGTCTCCGACAATTTCGATGTCCGGGAGCTGGCGGAGTGTTTTTCGAGCTGAACCAGACCTGAAATGGGCAAGGGTAGTCTCAGGACACCGCTGGCCTGTGTCTGGAGCAAGCCATCAGGCGTGGTCGATTGCTTAATGACACCAGTATTCTAAAGGGCATTCGATAGAGGCGTTGAACGCCTTGGAGGGCCGTAGGGCAGGCGGGCATGTTGCAATGTTCCGAGAGTAGGTTGTATCCCGTGAGGGCTTGTGAGGTCGGTTTATCGTTACCTGCTGAACCATTCCCGTACTTTCGAATGTCTTTGAACGTCCAAAACTGAGCGACCCCAAACGGGTATCAGCGCCGACACATGTTTCGAAGTCGGGCGAGGCGTTGCTTGGGTGGGCTACCAGCAGCTTGGTTTATGACGCAAAGGTAAAAGGTGCTTCGCCGCAAACGAAATAGGTCGCTTGAGAATGCTATTGGCACATTTGGGGTCACATCCAGATTCGGCGCTTGCGCTTGGCTATTCAAGCAACAAGCCGGCACCGAAAGATGTTTTCGTACGGCTTTTCGGCTCAGGTTTCCCTCTCTATGCCTCTATTTGGCATCAGATTCCCAAATGCTTTTGACTGAAGAGCGTTTTGACTTACTTATAGTTTCAACTCTTCGGTAACCGCTCGTAAAGTATCATAGAGCAGTCCCAAACTGCAGACATCTTTTGTGCATACGCACCCGAATTCGGAACGACGCCATGATCAAACACGCCATGTTCGCCATTTTGCTTACGACCTTGCCGCAGCATTCGTTGGCCCAAGACAGTGCCGTGCCATCTGCAGAGGCACCAGCAGCGTCCGCGAAAAAGACATTCAGGCCGGATCTTGTGTTCTACCTTGGTGCGGGGGCGACGGCGTCGCCAACGTACTTTGGGTCAGATAATTACGAAGTGACGCCGGATATTGAATTCGGGTTCCGCTTTTTGCGATTGCCGGGCGACAACACATTCGGGTCTACCGACCCTGATTATGAGCCAAGGGGGTTTAGCCCGCGTGGGTCGTTGCGCGTTGTGAAAAAACGCAGCTCTGATGATCACGCCGAGCTGGCCGGGCTTGAAGATGTCGATATGTCGATCGAAGTTGGCTTGGGTATTGGCTACCAGCAGCGCAATTTTCGCGCCTATGCGGATGCAAGATATGGTTTGCTTGGACACGAATCCTGGGTCGGTGAATTCGGGGCTGATTATGTCGCACGTCCGATGGACGGTTGGCTTTTGACTCTCGGACCTCGGGTTCTAGTCGGGGACGATAAATACGCGTCGACATACTTTGGGGTAACCCCTTCGGAATCGGCTGCAAGCTCTGGCCGATTTGAGTCTTTCGACGCATCGGGCGGACTAATGAGTGCGGGGATTGAGCTCGCGAGCTATTATTCATTGAACGAAAAATGGGGATTGGTTGGCAGTGCGCGCTGGGAAACCTTGTTGAACGATGCGGCCGATTCCCCGATTACGACAATGGGTAGCGAAGACCAGTTTACAGTTTCATTCGGACTGACCCGTCTTTTCTCGCTTGATTTTTAATCGTTCAAATTCTTCAAAGACATGGCCGTTGTCCCCCGTCTCCAAACCCGTGTGTGTTCGGGGAGTATTTGTGTGGGTAGATCATGGCGCGATTGTGATACCCCGTTTCGGTGCGGTCTCTGTCGAGCGCAGTTTGCAATAACAGAGATCGTGATAAGCAACGGGAAACACTCAAAGATTTCGCCGTGACGAAGTCTGATTGTTTAAATCCAGCGGGCCGCGTCCTAACCTTTGAGCACATCGGGGCAAAGTTATCAGGATGGTGACCGAAGGTTCCAAGGCCGTTTGTCACAATAGGGCCTAAAAGTCGGTCTTTGGGCAGACTGAAACCATAGACCGCCCGCAAGGTGAAGGATGGTCGAAGGCTTGCTGAAGTCCATCGTGCTTAACCTGAAGTGATGCAATCGTTGAGATGAGCCACTTCATAGGTGGGAGGCTCGAATTTCCAAAATGTCTACCAACTCCACAATCACTACCGCCACCGAACATCGTCCGGTGGCCGAGTCCGATGCAAAGTTGAACTTGTGATCGCTATCCGCCGCGTCCCGTTGGTTGGCAGACCATCCTTTTGGATGCCCGAAAGCCTATATCTACGCGTTATGACACCGGATTTGTCGCTTTGCCGCCTAAAGCCGTCTAGGTGCCGATGACCAACGTCCATGGCAATCATTTGAGGCCTTCGGTGGTCGCCCACAGCTGCCAAGACTGAGATTGGATTACGTTGATATGCGCCCACAACATTGATCGCAACACTGCCTGCGACCGGCTGCAAAGCTGCGCAGATTCCCTGTGCCAACCCTGACCACATAGCAGCAGAATTTTGCCGGAAATTTGCCCCAGAGTTATTGCCTCACATACGTGTAAAATATGCTCTGCCGACCGCATCCTAGCGAATTTTCTTTTCCGTTGCGTTTGATAGTCTGTCGCCCGAGCGGCTGGCAATCAGGGGAGCGGCATCAAACGGCCACGGGCCCGATTCGACAAATGGGGAGTAACTCCGTTTCATGCTGCTTAAGACTGGGACGAGCGGCTTTCATTCCAAAAAGTCTGTTTTGACGCACAATCCTTCTCAGTGCGGCCCTTTGTTTAGGATCAAATCCGGCTTCAATTTGGGTGCTGGGCTGAAAACTTTCACTGAAAACACCGTCTCCGACAATGACCTCATGCGAGGCCAAAAGGAGGTGAAAAAAGGAGACTTTCCGACCGTCATCCATTCTTCGGATGGACGTGCCATTTGTCAAATGCTTGGCCCTGACGAACACTTCGCGTGACGCAAATAGCAATGCGACGCTTGGATCGCGGATCAATACGCGGTGCTGAGGGGACATCATCGTGGTCCGAGTGGCCCCCAAGGTGGATTTTGATATTTCAACAGGCGCGTCCTTGCCGTGCGCAATGCGCTCCACACAGCCAATCCACAGCAATGGCATTGGCCCATTGTCCAATGTCTCAACGAGATCCCCGGGGACAAGGGATTCGACCAGCCGTTCCCCATCTGGAGTGCGGATAAAAGTTCCGCCCGTGAAGCAGGGGGTTGTGGTCAGATTCACCACGCCAACGTCCGAATTTCCGTCCTCATCTTCGACGGTGTAGGTGAAAAAGTTGTCCCCAACTTCGTCGTTCGCCGATGCAACGACAAACCCGCTAGATGTCAGTTCCAGAACCTCGCCAGAGGGAAGTGTAACAGTTTCGCCTTCTTCGACGGCTTGCCCGTTGATATGTGTGATGGTCAGTTGGCTGCCGGTGCTACTTGTGTCATTTGCAAGCAGATCCACATTTGCCTCTTGCCCGAGCTGGACCGAGATTTCATCGTCACCTGCAATCAATGCTGTTTGTACGGAATCTCCGGCAATCATGAGATTACTGTCGTATGCACTGTCGCCGCCATCGGCGATGCCGATTTTGATTGTGTTGACCTCGCCGGGGGTGACAGGAGCTTTGAGGGTCAAAGTAACCGTAAAGCCATCCATTTCGGTATTGTAGTTGTCGTCGGACCGGGCGTTGTCGATATACAGGTTTTCATTAGTTGTATCGTTGATTTCATCAATGGAGATGGTGCCATCGCCGACCGTCAGTTCAGCAGGTTCGCCGTTCACCCAAATGCCAACGGCATCATTGAACCCTGAATCAACGTATTCAAGATACTCCTCGGACGAAAACACGATTTGCATTGTCAAAGTGCTGCCTTCGGGAATGAATTCAGCTTCTAGAACGGATGCGTCATATGTGGTTTGGCCGGAAACAGCGCTTAGGTCGCTGTCACCCGCCAACCCGTGGTTGGTTGTTGTTCCGGCCGACGTATTCACGTCTCCGCTGCTGTTGGTGACACTGGTGGCATTTCCGGTTGAAAGGATCACACCGGTGTCCGAGGGCGTTATGCCGGATGCGTTTGCATCACCGCCTGAGTAAATGCCGGATGCCCCGGTCGCACCCGTATATGTGGCGGAAACGATTGTGACGCCGTTGCCAAACATGGAGTCTGCCATGTCATCGGCAGAGGCGCTGGTATCAATAGGAAGCTCTGATGCAGTGGGCATAACGAATAACACTCCGTAACTGGTGTGCATTTGCTATATCGCAAGGTTCCTAAAAAATGATTTTCGAGACCTGCCTTAGACACATGATTGGTCATGTCTAAAGCAGGTCATTTTGAGACTAAATTGACGGAAATCCGTAAATCGTTAGTGACCGCCGCCTCCGGCTAGGCCGACGCCGGAGATCAACGCGCCCCAAAGTTTCAGCCGCAAACCAACTGCTTTGATCACCCCCGTCGCTGCGATCACATGCCCTGAAGTGCCGGAAAGATTGTTGGTATAGGTTTGAATAATGCAGCCTGCCCCATCAATCACTTCTTTTTCATGTTCAGGGTATTCCAGCTCGAAATACACCAGAAGGGATCCTCGTTCCTTGAGGTTGTTCGGGTCCAATAGCTTGCCGCCCGGCATCACTTGCCCGGTGGAAATAGCGGGCTGGATAAAGGCAACTCTGGCCGGAAGCGCTGAATTTCGAAACGAAAAATTGGCGTTGCTGTCACAGGCAATTTCGGCGGGCATACCTTCGTACAATGTGGCACGGGCCACTTGCGAAAAGCCGGCGACAAATCTGACCGGCAGACCCTCGGGCCGATCAGGAATGATCATCATAGCCGGACTTAAGATCAAGGTGGACGCAGGGCTGCCAACGCCCAATGTCAGCTGGGTGACGAGGCCGGGGGAAAAGGAGCGGACCTCGGTTTTGTCCAAAGAAGCCTGAGCTGATGCAATTGCAGCCTCGGCAGATTTGATTTGCGCCGGGATCGTTTCAGCAATGTCGGTCTCTGCCAGATGCACCTGTGCCTGTGCCGCTTGCAGCTGTGCTTGGCTCACTTTGACTGCAGCATCCAGTTTTTGCACCGCATCTTGGGACCCGACGTTTCTGTCAAGAAGGGTCTGCGCATCTGACAAGTCAATGATCTGCTCATCAAGGGTTGCTTGTATCTGTGCCACACTCGCCCGTGCAACTTTCAGCGAATCTTCGGCCTTTATCGATGCCGCGGCAAGAGTTCCCAATTGGGCCTCGGCTTGCATCAGGGCCGCCACCTGAGAGCTGTTTTCAATGCGGAACAGAAGATCGCCAGCTGCCACCCTTTGGCCATTGCGTACATTCAGTTCAGTGACGGGACCGGCAGACTGCGCCACAACGGAAACGGTTCGGAACGGCACCACGCCTGAATATGACTTTGGGTGAAAATAGAAAATCAGGAAGAACAATAGGAACGCCAAACCGGCCCAAGTGAAGACAGCAGTGCGCATATTCCAAACGGTCATGGCTTCGCCGCGGCGCTTCAGTTGAAAGTAACGGATGATGACGGGGAAGGAGGTAAAGAGAAGTTCAAACATCTTTATCGTCCTTGGGTCCGTTTTGCGCGTCAGGCATCGTGGTGACAGCCGTATCAGGCTCCGAGGGTGTCACTGGCGCACTGTGTCCATGGTCACCATAGGGGTGCGGGTTGTCGACCAGATTGGCTTTGTTGACGAGATGAAAGCGTGACCAGTCCGCCATCAATGCAATCAAGATGGCCGTGACGGGAAGCAGAGTGTGGAAATGTCCCAGCGGAAACAATTCATAAAGGAGCGCGACCAGCAACAAGGTTGGAATGGTCTTGGCCAACGGTGTTCCTTCGGCTTTGTGTTCTGCCCACCGGTCGAACGCCGCATATAGCGTCACAAGCCCGTAAAGAGCCAAAGCAAAAATCACCAAAGACACCCACGCGAACGAATCCGCATCGCCGGGAGCTACAAACCAAGAGGGGGCCGAATGCCCACCGCCGTCTTCAACCGCCATGCGTAGAACTCCTTATAAACCACCTATTGAGCCTATGATACACGTTGAGACGAAAGTCCCTGGCTCAGTCGGTACGCTAACATTTGACCCAATTTGTAAATTTTAATCGCATGATTCAAAACTAATAGAAAGGGGGGCATCTCAACTCTGAGTGTTCAGCCATTGATGTCAGCTTGGGCTGGACATATTTTGATCAATGCATCGAAATCTGGAACAACGCTCGTGGCGTTTCACGCCGCGTCCGACTTGAATGTCGCACTGGCCGATCTGTTGTGAGACGGAGAAACGCGCAAAGTCATGGTCAAGTGGGAAAGCTTTTAAATTAACCGAGGCGAAACTTGCGGGCGATAAAAAGGGCTTTAACAGCACACAAATTCGGTTTTCAAAATTGGTTTTGACAAATTCCCCAGATAAACGACCGCAAAGGCCGGTTCGCAAACCTGTTTCACTGTTGGCTTCGGTCACTCATGGCGGGACCACTTTTGACTCTGTGGTGTTCAACCTGTCGCGTCAGGGTTGCAACATCATCATAGATGGTGAGCTTTCGGATCTGACGGTTGGCGACACGGTTGGCCTCGACTTTGTTGCATATGGCAGGGTTGGCGCAATTTTGCGTTGGGTACAGCCGCAAGAAGCAGGGCTTGAATTCGTAGTCGAAGACCCTGAATTGCAGCCATTTACCGCTTGGGTTGTAAGCCAGTTGCAGGTTGACAGCTTATTGGCAGATTTTCCGCCTTCACCTAACGACTAGGCCATTCGGTGTAACGCGCTCTCATAGGATTTTTTTGGCCCGAAAACAGTAGTCCACCCGCGATGTGTTCCGTCGCCTAAACGACGGAGCTGTCAGAGTTCAGGGCCAGTGCTGAATAAGCCAGCTTTTGCGATTGGCGAAGAGAGTCGGATTTCTACCCGACACGGTTTTCGCCATCGTTGTTCAGAACTCATTCGATATAGTTTTGTATTGTGCTGGTTGCGCCTTTTTCCCAGACGGAATTTAGGGCGTTTTGGAAGGCGTCAGCGA
>NZ_QKMF01000029.1:9390-32822 GCF_003208435.1 Pelagimonas varians | reverse complement strand
GCCGCTCCGCCTGAGCGCCCCAGAACCCGTCCGGGTCACTCATAGATTGTGCGTACATCTCATTGTACTGCGCAAGCGTAACATTCGCATTGGCGATCATATCGCTCGATGGGGGATAAGCTTTGGACATGGGGACTCCTCCTGAAATTTTGTGTCAGGGAAAACAGATCGGCCCCCGAATGCAAGGACACTTTGGTCCTGCATAGTCGGGGGCCGTTAATTTCTGATTAGATTGCTAGGTATTCAGCGCGCAATTCTTCGTTTTCAAGAACTTCGGCTGCAGAACCGTCAAACACGATCGAACCGGTATCGAGGATCACAGCACGGTCTGCCAGTTGCAGCGCCCGCACGGCGTTTTGTTCCACGATGATAGTTGTCATGCCTTGCTCTTTGATCAAGCGCAGCGTTTTTTCGATCTCGTCAACGATAACCGGAGCAAGGCCTTCGTAAGGTTCGTCCAACAGCAACACTTTGATATCGCGGGCCAAAGCACGGGCGATTGAGAGCATTTGCTGTTCGCCGCCTGACAAGGTCACGCCTTCTTGGTTGCGACGTTCGCGCAGGCGCGGGAACAGGTCATACAGACGATCCAAGGACCAACCGATGGGCGGTGCGATCTGCGCCAGTTTCAGGTTTTCTTCGACTGTGAGGCCGGGGATGATGCAACGATCTTCTGGGACAAGTCCCAAACCGTTGGTCGCCGCTTCGTGTGATTTCATCCGGTGCAAAGGCTTGTGGTCCAACCAGATCTCACCGTGGTTGACCTGTGGATCATCCATTCGGGCGATAGAGCGCAATGTGGTGGTTTTACCGGCACCGTTACGGCCCAGAAGCGCAAGAATTTCGCCCTCGTGGACGTTAAAGTTGATGCCTTGGACGATGTAACTCTCACCGTAGTAAGAGTGCATGTCCCAAACGGATAGGAACGCTGGGGCTGTTTCGGCCTGATTGGCGTTCTTGGAAAAATCCGGACGTACGTTCATGTGTGTGTCCTCATCTGAGGGAATTTGGGGGTCAGGGCGGGAATGAACCCGCCCTGCGGCATATCGCCAGACTTAAACCTGCTGGGTTTCGCCCAAGTAGGCTTCGCGCACCTTTGGATGCCCCTTGATGTTCTCAGGGGTATCTTCGACCAAGGGGGTGCCCTGGGCCAAAACGGTGATGCGATCTGCCAGCGAGAACACCACGTGCATGTCGTGTTCGATGATAGCGATGGTAATGTCGCGCTCTTCTTTGATCTTCTTGAGAAGGTCGATTGTGTTGTTGGTATCGGCGCGCGCCATACCCGCTGTTGGTTCATCGAGCAGCAGCAGTTTCGGGCTCTGGATCAAGCACATGGCCATCTCCAGTCGCCGTTTATCGCCACGTGACATGGAGGCCGAATGCATCCCGCGCTTGTCGAGCATATGGACCTCTTCAAGCATTTCTTCGGCCCGAGTGATTAGCTCTTTTTCCGTCGAAACACTTTCGATGGCATGCAAGCGATACGACCCGTCACGGCGTGCAAACAGCGGGATCATCATGTTTTCCATCACCGAAAGATCACCAAAGATCTCTGGCGTCTGGAACACGCGGCTGATGCCCATCTGGTTGATTTCATGCGGGCTGCGCCCCAGAACGGAATTGCCGTCGAACATAACGGAACCCGTGTCAGGGATCAGTTTGCCCACAAGGCAATTCAGCAGTGTCGATTTGCCCGCCCCGTTGGGGCCGATGATGGCGTGGCAGGTGTTTTCCTGCACCGAGAGATTGACATCTCCCAGCGCCTGGAGGCCACCAAACCGTTTGCCTACGTCTTTGACTTCAAGAATACCCATCCGTCTCTCTCCTTATTCCGCAGGCTCGGTTGAGGGTGATTTGGGCTTGTCATCTTCTTTCTTGCGGAAAGCTTTGGCGATGCGTTGACCACCTTCGACAAGACCACCCGGTAGGAAGGTCACAACCAACATGAACATCAGACCCAGCGTGAGGTGCCAGCCTTTGCCCACAAAGGGGTGAATGATGCTGACAAAGAAGTCTTCGATGCCGTCAGGCAAGAAGGCGAACCAGCTGTGCAAAACGGTGTCGTTGATCTTTGAGAAGATATTCTCAAAATACTTGATCAAACCCGCGCCCAGAACCGGACCAATCAATGTGCCCACACCGCCAAGGATGGTCATTAGAACAACCTCGCCTGATGCGGTCCACTGCATGCGCTCAGCACCTGCAAGCGGGTCCATCGAGGCCATCAAGCCGCCAGCCAAACCAGCGTACATGCCAGAGATCACAAAGGCCGCAAGCGTGTATGGCTTTGGGTTGAGACCGGTGTAGTTCATCCGTGTCTGGTTGGATTTGATTGCACGAAGCATCATGCCAAAGGGTGAACGGAAGATGCGGATCGACAGGTAGAAGGCTGCGATCATCACCAAGGCACAGACGTAGTAGCCAGCCGAGAAGGTGAAGGTCCAAGGGCCAACAGCCATGTCATAGGCGGCACGCATTTCCAGTCCAAACAGGTTGGTCACAGGGATTGAGCCATCGGCGGTGGCCGAGACACCAAGAACACGTGGATCGTCCAGATTAACCTGTAGGCCGGTTTCGCCATTGGTCAGTGGCGTCAGAACCGAATAGGCCAAGGCAAAGCTCATCTGGGCGAAAGCCAGTGTCAGGATCGAGAAGTAGATCCCTGTCCGCCGTAGCGAAACCCAACCAATAATCAGCGAGAACAAGCCCGCAATGATCACTGACAAGATGATGGCCGGAAGGATGTTCATGCTCAGCAGTTTGAACATCCAAACCGCAGAGTAGGAACCCACACCCAGAAAGGCCGCGTGACCAAAGCTGAGGTAGCCGGTTAGGCCAAACAGGATGTTAAATCCGATGGCAAAGATGCCAAAGATAACAAACCGTTGCATCAAGTCGGGGTAGCCGGCGTTGAATTGTGCCATAGCGCTATCCGAAGGGAACGGATTGAGGATGAAAGGTGCTAGCATCGTCAGAGCGACGACCACCAGCAACAAGGATGTGTCTTTTTTTCCAAGTCCAAGCATGGTCGTTTACTCCATTACGCCTTTTCGTCCCATCAAGCCGCGTGGACGGACCAGAAGGATGATAATGGCGACAAGATAGATGATGATTTGGTTGATGCCGGGGATGATTTCGGTCACCACAGTCATTGAGGCAAAGCTTTCGAGAATACCAAGCAGGAACCCCGCAGCAACGGCTCCGGGCAAACTGCCCATACCGCCCACAACCACCACAACAAATGACAGAACCAAGAAGTCCATGCCCATGTGATAGTTTGGAGCGTTGATCGGTCCGTACATCACACCCGCGAGGCCGGCCACGCCAGCGGCGATACCGAACATGAGCGTAAAGCGTTTGTCGATGTCGATGCCAAGCAAACCGACGGTTTCGCGGTCGGCCATACCCGCCCGAACAACCATCCCGAAGGTGGTGAACTGCAAGAAGGCAAAAACAGCGCCGATAACAACAACAGAGAAGAAGAAGTAAACAATGCGCCAAACTGGATAGACGATGCCTTCGGCCAGCACTGCAACACCGCTGAGCGAGTCAGGGGCAGGGGTCTGGATCGGGTTGGCACCATACAGGGCTTTGATCACTTCTTGCAAAACGATGGCCAAGCCAAAGGTCACAAGGATCTGGTCAGCATGCTCGCGTTTATAGAAGTGTTTGATCAGCCCGCGTTCCATGATGAAACCGATGGCGATCATGACCGGGATCGCAAACAAAACGGCCAATGGAACCGACCAGTCGATAATAGCCGCGCCCGTTTCAGGGCCAAACCAGCTTTCGACGTAAGGGGTTTTCACCACTGCCGGGTTGCCGAGAAAGTCTGTTTTTGTCGGATCAATTGTCTCATAGGACATGTTCAGCAGTCGTTGCAGGAAAACGGAGCAAAATGCGCCGATCATAAACAATGCCCCGTGGGCAAAGTTGACCACGCCAAGCGTACCGAAGATAAGTGTTAGCCCGAGCGCGATCAGCGCATAAGCTGAGCCCTTATCGAGCCCATTTAAGATTTGCGTAAGGAATACGTCCATGACCCCACCATTGGGTTAAAGGTGCCTAAGGCTCTCCAGCGAATACCGAAGAGACCCATGAATTTCCGAAGGTTTTGACAAACAGAAAAAGAGGCCCGGCCCCGTTTGGGGGACCGGGCCGGACTGTAACTTAGCCCGCGTTACAGGAGCCGAGCTGGCCGCCTGCAAACATTGGGTGCTCGGGGTCATAAGTGACCTGAGCAGCCGGAGTTACTTCAACAACTTCAAGAAGGTCGAACTCGGATGTTGGGTTCTCTTTACCCTTCACAACCAGCACGTCTTTGAAGCACTGGTGGTCGTCGGCGCGGTACAGTGTTTTACCGTTGCCAAGACCATCGAACTCAAAGCCTTCGAGAGCTTCACCAACACCACAAGGGTTGAATGTGCCGGCACGCTGACAGGCGTCAGCATACAGCAGAGTCTGGCAATAAGTTGTGTGCGCGGCCTGACTTGGTGGGAAGCCGTATTTGGTGCCGAAGGATTTAACGAAGGCTTTGGAACCCTCATCCTGCAGCGACCAGTGCCAGTTGGTCGAGCCAACGATACCTTTGATGTTCTCACCAGCACCACGTGCCATCAGGCGCGAGAAGAGCGGAACAACGATTTCGAAGTTTTTGCCATTGGCTTGTGCTTCGCGCAGGCCGAACTGAACCGCGTTGGTCAGCGAGTTCACCATGTTCCCGCCGTAGTGGTTCAGAACCAGAACGTCGGCACCAGAGTTCAGAACCGGAGCGATGTAGGACGAGAAGTCTGTCGATGCCAGCGGTGTCAGAACGTTGTTGACGGTTTCCCAACCCATGGCTTCGGTCGCAGCTGCGATCGATTCTTGCTGTGTCCAGCCCCATGTGTAGTCAGCCGTCAAGTGATAGGCTTTACGGTCGTCGCCATAGAGGCCCTTAAGAACGGGGGCCAAAGCAGCAGCAGACATGTATCCGTTAAAGAAGTGACGGAAGCCGTTGGCTTTCTTGTCTTTACCGGTTGTGTCGTTCGAGTGTGTGAGGCCAGCCATAAAGATGACGCCAGCTTCTTGGCACAGACCTTGAACAGCGATCGCAACACCGGAGGACGAACCACCTGTGATCATCACTGCGCCGTCTTTTTCGATCATCGACTTGGCCGATGCACGCGCCGCGTCAGATTTGGTCTGAGTATCGCCTGTGACGAACTCTACCTTTTTGCCGAGGATGCCGTCACCCTTCAGCTCTTTGGAGCTGAATGTGTTCAGCATGCCGCCGTCGCCGCCGCCGTTCAGGTGCTCGACTGCAAGCTCATAAGCGCGCAGTTCGTCCGCACCCTCGTCGGCATATGCGCCGGTCTGGGGTACGTTAAAGCCCAGAGTTACCGATGCGCCTGTGGGCTCGTTGGTGTAGGCAGCCGCCGAAGAGGCGGTGAAAATTGTCGGCAAAGCGACGCCAGCACCAGCTACGGCGCCAGACTTGAGCACGCCACGACGTGTCAGGTTGGTCTTGGACATGAAAATCCTCCCATTTCGTATAAATGCAAATCCGGGCTCCTCTTCCCGAAAGTGCGCGCACGTTTGTGCAAATTCAGTATGCCCCGTTAAAAGAAAATTGCGCAACAAGGGGTTTTGTCGCAACGCTTTTTTTGTCAAGAATTGAAAAGTATGGTATGGAATACTGTAAAGTTTTTTATACTGCATTGCAGAAAGACGTTGGAAACGCAGGGGAAAGCTGTTGCCAAGGGATACACTGACAGGAAGTCGAATTCGCGAAAGGCGTGTTGCGCAGGGTATCAAGCAAGCTGCGCTTGCCCAACAAGCTGGAATTTCCGCAAGTTATTTGAATCTGATTGAGCACAATCGGCGCAGAATCGGTGGCAAATTGCTTCTGGATATTGCCGAGGCTTTGAATGTCGAACCTGCGCTTTTGATCGAAGGCGCGGGGGCAGCGCTGATTTCGTCCCTGCGTGAGGCGGCTTCTGATGTGCCCGCTGTCGGTGCAGAAGTTGACCGGGTGGATGAGTTTGCAGGTCGGTTTCCGGGCTGGGCCGAGCTGTTATCGACAGCCCGCCAGCGCATCATGGCGCTGGAGCGCAATGTTGAAACCCTGTCTGATCGCATGACACATGATCCGCATTTGGCGACATCCTTGCATGAAATGCTCTCGACGGTGACGGCAATCAGGTCGGCGGCCTCGATTTTGGCCGAGCCGGGGGAGATTGATCCGGAATGGCAGGCGCGGTTCCACCGCAACATATATGACGACAGTGCCCGTTTGGCGGAAACCAGCCGGGGGTTGGTGACCTACCTTGAGGCAGACGACGAAACCGCAACCGAAACCGGTGCCCCGCAAGAGGAACTGGACGCGGTGCTTGAGGCAGCAGGGCATCATGTTCCCGAGCTGGAGCAAAATGCATCGGAAGACGGGGCTTTGATGCGTCTTGGGGATGGGGTGTCCGCTCCGGCGCGCACATTGCTAAAGACCTGGCTTGAACGTTATGCCCGTGATGCTGTGGCCATTCCGATGGATCAATTGGTGCCCTTGCTTGCAACACATGGCCCAGATCCGGGGGCTTTGACAAAGGTGTTGGGCGGTGATCCGACGCGGGTCATGCGCCGTTTGGCAGCGATGCCGATAGATGTCATGCCTGATCCGGTGGGTTTGGCGATTTGTGACTCCTCCGGGGTTCTGAGCTACCGCAAACCGCTCCCTGATTTTCCAATGCCGCGCTTTGGGGCGGCCTGCCCACTTTGGCCGCTGTATCGGGCTTTGAACCGTCCAATGGTTATATTGTCCCTCCCATTGGTGCAGCAAGGTCGCGCGGGCGCCGGAGTCTGGGCCGAAGCGGTTGCTATGCCGGTTGGTGAAATCGCTGTGAATAGCGACCCGATCTTTGAGGCACATATGTTGGTGCGGCCGATGCCACGTGACGGTGAGGGTGCGGCAGTGCCCGCGGATGTCGGGGTGACCTGCCGGGTATGTCCAAAGATTGATTGCATCGGGCGACGCGAGCCTTCGATCCTGACGCCTACCGGGTAAATCACGACGCAAAACAAGGTGAGATTGAATGCTTGGGCCGTCACATTCAAATAAATGCCTGTAAGGTGCCACTTTACATATACCAGCCTTTTGACAGCACCAATTTTATAGGCATAGTGTGAACATAACCTGCGCCTGTGCGTGATAAAACAGGACGTGGAAGGGCTATTGGGGGGGATACATGGCCGGGCATGTGCTTGTAATCGAGGACGAGCCGAACATCATTGAGGCGATCAAGTTCATTTTGTCCCGTGAGGGGTGGAATGTTGCGACGCATTCTAATGGTGAGGACGCGGCAGATGTGGTTCGCGCAAAATCGCCGGATGTGCTGATTTTGGATGTCATGCTGCCCGGGCGATCAGGCTATGATATTTTGCGCGAATTGCGTGGGGATGCGGCTACTCAGGCTTTGCCAGTGCTGATGTTGACAGCTCGCGGGCAAACCAAAGACCGCGAAATGGCCGAAAGCGCCGGGGCCAGCCGCTTTATGACCAAACCGTTTTCAAATGCAGAAGTTCTAGAAGCTGTGCGCGCTCTTGCTCCGGCATGACGGGGCCGACGGGGACTGAGGATGGCACCGTGGTGCGGCCCAATCGCCGCAGCGCGGAAAAGATTCCGCTGTTTGTAGAGCGCCAGACCTATCGTCGGCGCCGTTTGGTTGACGCAGCGCGCGCCTTGCCCGTCTTGGGTGTTTTGCTCTGGTTGCTGCCGCTGCTTTGGGCTGTTCCGTCCGAGCCCACCAGCGCATCCACAGGATTGATCTATGTTTTTTCGGTTTGGCTGGGCCTTCCGGTGATTGTGGGGGTGTTGATCCGCGCCATGCATCGCCGTTCCGACTCTCCAGATCCCGAGGATGAGCCATGACAACACTGAATGCCTTGGCATCGATTTCGGTGCTTTATGTGCTGTTCTTGTTCGGAGTCGCATTTTTTGCTGAGCGGGCCTCGCGGAGAGGGCGGGCGACTTGGTTGCGGGCCCCGATTGTCTACACGCTTTCACTGTCGATTTATTGCACAGCTTGGACGTTCTATGGGGCGGT
The DNA here is from genome assembly GCF_003208435.1 of Pelagimonas varians. Taxonomy (GTDB): domain Bacteria; phylum Pseudomonadota; class Alphaproteobacteria; order Rhodobacterales; family Rhodobacteraceae; genus Pelagimonas; species Pelagimonas varians. Next base: position 24,741 of record NZ_QKMF01000029.1, on the reverse strand, counting down.
TGGGTCGGCTGCGCGCAACGGGTTTGAGTATCTGACCATTTATCTTGGCCCGAGTCTGGTGCTGATAGGTTGGTGGTGGGTGTTGCGCAAACTGGTGCGAATTGGCCGGGTTCAGCGCATTACCTCAATTGCTGATTTGATTTCGTCGCGCTATGGCAAATCCAATCTGCTTGGGGTTGGGGTCACCTTGTTGGCTGTCATCGGCACCACGCCTTATATCGCGCTGCAACTGCAATCGGTGACGCTGTCGGTGGAGGTCTTCAATCTGGCGACACCGGGCGGTGCCGAAGAGCAGAGTACTGCGTTTTGGGTTGCCGTTGGACTTGCGGTTTTCACCGTCATTTTCGGCACACGCAATCTGGACGCAAATGAACGCCATCATGGTGTTGTCATGGCCATCGCGGTTGAAGCCATCGTGAAACTGACAGCTTTGATGGCCGTTGGTATCTTTGTGGTTTGGGGGATTGCCGGTGGCGTGTCCGAGACTTTGACACGCATCGATGCCTCGGAGTTGGGCAACTGGGAGGTCAATGGCGGACGTTGGGCGGGGCTGATGTTTCTTTCTGCCGCCGCCTTTTTGTGCCTTCCGCGGATGTTTCAGGTCATGGTGGTCGAAAATGACAATGACCCACAGCTGCGAATGGCGGCTTGGGCATTTCCGCTGTATTTGATGCTGATGAGCCTCTTCATCGTGCCGATTGCCGTGGTGGGGCTGGATGTATTGCCTGCCGGTTCCAACCCGGATTTGTTTGTTCTGACTGTCCCGCTTGCCTATGGTCAAAACGCCTTGGCGCTGTTGTCGTTTTTGGGTGGGTTCAGTTCGGCGACCTCGATGGTCATCGTGGCGGCGATTGCCCTGTCCACCATGGTGTCGAACCATATCGTAATGCCAATTTGGTTACGCATGAACGAAGGCATGGCCAGCGTGTCTGGCGATGTTCGCTATGTTGTTTTGCTGTCTCGGCGGCTGTCAATCGCGGGCGTTTTGTCTTTGGGGTACCTCTATTATGCGCAATCGGGTGGTGGTGCGGCACTTTCGGTGATCGGCCTAGTTGCCTTTACCGGCGTTGCCCAGGTGCTGCCGGCGATGTTGGGCGGTATCTTTTGGCGCGGGGCGACCCGGGTCGGAGCGTTGGCTGGCTTGACAGTGGGCTTTGTGGTTTGGCTTTATACACTCTACCTGCCCAGCTTTGGCGCAGGTGTCATCATGCCGCTCAGCCTGTTTGAAACCGGTCCCTTTGGGATTGGCTGGCTAAAGCCCGAGGCCTTGTTTGGCATCTCGGGCATCGATCCGCTGTTGCATGCGGTGATCTGGAGCATGTCGCTGAATATGGTTGCGTTTTTCGTGGCCTCCCTTGCCAGTTTTCCATCCCCGTTGGAGCGCCTTCAGGGCGCGCAATTTGTGAATATCCAGCAAGGCACCGGGGGCACGCGCAGCTGGTCGCAGGGTGTGGCTGAAGCCGAAGACTTGATGGTAATGGCGCAGCGTATTCTTGGGGCAACCGATGCGCAGGCACTGTTCTTGCGCGAAGCGCGCCGTCAAGGGTCGGAAACGCATCTGCCTGCACCGACACCTGAGTTTTTGCAGATATTGGAGCGGGAACTGGCGGGGTCCGTTGGTGCGGCAACTGCACATGCTATGGTTGGCCAGATCGTCGGCGGCATGAGCGTGTCGGTCGAAGACCTTATGGCTGTGGCCGATGAAACCGCGCAGATGATGGAATACTCTGCCACGCTCGAGGCGCAAAGTCAGGAATTGTCACGCACCGCAGCCCAGTTGCGTGCAGTCAACGACAAGTTGACGCGCCTATCCGTGCAAAAAGACGCATTCTTGAGTCAGATCAGTCACGAATTGCGAACACCGATGACCTCGATTCGGGCATTTTCCGAGATTTTACGGGATGGAGAGGGCATCACTCCCGATGAACAAAGCAAGTATTCGTCAATTATCCACGATGAAGCGATTCGACTGACCCGGCTGCTGGATGACCTGTTGGATCTATCGGTGCTTGAGAACGGTCAGGTCAGCTTGAACTTGGTTGATGGTAAATTGGAGGATGTTTTGGACCGCGCTGCGGCTGCTGCTTTGGCCCATGATGACAAGCGCGGTTTGGAAATACAAAGGGACTGGACTGGTGAACAAGTTTGGTTGAACACCGACACGGAACGGTTGAGTCAGGTGTTTATCAATCTCATCTCCAATGCCCGTAAATACTGTGATGCTCCGCAGCGGGTGCTTGAGATCCGGGTGACCAGCGGCGATGCACTGATGATCGATTTTATTGACAATGGATCGGGTGTCGCGCCCGAAGCTCAAGACGTAATTTTTGAGAAATTTTCAAGGGTTAGCGATCAAAAGGCCGGGGGAGCAGGGCTGGGATTGGCGATTTCGCGGCAGATTGTAACACGGCTGGGTGGGGAAATTTCTTATCTTTCCGGAGAGCGGGGGGCTGCGTTTCGGGTTATTCTGCCGCTCAATCACGCCTTGGCGGCGCAATAATTCCTAACAAAGCTGTTTCCAGTAAAGTCATTGGTAACCAAATCCGTTCATAACTGTGAATTAGACAGTTTTAGACGGGTAGCATTCTCAAGATGGCAGATGGGGCACGACAGGGCGTTCTGGGCCAGAAGGCACAAGCGGCGCAACGTGCGTTTGAAGCACGGGGGATGTCGCCGTCCAAGGCATTGCGGCGTGCGCTTTCCCGCACTGCAGACGTTCTTTGGGATTTGGCGTTGGTGACGCAGGGCGTTTCGGTCGAAATGCATGATCAAGATGGTGTTATAGACGGTCTTGGTCAAAAGGATCTGCTGGTTTTGCTTGATGGGCCGGATGGTGCCCTTGGGATTGCGTCGATTGAGCGCGAGATCATGACTGGCGTGATCGAAGTGCAAACCATTATGCAAGTGACTCAGATGCCGGTGGATGATGAGCGTGTTCTGACTCCAACGGATGCGGCTATGATGGCCCCCTTGTTGGACGGTACGCTGGAAAAACTGGTCAGCAACCTTGATCACCATCCACTGTGTGCGCAACTTGAAGGCTATCGTTTTGGCGCGATGATTGAAGATGCACGTGCTGCAAGCTTGCTGCTGGACGCGTCTAGCTATCGCACTTTCCGGGCTGAGGTTGATTTGGCACTGGGTCGCCGAAAAGGGGCCCTATCGATTACGCTGCCAGAACGGGTGCACACACACAAAGACACATCCAATCCCGATGGGACCGAGGCTCCGGGCCCGCACGAAGAGCTGATTGGCAAAATACCGGCGCGGCTTGATACGATTTTGACCCGTCTTACCATGACACTGGCGCAAGCGCGGGAGCTGAAACCCGGTGACCTTCTACCGTTGCCACCAGATGTTTTGGATCGTGTTGAACTGATTGCCGGCCGCGGTCAGGTGATTGCCAAGGGACGGCTTGGACAGTTGCATAATCAACGTGCTGTCCGTCTCACTTGGCCTTTAGCGGCTGCCAAACCTCCGGCTGAAATGGGTGAAATGCTAGACGGTCGGACCACCGATGGAGCGGCAGAGTTGGCAGCTTTGCCGGATATTTCCTTCAACTCCGATATGCCGGACATAGGAGTAGGTAGTGACTTACCGGACATCGGCATGGGTGATTTCGGGGCCGAAGATCAGATGGAAGAGCTTCCGGATCTCCCCCCCATGGACTTTGAGGCGGATACTGGCGATTTTGACATGGATTTGACGGCTGAACCTGCAGAAGCCGGTAATGCAATGATGGCAGATTTAGGCGATTTTGATTTCGGGTTGGAGCCCGCCGAAATAGAAGAAAGCTGAGCGATTTCGCTCAGCCCGTTGTTGTGAAACCTGTTCTTAACCTTCGGAAAGAGCATCCAAAGTTGGGCGCAAACCGCCGAGGTCATATCCGGCTTTGGCAGCCGTGTTCAAAATATCGTCGGTTGAGAGCTTTCCAGCCTGCGACAAGGCCCAAATTACCGTGCTGCGCGTGCCGGACGCGCAATAGGCCAGTACAGGACCATCTGCTTGGGCAAACCCTTCTTGGATCGCGACATTTTCGGGCGTCATAGTCATATGGGTCAATGGCAGGACCTCAAACTCAAGGCCTGCGGCACGCATGGCAGCACCAATTGCCTCTGACTGCAGCGCCGGGGGGACTTCGGAGTCGGGCCTGTTGCATACGACACGGACAAAGCCCGCATCCTTGATAGCTTGCGCATCCACGGCGTCAAGTTGCGGGGACACATGATAGGTCGGGGTGATCTGACGAATATCCATGATTGTGAATTACTCCGCTGGGATGGCTCTGTCCAGTCGCTCCCGCAACAACGGGGCGACCAACATGCCGGTAAGCATTGCTGCAACAAAGAGATAAAGACCCGATCCGCCGTAGCTCAGAGCGGCGACGGATGGTCCTGGGCATAGCCCTGCCAATCCCCAACCCATTCCGAACATTACCGATCCAATGACCAAACGGCTATCAATTCTGGTGGAAGGAGCGGGGGGCAATGGTGTGCCCAAAAACGCGGTGGTCCGGCGCGCGCGGATCATCCATGCGATGGCCATAGGGATCATGGCCCCGCCCATGACAAAGGCCAGAGTTGGATCCCAATTGCCGAAAACGTCCAGCCATCCTTGCACTTTGGTTGTGTCAGTCATGCCCGACAAATATAGACCGGAGCCAAACAAACCACCGGCGATGAAAGCAAAAAGTAGTCGCATCAGATGACTCCCAAAATGTGGCGAAAGATTACAACGCCCAAGCCGCCGGCGGCGATATAGCAACAGGTGGCAACAAAGCCGCGTATGGACAGGCGTGACATACCGCAGACGCCATGACCAGAAGTGCAGCCATTTGCGATCCGCGTCCCAACACCGACCAAAAGGCCGGCAGCAATCAAAACCCAGAAGTTGCTGGTGATGTGTGTGTCTACTTTTCCAAAGAACGGGGTGAGCAAGGCGGGCAGCAATGCGACGCCCGTCAAAAAGACGATACGCTCCCATTTGGAATCAAGGCCGGACCGGTCAACCAGCCCGCCAATGATCCCGGATGCCCCCATAATCTTGCCGTTGGCGAGCAAGAAAACTGCGCCGCCGGTGCCAATCAGCAGTCCGCCAATGAGCCCCCAAATCCAATCAATGTGCATTATGCGTTTCCTTGTTCCTGTTCCCCCCCGTGCAAGGGCGGGGTTTGCCGTCAAATCTTGTTGATGGGCACTTTTAGAAAGACATCACCTTTTTCGTCTGCCTCGGGCATTTGACCGGCCCGCATATTAACCTGCAGCGATGGAATGATGAGCTTTGGCACGGCCAATGTTGCGTCGCGTGAATCGCGCATTTCAACAAACTGGTCCTTCGATTTTCCCTCGCCGACATGGACATTGGCGGACTTTTGTTCGCCTACAGTCGTTTCCCATGCGTAGTCATCGCGGCCCGGTGCTTTGTAGTCGTGGCCGACGAATATGCGAGTTTCATCGGGAAGCGCCAGAATTTTCTGAACCGATTCAAACAGTGTTTCGCTTGAGCCGCCGGGGAAATCACAGCGCGCTGTGCCAAAATCAGGCATAAACAATGTATCGCCAACAAAGGCGGCATCGCCGATCACATAGGTCAAACAGGCTGGTGTGTGGCCGGGGGTATGCAGAACATCCACCTGCAAATCGCCAATCATCAGCGTGTCACCTTCCCGAAACAGCTTGTCAAACTGCGAGCCGTCGCGTTGGAATTCTGTGCCTTCGTTAAAGACTTTGCCAAAGGTGTCCTGAACCACGGTGATCCGGTCACCGATGCCAATTTTCCCACCCACTTGCTCTTGGATATACGGGGCAGCGCTCAGATGGTCGGCATGGACATGACTTTCGAGCAGCCAAGCCACCTCATATCCTTTGTCCTTAACAAAGTTGATCACAGCATCGGCTGAGCGGGTATCGGTACGCCCCGATGAATAGTCAAAATCAAGAACGCTGTCGATGATCGCACAGGCCTTCCCGTTCGGGTCGCGGACCACGTAAGAGATCGTATTGGTGGCGTCGTCAAAAAATCCGGTGACTTCAGGTGTCATGATGAACACTCCCTACTGTTTCGAAAATACATATATGTAAACGTGAATATAAAGCAAGTCTTCCGCCAAGATTGACCTGTGTCAAAGCAAATTAAGTAGGTCTGGCACACAATGTCCACAGTGCGAAAGGACGGAATTGATGTCACATCATGAACAAAAATTAGCCCTTTTGAACCGCTTGCGGGAACTTGGGCTGCGTTTGGAAGGTATTGGGGACGCTTTAGAGGCTCCGCATTCCAAAGATTGGGACGAAGCCGCAGTTGAACGCGAGGATGAAGAAGTTCTTGAACGACTCGGTTTGGCGGGGCAAGCTGAGGTTGCGAGAATTAATAATGCACTCTCCAAAATGGCGAGTGGGGAATACGGGTTTTGTGCTAAATGCAGCGGTGAAATTTCTCCGGAACGCTTGAGTGTTCTACCGGACGCACCAAATTGCGTGAAATGTGCGGGCGGCTGATTGGCCGGCCACTGGATACCTTTAGGAGGGGACTGCCATGATTGAAGATCTGAAAACACGCCTGAATGAGCTGAAAGCCGAAATCGAGACTGCCAGCGATGACGAGCGGGATAGCTTGATGGAGCATGTGGAGCAGGCCGCTTTGGCCCTAGAGGCGCAGGGCGCTTCCGTGCCGGGCTGGGCCAAAGCCCTGATTGCCTCGCGTGTAGACGAAAACGTCGAAGACATGTTCGACAACATGCCGGTCTAGATTTTCAGTCTGGGTGTCTTCGAAATATGCAGACTGCTTAAATTGCCCACAGGCCGCTCAGGTCTGTGGGTTTCTTTTTTCAGGTGCGCATGTCTTCAACCCAAAAAGATTCCCATGATCACGGCCATTAGGCCGATGACTGAAAGCATAAGCGCACCGAGGTTCAGCGGAACCATCTTGCGTACGATGTCGCGCAGTTCCTCGTCCGAAAGGTTCTGCCCCCGTGCACGCCACACCCGTGCGATACACCAGACCAGTCCAGCCAGACCTGCAAAAGAAACTACGGCTCCGCCCCAGATCAGCCAATCCATTTGTATTCTCCTAATACGCAAAATTGCATGGACGGCGGTAAAGGAGCAGATGGAGCAGCGCAACCCCTTGATGGAAGGGGCGCGCCCTTGTAGCAAAGGGATATCCGGCGGTATTGTGGCACCGGTTCCGCGGGGCCGGCCGCGGCGAAACGGTAAGCTGGGCCATTTGGCAGGAGATCAGGATGCAGGATTCAGAGACAAGCAGCTACGGCGTTGCTGCAGGCGAGTTGACCCAATTCATCGAGCGTATAGAGCGCCTTGAAGAAGAAAAGAAAGAAGTCGCCGAGCAAATCAAAGAAGTGATGGCAGAAGCCAAAGGGCGTGGCTACGACACAAAAGTGATCCGCAAGGTCGTTGCGTTGCGCAAACGTGACGCAGACGATATTGCCGAAGAAGAAGCCGTTTTGGAAATGTACAAAGCGGCGCTGGGAATGGCCTGAACGCGTTTAAACGCATCCATAGTACAAAGACGGGCTGCTGATTTAGCAGCCCGTTTGCGGTTGGTATCTCAGAGTGTTGTTGAGCTATCAGAGTGAAGCATGACATGGGCTAAAGTGTTTTGTGAGCCACTAAACTTTGTTCATCTGGTTGGATCGCAGACATTTTGTTTTTCTGAATGGGTTTCTCAGGGTCCGCATTTGCCATTCTAGTGGTCATGTTGGCAAAGACATCGAGGTCTGTCCACTCGGCTTTTTGCACTGCTGGGCGGTTTTTGTACCAGAGATTTCCGTATAATTGGGTGCGCTGGAACGCGAGATGATCATATGTGGCCTTTACAGCGTGAATCGTATCGTTGTTGGGCGAAAAAATAACAATTGAGTTGTTCACCGACTGTACTTTTTCGGTTTCACACCATTCCCAAGGTTCCCAACAGCGCTGAATGTCTTGGTTCCCAGACCAGAGTGTTTCAACATATCGTCGCTTATCGGAAAACCGCATGTAATGGGTGTGGTGTTGCTGCGTTGCACTGTCGGGATTTGGGTTTGCGTTGACCATGTAAGTCAGAGCTTTGAAGCGCACGTCGGGGTGCGGGGTGATTTCATAACCATCTAGGTATTTTTGTATACCGCAATCGGTGGAACAGCTTTCTAGATTGATATTGAACTTCTTTGCGATGGCGGCATTGAAAGCATCGCCCCTTAGAAAAGCGTCCAATTCTTGTAAAAATGTGCTGATTGGTTCAATCAGTCGCAACGTGACACCGAACCCTTCACAGGTTGGATGATATCTATCGCCTTCTGTTTGGTTCTGATGCCATGCCAAGTATTCTTGCCGACTGGCGGTGCTTCCCGGGAAGGGAATGATTTTGTAGCCGCGGTCCAGTAGATGATCGAATAGCTCTTCATCATTTGCCGCTGTGGGTATGGCAATTTCCTGACAGGCAAGCAGCTCTGCGAAATCGGCATCGGTGAAAAATTGAAGTATTTCGAGATGCTTGAAAGGCGTCTGAATAAATTCGGCAGTTTCAATTTTGTCGATCAAATAGTCAAAACGTGTCAATGTGTACTCCGATATCGCTTGAGACTGCAGTTGTTGGTTCTTTTCCGAACTGGGCACCCGTTTGCGTTGAAAGTCCATAATCGAGTGTATCGAATCAAGCACTTTCTCTTGTTTCGAGCCAAAGAGTTTTGCCTTGACCCTTTGATTCTGATCTTGGGCGCACGTCAGAAGCGGCCCTTTGAAATTCTAACTCTTTTTTCCTGCTCAAGGAGCAATCACTGTCACGCCAGGAATTTGTGACAACGTGTACAAATCATCTTCGTAGAGCTCCGTCAGCATATCAACATAGGGACTATCCCAGCCGGGCAGATCAAGCTCTTCCTCGATTTCATCATCAAGTGCGTATTTGTCCAAAAACGCGGCCATAACCCGACGTTTTTGCGCTTCGTTGATGTTCGGGTTTTCCTTGAGGAACGCGCGAAAGCGTTTCATTCCCTCCGGGCTGATGATCTGCCCAAATAGATCAAACGCGCCGGTGATTTTGCGTGTCAGTTCAATACCGGCCATTCTACGAATGATTTCCCCCCAAATCAGTGGCGTGTCTTCGTTGCACCACAGCGTGATCGGAATCTCCGGAACTTGATCGCGTAGACGCCTTATGAGGTCTGACCAACGCAGTTGCATTGGATCAACACCAGACATGAAGTCGGCAAAATCGGTGTGGGGTGTTGCGGCAAAGGCGGCCGGCAGAAACGTTGCTGGATCACGCAGACCTAAAAACAATTCAATATCATCGCCTTCAAAGATGCGCTGAAGCGTCTGTAATCGACCTTCGGCCTTGCGATAGGCGCGGCCGCCTTCGAACATCAGCTTTGGAACCGAGAAGAAACTGGGATGGCTCAACAAAAGGCGATCAATCACCTCATGGTCTTCGTCAAGAATGGCATCAAAGATGATTTCGCGGGTGTCGTTGGCCGCATCCGCCTTGGACAGGCTGTTCACCGCATCCAGTAAAAATTTGCGATATCTTGAGGGGCCCGGGATCGACACAGCTTCGTGGCGCCAGCTGTCGCTATTGCGCAGCAGACACTTCAGAATACGATCTTCGTCCGTGCAATGGACGCCTGCGTGAAAAATGACCTGCATAGGATGTACTGTCGGGGCTTTTTGTTGGCTCTTTCCTGAACTATAAGCGGTTTCGCCCGAAGGTTAACAGCCCCCCGGAAAGGTCTGGCCCATGAGTGTGTCCGAAATAGCCCCAATGCGCGCCAGATTGCGCCTCCCAAACCGTTGGTCTGTGGGGGCAGTTGTGATTGCCGTCATTGTGATCGCGCCGATTTTGGCGGTGTTGGGCATGGCGTTTTTTCCCAAAGAAAATATCTGGCCGCATCTGATGTCCACGACCTTGCCGCGCTATCTTCGCAACACGGCGATCTTGATGGTCGGCGTTGGCACTTTGGCTGCGATGGTCGGCACAGGGGCTGCTTGGCTGGTGTCCCGGTATGAATTTCCCGGGCGACGCTGGATGGAGTGGCTTTTGCTACTGCCGTTGGCGATTCCGGCTTATGTCGGGGCTTATGCGCTGGTAGATTTCTTGGAATACGCAGGGCCCGTTCAGACTGGCCTGCGCGAGGTGTTTGGCTGGAAAACTGCGCGCGATTACTGGTTTCCCGAAATCCGGTCGATGGGCGCTGCGATTTTGGTACTTGCTGCGGCAATGTTTCCCTACGTCTACCTTTTGGCCCGCGCGGCGTTTCGCGAGCAATCTGCGGCCAGCGAAGAGGTCGCTCAATCGCTTGGGGCAGGGGCCTGGGGGCGGTTCTGGCGTGTTGGCTTGCCTTTAGCGCGTCCTGCAATCGCGGCCGGTGTCGCGATTGTTATGATGGAAAGCGTCAATGATTTCGGAACGGTGGACTATTTTGCGGTTCAAACCCTGACCACCGGTATTTTTACTGTCTGGCTTGAGGCCAACAATGCCGGGGGCGCTGCGCAAATCGCCAGTGTCGTCCTTTTACTGGTCATACTGCTGGTGGCACTGGAAAAGATCTCTCGCCGAAAAATGCGCTATTTCAACCTATCAACGCGACATCGTCCCGTGGCCCGCAAAACCCTCAGCCCTTTGGTTGGCTGGACGATGCTGGCGGCCTGTTTTGTGCCGTTTTTCATGGGGTTCCTTTTACCCGCCAGCGTCATTTTAAGTCACGCGTTGGACAATGCTGAAAATTGGAGCGATCCGGATCTATGGGATGCCGGTTTGAATACGCTGACAGTCGGCGGCATTGCCGCGCTGGTCACCGTCGCGGCCGGAGTGTTTTTGGTCTACGGAGTACGGCTGACCGGGCGCAAGTTGCCGCGTCTGCTGTTACCAGTGACCACAATTGGCTACGCGGCCCCCGGCGCGGTGCTTGGCGTCGGAATTTTGATTCCGTTGGCGGTAATGGACAATGCCTTTGCCGACTTTGTTGAGACTTTGACCGGAGCAGATGTCGGGCTGATTCTTACTGGTTCGGCCTTTGCCCTGATTTTATCCTACTGCGTGCGATTCTTTGCGATCGCACAGGGGGCAGCTGATGCCGCAATGGGGCGGGTTTCTCCGAATTTGGCATTGGCGGCAAGGTCTCTGGGTCGAAACCAAGGCCAAGTTCTGGGGGCGGTGTATTATCCTTTGATGCGTGCCTCTGTCGCATCTGCCTTGTTGCTGGTTTTTGTCGATTGCGTCAAAGAATTGCCCGCAACGCTTCTACTGCGTCCGTTTAACTATGATACATTGGCCACAAGGGTGCATGAACAAGCTTCGCTCGAGGCTTTGGGCGACGCTGCGCCGGCTGCAATTCTGGTGATTTTGACAGGACTTTTGGCTGTTGGGCTACTTGCACGCACAAACCGATAATTTGTGCTTGCAAAGGGTCAATAGTTTTCCTATTCCACCCGCACGGTGCCCCTATAGCTCAGCTGGTAGAGCAACTGATTTGTAATCAGTAGGTCCGCGGTTCGAGTCCGTGTGGGGGCACCATTTCATCATCCAGATATATCCAATAACATCGAATTTGGCCTTGTTTATAAGGTGTTTATCGAGATCGTTTGTCCAACGCTGTTTTGTTACGTCCAGCAGCGTGCCCCCACCATGCCCTTAAGCGACATCAAGATTCGAAATCTAAAATCGGGTGATAAGGCCTACTAAGTCAGCGACTTTGAGGGGTTGTTCATTTTGGTCAAAGTCAGCGGGGCGAAGTCTTGGCGGTTCAAATACCGCATTGATGGCAAAGAACGGCTGTTAGTGATTGGCGACTATCAAGCGGTGACACTGGCAAAGGCGCGCCAAGCACGCGATATCGCCAAGGCGCTGCTGGCGGATGGAACTGATCCAAGCGAGGCCAAACAAGAAGAGAAGCGCCTGCGTCTTGAAGCCAAGGGCCGGACATTCGAGAAGATTGGCGCGGCGTTTCTGGCCAAGCAGCGGAAAGAGGGGAAGTCAGCGGCAACGTTATCGAAGACGGAATACCACCTCAAGCTGGCTAACCGTGATTTGGCCGCAAGCCTGTGACTGAGATCACCGCGCCCATGATCCTTAAAACCCTGCGCAAGGTCGAGGCAAAAGGAAACTACGAAACAGCACACCGTCTTCGCGCTCGGATTGGGTCGATTTTCCGCTATGCTGTGGCGAGTGGAATTGCAGAAACTGATCCGACTTATGCCCTGCGTGACGCGCTGATCCGCCCAACACGGGTACATCGAACCGCGATCACCGAACCTAAAGCTCTTGGCCAGCTTATGAGAGAGATCGATGTATTCGAAGGGCAAACAACAACGCGCATAGGTTTGCAGCTTTTGGCTATTCTCGCAAAGCGCCCCGAAGACATTCGCAACGCCAAATGGGAGGAGTTCGATTTTAAAGAGGCTGTGTGGTCCATCCCTGCGCCTCGGATGAAAATGCGCCGTGATCATCTTGTGCCTTTGCCAAGGCATGCTTTGTCTCTCTTAGAGGAAATGCGAGCGATCACGGGTGAGGGTACTTATCTCTTCCCATCCCTACGTTCATGGCATTGGCCAATGTCTGAAAATACCTTAAATGCTACGCTGCGCCGAATGGGCTATTCTGGTGAGGAAATGACCGCGCATGGTTTTCGCGCCAGCTTTTCGACTTTGGCCAATGAGAGCCGCCTGTGGAACCCTGATGCGATTGAACGCGCATTGGCGCATGTTGAAAAAAGCGAAGTGCGGCGTGCCTATGCATGGGGAGAGCATTGGGAAGAACGGGTGCGCCTCGCAGACTGGTGGGCTGGATATTTGGACAAGGTAAAGGCAGTCTGAGGCGAATCGGCGTTCTTACAGGCAGCTATGACAAGTCCCGACTGTCGTGAGAGATTGCTGGTCTTGGCAGGCTCCTCTTTGTTGGATTTACAAGACGTAGGGCGGGGTGCGGGCTAGATGGAGCATGCACCGCCCATAGGTAAACGGGAGGGTTGATCTTTCGATTTTGCGAGATCTCCACTTCATCTTGCTCAAGGTATCAATGAAGCGCCTGTAGAATATGACACCGAGTTTATGGCGGCCAGATTTGCGCTTCGGAATCCTAGCTTCGTAAAATGGGACGCTCGTCCTCGAAGCGCCTTTCTCACATCTGAGCGTACTGTGTCTTGGTTCGAATGAGAGCATTGTGGTTGCGGTTCAGTTGAAGGTGATCTGGTTTGGTTGTTGGCCGACGAATGGACGCCAATCAGTGAATGTGCCGTTAGACCACTCGATTTCCTTCGATGAACTATCTGATAGATTTCGAAGGAAGGCGATTTTGCATCGCACGGTTAGGTTGGCTCTGATATTTCGCCGAAAGGGGATCGGGCCGTGGTGAAATGTGCAAAATGCGATGGATTTTGATCGTGTTGGAGTAAGCCTAGGCCATGTTCGACGTATTTGTCGACCGTCAAGGGCATGGTCAGATGAGTTAGGCGATAGTGCTAGCCTGACTTCCCTTTTTTAAATGACTCAAAATTTTGCAGAATCCATCTAACGCCTTCTACCCAAAGTCTATTGTTTGCGTATTTGCAACAATGAGTGTGAAGAGGTGAGATTGACCGGATAATACACAGTTTGATCAAACAATTCGGGGTCAAATTGTCCCGGCGAATATGAAAATTTCAAATAACTATAAATACCTAGATCTGAAACCCTTCAGACAAATAACAGTTTTCTTGACCGAAATAGGAAATTAGCATCAAATTAACGTCACGTTATTCAAGAGCTTATTTTTTGGGGGGATCCATCATGGCCAATTTCAACGGGACAAACTCGTCTGACGCAATTGTCGGAACTTCCAAAAAAGACAAGATCAAGGGCAAAGACGGCGACGATACGCTCATCGGTCTCGGAGGAGATGACAAGCTCTATGGCGGTGATGGGAATGACCTGCTTTTGGGCGGTGACGGTCGCGACAAATTAAAAGGCGACGATGGCAACGATACCCTTGATGGTGGCGCAGGGCGCGATGACCTCAAAGGCGGCGACGGTAACGATCAGCTGCACGGCGGGGCCGAAGATGACAAACTGAAGGGCGACAGGGGGAACGACCTGCTCGACGGTGGAACAGGTGACGATGACCTGAAGGGTGGCACGGGTGAAGACACCCTACTTGGTGGTGATGGCGACGATAAACTCAAAGGTGGGGACGGCAACGACCACCTTGAGGGCGGTGCGGGCAACGATCAGCTAGAGGGCGGCGTAGGGTCGGACACCCTTTTGGGAGGGCAGGGCAATGACACCTTGCGCGGTGATGGTTCTGGTTCTGGATCAGGATCCGGTAGCGGGTCCGGTGAGACATTGGAATTTGACGACTATCTGGACGGTGGCGCTGGCAACGATCTGATTATTGGTGGGGCTGGTGAGGATACGGTTCTGGGTGGCGATGGCGATGACATTCTTATCGGAGACAGCGCTGGGTCTGGATCAGGATCCGGAGGATATTATTCTAACGGTTCAGGTGGCGGTTCCGGGTCTGGAAAAGGGTCAGGAAGTGGCGGCGGGTCCGGCGAAGCGGGATTCAACGATTATCTTGATGGCGGTGCGGGCAACGATCTTGTCCTAGCTGGCGGAGGTGACGACGAAGCCGTTTACACCATGGCTGAAAACGCCGGAGCAAGTGATGATTATCGCGGTGGCTCCGGGGTCGACACGTTAACGCTCAACCTGACTGCACAAGAGTGGCTCAATCTTGCGGTTCAGTCAGATGTGGCAAACTATCTTGCATTTTTGGCAAGTCATACGGATCCAATAACCGGCGAAGCGGATTCAGATGTATTCAGCTTTTCGGCGTTTAATCTGTCGGCGCGAGAGTTCGAAAATCTGCGGGTTGTCGTGGATGGGGTTGAGCTAGACCCGACTGATGAAGCGGTAGATGCCATAGATGATACTGCCGGGGTTTCTGAGGATGACACCGCGACGAGCTTTGCATCAGTCTTGCTGAATGACGATGTGCCCGATTTGGCGCAATCGGTCACATTGGTGTCGGGTCCGTCAGCAGGGGTTTTGGTCTTCAACGAAGGCACTCCGGTGCATCCGCTGCCTGCGGCCCCAGTTGTTGGCAGTTTCTCATTCGATCCCAACGGGGAGTTTGAGGATCTTGCAGAAGGTGAAACGCGGGACGTGACTTTCGTTTACGAAGTCACCGATGCGGATGGCGATACCGATCAGGCAACAGTGACAATCACGGTCACCGGTACAAATGATGCGCCGAGTTTGGCGGCGGGTGTTGCGGCAGCGGCCGAAGACGGTCCGATGGTGGATGTTGATCTTGCTGCCCTTGGCGCGGATGTGGACAGCGACAACGATGGCAGCACACTGAGCTATGCGGTGACAGGTG
>NZ_QKMF01000029.1:0-9221 GCF_003208435.1 Pelagimonas varians | reverse complement strand
CACCAATGATGCGCCGAGTTTGGCGGCTGGTTTTGCGGCGGCGGTCGAAGACGGTCCGATGGTGGATGTTGATCTTGCTGCCCTTGGCGCGGATGTGGACAGCGACAACGATGGCAGCACACTGAGCTATGCGGTGACAGGTGCGCCTGGTGAGGGCTCTGCCTCGATCTCTGGCACCACGCTGACCTTTGATCCGGGGTCTGACTTCCAGAATCTGGCGCTGAACGAGACCCGTGATGTGACGGTGCAGGTCACCGCGACGGATGCGCATGGTGCAACGGCTGTGAATGACGTTGTGGTCACAGTCACCGGCACCAATGATGCGCCGACGCTTGCGGCTGGTTTTGCGGCGGCGGTCGAAGACGGTCCGACGGTGGATGTTGATCTTGCTGCCCTTGGCGCGGATGTGGACAGCGACAACGGTGGCAGCACACTGAGCTATGCGGTGACAGGTGCGCCTGGTGAGGGCTCTGCCTCGATCTCTGGCACCACGCTGACCTTTGATCCGGGGTCTGACTTCCAGAATCTGGCGCTGAACGAGACCCGTGATGTGACGGTGCAGGTCACCGCGACGGATGCGCATGGTGCAACGGCTGTGAATGACGTTGTGGTCACGGTCACCGGCACCAATGATGCGCCGACCATTGCTGCAACAACCCTTGCCGCAACTGAAGATGGCGGTGTGTTTTCCGTCGATCTTGCGCCTTTGGCGGCGGATGTGGACAGCGACAACGACCCATCAGATCTCAGCTATGCCATTCCGGGCAGTCCTAGCGAAGGAACTGCCGTGTTTAACGGATCGGTCTTTGAGTTCAATACGGGCACCGCATTCCAGGACCTTGGCCAAGGTGAAACGCGTGATGTGATCGTAAACACATCGGTCACGGACAGGCATGGTGCGCCTGACACCAGCATGGTCACTGTGACGGTGACCGGGGTGAACGACGGGCCGGTTGCGAACGATGATGTGGCAGCTTTGGATCTGGGGGCGCAAGCGCTTGTCGGGTTTGTCCAAAATCCGGACAATGGTCACTATTATCGGTATTTTGCAGGTGGCCCCAGCCGCGTTGAGGCCTCGGCCAATGCCGCTGCAATGGGCGGCTACCTTGCGACACTCACTTCGCAGGCGGAATCCGACTTTGCCCTGACTTTGGGCGATCAGCCGCTCTTTGCATTCCTTGGGGCCAGCGATGCTGCACAAGAAGGTGTCTGGCGCTGGAGCGAGGGCCCGGAAGCGGGTCAGGTCATCACTGGATTTACACCTTGGGATCCGGGTGAGCCGAACAACTCCGGCGGCGCCGAAGACGATGTGATTTTGTATGTGGGCAGTGGCAACATAGGCAATTGGAACGACATCGGAACCGGGCCCAACGCCAACATTGGATTTTTGGTGGAACTGGACGAAGCCCCTGCCTTGCCGGGCGTTGTAGATATCGACGTATTGTCCAATGACACGGATGTTGACAATGGTGCGGTCCTGACTGTTGCCTCGGTTGATGCGGTCAGCGCAAGCGGCGCAACGCTATCCCTGAATGGCGACGGGACGGTGAAATACGTGGCCGGATCGGTGTTTGACAGTTTGGCCGAAGGCGAAACGGCTGTCGATACATTGACCTACACTGTACAAGACGAATACGGGGCCACGGCGCAAGCAACCATTTCCGTCACAGTCACCGGCACCAATGAAGCGCCGACGCTTGCGGCTGGTTTTGCGGCGGCGGCCGAAGACGGTCCGACGGTGGATGTTGATCTTGCTGCCCTTGGCGCGGATGTGGACAGCGACAACGATGGCAGCACACTGAGTTATGCGGTGACGGGTGTGCCTGGTGAGGGCTCTGCCTCGATCTCTGGCACCACGCTGACCTTTGATCCGGGTTCTGCCTTCCAGGATCTGGCGCTGAACGAGACCCGTGACGTGACGGTGCAGGTCACCGCGACGGATGCGCATGGTGCAACGGCTGTGAATGACGTTGTTGTCACAGTCACCGGCACCAATGATGCGCCTGTTGCGACCATGGACGACAACGCCGGTGATGCGTTGATAGAGCAAGGGTTCGGTGTTCTCGGGGATGATGCCGCCGCGGGTGATGTGCTGGCCAATGACGATGACGTGGATACCTCTGATGTCTTGTCGGTGATTGCGGTGTCACATGGCGGCAACACGGTTCTTCCCGGTATACCGGGCGGTGCTATGACCATCATCGGCACATTTGGCAGCCTGATTTTGTCGACTGATGGCACTTGGGATTATGCCTTAGACAACAGTGATCCCGACACTGATGCTTTGGAAGATGGCCAGACAGGATTTGATGTCTTTACCTATACTGTGTCTGACGGGAAGGGTGGCACAGACACCCAAACACTGACACTTGGAATTTCGGGATCGGGTGACAATGTGGCGCCGGTTTCTGCTGACGATAACTTTAGCGTCGTTGAAGACACCGCAACCGTTTTGGATCTGCTTGCGAATGATACGGATGCCAACAACAGTCCGGTGCCAACGCAAACCCTGTCTGTTGCGACCATAAATGGAATTTCGGTCGCGCAAGGGGATCAGGTTACGCTGACGCATGGAATGTTGAGCATCGGTGTGGGTGGTGCGGTGACGTATACACCGAACCAAGACAGCACGCAGAGCGACAGTTTCAGCTATACCATTAGCGACGGGTTGGAACAGTCCAACACCGGCACGGTTAATGTGACGGTCGATCCTGTCAATGATGCGCCTGTCATCGTGCCGATCACGGCTGTCGAGGCCGGGTTTGAGGAAACCATTGTTGACGTCAATGACGGGATGCTTGGCGCGGGATCAAGCGTGGGCAATCCGGGCTATTGGTATGTTGTCGACTTTGACGCCCCTGCAGGTGCCCAGACAGTTGCCATTGAGCGCTCACCATCGCATCCAAACCTGACCGCCTCGGAAATTCCGACCAATGGCGCAGTGATGCATATCAACCCCAACAATGGTGACTTTGGCGTTTCAGTGACGAGCTATTTGGACGGTGTTGCTACGATCCGCCCGGTTTCTGAAATCAGTTTCCCTGATTATAGCGGCCCTGTGAGCGAAATCTATTCTGGTACGCTGAGCGTGTTGGACTCTACAAACGGTGTGACGGTAAACTGGCATGGCACTGGCATAGAAATGCCGGGCGGCAGCTTTGATGTTCGGATGACAGCGACGGGCATCGACTATACTGACGGCGTCGGGTCTCTGGGGCTCGACACCGTGAAGACTCAGGTGACACCGTCTGTTTTGACCGGACAGATCGCATTCGACGATCCTGATGCAGGTGACACCCATGTGGCGATTGCGACTGGCGTGACCCTTTCCGGAACCACCAATGGCCTGCCTCCGGCACTGGCCCTGGCGATGATCAACGTTTCGGTTGCCAGCAGCCCGGTTCCCGGTGTGGCGGGGGCGATCAACTGGGAGTTTAACCCCGGCATCCTTGGGTTGGAGTTCCTAAAACCGGGCGAGAGCATGACATTTGACTTTGATATCGAAGTCGATGACAACGCCCCGCTTTGGGACACCAAGACATTCAGCATTACCATTCACGGGACAAACGATGCACCGGGTATCTTCGATGTGACAGAGATGGCCCAAGAAGACACAGCGCTGTCGGTGCCATTCCTTCCAGCCTTTGATCGCGATGGCGATCTCGTCAGCTATGCGTTGAACGTGGATGCAGAACACGGAAGCGTTGTTATCGATCCAGCAACAGGGGCTTATACCTACACGCCCGATCCGGACTTCAACGGGATCGATAGTTTTACGTATTACGTGGACGATGGGAATGGTGGCGTGAGTGCAGGCACAATCACGATTGATGTGGCGTCGGTGAATGATGATCCGACGCTGGCGGCCGGGTCACTTGCTGCTATCGAAGATTCCGGTGTGAACGTGTCACTTGATCTCACAACACTGGGGGATGACATCGATGCGGACGATGATGAAACAACGCTGACCTATACGGTCACCGGCGCGCCGAGTGAAGGAACGGCGACCATCAGCGGAACCACGTTGCAATTCAATCCCAGCACAGGGTTCCAGAATTTGGCACAAGGGGAAACCCGCGATGTGACCATTCAGGTCACTGCCACAGACGCACACGGAGCAACTGGTTCGAATGACGTCACCGTGACTGTGACCGGCACCAATGATGCACCGACATTGGATTTCTCATCGGTAAATCCGGTCGCCACCGATGTCTTCACCTTTGATGACTTAGTGATCGGTGGAGCAGGCTATACTGGGAATGTTCCCGCGAATTATCAGGGATACATTTGGTCAAACTGGAGCTTTGAAAATGCCGATTTGGCCCCGGACGTTGTTGGATATGCGAACGCAAATGTGTCCGGCACTCAAGCAGCCTTTAACAACGGTGCGTCGAACACCTTTATTGGCGGGACGGATTTCGCGCTGACATCCGGTTGGTTCACGGCCGGCAATGTCTTTACATCGGATACCAATCCTTATGATGTGCGTGTCATCGGGTATGACAATGGTGTCTACGTCGGGGAGGTTGATTTCTCGATCACGTCACAAGGGCCGGTTTTTGTTGAATTTGATCAGGCTATCTTTGGCAACGTCGACCTGTTGCAATTCCAATCTCTTGATGGGCGGATTTTCACTGTTGATGATCTGATCTTTAACGGTGGAAGAGAGACTTCGGCCTTTGCCGCAACAGAGGATGGCGGGCCGGTTACGCTCGATCTATCAGCCTATGGAAATGATATTGACAGCGATGATAACGGTTCAACCCTAACCTATGAGGTCATCGGGGCTCCCTCCGAAGGAAGCGCCTCGATCACGGGTACAACACTGTCGTTCGACCCCGGCATTGACTTTCAGGATCTTGACGATGGTGAAACCCGCGATGTTGTGGTGCAGGTCAGGGCAACCGATCAATATGGTGCGTCTGTTGTCAGCGATGTTACGGTAACCGTACATGGCAGCAATGAAAGCGCGCCAGTGGCGTATACCAGTAACCTTCTGACCAGCTATGGCGGCGTGTTTGTCGGAATTTCCGATACCAACGGTGACGGAGCGGTTGATGGTTTTGCGGCAGCAGGTGACAACCCAGATGGCAATACTCCAAACTATCTGGCAGTTGCCGATTTGAACGGCGATGGGCTTCTCGACTTTGTCGTTGCGAATCGAGGCGGCCCACCGCGGCTTCATATCAACACTGGCACGGTGGACGCCAATGGTGTGCCTCAATTCACTAGCGTGGATATGCCGGGTGTGCCGACTATGTTCGGTGTAAATGTTGTCGATATCGATAACGACGGCGACATGGATATTCTGGGTGGAAGCAGATCCAGTGACGACTTTGTTTTCGTAAACATGGGGGACAGCAACGGCGATGATATCCCAGAATATCAATCTGTTGGCCTTGGTACGACAGCCACAAACGGCGTCAGCTACGGAATAGATTCCGGAGACTTTAACAACGATGGCTATGTGGACATCGTTGCTGCTCAATGGTCTGATTTGGCAACAGGTCAACCCGAAATCATTTATGGCTTGGGAGATACCAACGGTGATGGTCTCCCTGAATTTGCGACCCCGGTGGATTTGCCCGAAGATCCTAACAACCGATGGGATATCCTGCCCACCGTAGGCGATATCGATGGCGACGGGGACGACGATATCTTGATGGCCACTTGGGGCACCAGGAACACTGTAATCTACTACAATGATGGCGACACCAACGGCGATGGCGTGACTGATTTCCGGATGCAGACTTTGGCCGGAACTGAATCTAACTCTTATGACGCTCAACTTGCAGACTTGGATGGTGATGGCGATCTCGATGCGGTTGTGGCTAATATCAACGGATCTACGCGAATTATGATAAACGATGGCGATACAAACGGTGATGGCGAACTCGAGTTTACCTTTATCGAGTTTTCCCAGACGTCATCTTCGGTCTCGATCGGCGATGTAGACAACGACGGTGATTTAGATATTGGCATCGCTCATTACACCAGCCTCCATGTGATCACCAACCTTGGGGATACCAATGGAGACGGTATCTCTGAGTTCTCAATTGGCGCAGCGATACCGCTTGCTCAAGGGAGTTTTCACATCGATGTCGTCTTTGTCGGCGACGACCTGTTTGTGTAAACATACCCCCAAGAACAGTTCCTTTGTTGGGACTGTTCTTGGCAAAAAGTGAGGCGGACAGGCATGCGTTTGGCAATAGTCGGCGGTGGATCGGCAGGGTGGATGACTGCGGTATATTTGGACCGGACCCTAAACGGGACAAACGGACCTAAACGCGTGCAAATCACTGTCATTGAATCCCCGAAAATTGATCGCATCGGTGTCGGTGAGGCCACTGTTCCAACTATTCTCAAGACCCTGCAGGACATGGGAATATCTGAAAAGGAATTTATGTCAGAGGCCGATGCTACCTTTAAGCAGGCGATTAAATTTGTTGACTGGAACAAGGGCCGCGATTCCAATGCCTATTACCACTGCTTTGACCGATACCAGACCTCTGGCCGCGACAACTTCAGTCTTCGCTGGGCCTTGAGTGGCCGCGACAAACCCTTTGCCTATACGGTTTCGGCCCAGCCATATATCTGCGATCAAAACAGGGCCCCAAAGCGGCCTAGCGACAAAGAATATCAGGGGCGTTTGCCCTACGCCTACCATATGGATGCTGAAAAATTTGCAGAGTTTCTTGCAAAAACAGGCGTCGAACGCGGTATCGCCCATATCTCGGACACTGTTACGGACGTAAATACAGACCCCAAAGGCATCAGATCGGTGGTGCTTGAACACGGGGGCGAAATGGCATTCGATTTTTTCATCGATTGCACAGGTTTTGCGCGCTTGTTGATGTCGCAACTGCCCGGTTATGGAATTCGATCTTTTTCGGACAAACTTCTATGTGATCGGGCTGTAGCCATTCAGGTGCCACATGATCCCGAACATCCCGAAATTCTGTCTTCAACTGAATCGACAGCTGTTGAAAATGGTTGGATTTGGAATATCTCGCTGCAATCGCGTAAGGGGTATGGTTATGTCTATTCTTCGGCTCATTGCTCTGACGAAGATGCTGAAACACGTCTACGCAGTTTCATCGGTCCGCGCTCCGAAAGTGTGGCGGCGCGTCGTCTGTCGTTTCAGTCTGGGGTGTTGAAAAACCCATGGGTTGGCAACTGTGTCGCTGTGGGCCTTTCTGCTGGCTTTGTTGAGCCGATGGAGAGCACGGGCATCTATTTCGTCGAATACGCCGCCCGGATGTTTGCCGAACTATTTCCAATTTTTGGGAACAACCTTTTGTTGCAAAGCCGGTTTAATGAGCTGATTCATAGCAGATACGACGAGGTCTTGGACTTTATTGTCGCGCATTATGTGTTGTCAGATCGGGACGACACAGCCTTTTGGAAAGAAGCCCGGAAGCAAGAAAAAGCGACTGAGAAATTGCAAGATTTGTTAAAAATTTGGCAGCATAAAATGGTTTCGGCATCTGACTTTGCGAACTCACATCAACTTTTTGGGCACCTAAATTATGAATACTGTGTGTATGGTTCCAACTATCTTCCTGACAAAATTCGGATCCATCAAAGCCACAACGGCGCAATCGTTAACAAGGCCATTCAGACCGCAGTTCAATCCTTTTCAGAGTGCTTGCCAAGAAACTCAGAATATTTTTCCAGTAAAAGCCCTGGGAACGAGGATTGAGCCAAGCAAGCTCAACGCGTCGCCCTAGTATCTCGGATCTACTTGCTAGCCTAACGACATTTCTGGCTAGTCTGTGACTTTCCTAAATTCCGCGGCCCCATAAACTATGCCACGAACTGAGCCTCCCCCAAAGAAGTGGTCCGTGCCTAAAGTTAGGAAATCGGAGGACCATAGATGGCGATTAAGAGACCCAAGCCAGAAGAGATTGTCATGAAGTTACAGCAGGTTGAAGTGTTGATGGGCCAAGGAATGCCCCGGATTGATGCAATCCGTCGGATCGGCGCGACTGAACAGACCTATTACCGCTGGTAGATCGAAGCATCGAATGCCATTGGTTCGAAAGAGATGCTGAGGGTATGGGGGAATGGGCGCAGAACAACTCAAGGAGTTTAAGCGGCTCCAGAAAGAGAACGAGCGCCTTCGCCGGGCCGTGTCGGATCTGACATTGGATAAGCTGATCGTTTCGGAAGCCGCGCGGGAAAACTTCTGAGCCCCTCTCGCCGACGTGCCTGCATCGACCTTTTCGCAGCAAGATGAAGGTTCCCGAGCGTCGCGCTTGCCGCGTTCTGGGGCAACACCGGTCCACGCAGCGGCGATTGCCTCAGGGGCGTGCTGACGAGGAACGTCTGGTCGCCGACATGATCGAGCTGACACGTCAATACGGTCGATAACGGTCCCGAGTTCATTGCCGAAGCCGTCAGAGGATGGATCAAGGCTGTCGGAGCCAAAACCGCAAACATCGAACCTCGATCACCCTGGGAGAACGGACACTGCGAGAGCGTTAATGGGCGGATGCGGGATGAATTGCTGAACGGTGAAATCTTCTATTCGTTACGCGAGGCTCAGATCATCATTGAAAGCTGGAGGAAACACTACAACACCAAACGACCCCACAGTGCCCAAGGCTACCGCCCACCTGCACCAGAGGTCATCATCCCGATGGACCAAAGGCCAGGCATAAACTAGCTTTCAATTTGGACCACTCAAGAGGGGCTGCTCAGCGGGACCTGACTTCAAAGCGGTTCCAAAAGTCGTCCAGAGATGCGGTTTCATAATTTCTAGGGTGTTTTGCGAAACCCGTTTTACCGTGGCTAGGCTGACTTTGAACAAAGCGGCGATGTCTTTTTTCGCAGCACTTCAGTTTTCTGATCTTCGGACCGGGCAGGGGGTCTTCCCCCTATGCGACCCTTGGCGCGAGTTACCTGTAGGCTTTCCACGTCTCCTTCGCGAATGCGCGCACGCTCGAATTGTGCGATGGACGCGAAGACGTGAATAATCATCTTGGACCTGTCGCGGTTTGATGCCGCTCCTTTGATAGCATTTCCTGCAGCAAAGGAGACGGGCTATCGGACTGAAACGGAGGGACGAATTGCGCCATGATGCGGTGCGTATTGCACTGACAAGCGAGCCAACGCGCAGGGAAATAGCTTACGATCTGGGTGTCGGCATGTCGACGCTGAACAAATGGATCACAGCACACAGAGACACCGATGTGGTGTCGAAAGAGGACATGCTTCGC
>NZ_QKMF01000028.1 GCF_003208435.1 Pelagimonas varians | reverse complement strand
CTTGGTAAAAAATGGCAATAAGTGCGTCCGTCTAAAAGGCCGAATAATGACGATCTCATCGGTCTCAGAGAGACCGTGAACTTGGAAAACGTTCTAGGCCAGATCCAGACCAATTGGGGTAACATGCATGGGCTGGCACCTGCTGAAAGCAGATATAGACATCTGCATCAGGACGCAGCGCAACACCGATTGGAGAATGAGCCATCCACCCCATCAGGTTACCCTGTGGTTTAAGCTTCTTATCCTTCGAGTCACAATGGCTAAGCGAGGACCTCATTTTTATCAACGTTGCGAAGGGCTTCTATCATTGCCAGCAATTCAGGGAGGTAGTCGTTTAAGCGTTGAGTCTTTCGACCTGTAATTCCCCGCACGTTGCAATCGGGGACTTCGGTTTGCTTTAGGGTCATGGCTTGAATTTTGATCACATGTCTCGTCGTCCAGTCTGGAAGTCCTTGCTGAAGCAGCTCGGCATAATAGACTTCTGGTTTGCGGTTCAAAAAACGATAAGGCTACCCGGACAGAAGGCCGAGCCTTTGTGCGACCTGTCCGCAGGTCAAGACTTCATTACCCGTCAATTCGATCACCTGACCGTTCCATTCTGCACTGGCCATAACACGCGCGGCGGCCGCCCCAACATTTCGGGCATCGACCATGTTCCGCGGCGCGTCGCCAGTACCCCCGAAAAGGCTACTCAGATGCGACAGGGGGCCTAGATAATTGGTCAGGTTTTGGAAGAACGCGTAGGGTTGCAAAAAGACCTAGTCGCCCCCCGCGTCTGTGATCGCTGTTTCGATCCGTCCGTGCATCCGCGCAATCGCAACGGGCGATGCAGGTCCGGCAGAAGGACCAGAAAGTTTGACGATCTTTGCCACATCTGCGGCTTGTGTCGCTGAGATAATCGCAAGCTCCGCGTCTTCTTGTCCGGGTAAGTTCCCCAAAGACAGGTAAAGACAGGCAACGTCGGTCATAGCTTTGCGGAGTGCCTCTGGGTTCAGGACCGAGCCATCTATGACCTCGTTCGGGGTCGTCGAAAGTTTGGAGGCCTCGCGCACGATGGCGCGTGTGGGCTGTCCATCGGCGACAAGATCAGCGAGAGCTTGGGAGCCTGTGGGGCCAGTTGCGCCGATAATGAGGTGCATTGGGTTTTCTCCGGAAGAGCGCTTAGGACTTCTGGATGGGAAAGGCCGCAAGGATGGCCGCCAAAGTACCGCTCCGGTGTACTTGGCAAGCGCTGGTTCTCGAAAGACGCCTGAGGACCTGATGGATCACCATTGTATCTTGATGCGTCCCCAAGGTCGGGCAACTCGATGGGACTTTAGGGGCCGAAAAACACAGTAAAGATCGCGCCGCCGCCGACCTTCATAGCCAACGATGTCGCGTTTTAAGAAATATGGTTTTACAGGGGGCGGGCATCGGCCCTTTGCCCATTGCTATGGCACGGCGGGGGTAGGCTTCAGGTGCGCTAAACCGGGTCCTGTCAGACTACACATTGCTTGGCATGCCGCTCTTTTTGTTGTTCCCCCGCCGCGCATTCACGAGCCGACCGGAGGAAACACTGAAGCGCGCAACCAAGAAGTGGTCCAAGAACCTCGAACTCTCCGGTACTGCAAACCCTAATTGCGTTCATTCGCTGCCCCCTTGGCGCATGAGCCGATTGGGCCAACAATGTCAGCTATCGCAACTTGGATTTTCTGTTTGGGCGTATTTGTTCAGAAGGGGGGCGGCTTCGCGGGCGGCTTGACGTCAGATCGGGGTCAAAGATCTGTATCGTTTAGACTTGCCATGTCCGTGGCATCACAGGGGTCAGGGCAAGGAGTTTTTTGGTATAATCGGCTTGTGGACGTTCGAACATGCCTTCGGTTGATCCGATTTCCTCGATCTTGCCGTTGCGCAGAACGGCAATGTCGTCCGACATCTGACGCACTACCGCCAAGTTGTGGCTGATGAACAAGATTGTCAGGCCAAAGACCGATTGCAGATCCTTAAGCAGATTCAGGATTTCGGCTTGGATAGACACATCAAGCGCTGATGTCGGTTCATCACAAATGAGAAAGCGTGGGCGTGCCAGAAGAGCGCGTGCGACGGCTACGCGCTGCCTTTGACCGCCGGAGAATTGATGCGGGTATTTATCGATGGCATCCGGGGCCATGCCCACAAGTTCAAGCATGGCCGCTGCGAGCGATCGGCGCTCGGCCGCATCATTGACGAACCCATAGAGCCAGAGTGGCTCGGACAGGATATCTCCGATCCGGTGACGAGAATTCAAACTGGAGTAGGGATCTTGAAACACCATCTGGATCAGTTGGCGCGAAGGATCGTTGCGCTTGCGCGCCCTTCCAGCGGGCAGAACGTTGTCTCCTAGGAACATTGTGCCGCTGGTGGGGGCAATCAGGCCGGTGATGGCCTTCGCGAGTGTTGATTTTCCAGAGCCACTTTCGCCGACAAGGCCCATGATTGAACCGGGGCGAATGGTCAGGTTTATGTCTTGTAGGGCAACAAAAGGGTCTGGTTTGCGCCAGATCGACGTGCGCGTGCCGGGAAAACTAAGATGAATGCCATCCAGCGTCAGGCCCAAAAGTTCGTGTTGCTGGCCCTCAAGCAGCCAGCGTTCAGCGGCATTATCCGGTATGGATCCGGGGGGGGCTGTTTCCGCGTCAGTCGGGGTGCGAAAGCGGGTGATACGATGATCCAGCGGTGGGACGGCATCCATCAAAGCCCGTGTATACGGGTGTGTCGGGCGGCTGAGAACCTGTTCTGTATCACCGGTTTCCATCACACGCCCCTTGCGCATGACGGTCACACGGTCTGCGATTTGGGCGATGACCCCGATGTCGTGGGTGATCAACA
Organism: Pelagimonas varians; assembly: GCF_003208435.1. Taxonomy (GTDB): domain Bacteria; phylum Pseudomonadota; class Alphaproteobacteria; order Rhodobacterales; family Rhodobacteraceae; genus Pelagimonas; species Pelagimonas varians. The sequence continues at coordinate 32,047 of NZ_QKMF01000028.1, read as the reverse complement.
TGAAGGCGATCTGGCGGTCCTTGGCAAGGCGCCGGATCAGGTCGAGGACTTGCGATTGAACCGCGACATCAAGCGCTGTGGTTGGTTCATCCGCGATGATCAGCTCTGGATCGGTGCAGATGGCAAGCGCGATAACAACGCGCTGACGCATGCCTCCGGAAAACTGATGTGGATAGGCTTTGATGCGCGTTGCGGCGTTGTCGATCCCGATTTCTTCAAGCAGATCGACGGCGCGTTTGACAGCGGCGCCTTGGCTGACATCCGAATGGGCCTGAATGGTCTCAACCAACTGATCCTCGATCGTCATGAGCGGGTTGAGGCTGGTTTGAGGGTCTTGGAAGATCATTGATATCCGGTCACCGCGGATGGCATGCGCCTCTTGTTCTGAAAGGCTGCGCAAGTCGGTGTCACCAAGCGTCAACTCGCCGCCCGCGATATAGCCGGGTGTGGATAGAAGGCCGATAACGGCAGCCCCCACCGTGGATTTGCCCGCGCCGCTTTCCCCGACAAGACCATGGATTTCGCCCGGTGCAATTGTCATATCCACATCTTCAATCGCGGACACATCGCCAAAGCGAGAGGGAAATTTAACCGCGAGGTCCTTGATCGTCAGCATCTACCGCAACCTCGGGTTAAAGACATCGCGCAAGAAGTCGCCAAGAATGTTGATCGATACAACCAGCGCCACAAGGAACAAAGTCGGAATCCACAAAATCCACCATTCGCCTGACAGCAGGAACTGCATCCCGATGCGGATCAGTGTCCCGAGGCTGGGACTGTCTGCGGGCAGGCCGATGCCTAGAAAGGACAGCGTCGCCTCTAGCAAGATCGCAGAGGCCAGATCGACAGTCATGATGACAAGCAAAGGACCCAAAATATTCGGTAGGATATGCACGAACATGACACGGCTCGGACGCTGGCCCATCATAATGGCGGCCTGAACATATTCCTTGTTCATCTGCACAAACGTTGAAGCGCGGGCGGTTCGTGCGAAATTGACCCAAAGCGACAAAGCAATCGCAAGGGTCAGCACGGCAACCCGCAAGTCCTGTTGGATTGCAGCAGGAAGTATACCGCGTGCAATACCGTCAATCAGCAGTGCCGTCAGGATCGCCGGCAAGGCAAGCTGGACGTCCGCAATACGCATGACGATGGCATCAAACCGCCCCCCATAGTATCCAGCGGCAAGGCCAAGTCCAACCCCAAGCACAGCTGCAATCGTCAGGGCGGCAATGCCAATGACAAGGGACAGTCGCGCACCGTAAAGGATTGAAGAGATCATATCGCGTCCCTGATCATCGGTCCCAAGCAGGAATTTCGGGTTGGAACCGTCTTCCCAGACAGGTGGCAGCAGCCCGTCGAACAGGCTAAATGACGATAGATCGTAAGGATTCACCAACGCGATCCAAGGCGCAAGGACCGCACCGACCAAGATCACCACCGCAACAACGGCAGCCATGATTGCCGCAGGTGAGTGGACAAAAAGCCAAAGGCCTTCATATCGTTTCAGGAACGCAATCATTGCACGTCTCTCACGCGCAATCGCGGATCAATGGCGACGTAAAGCAAATCAACGAGCAGATTCACAAGCACAAAGAAAAAGGCAATGACAACAAGGTATACACCCATCACTGGGATATCGACAAAGCGGATGGATTCAAGGAACAACAAGCCCATGCCGGGCCATTGAAAGACGCTTTCGGTGACGATTGAAAAGGCAATGACGCCACCAAACTGCAATCCAATAATCGTTATGACGGGCACCATCGTGTTGGCAAGCGCGTGCTTGTAATGCAGCTTTTTCATCGGCACACCCCGCGCCATCGCGAACCGGATGTAATCGGTGCGCATGACTTCCATCATTTCGGCCCGCACCAGGCGCATCGTTAAAGTCAGCTGATACACACCGAGCGTGAGGGCCGGAAGCAAAAGCGCGCGCCAGCCTTCGATAGTGAAAAGGGAACTTTCCCAGCCGCCGATTTGCACGGTTCCGCCCCGCCCAAAGGTTGGCAACCATCCGAGTTGCACCCCAAAAATAAAGATCAACATGATACCGATCACGAACGTCGGGATGGACACACCAACAAGGGTTGTCATCAAAATCGCTTGGGTTGCAAACCCTCGTGGTTTCAAGGCCGTATAAACACCGGCGGGAATACCAACGATGAGCGAGATGAGCAGCGCAACGAGACCCAACTCTAGCGTGGCAGGTATGCGATCCGCGATCATTTGTGCAACGGGCTGGCGTGTTCGGTAAGAGTAGCCAAAATCACCTTGCAAAATGTCAGCCGTGAAACGCCCGAATTGCAAAAGAAAGGCGTCATTCAATCCCAGTTCCTCGCGCAGCCGTTCTTGATCCGCAACGGAGGTTTCGACACCGGTCATTTGGGTGATTGGATCACCTACGAACCGGAATAGGGAAAAGGCCAAAAAGGCGACAGCCAGCATCACGAAGACGGATTGAACCAGCCGTTTGAGTATGAAGTAGACCATCGCCTATTTGCTTACCTTTTGATGATCAGTTCACAGTCACCCAGCGCAGCATAAAGAAGTTGTCGGCGCGTTGCGTCAGATCCACATTATCCTTCGCGGCCCAAATCAAAGGCTGTGTGTAAAGAGGAATATAGGCAACCTCTTCTTGGGTAATTGCGACAACCTCATCAAGCATGGCTTGGCGGGCAGCGGGATCGATCTCTTGCTGGATCTGCGGCAACAGTTCATCAACCCGCGCGTTGGAGTAATTGCCGAAGTTCCACGACCCCAGCTTTTTCTCATTGTCTTGGCTATGCAACAAGAAGCGGACCGGGTGTTCCATGTCGAACGTGCCCGGAGACCAACCCAGCAGGTACATGTCGAAATCATCTTCGCGCAGCTGCGGCCAGTAATCGCGGACCGGTCCAGTGGACAGTTCGGCGTTCAAACCAACGGCCGCGAACATGGACGCCGCCGCACGGCACAAGGCCTCGTCATTGATATACCGGTCATTCGGGCATTTCAGACCGAACGAGAAACCGTCTGGGTAGCCTGCTTCTGCCAGTAGTTCACGGGCGCGTTCCTGATTGAAGTCGGCGCGACCCTGATTGGCCTCGGAAAATCCGGAGATATCAGCAGGAACCAATTGGCTTGCGGCTTCAATCTTGCCGCGGAACAAAACCCGATCGATAGACGCGATGTCGATGGCATGGGCTGCCGCCAAACGAACACGTGGGTCGGTGAACGGGTTCGCGTCGGTCACATCAGAGGAGTAAAGGAGTGTGTCGTGTTCATGGCCAAAGCCAAACATGATCACACGTGTTTCTTCACCTTCCAGAACTTTGAATCCGTCACGTCCTTCAACCTGTGCAACGTCCTGCAAGGGGATCGGCTGAATAAAGTCGATCTCGCCGGACAAAAGTGCGGCCAAACCGGTGGCAGAGTTTCCGATGGGTGTGAAAACGGCCTCGGTTACGTTGTGTTGGACGTCGTCCCACCAAGCAGTGTTTGGCACCAATGTGGTGCGCACCCCCGGATCACGGCTGGCCAGCGTGAATGGTCCAGTTCCATTGACGTTCATGGTTGCGAAGTTTTCCGCATCACGTGCCGCAAGAGCGGCGTCGTTGCTCTCGGCCCAATCTTTATCAAGGATCATAAAGTTGGCAATGGAATCCGGGAACAAAGGGTTTGGAGCCTTTGTGATGAAATCAACCGTATAATCCCCGACAACGCGGACCTCAGTCACAGGCGCAAACCATGAGCGCACATCTGCTGTCTCATCCGAAGCGCGCTGATATGAGAACAAAACGTCCTCTGCGGTGAATGCTGCCCCGTCTTGAAACGTCACACCTTCGCGCAAATTAAAACGCCAGCCGTCTTCATCTGCCAAAGGTTCCCACGATGTCGCCAACGATGGCTCGATCGACATATCCTGCCCGCGCCGCACCAGACCTTCATAGATATTATTGAGAAACGAAAGCACAGGTGCCGAATTTACGGCGTGTGGATCCATCGTTTGCGGGTCAGTCGTTGATGCCCAGCGGAACTCGTCCGCCGACGCTGCCACGGCGCACACCGACAGTGCACTGCCAAGCAGAGTGCGGATAGCCAGATTGCTTAAAGTCATAATTGCTTCCCTCAGTTACCGGTTATTGAGTTTGTGCTTGGACAATGCACAACACGGTGAAAGTTAACCTAGTGTGTCGCTTGTCAACGCAATGAGCAACTAGTTTGTCTATATTGTCGCACCGCACTTTGCAGGGGCTATGGTGCTTTCTTACCGGGATGACTTGGTCACAATAGCGGCTATTGGTGCAAGCAAATCAAACTCAAGGTGCTGCGCGTTTCCCATCACTCAATGCGTCTGACCGCCTTGCGGGTAAGATGGCCATGGCGTTTGTAGGCAGGATCAAACGGCCCGCCAGCCAGTCCAAATTGCCAGCCTTGACGTTGCGAGTGGCAAATCAGTCGGTCTCAGAAGACTTCGCCCATAAATTAATACCTTCATCCGAGGCGATCTCGTCAATTCGCGCCAACTCATCCGCACTGAAATCAAGGTTCGCAACAGCGCCCACACAATCAACGATCTGGCTCGGTTTCGACGCGCCAATCAGTGCTGTTGTCACCCGCCCGCCGCGCAACACCCAAGCGAGCGCCATTTGTGCCAGTGTTTGACCGCGGGTCTGTGCCATTTCATTCAGCGCCCTCACACTCGCCAATGCGCTATCATTCAGCATCTCGTCTTTCAGCGATTTGCCTTGCGCCGCGCGGCTGCCTTCGGGGATGCCGTTCAGATACTTGCCCGTCAGTATCCCTTGGGCCAGCGGCGTAAAGGCAATCGATCCGACGCCCAGATCATCCAGTGTATCCAGCAGACCGTCCGTCTCAACCCAGCGGTTGAACATATTATAGGACGGCTGGTGGATCAGGCAGGGTGTCCCCAGCTCCTTCAAGATCGTCGCAGCCTCTCGCGTGCGCTCGGAATTATATGACGAAATCCCTGCATACAAAGCCCGCCCGGAGCGCACGATATGATCCAACGCGCCCATGGTTTCTTCCAAGGGTGTCTCAGGGTCGAAGCGGTGTGAATAGAAAATATCTACGTAGTCTACGCCCATTCGTGCCAAAGACTGATCGCACGACGAGATCATATACTTGCGCGATCCCATCTCACCATATGGTCCCGGCCACATCATGTACCCCGCCTTTGAGCTGATGACTATCTCGTCGCGGTAGCCCTGAAAATCGGTTCGCATAATCTCGCCAAAAGCGATCTCAGCTGATCCGGGCTCTGGCCCGTAGTTATTTGCCAGATCAAAATGCGTGATCCCTGCGTCAAAGGCTGTCCGGCACATCGCCCGCTTCACATCATGCGGCGTGTCATCGCCAAAGTTGTGCCAAAGCCCCAGGCTGATCGCAGGCAGCTTCAGGCCGGACTTGCCGCAACGGCGATAGACCATCTGGTCATAACGATCCCGGGCGGGGGTGTAAGATGTCATGTAGGCGGGGCGCGGGGCTTGAATATGGCTCATTCCCACAGCCTGCGACTTGCTGGGGGAAACGTCAATTCAATGACCTCTCCAAGCGTGCTGAATCATGGAACCCGTTGAGGATACAGATTTGGCTGCGGACAGGGGGGATCCAGCATTCACAGCGCCGGCCCCTTTTACACAACGGAAAATGGCAGCTTTTCTTATCGGGTGATTTGGTCAGGCTCGTTTTCGATCATTCGCGTGACATACGATCCGGTCCGCATCCTGCGGGCTAGCTGTCTTGCGCTTCCGGAATTTGCAGTCGACCAGAATGCGAAAAACCACTTTGCAGATTTGATATTATATATAATATATGATTCTGGCTGGGAGGGTGCAAATGCGCGCGAAACTGACAATTCCCGAATTGGTGGAAAAAAAACGGACCGGCGAACGGCTGGTTATGGTGGCTGTCGGCGAAGTGCTGACGGCCTCTTGGGCCGAGCGTGCCGGAGTGGACATCGTCGGTGTTGGCGACAGTCTGGGCATGACGCTTTACGGCCATGAAAACACGCTGGCGATGACGGTCGAGCACATGATCGAGCACACGCGTGCCGTGCGTCGAGGCGCACCGAACACACTGTGCTTGGTGTCGATGCCCTACGGGTCTTACGCCACGCCAGAGATGGCCGTCACAAATGCTGTACGCTTGATGAAGGAAAGTGGCTGCGATGCAGTAAAGCTGCAGGGCGGGCGCGAGAGGTTTGATATCATCAAGGCCGTGGCGGATGCCGGGGTTCCGGTGATGAGCCATGTCGGGCTGTTGCCGCATTACGTGCACAAATTTGGTGGTTTCAAGATGCAGGGCCGTACGGCGGAAGCGGCGCTTGAAATCATCGACAATGCCCGTGCCATTGAAGAGGCCGGCGCCATTGGGCTGGAGATGGAGGCGATGCCCTACGAGGTCAGCAAGGCCGTGGATGAGGCCGTGGACATCTTTACGTTTTCCATCGGAGCCGGTGCCGCTGGAACTGCACAGATGCTGAATGGTTATGATTTGCTCGGAGCCTTCGACATGTTCAAACCCAAATTCGCCAAACGTTACGCCAATATGGCCGATATCGCGGTGCAGGCGTTCTCGGATTGTGCTGGGGATGTTCGGGCCGGTGCGTTTCCAGATGAAGACCATTCCTATCAGATGAAACCGGAAGAAGCCGAAAGGCTTGCTGCCATTCTCAAGGAGGACGGTGAATGACCGAACTGACCAAAGGTGCCCAGCTGATCCCGAACGGGATGTTGGATGACAACTATCCGCGCAACATGTGGTGGTGTGCCGCCCATGTGGATGAGGTGACCGACAGGCCGATGGCGCGCTGGCTTTTGGAAAAGCCGGTCGTGATGTACCGCAAGAAGGACGGCACGCCGGTGGCGCTGGACAATCGCTGCCCGCATCGCTGGGCACCGTTGTCCGAGGGGCGTGTCATCGATGATCAGCTGGTCTGCCCCTACCACGGTATGCAATTCGGCGCTGACGGCGTATGCACGAGAGTGCCAACACAAAGCACCATTCCACCCTCGGCCAAGGTCCAAAGCTATCCTTTGCGTCAGGCTGGTCGGTTCCTTTGGATCTGGATGGGGGACCCGGATAAGATTGACCATGCTCCGGTGGACATGGGCTACCAGGTCAATCCGGACTGGTCGGTTGTCACCGCCTACATGGAGGTCGATGCCAACTGGGTGTTGATTCGTGAAAACGTGTTGGACCTAACCCACATCGCCTTTTTGCATGCCAAGACGTTCAAACAAGGTGACTGGGAAAATCCGGCCAGCGTGTCGATGGAAGGGGAGTCCATTGTTTACAGACAAGATTTCGAACCCTCGCCGCTATCGCCGCTGTTTTGCGCCGGTTTCGGGTTCCCGGACGGGAAAGTTGTCAAGCGTGAACAAGAAGGGCGCATGCCGTCATTGGCAGTGTCGTTCTCGGACTGGAATGTACATGATATCGCGGCGGCTCCGGGTGAGCGGATCGACTACCTTGTGCGCGGTGCCCATATCGTGACGCCCGGCAAACGCGGCGAGACGCATTACTTCTTTGCGGCGGCCTTCGACGTGCCAGATGTGAGTGATGAGGTGCTGGATCAGACCAAGACCAACATCCTCGACGCGTTCAACGAGGACAAGGATTTGTTGCAGAAGATCCAGAGGCTGGTGTCAGAGGACCCGCGTGGATTGGATTTCCCCGAAATCAACCTTGGTGCCGACGGCGCTGGCGTGCGGGTACGACAGATTCTCAAACGCAAGCTGGACGCGGAACGCAGCGCCTGACCCCTTGAGGCGGGGCGCTTCCATGGTCCCAAAATACCAACCCCAAGGGGCGCGGCCCCCGAAACAAGGTCTTTGCAAATGGCAGAAATTGGACCCAACACCCGTCTGCGCCTATCGCCCTATTACGACGCCACCGTTCAAGAGGGCGTTGTGGCCTTTTCCCCATATAACCGGATGCTGATGCCAGTGTCCTATGGTGACCCGATGGCCGAATATGACCGGCTGATGCATGGTGTTGCGATGTGGGATGTCGCAGTGCAGCGACAGGTGCAAATCAGCGGATCGGATGCGGCCCGCCTGACGCAGGTGTTGTCGCTGCGAGACCTGTCAAAATGCGCGGTCAACCAAGGCAAGTATGTGCCAATTTGTGATCATCGCGGTGTGTTGATCAACGACCCAGTCGTGCTGAAGCTTGCCGATGATCTGTACTGGATGTCGATCGCCGACAACAACATGCTGATGTGGGCGCGTGCCATCGCAGCTGAGCGCGGGTTCGACGTTGATATCTGCGAACCGGACGTGTCCCCGATGGCGGTACAAGGGCCAAAGGCCGAGGATGTTGTCGCGTCGATCTTCGGGGATTGGGTGCGTGATATCAGGTTTTTCTGGTTCGCCGAGGCCGAGATCAACGGTATCCCGATGAAGATCGCCCGCTCAGGCTTTTCCAAGCAGGGCGGGTTTGAATTGTACCTTATGGATGGCAGCCGCGGCGTCGATCTGTGGAATATCATACGCGAGGCGGGGCAACGCTTTGGCATCGGCCCCGGCAACCCCAACCCGGTGGAACGGATCGAAAGCGGGCTGCTGTCATATGGTGGTGACACCGATGACGAGACCAACCCGTTTGAGGTGCGCCTTGGGCAATACGTAAATCTGGATCTCGCCGACGATGTGGTCGGCATCAAGGCTTTGCGCCGTATCCACGCCGACGGGCCGAAGCGACATCAGCTTGGCGTTAGGCTGGATGACTGGTCGACACAGGCTGGTCACGCCACATGGTGCGACGTACTGGTCGACGGGCAAAAAGTCGGCAGCATGACCAATGGCGGCTGGTCACCGCGGTTGCACGCGGTGATCGGTTTCGTTCTGGTCTCGCGGACAGTGAAAATCGGGGATAGGGTCGAGGTTGTCAGAAACGGAGAGCCACTTCCTGGCACGATCTGTGATCTGCCATTTGTATGAGGTGGGGCTAGGTGAAACAACGTGAATGAAATACGGGTAAAGCTGACTGAACCAGGCAGCCTTGTTGACCGACTGGTGGTGGTGATCCGGGAGACTATCCTGGCTGGTGGCTATGAGCCTGGCGCTCATATCGGCGTGAAGAAAATCGCCGATATGCATGGGGTCAGCATGATCCCGGTACGAGAGGCGCTGGCCCGATTGCTGGCCTCGCGGCTGGTGCGGGTCGAACCCAACCGCGGATACTTTGTCGCTGACAAGCCCACGCGCGAGGAGTTTGCACAGTTTGTGCAGTTCCGTGAACTGTTCGAAGTGTCCACCGTCGATCTGGGTTTTGACAATACCACTGAGGCGGACATCGAGGCTTTGCGTCGCCTGAACGACAAGATGCGAAAGATAGTCAAGCACGGGCAGGCCGCAAAGGTCGAATGGGGGCGGCTGAATGGTGAGTTCCACCTGATCCTGATCGGTCTCGCGCGCAATGACTTTATCACCGAGCAATATCGCAATCTGTCTTTCGACCATATGCATTTCCAGCTGGCCCGTGCCTATGACATCGAGTTCACCAGCCTAACACTTTTGGTCGAGCAGCATGATCGAATGATCGACGCGCTGGTGAGCCGAAACAAGCCCTTACTTCTCGCGTGCCTGTCGGAACATATCAACAACTTGCGCTTGCCTACCTAAGTATCCGGGCCAGCTTGCTGCCGCTTGTGGTTCCTGCATTTTCGGAGAACCGCTTCAGCTCCGGTATCAAAACACATCGGTCCAATTGCACCAGCCTGAATGACCGCTTGCGGATCTTTGACAACTTCGTTTTGTTACCGCTGCGAAGGATATCGATCCGGCCTTTGTTGATGGAGGTGGAGGGCCCCGTGGGCAAAATCCCCCTGTTGCGCGTCGATCTCTTTGGGAGTGCGCGGGTGGTGCGTTCCCTCGAAATGGCTCTAGAGAATGCGCATTTCAAGCTGGTCGAACCGCGCTTTGCGTGAGCGGGCATAGTGACTATGTCAGCAGACAGGTCGAGCTCATTCAACGGGGTTGTCACGCTAAATGTCCAAGGCCGAAGAGTTTCTGCAAAGCCAGTTTTCAAGCACCCTGAGTTGCATCTGCCAAGAACTCAAAGCTTCAAGGAGGGGGGCGGATTTGCTGTTGCTGAGCCGCGGCGTGCAGGAATGGAAAAACGATTTCGGACCGCAGTGTGAGCAGATACAAACCACTGCAGGCTTTCACGCGATCGATGTCCCTGCATGGCCCTTTCCCGTTTTAGCAACAGTTTGTGGCTGCTATCGATGCGGTTGTTCAGTCCCTTGTCCGTGATAATCAGTTTGGGAAAGAAACCAAGACGCTCACACAGCCTGCGTAACAGTCGTTTTGCGGCCCGTCCCAAAGGGTTGGTTCGCCCAAGACATACAGTCGCGAGAGCAAACCAAGCCCCCGTTAGGCAGTGAATGCTGCGAGCATGTTCACAGCGGTGATCATTAAAAAGAGTGCGAACCCTCGCTTTATCCAGACTGTGTCGAGAGTATGCGCAAGCCGCGCCCCCAAAGGCGCGAAGCCGACGGTAAACGGCAAGATGAGAGCTGCGACCGCATAATTGATATAGCCCAAGGAAAATGGCGGGCGATCCGGCACGTTCCACCCGGAAATGACAAACCCAACTCCGGCCGGAACCGCGATGAGAAAGCCAAAGGCTGCAGCAGTACCAACTGCCCGCCGGATTTCGACTGAAAAGGCACTTAGGAGAGGGACGGATAATGTGCCTCCTCCGATACCCATCAGAGCAGAAAACAGGCCGGTAACCCCCGATAAAAACCCATTTGGCAGCCAGCCCTCAGGCAATGTGGATGAGATTACCAGAGTGCGTGGTAGCAGCATATTTATGGCCACCAAAACGGCTATACCGCCAAATATGGCCCGTAACCCATTTGCATCGATATAGCGGGCCAATATGCCGCCTGCTAAAGCGCCAAAAACCAGACCAGGGGCCCAGCTCCGCAACAAATTCCGGTCGACAGCGCCGCGCGCGTTATGCGCCCTTGCCGACGAAACAGAGGTGAAAATGATCGTGGCAAGAGATGTAGCCACTGCCATATGCATGGAAAGCTCGGGCGGGAAATCCGTGAAAGATAGAATCCAGAACAGAACGGGGACAAGAACGATACCCCCACCAACACCAAGCAAACCGGCCAAGATACCAGCGGTGATCGATGCAAAGATGACGCCGCACAAAATGAGCGAAATTTGTAGTGTTGTTAGGTCAGTCACTTTGATCTTTCTTTGTTAGAGGCCGAGCGCGTCGTATTGTGGATCAACGCGACCAATATCCGGGCGCGTTGATCCGCTGCTAAGTCTCTGAAAAAGGTATGTGGAACGGGCCGGTCAATGTTGACCGAACGACAGCCTTGTCAAAGCTTGGCGATGTCGTATTCCGCCGCGAGCAAGTCTAGGTCATACCGCAGAGCAGGCTTTAGCGCGATGCCATTACTGCGGATGGCGGCCGCGGATAAGGTTTTTCCGTCCCCCGGCAAACGAACGGGATCATGGCCCGACAGGGGTGGCGAAGCGCGCATTTCTGCAAAGATACGCGCCACTTCTTGCCCGAAGTCGTCCCCGAGCCCGAAGGCGTTCGGGTCGAGCGCCATGACAAACTGCCCCGTGTTGGTTTGCGATGTTGTGTCGGCGGTGAAATCCACGACGTCAGACCCGAAAGCCGCTCCATTCAGAACGCCAGCCAATAGGCCAATGGCAACAGACAGTCCAAACCCTTTTGGGCCCCCAATCGGCAGTAAAAACCCTTCGGATTTGCGGCTGGGATCGGTCAGTGGCTTGCCGTCCTTGCCAACCATCCAGCCCTCCGGCATCGGTTCGCCTTGCTGTAGCAAAGTCTTGATCTTGCCCATCGCAGCGACTGTTGTTGCCATATCAAAGACGAAGGGGTCCGGGCCATCAACTGGTGCCGAGAAGGCAATTGGGTTGGTCCCGATCAACAAATCTGACCCGCCATAGGGGGGCACGTGGTTGGCGCTTCCTACGGCGGCGGCCATTCCCAACAAACCCGCTTCGGCTTGAGGACGCACGTAAAGAGCAAGTGGCCCTGCGTGGTTGCCTCCGCGCACACCGACCCAGCCAATTCCAACTTTGCGGGCTTTTTCCATCGCCAGATCCCGAGCGGCGGCCATTGCAAGATGGCCAAGCCCGTTGTCGCCATCGATCAATCCGGTCGCGACGGTTTCTTGGACCACAGAAAGGGTAGGGGTGGGATTGCAGCCCCCCCCCTTTAGCCGCGCCAAATACTGGCGCAACCGGAACACACCATGGGTGTTGTACCCATAGACATCCGCTTCGACCATCAAAGCGGCGACTTGTGCCGCATCGGATAACGGCACACCTTGTGCAGTCAGAGCGCGGGCCACGAAGCCGCGCAGAGCATCGACTGCAATCACATTGTCAGTCATGGGCACCAACCCGTTCTTCATGCCAGAACACCACTTTGCGTTGGGCGTGCATAACCAACAAGTAGACCACCAGTCCAACAAGGCTCAGATATAAGATCAACGAGAACACCCGAGGCGTGTTGAGCTGCGAAGCTGCGACACGGATCAATTCTCCGAAGCCTTTGCCACCGCCAAGGAATTCACCGGTAATCGCACCAGCCATAACACCTACGGCACCAATCTTGAGGCCGGTAAATATTTGGGGCAGACCTGTAGGCAGTTTCATTTTGAACAAGGTTTGCATCCGTGTTGCGCCCATCGTTTTGAACAGCATGCGGGCGTTTTCATCCGCCGAATGCAGCCCTGCCGCCGTGCCAACTACAATTGGAAAGGTTGCAATGAAGGCCGCCAAGGCAACCTTGGATTCGATCCCAAACCCAAGCCACGCGACAAACAGCGGGGCAAATGCCACCTTTGGCATCGTATCGATGGCAACCAGGTAGGGCATCACGGCCTTTTCGCCAAATGCGGTTTCTCCGACCAAGATCCCCAAGGAAAATCCAAGGGCAATGGCCAAGGCAAAACCTAGGATCACTTCTTGGATCGTGATCCAAAGCGCGACCAGCATATAGCCACCAGTCAATAGGTTTTTACCGACGAAAATCATGTCGAGTAAAGTTTCCCACGGCGTTGGAAGAATAATCGGCGAAACCATTTCGAAGAATGTCACCAGTTGCCAAGTTCCGACAAACACAAAAAAGACAAAGCTCATCGCGAGCCATCGGGGAACCGAGTCGATAAACGATATTTCCTGGACCCAGACCGTATCTTCTGTGTCATTGCGCTCTATCGGGGCGTTGTTCTGAACGTCGCTCACATGTCTTCTCCTTTATCCAGAAGCCCACGGATGTATTCAACGATTTCACCGAATTCCGGTGTCGTCATCATGTCCAACGTCCTTGGTCGAGGCAGATCAACTTTGACAATCTCGGCAACCCGTCCCGGACGGGGCTTCATCACCACGATCTCGTCTGACAAGATCACGGCCTCTTGAATCGAATGGGTCACTAGAAATGCTGTAGCGTCCTGTTCGCGGCAAATTCTTTGGAGCTCCATGTTCATCATGTCACGTGACAACTCATCGAGCGCGCTAAACGGTTCATCCAGCAACAGAACCGCCGGTTCCGTGATGAGCATCCGGCAGATCGACGCCCGCTGCGCCATGCCGCCCGAAAGCTCATTGGGGTAGACCCCGTCAAATCCCTTTAGCCCAACGATATCCAATAGGTCATGGGCCTTGTCCATGGCTTTGGCTGCGGCTGCTCTACCGTCGCGAATTTCAATGGGCAGCACGATGTTCTCCACCGCCGTTTTCCATGGGAAAAGTGTGGCCTGCTGAAACATCATGCCGATATCACGGCGGGGTCCGGTCACCGGTTTCCCCTGCAAGGCAACCCTGCCTTGTGTAGGCGGAATCAACCCTGCCATAATTTTCAGGAGTGTCGACTTTCCGCACCCGCTGGATCCGATGACCGATGTAAAGCTACCCTTGCGCAGGGTCAGGCTGACATCGTCCAAAGCGACCACGAGATTTCGGGCATAGGTTTTGCTAACATTGGACAGCTCGTAAACCGGCTCACCCAAACTGGGTGAGCCGGCATTGTCCTGCGCAATTGCAGTGTTCATCCGCCAATCGCCTTATTCCCGATTGCGGCAAACTCATTGGTCCAAGCAGCGCTTAGATCATCGAGTGGGGCAGGGATCTCGCCTCCAGCCAAGAGAGAGTCATGCCATTCTTGCCAAACCTCGGCAGGGTACCAACCGTAGCCGTTGCTGGTATCGGTCGGAATGGTTTTCGAGCGAACCGCATCAAACAGTGCTGATTGGAACTCTTTGTCTTCGCCTTCTTGTGGGTTACCGGTTGCAAGATGTTTCAGCACAGTCTCACGGTTGGCATCATCAAGCGAAAATGCATGACCGCGTGCAAAGGCGCGGCTCCAACCTTCGACCAGTTCGCGGTCGTTAGCGATGGTATCGGCCATGGTCGCAATGCCATTGCCAAAGAAACGGCCAAACTCCGCAGGAGTGATGTCACGCACAGCCATTCCGCGTTGGTTCAACACCGCGGTGTCAGCCGTCGAAGAGGAATAGGCATCAATTGCGCCATTCAAGAAGGCTGCTGTTGCAGGGCCGCCGTCGCCGACAGTCAGGAATTCGAAGTCCTTACCTTCGACCATGCCAACGCTTGTCATAACATTGCGCGCAAAGCCGACTTCGGCACCGTCCGCAGTACCTGTGCCGATGACCTTGCCGCGCAGCTCTTCGACGTTCTGGATCGGGGAGCCTTCTTGGACGGCTATGCCAAAGTTGCTGCGGGCTGCGACGTTGTAGATATGCACAGCTTCCACGCCGCGCGACCGAGCCGCGAGCATCGGACCCGGGCCAGGGCGCCCAAACTGCGCTTGGCCAGCCGAAAGGGCCTGAAGAACGGCACCCGAACCGTTGATTGCTTCTACGGTCACTTTGAGGCCCTCCTCCTCAAAATAACCTTCGCCGATCGCTACAAAGACAGGAAACGAGTTAATGGCTGACGGGCTTGGCTGAACGAACGTGATATCACGTAAACCTTGCGCAAATGCTCCGCTACCGAAGGCACCTGCGACAGGCACCGCTGACAACAGCGACTTTGTGAATGTTCTTCTATTCATCATTTTGGTTCTCCTCCCAAATTCGGGCAATTGACTGTTTGCCCACTTCGCATCTGACTGCGAAATTCTTTAAACTTCCCGGACTGTGTTTCTGAGCGTTCCAATTTTTGCGATGTCACAAACCACAACATCCCCGTCTTTCAAAAAGCAGGGCGGTTCCATCGCGTAGCCAACGCCCGAAGGTGTGCCGGTTGCAATTATGTCGCCCGGCTCCAGCGTCATACCCTCGGAGAGGGAGGCGATCAGTGTGGGGATATTGAAGATCATGTCCGCGGTATTGCCGTTCTGACGCACGTCGCCATTGACGGTCAGACTGATTTGCAAGCCGTGGGGGTTGGCGATTTCGTCAGCGGTGACAATGCTGGGACCGAACGGGCAGGACCCATCCAAAGCCTTGCCTTTGAAATTCTGACCGCCGTGACGGCGCTGAATGTCACGCGCCGAAATGTCATTCATCACGCTATATCCAAAAACGTGGTCAAACGCGTCATCCTTTGAGATATTGCGCCCTGGCTTGCCAATGATGACCGCCAGTTCCACTTCATAATCAATCGACGTAGATACCGTCGGGAAAAGCGGGATATCTCCGTCCGGGGGGGTGATTGTGGTGGGTGGTTTGGTAAAGAATACCGGGTATTCGGTCACGCCGACGGTTTGCTTTTGGGCGCGGTCACCTTCGGCGATATGTTCGGCATAATTTCGACCCACACACAGCACGTTTTTGCGGACCGTAGGGATGGGGGCAAGATATGGCGCATCTGCCGGTGCCAGTGCGTCGGCATGGCCTCCAGCCTCGGCTTCGGTGATCAGTTTGGCCAAACCCTCCAGCACGGCAGGGCCAGCTTCGATCACAGACAGCATGGTCGCGTTTTGCAATGAACTGAGATCTTCGTCGTCGAAATTGCGCGCTGCCTTTGCGATGTCCAGCCGTTGGCCGTTCTTCAAGATTGCCACACAAGTCGCTTTATTATTTACAGAAATTGTCGCCAGTCGCACTTGGTCCCCTTCCAATTCTATTGGTATCACTGGTCCCATCGGGCTAAGTGCCTGCGGTGATCCACCACGTGATATTTGATTAGAAGTGTTCGGCGCATTGGGTTATTAATCAAGCAACCAATCCCTAAATTGGTCGGGAAAGATGACAGAACTCAAAGATTTGGTCGCGCAGCTGCGTGACATGATAGACAACGCTGGATACCGGTATAACGACAGATTTCCGCCCGAGCGCGAGCTGTGCAAAAAGTTTGGAACCACGCGCAATCAACTGCGCCACGCATTGGCCGAACTAGAGGCACAGGGCCGGATTTGGCGTCATGTCGGGCGGGGCACTTTTGTCGGCGCGCGGCCGGTGCTCAACCTCCAAGATGTTTCTTATTTGCGCGACCAGATCAAACCTGAACAAGTGATGGCAGTTCGCCTGTCCATCGAGCCAGAGCTCTGCCGCCTCGCTGCGCGCAACGCCGCGAAATCAGACCACGAACAAATGAGACTATGCCACGATAATTGCTGCACTTCTTTGGATTGGCGGAACTATGAAGCCTGGGACAACAACCTGCATTACGCGATCGCTCGGGCAACGCGTAACCAGCTTTTTCTCTACTTTTTCGAAACGCTGAATTCGCTGCGGCGATCAGTTGTTTGGGCGCAGCCGCGCACCACGGGCGGACCGCCCGCTGACTATGTCAGCTTTCACGAGCATAGCGCGATCGTTGAGGGTATCATCAGTGGAGATGGGGAAGGGGCGGCCGCCGTGATGACCCGCCATCTCAATACCATCCATGCCCGTTTAAACAAAGCTCCGCCTAAAACCTGAAAACCCCATCGTGTTTTCCACGGGTCTGAAAGACCGCAGCCCTCGACTGTGGGACAAGTAAGCTCTGGAAAAACCAATTCCGGAATTGGTTGATGTGAAATCAGCCCCGCCCTCTTGCTAAAATGCGCAAATTCTCGAATTTATTCATCAACCGGCCGCGTTTCTTTGCATGGAACGCATTGCGTTTGCGGGACAGCCCTCGCTGTCCATCATTGTGCGTCTGGCCGTCAATCAATCGGGAGTCGATCTATGTCTAACCATGTAATTCCAACGCCGCAGGTGCACACCATTCCCACCAGCGGGGGCGACGCCTTTCCAGTGCGCCGCGTGTATTGCATCGGTCGCAATTTTGCAGCCCATGCCGTTGAGATGGGTCACGACCCCGATCGTGAACCACCGTTTTTCTTTCAAAAGAACCCCAACAACCTCGATGCGTCTGGTGAATTCCCCTATCCGCCGCACTCATCCGATGTGCACCACGAAGTAGAGTTGCTTGTTTGTTTAAAGTCCGGCGGCACAAACATCGCCCTTGATCAAGCGTTGGAGCATGTTTGGGGTTACGGCGTTTCGCTCGATATGACACGGCGCGATCTTCAAGGTGAGATGAAGAAAATGGGCCGTCCATGGGAAATTGGCAAAGCCTTCGAACGGTCAGGTCCGGTTGGTCCTGTATATCCCGCATCGGAAATCGGACATCCGGATCAGGGGCGCATCGCCGTGAGTGTCAATGGCGAGCCCCGCCAAGAAGGTGATCTCAATCAGATGATCTGGAAAGTACCTGAGATGATCTCTTATCTTTCGGAGTACTTTGAGCTTCAAGCAGGTGACGTCATCATGGCGGGAACCCCGTCCGGCGTGAATGCCATCGTCAAGGGCGATGTTATGGTGGCCGAGATCGAAGGTGTCGGATCGCTCACGGTCAACGTCGTTTAACACTGGGGTTTGTTGCGCCCACTAGCGAAAAGGCGGCTGATGACATGATGTCTTCCGCCGCCGTTATTTTAAAACCCGACTCTGGGCGCGATTAGGAATTGAAAACACCCACTGGATCGATGTCATTTTCCAAAAATCTCAATCTAGGATTGGGCGTCCAAACCCTTCATAAAGGCACGGAATTTGTTTTCGATATGCACTTTCATGACTTGGCCAAGCATGTCGCCATCGCGGGATTGTAAGTGCTCCATCATGGTTTCATGCTCCGCGATGGCCGCGGCCCAACGCTCGTCAGATAGATTGACCATAAACCGTGCCCGCTGAATTCGCGCCGCTAAAAGCTTGTGGTGGTCTTCTAGAATTTTGTTTTTGGCTCCGCCAATCAAAGCTTTATGAATGGCCTGATTTTCTTTGAAATAGCTGGGGCGATCCTGTGCTTTATAGGCGGATACCATCGCCTTGTGCCGGGCCTCGATCCCGGCAATGTCGGTGTCGCTCAAATGAACGCAGGCCAGCTCTCCGGCCAGTTGCTCTAGCCGTGCTATGACCGGAAACGTGTCTTCCAGTTCTTGGCGCGTCACCTCTGCAACGCGGGCCCCGCGATTGGTCTGAAGGACTACAAACCCTTCGGATGCCAGCACCTTTAACGCTTCTCGAAGCGGAGTGCGGGAGACGCCAAAAGCTTCGCAAAGTTCTTTCTCGGGAACTTTTTCGCCTGGCTTCAGCCCGTCCTCAATCACCAGGTTGCGGATTCGGTCCACGAGTTCTTGATGAAGCGTCGGGCGTTTGATCGTTTCTGCTAAAGTCATACCTGCACTCTAGCCTCTTAGTGCTTGCTCTAGCAAGCGGGCGACATGGATCGCACGCCGGGCGCTGGTACCTGATATTTGGTGACGGCAAGAGGTTCCATCCGCAACAATAATTGCGCCGGGCGGTGCGGCATTGAGCGCCGGAACCAGATCCAAATTTGCAATTTCCAGCGAAATATCGACAGTCTCGGGCGCATATCCAAATGCCCCAGCCATCCCGCAGCAACCGCTGTCGATCAGGGTAACATCGGCTTCCGGAATACGCTGGAGCAGGTCCAGAACGGGGGACATCGCGCCATGCGCTTTTTGATGGCAATGCCCGTGGACATAAATCGGTTGCTTCAGCGGCCGAAGCGGAAGTTTTGGGAAATTGACCATATATTCTTCAAAACTATAGGTCAGTTTGGCCAGCGCTTGGGCATCCGGGCCCGGACAAAGCCCAAGAAATTCGTCCCGGAACGTATAGATCGACGAAGGTTCGAGTCCGATGACGGGAACTCCTGCGGTGACAAAAGTCTTGGTGGCCTTGATGATGCGCTCTGCCTCTTTGCGGGCCTCGTCGACGGCCCCGATCGCCAGCAAGGTGCGCCCGCAATCCAGCGCTTTTCCGGTGCCGTCTTGGGCCACCGCGACGCGCAATCCGGCAGCCCGTATCACCCGCAACGCGGCACGCAGGTTCTCGGGTTCGAAATGCCGATTGAACACATCTGCAAAAAGCAGCACATCTGGATTTGCATCCATGGCTTCGTTGTCGCGGAATGGATCAGAGGACCAAACGGGCAGATCACGGCGATGGGAAACACCGACAAGCTTTTCCGTCCACTTGCGGATGACGGAGATTTTGTTTCGGCTGTTCAAGAGCCATGCGAACTTGCTGGCCATCGGCGCGTAGCGCGGTAGAAACCCGACAAGCCTGTCGGCAAGCGATGGTCCATGCGCTTTGTAGCGGGCGGCGAGAACCTCTATCTTCATGCGCGCCATATCAACGCCTGTGGGGCATTCGCGGCTGCAGGCCTTGCAAGACAGACAATATTTCATTGTTTCGGCCATCTCATCCGATCCAACCCCGCCGGGGATTTGGCCGCTGATGGCAAACCTCAAGGTGTTCGCACGGCCCCGTGTCACATCACGTTCGTTGCGGGTGGCGCGAAACGAGGGGCACATCACGCCGCCCTTTAGCTTGCGGCAGGCCCCGTTGTTGTTGCACATCTCGACCGCGCCTTGAAAACCGCCCGCGGCTCCGGGCCATGCCGACCAATCGAGTGCCGTTTCAAACTCACTCACGCCGTAATCCGGCCCATAGCGAAACAAACGACGATCATCCATCGCGGGCGCGTGTACGATCTTGCCCGGATTCATCAAACCGCTCGGGTCAAAACGTGTTTTGACCTCTTCAAAAGCGGAAACGATCCGCCTGCCAAACATCTTCTCATGGAACTCAGAGCGTACGATCCCATCCCCATGCTCGCCCGAATGGGACCCCTTGTAGTGCTTGACCAGATCAAACGCTTCTTCGGCGATGGCCCGCATGGTTTTGACGTCATTATCCTGACGCATGTTGAGGACAGGGCGCACGTGCAAACACCCAACCGAGGCATGGGCATACCACGTCCCTTTGGTGCCATGCCTAGCGAAAATATCAGTCAAACCTTGTGTATAGGCGGCCAGATCCGGCAAAGCGACGGCGCAATCCTCAACAAACGAAACAGGTTTACCCGCCTCTTTCATCGACATCATAATATTCAAACCGGCTTTGCGGTACTCGGCGATGGCCCCCTGCAGGGCTGGATCGATAACCGGAAGAACACCGCCCCAAGCCGCCCCTTGCGCACCAAAGGAATAGCCCAGATCACCCATTAGCTCCGCCAGTTCACCAAGCTTTGCAGCATTGGCTGCGGCGCTGCCTTCGGCGAATTCCACCAACAAGACCGCTGCGGGTTCCCCTTGAACAAAGGCCTCGATTGTTGCGCGAAACAAAGGTAAATCACGACCAAGCGCGATCATCGTATCATCGATCAATTCGACAGCCTGCGGATGCAATGTTACCAAGTGCTGCGCGGCATCCATCGCCCCGTCGAAGGTCGAGAAATGGCAAACGCCGATCACTTTCTCTCCGGGCAATTTCGCAAGGCTCAGTTCAAGCTCGGTGAAATACGCCAGCGTCCCTTCAGATCCGACCAGAAGATGCGCCATATTTACGTCATCGCCGGATAAGGCATCGATGTTATATCCTCCCACCCGGCGTTGAACATTCGGAAAACGCGCATTGATTTCAGCCGCCTCCCTTTGACCCAATGACCGCATATCCGTGACAAGATCCGCATAGGCCCCAGAACCAGCCGAGGTATCAAAGCGTGCTTTTGATCCATCCGGCAGGAGCGCTGAAATCGCACGAACATTGTCACGCATAATCCCATATCGCAGTGACTTGCCGCCCGACGAATTGTTGGCCGCCATGCCACCCAAGGTGCAACGTGATGCAGTGGAGGGGTCAACAGGGAACCACAAACCATGCGGTTTGAGCGCCCGGTTCAATTCATCCAGAACCACCCCGGGATCGACCTTCGCCGTCATCGCATTCGGGTCGATATCGAGAACACGATTGAGATGGCGTGAATTGTCGATAACGATCCCTGAATTCACGGTTTGACCACATTGCGACGTGCCACCACCACGGGGCAAAATGGGCACATCTTCGTCGCGGGCAATCTCCATTGCCGCCTCGATATCTTGCACGGAGCGGGGCACGACCACCGCCTGCGGCACCATCTGATAGATCGACGCATCGGTCGCATACCGCCCGCGCGAGGCGGGGTCAGTCATCACCCCACCCTGAATTGAAGAGGTTAAGCGTTTGGAAAGGCGTATATTTTCTTGCATGTGTGAGGCCATTTTTCCTTCGCAACTCCTGATCTGGTTTGCCTGATGTGGGCGCGGGTTTTCGGTTGACATAATTATGAATTCATAATTATGTTTTAGCAATAGGTATTCGAGGCCACTAGATTGTGGCCGGTGAAAGGACAAATTCGATGCGCCAACCGGGCAGACATTTCTTGCAAATTCCAGGCCCCAGCTCGGTGCCGGACCGCATTCTCAAAGCCATCGGCCAACAGACAATCGATCATCGTGGGCCGGACTTCGCTGACGTCGGGAAAGCGGCGCTGGATGGTATGAAAACCATTTTTAAAACCAACCAGCATGTCTTTATTTTCCCGTCATCAGGCACCGGTGCTTGGGAAGCTGCCTTGGTCAATACCCTCTCTCCGGGGGATAAGGTGTTGATGTTCGAAACCGGCCATTTTGCGTCAATGTGGAGCAGCATGGCTCGCAAGATCGGCTTCACCCCTGAGGTTATCGAAGGTGATTGGCGCGGCGGTGCTGAACCTGACCGCATCGAGGCCCGGTTGCGGCAGGACACGCACCACGAGATCAAGGCCGTCTGCGTGGTCCACAATGAGACGTCGACCGGATCCGTTTCCCCGATTGAAGAGATCCGCAAAGCCATTGATGCCGCAGGCCATCCGGCCTTGTTGATGGTGGATTCTATCTCTGGCCTTGCTTCGATTGATTTTCGTTTCGATGAATGGGGAGTGGATGTCTGCATTTCAGGATCGCAAAAGGGCCTGATGCTGCCACCGGGCCTAAGTTTTAATGCTGTCAGTGAAAAGGCATTGGAACGCGCCAAGTCCGTAACCATGCCCCGCAGTTATTGGGATTGGCACGATATGGTTGGGCCAAATTCCAACGGGTATTTCCCTTATACTCCGTCCACCAACCTGCTTTATGGCCTGAACGAAGCCATTGAGATGCTGCATGAAGAAGGGTTGGATCAGGTTTTTGCCCGCCACGCCCGCCATGGAGCTTCTACCCGCGCCGCTGTGCGAGCATGGGGACTAGAAGTATTATGTGCCCGTCAGGGGGATGAATCCGGCGTGCTGACTGCTGTGTTGGTCCCAACGGATTATTCAGCGGACAATTTCCGGGCGACGACACTGAAACACTACAACATTTCACTGGGCAACGGCTTGTCCAAGGTGGCTGACAAAGTGTTTCGCATCGGGCATCTGGGCGATTTCAATGACTTGATGCTCATGGCCACGCTCTCGGGCGTCGAAATGGGATTGGAAAAAGCAGGTATTCCGCACCAATCGGGGGGGGCACAAGCGGCACTGGATCACCTAAAGCAATCGACAACATGCCCCTCTGATACGCAAAACTCCTAGGTGTTCAATCCTAAGGGATTTTGGCCCACTCCATTTTAGTGAATGGAAGAAAAGGTTTTGGGGTTAGGTCGTCATTTCAGGCCGTGGCGCTACCGAACAATACGGCGATCACAAGCTTCGAACGCGGGCACAAAGTGGCACCAATCCCGCCTGCGTTCGATCCACCGAATAATTCGCCATAGACTCGTTAAACCGGGGATTCACGGTTTAAATCAGACGCGATAGCTTGAGAGAAAGAGCATTTGGAAACCAACGGCGAGCAAGACCAAGGGCTAACCAAACTTTACCCAAGTCCTCGTTTAAGCCACATTCCTGTCGCCTGCGATTGGGCTTTTCCAGCCTCGCGCTGAATGTCGGCGGCGCGGATTGTAGATCCCGTCAATGCATTCGAAGATTGCCACCTCAGCCTGCCGCAAACCTGTCCAAGATGACGGGACCGGTTAATACTCCGCTCGGGTCGGGGCCTTGTCCCTCTTAGGTGTGCAACTGCTTATATCAGCGCAAACCCTGATTGAATTCAAAACATGAATCACGTCTTCCCAAGGTTTGAGCACCAAATCTGACACGGATGCGCCGACCCAATTGTACCGGGGTTTACTCCTCTGCCGGAGAGACGGCCCGCTGATAGAGATGCCATGTGGCGTGGCCAAGGATCGGCAGGGTAAAGATCAGGCCCATAAACGCCGGAACCAGCGACAATAGCATGGTTGCCGTGATGATAGCTGCCCATGAGAGCATGACCATGGGATTTTCTGTGACGACGCGAACGGACGTGAGTATGGCGGTAACGAAATCGATGTCCCGGTCAAGCAGCATGGGCATGGCCACGACGGTCACTGTGAACAAGACTGCTGAAAGAACAGCACCGGAGCACGTGCCAATTGCAAGGAAGGTCCAGCCCTCTGTCGTAAACAGTACGGTATTGAAAAACCCGTCTAAATCCGAAAAGGATGAATCCTGCAAAACGATCACCAGCACAATCCTGAACTGGTAAAACCAGATCCACAAAACGAAAAGGGTGACAAAGGCCATCCAACCCATTTCACGCTTGCGTTGGTTTGCCATGACGGTGAGGATGTCCGACCAGCCGAAACTCTCTTCTTTCTGCAACCGGCGGGACATTTCATAAAGACCGGCGCAGGCGAAAGGCGCGACCAAAGGAAAGGCGATCGCGGCGGGAATAATCATCCAGATCTTGCCGAGCCAGACAAGGCACCAGACAAACAGGATGCCGAAAACTGCGTAGAACAGGCCGAAGAATCCGCTGATGACAGGGCGCGCCAGAAAGTCTGAAAACCCGGCCTTCAGCGACGCGGTGATGTCCTCTGCGGTCACTTTGTTGACCTTGGGCATACCGGGCTGTTGCGGAGCCAGATTGTTCGGTGGTTTAGGACCTGCAGTTTCGGATGTCATGAACAATTCCTCCCAAGATCTGTTAGCGCGCAGATCCGTGTCGCGGTTGACCCAGCGGGCAACCGAAAACCCCTATCCACCGTCAAGTTTGCATGAGGTCGTGCAGACGGGCAAGTGGCGAAGATTGCAAAGTCCACATCTTGGCTGGCGATCCAACGTGTATCGAACGTCCGCACCACTGCAATCAACTTGGCCGAGCGTCGCCACCGCAAGAGTTTATGGCAACTTTCGTCCGGCAATCTTTGCATGATCGTTTGCGCGAAAACGGATGATCTTGACCGGCGCAATCATAGGGGCAGGGTAGCCGGCGAACATCGACAACAGTTGGAGCGACTTGATCGGAATTGCCCTGCCTCGACCCGCTAAACCCACGGAGTTATCCAAAACCCCAGCCATTGCCGCCGGTGGTGCCACAGGCACGGCAAAAAGCGATTATTGCTGCGAACTTGGGCAATGATCATCGCGCGGATTATTGTCTGCATATTTAGTGCCAACGAACACTATTGTTACTCATATGTGTCGGTTCCCAGTAGAAGGCATATTTGAAGGCCTGTTTGAAACAGACGTTTATGAAGGGAGGCGGAAGGCGGCTCTCGCGGCTGTGGGGCGCTTGCGTCGGGGAAAATCCCTAGAGCCCGGTTGATCACACGTTGGTCTGGATCCAACCGCACGCGCGCCACGCTCAGGGTGCCCGATGGATAATTTTACAGCGCTGTTTTGGGGGCAGCCCTGAGATTTATGAGTTGATTTTTTCTGCTTTGGCCACATTGCGCAACACCTTGATGAAGCTATCCGGCGTAACAGATATGCTGTCGATTCCGTAGTCGACGAGGACACGGGCGAAAGTCGGATCGTTGCTCGGTGCTTGTCCGCAAAATCCGACTTTTGATCCTGCCTTATGCGCTTCTTTGATCACCGTTTCGATCATCCACAAAACTGCAGGATCATCCTCTCGAAAGAGCGACGCCAATTCACCGGAATCGCGATCGATACCCAGCGTGAGCTGTGTCAAGTCGTTGGATCCGATGGAAAATCCATCAAATCGTGTGGCAAATTCTGCTGCGCGAACCACGTTTGACGGTATTTCGCACATCACATAAATCTGTAATTTGTCGCGCCCGCGAACCAAGTTGTGTTCGGCCATAACCGCAAGTACGCGGTCGGCCTCTTCCGGTGTCCGGCAAAAGGGGATCATCACAATGACATTGTCAAAACCCATTTCTGTGCGCAGACGTGCTATCGCCTGACATTCCAGCGCAAACCCGTCGCTATATGCAGCGGAGTAATAGCGCGACGCCCCGCGAAAACCGATCATCGGGTTTTCTTCATTCGGCTCGAAAGAACGCCCCCCCAACAGTTCCGCATATTCGTTTGTTTTGAAATCGCTCATGCGGACGATCACAGGTTTCGGGTAGCAGAAGGCAGCAATGCGTGACAGACCTCGGGCCAGCCGGTCCACAAAATAGGCTGGTTTACTGTCGTAGCCCGTGGTCAGATCTTCAATCGCCTGACGCTGCGCCGGGTCTGTGATTTTGTCGAAATGCGCGAGCGCCATTGGGTGAACCCGAACTGCGCTGTTGATCACAAACTCCATTCGAGCCAGACCGACGCCCTCAACCGGCAAGCGCCACCACCGCAAGGCGGCCGAAGGATTGGCTAGATTTAGCATCACTTTGGTCTTCGTGGTTGGCAATATGTGCAATTCTTCCTCAGACACTGTGATCTCGGAAATGCCCGAGGTGATCACGCCTTCTTCGCCGCCAGCACAAGAAACGGTGATGTCCTGTTCGTCATGCAAGACGTGAGTGGCGTTGCCGCAACCGACGACAGCCGGCAAGCCCAATTCGCGGCTTACGATTGCTGCATGTGAGGTTCGCCCGCCGTGATCGGTGACAATAGCGGCTGCTCGTTTCATAATGGGCACCCAGTCAGGATCAGTGGTGCTTGTGACCAGTACGGATCCATCGACAAAACGATCAATATCAGCCGCATTTTCGATGATACTCACCTGTCCGGCGACGGCTGCGTCTCCGACGCTCATGCCGGTCAGGATCACTTTGCCGGGGTCTTTTACTGTATAGGATTTAAGCGCACCAATATCGGCATTTGACTGGACAGTTTCTGGCCGTGCCTGAACGATATAGAGGGTTCCAGTCGAGCCATCACGCGCCCATTCGATGTCCATCGGTTGACCGTAATGCGTCTCAATGATCTTGGCCTGTCTTGCCAGCGACAGTATCTCGGCGTCATTGAGGACAAATTCCCTGCGTTCCGCCTTGGAGGTCGGCACGTTGCGGGGCATACCATCACGCCCGTAGATCATCTTGATCTTTTTTGCGCCTATCCGCTTTTCCAAGATGGGTATTAGTTTGGGGGTGTCGAGAAAGGGTTTGAACACCTGATATTCGTCAGGGTCCACCGCGCCTTGCACCACATTTTCACCAAGACCCCAAGCTGCGTTGATCAGCACTGCATCGGGAAAACCGGATTCCGTATCGATCGAAAACATTACACCAGACCCACCGGTGTCTGCCTGCACCATTTGTTGTATCCCGACGGAAAGGGCGACTTTTTGGTGGGCAAATCCCTGCATCTGGCGATAGGAAATCGCACGGTCAGTGAAGAGAGAGGCATAGCAACGTTTGCAGGCCACCATCAGCGCGTCCTTCCCAGTGATATTGAGAAAGGTTTCTTGCTGACCGGCAAAGCTGGCATCCGGCAAGTCTTCTGCCGTCGCACTGGACCGGACAGCAACGGCGACGTTGGTCTTGCCTGCTGTTTCACAAAGGGCACGGTAGTGATCGCCTATCGCCGTTTCTATGTCTTTGGGCCATTTGCCACCCAGAATGAGTGAACGGGTTGCCTCGCCGGTTTGATGCAATGTGGCCTTGCCGGTTGCCAGTTTTTCCAACGCCGCGTCAATGCGGTCGTTGAGGTCATTCGCTGCCAGATAGGCGCGAAATGCATCGGAGGTGGTGGCAAATCCGGGCGGGACTCGGATGCCTTTTTCCCCAAGGGCTCCAATCATTTCGCCCAGCGAAGCGTTTTTGCCTCCGACGATCGCAATATCGCCACGCGTCACATCTGAAAAGTTCATCACAAAGAGAAGGGGCTTGGCCATGGTGATTTCCTAACGCTAGTGCTTTCGGACAGAGTACTGGAAAAAACACCGACGAATTGACATGGAGCAAGTTCGCGATCCGAGAGACAAGTTTTTTTGGCAACATCGACATTGCCGCGCCGAGCTGATGTTGACCTGCATCGAGGATGTTGAACCAGCAGGTTACAAGTACGTCTTTGCTAAATCTGGCCAGCTCAATAGCGCACTACAGTTTTCCAAAGAGCGGCGGTTTGATCTGCATTAAGGTGCACGCGGCACAGATTCGTCACTTTTGCAGTGAACTTGGGCAACCTAGTCTGATTGGACGAAATGGCTAAATCAATTGAAATGGCGTATGCGCGCTCCGTCGCGGATGTTGCAGCGGCTTTGAATACCGATCCAGAAGTGGGGCTGGGTGCGAAAGCCGTTGAATTGCAAATGCAGCGCTATGGTCCAAACAAGCTGCTTCGTCAGGAAAAGAAAAGCGTCCTGCGCATCCTGCTGCATCAGTTCAAGGGTTTCATTGTCTGGCTGCTTGCTGCGGCAGCGGCTCTGTCGTTTGCCTTTGGTGATCTGCCCGAAGGCATGGCGATCCTTGTCGTTCTTGTTATCAACAGCGCCATCGGTTTTTTCACTGAACTTCGCGCCGCCCGCTCGATGGAGGCGTTGCTCGGACTCGCAGAAGTCCGCGCCCGTGTGCGCAGGGATGGGTCCATAAAACAGGTCGACGCGCAGGAGCTGGTCCCCGGTGATGTGGTCATTCTCGAGGCTGGGGATGTGGTCACTGCTGATCTTCGGATCATAGAGGCCTCGAACCTGCAAATCGACGAGTCCATACTGACAGGGGAGTCAGTACCGGTCGCAAAAAACACTGAGGTGACGCAGGCCGATGCCTTGATAGGGGACCGTTTCAGTGCGGCGTTCAAGGGCACGGCGATTACGCAGGGAGCGGGTGAGGGCATTGTCGTCGCAACCGGGATGGCGACCGAGATTGGTCACATCAGTGCGCTGGTTCACGGTGCCAAGAGCGTGGCTGCGCCATTGGAACAGCGGCTTGACCGGCTTGGGCATCGGTTGGTCTGGTTGACGATTGCGCTTGCGATGGTAACGGCCGGTTTGGGCATCTTGCGCGGCCATCCGGTGTTGGACATGGTTCAGACCGGCGTTGCCCTTGCTGTGGCAGCTGTCCCCGAGGGGTTGCCCATAGTTGCGACGCTGACTCTTGCGCGGGGCATGTGGCGGATGGCGCAACGCAATGCGCTGATCACACAGCTATCCTCGGTAGAGACGCTGGGAGCGGCGACAATCATTCTAACGGATAAAACTGGAACGTTAACCGAGAACCGGATGACGGCGGTGCGCTATTTGTTGTCAGGTCTGGATGTTGAAGCCAAACGCGGCAAGAGTGAATTATCATTTGTGACCAAGGGGATGGACGTATCTCCAAAAGGGGAAAAGCGGCTAAGCTGGGCGCTGCGGATTGGGGCGCTTTGCAACAATGCATCTTTGGGTGCCGGAGCCGATGGGCAATCGGGTGATCCGATGGAGATCGCCTTGCTTGTTGCCGCGCGGGATGCTGGCACCGCGCGCGACGACATACTCAAGACGCACGAAGAGCTGCGGGAATACGCATTTGATGCGGACACCAAAATGATGGCCAACGTCCACAGGCGAGACGATGGCTATGACTATGTTGTTAAAGGCGCGCCAGAAGCCGTGATGGCCGCGTGCAATTCAGAACTGGGCCCCGATGGTCCATGCGCTTTGGATCAAGACCGGCGCACAGACTGGGCCGCACGAGGTGCCCTTGCTGCCAAGGACGGCCTTCGCTTGTTGGCGCTGGCCATGAAACAAGATGTCTCTGCTGACGCAGAACCTTATGAAGGCCTGACGCTTGTCGGGCTGGTCTGTTTGCAAGACCCCTTGCGTGACGGTGTTCGTGACGCGATCCATGCCAGCCGCCGGGCTGGTGTACGCGTTGTGATGCTTACAGGAGATCACGCAGATACCGCAGAGGCCATCGCTCACGAGGCTGGCCTTGGAGAGGGAGAGCTGGCAGTGATTGAGGGACGCGAATGGCAGAAGATCGAAACGGATACGGAAGACCCGACAGTTCGTGCCCGCGGGCTTGCGGCTGACGTTTTTGCCCGTGTTACACCCGCAACCAAGCTTGCTCTTGTCAGTCTCTATCAGCAAGCCGGGCATGTGGTGGCTATGACTGGGGACGGGGTGAACGATGCGCCCTCTCTGAAAAAGGCGGATATCGGCATTGCTATGGGCCAGAGGGGAACTCAGGTCGCGCGTCAGGCTGCGGATATGGTTCTTAAAGACGATTCCCTTCATTCGATTATCGATGCCATGCGCCAAGGGCGTGTGATATTCGCCAACATCCGCAAGTTTGTTGTCTACTTGATGTCCTGCAATGTTAGTGAATTGCTTGTCGTCGGACTTGCCTTTGCCATTGGTTTGCCAACGCCGATCCTGCCGCTCCAAATCTTGTTCCTGAACCTTGTTACCGATGTGTTTCCGGCCTTCGCGCTTGGGTTGGGGAAGGGCGATGACCACGAAATGGAGCGGCCGCCACGCGATCCCGAAGAACAGATATTGGACCGTCCACGCTGGATTTTGTTGGGGTTGCTTGGAGCAGTGATCACATTGGTGACGCTTGGTGCATTCGGACTTGCACTTTTTTGGCTAAAGGTATCGCCCGCAGCAGCGGTAACAGTGGCATTCCTGACGCTTGCGTTCGCACAGCTTTGGAATGTCTTCAATGTTCGTAGTCCCGAAAGTGGGATGTTGCGGAATGACGTGACGCGCAACCGCTATGTTTGGGGCGCGCTGGCGCTTTGTCTGGGCCTGATCATCGCGGCGCTCTGGCATCCCGGTTTGTCCGGACTTCTGGGGCTGCCATATCCCGGCATTTCAGGGGTTGGATTGGCCGCAGGCATGAGCTTGTTGCCGTTGATTTTTGGGCAAGCTCTGCTGGCGACAGGTGGTTTTGATTGGCTTGTCCGGTATGGTCAGCGCGGGAAGTCCTCAGTTCATGCAAATGCAGACAGGCCCGTTTGAATGCAAAATGGAAAAATTGGCTCTCAAACTGGACTGAAAAAACAAGCAACGAATTGGCATTAAGGACCAAAGAAATTGAAATTCCGAAAAAAGCGCTTCAGAAAAATCACATGAAACCGCGATTATTGCTCCTCTTGTATCTGTTCGCAGTCACGTTACCGCTGGCCGTTTCACGGCTCGTCGGCGGGCCTCCACGTGTGTTTTGGCAAGAGCTTGCCTCTGGTCTTGGAATTCTTGCATTTTCAATAATCCTTGTGGAATTCGTGCTATCGGGCCGTTTCAAAAGTATTTCGAATGGTGTGGGTATGGACGTGACTATGCGGGTTCATCAGATGATGGCGCGCATAGCATTGGTTTTTGCGCTGCTGCACCCTTTGCTTTATCAAGGCACGCCTTCTGGTGGCCCACGCCCTTGGGATCCGACGCGGCAACTCACTATCACCACTGACCTTGCCTCTCTTTCAACGGGCATTTTGGCATTTGTGCTTCTGCCCAGCCTTGTTCTTCTTGCGATCGGCCGCACACAATTAGACTACAAATATGAAACTTGGCGCTTGATGCACGGGATTGGAGCCCTCTTGATAGCGGCACTTTTGCTCCACCATTCCGTCTATGCCGGGCGCTATGGATCACAGCCCGCAATGACTTGGCTATGGTCGGTCATGACGGGCGTTTCGGTTGGATCACTCATTTACGTTTACCTCATTCAACCTTTGCGAAAATTGAGACGTCCATGGCACGTTATATCCGTCACCAGATTGGCGCAAAAGCAATGGCAACTGACAGTTTCACCAAAAGGGCATGCGGGCCTTGATTACCAAGCAGGGCAATTTGTGTGGTTGAATGTAGGCCACAGTCCCTTTTCAGTTAAAGAAAATCCATTCTCAATTAGTTCCGCACCGAATTCCGGACCTGATGTTTCTTTTATCATCAAAGAACTGGGTGATTTTAGCCAAACAGTTGGTCAAATAGAAATAGGGTCGCGTGCATATCTCGATGGTCCATTTGGCAGCCTGACTGTAGAGGGGCGCACCGAACCGGGGATCGCGTTTATTGCGGGCGGTGTGGGTATTTCCCCCTTATTGGGGATTGTGAGACAAATGCGCCTTACCAAAGACCCACGTCGGGTGAAGCTAATATACGGAAATAGGGTGGTCGACCAAATTGTTTGTCGGCAGGATTTGGATCTTGAAGATGTTACCTACGTGCTGTCGGAGCCACCGGAGGACTGGGAAGGAGAGGTTGGTCTCATAGATACAGCGCTCCTGGACCGTGTTTTCTCGTCACAGGAAAAAAAAGAGTGGCTTTTTGTGATGTGTGGCCCCGCTGTAATGATGGACCTAGTAGAAGGCTACTTGGTGTCGTCCGGAACTCCGTCCAATCGCATCCTGTCCGAAAGGTTCGACTATGATTAGGCTCAGGACGGCTTTGTTGCACAAATCGGCTGCGGGGATTCATGTCGCGAATCCAGTGTGATAGCAGGCGGTCATGAGCAGCTGGACCCCGACGAAGTACAAGACCACAAACTGGTCGTCTTACAATGACAGCTTGAAGCAGCGCGGATCGTTGTCGATCTGGTTTGATCCGGAGATGGCTT
>NZ_QKMF01000027.1 GCF_003208435.1 Pelagimonas varians | reverse complement strand
TACGCACCGCATCTTGGCGAAATTCGTCCGTACGTTTCAGTCCCATAGTCTGTCTCCTTTGTTGCAGTAAATGCTATCAAAGGAGCGGCATCAAACCGCGACAGGTCCATGCCGTGTCCTAGTCCGCTCATCAAATTGGGTTCGTTTCTTGCTGTCTCCTGTACGCGGCATCTTTGCGATAGATTCCAATTCAACCCGCCACTCGGACCCTGACCGGACTATGATCAGCAAGCAGATTGCTGCATTGCGGCTTCCCTGAAGCAGCCGTTCAGCGCGGGACAAAACGGCCGTGCAATAGTGATCAAGCGACGCTTGCATACCTCTTTAAAGCAGCCTTCGTAGAAGGCTTTCAGACCGATTTGCTATTCAGCGGTCGTTTGCAGCAATTCCCGCAGGTTTTGCGCCTGAACGGGGCGATCACGTAAATCGAGGGCCGAGTTTAGATCGACAAGGTGGCTGCGCATCAACTCTTCGGCGTTCTGTTCGTCCCCATCGGCAATTGATTGCACCAGGGCGTGATGGGCGTGACTTTCACATAGCGCGCTCTCGCGCCGCCAATAGAGTGCTATGACCAGCGAAGAGCGTGCGATCAAAGTTTCGATAAACCGTCCGATCGTGTCCTGATCCGCGATCCGCGCAAGCTCGATATGGAAGCGCCCTGACAGGTTCAGCGCACGACCATTGTCACCAGCATCCATGGCTGCATGCTCTTGGGCGATGTGATCTTTCAGTATTTCAATGTCGTGTGGGGTGGCACGGCTGGCGGCAGAGCGGGCGGTGCGCGGTTCCAGTAAGGCGCGGGCTTCGAACACTTCGCGGGCCTCTCGCGGGGTCGGACTTGCGACGAAGGCACCCTTGTTGCGCTGGATTTCCACAAGCTGAACATGCGCAAGGGATTGGAGTGCCGCGCGTACAACGGTTCGAGACACGTTGTAGATTTCGCCAATTTCGTCCTCGCCCAGCTTTGTACCCGGCGCGAGACGATGCTCATGGATCGCCAGCGCCAGCGCATCAGCTACCTTTTGTGTGACATCTTGTGGTTTGGGCGTGGAGATGGGCATTGCCGACATGGGTGTTTCCTTCAGAATCACTCATGCCAGAGGCATACCGCGTAAACAAGATGCGCCAAAGTTGTATACAATGCGCAGCTCACATTGTGTCCAATAATTACGCATCGCGGAATTTGTCCGCTCAATTTTGTGCCATCGGCCTGACTTCTTCCCGAAAACCGCAAGCACTGTTTGAACTTACGTCATCACAAGCGCCCACCTTGTTTCAACACAGGAGCGTACATGACTGTAAAACATGATCTGGAACTGGTGGACGTCACCAAACGCTATGGCCCGAACGTTGCAGTAGATGCGATACAACATCGGTTCCAACCGTCCTCCTACACCTGCCTTCTTGGGCCTTCGGGCTGTGGAAAGTCATCAACCCTGAGGATGATCGCGGGCCATGAAAGCGTGACCGAAGGTTCGATTTTGTTGTCTGGGCGCGATATCTCCGATCTGCCACCAGCCCGGCGTGGCACCGCGATGATGTTCCAGAATTATGCTTTGTTTCCGCATCTTAGCGTACGCGACAACATTGCCTTTAGTTTGAAAATGAAGGGGGTGGAACCCAAAGAACGCCACACCAAAGCAGGTGAGATGCTGGAACTGGTAGATCTGACCATACTGGCCGACCGCCTGCCTGACCAACTGTCCGGGGGACAGCAACAACGTGTTGCGCTGGCCCGAGCACTGATCACTCGCCCTGAGGTCTTGTTGCTGGATGAACCGCTGTCTGCGCTCGATCCGTTTTTACGCATCCGAATGCGCGGCGAACTCAAAAAGCTACAAAAGGAACTGGGGATCAGCTTTATTCATGTCACCCACGGGCAAGATGAAGCATTGGCGCTGGCTGATGAAATCGTCGTGATGAATGACGCTGTGATCGAACAGGCAGGTCCTGCGCGCGACGTATTCAACGCCCCTAAAACCCGTTTCGTGGCGCAGTTTATGGGTGGGCATAACGTGATCGCGCTACCCAATGGTTGTTTCGCAATTCGCACGGATGCTGTCACCGTCACTGCGCCAAAAAAAGGCACTTTGGACGCACAGGTGACTGCCGTTGAATACCAAGGCACTCACGTCTCGTTGCTGTCGCGTATTTCAGGCGACCAAGAGGTGACGGCCATGGTGCCCGAAGCAATATACTTCACGAACCCGCATCACCCCGGCGACCAGATTGGTCTGCATTGGGATGCCAAAAATCTTCACCAACTGACCGCATAAACCGCGGCACTTTCCCACCGACAAGGAGACGACGAATGACCAAATTTACATCCCGTACTGGCCTGAGCCGCCGCACATTGCTGAAGGGTGCCGCATCCACTGCAATCACCGCTGGCGCGACAACCCTTGGTGCCCCCATGCTTTGGGCGCAAAATATCAAAGACATCACCATCCGCCAGTTCGGCACAGGAGTGTCCAATCTCAACGAAGTGGCAACACAGGTAAAAGAAGACCTCGGCTTCACACTGGAAATGACGGCGCTCGACACTGACAGCGTCACACAGCGCGCGGCGACACAGCCAAACAGCTTTGACATTGCCGACATCGAATACTTCATCTGTAAAAAGGTATGGGCTGCGGGTAATTTGCAGGCGATGGACACGTCCAAGCTGGCCAATTACGACAAGATCGTCGGTATCTTCCGTGATGGTAAGCTGACACCAGAAAGCACAATCGCCCAAGGTACAGCTCCGCACACAGTCGGTTTTACTTCCGGTCAGAATGGTACTGATTTTGTACAAGAAGAATCCGGATGGATGACCCTGATCCCGACAATCTACAACGCCGACACTCTGGGTATTCGCCCCGACCTGATCGGCCGTCCGATCAACAACTGGTCCGAGCTTCTGAACCCGGAATTCAAAGGCAAGGCGTCAATCCTCGACATCTCCTCCATCGGTATTATGGACATGGCGATGGTCGTGGAATCCATGGGCGAATACACCTACCCAGACAAAGGCAACATGACCAAAGAAGAAATCGATATGACCATCGGCATCTTCACAGAGGCCAAAAACAACGGTCAGTTCCGCGCCTTCTGGAAGTCGTTCGATGAAAGCGTCAACTTGATGGCCTCCGGCGAAGTTGTGATACAATCCATGTGGTCGCCGGCAATCACAGCCGTCAAATCCCAAGGTATTCCTTGCGTCTACCAGCCGCTCAAAGAAGGCTACCGCTCATGGGGCGGCGGCCTTGGTATCTCGGCCGCATTGTCCGGTATCGAGCTTGATGCAGCCTATGAATATATCAACTGGTACCTCTCCGGCTGGGTTGGCGGCTTCTTGATGAAGCAGGGGTATTACTCTGCTGTGCCGGAAACCTCCAAGGCCTTTATGTCAGAGAATGAATGGGGCTTCTGGTTCGAGGGCAAAGAAGCCACGGGCGACATCGCATCGCCGTTCGGTGACAAGCTGGCGGGCGCTGGAGAAGTGCGTGATGGCGGCTCGTTCAATGACCGTATGGGCGCTGTGGCGTGCTGGAACTCTGTCATGGATGAAAACCAGTACATGGTTCGCAAATGGAACGAATTTATCGCGGCTTAAGCTGACGAATGGGTGCGCCTTGATGAGAGGCGCACCCGCTTTCAATACCTTAATACAAAGCCCCCCATAATGAAAAAGCTCCTCGAAAATCGCAACCTGTCCGGCTGGCTCATGGTCTCGCCACTTGCCGTCGTGCTACTGGTTTTTCTTCTGATGCCGATCATCTTGATTGTGATCGTGAGTTTTTGGCGGGCCACCGAATTTTCTATCATTCCCGCATTTGAATTCGACAACTACGAATTTCTGTTCGGGTCATCCGTGACCTACAAAGTGTTCTACAATACGTTCAAATATGCGCTGATCACTTGGGCCTTCACTTTGGTGATCGGGTTCACGGTTGCCTATTATCTAGCGTTCCATATCCGCAGCCTGACGTGGCAGGTGGCGCTGTTTTTAGTATGTACGATCCCGTTCTTGACCTCCAACATCATCCGCATGATCTCTTGGATCCCTTTCCTCGGACGCAACGGGATTGCCAATACAACATTGATGTCATGGGGCGTTATCGACGAACCGCTCGAATGGCTCTTGTTCAGTGACTTCTCGGTTATCCTCGCCTTCGTTCACCTTTACACGCTGTTCATGGTCGTCCCGATCTTCAACACGATGATGCGCATCGACAAAAGCCTGATCGAGGCCGCACGCGACGCAGGTGCAAACGGCGCGCAAATCCTGTGGAACGTCATCATCCCCTTGACGAAACCGGGGATCATGATCGGCACCATTTTCGTGGTCACACTGGTGATGGGCGATTTTATCACAGTGCGCTTCATGAGCGGTAGCCAATCGGCCAATGTGGGCCGCCTGATATCGAACGACATTGCGCTGCTCCAATATCCAAGCGCATCGGCCACGGCGATTGTGTTGCTCGCATCAGTGCTGATCACAATCGGCATCCTGCTGCGTTTTGTCGACATTCGGAAGGAACTTTAATGGAACCCCGCTCTCGCTCATTCTACATTCTGTCCGCTTTTTTTGGGCTGTTCGTCTTGTTTTTGTACGGCCCGACCCTGACCATCGGAATTTTGTCGTTCCAAGGCGAAGGCGGCGGCCTGACATTCCCCATGCGCGGCGTGTCGATGTATTGGTTCTACGATCTGTTCGAACAACAGGCCGTCGGCGACATCTGGGGCAGTTTTCGCCGTTCCATCGTATTGGGCCTGATGGTGATGGTCACAACGGTGGTCGTGTCGGTCATAGGGGGGCTCGCGTTTCGCAAAAAGTTCCTAGGCTCGGGCATCCTGTTTTACCTGATCATTACGGCACTGGTGATCCCGTCAATCCTGGTTTCGCTAGGCGTGGGTCTGTTGTTCTCGCAAAGTGGGTTGAACGTACACTGGTCCACATCTGGTTTTGGCGCGCAACTGACGTGGACGCTGCCATTCGGCCTGCTCATCATGTTCGCCGTCTTCAACCGGTTCGACAAAAGCTACGAGGAAGCCGCTCGTGATCTTGGGGCATCCCCTTGGCAGACCATCCGCTATGTCGTGCTGCCGATCATCGCGCCCTCGCTGATTGGCGTGGCCTTGTTCGGCTTCACGCTCAGTTATGACGAATTCGCGCGCACCCTGCTGACAGCAGGCAGCTACAATACGCTTCCGTTGGAAATCTACGGGATGACGACCAATGTGACCTCGCCTGTGCTCTATGCGCTCGGCACGCTGACGACATTGTTCTCCCTGCTGATCATCGGGGGGGTTCTTACCCTAGCACTGCTGAGTAACCGGCGCAAAGCACGCGCGGGCAGTGACGCGGGAAGGGCCGTTTGATGATCGTTCTAATCAACCCCAACAGCACCGACGCCATGACGAAGGCTATGATCGAAACTGCATCAAAGGCAGGCGTGGTGTTGCAAGGTTGGACCTCCCTCGAAGGGCCTGCCGCCATCCAAGGTCCTAAGGACGGCGCGGCCTGCATCCCGCCATTGTTGACGCTGGTGCACAAAGCCTCGAACGCCGGTGCAAAAGCAATTATTATCGGTTGTTTTGACGATACGGGGCTGAATGCCGCCCGCAATATCGCGGCTTGTCCAGTTATTGGTATCGGCCAAGCTGCCTATCACATGGCTGTGCTTTCGGGGCGCAGGTTTTCAGTCGTAACCACCTTGGCTGTGTCTGTGCCCGTTCTGGAAAGCAACATTCACGCCTACGGCTTCACTTCCCAACTGGCCCGCGTCCGCGCCTGTGGTGTTCCTGTTTTGGATCTGGAAACAGACCCAGCCGGAACCGCACCTGCCGTGGTGGCTGAAATCAATCGTGCTGTCGCCGAGGACAACGTTGATACAGTCGTCCTTGGTTGCGCCGGTATGGTCCATATTCCGGCATATTTTGGTGAAACTGGAGCTGTTCGGCTCGTTGACGGTGTCACATCAGCTGCGCAGCTTGCGAAGCTTTTCGCTAAGTAGCCTTTGTTCCAAGATCGCGACGCAACTAATAATTGAGATTGCAGTTCAAAGTTAACGGACGCTATGCCTCCGGAAGCCGCCATTTATTCTGACCGCAGCATCCAACATTTTGGGCTCGAAGCCGCCTTGCGGCGGCGCACCGCGCGATTTTGGATCATCAGCGGCCCTGAGGGGGTAAACGTAACCGAATGACCGTTGTCAGCCCTTCCAAGTCATTCGTGCAGAGCGCAGCATTGGTCCCACTTTGACCAGTAGGGCGGAAACCGGAAGTTCGCTGCGGCTGCACATGCTTCGGGTCGGACAGGCAAAAGCGGCCATTGAGACCCTAACAGGTCAAACCCCTCATGCTGCACAGGTCTTCAAAGTCGGCTCTGCGGAGAAAGCGGGCTTTGCAAAGTCGGCCTTTGATACGCGCGAGCATGTCGCGAAAGGCCCAATTGGCTGCAAGGTTTTGCCTCGACTCTGGTGCGTTTTGGTGGAGCAGATCGGGCTTCCTCCTCGCGGACCCGGGAAAGCCCGCATTCAGGTGACCCACAGCAAGTTGGCATTCCCCATTGCAAAGACGCTAGGACGATTTCATCGAGGAGAGGGGAGCATTGCCCACATAAGAATTTGTGCAAAATGCCCCAATTTTTTCAATAGCCCGACACAGCATCATTCTCCTGCAAAGTGTTTTGCAGCGGTTCGGAGGAAACCCATAGCCTTGTCTTCTCCATAGGGGGGGATATAGCCGTTGGTTGAGTAGTAAACACCGACGAAATCACGCGCAGGATCGATATAGATGCCTTGCCCGATGTTGCCGTGCTTGTAGAGCGCGCCATCCTCGAAAATGGCATCGAACTGCATGGAATTCATCAAGGGCTCTTCGCCGAATTCCTCAGTCAGTCCAGCGAACTTGGCCCCTGCGCGAAAGGCTTCGACATTGCCCGCAGTCTGCAAGCGTTTCAGCACCGCATCAGAGACAACCTGCTCGTGTGCTGTCTTGTGCCAACTTGGGGTGAACAGCATGCCGAAACGGGCGAAATCTTCGAGCGTTGTGGAAATCAAACCGTGCGAAACCGCGGTGCCATCCGGCATCAGTTGGTGTTGGAAATCCATACGTGCGCCGACCTTACCCCAAATCCGAGTTTCAAAGAGATCGGCCCAGGTCATGTCGTCGATCCTCTCGGCGGCGAGGACGGCCACCTGTGTCACAGCCGACGAATAACGGAATACTTCGCCGGGTTTTTCACCCGCAATCGCTTCTGCGTCGCGTAAAATATCGAGCCAGTTCTCTGTCTCACCGGTCATTGGATTAGGGGCACCGAATTCGGCAGAAAAGAAACGCACAATAATCGACGCTGGGTCCGTAATCGATTCCAGAGTTTCTTCCAGTGCAAGGCCCGCCGACATATTAAGAGCATCCAGCATCGGGACATCGTCCCAAAGTGTGCCCTGCAGTTCCGACGCATAATCCGACACCGGCAGTGATGTGTCGATCTTGCCCTCTTCCTCCATCATAGCCATGACCAAACCAACTGTGGCCTTGCCTGGTGACATCCAGACATGCCGATCCATCGGGTTCATTCCCGGGAAGGATTCGAACACCACTTTCCCTTTGTGAACCATCATGATGCCTTGAACACGGTGGTTCGGATGCTCGATATATTCGTTTAGTGATAGCTTACCCTCGTTGACTGGGAAAACCACTGCATCGGCAATGTCGGCTTTCGGTGCGCGTTCCAGCGGCATGTAGATCGGGTGCGGTGAGGAATAAGCCGTTGGCAAAAATTCTGACAGGTTTTGATTGTAGTACAGAGCGTGGTCACCACCCATCTGATAGTGAAAATTTTCAAATGCGGCCTGTGCTTCTTTCGAAAACTGTAGCGACCATGGCGTTTTGGCGGTGTCGACTGGCAAGGTCGTTGTTGCGCCTGGCACCTCCAGATATTGAGCCAGGGGGTGGTCCTGCGCACTTGCGGCAAAGGGCAGTAGTGTTGCGATCACAGCAAAGGCCGAGGTCCAAAATTCTTTGTGCATGGAAATCTCCAATATGCGACAATTGTATGTTTGGCAGTAATTCTATTTTTAGATCATATGCCGCGATCGGCAGTCAAGGCAGCTGCCACCCATGTGCCGCGCAAGTAGAACCGCCGCCCTGAATGTTAAATGGGCACCCAGGGGCCGGACGATGCCGGCATTTGAACGGCTCCCCCCTTCGGACACCGCATAGGTTTTGGTCGAAATCTTCGGAAACGATGCACCGGCGGGCAATGGCCGATGGCCGGTTGCACAAAGTACGCGCGCGTCTGAGGCAGCTAAAGGAATGAAGCCGCTTTTGGGGAAGGCGGCTCCACAATGTTTTCCCCGAATTTAGGCACCAAAGGGAGACGCGCCAAAGGCGCACAAAACTGTGAGCATCGTCTCTATTGATAGTGATCGAAAAAGCTACGAGCCGTTTCCTTGAGGTCAGCTTTATCGGAACAATTTTTGGTAATTGAGCAACTGCAGCAAATGAACGTTTTTCGCCCGACGTGCTGGCGTTTCATGTCTGCTTTGGGCTGACACCGATCCCTGGGCAATCGGAGAAACCTACGTTTTCGCTGCAGGCCTGCTGCCGCATCGCCGCAAGGCGGTAGTGAGCCCAAAGCGCCGAATGCTGCGCCTGGTACTAGCGGCAGTACAGCGCAGAAGAGCCCTCTACAAACTCTCTCGTTTGGCACAACCAACCGAGGATTTCTGCTGTGGCGCAGCTCCCCGTTCGTGCCGTTCGCTGCGACTGCGAGGTTTCGAACCCGGTGAGCTCACACTATGCGGACAAAGTTGCCACTAAGAAAACCTCTTACCTACTGCATGGGGAGCCGACGTCCTCGAGGGGAGCTTTCCAAACAATCTCGTTCGTTGCCATACCACCTCATAAGGCTTGTTTCTGGACGATTCCCAAAAACATAGAATGCGCCTTGCTGCCAGCATCTCACTATCGCTTTCAAGAGTCTCAAAACTGTTAGAAAAAATGCAATCATCGGAGGCATTTCGATGCAGCCGCGTGGGGTAGTGGATAGTTGACAGCCAATTCAATTATTTGTTTCGCACCGCAACGAGCGCTTGCCACATTGGAAATGCTCTGTACGGTCAAGGAGGTATTTTGAGTATTTTATGTGGAGTTTCAATATGCGCAATTTCCTCACCATGGTTGCGGCTTTAGCTTTTGCAGGCCCTGCATTTTCCAACGACATCGTTATACTGAATGGCCGTGTGATTGACCCGGAAACTGGTCTTGATGCCATCCGGCACGTCGCTATCAACGACAATCAGATCACGGCTGTGAGTGAATTCGAACTGGAGGGCGATGTTGTTGTCGATGCAACAGGTCATGTTGTTGCGCCGGGGTTCATCGATCTGCATGCGCATGGGATGGCCTTGCCGGACATGCGGATGCAAGCCATGCAGGGTGTGACCACAATTCTTGAACTTGAGTCCGGCGTACTACCAATTGGGGACTGGTATGATGAGATGGCTAAGGCTACCAATCCGATCAACTATGGTGCGGCAGCGGCGTGGACGTTTGCGCGGATCGCAACGTTTTCGCATACCGCGCCTGTTGCCACCCCCGGGTATTTTCAAGACGCGCAGAGCGACACGGAGT
Source organism: Pelagimonas varians (assembly GCF_003208435.1). GTDB lineage: Bacteria > Pseudomonadota > Alphaproteobacteria > Rhodobacterales > Rhodobacteraceae > Pelagimonas > Pelagimonas varians. The sequence goes on along the minus strand of NZ_QKMF01000027.1, from coordinate 26,062 downwards.
GGAAGCTGGATATTGCAACAAAAGAAGAGCAGGCCCGCATTTTGTCTCTGGTCGAACAAGGATTGAACGAGGGCGGTTTGGGCATCGGCATCAATGCTGGTTATGCGCCGGGATATGGACAGAAAGAATATTTCGCACTGGCAAAAATGGCGGCCGAACATAATGTCGCGACTTATACGCACGTGCGTTATGCTAGCAATTTGGAGCCTCAGGGGTCGTTTGAGGCCATCAAGGAGTTGATCGCAAACGCGGCGTTGACAGGTGCCCACATGCACATCTGCCACATTAACAGCTCGTCCCTTTCTGATATTCACGCGACGCTGGACCTCGTGGAGCGCGCGCAGGCGCAAGGCATCAATGTGACCGTCGAAGCCTATCCATATGGCGCAGGCAATACTGTAGTCGGGGCGGCGATGTTCAGTGGAGACGGCTGGCGGGAACGCATGGATTCCACGGCCCAGAACTTTCAGTTGGGTACAGAGCGCATGACCGAAGAAGAATTGGCCGATTATCAGGCCAATGATCCGGGTACCTTTATCACGTGGCACTTCTTGGATGAGGCGGATCCACAGGGTTTGTCGTTGCTTGACGCGTCGGTCACACATCCCTCCACCAATATCGCATCGGATTCGGTTTTTTGGTCCTATTTTAACGAACATGGAATGGTCGTGACATACACGGGCGATGATTGGCCGCTTCCCGATAACGTGTTTACGCATCCCCGCGCGGCCGGGACATTTGCGAAAATTCTGCGCAGCTACGTGCGCGAGCGTGGTTTGATGTCTATGTCGACCGCAATTAACAAGATGTCCCTGATGCCCGCACAGGTGTTGGAAGATTTTGTGCCACAAATGCGCAAGAAGGGACGAATTCAAGTGGGAATGGATGCTGACATCGTCGTGTTCGATCCTGCTACAATTTCCGACTACGCCACATATGAACACGCAAATCAGCCTGCTGAAGGTGTCCAGACCTTGCTGGTCAACGGAGACTTCACGGTCAAGGACGGAGATCTTGTTCTCGACGCTAGCAGCGGCCAAGCAATTCGCCGGGTTACCAAACAATGATGTTGGTCTGGGCTCAATGACCACCAAGGAAATGACGGATAGGGAAACATCTATGACCGACCATGATTGCAGCAGCTCAAAAAGGTTTCACTTGCCGTTCAGGAAGACGGGCCTGCTAGCGCCCACTCTTCTGACAGGCGTACTTGCTGTTTTCACAGGACCGCCCGCTTGGGCCGAGGATGTGTCAGCCCCTTGCCTGCGTGCTATATCCGAGACCGTTTATGTCCCCGCTTTATCGCGTATCCATACTCAGGAACGTGACAAGCAGCCTCTTGCTTCGACATTGGTGATCCACAACGTAGACCCCATTCATTCAATAGAGTTAACTGCGGTCTCGTTCCACGATGAAACAGGCAAACATGTAAAGGCATTTCTTGCCGCCCCTTTGGAGCTTGGGCCGTTTGCTTCGGCTGATTTCCTGACAGAGATACGCGATGACCGAGGCGGGATTGGTGCCAACTATCTTCTTGAATGGACATCCAAGAACGCGTCCTGCTCACCTGAGGTCATGGCGATCATGATCGGTGGTAATGGCACGCACGGGATTTCCTTTTCGCTTTCTGGCCGCGTGATTTCACGTGACGGAGAAGAGACAAAATAGGTGCTGTAAATGCGTTGGTGCGGAATGTCGGGGCCTTACAACGATCCGGTACTTACGATTTCTAAAACGGCTGACAAGACAGCGTCTGCTGCCACCGAAGCAAGAACCATTCCCATGACGCGGCTGATAATTGCAGCGCCCGAGTTTCCAATCAGACGGATGATCGGACCAGCCAACAGCATACATGCATAGGCAACAAGCAAAACACCAATCATGACCATAGCTGTGAGTGCCTGGTCTGCGACAGCAGTATGATTGTTATCTGTAAGCAGGACAATGGCGAGCATCGCGCCCGGAGATGCGAGAGATGGCACCGCGAGCGGGAAAATCGCTGGCGAGGGACGCTCTGTTTCCTTCAGATCCTCATCTGATGCCACCGACCGTTTATCTGTTTCCTGCTTCGGCTCTCCAAAGATCATAGTGAGAGCAAACAGAAACAGAACAATGCCTCCCGCCACCTGAAAGGACAAAAGGCTTATGCCAAGCGCGTCGATCAGCAATTGCCCCAAAACTAGGAAGAAAAGCAAAATACCCGCGCTGACCACGGTTGCCAGCAATGCAGCAGAACGCCGAGCACTGGCCTCCATGCCTGCGGTTACGGCAATAAACACTGGTATTGTACCTATGGGGTCAATAACCACCCAAAGCGTGACAAATCGTTCCAAAATATCCATTAGCACTACTGACCATGTAACAGAGGCGATTGCACGAGTTTTTTTGTCGCGGGCATCTTGGACGAGGAACTATAGCTTGGCCGTAAAGAATGTCCTCGAAATAGCCGTTTCAATTCCAGGTTACTACAAACTGCCGCTTTGTCAGCGTTGGCTTCATCCACATGCGCAAAATGCTGCGCGATGCAGGATCGTTGGGGCAGGCGAAGCCGCACAGCGGCGTTGAGCGATGTAGCCAATGGCAGGGTTGGGCCTCGCCCGACTTTGCAAATGTCGTTGTCTGAGCAGTGCTGCCCCTGATGCGGCCCGCAGCTTTGGACGTAGCCCGCCCGGTTCGGTGAGTGGCCGCTTTTGGTGAGATGGACCAAAGATATTATACACCCGCCGCTTAATTGGCGCGTCACCCATGTCTATGACCGCTGCGGGTTGGCCGCCGTCATTGTCGCCAACGACGGGAATGGCGGCTTTGTCCGCGACCTTCCCTTCGTTCTTCGAAAATGCTGCACGGTGTGTCGAATGGCTGGTCCGGTGAAGCTGCATCGCGGCGTTTGGCTTCCCTGCCAAAGGCTGCTCAGGGCCGTTCGCGACGGTCGGCACAAACGGCCCTTAACCGACCTTGGCCCGGTATCAACCCAAAGTCTGCTTTGCGAGTGGTAGCCAAGTTTCACCCCGAAACTATTTGCCGGATTGCTCAGAACACGATTCTGGTACGAAGCCCCACCAAGGTGATGCTACTTTGCCCCGGGTTGAGTAGCGGGTTGTCGATAAACTGGATGGATGGTGTGATTTGCAGCCCCGGCGAAATCGAGAACCGGTAAAACGCCTCTGCGGTGAATTGGCTGCCGTTTATGCCGTTGGCCTCAGCCCAGTTCAGGCCAATGCCCGCCCCGTCGGTGTTACGGCCATAATAAGCAATGCCAGTGGAAACTGATTTGTCATAAAGCGCGGCTGTTCCTTTGGATGCACCCGCACGAACAAAAGGCATCCACGTGTTGTCGACCAGCCACGCGGCAGAAAATACCGCACCATAATCTTCAGAGCGACTCCCGTCATCGGCGGCATCTGCATGCCACACTGTAAGATGAACGTTGTCGAGGAATAACCGGTCAAACCCGGAAGTGTAGCCCAATTCAAAACTTTTGAAGAGGTTTCCGTGGCGGAAAACATCCAAGTCGGGACTGCTGGGATCGGCGTTTGTGTCCGCCAGACTTCCAACAACATAGAAATTACTTCCCAGCTTTGCTCCCCCGGCAACTCCAAGGCCAGGGTTGGGTGTGTTGATCGTTGGATTGGTGTTGAAAGCAAGGTTCTGGAAAGCTGTATAGGGGCTGACCGCGCCATAGATATCGACAAAATCGGTCACGTCTATTTGACCAATCTGCAATGTCCAGGACCCGTCCGCGGCACGCTGCGTCCAGAACAGGTTGGTGAGCATTGTTCCATTGTCATTGAAGGCGGTGCCGGTGATCGACAAGGCCCCGCCGTCGAGACCAAGAAATTGCGGCGCAACCGACGTGTAAGAATGCCGATCTTCTACTTTGAAAGTCAGCGAGCCGAGTTCTGTCGCCTGCCAACTTCCATAGAGCCGGAAAATGCCACTGGCTGCTTCGCCAGCACCCACATCTGCATTTGAGGATTGTCCAAGCGCCAGATAATCCAGATTGAAGCGAAGTCCGCGCTGAGCAAGGTCATCTTTCCACTCAAACCATCCCGGCGCGACGTTGCGCGGAAAATCCGAGCGAATTTGCGGGTCGGTCAATCCGTCCCCCGTCAGGTCTGCTTCAACCGACGATGGGCCAGACAGGCCCTGCTGGGCCACGGCCCCCGTTGCCGTCAACGACATGAATGCAGCAGCCAGAAGTCGCACAATCTGATTCTTCATTCCGGCTTCTCCAATGGTCACCACAGAAATCAAAAGAAACCACCTGCCTCGATGAAGACAGGCAGTTTCCGTGCAATTCGCATCTCAGTTACCTTGAGTAGAAGTAGTCCCGCAGCTCCTGACGCATCCGCAGCCGTTCCGGATAATTCTTGGTGAATTGTTCAGGCGCAACACCTTCCCAGACCTGCGAATAAACGCGCATCTTGTTACCACCATAGATCTTGGCGAGATCCTCGTTGGTGTAGCCGCGCGCCCAAAGGTCGTCTGTTATGGCCGCAAGGATTTTTGCCAGTTCGCCGTTGCCGGTTGCTCCATTATTGAAAGCATCAATCATATAGCCGCCATCATCGTACATACTGGCATTGGCTGTTGCGAATTTGACCACCAGCTCAGTCGAGAACATGTCGTCTGTGGCAATGCCCACATGATCGACACCAACCAGTTGTACGTAATAGTCGATCATGTCGGCGGCCTGTTCGGGCGATATGTCATCTGGCCAGATCCCATCCAACATCCATTCGGTGAATGTGGGTGCAACGTAGCCCCCTGATTTGGCCGCACGCAGCGCTTCATCGTCCGGTATTGCCCGGTAACAGCCGCGAGGGGTCGCGCCGGGTTCGCTTGTGTACAGCCCGGCGGGAACCGAGTGTGTGTAGACAAATGGCACTCCTGGGTAGTTTTCTTCCATGTATGCCATGGCGTCATTGGCCGTTTTCGACCCGGTATGGCTCAGATCAAGTAGGATACCAAACCGCACCAATTCGTCGATCACCGCCTTTCCCCATGTGGTCAGGCCGATATCATTGCCGTTGTATGCCGCCAATTGGCCCGAACCGGTCCGAAAAATATCGTTGTATGCAAGGATCATGCTCTTGATGCCCATGTCCTTGAGCAACGCCATTTTCTTGAGGTCACCGTTCAGGATCGTCGCAGTTTGGCTGTTCCACAGCACGGCGGTTTTCCCATGCAGATGCGCGGCTTCGATATCGCGGGTGTTGTTTACAATCTGATATTTGTCCGGCTGTTCAGCCATAGCCGCCCGAAAGTGATAATGCTGTTCCTGCAAGGTCTCAAACGACATGTCGGCAGCTGCCAGAGTCATCTCATGACCGGTTATGCCGTTGTCGCGGGCGCGTTCAAAATACGTGTGCAACTGATCGTAATCGGTCCAGCCGGTTCCGTAGGGACTGGCCAGCATCCCAATCACGATAGTGTCGACGACGAATTGCTTGGCTTCGTCGGAAGCGTCCCAGGTTTTGCTTTCCTCGCTGGCTGCAAGTGGTCCAGCCAAACAGGCTGTCACCGCAATGGCGGACAATAGGCTTTTCATTACGTGTCTCCCGGAAAGTTATTGTGTTGTCCGTCTTAAGTGACTGACCAAATACTATTGCACTTTCGATTTCTTTCCAGTTCGACATGGTATCATTGTGTCAGAAAGTGGTCGATTTTTCTTTCGCGATGACACCTTGGGTTTTGATTATGTGATACGGTACAGCATGCCTGATTCAAAACTTGCCACTATGAGCATCAGCTTTCTGCATCCTGTTTTTGAAGCGCTGATTGAGCGAGGGTGCACAAATGCGGAGTTGGCGAAGCAACTCTCTGTCGAGACAGAGAACATCGGGAATGGCAGCATCCAGCTCCCCGCAAATATTGTTTACGGTTTCTTGGCCTGGGCGGCAGACCGCTCAGGCGACCCTCACTTTGCAGTTCATTGTGGGAGACGAATGGCCCGGGGACATTGGGCACCGATCACACCGCTGATGGAGGTGTCAAAGACTGTCGGGGATTTCTTTATCAAGTTTGCGGCGATGGCATCCGGACAGGGCGGAGCCGCAGTGTACAAGCTGGAGGTTGACGGGAAAACCTGCCTTTGGCGATTGGCTCGACCCAAAGGGGTATCGGCCGAGAGCGCACAGGCCGACGCTCTGGCCGCAGGGTTTTTCTGCGAAATTCTAATGCGGGCTGCCGGACCAGCGTGGGACACAGATGAGATCGTTGTCGTGATATCGGATGACAGGATTGTTCCTGCCGACTTCCTTCCTCGAACCTCAGTCGTTGCAGGTGTTGCGGGTATGAGTATGAGGTTCAGGTCGGACATATTGTCCCTTGAAATAGCTCCATTGGACGAGCACATACCGACCAAGCCATTGATGCCGTTGTATACTGAGTCTACCTCTTGCGCCGCAACCGTGAGCGAATTGTTGGCTGCGAACTTGAGAAACCCTGACTTTGGGATCGACGATGTCGCAGCCGCGCTTGGCCTGAAACGCTGGCGATTGCAGGTGCTGCTGAAAGACGAAGAAACCAGCCTTTCTGTCCTTAAGAACGATTTACGCAAGGAGTTTTCCCTCCAACGTGTCGCAAATTCGCAAGAGACAATTTCAGCCATTGCCAGTGAGCTTGGGTACACCAACCGTGCCAACTTCACTCGTGCATTCCGGAATTGGACAGGCATGTCGCCAAAGGAGTACCGGTCTTAGGTGGTCGGCCACCGAGTTGTTCTTAGCTCAACTCAGGCTCACCAGCAGTTACGTTTCGTAAAGCAGACATTGTTCAAATTCGCAGCGAATGGCAGGTCTCCGCCCTCTCAGCCAAAGTTGGGCCAATGCTGCACTCTGCACGAATGACTTGGAAGGGTTGCCTGCGGTCTTTGGGCAACCGGGATCACAGGTGATTTCGCTGCAGACTTGCTGCGGCACCGCCGCAAGGCAGGTCTGAGCCCATAGTTACACGATCTCTACTTCGCAGCGAATGGCGGCTGTGTGGTATCAGCACCAGCTGAGGAATAAGTCAAAACTTGCTTGTCGAATACAATAGTTGTATGTTGCAAATATGTTTGATTATGATGCGATTCCACTTCATTGGGTGAACCGTCTTGGCTTCTTGACGCGCAAGAAGCTGAGCGTGTTGTTTGGCAAGGCAGGCCACACCGTCAGCCCGGAAGAATGGGCGATACTGCTGGTCCTTTGGCAAAAGGGGCCGCAAAGCCCAGGCGCTGTGGCCGAAGTCACGTTTAAAGACAGAACAACCGTGACGCGCCTGATCGACACGATGGTGCGCAAAAAACTCGTCATGCGGACAGAAGACGCGGCGGATCGACGGCGCAGCATCGTCACCCTTAGCCCTCGTGGAACGGCGCTTGAGACCGAATTGGTCCCGATCGCCCAGGGTCTTATCGGGCAGGCGCTGGCTGGGATTCCGGCCAAGGATATCGAAACCACCATAAGCACCTTGCGCGCAATGACAGAGAACCTGTCCGCCGCACCGCAAAATGTTTCAGCACAAAGGGTCATCACGGATGAATAGCTACAATTACGACGAATTCTCGACTGGCGACTATGACTTTGATACGGAGGTCGGCCCGAGTGTCGGCGACAAAGCACCCGACTTTGAATTGACGACTGCAACCGGTGAAACCAAGAACCTGCTTGATTTTTCGGGCGAATTTCTTGTTCTGGAAATGGGAAGCATCACATGCCCCCTATTCCAAAGCAGACGTGGCATCATGCAGCCTCTCGCCCAGACAGATGGCGCAAGCTCTGCAGTGTTATATGTCCGAGAAGCTCATCCCGGGGCTGACATCCAAAGCCACAAAAGCTTTGATGATAAAATGGGCTGTGCGGTGCGTTTAACCTGCGAGGATGGAGAGACCAGAACCGTCTTTGTCGATGGGTTGGAAGGGAAAGCCCACGCGGCCTACGGCAGCATGCCGAACGCCGTGTTCATCATCAATAAAGGTGGATGCGTGGCTTACCGCGCCGATTGGAACAATCCGACCGCAACCCGAAAGGCATTGCAGGCCCTTCTTGCCGGACGTGCGGTTACATCAAAACCCTACTTTCGACCCGCGCTTCCAACAACTGTGTTCAGAACACTGGGCAACGCAGGCAAAGGCTCTGCCGCGGATTTCTTGAAAGGTTTGCCGTTCCTTTTCTGGACAAACATCATAAAGCGCAATTTGCGGTTACTCTTCAACCGCCCTAAGAGCGGATCAAAGCACACGACCTGCTAGGTGATGAACATTGGCATAGGTGAGTTAAGCTGACGCCAGCGTCAGCCATGAACACCTTCTAAAAATTATCTCTTATTGAAACTCCCTCGAAGCTGACTTTGGCGCAAGCGCAGCAAATTGGCGCTTTGTCCGCTGACCTTCCCTCCGGTCATCGAAAATGCTGCACGGTGTGTCGAATGGCTGGTCTGGTGAAGCTGCAACGCGGCGTTGGTTGATCTGGCCAAGGTCGGGTGTGGGCCGTTCGTTCTTTGCGAGACTATGCATGACCCAACTTTGCAAAGTCTGGTTTCTGCGCTTAGCTGACCTTGATACCTGGCGCAGCTTGTGGATTTTGGTCAGCTAAGGTTTGAACGGCCGCTTTTGCCGTTCTGGCCCGATGCCTTTGCAGACGCGGCTAAAGGCAGATCTCCGCCCGACTTTCCAATATTCAAGTCTTGCTCATTAAGCACCTTGCAGCCAGCCAAGCCCATAGTCCAACTTTGTGAGGGCCTCGCGCTTCGGCTCCATCGAACTGCCTCCTGAATACAGCCCATAACTCGTGATCGCCTTCTGGTACCCCAAGATGTCCGCAGCGATTCCTTCGGGCACACCTGCTCGTTCATGTTGAGTAGCCATGGTTTTTCGTAAGGAGTGGAAGACATATCTGCTGTATTATTTGAGTTTGGTTTTGGTCTTGATGAAGCTTCCACTGATGGCAAATGCTTGGCCACCGTATTGATCCATCTTCAAATCAGGAAAAAATAATTGGTGACTAATACCATCAACTCTTGCACGAGAGACTTGATGGCACTGTGCATGGGGATCCACCGATTACCGGTTGTTGTTTTGGCGCGGTGTATCGTGATCGAGTCTTCGCTGACATTGACGTATTTCAAGGTAGCGATCTCTTTAATTCGGTAACCAGTGTGTATCGCTATTAAGAAATCCGCTTGCTGCATTCCTTTGTCACTGGCCATGATTGCTTGATGTAGCATGCCGATATCGGGTTATGCGAAGGGCTGTCGTGACTTATTAGCAGCGTCCTTACGATTCTATTTGGGTAAATCTATGCCACTGAATGGGTTCGGCAAATCCTCAGGTGCGTATTTTTGATGTACCAGCCAACACCAGTCCATCTTTAGGACGCTGTCCCTGATTGTTTTATTCTCGAGACCCCGTTCTTGTGACAGCTTGTTGATATAACGCCGCGTAGTTCGATGGTCCACGCTTTGGACGGTGATCTTATAGGTCGTGATCACGTTGGCCTCTGCTTCCTTGGAAAGCTGCTCCACATTCTGCACCTTTTAGGTTCCAGAAAGCTTCTTTAGCGTCTCTTATTCAATCCCTGCCAGTGCATCGGAGTCAGTGTTCGTGTTGCTGCGTGCGGCGCTGAGTTGGAGGTGCACCTTCTTGAGGCAATCGTAGTCGAGGTGCTGCATTGGGGTGCCCCGGGCTTGTGGAATGTCGTCTTTGAATTTCGCGATGAGTAGAACAGAGCGAACACTTGCGACAGTCTTGTCTGCTGTTTGCAGTGATTTCTTGAACGCCCGTTTGCCAATAATGTGTTGAACGTCGGCGGGAATCGCGCCTTTCACAGGCCACATCTGACCGATACGGATGAGATGGTTTTGCATAGGGTATCTGACCGTTTTTACCCGGAATTGTAACCAGTTTTCACCCAGGAATCGTGTTTATCAGGCATTAAGGGGAATTGTCTGGTGCTGCTGGAGAGAATCGAACTCTCGACCTCTCCCTTACCAAGGGAGTGCTCTACCTCTGAGCTACAGCAGCACTGTGAGCGGGCTTCTAGACGTGGGGCAGGCAGCGCGCAAGGGGAGAATTTGAAAAAATGTCATCTTGGGGGAAATAGTTTGGTCGGGCTTGCGGTCGAAGAAGGGGCACCACTGGACCCATGTGATTGGGTGGGGTAAAGCAGGGTTTATGGATCAAAACAAACCGACCCCGAAAAAGTACAAAGATGCTGGACGCGAAGACCGTTTAAAAGCGGCGCTCAAGGCCAATATGGGCCGCCGCAAGGCGCAGACCAAGGCGCGCACCCAAGCAGACAACAGTGCTGGAAATTCGGGGCAACAGGCGACACAGGACAAGGACTGACGGGCATGGATTCGATTGTAGTGACGGGCAATGGCCCATTGAATGGTGATATTCCGATTGCCGGGGCGAAAAACGCTTGTTTGACATTGATGCCGGCCACGCTTTTGAGCGAAGAGCCGCTGACTTTGACCAACGCGCCGCGCTTGTCGGATATCCGCACCATGACAACCTTGCTGCAATCACTGGGGGCCGAAGTCACCAGCATGCAAGACGGACAGGTTTTGGCGATGTCGAGCCACGATCTGACCAGCCAGCGCGCGGAGTATGATATCGTGCGCAAAATGCGGGCTTCTATTCTGGTTCTGGGGCCATTGTTGGCGCGCTACGGCTACGCCGAAGTGTCTTTGCCTGGCGGCTGCGCGATTGGGGCACGTCCGGTGGATCTGCACCTGAAGGCCTTTGAAGCGATGGGCGCGGAGCTAGACCTGCGCGACGGATATGTACACGCTAAAGCCCCCAAGGGCGGGTTGCGCGGCGGTATCGTTGATTTTGCGTTCGCATCTGTTGGCGCAACTGAAAATGCCTTGCTGGCAGCAGTCTTGGCTAAAGGTACAACCGTTCTGAACAATGCCGCCCGCGAACCCGAAATCGTCGATCTGGCGGATTGCCTGCGCAAAATGGGCGCGCAGATCGAAGGTGATGGATCCAGCACGATCACCATTCAGGGCGTGGATCGTCTTGGCGGTGCAACCCACCGTGTTGTTACGGATCGCATTGAACTGGGCACCTATATGCTGGCACCGGCGTTTTGCGGCGGCGAAGTGACCTGCCTTGGCGGGCGTCGCGATTTGCTGGCGGTGTTCTGTGATAAACTCGAAGAGGCGGGCGTTTCGGTTACAGAAACGGACAAAGGCCTAACCGTGACCCGCAAGTCGGACCGTATCAAAGCCGTGAACATCACAACCGAGCCGTTCCCGGGCTTTCCGACGGATTTGCAGGCGCAAATGATGGCGTTGCTGTGTACAGCCGAAGGAACCTCGGTTCTCGAAGAGAAGATCTTTGAAAACCGGTTTATGCATGCGCCTGAATTGATCCGCATGGGGGCAAATATTGAGGTTCACGGCGGGACTGCGACGGTCAAGGGCGTGGATAAACTGCGTGGTGCGCCGGTGATGGCGACGGATCTGCGCGCCTCGGTGTCGTTGATTCTTGCCGGATTGGCAGCCGAAGGCGATACCAAAGTCAGCCGTGTCTATCACCTTGATCGTGGCTACGAACACGTGGTGCGCAAGCTGTCCAGTGTGGGCGCACAAATCGAAAGGGTCAAAGGCGAATGAGCGAAGATGCACGGTTTGAGGATGGCGGCGATCAACCGCTGAATTTGGGCGCGCTGGACGGCGATGACCTGCAAGTGATTGCGGCTTTGGTCCAAGACGCAGTTTTGCCTGTGTCGGAAATTGCATACCAAAAGCGTCACCGGCGGCTGTGTCTCTTGTTGAACCGTATGCGCCACGAAGACATTGCGGCGGCCAAGAAATTTGGTCGTCCGGTAGAGCGGGTTCAATCCTTGCTGACAATTGAAGGCGTCTTGAACGTTGGCGCGCAGGGCGTCGATAAATCCGACCCTGATATGATTTTGTCGATCTTAACCGTTGCGTTTGAGGCCGGAGAGGACGGTGCAGGGCATGTTGTTCTGACGTTGGCCGGTGATGGTGCGTTGCGCGCCGATGTCGAGGCGCTTGAACTGACGCTCAAGGATGTTACCCGGCCCTATATTGCGCCATCGCGCAAGGCACCGTCGCACCCAGAGTGATCAGGCCGCTAACCATTGATGACCTCGAAGCCTATCGCGCCTTGTGGCTCGATGGGTTGCGGCGTGTGCCTGATGCGTTTTTGCTGACAGAAGTTGAGGCATTGGCGCTGACGGACATTTCATTGATTGCAAAACTGCAAAACGAACGGATTTGGGGCAGCTTTGCCCAAGATCGTCTAAATGGCATTGTCGCCATGCAACCCGGCAGGCTGGAACGCCTTCGTCACATGGCGGACATCGGCCCGCTCTATGTTCATCCCAGCGCGCAAGGGCAGGGGGTTGCCCAAGCGCTGTTGTCGGTGGCGATTGTGGCCGCGCGTGACATGGGGCTGTTGCAACTGGAACTGTGTGTTGATGCAACAAACACCCGTGCCATTGCGCTATATCAGGCCGCCGGTTTTGTTCAATTCGGGCGTAGACCGCGTTCGGTTATCGTGAATTGCAGGCCACGCGACGATTTGCTGATGCTTAAGGCGCTCGACGCGGCTTGAGCCTGGCGGCGGGTCAGTTTATGCAGCCCGCATAACACCGGAGAAGCCGCCATGCCCGTCTTTCTTGATGCTGCCCAACCTGACTTTGAAACCGCATTTACCGCGCTGCTGAATGCCAAGCGTGAAGATAGCCCGGATGTCGACGCCATTGTTGCCGGGATCATTGCGGATGTGCGTGCGCGCGGCAATGAGGCCGTGCTTGAGCTGACCGAGAAATTTGATCGGCTGAAACTGGATGCTGACAGCCTGCGGTTTTCGCCCGAAGAAATCGAAGCCCATTGTGCCACCGTCCCAAATGCGGAGCGAGAAGCGCTTGAGTTGGCCGCAGAGCGTATTCGCGCCTATCATGCGCGTCAAATGCCAAGCGACGACAGTTGGACAGACAGTTCAGGCGCAACGCTTGGCTGGCGCTGGACGGCTGTTTCGGCGGCGGGCCTGTATGTGCCCGGTGGTTTGGCGTCTTATCCTTCGTCGGTTTTGATGAATGCGATCCCTGCCAAGGTTGCAGGCGTTGAACGGCTGGCGATTGCGGTACCCACGCCGGATGATGTGGTCAATCCACTGGTCTTGCTGGCGGCCAAGATTTCCGGTGTTGACGAAATCTACCGCATGGGCGGCGCTCAAGCGATTGCGGCCCTTGCCTACGGCACGGAAACGATTGCCCCCGTTGATAAAATCACCGGTCCCGGAAATGCTTTTGTGGCCGCAGCAAAACGCCGGGTTTTTGGTAAGGTTGGCATCGACATGATCGCTGGACCATCTGAAATTCTGGTGATCGCCGATGCCGACAATGACCCCGACTGGATCGCGCTGGATCTGATGAGCCAAGCAGAGCATGACGAAAGCGCCCAGTCGCTTTTGATTACAACCGACGCTGGTTTTGGCCGTGCCGTGGCGGCAGCGGTGGACAAACGGCTAGAGACGCTGGAGCGCCGGGCTATTGCCGGAGCCAGTTGGCGGGACTACGGCGCGATTATCACTGTACGAGATTTGGATGAGGCGGCAGAGCTATCCAATCGCATCGCCCCCGAACATCTTGAGCTTTGCGTGGCAGATCCCGAAGCGCTGGCCGGCAAGTGCCCGCACGCCGGTGCGATTTTCCTTGGCCAATGGACTCCTGAAGCGATTGGTGACTATGTCGGTGGCCCGAACCACGTGCTGCCAACGGCACGCTCTGCACGGTTCAGCTCGGGCCTGTCGGTGATGGATTTTGTCAAACGGACCACTATGGCGCGGATGACACCCGAAGCCTTGCGCGCCATCGGTCCGGCAGCTGAGGTCCTGGCGACCTCAGAAAGCCTTGAAGCGCACGGCCTGTCTGTGACCGCGCGTTTGAAAAAGCTGAACGGTTGAGGAAACGAGCGTCGCGTAAAATGCCCCTAAGCGGGTTCGCCGCCAAGCACTTCCCAAAAATCGGCTCTCAAGTTGTGGTGCGGGAAGGGTATGTCTGGTTCCGCAACCTGTAGAAACGCGCAAAGCGGTGCCCAGCCTTCGGCGACATCAAAAACCAAGAGGCGGTCTGCCGGCACTGCGGCACGAACATCGCAGGTGCGTTTTTCAAAGGTGGCAATCGCTGTATCGCGATCTCGAAAATTGCCACCGAATGTCGCCTCTCCGATGAATTGACTGTTCATATCAAGGATGTCGCGAACGAGTGGCGGAAAATCCAGTTCCTTGTGTCGTTCCAATAGTTTGCCAATGGTCTTGTCAAAACTGGCCCACCATTTTTCGATCGGGCGAACAGAGTGCACTACCTTCGCGTCCGGGAATGCCGCGACGGTTTGTTCCCAATAATGCGCCCCTGGCCAGTCCACTTGACTGGAATACCCGTTGAAAACAGTCTCCCAATCTCTGGTGTCGCCATTTGCAAGCGCCTGCCAAGTTGGCACCTGATCGGGGTATTCCAAAAGCTCGTGCATGTGATGGCAGGGACCAAAGCCAAGCGTCTCAAGCGCATCTTTGAGTGATTTCGTGCCGGTCCGGCCAAATCCAGACCCAATAACTTTTAAAGCCATTTTCTCCCCCCGTTTTCATTGATTGTACTTAACACAGTTCTGTGAATCTGAGTGGGAATTTTGCGGCGCAGGACAAGGTGCCTGTTGGGTTTGCGAAAACACGGGCGTGTCGGAACGTGCCAATTTTCAACGCATGGTCGGCATTGGCAGAAAGTCGCGGGCGGCAAGGGCGCTCTTTCATTGCCCCTTGGCCATCTGCGCGTTACACCTTTGTGCAACAGCATGAGTGACCATTGCCATGAACCGTATTGCCCGTATTGAACTTGATGACGCCAATCTGCCGCCTCCAACGCCAGAGATCGAACAAGAACGCCGTGTGGCGATGTATGATCTGATGGAGGAGAACAGTTTTGTTCTGCCCGTTCGGGACGGTCGGGTTGTGCCGGATGGCCCATATGATGTGGGTTTGTCCATCCGTGAAAAACGATTGGTCTTTGATGTAACCACACCCGCCAAAGACAAAGCGGCCGAATTTCACCTCTCCTTGTCGCCGTTCCGGCAAGTGGTCAAAGATTACTTTCAAATCTGCAAAAGCTATTTTGATGCGGTGAAAACCCTACCGCCTAGCCAAATCGAGACGATCGATATGGCGCGGCGCGGGATTCACAACGAAGGGGCCCGGATTTTGCAAGAACGCCTTGATGGCAAAGTCGAAGTGGATGATGCCACGGCCCGCCGTTTGTTCACGCTGGTGTGTGTGTTGCATTTTGGGGGCTGATCGGTTGGGAAAACGGCCTCAATCGGTGCTGTTTTGTTGCGATCACAACGCAGTGCGTTCCCCCATGGCCGAAGGGATCATGAAAAAGCTGTTTGGAGCGCAGACCTATGTGCAATCTGTCGGCGTTATGAATGACCTCGAAATAGACGGGTTCGCTATTGCCGTTTGTGATGAAATAGGCGTCGAGCTATCACGCCATCGGTCGCGATCTTTCGAGGAAATGGAAGAAAACGGCGAGGCCCTTTCAGGCTTTGATGTGATTGTGACATTGTCGCCGGCGTCTCAGCGCCGTGCCTTGGAACTGACACGATACTATCATCTAACAGTTGAATACTGGCCGATAATGGATCCGACCGGCATTGGTGAAACGCGCGAACAAAAGCTGAATTCTTATCGGCAAACCCGTGATCAATTGGCGGATCAGTTGAAGCAAAAGTGGGGATAAGGCAGCTGTCTCCTCCCGCGTTGATTCGACAGCATGCGGCAACCTGACCCACGCCTTGCACGCTTGGCTTGGCGGAATGGCGGATTTTGGCGCAGATTTGACCCAGCATTAACCTTGCTGTGCTGTTATGTGGGTTGAAAAACACACGCAATAGGCTCATATCGCTCATGCCCTGCGTCTGACAGGGCGGCAAATTTAGGAGAAAACATGGCCAAGGAAGATACGCTCGAATTTCCAGGTGTCGTGAAGGAACTCCTGCCAAATGCGACATTCCGGGTCGAGCTTGAGAACGGCCATGAGATTATCGCACATACGGCAGGCAAGATGCGTAAGAACCGCATCCGCGTTCTGGCTGGCGACAAGGTACAAGTTGAAATGACCCCTTACGACCTGACTAAGGGGCGGATCAACTACCGCTTTAAGTAAGCGTTGATACGCAAACCGCCGGGCCAGCAGCCCGGCGATTTTCTTTGCGCTGCAGGTGCGGCATGCTCAAAACTCTTGCAAGAGTTTTGCAAAAGTTTTCGAAAACTTTTGGTATCGCTTTCCGCGCGCGCAGCCCACATAATTTCCCCATCATTTAGACTTTGGTTTTGCCACGATGACCGACAAACCTCGCCTTATCCTTGGCTCTGGCAGCCCGCGCCGCCGCGAACTCTTGGCCCAGTTGGGCATCACGGCTGACGACATCCGTCCTCCCGAAATTAACGAAGATCCCGCCAAGGGGGAGGATCCGCGCCCGTATTGTGTGCGTCTTGCCCGCGAAAAGGCGCAGGCGATCCCTTCGGATCCGTCTGAGATTGTTTTGTCTGCGGATACCACCGTTGCCTTGGGCCGCCTTATTTTGGGCAAACCGCGTGATGCTGGCGAAGCGGCTGAGTTCCTGACCAAATTGTCAGGGCGACGCCACCGGGTGATTACCGCTGTTGCCGTGCGCAAAGGTGATCAGATTTGGGAACGCGACGTGGTCACGCAGGTCAAGATGAAAAATCTGTCGAATGAAGAGTTGAACGCCTATCTTGCTACCAATGATTGGCAAGGCAAGGCTGGCGGCTATGCCATTCAAGGCCCTGCGAGCGCCTTTATCCCTTGGATCAACGGATCCTTCACCGCTGTTGTTGGTCTGCCACTGGCCGAAACCGCAAATTTGCTCGTGGCAGCGGGCTATCCAATCTATGAGGTCGCGTCATGAAGGGCACAACCATTGCACTTGACCATTGGCAAGGGCGCGAAGCTGCGGCTTTGATTCAAGATGGTCAACTTGAAGACCTGTTGATCGATACCGATCTGCCGCGGCCGGGAACTATTTATCGCGGCATCGCGGACCGACCTGTCAAAGGCCAAGGGGGGATGTTTTTACGGACCCCTGATGGCAATGCATTCTTGAGGCAAGTCAAAGGCCTGAAACCGGGACAACCTTTGTTGGTGCAGGTTACAGGCTATGCGGAACTGGGCAAAGCTATTCCCGTTACTCAGCGTCTTTTGTTCAAATCGCGTTACGCCATCGTGACGCCGGATGCGCCGGGCATCAATATTTCGCGCCGTATTCGCGATGAAGACGCGCGCGAAATGGTGTTGGCTGCGGCCCATGAAGCCATGGCAGAGGTGCCATTGCCAGAGAATGCGGGTTTGATCTTACGGTCTTGCTGCGCAGAGGCTGCGCCCGAAGACATCACCGATGATGTGTTGGCGATGTGCCAGCTTGCCACCGCCGTGTTGAGCGACGTGGACGGCGACGCAGAAACGCTGGCCGAAGGTGATGGACCGCATGCGCAGGCATGGCGTGAATGGGTTGATCCGGCGCATATTGCATCGGAAGAGGGCAGTTTCGAGCATCACGAAGTGCTTGATATGATAGATGCGGCGATGCAGCCGCATGTGCCGCTTGCAGGTGGCTATTCGATGATCATCGAACCGACTTCGGCTTTGGTGGCGGTCGACATTAACACCGGAGGCGACACATCGTTTTCGGCGGGTTTGAAGGCCAATCTGGCGGCGCTCAAGGATTTACCGCGTCAGTTGCGTCTGCGAGGTCTTGGCGGCCAGATCATCGTCGATCCCGCTCCGTGCCCTAAGAAAGACCGTAAGCAGCTCGAAGGTAGCCTGCGTGCCGCGTTGAAACGTGAATCCACCGAAACAATTTTGGCAGGTTGGACGCAGCTTGGCTTGATGGAAATCCAGCGTAAACGGGACCGTGTGGCGCTCAAATCCTTGCAGGTTCGGGCATGAGTTGCCCGATCTGTGCCCGCGAAACAGATGCCAAGTTTCGCCCGTTCTGTTCCAAGCGTTGCGCGGATGTGGATCTGGCGAAATGGCTGACCGGTTCTTATGCGGTGCCGTCAGATGATCCTGAGGACATCGAGCAGGCCGCCATTGCATCGCAAGAGGCACAGCGCAAACCGCATTGATGCGCGCGGGTTTTTCCTAGACCTCTGGACAGTGCTGACAACTCATGGTCCTTTGCCCTCTCGGAGGAGTTTATGAACGCGCATCCCACACATCCCCCCGCCTTTCCACGGATTGAGCAAGTTGGGCTTGATGGTCTTCTGGTCCGGTTTGCAGAGAGCCTGACGGAACCTGCGAACCGTGCGGCGATCGCATTGCGGGCAGCGGTTGAGCAGGTGCAATGGGAGGGGGTCGAAGAATGCTCGACCTCTTTGGTGTCCGTCTTTGTGCGCTTTGATCCGTTGCATTTGGACCATGCCGTTTTACGCCATCAATTGGGTCAGTTGATGCATTCCCAAGACTGGTATGCCGCCCCGATGCCGACGGGCCGACGGTTGTTTCATATTCCGACAGTCTATGGTACGGATTTGGCCCCGCAACTGGTTGAAGCTGCAGAAAAAGCAGGTCTGAGCGAGGCACAGGCCATTGCGTCGCTAAGCGGGGCGCAAACCCGAGTGACCACTATCGGCTTTGCTCCGGGCCAGCCGTATTTGGGCACGCTGCCAGAAGAATGGAATATCCCGCGCCAGACGTCATTGACTCCGCAGGTGCCGGTTGGGGCCTTGGTTGTCGCCATTCGTCAGCTTGTTTTGTTCTCGGTGTCCACGCCCACAGGCTGGCGCCACATTGGCCAGACGGCAGCGCGGTTGTTTCGGCCCGACACTGAAACTCCGTTTCTATTGCGGCCGGGGGATGAGGTCCGCTTCCCGTCGATCGGCCGCGCTGAATATGAGAATTTGAAAACAGACCCATCCGCCGGCATCCGGCAGGAGGCGCTGACATGAGTGTTGTGATTGTCCATCAAGTGGGGCCGGGCGTGACCGTTCAAGATACAGGGCGCGCGGGTTATCTGGCTTTGGGATTGTCGCGGGGCGGCGCTGTGGACCGGATGGCCTTGGCCGAGGGGGCTGCGCTGCTTGGCCAACCTGTTGGGGCGGCACTGGAAATGGCGGGCATGGGGGGGCGGTTTGAAGTGACCGCGCCGACCCGTATTGCGCTGACCGGCGCGCCGATGCGGGCCAGCTTGGATGGGGCGGCATTGGCGTGGAATGCGTCGCACCTGCTGCTTGCTGGCGGTATGCTTGATATTGGCGGGGCGACCAGCGGTGTTTACGGATACCTGAGTTTTGGCGGCACCCTGGCGACTCCGACCTTGCTGGGTGGGCAAGGGGTTCATCTGGCAGCTGGCCTTGGCCGCGCAGTTGCGGCGGGTGACCGACTGGCGATTGGCCCTGACACGGGTACGGTGACAGGGCAGGGGCTCAAGGTGGCACCGCGCTGGGATGGCGGGATATTGCGGGTTTTGCCCAGCCTGCAAACGGATTTGTTCACACAAGCGCAGCGCGACCGCTTCGAAAGCACAACTCTGTTACGCGACAGCCGCGGCAACAGGATGGGGGTTCGCTTGCAGCCTGAGGGCGAGGGTTTCGGTCTGACCGCCGGTGGGACAATCTTGTCAGAGGTGATTACACCCGGCGATATTCAAATTCCGGGTGACGGCGCGCCCTATGTATTGCTGGCAGAGTGTCAGACCACCGGAGGCTATCCGCGTATTGGCACCGTCATTCCTGCCGATCTGCCAAGGGTTGCTCAAACCTCTGCCGGAACGGCGCTGCGCTTTCGCTTTGTCACGTTGGAAGAGGCCCTGATGGCAGAGCGCGCCTACCGCAAACATCTTGCGGACTTGACGCGAAGCCGATTTGCCTTGGTCCGTGATCCACACGACATATCCGATTTGCTATCCTATACCCTGATCAGCGGCGTCACCGCCGGAGAGGACCCGTTATGACCCAGCTAAGCGTCGATCTGAATGCCGATATGGGAGAGAGCTTTGGCCCTTGGGTGATGGGGCAAGATGCTGCGCTGCTTGAGGTCATCACCTCTGCCAATATTGCCTGCGGGTTTCATGCCGGTGATCCTGATGTGATGGCCGACACCATTGCGCTTGCGCATAAAAACGGCGTGGGCATCGGATCACATCCCGGCTTTCCAGATCTGCAAGGGTTTGGTCGCCGCAATATGAAATTGCCCGCCAAAAGCCTGCGCAATCTGGTGCAATACCAATTGGGGGCGTCTTTGGCAGTGGCGCAGGCGCAGGGTGCCCAAGTGCGGCACCTAAAGCTTCACGGCGCATTGGCAAACATGTGCTCTGCCGATGAAGAGATGGCGACAGCATGCTACGAAGCGGCGTTGGAAGTGGCTCCCGATATCATCATCATGGTGCTGGCGGCCACCGCGCAGCAGCGAGCGGTAGAAAAGCTAGGCTGTCTTTGGGCGGGCGAGATTTTCGCGGACCGCGCCTACAATGCCGATGCGACTTTGGTGGATCGCAGCCTTCCGGGCGCAGTCATCCATGACGCCGATCTGGCCGCACAGCGCATTGTCAAAATGGTGCAGGCCGGGGCGATCCTGCCGGAAACGGGAGAGCCAATTCCAGCAGCTGTCGACACGATTTGCCTGCATGGCGACGGGGCGACTGCGTTGCAAATCGCCCGCGCCGTGCGCGCAGCTTTGCAAGAGGCTGGCGTCACCCTCACTCCATTTGAAGGGCGACGCTCAACCTGATTTGTTTCACTGATGTGTGACGCAAGTTGCTATGCGGGTTGCGATGTCTTGGATCAACGCCGGATACAGACCAGCACCGGTTTCCAAAGCGCCGCCAAGAGGATCGATACGGGCAATCTGGGCGGTGTCCGGGTCCCAGTTGACGCTGGTTAGAAGACGCTCATTTGCCCCCGGTTCCATCAAAAAGCAGACGGGCTGATCGGATTCAAAAGCAGTGCGCAGGGTGTCAATGCGCTTGGGGCCGGGCTGCACGGCATCACTGTCGGATATCGCGCCGATAACATGCAATCCAAACGCTTGTTCATAGTACTGAAAGGCATCGTGATAGGCAGCAAGTGGGACATCTTTTGCGGGTTCCAGCCTAGCTTGGGCCTGCACTTGCGCTGCCTTGATTAGATCAATCGCTTCGGCAGCATTTTGCAAATATTGATCCGAATTGTCTTGGTCAACCGAGGCCAGCGCTTGTGCAATTTTCGGAAGCCAAACCATGGCATTCTCGGGGTCGAGCCAGAGATGCGGATCGACGGTTGTTTCACCGTCTGGCGCATTGTCGTGCCCATGATCATCGTGCCCGTCGTCATCCTTTTCGTCATGCTCGTCGCCGTGTTCGTCATGTTCTTCGCCATGATCGTCGTGGTCATCATGCGCCTCATCATGATCGTCATGTTCCTCGTGGTCATCCTCGTGGTGGTCATGCTCAAACAAAGCATTCTCGCGATAGGGCAGCAGATGCGCGCCTTCGATGTCGATCAACGCCACCTGCGTCGCGTTTGGTGCCAAAACCTCTAACTGGTCCTCAAATCCGGGTGACATTTGCGGGCCAATCCAGATCACAAGGTCTGCTTTGCTCAGGCTTTGGGCTTGCGACGGGCGCAGGGCCATATCGTGGGGAGACGCGCCTGCCTCGACCAGCGCGTCCGGCGAACCGATCTGCCCCATGACCATTGCGACAAGACTTTGGATTGGTGGAATATCCGTCACTACTTTTGGGGCGGATGCAAAAGCAGAGGTTGTGCCGAGTAAGAGAGTAATGCAGGCAGATCGCAGAATCATGATGGGTCCTTGATGTGTTATGATATAACGTTACTCGTCTTGTAGTGTGTTAGGATATAACATATCAAGCCCCAAACTGAACAGGACGCCTCGAATGGATCCAATTGGATTTCAAACCCATGATCACGCCCATTGTATCGAAAATTCGTTGGGGGTTGCTGACCAAACATGTCGCGAAAATGGCCTCCAGCTGACGGCTGTTCGTCGGCGGGTTCTGGAAATTTTATTGCAAAAACATTGTGCTATGGGTGCATATGAGGTTCTGGATCAATTGCGCTCTGAGGGCATGGGCTCTCAGCCTCCGGTGGCCTATCGGGCGTTGGATTTTCTGGTAAGTCACGGGTTTGCCCATCGAATCGAGCGTTTGAATGCATTTGTCGCGTGCGCCCATCCGGGTCAGCAGCACGCACCGTGTTTTTTGATCTGCACAAGCTGTTCGGCGGTGGTCGAGGCCCCCGGCCGACCGGCCGCCGAAGCGCTGGGTATTTCAGCCCGCGAATTGGGGTTCGAAATTGAACGCGTTGCAATCGAAGCCGAAGGAAAATGTCCGCGTTGCCAAGAAAAGGTCAATGCATGATTCCCCTGATCCAAGCCCGTGAACTGTTGGTGAAACGGGGCAGCACCCAGATTTTGCGGGATGTCGATTTTCAAATCGCCCCGCGTGAAATTGTAACGGTCGTTGGTCCGAACGGGTCTGGAAAATCAACGCTTTTGAAGGCTTTGATCGGGGCGGTTCCAATCGCGCAAGGCAAGGTCACACGCAAGACGGGCTTACGGTTGGGGTATGTCCCGCAAAGCCTGCAGATTGACCCTTCGTTGCCGATGACCGTGGGACGCTTTTTGAACCTTCCTCGCAAAAGCCCACGGGCCGAACGGGACCTTGCCTTAGCTGAAGCCGGAGCCGAGGATCTGGCCGATCGTCAGTTGACGGATTTGTCGGGGGGGCAATTTCAACGGGCTTTGCTGGCGCGTGCATTGTTGAACCGTCCCGAATTGCTGCTTTTGGACGAACCGACAACGGGCCTCGACCAACCGGGGCAGGCGGCATTCTACCGGCGCATTGAAACGGTCCGCGAACAATTGGGTTGCGCGGTGCTTATGGTCAGCCATGACTTGCATGTGGTGATGAGCGCGTCGGACCGGGTGATTTGTGTGAACGGTCATATCTGCTGTGAGGGCCATCCCGAAGTGGTGGCGCAGGCCAAGGAATATCGTGCATTGTTTGGTTCGGGCACGGGAGGCGCGCTGGCGCTGTATCGTCACCAGCATTCCCACGATCACGACGACAGTTGCGATCATGCGCATGGAGAGCAGACCTGATGCTGGATCATTTCTTGGTTCGCGCCGTTCTGGGCGCAGTTGGGGTTGCTTTTGCAGCAGCCCCTTTGGGTGTTTTTGTTGTTTGGCGCCGCATGGCTTATTTTGGCGATGCCACTGCCCATGCGGCCATTTTGGGTGTGGCTCTGGCTCTGGCCGCGTCAGTCCCCGTGTTTGCGGGGACTTTGCTGGTTTCGCTAGGCATGGCATTTGCGGTCGCCGGATTGACCAAGCGCGGGGTCGGTGCCGACATGGTGCTTGGCGTTGCCAGCCATGCAGCACTGGCCTTTGGGTTGGTCGCGGTCACTTTGGTCGAAGGGCCGCGCCTTGACCTGCAAGCCTATCTGTTTGGCGATATTCTTGCGGTAGGAAAAACCGATCTTGCATTGATTTGGGGCGGGGCCATTTTGGTGTGGATTTTGATGGTTTGGCGTTGGCAAGCCATGCTTTTGGCGACCCTTTCGCCAGATTTGGCTTACGCGTCGTCGGTAGACCCTGAGCGGGAAAAGCAGGTGTTGATGTTGGCTTTGGCGCTGGTTGTTGCCGTTGCAATCAAGATTGTCGGAGCCTTGTTGATCGGTGCCTTGCTGATCATTCCAGCGGCTGCAGCCCGGCCTTTTGCGCGCACACCTGAACAGATGGTGATCGGCGCGGTTGGACTGGGGGTTTGCGCCGCGTTGCTGGGTCTTTGGGGCGCGTGGGAGTTTGACACGCCAGCGGGGCCAAGCATCGTATGTGCCGCAGCTGTGATATTTGCGATCAGCACGATTTTTGGCCGAAAGTCGCATTCGTGACGGCATCACCTAGCTCAGGTTGAGGACCATGTATGTGCTCAGTGGATCAGCGGTGTAGCTGCCGAATGGCTGGCACTCTTCAAAGCCTGCACTGAAATACATGGCGCGCGCGGCGGCAAAACCGGGCTGCGTACCGGTTTCCAGCCACGCGGCTTTGGCTCCTTGGAATTTTGCTGTTTCAAGCAGGCTATGCAGGACCGCGCCGCCATAGCCCAACCCGCGTTTTTCGCGGACAGTGTGCATGGATTTCAGTTCTACGCCGTCTTTAAAAGGTTTCAGCGCGCCCACAGCGCAGACCTCTCCGGAATGATCGCGAAGCGCGTAGAGCAGTGCTCCGGAGTTGCGCAAACCTTGTGATGTCATCACATGGCAGCTTTCTTCAGGGGATCCGGCCCGCATGTCGGCAAAGTGGCGGGACAACACTAGATCCACAGCGGTATCCGGTCCGGTGATGGCGTCAATCGTAAAACAGTCTTGTATCATTCCCCGAGCGTGCGTGGCCGCTGACTGTTTCACAAGTAAAGATTATCGGGTTGCCGGAAGGTGAGCCTCAATTTGCCTATTTTGCGGAAAAAAATTCCAAAAACTGCATTTGTTTAAGCCGCAACAGTTGCGAGAACTCTTGATCTGGAGTGTCATCGGACTGACCGCAGGGACTAAACTTGTTGGCAACGCTTGATATCTGACGCGGAGGTGCACACTCGGCCTTGGGGGAAGGAACTTTTTACTTGCAAATTGGGGTAGGATATTGAGGGTATTTTCACGCGTAAAAATAATTGTGTTTTCTGCGCGAAACTGAGGGGTACGAAATATGGATACGCCTGACACGCCGCATGTAAACAAAGAGCGCATCGATACGATGGAGCATTTGTCTGCCGCCATCGGTGTCTCACGTCCGACCTTGTCGCGCTACTTTCAAGATCCGGATAATGTAAGTCGCACCTCGCGTGAGCGTATTCGAAAGGGCTTGGAGCGGGTGGAGTACGTGCCCAACTTTTTCGCGACTCGGATGAACCGGAAATCAACCGGAATGATTGGCGTCATCATACCGTATCTAAACGACCTGTTCTTTAGCCGTTTGCTTGAGGCTATCGAGCGTGCCGCAATGGATGTGGGGTATACGGTCATTACGCAATGTTCGCATTCGGATCCCGCAATCGAGGCGCGCGCGGCTGAAACCTTGATGTCGATGAATGTGGAGGGGGCACTGGTTGCGCCTCTGGGCAATCACAGTGATCTGGATGTGCATGAACGGCTGCGATCCAGATTGCCATTTGTTATGGTGGATTCTCGACCGGACACGATGCCAGAAGTCGATTTTGTTGGTACAAACCACTACCACAGCACCGGGTTGGCCACAGAGTATCTTGCGCGTGTCGGCGGTCCACCTGTTTTTTTGGCTATGCCGCGGGTGAACTTCAATGCCATGGAGCGAGAGCGCGCGTATATCGCAAAAATGGAGCAGTTGGGGCTTGAGCCCCGGATTGTCGGTGTGGAGGGTGTCTCTGGTGCCGGGTATTTTGAGGCGCATGGTCAGGCCGTTCTTGAGCGGGAGTTTTCAAGCGGCCGGTTGGTGGCGTCCTCTATACTTTGTGTAAACGACCGTGTCGCGATCGGGGCGCTTCGTGCGGCCGCAACGCATGGGTTGGAGGCGGGCGCGATGCAGAGGGGCGGTTTGCGAATCGCTGGCCATGATGATTATCCCTTGTGTCCCTATACAGTGCCAAGCTTGACCACGGTTGCGCAAAATGTGGATGCGATTGGGCGAACTGCGGTGGCGCGACTGGTCGAAAGTATACGCGCGGAAAAAAGCTCAGGCAAACAGATCCTTAAGCTGTTTGATGGTGAGATGAAAATTCGTGAATCCGCATAGATTGCTGGCTATCCAGCCTAAAAATTCACAGCCGGAATGCAATTTTTGTTGACGTTAACGCTAACATTACATTAGGAAATAGGCAGTAGAAATGCTCTGGAGGCACTTGGTTAGAGCATAATATTTACATGCGTAAATTCTTGGGAGGGAATTATGACACTGAAATGCACACTACTAACGACAGTTGTTGGATTGGGATTGAGCGCGGGTATAGCATCTGCGGAGACGATCACGATTGCGACGGTTAACAACGGTGACATGAT
>NZ_QKMF01000026.1 GCF_003208435.1 Pelagimonas varians | reverse complement strand
AGTTGGTCCAGTGTTCTTCTACAAACCTAAATCTCATTGCTTTAGGCCCGCAAAGAACTGGGTGGCCTTTTTTAGGATCTCCCTCTCCTCCTTAAAAAGCCGGTTCTCCCGTCGAAGCCGGTCATTCTCTTGAGCGAGGCTCATGTCCTCTTTCGACACCACATCGGTGTCTCTGTGCGCTGTGGTCCATTTGTTCAGCGTTGACATGCCGACCCCCAGATCGTCAGCTACTTCCCTGCGCGTTAGCCCGCTTGTCAGTGCAATACGCACCGCATCATGGCGCAATTCGTCCGTCCGTTTCAGTCCCATAGCCCGTCTCCTTTGCTGCAGTAAATGCTATCAAAGGAGCGGCAACAAAACCGCGACAGGTCCAGATTGGTTCGCAGTGTTCAGGTTCGGAGCTTGATCTCACCAGTGAAAACCTCATCTCATTGGTCAACACGTTTCACCTGTTTCTTGCCAGTTTGGCTGACACAGACTCTATCGACAGTGAACTTGCACCGCCAAGGCACCACCAAATTTCAGGCATGGTGTCTGACGCCAAACATGTGGCCATTACAATGCTGTACAGCATGAAATTGTTCGATCTTCCGTATTTGAGTAATTTGGGCTACGCGCCAGATGCTCAGGCTGGCAATAAGCAGGCTGGCCCTGCCGGACAGATCAGACCAGCCACTATATCGCGGCCAAGAGAGTTCCGCCTGCTTTTGTGACCGAACAGAGCATAGGAAGCCCGGCAGTCGCCCCCGCAACTCTATGTCCTCAGATCAATTTCGTGCGCCAAAAGACCCTCGCTTCAATCTTGATCAAAGCGAATGCGAGCTTCTGACTGGATCGACCGCTTATTGTTCGCTCGAATCGAGTTTCATCACGTCCCTAGTCTCTCAGGGCTAACAAAAGGTGGCATCGCGCCGAAGAAAGCATTCAAAGTAGCACTGGATGCAATACCTATGTGAGGACGCATTCACCCCACAGCAAATTGACCAACTGCCTCATGGGCGTCGATTGTCCACCATGGTAAGTCAGCTTGCAAAGGAGCGCTGACATGCAAAACAACCCCTTGCCGCTTTCCCGAGATCTGGTTTTGATTGGCGGAGGACATGCGCATGCTTTGGTCTTGCGGAAATGGGGGATGAACCCGCTGCCCGGCGCTCGGATAACCGTGATTAACCCTGAACCCACGGCACCATATTCGGGCATGCTACCGGGTTTTTTGGCCGGTCATTACCCACGCGACGCCTTGAATATTGATTTGGTGCGTCTGGCTCGTTTCGCTGGCGCGCGCGTCATATTGGGTGCCGTATCAGAAATAGATCCAAAGACTAAAACTATCATTGTGTCAGGAGATCCCCCTATCAATTATGATGTGGCATCCATCGACATCGGCATAACCAGCGCAATGCCCACCCTGCCCGGCTTTTCCCAACATGCCGTCCCTGCCAAACCATTGGATCAATTCTCTCGCGCATGGAGCGAATTCAAGACTCAATCCGGATGTGCCGATGTCGCAGTTATTGGCGGCGGCGTCGCGGGTGCCGAAATCGCAATGGCTTTTGCCTATGCCTTGCGACTGGCTGGACGTGACGCGAACGTCAGCCTCATCGATCGCCATTCGGTTCTGTCCACAATGCCCCCCAAAAGCAAAAAGACATTACTTGAAGCCTTGAAGGCCCAGTCCGTTCAAATTTATGAACACGCCCACATCACCAAGGTGACCGGTGACGGTGTTGTCCTGAGCGATGGACAGACCATTGCCGCACAGTTTGTTTGTGGGGCGGCAGGTGCAAAACCGCATGATTGGATTGCCTCCACGACGCTAGAACAGCAGCAAGGCTTTATAAATGTTGACGAGCACCTTTTGACCTCAGACCCAAATGTGTTTGCGGTTGGCGATTGCGCCCATATGGTCAAATCGCCTCGGCCCAAAGCTGGGGTTTTTGCGGTTAGGCAGGCCGACATCCTTTATGAAAATTTGCGTGTCCGGTTGAGTGAAAAGGGGAACCTGCAGGCTTACAGGCCTCAAAAGGATTATCTGAAACTGATATCACTTGGTGAAAAGTCAGCTTTAGGGGATCGTTTTGGCGTGTCATTCCAAGGGCCTGCCATATGGAAATGGAAAAACCGGATTGACCAAACGTTTATGGACAAGTTCCGGATTTTGCCAAAAATGTCGCAACCGAAACTGCCCGAGGAACGCGCCGCAGGAGCTGCCGAAGTATTGGGCGGAAAACCGTTATGTGGCGGTTGCGGTTCCAAGATTGGCCGAAATGCTTTGCAAGCTGCTTTGGCGCAGATCAACACCCCTGCGCGGCCAGATATTCAGTATCTAGCTGGCGACGATTCAGCCCTACTGATAACAGGCGGTGTCAATCAAGTGATAAGCACCGATCATCTGCGTGCCATGATCAACGATCCAGTTGCGATGACGCGGATCGCGGCAAATCATGCACTGGGCGATATTTGGGCCATGGGTGCCAGCCCGCAGGCCGCAACTGCAACGGTCATTTTACCGCGTATGTCGGCCATGCTTGCCGAAAGAACTCTGACCGAAATCATGCTCGCTGCGCAAACATTTTTCTCAAATGCCGGGGCCGCCATCGTCGGAGGCCACAGTTCACAAGGGGGCGAATTGACGATTGGCTTTACCGTCACCGGTTTATGCGAAAACAGACCGATTACTCTTTGCGCGGCCAAGCCCGGTGACACACTCATTTTAACAAAACCAATTGGCAGCGGCGTGATTATGGCCGCGGAAATGACCGGGGACGCACGCGGCGAATGGGTTGCGGGCGCGCTTGGGCATATGAGCGCTCCGCAAGGCCAAGCAGCTAAAATTTTGGCCGAAGCCAATGCAATGACAGATGTCACCGGATTTGGATTGGCGGGTCATCTGATGAACATCTGTCAAAAGTCAGCCGTCGGTGCCCGCCTTCGAGTGTCAGACGTCCCCTTGCTGCCCGGCTCTTTAGAGCTTTCGCAGACAGGCACGCGCTCAAGTTTGTTCCCTGAAAACCGACTCGTTTTGCCTGGTCTTGCATCAGACCCGCGGAGCGACCTTCTCTTTGACCCCCAAACCGCAGGCGGCTTGTTGACCGCCGTTTCAGGAAATCCGGCCGAACACATGGCACAGCTTAAATCAGCCGGGTTCGAGGCTGCAATCATCGGCGAGATCACGGCTGATGTCGGTCAGATATCCATAGAGTGAATGCGCTCGGAAATTTTTCCTGCCAACTCATTCAATGCTGGTTGCATCAGGTTAGCCGCATGAAAACTGTGCGCAATTTTGGGTGCCGCGCTGCGCATCGATTTTTCATATGCTGGATCATAGTGATCCTGCGCAAGTGACTGGCACAAGGCCAGCTTACTGTTTTCGGCAATCAAGTCAGCCCAGTGATCGACCAAAGTATGCCCGCGATGAACGCGCAGGGGCTGCAGGCTTTTCAGCAAACCTTCTGTGTCAGCAAGGATGTCCTCATAGGCCTGCGCCAAATAACGGGCCCGGGCCGGCAACGGTGCGGTTATCTCAAGCCATGGCGCTTTCTTCATCGCGTCCCACAAACTTGGCGGCAGGTTGAGAACACCGATTTTGCTGCTTTCTGCCTCAACCAAGATAGGCCGGGCGCGATCCATCGCATTTAGGGCAAGGGCCAAACGGCTCTCAAACGCCTTTTGGCTAGGCTGCCCCTCTTTCATGGCACCCAGCAACGACCCGCGATGTTGCGCCAATCCTTCAAGATCCAAAACCTGAACACCCTGTAGGCGGACCAAATGCAGCAATTCTGTTTTGGCAGTCCCTGTGTATCCTCCCAATTGCACTATTCGGAATGGCAATGGATCATCATACAAGGTTTGGGTGATCAGCCGCCGATACGTCCGGTACCCCCCCTCAACCACTTCCGCCCGCCAGCCGATCTCGCGTAACATCCAGGTGAACGACCCTGACCGCTGCCCCCCTCGCCAACAATAAACCATAGGACGCCACGCGCCTCCGTGGTGGCTCAATGCGTGTTCTATATGATTGGCAGCATTCCGAAAAACCAACGCAGCGCCCAGTTTGCGCGCCGTAAACGGGCTCTGCAGTTTGTAGATCGTCCCAACCTTGGCCCGTTCGGCGTTATTCAGGACCGGCAGGTTGATAGCGCCGGGAATATGGTCATCGGCAAACTCAGACGGGCTACGGACATCGATGACCGTGTCAAAACCGTGATCCAAGCACATTTTTAGTGATGAAAGAACGAGTGTCATGAGACATCATCTAACTGCCAAATTGGTGTTCCGAAAGGAAAAAGCTGAAGGATCGCCCTCAAGTTCATTTTTCTTCAAAAAGGCTCTAGACACCACCCCAAGCCTCGTTTAGACCGCCCCTCACCCGAAGGACAGTCCTTCACCCATGCCCGGGTAGCTCAGGGGTAGAGCAGTGGATTGAAAATCCTCGTGTCGGTGGTTCGATTCCGCCCCCGGGCACCATTTAAAACAACAAATACAATAGCTTAAATAATCTACTGTTTTGTCGTCTACTTGATTAGCGCAGTTTCACCCTAGCGCAGTCCTAGCACAGCCTTAGAATTACCTGTTAGCACAGTACGTTGTGAGCGCCGCGCCGTGCACCTAGCACAGTTCTAGCACAGTACGGTAGCAACGCTCCTTGCCGTGCTTATGGTGCTCCAAATGTGATTTTTCGTGGGTAAGCTGTTGGGATTGTTGGTGGAAATCTGTGGTTTTTGTGTTTTTTGTGGTTTGACTATTTACCCGGTGCTGAGGGCCCTTACGGCCTTAGATTACCAATCGGGCGCATCGTAAATCTTCGAACGTTTGATTTCCCCAAGAAACCCAGTCTCCCTCTGGATCTCGGTTTTGTCTTTCCGCCACCTTGACCGATCTCGGTTCGGGTCGGCCATGATTTGGGTAATCATCGTTTGGGGATCGACGTCGTACCAGAACAGCCCTCTTTCATCCAACGCCCCAAACAAAGCACAATACATTAGTCGAACCTCGCGTTCATGGGAAAACGCTCGGCGCTTCCTGAGAAGAGAGTGAAACAGGAGCTGCATGCTCACATCCGCATTCTTGTTCTTGTCGTAATAAGCCCTGATCTCGCTTGTTAGTTCGTATTTGACACGACCAACCCGGCAAAGGTCTGAAGCGTTGTCTGGTTTGGCTTGGCATAAGGCGCTGAGTAGGAGACGTGGAGTAGACCTGATGCGCAAGAAACGCTGATCTTGGTCGTTGGCGTAGATTCCCCACATCGCTTCGGCGTATTTTTCTTTGGTCCAACACTGTGCCACCATCTTTTCTCGGGTGGTGTTGTCGTATCTGACACCGTCGACCTCATGTCCGCACCTCATGAGGAAGTTCTCGAAGTTATCCTTCCAATTGGAGAACCGGCTCATTGCGTTCCGGCGGTCGCGAAATAGCGAAAACACGTGCTCCTGCTTCATGATTCTGTAGACTGGTTGATCCAGCTCACACTTGGCGTCGAAATTAATGAATTGATGTTCCTGCATTCTCTGTCTCAATCACTTAACCGCTAAATCTTTGTCGTTCTTCAAGAAAAGCTGAAAGTCCAAGCCTCCGTATCGAGCCACTTTCGATCTTCCAAATCAGGAAGATCTGCCCCACTATCAATCTGTTCCAGGATGCCTTTGATCATAGTTGGAATGCCGTAGCGAAACTTTGCAACATCGGACATCTCGATCAAACTATTTACGTTGAGCTTTGGATATCTATCTCGCAAATCGGATTGGCGCTCGAAAATCACTTTAACATCGCTTTGATCTATTCCGGAAGTCACCCATTCACCGCTGACCGCCCTTGGTGGGTGTAATCTAAGGTTGCTGGTTTGGTTGAGCTTTGGCTTGTCAGTCAACAATAGTTCGAGCACTGCTCGAATTATCGCGGCCCCATCCCAAACCTTAATCATCAATTCAGAAAACGATTGATGCGTCAGCAAAATGTTTATCGCTGTTAACACCCTTTTTTCTGCCCGGCGCTGTTTTCGCAAATCATCCCGTAGATCGGAAATTTTCTCCCTCGTTTCCAGATCAGCAGGAATAATCGCCTGGAATCTTTGGATTTCAGTGAGTAACGCTTCCGTTTCATACTGTTGAATGACTAACCGCCCTTCAGGAAAATCCTCAAGATCGTGTGCAAGCTCACGTATTGCAACAAGAAGCTCGCGATCATCCACCTGCAGTTTTCCGCATTTAGTTGTCCAAGTGCCAAGCAGGGGAGAAATCGGGGTCTTGGCGAACTGCCCATAGTGCTTGCTGGCTACGCTTTCATGGAATTTTAACTTCCTGACCAAATCTGACCAGCTAAGAACATGAACCTCAAAGAGGCCCAATTTTTGATTTTCCTCTGAAATAGACCGGGCATGCTTTTGCAATGTAGCGTCTGATTGAGCCGTTGAAACGAGTATGAATTCCTTGAGTTTTGGCTCGAAAGATTTTGCCTTCTCTACTTCTTCATCTAGTTCCTTCGTACTTACCGTTACAACAGGCCAGGTCGACTTTCTTTTACATTGGACCCCAATGGGCCACACCGCGCCATGGCGACCATAAATATCGACACCGTTTTGGCTCTGACCTAAGCGACCATGCCGCACCAATGATTTGTCGGACCATTCGAACTGAAAAATGTCCGCGCACAACTCTTCAAAGTGCTCCCAGCTCTTTGGGGGAGGTACGTCAAAATGTATCAGATTGCTCATATTTGTGCTTTTCCAGTATCGCCGGTCAGCATACGCGGGTGGAAATACAGTGCAATGTGCTTGCAAGAAAAACATCAAACCTAGCTCAGATGCTGCGCCAATACCCTGCAATCGGGATCTGACCTATTGGCGAATACGGTCTTCGGTCGCTATCTCAATGAAGTCGCCACAACTGCGCAGGACCCCACGGTAAGAGGTCCACTTGGTGTCACCAACGGTTCAACAGATTGCCCAGCAGAACGATGCGTTTCGGCGGGGTGACTCAACCGTGTAAGAAAGTGGAGTGACCACCGCTGGCATCAAGGAGTTGTTGAAACGACAGGTTCTTTCAGGTGTTCTAAACGCTTTGCCTGCGAGGCTTTAACTGTAGCGGTAATCCCCCCATTTTTAGTGGGGATGGATTCAGCCGGTCATCGCAACACACAGTGTAGATCTTTACATTTGAAGGACTGTGTTGATGCGGAAACATTTACCGATGGATGAACAGAAGAAGTCAGTGATTTGGCAGGAGTGGGAACGCGGGACACCGATGGCGAGTATTGCGCGCGTTATCGAGAAGCCACCGGCGACGGTTTTCTCATATTTGCAATATCATGGAGGTATTCGACCTCGGTTTAGGCAAAGACGCGCCCAAGCTCTGAGATTAGAAGAGCGCGAAGAGATCTTGCGTGGAATAGCGCATGGTCATAGCATTCGGTTTATTGCTGGAATCTTATGCCGCAGCCCTTCAACGGTAAGTCGTGAGATCAACAAAAACGGCGGTAGGAGGCGATATCGTGCTACCGTCGCCGACAAATCAGCTTGGCAACGCGGAAGGCGACCAAAGCCATTTTTGCTCGGTCAGAACCCGATGCTGAAAGATCTTGTTGATGCCAGGCTTTGCGATGACTGGTCACCTGAACAAATCTCTGGATGGCTCAGGCTCACGTACCCTGACGACGAAGGAATGCGCGTGTCGCACGAGACAATCTACAAAAGCCTGTTTGTGCAAACACGAGGCCTGTTGCGCAAAGAACTTCGTAACCATCTTAGAAGCAAACGCAAATTTCGACATGCCAAAGGTCACAAGCCAGGGTCAGGAAGCCAAATCGTCGATGGAATACCCATTCGCGAAAGGCCCGCGAGCGTAGAAGATCGTGCTGTCCCAGGACACTGGGAAGGAGACCTCATTTGCGGTTCAAAAAACAGCTATATCGCCACAATTGTGGAGCGTCAGACCCGATTTACGATCCTCGTAAAGCTAAGTGGAAAGAAGACAGACCACGTCGTTCCTGCGTTGGCCCGCCAAATGAGCAACCTACCCGATCACCTCAAACAAAGCCTGACCTGGGACAGGGGTACTGAGTTAGCTGCACATCAAAAATTTACTGTAGCAACGGACATCGATGTCTATTTTTGCGATCCAAGCAGCCCATGGCAACGCGGTACGAATGAAAATACCAACGGTCTCCTACGACAATACTTCCCAAAGGGTTCCTGTCTTGCGGGTTACTCTCAGAAAGACTTGGATGACGTCGCACGGCATTTGAATGGACGCCCACGAAAAACCTTGGGCTTCCAGTCACCATCTAATAGATTAGAGCAAGTGTTGCGATGACCGGCTGAATCCATCACCACTAATTTTAGGGGGGATTACCGAACTATCGGCGCTGACGTCAGACACTTTCGGTTCTTCCTGCCTGACGCGGAACACTAGTTTGACGTCCCGCGCAATGTTCGAGTTAGGATTGGACTCGCCGTGAGTTGCGCGAATGACGGTGGCAAATTTTCTAGAGGGAATATTGTCGAGAAATAGAGGTCCTCAACTATCGGATATTTCTCCGCAGCGCTTTCTTTTGGAACATCCAGCACAATCGGACCTCCTAGTTTTGCCTGCGATTGCCTGTGCAGGTTAAGGCTTACCGATTGTATCGTTCCTGCGCAGTGCCGTCAGCGCCTCTGCGTGCAGCGGGGCGCTGGCGGCCGCGATGATTTTCCCCTCGGACTTCAATGTTAACGGCCGACCCTCCCAGTCTGTGATAACGCCGCCGGCGCCTTCGATCACCGGGACGAGGGCCATGTAGTCATAGGGTTGCAGGCTCATCTCTAACAGCAGATCAACATGACCTGAAGCAAGCAGGCCATAGCCATAGCAATCGCCGCCAAAACGCCTCAGAGCAGCCCGTTTCGACAGGGTCTCAAACTGTGCCAATCCCGCAGCGTCAAAGCTGTCCGGACTGGTGGTATACAGGATCGCATCGGCAAGCTGCGTCTTCGCGCTGGTCTGACAGGGGGTGCCGTTCAGTAAGGTTGGCTTGCCACGCTGACCGACCCAGCGTTCTGCAGTAGGTGGGATCGAAATCACTCCCAGGTCGGGCCTGCCCTCGGTAAGGCAAGCGATCAGCGTGCCAAAGGTTGGCATGCCAGACAGGAAGCTTTTGGTGCCGTCTATTGGATCAATGACCCACAGACTGGAGGCCTCCAGCCGCGTGGCTTCCTGTTCCTCGCCAAGGATCCCATGCGATGGGAAAGCCTCGGTGATCTGGCGCCGCATTTCTTCTTCGATCGCCCGGTCTGCCTGCGTGACCGGCGAATCGTCCGCTTTGGCCTCAATATCCAGCGGCTTGCGGAAAAAGGTCATGGCCATGACGTCAGTCGCGTCAGCTAGGCTGTTCGCAAACTGGGTAAGCCGGTCCATTTCAGGAAGGGTTGTGAGCATCTGCATAGAATTTCCTCAAATGCGGGTTCTGGCAGGCCGTGATCGCCCGCTTCGAGAATTAATCGTAGACAAATGCCACAAAAACGCAAGACTACACAAATAACCCCAGACTCGCAACAAGAGCGGGGCAATCAGAACGGGTCTATTCAAGGGCCCGCAGCCTTCCGGATATAGGTCCGGGCCAACAGATATGGACCAACAAGGAGATCACTATGAAAACCTGGATTCAGACCACCGCGCTGTCGATGGCCACCCTCGGCTTTGCCGCGCCTAGCCTTGCCGATGACCTGACTGTCTACACCGCATTGGAAGAAGAAGAGATTGCGGCCTATGTCGAGGCTGCCCAAGCCGCCATGCCAGACACCGAGATCAACGTCTTGCGCCTGTCAACTGGCAAGCTCGGAGCGCGGCTGCTGGCCGAGGCCGGGAATCCACAGGCCGACGTGATTTGGGGCTGGGCTGTCAGCGCCATGATGGACCCACAGATCCTTGACATGCTGGAGCCCTATGCCGCCGAGGGTGTTGGCGTGCTGCCTGACACATTCCGGGACGAAAGCGGCAAGTGGTTCGCGCCAATCGGGTACATGGGGGCCTTCTGCGTGAACACAGCAAGGCTTGAGGAAAAGGGCCTGCCAATGCCGACAAGCTGGTCGGACCTTGAAAATCCTGCTTTCAAAGGCGAAGTGGTGATGCCTGACCCGAACTCTTCGGGCACTGGTTATCTTCATGTGAACGCGGTTCTGCAAGGCATGGGCGAAGACGCCGGCTGGGCCAAGCTCGAAGCTGTTGATCCCAACATGGCGCAGTATACATCTTCCGGATCCAAGCCGTGCAAAGCAGCCCGCGTCGGCGAATATACCGTCGGAATCTCGCTGGCCTTCACCGCGATGCAATCAATTGAGGAAGGCTATCCTCTGGCGATGGTCTTTCCTGAAGGTGGAGTTGGCTATGAGCTTGAGGCCTCGGGCCTGATGGCAAGCTCGGATAACAAAGAGGCCGCTCAGGCTTTCCTTGATTGGACCATGTCAGACGAAGCTATCGGGTTGTACCAGACCTATAAGGCCCTGATCACCGTACCAGGTGTTGACGTTTCCAAAGCCGCAGAGGCCGCTGGCCTACCTTCTGACATCTCCACAATCCTGGCGGATGTGGACTTTGTGAAGGCTTCGACCCAGCAGACCGCGGTGAAAGCACTGTGGAAAGAAAAGTTCGGCCGCTGAGCCAAACAGCGGGGCGGCCAAGGTCGTCCCGTTACTTTTAAGTTTGGTCGTGGACCACCCTCAGGCCAAGGAAAGCACATCTCCAATGTATCTGACCGTCCGTGATGCCACCAAAACCTACGGCACTTTTACTGCGCTCGATCGCGTATCCATCGAGATCGAGAAGGGCGAATTTGTCTGCCTGCTTGGCCCGTCTGGATGCGGCAAGACCACCCTGCTGCGGCTGATCGCGGGGCTGACCGACCTGGATGGCGGAGAAATCACGCTAGAGGGGGCAACCCTGTCCGACCTGCCCGCCCGCAAACGCGACTTTGGCATTGTTTTCCAATCCTATTCCCTATTCCCAAACATGAGTGTGGCCGAGAATATCGGGTACGGGTTGAAAATTCGCGGTATTTCCGCAAAGGAAATCGCGGCACGTGTGACCGAGCTTTTGGAACTCGTGAAGCTACCGAAAATGGCCGACAAACTGCCAGGCCAACTGTCCGGCGGCCAGCAGCAGCGGATTGCATTGGCGCGGGCGATTGCTGTTGATCCACGGGTCTTGCTGTTGGACGAACCGCTATCGGCCTTGGACGCCAAAGTCCGTGCGACATTGCGCGACGAAATCAGGCAGGTGCAGCGCTCGCTGGAGATTCCTACGCTCATGGTGACCCATGACCAAGAAGAGGCTCTGGCGCTTGCCGACAAGATTATCTGTATGAACCACGGTATCGTGGTGCAGGCCGGCACGCCCGAAGATCTGTACCACCGACCTGCAACGCGTTTTGTGGCGGAGTTCATGGGAAGCAGCAACCTTCTGGCAACCGAAGAGGTGGCGCGGCACTTTCCGGACCTTCTGGCGACCTATCCAGCTGATAAAAAGGCCTATATCGCCTGTATTCGCCCCGAGCAGATCGCGATAAAGCCAGCTGAAAATGGCGTGGCCACCGTGCAAAGCATCAGTTTTCTGGGCAATCTGCAACGGCTTGAGCTGGACTGCCCGGCCGGACCGCTGCTGGTTGAAACCCACGGCAGGTCTCCATGCCGCACGGGGGACAGCGTTGAGCTGAGCATCAGCACAGAGGCCTGTACCTGGGTCCTTGATGACGCGGAACAGCCCGAGACCACCCCGGCATGAGCAGCATTGGCCAGACTACCCGCCCCCCATTGCAGCGCTCCCCCTTGCGCCGCTCCCTTGACGCGGACCGGCTCTTGACGCTGGCCTGTGTTGGCTTGCCACTGATCGGGCTGATCCTGTTCTTTGCCTACCCGATGGTGATTGTCTTCCTGCGCTCTATCACCGTAGGAGACAGCTACGGAATCGGCAATTATACCGAGGTACTCGGCTCTGCCGGCTTTTGGCGGGCGACGCGGCATTCGCTGACGATGGGCGGCGCCACCACGGTTCTCAGCGTTTTCCTTGGTTTCATCATAGCACAGGGCCTCTATCGTTGCGCCTTCAGGGGAAAATGGCTGGTCCGCGGTATCATCGTACTGCCGCTGCTGGCGCCCTCACTGGTGCAGGCGCTTGGACTTATCTTTTTGTTGGGGCGCAATGGCGTCATCAGCCGGGCGCTTGGGGTAGAGATTGAGATATATGGCTTCTGGGGGCTGCTGATCGCCAACACGCTCTATGCGCTACCGCAGGCGGTGATGATCATCGGCGCCGCTTTGGTTCTGCTGGACGCGCGCACCTATGAGGCCGCCGAGGTCATGGGTGCGTCTCCCTGGCGGCAGTTCCGCGATCTGACCCTTCCTGCCGCGCGGTTTGGTATCCTGAATGCCGCCTTCGTCTGCTTCACCATAACCATCACCGATTTTGGCAATGCAGCCGTGATCGGTGGTGACTATTCTGTACTGGCAACGGAAATCTACAGTCAGGTTGTTGGCCAGAGAAACTTCAACATGGGAGCCGTGGTCGGTATCATGCTGCTGCTACCCACGGTGATTTCCTACAGCATCGAACGGCAGGCAATGAAGCGACAGCAGGCAGGACAGTCCACGGGACAGGTTGCCTACCAGCCCAGCTTTGCGCCGCTGCGCGATATTACTATGGCGGCGGTCTCGCTGGTGATCTGCGCTGGCATTGTCGCTGTGATCGGGATCGTGGTCTATGCCAGCTTTGTGACGCTTTGGCCCTACAACATGTCGCTCTCGCTCAAACACTACAACATCACTCTTGCAGGCGGGT
This sequence comes from Pelagimonas varians, assembly GCF_003208435.1. Taxonomy (GTDB): domain Bacteria; phylum Pseudomonadota; class Alphaproteobacteria; order Rhodobacterales; family Rhodobacteraceae; genus Pelagimonas; species Pelagimonas varians. Next base: position 33,784 of record NZ_QKMF01000026.1, on the reverse strand, counting down.
ACTCGTCTCTTTGGATGACAATCGTTGTGTCCCTGGCGGCAGCGGTCGGCGGGACCGTTGCGGTGTTCTTACTGGGTCTGGGGCTGCGCCGTTTGCCGCAAGCCATCGCCCAGCCGATCCAGATTCTCGCGGCGATGCCTGCCGCCGTGCCGGGCATGGTGCTTGGACTGGCCTATATCCTGACCTTCAATTCCACGGCGACACCGCTCTATCTACTGTATGGGACCGCAGCGCTGATAGCCATTGTCAACTTCTACCACTACCACACACAGGGGTTCCTGACCGTGATGACGGGCTTTCGCCAACTGCCTCCAGCACTTGAGGAAGCCGCCGGGAGCTTGGGTGCCGGGCTTGGCCGCACGGCGCGGGACATCGTTGCGCCTTTCATTGCACCGATGCTCGTTTCCGTCTTTTTCTTCCTCTTCATGCGCTCCATGGTGACCCTCTCGGCCGTGGTCTTCCTGACTACACCGAAACTGAGTGTCGCCGCCGTGACGATCATGCGGCTGGATGATGCCGGGCTAACGTCTCAGGCGGCGGCCTTCTCCACTTGCGTGATGGCAGTGGTCTGTGTAGCGGTCCTGTCCATGAAGGTAACGATTGCGCTGATGGGGCGTCGCAGCAAAGGGGCGGTCTGATGTGGGCAAAGGAGCGTCACCAGCGTATCTTGTCGATGCTCGCCGCCAATCAGCAGGTCAGCGCCAATGATCTGGCTGAGATGCTTGGCGTCTCGCGAGAAACCGTGCGCCGAGATTTGCTCGACCTCGAAGAGATCGGCAAGGTGGCGCGGGTACACGGCGGTGCCGTCCTGCCTGAAACCCGCACAGAGGACCCTTTTCGCCAGCGAATGACAACTCAGATCCGGGCAAAGACCGAGATCGCAAAGAAAGCCGTCGGCCTGATCCAGCCAGGTCAGACAATCATGGTAGATGCCGGATCGACCACCGCGGTCTTTGCCCGAGAGCTCGTCAAGGTCCCTGGTGTTTCAGTCATCACCAATTCGCTGGACATCGCCACAACGCTGCAAGCCGGTGGTATTGAAGTCATCCTGCTGGGCGGGCGGATCGCAGCAGATGTGCCAGCAACAGTGGGAGAACTGACCCTGTCGGAGATCCGCCGCTTTGAGGTCGAACTCTGCTTTTCGGCGCCTGTCGCATTGCATCCGGAAAAGGGGTCATATTTTTATGACCTGCAAGAGGCCGAAGTCTCGATCGCAATGGCCGCGCAGGCTGTGCGAACGGTTGTTCTGGCCGATCACGCCAAACTGGGCACTACCAACCGAGTTCGTGCCTGGGACCTGGAAGAGATCAAAACGCTGGTCACCAATCGTGCTGCCCCCAGAGCCCTACTCGACCAGTTTCAAATGGCCAACATCGAAGTCATCTAACCTTTTAGTATGGCAGCCACCATAGCTTGTGCTTGCGAGGATGGTGCGGGTCTTTGGCGGTCGAATGCAAACGTGGTGTCGCAGGGTGGCGACGGGCTGATCGCGAAGCCAGCGTAATCAGTACTGTGGATTACATTGAGCGCATCATGCATGGGGTGGTTAGGAATCTTTAGGCCAAATCAATGTCTGAAAAGTCCCACTTCTGTGCGGCCTACTACGATTGCCCACGTCTCTTCAGATCGACATAAGATGAGGCGGCGAGATGCCCCGTTAGCAACAACCGCTTTGGGCTTATTCTGTTGAAAAACTCTGCCACAGTAAAATCGCCTCCAAAATTTGGAACGCTGTTCTCGCGATAGCCCCCTTGGCAAACGTTGTTTGAAAATATGTATGTTAGCGGGACTATTTTCCGGCAATCCAGTTCCTTCAGGCGAAGCGGTGAGTTTTTCAACAGAATGGGCTGACACCGGTCACTGGGCAGCGGCGATCACGCGTGATTTCGATGCAGACGGGCTGCCGCGCTGCCGCAAGGCGGCTTTGATGAAGGTTTTTCGATGCGGGCCACTGCGCGAGGTTTCGGCGCGGGACTGACCTTGGCCCGCGTTGACAAACCTCTCAAGGAGGAAGCCGTGGGATGCTGAGTGTGACCTATGGGGAAAGTGCGAGGCTGCTGTAGGTTGTTTTGAGCCTTGGCGTATTTATCGATGGCATTCGAAGCGTTTCATAGGCCTTGGGTGGCATGATCTTGGCTTTGATAACGATGAACATTGGCGCGTTTTCAGCATATTGGATCGCTTGAGGCAGCACAATACTCCACCCTGAAGAAGTGCATGAGGGAGCAGGTATTTTGCATTTTGACGGACATCTCGTCATGCGGCGACCTTTCGTGGTGGCGCTCGGGTCTGTGGCTTTTGCCCCCGCCTGAAGGTCTCGATGATGCGCATTTGTCCGCCGCAATCGGGGCATGGTTCGCGGAGCGTAAGTGGGATGATCTCTGCGGTTGGCGGATCTTCGTTTTTGACCGGTTCTGCCCCAAGTAACGCGCGGGCTTTTGCGATGTTGGCCTTACGGTTTCCACTCGCCAGCAATCCGTAATGGCGGATGCGGTGGAACCCGTCCGGCAGGACATGGATCAGGAAGCGGCGGATGAACTCGGGTGTAGCCAGCCGTATCACCTTTAGGCGTTCTCCATTCTTGATACGATAGTCTTTCCATCGGAACGCAACCGTGTTGGCATCGGCGCTGACGATGCGGCTGTTGGAGATGGCGACGCGGTGCGTGTAACGGCTGAGATAAGCTAGCCCAGCCTCGGGGCCACCGAAGGGTGGTTTGGCATAAACGACCCATTCCTTTTTGCGCAACGGGGCGAGATATGCCGCAAAGGCCTGCGGTTCTGATAATGCAGCTAGATCACCAAAGAAGTTAAGTTCGCCTGCACGATGCAGAGCCAGCAGCCTTTCGAGGTGCCCAAGCGTCGAAACAGTCGGGATAAAACCCGCACGTGCAGAAAGAACCCCGGCTTGCATGCGACCCAACGGTTGCCGTCTTTCGACAGGCCCCCGCCGGGAACGATCATGTGGACGTGAGGGTGATGGGTGAGAGCCGATCCCCAAGTATGCAGCACGCTGGTCATACCTACCCGCGCACCAAGCCGTTTGGGATCAGCGGCAATGGTGGTCACCGCCTGGGCCGATGCGCGGAACAGCAGTCCGTAGATTGCCTTCTTGTTCCAATACGCGATCCGGGCAATCTCTGCTGGCAGTGTGAAGACCACATGGAAATACTCGATCGGCAGCAGGTCTTCAGCACGCGCCGCCATCCAGTCGCGCGCCGCCGGTCCTTGGCATTTGGGACAATGCCGGTTCTTGCAGGAGTTATAGGCGATATGCTGATGATTGCACTTAGTGCACGCCGCCACATGCCCGCCGAGCGCCTCGGTCCGGCAGGCTTCAATTGACGACATCACTTTGAGCTGGCTCAGGTTGATATGCCCGGCATTGGCCTGCCGGTACGCGGGGCCATAACTGCGGAAAATGTCAGCGATCTCCAGCGTCGGGCGGGACAATGCCGCGCCGATTACTCCAGGCTTCGTTTGAGGGTCTGGTCTTGCAGGCCAGCCAGCATCTCGTAAGGGCTGACGGTGTCTTTGATCGTCTTGGTGGCCACATGGGTGTACTGCGCCGTTGTCGTCAGCTTGGCATGGCCCAGTAGCACCTGAATGACGCGGACATCCGTATTGGCCTCCAACAGATGCGTGGCAAAGCTGTGCCTCAACGTGTGCAGTGTTGCAGGTTTGGAAATGCCCGCCATGTGCTTGGCCGAGGTAAATGCACGGTTCAATTGGCGCGACGAGATCGGGTTAATCTTGGGCTTTCCAGGGAACAGCCAGCCCTCCGGATGCGCTTCCTTCCAATACTCCCGCAACAGGTCGAGCAGACCCGGTGACAACATCACCTTGCGATCCTTGCCGCCTTTGCCCTGATCAACGTGGATCAGCATCCGGTTACTATCAATGTCACTGATCTTGAGGCTGCAAACCTCGGATGCGCGCAGGCCAGCACCATAGGAGATGCTGAGTGCAGCCCGGTACTTCAGCCCCGGTCCCGGCGTCGCCATCAACAGATCAGACACCTCTTGCACGCTGAACACCACCGGCAGCTTCTTCGGCTTGGTCTTGAACTGCATGAAGCACTTCATGTCCTCGCGCCCACAGGTGATGCCGAAAAAGAACCGCAGTGCCACAATGCGGGTGTTAAAGGTCGAAGGCGTCACCCCGGTATCAGTCAAATGCAACTGATACGCGCGCAGTTCCTCGGGCGTGGCAGTATCCGGTGAATGACCAAGGAACGCAGCGAAATCCTTAATCGCTCGGATATGCGACTTCTGGGCTTTATCACCCATCCCGCGAATGCGCATATCCTCCATCATCCGCGCACGCAGCGGGCTCATCTTTTCCTCTGTCATAAAATCCTCCTGTCATCAGAATGAGAAACCTCAATCGTCAGACAGGTCAGCCAGATCGCAAAATGCGGCCAGATCTGGTATCGCTCGAAACGCCAACCACAAGCGCCATTGCCGCGAGAGCGGCTTAGTCCTTGGGCTGACAGCGGAACTTCAAGTGCTTGCGTGTGGCACCCGGCCACCCATGGGGCACTGCAACGGCGGCTCTGCGCAGGGAGCGGAGTTTGCAAAGTCTGGGCGATTTCCCGACAGCGGTCCTTCGAGCCGAGTGCAGCGAGTGGCAAGTCGGAGCCCATTTTGACCGATGCTGCACGATGCATGAACGTCTGCAAAGAAAATAAGCTTTTTTGCATGGATATGATGCGCGGTGCGTTTAAGGTCAAATGACATTTAAAGGGGAGGAAAATAGGCATGGCATTGAAAGTAATTGGGTCTGGCTTTGGCCGGACAGGTACGAAGTCAATCAAGGAAGCGCTCGAAGTTTTGGGCTTTGGTCCCTGTCACCACATGTACGAAATTGTTGAGAATCTTGACCAGCTACCAAACTGGCAGGCGTTGGTCGGTGGGCAGGATCGCGATTGGAACGGCGTATATGAGGGATATTCCAGTCAGGTTGATTGGCCCGGCGCGCATTTCTGGCGGCAATCAATGACCGCGTTTCCAGATGCAAAGGTTCTACATTCTGTCCGTCCACCCGGAAAATGGTGGGCCAGCTTTGATAAGACTATTGGCAAACTGTTGGACGCGTATCCCTCCATGGACGTCCCTCCGCCTATTCGCGAATTGCTCGATATGAATCGCGATTTTATTGGCGAGCAAACGTTCGGCGGGAAGTTCCGAGATCGCGAAGCCGCAATCGCCGCTTTTGAGCAAAGAACACAGGATGTCCGCGCGACTGTGCCCGCTGAAAAGCTGTTAGTCTTTGATGTCGCACAAGGGTGGGAGCCACTATGCGCCTTTCTTGACGTTCCTGTACCCAATACTCCGTTTCCCCACCACAATCTGAGGGCAGACTTTTGGGAAGTTTTGGGTGGTGAACCGTCTTAGCGTGACAAACGACCCCGAATCTCAATTCAAGTCTGTTTGGTTGGAAAGCGGTCATTGGCGCAGCCGCAGCGAAAGCCCGTTTTGTCCGCAGTCCTTCCTTCTGGCCGTCAATAATGCTGCGCAGTGCGTCGAACGGCTGGCCTGATGAAGCTGCATTGCGGCGTTAGGCCTCCCAGCCAAAGGCCGGTTTGGGCCGCTCGCGACTCCCAAGCATTCCTATTAGGGGGCCGGAGCTAGCGACGTGGCACAACGAACGGCCAGTAGAAATATTGTACTCCGCCCAGTTCCGGGTCTTGTACGTCGTCCGTGTCCTGCACTTCGTGGATGTCATCCGCCACGCTTGGGTCGCAGCAGGAAGCCCATCACCCGATTTGTGCAACAAAGAAATTTCAAATGATTGAGCTGTTTCGCGCTTATAAAAAGAGACGAACGACTAACGCTTTGGGTATTGAATTCATTACCTAAACCGGCCAGTTTTTGACGACCTACAAACGTCAAATAGGAAACTGCCCAACTCGTGTCCACGCCAATGACTTTCCCGCTTAAATTCACGAAACCTCCGACCGACATACCGTCAAAAGCGCTGACGAGTGTTCCCTACTTTTTGGAGCGCTACTGTCCTACGGGTGGTCGCAAGCCACAGCCAGTGCTTGCTGGAAGAAGCGTCCTGTCACCGAAAATTGAGCTGAACGATTACAATTGCACCGCTGTTGTCGATTGGCTTGAAGTTTCTCTGGAAACACCCGGTGTCCACCAAGCGGTAAATGTTCACCGTTTCTTAAACAGTAAGCTGAAGGATCTCGGGTCAAACTGCACCTTGCACGTATCCGGTCCTGAGCGAAAATCTGGTTACCGTGGGAGCTATTTCATTGTACGGATTCAACAACCCAACCCGCGGGACGTGGTCCCTTTGTTTCAAAGTGCTATCTTATATTACAAAATAGAAGATACATGCGTCCGATGCCTACCTGTCTCGGGGATTGAGATATCCGTCGACTTCAAAGCCAGAGCAAACGGAAACTGGTCGCGGAGCGAACGCGACCTCAAGAGATGGCAAATACAAGACCTGCTCTTGAGACATCTACGCGTGGCCCCAAATTTGACAGAACTGCAGAAATGTTCCCCGAGGTTTTTCGGCTCAAAACACAAACAGGTTGAGTTTGTTGTACGTCAGACAATACCCAAGCTGGGTTCGAAACTTGCTTCTGCTGGAATTAGGGACAAAAGCGCTTCGGCCTTGATACTATCGGCCTACCATCCTCCACAATTAGACATGACCTACTATGTGGGGTCCAACCAGCAAAGCGTATTGTTGAGGATAATGGACAAAACCTCGGACCGGAGAGATCCGGGCAAATCCGTCGCTGGCAAATTGCCCGAAAATCACTGGCGGGCGAGAATAGAGGTTAGTCTGCTTGAAGAGAACGGTTTGTTCGGTATTCCGAGAGCGCTTGGCATCCATTCGCTCCAGGATTTATTTCGCTACAAGTTCCGAGAGATCAGAAAACTAATATTCGAGTTCTACCTTCCAACCTTTGAAGGGGATGGAACGGCAAAGTTCCATGAAATAGGAACCGGCGTTTTCGAGCTGGAAACATTTCGACGCGGAGGTGTCTACGGACTGGATAGGTTGCATAGATCACTCACATTAGCGGCAACACAAACCGAACTATTCGATGAAAATTCATATCATACTCAAAAACTTGGGAAGAAAGGGCGGCTTGTCTCCTACCCTAATCTAAACAGGAAGGTAGACAGAGCTCTCAAGGCTCTTGAAACGCAGTGGACAACCTAAACATCACTTTCTAGAAAACTGATGCTTTTGTTGCAGTCCGCTGGACTTACCGCGATTCTCTGGGAATGTTCCAAGCAGCTATAGCCAAGCCTGACCAAACACATTAGAAGGAGCTGCGCCGAAACGAAGCTTCACTGGCTGCATTGATCTAATTCAGCGCTGCCCCCAAACGACCGGGCAACTCATGTCACAACCCCTACGGTGCACGATGAGAAAGGCACTAAAGCCTGTGTCCGAACCTGGTCTAAACAGGAAGGTAGACATGACTCTCACAGCTCGCTTGAGACATTTTAAAAGCTCAAAACGGGGACGCCTGAAGCTCCGCTCAGGTGTAGCCAACCGCGGCCTCTAGGGCACGGATTTGCGAAACTTTTGTTGACGGAATCCCCTTATAGAGGGAACGTCCCATTTCCGCCTACCTGAGAGCGTTCAGCCATACAGGCTTAACTGATCCCAAAGTTGAACCCTTAGGACGGACAATCCCTTCAAGCCGATCCCTAATAACTTACTTATCTATCTATCTAAACACTAATCAGCAAAACAAATACAGGCAGGGCGATAGACAAGAAGGGCGGAAGTTTGCGTATTGGGCAGATCACACATTCATTTGCTACGCGGAAATCCATCGCCAAATCCAACATATGCAATCTGCCCGCTAGCCAACCTCTCTAGCTGCTCTTTCCTTTCGAGCCTTCTGCCTCAATCAACTTCAGAACCGGTTTCAGATACGTCCATAACGGTTCGATAGCATCAACAATCCCGCTGGCTTCGGCCGATCTCATTAAACCCAGCACTTTCATCTCCGTCTCGCTAAATGGCAGCCCAAGAACGTCCACCAACACTTCGCGTGTTCCCGGGTGATATTCTTCAATGGCGGTCATAAGGAAGGCTTGTGCGTCCATGTCCAAGGTTTTGGAAAAGGCCGGAATCCTGTTCAATGGAACCCTTGTAATGCCTTGTTTCATCATGCTGATGACATTGGCGTTATTCATCCCGATCCGGTCAGCGATCTCCCTTTGGGTCATGTCAGAAGCATCAATCGCCTCGGAAAGCATCTTTGCTGTTGGGCTCGTGGTCATTTCTATCACCTCGTGATTTTGTTTCGATGTGTTGTGATAGAGAATTGTGACACGTCCTTATCTAGGCGCGCCCAATCACCGCCGAACGAAGGGCAGACACGCGCCAGAGTCACCACAAGCCCCACTAGACCACCCCAACGGGTGCTTGCCTGGGGTGAGCTAAGGTTTTCAGCTGACCGCGCCTTGTGCCGCCCCTGGGGCCGCGCGAGTTCAGCCTGCCATCATGCAGCGGTCATTCACTTTGTCCGTGCCACTATAAGGATTGCAGCAGGATCTGGATTTGAAGCAAGGCACTCCGCCCATAGCAGGACAGCACGGTCCTAGGACTTCGTGTCAGGCGGACTGATGTGGAAAGATAGCGCAATGGCTGGCGGGCCCGCCTTTCCCGAGAGCTCGGGCACGCCCCACTCCATAATTCAGTTTGGCTACGGACATGCTTTACTCCCATTCCAAATGTTCGAAGACAGCCTGTGCGTTGAGGACACCCGTAAGGACACCAGACAAATAGCGCGACGCAATCGCGTTCATAGTCGCACCATCCAACAGCGCCTCTGCGACAATTAGCTCATTCAAATCCTATGGCCAGCGAGGACACCTAAGACCATCAACACCCTCTCCCTGCAAGCAAGGATCATGAACTGATCAACGGGCACTTCCTTCGGCCAGAAACCACCCCGCAACCCAACCGCTCACGCCCCGGTAATTAATCCGGCACCATACCCGCTTTCTTGCGGCTTCGCGTTCAGCAGGCGAAGCCGCTTCCCACTCAGCGTAGCTGAAACCACCTTGGCATCCGAGGTTCTCAATACCGTCTCCGCTCGGTGAAATTGTCCCGATGATGGCGGACCGCGCTGTAGGCTGTGAACGAATGTTAAGAACATCGCTTGAGGCGACACCAACAATTCGAAAATAGTCCGGCCCGGATGCATCTGCGCTGGCCGAAAGAGGTGAAAACAAAAGGGCAACAAGCGCCAAGCTTACAAAACGTCTTTCCATGAGAATGCTTCCACTGGTTTATTTTGAAAAACTGATCGAATTTATTGGAATTCCAGAGATCTTTCATACTCGAAATCCGGGATAATTAAGTTGATGCAGGTATCTTGATACTTTGCACCCGGATATACATCTACGATCCGGATTCTAAGTTCGTGGTACTCAATGGGACCCGGAAGATTTAACACCACTTCACTGGATGTATCTGGCAACACAGTTCGAATACGATCACCCCGGTCCGTCAAAACATCGATGGACCGAGCCCGCCCGTTGCTTCGGTAGGTATCGGTCGATTTGGCATAGCCATTGTGTATCAACAAACGACGGAACGGAATTCCGTCTTCTATCCTGACGTATATTTCCTGCCCTTCACCATTGCCTGCGACACCTTCGCACCAAGCAGTACGAAAATTGCCATCGAACAGGTTCTCTGGCCCATAGGTGTTGCCGGATTGAGGAGCTAGCACCGACGAGGCGCAATAGAGTTGGCTCCTTACCAGCTCAGTTGCCCCCATTTGCGCACAACTCTGTCCGGCAAAGACGGGCATGCCAAATAAAAGAAGAGCACCAAGCGTCATGTGTTTTGTAAGATTGATCATCTTAAACACCTCTGAACTTCAAAATCCACTCTCCTATCGAAACAACCACTGTCCAATGAATTCTAAACGCGCCTTCATGGTCATGTAATAACCGCATGCATGGGACATATTCCCCCATGATCTGCGTCAAAGGGAAAAGGAGTTTGTCGGACGGCAGTGTCTAAACAGCGGCTCCACCCACCAGCGACGCAGGCAGACTCTGTGCGCGTCTCCGTGCGCGGGTGCCTGCACGGCAGCGCAAAAATCGCCAAACGCAACCAGAACTCGAGCCACGCACTCTGGCGCACAATCTATCACTGGGGGAGCATTGAATACCCTACCCCTTAGAGAAAACGCCAAATTGGTACGGGTTTAATACGGGGTTAGAGCGGGGAAAACCGACAAACCGAGCATTTCTCGATCAAACACGCACCCTACCCTGTTCCGCCGAGCTATATCGCCGAGATCCTTCGTGTAAGGGTTTGGTCCGGCCAACTTGGCGATGCCAATGAACGTCCACTCAAAACGACCCTACACTTATGGTTAGTCTGTCGCTTTAAGTGCCGCCTTTGCCTGTGTATCCGTCGTCTTTGCCACGTCTGACTTTGCTTCAAACCTCTTGAGTGACCGTCCCACAGAACTCGCCGTCCAAAGATTATTACGCGTTGTGCGCAGCCCGGCTTCACTTGCTGCGTCGGCGAGCTGTGTCAGAGTGACTTCCCTGGTTTCATCCTGAAGCTTGTCGCGCAAGTCGGTCAATTCAAGCGCTTTCTCATTTGCAGCCTTTGATCGGACGGACTTTGAAATAGCCTTGGCTTTCTGCGTCTGACTTTGCCGGTCTTCAAGTGAACGCGGTTTGCGAGGCGTAGGGGCGCGGACGTATTTGATAGGGCTTTCAGTGACGCAAAGAAGCAACAGTTGATTTTGGGAGAAGCGCCCAAGCCGCATTCCTGTTTTCAAATCGATGAACTGATCTTTGAACACACGTAGCTCTTCCAGAAACTGACCCACTTCTGTTCCCGCGTAGTGTGCGAACAGTCGTCGAAAATCGTCAATAATGACGGTAGTGTCATTGTCTTGGGCAACCTTCAAAACGTGCTCAAGCTTGGGCAAGTCTTTCAAAGACCGATGCTGCCTTGCGTAATCGGCGACGAAAACAAACGCCTCAGGCTTGCCTTTCTCCGCAATGAAACTTTCCAAATTTGCGAGCTGTTGCCTGACGGCGGGATGATCTCTGATCGGGCCCTTTGGCTTCGGACCATGCGTGAGTAATAGATAAGCGATTGGCATTTTGGACCTTAACGTTGCAGCAACACAAACGCCGCCAATTGGAGTGTTACAGATAATCAGACCAGATGGAAAGGCACAGGTATCGCATGCTGATCCTGACGAACAGAAATCACAAGACTGGCGGAAAATACCCGAAGGACGATTTTCCCTCTCCTATAGTAGAAGGTCATCAATCAGCCCGAGAGAACAACATGCCCCGTCCGTCCAAAACCCTGTCCGATGCCTGCCAAAGTTGGCTCAAATCCTGTGAGCGCAACGAATTGGAGCGCTCGACAATGAAAGCCTATCGCAGCCATGCCCGGATCCACATTGAACCGAAGATCGGCGATCTCCTGCTCACCACTCTGTCCCGCGGAGACGTGCGTGATTTTATGGATGATCTTGTCGACAACGGAGTTTCCCTCGCGCAGGTCAAGAAAATCATGGTTAGCCTTCGCGCGATCCTGACAGAGGCTGTTGAGCGTGAATGGGCGTCTCACAACGTGGCTGCCGAGATCAAAGTCAAGCGCAGCGCCCGCAAAGACGGAAAGCGCGTGGTCGTCCCTACCAAACACGAGATCAGAAGCATCATCGAGAACGCCCCCGCCTCGCATCGCGCCATGTTCATCACCGCAATCTTCACTGGTATGCGAATTTCCGAATTGAGAGGGCTTGCCTGGGAGGCCGTAGATTTCGACCGAAAGGTGATCCGCGTCTGTCAGCGGGCTGACGAATACTGCGAGATCGGGCTGCCAAAAAGCCGGGCGGGCACACGAGAGATCCCAATGGCTCCGACCGTGTTTTCTGAGCTGTCCATTTGGCAGAAAAATGCACCTGAGAGCGCGTTGGGGCTCGTGTTTCCCAATTCTGTTGGAAAAGTGCAGAACTACTCCAACATTTACAACCGCGTCTTTAAGCCGATGTTGGTAGCCGAAGGAATTGTTGGAGAAAACGGCCAGGCAAAATTCGGCATTCATGCCCTGCGCCACGCGGCCGCGTCACTCTTCATTGAGCAAGCCTGGAATCCGAAGAAGATTCAAACGCTGCTCGGCCATGCATCAATTACGATGACAATGGACGTTTACGGGCACCTATTTGAGAACGCCGAAGAGGATGTATCCATGTTCGAGAAACTTGATCGCGAATTAATGGACGCGGGAGTATCCGAAACTCTGTGTATGGGGTTCAGCCCATGCGGTTGATACGGGTCATCCGTTGAAGATGGCCATCGCGTTCCGCACACCGCCCAAGGGCTGCATCCATCACACGGACCGCGGCAGCCAAGGCGGATTCAATCGGTCGTCGCAACGGTTTCAAGATGGAGACGGTTATGACGACACACAAACGAGCCTCAGATCAAAGTACGCGAAGAAAACTAAGTTCACCGGGAAGGCCGAAAGCGGCGCATCGAAAGCAACACGTAATGTTCTGGAAGCTGATCGGCAAAGGACTTTCCAGCGAAGATGCGGCGGTTCAGGTTGGCGCGTCTGCCCCGGTTGGCGGTCGTTGGTTTCGGGAGGCTGGAGGCATGCCACCATCGCAATATTCAAAGTCTTCGCCGCCACTAACGGGGCGGTACCTATCCTTCGCTGAGCGTGAGGAGATTTCTTTATACCGTGCGCAGGGTCTTGGCGTTTGTGTCATTGCGCGCAAAATAGGACGGGCGGCATCGACGATATCAAGGGAGTTGCGCCGTAATGCTGCAACACGCAGCGGCGGTTTTGAGTACCGCGCAACGACGGCGCAATGGCATGCAAACCGCGCGGCAAGGCGTCCTAAAGTTACAAAGCTGGCTCAGAACCCGATTTTGCGCCAGTATATCGAAGACCGGCTGTCTGGTAATGTGACAGGTCCAGACGGCGACATTGTACCTGGCCCTGATGTTGCTTGGACCAAACGTCGATCCGTGCGGCGTCAGCACCGTCGTTGGGCAACAGCTTGGTCGCCTGAACAAATTGCACGACGCTTGCCGCGAGACTATCCGGAAGATCCCTCAATGCGCATCAGCCCTGAAACCATTTATCAGGCCTTGTTTATTCAGGGACGTGGCGCACTGCGCCGCGAGCTCGTCACGTGCTTACGTTCAGGCCGCGCTTTACGGGTGCCACGGGCCCGCCGAAAAGGGAGTGGAAGAAGCTTTGTACCAGATGAAATCATGATCAGTGAACGTCCGGCTGAAGTTGCTGATCGCGCTGTGCCGGGCCACTGGGAAGGGGATTTAATCCTTGGCTTGAAAAGCTCCGCTATCGGGACGCTCGTTGAACGCAAAACCCGCTTCACCCTTCTATTGCACCTGCCACCGATGCCGGGTCACGGCGATGGCCCGCGCCGGAGAAACGGCCCCGCTCTTGAAGGGCATGGTGCCGAAGCTGTGCGAGATGCCATCGCCAAATCCATTCAACATTTGCCCGGCCATCTGCGCAAATCGCTAACCTGGGATCAGGGTGCTGAAATGGCGCAACATCATAAGCTCAAAGACCAGGCTGGGATCGATGTCTATTTTTGCGACCCAAGCAGCCCATGGCAACGCGGTACGAATGAAAATACCAACGGTCTCCTACGACAATACTTCCCAAAGGGTTCCTGTCTTGCGGGTTACTCTCAGAAAGACTTGGATGACGTCGCACGGCATTTGAATGGACGCCCACGAAAAACCTTGGGCTTCCAGTCACCATCTAATAGATTAGAGCAAGTGTTGCGATGACCGGCTGAATCCATCGGGTCCACTCGTAGAGTTTAAGCGGCTGTTGTCAGTTTCATAGCGGGTGTGACACCGTCGACGACCATGCCGGGTCGCTCGTTTCTATTGGTCCACAGCCATTCCGTCGCCTAGTCTTGTGCCTCATCTATGGTTTCGAAAATGTACTGCCCGCCCACTCACCACGAACCTTGCGTTTGTAGCGCTTGAAATACGCGTTCTGCTTTGGCTTGCCGGGTTTGATGTGTTCTAGCCGCAACATTCTCGTCAATTTATCAGTAACTTAGGTCAAAACTGACTGTCCCACCGAGCTTCAGGTGAATAATCTGGGTACAAGTTGCGCAAGTGAAACCCGTAGGTAGTTCACTAGAAGAACTTCACTGAATGCACGGTAGCAAATGAAGTTAGTGATATTAGGTTCATCAGTTAGCGAACAGGCTTTGAATCATGCCACCAAAAAAGTCATAGGCTACGCTGAGGTATTGTGCCGCGAATATATGACTGATCTAAGATTGAGTGATATTCGTCAGATCACCTGTCCGGGCAACCCGGCATCGGTGTCTATCGTCAGTTTTTTTGGGACCAAAGGCCAACCATGCACTAACTTTCAATTTGGACCACTCAGGCGGGGCTGCTCAAGTGTTTTGTTGGCTCGACCAACAATACGCCGATCTGATCGACCGCAAATCCGTTCTTCTGAAATTACTCGTCTGTCTTTGCCTGACGCGCAGCGTTTAAAGCACGCATGACAATCGCGTTACATCAACGATTTCGCCATTTGCTTTTGCCTGGCCGGCGCTACTTTAATTGTTGGTGGAAATAGGAATTTCAAATGCTCTTTGCGATATCTGTGGCGCTGTTCGCCGCCCTGACGACCGCCGCTTCAGCAGGGCCGATCAACTTTGCCAATGGTTGGCAGGAACAACGATTGCCCCTGTTAGGGTAGAACGACTACCGATTTGGAACCAATCTAACTTTGATCTCAGGTTGTCCGCCCAGAGCATTTCCTGTGTCTTCGACGCAGGCCGCAAAGGTGCAATCATCAGGGTGAAAGCCGCGATTTTCAATTTCACAGGATGCCCCATCTTACAGCTCTCCTTTAAGTGGAGCTTATACGGTAACTCAGCCACCCCAAAATGCCTGCATTGGCCGTGGGCATCGCTGCTGCGACCCAAGGCCATAACACTTCTGGAAACACATCTGTCAAAAAGTTCCACGGCCAGCCCAAGGGGATAAGAAAAATACCGGAGAGCGGGTCGCGCGCGGCACCAAAAAGCCCGAAAGTTCCGACCAAAAATAAGGCCAGCGCAACTATATAAAGCCCAATGAAAACCCAGAAAATAATCTTGAACGTCCTTTGCATCATCCTGTCACAACTCCGAGAGGATCTTCGCACAACTCATTGAATATCATACCGAAAAAGCGCGGAATCCTTACCGTTATCAGTGATAATAAACAGCTCAGTTCCATCAGCGCTAAGCGCAACGCCTTCAGGGTTGGATACATGTTGCAGACCGCTCTCAGACATCCAACTCAATGGATATCGATACACAGTCCCATCTTGCAAATCGCGGAAAAAGACGGCTTGATCTGTGTCGCTCAATATCCACTGGCCGTCTCGGCTCGGATCACTTGCGATCCCCGAGATATCCATTTTCCGGTCGTTTTTTCGGGGGCTGATCAGCCCGGCATCCCGTCCGAGCATCTCGATTGACAAGATTGTGGAAAGATCCGCAGAGATCGCGATTATCATTCGGGGCTCGCGCTCTTTGATGACATAGATGGTCCCAGTTTCAGGCGCGACAGTGATGCCTTCGAGCCCGTTCTTCTTCCAGTTAGTGTCAAAGTCCGAGAGCAACTTTGAGAAACCGCCCATCTCAGATAACGGATAGCGCGAGATTTCTGATAGATCGTTGAGATCAATGGAAGTGATTTCAGTTTTCTTTTCTGACACAACCAGAAGTCTCGCACGGGCGGTATCTTCGATCACGCCTTCAAGATCATGGACGCCTTTGCCCAGTGGAATGACTGTAACGACAGTACCTTTGACATCCAATCCCAAGACAAATGGATGATCGTCGCTGACAGTCCAAAAAGGCACAGTATGCCCTGTGGAAAGGCCTGAAGGTTCGGTAAGGCCTTCGCTCTTGTCGTATGCACCCAGTCGTTCTTCAAATGTCAGAGTAGGAACATCCTGCGCTACAACTTCAGTGGCCCCCCAGAGGAGTGCACAGCAAAAAAATGAAACGGACCTTAGGGTCATATGATCGTGCCGACACCAAGGACAAACTGACGCAAAGGGGGGAATGCCCCTATTCAAGATGCCAATCCAGAATACCAAGCGTTTCATCTGACTGCATGGCAGAAAGAAGCGCCACAAGGTTTCCACGCCCGTCCTGTGCATTCGTGGCCAGAGTAATCTCGGCCATCGATTTGAATTTTGGTTTGGTCACGGTGACCCAAACAAAGCCCTTTTCCGAGAGGCTTTTCTTGAGACCGTCGAGCGCCTGAGAGTAATTAAGGTCCTCGCGGAATTTGACCTCCAGGACAAGATCTTGGCGTCCGCCAAAAACCCAGAGCACTATCCATGCCGCAAGTGCCGCCGAAGCAGCCATGACCGGAAGATCAAGTCCAATTGTCAGACCGATTAATGACACAAGTATCAATTGAGCAGCGTTTGAGATGGACATCGTCTCCATCCTGAACCGAAACAGGCCCCCTACTCCAAAGACAACAAATCCAATGAGATACCCGTGGTGTACGACTAGAAAACCCACAAGCATGCCAATCAGCCCATATAGAAAAAGCGCACGCGGCACACGCCAGTTGCGTTTGCCTTGTACATGCTCCCGGTTTTGGGGATGAAAAGCCAAGAATGTGGTCAAGATGAGTGTTTCGACAACACCCAAACCAAATTGGATCATCTCTTTTACATTGAGGATTTGTGCCCAACCCTTGCCATCAATCGTTACCTCTGGCGGTAGGGTCAAGACGCCGTCAATGGGCTGTGACTGCGCAAGTGCCGGTAAGGTCGGGAAAATCACCAGAATGAAAATGATCAACGTCACACCAAAGCGCAATAGTGCTGTTGCGCCGCTGTTATCAGTCACATTGCCAAAAGGTTGCGCCAAATATCGTTTTTGAAGTGTCACTCTGTGCTCGCCTATTGTGCCTTGGACAGACTAATATTTGGCAGGTTTGCAAGATCAATCCGGTTCAAAACACCCTGCGGTGTCGTCAGCTTTGCAGGAAGGCTATTTGCGTTTGTTCTGCGTGTGTAATCGGCCCCCCCATAATGTGACAACCCCAGTGATCCGTCCGACGTGATGTCGATGACCGTGAAACCGCGAACGCTGCGGTTGTTTTGCCCGATTAAACGGCGTGGACCGGCACCAATGCAAGACTGGGATACATAAGCAATGCCGCTGGATGCGCCGGGGTAATACGCATGGTGATGCCCGCTGAGATGCATATCGACGCCAGTTTTAGCAAGAAGGGTCGTCACCTTGGGATCGGATATGATCTCGGTTTCTCGCCCTTGGGCAAAAGACCAGAGGGGAATGTGACTGAAAATGACGCGTGTCTCAGGTCCATCGTTCATAATCCGAGCGAGCCACTGATCCTGATCAAAACCGAGCGTGCCCAACGTTGTGATGTCAAGAGACGCAAAACGAACCCCTCCCAAATCGAAAGCGTAGTTGAACGGATAATTTTGGTCATCGACAAACGGCACTGCGGGTCGGCGTCCGCGCCATTCTGCGGCAAAAATTTCCCGTTCCCGTTCAAAGCCTCCATAGGCTGATGCATCGTGATTTCCGGGCGTAACAGCAAGCGGAATACCTGCCTTGCGTAAAGGGTTGCTGACCGCTTTGTGAAAACCTTTCCACATGGCGCGGATCTCTGCCGCATTCAGTTGCGGTCGGCGTTGCCCCGCGACCATATCCCCGGTTGCCAGAACCAAATCTGGTTCCAGGGCGATTATGGCGTCAATGGCACGTGTTACTCCTGATCCATATTCGGTGGATCCATATGATCCGTTCAGATCCGAAATAACCGCGACTTTATATGATTTAGCGCTGGCGAAGCCTGCGACACCGAACCAGAAGCAGACCGAAACAAGGACAGCAAGATTACGCGCCATCGCACGTCACATTGTCAGCCGTTACCTGTCTTGTTTCAAAGAACCTTTTGGGGTTGAGGTCAAATCTGAGATTTCCATTCTCGCAACTAGAGCGCAGGATATCCGTTGCCAGTTTTGTATTTTTCACAATCTGTGAAATCTGACTTTCGGTCAGCCCAAGGCTGCTTGCTGTCCACTGCCAGATTGGACCTTGCGCCTGAAGGTCACGATCCAGCGCCATCAATTTTCTATAGACTTCCGCGTCGAAATGGCGAAGCTTTTCTAACATCTGCGTGCTCTTTGCAAAGTTCGCATACTGGACACGCCCACCTGCGTCATTGTCGCTCAGATTGGTCCGGCGGAGTAGCTGCGCACCGGCAGGTACATCGCCGTCTTTGGGCGCATGATGTTTCGCACGTTTGTGCGTCAGCTCATCGGATTCCAGCCAATAGTAGTAGGGTGTGAAGTCGATGTTTCCGACTCGGTCCTGCTGGCTAAAGATAAAATCCAGTAGCACAATTTCCGAGATTTCGCGCATCCAGAACGCCATTTGTTGCGGTGAAACGTCTTTGCCAAGGTCCTTGTTGATCTGGCTGTTTTGGCGTCCCCTTTTTAGGCCGGCGTTGATGGCTTGATCCAACGGCGATGCGTCGCGTAAAGCAAGAAATGCAGGCGTTTCTTGAAAATCCAGGTTCTGGCCTTTGCCCCAGCCCGATTTCCGTGTGCCGTTGATCTCTGATCCATAGCGGTGTCCAGGGCTGTCGAGCAACACACCATAAATTTGTTTGCGATCCGCGGTAAAGATATCATCCGTGGGCTTATAGATCCCCGGGTTTTGCTCGGCCTCTACCACATAACGCCAACCTTCATGATTCATGCGTGCACCATGGTTGTGGCCCGACAAGGCCAAACCGGGCTGTGCCACCTCGCTGGCGTGGGTTTTCGCGTCTGTAGAACGCCAGACGGCGACGGGCACTTTCACCGTCGTACCAAAATAGCGAGAGAAGTGATAATACAGCAGGGGCGACGCCGAGAAGGTCCCGCTAGTTCCCGATTGGTTCATCGTGATTTTAAACTTAGCGAGCGTATCACCTGCTAGCGCGCTTGCAGATTTGCCTTCCTTGCAGGCGTTGCGCTCAAACTCGGATCGGTTGTTTGCATAGGGTCCGTTGCGCACGTCATAGATCATGGTGCCTGGGCTGGTACTCCAGGTTTTCGGGCAAAGGGCCACAGTGGGGGCATGCAAGTCGATGTCGCAATACGCTGCTTCGTCGGTCAGATCGTGCTTTGAATACTCACCGCCGGGAATTGATATGATGCGCACGCAGCGTTCCGTAAGCCCGTTCGGACTGGAAAAAAGGGTTTCTGCTCCCTTTACGGCATCAGATGCAAATGCTGGCGCCGTAAAGGCGACAAAACAGGCGATGGTGGCGCACAAGTTTTGTATCATATCCTCTCCTGATCTTTGTTATTTCGGGCAGATTGCAGCACGTTCTGCATCCGTGATGGAAAGGTTCGGATCGACTTTGAACTTAGCAAATTTGGCATCAATCCATTTGTCACACCCGCCCGAGCAAGGAGCGCCATTGCGGGTTTTGTCCCAGTATGCCTTAGCGCGTGTTTCGGACCAGCCGCAAAACTGTACAAGAGACATGGCAGACAAGGCACCAGATGCGTGGACACCCCACATGCAATGAACGAGAACCGGCCCTGAGGACGGTTTCTTGATGGCTTCATGCACAGCCTTTAACACGTTCGATGGCCGCGAGGACCGCGCGGATTGGTAGTCCAACGAGCCCGAGGCGCAGCTTGTCACTCCGTAGGAGGTGCTTTTGCCAAAGTCGGCGTAGAACGCTTTTGAAAATCCGGCTTCACACAGCGCGCCCCGCTGAGCTTGTGACAAACCAGTGCGTTTCTTGTCGCCCCCGGAAAATCCGGACCGGTAGAGAACACCGCTCAGAACTGGACGAAAGAAGGCTGTCCCTTCGGGAGCACCAGCACTGCTTCGTGCTGTCATTTCTGCCGAGGATGGTCCGCCATTTCTGGATGTCACGGACTCAGCGGCCGCGCTGCTAGCCATCAAAGCTGATGCCAAAATCAATGCTACAAAACGGTGCATTTTTCCTCCTCCGGGTGTTCCAAGATAAAGTTGACGCAAAGGCGCGTTGAAATCAACCAGCTTGTAAGCCCGCGTCAGAGATTGCTGAACAACCAGAGCAGCCCAATCAGGAACGGCTGATGTATGAGGTAAATCGCGAGGCTGTGACGACCGGACCATGCGAGCATCCATACGACTTGTCCTGGTGTCTGCCTGGCTTGCTTTGGTACGTGCCATACCCCAAAGCGTACGAAAATGCGTGCGATACAGATGCCAGCCAGAAATGGCGAAACCCATGGCAGCAGGGGTAAGAAGTCCAACGATGGGCGCCATCGTGTGGACAGGCCAATCCATGTCAATCCGGGATGGTTCAACACATCTGTTCGAAACACATCTGGCAAAAAGAAAGCGCATGCAGTTGCGAAAAAGACCGTAGGCATCGGTAACTTTAGAAAAATCAACCCCACCAAGCTCGAGACCGCAATGACATGCAGAACGCCAAAGTAGATGAATTGCTCAGGGACCGCAGCATAGGTGGTAAGCGTGATTGCAAGTGCCGCCGTGCTGACAATCACCAACCTTCGAAAGAAAGCGGCCCAGCGAATGCCAGAGCTATGCGCGAGGCTTAAGCTTACCCCTGCCAGCAGCAAAAATGATCCTGCGATAAAACGTGCAAAAAGTGCCCAGCCCCCGCTCATCGTTGTGCCCTCGTCAACATACCCAAACATCTCCAGATCGCGGGCAAAATGAAACACGATCATTCCCAACAGCGCGGTTGACCGAAGCACATCAAGTACAATCAAACGCTGTTGCGTCCGAAGGGAATTACCGCCTTCAGTTTGGACATTGGAAGATATCATCACAACAACTGCCTATTGGACTCATCGGGTCGAGTGTTTTTCGTCTGTTCAGTTTAGCTCCTTGCTATAGCATACCTGTCACATCCCGGACGGTCGTATGGCTGCTTGTTTAACATTTTCGGTTTGATTTTGTGCCAGTCTTTCATCGCTTGCAAGGGCGTCATACAGCCCAACGCTGATTGCGGCAGTCGCTCACTTTGACAGGCTGTGTTGCATAGATCGACTACAACTTGGAACCTGCCTTGCCCGAAACAGAATTCAGGTGGGGTGTTCAAAACTGATGCAGCCAAGTCCGGTCTCCCGATTGAGGCCGCAGGTGCCAATCTTGTTTTTTCCCTGGATGGGTCTTTTGATTTGCTCCGACAACAGCTTTACAGTGGCCGATTTGCGCCTCTATGCGACTACCTTGGATGTAGTCAGAGGTCTTCTGCCATGCCATCCACCCCTGACAAATAGCGCGACGCAATCGCGTTCACATTCGCGCCATCCAACAGCGCCCCTGCCACAATCAGCTCACTTAAATCCTGCGGCCAGCGAGGACACCTAAGACCATTAACGCGCTTATGCAAGTTACCACAATCGGCCTTGGTCTGGCCAAGAACGTTTTCCAGGTTCACGGGATTACTGAAGACGAAGAGGTAGCCTTCAACCGGCCTTTGAGACGAGCACAGTTGCTGCCGTTCTTCTCCAAGCTTGATCCCTGTCTCATTGGCATGGAGGCCTGTAGCAGTGCACATCATTGGGCGCGCGAGTTGACGGCGTTTGGCCATGAAGTCCGGCTAATCCCACCAATCTATGTCAAACCATACGTCAAACGCGGGAAGTCCGACGCCATTGATGCCGAAGCTATTTGTGAAACGGTGACACGTCCTACGATGCGATTTGTCGCCATCAAAACCGGTGAACAACAAGCCTTGTTGTCGCTCCATTGCGCCCGAAGTCTGCTTGTCCGCCAACGCACCCAGCTGATCAATAGTTTGCGCGGTATGGTCGCGGAGTTTGGCGTATACACCGCGAAGGGCCTCGCGCAGATCGTCGGCTTTGCGGAGGATATTTTGACCGGCGAAGTGCTGGACCTGCCCGATATTGCCCATGAGGTGATCCATAATCTGTGTGAGCATCTCATGGCGCTTCACACTCGAATCCGATGGTATGAAAATCGGCTCAAGCTGGTCGCTAAGGAAGATACGCGAGTTCGTTTGTTGCGCACCATACCGGGCGTCGGCGCAGTGACGGCCTCGGCAATTGTCGCCAGCATTGGTGATGGTCATCAGTTCCGCAATGGCCGTGAGTTTGCAGCATGGTTGGGTCTGACGCCTGCGAACAAATCCAGCGGCGGCAAAGAGAGGCTTGGACGGATTACTAAGATGGGTGACCAATACTTATGATCGTTGCTCGTCGTTGGCATGACGTCGCTCGTCCGACAGACCAAATCGCATCCGGAGCGCGCAAGCAAATGGCTGACATCACTGCTGGAACGCAAGCCAGCGCGTGTCGCAACCGTCGCTATGGCCAATAAACGGCAAGGATTGTCTAGGCGGTCCTCACCCGCAACGAACCGTACACCCCTCACACAGCCTGAGAGGAAAAAGAACAACGAGTTAGCAAGACCCGTGAGATGATGGTGCATAAGTCTGCCGCCAAAACCAAGACACCCCGCCGAATGGCTCGGGCATTATAGCCCGCAAAGCTGATAGGGACTTGGTTTGCGGAACCCTTCAGGGCCAGCGGTCAAAACCGCGCAAACAGGCCGGACACATGACTGCTTCTGACAAATGCACAAATCTGATCAAGAATGTCTTGCTATGCAGGAGACATCCACACATGCCATTCGCTGCATTTCGCACTAAGGTCTCTTAAGCGGGTCCAAGCGAACTTGTGCATTGCTGGCGCAGCATCGCTTCGCAGGTGCTGCAGGCTCACTGCAGCGGCGCAGTCAATGTCACCCGAGCGATCATTCAAAGCAACGATGAAAGGCGAAATTCGAACCGCGCTTTCGCTGCCTGATGCCAAAACCATCCCAATTCGGATGAACCAGACCCTTGCATCTGCAACGTTAGTGATCGTGAAAACCGCTTTATGATCCGAATTTCATCGCTGCAGTTCAGACCGGTTTGGCGAAGGATCTTCATAGCAGGCATCCGACGCTGTGGTCTTCCATTGCGATCCGGTTCGCACTGCTACGAAACGTCACCAACGGAAACCGTAGCAATACCATTGCCTTGATTGCGCGGGAATTAGAGTGTTTTGGGTCATCGCACTGTGTGGAGAAAATCGGGTTAGTCATTGTGTTCTGCACGTTACTTATGCGCCCACAAGCGACAAGATGAGCTTTGACACACCGAAGGCCACGGCAAGGCTCGCAGCCCTGTTGGATGCGCTGGAAAAACCTATCGGCCATCACCAGCCAGCCTGGCACAACGTCAGAAGCACTCGGTGGTTGAACCGAAGATCACTTAAGCCATGAGTCGAACCACCGTTGCCTATCGCTCCACATGCGGAAAACGCTCTTCTGAACAGGAGGCCGTGTGGCTGATCTTAATACACGGGACAGCGGAAATCTGTAGTTGATTTTTTCCATTCGAAAACTACAATCTTACACTCAGGGTTTTTCTCGCTAAGCGTTTACGAAAGAAAAGAATGGTTATCGACGCCTCACCTTCAGATGAGCGACTCCATCGCGCTCCTGTTTCGAAGCCAGGCTCGCGCGCTTTTGTGGGCCTTCTCTCCGTGGGAATCAATGCGCTGGCATTGGCGCTTCCTCTGGCGCTCCTTCAGGTCTACGACCGCATTCTTCCGAACCAGTCTGCCGGGTCCGCGATCGTCATTTTCTCGGCGGTTGTCGTGGCCTTGCTCCTTTCGGGAACGCTCCGTTACGTCCGGACCGGCATCTTTGCGCGATGGTCAGCGCTGGAAGAGCACAGGCTCTGGTCTCGAACAGCCCGGCAACTGATTCAGGGTCATCACAGCCGGGAGGAAGCTCTTCTCCTCGCCTCGGCGCCCGCCAAGGCGCGGGATGTGAATGTCGGTCAAACGCTGCTCGCGCGGTTTGATGCGCCTTTCTCCATCGTTTTCCTTGCTCTGATTGCGTATCTCGGAGGAATCGTTGTTGCCGCGCCCCTACTGGTCGCTGCGGTTTCGGTGATCGCGTTCCTCGTGGTGGCGCCGCGGAACAGATCGGCACTGGAGCAGGAACTGCTGACGGGCGCGCAATACGAGGCCGGTGTCACGGCGCTTGCGAATACGTCCTCGAACACGACGACCCTGGCCAGCCTTGGTTCAGCATTTTCCCGTTTGGCTAATGCGCGCACGGTTCTGGCGAAAGCAAACAGGACGACCCAGAACATCAGCAGCTTTCAGTTGGACCTGTTGCAGAGCGGAGCGCTGATATCGACCGTCGGTGTTGTCTGGTTGGGCGCCTCAGAGGTGCTCGCCGGGCAAATGACAACCGGCGGCCTTGCGGCCTGCACGTTGTTGGGCTCCCGGGCGGCATCCCAGCTTGTAGGCGTAGCGGCGACGGGCCTGCGCGCCCAGCCCGCGATTGTCGCGGCACAGAAATCGAAATCGATCCTTGAATCCAGTGGAGAGATCGGACGACAACCATCAAAAGGCACGGCAGAAATTCTGAACACGGCAGGCGGTGGAGTCTGGGTGCTCGACGCTTCGCCGCGTCAGACAGCGACCGAAAAGCTGGAAGCCATCATCGATCACATGCCGCGCAACCTGACAGACCCGGAAACCGTCCGGATCGTGGCAGCCCGTCCGCGGTTGTTAACCGGTCGCTTGATGGATAGCTTGTCCCGTCTGGATAGGGATCTTGAGGCGGAAGCGCTGAACCTGTCGCGCGACATCGGGCTGGACAGCCTCGTTAGCCGGCTTCCCCACGGGTATGATACGGAACTTGCGTCTTCCGGCCGACCACTGCCAGATGGCGGCACCAAGCGCGCCGCAATCGTCCAGGCATTTGCGGGCAGCCCCGGGCTGGTCATTCTCGAGGCGCCTGAAGCGTCCCTCGATGTCGATGCGGTGAAGAAGCTGTCGGAATTTCTCCTGTCCCGCTCGGACGCGGTCAAGATCCTGTTGCTGACGTCGTCGGAGGATCTCCGCGACGGCCTGAAAGATGCCACGCGCCTCGAGAACCCCGGAAACTGGATCGAGGGGATCGAATGATGTCTGATGCAACCGGCTTCCTCCAATCCGTCCTGAAGCATCTCGACGGGCGCCATTCCGGTCTGGCCATAGAAGCGGCATTCGGTGGTTTCTCGTCATCGCTTTCTGACATGGCACGGGCCAGCAACCTGATCGGGGTGGACGCTTCCATTCACAAGGGCGTTCCCGCATCCTGGAGCGACGGTCATGATGGCGCCCTGATCGCGAGAGACGGCACCAACTGGACCGCGCTCGTGCGACGGGATGGTGATCTTGTTTCGTTCCCAGAGAACGACGAAACGGGGCAGGTCCGCCCCCCCGCAGGTCCGCTCCTTTATCTTCGCATGCTTCCCGAAGCCGACGCCAGCAAGGTCACATTTGCCAATATCTCGTCTCGCGCGCGCGGCTCCTTCGTCCATGTGGCCTGGCAATCCCTGGTCATCAACCTTTGCGCTCTTGCCGTGCCCTTTTTCACCATGGCCGTCTACGACCGGGTGCTGGGAGGGGGGGCTGCCCATTCACTTCCGGCCCTGTTGTCAGGTGCAGTGATCGTTCTGATCACGATGCTGGCGATGCGGCGGGTGCGGTCCGGGCTTGCTGCCACGGAGTACGCATCGCTTTCGGGCAGGATCTCGACATTGCTTGCCGGCAAGGCACTCCGCTCGCCAATATCAAACACGGCAGGATCCTCAGGCAGTGCAATCGTGGCTAAGATCCGGCAGGGCGAGCGCGCCGCGGACCTGTTCGCCTCCGCGAATATCGCGGCGATCTATGATGCGCCTTTTATCCTGCTGACCTTTGCCGCCCTGGTGATCGTTGGCGGGGGCATGGCGATCATTCCCGCAATCTACCTGGTGCTGTTTTTCGGCTTCGGCCTGTTGATGAACGCAGGAACCGGCAGCAGGGACCCGTTTGCCGTCCGCCAATCCCAACGACGTACGCAGATGATCGGGGAGTTGGTCGATGCCAACGGCGCCATTCAACGCGCCGGATTGGGCGAGAAATGGCTTCAGCGATTCGATGCAACCATGCGGTCGAGCGCGCGGGACACGCACCGTTTCATGACGAAGACCGGGTCCCAGTCCGCAATCGCTACCACGCTCGGATCCGGCACCGCGCTCGTGACATTGGTCGTCGGAATCGATCTGGCCCTGAATGGTCATTTGTCGGCCGGTACGCTGATCGGGACCATGTTGCTGACCTGGCGCATCACTGGCCCCGCTCAATCGCTGTTCCTGGCAATACCGCGCCTCAAGGCGATCCGCAGCGGCTGGACCTCCCTTGAGGCCCAGCTCCGGGCACCCACGGTGGGCAAGGAGTCTCATCTTCAGATCGCGCTCGAACCGGAGGCTCCCGCTGTGGCCGCACAAGGGCTGTTCTACCGTTATGAAGCCGGTCAGCCACCTGCCGTTACCGGCGTTTCATTCGATGTGGCCCCCGGCAGTATCGTCGTCGTAATGGGGCCGAACGGGTCCGGCAAATCCACCTTGCTCCAGCTCATCGCAGGGGATCTCCGGCCACAATCCGGGCATTTGACGCTGAATGGTCGACAGATGTCTCAGTACGATCCCGACGAGATCGACGCACGATGCGCTTACATGGGGGGCGACAAAGGCGTCTGGCTGGAGCTGAGCAGTATCAAACCCGGTGTCGGGTTTTCCGCAGAAGCACATGTGGAACGCGCCGCGTGGAGCGTGATTACGGGGCATGACAGCAGGTTCTTCGTTCTCGATGACCCGCTCGCTGCGACTGGTAAGGACGCCGTGACCGAGATCGAGAATTTCATCAACGAAACGCGTGGCAAGGCGACGATTTTCCTCGCCACCCATGACACAGAACTCGCGGCGCTGGCCGATATAGCCATCGTGCTCGACGCAGGCAATGTCGTCTATTGCGGGCCGGTTCAGACAGAAACGCCAGAGGCGGATGCTTCGGCGAAGGAGAAGAACGATGGGTGAATATCGCGGAGATCAGTCTTTCGACCTTGACGATACGTCGACCTTCGTCTGGATGCGCTGGGCAGCCGTCGTCATTCTGCTCGGGCTGACCGCGCTGGTGATCTGGATGGTCTACACGCCGGTGGACGAGATCTCCAAGGCGCGCGGGGAAATTGAACCCATCGCCCAGGTGAAGCGAGTCGAAAGCCGGCATGGTGGTCAGTTGGCCGAGTTGCGGGTCACGCGCGGGCAGATGGTGGAAGCAGACGAGATCGTGGCGCTTTTGGATCAGGCGGAGGCGCAATCGGCGCTCCAGGCTGCCGAAGCGCGTATCGCGGGACTGTCCCTCGAGATCGAACGTCTCCTGGCGCTTGCAGAGGGGCGGGAGCCGGATTTCTCGGCCCATGCCGAGGAATTCAATGACCTCGTGGAACGCGAGACGGCTGCGCTTGCGGCAACGCGTGCCTTCATTCGCGCCGAACGCTCGGTGATCGTGTCCCAGATCGAAGAGAAGCGGGCCGAGATTGCAGCCATTGACGAGGAACGCCCCCAACTCATTCAACAGATCACTGTTGCCGAGGAGGAGCGCGCCGTTCAACAGGACCTGCTGGATCGGGGTCTGAGCGCGCGCGCGAAGCTTGCCGAACTGCGCGAGCAGGAAGCGCAGTATCGTTTTGACCTTGCCCAACTTGCCGGTCGCCGGACCATTGCCGAGGCTGAGGTTGCCGAGCTTCAGGCATCGCTGACCCAGGTGGAACTGGACGAGTTTGCCAAGGCAAGGAGCCGGATTGCAGAAGCGGACTCCCAGCGGCGCGCCTTGCAGGCTGAAGCCGCCGGTTTGCAAAGCCGCGTCTCAGAGACGGAGATCCGGTCGCCCATCGCCGGGGTGATACAAGCCATCCCCGACGATACGATCGGCGATGTCATCGATCCCGGCGGCATGGTCGTCACCATTGTCCCCGCGGATGGAGGCTATCGTTTTAGCGGTCGTTTGTCCCCGCGCGATGTCGGCTTCGTTTCGGTCGGGCAACCCGTTCGATTGAAGATAGACAGCTTCGATTACAGCCGCTTCGGCGCATTGCCCGGCACCGTCGAGGAAGTTTCGCCTACAACGGCAGTCGATGAGCGTGGAACAGCGTTTTACGAAGTCCTTGTGCAGCTGGACAGCGACCACTTCCGGAATGCCGAGGACGGTCTCACATTGATCGCGGGAATGACAGGTGAAGCCGATATCAAGACCGGTGCCAAGACCGTATTTCAGTATGTCTGGAAACCCATTTACACCAATCTCGACTTGGCATTGACCGAGCGGTGAGGAGAGACGCGATGTCCGATCAGAACCCGAGCAAGTCCCAAACTTCCCGTTCCGTCGCGGATCCCAGGGATGAGTTGTCCGAAGAGGTTTTTGCTTGGGTTGTGACCGATACGAGCGAGTTGCCAGAAGTTCAGATCGAAGGCTCCCATGCCGCGCCGGACGGTAGAGTGCAAAGCGGCGGCGGTTCCGGCAACCGCCAGTTGATGGTCTCAGCTTCGGCCCTGGCACGGCACATGGGCGTGGTTCTTTCCGAGGTGCATTCCGAGCCGGGTCGGCTGGGGGCGGAACCCGGCTCCGACTGGTTGGCCTCGTCCGGGCTCGCGCCACTGCCCCCGGCGCATTTCCAAGGCTCGGGCGCGGGCCATCCCGGTTTCACCCATGCCTTGCCCGGCATTGGTACTGGTCAGAATGTCGGACATGCGATCATTCCCATTGCGCCAACCGGTGGTGGCGGTCACGGATCGGGACAGGTGCCGAGCCATATCGTGACGGGCGGCCAGCCGAGCGGGCCTGCCATCGCCGGATTCATTCCCGGCGGCAAGGAAGGCCACCCCGTCCCGGTCCTGATCTCCGTTGTTAATGGAAACAACACGCCCGGAGGATCCACCGTGACCCTCGGTGGGTTGCCCCCCGGAACGACCATGAACCAGGGTCATGCAGGCCCGGGCGGGACCTGGATCCTCAATCCGGGCACCGATCTGAAGAACCTGACCATGACGCCCCCAACCGACTGGTTCGGATCCGGGCACCTTACGGCAACTGTCGTTGGTCCCAACGGCCACTCGGCACAGGTTCAGTTGCCGTTCAATGTGTTACCACAGCCCGACGCTGCCAGGATCTCGGGAACGGATACCGGGACAACATCCGAAGACCATATTCTGACGGTGTCCGGCGCGTTGACAATTGTGGATCCGGATCCGGGAGAGGCGCATTTTCACGCCTCTTCCTTGACTGGAAGTTTTGGTCACTTACAGATCGATCAATCAGGTCATTGGACCTACTCTCTCGACAACAATTCCCCCTCGGTCCAAGCGCTGGTCTCTGGTCAGAGCGAGCGTGAAACCTTCACGGTTCATAGCGTGGATGGAACGGGCCACCAACTGGTCGTGAACGTGATGGGCACCGATGATCGAGCAATCATCGCCGGTGCATCTCAGGGCGCGGTGACCGAGGACAAGCTGACCGCGGCGGGTGGCAAGCTGGATATCACCGATCCGGATGCGGGCCAGGCGCGCTTTGTGCCGCAGACCGGCGCGGCGGGTGCCCATGGCAGTTTCACCGTGCAGCCCGATGGCACCTGGAGCTATGCGCTCGACAATGGACAACCCGCGGTGCAGGCACTGAAGACCGGCGACCAGATCACCGATACGCTGACCGTCTCCACCGTCGACGGCACCACCAAGCAGATCACCGTCACCATCAACGGCACCGACGACAAGGCCGCGATTGCGGGCACCGCGGTGGGCGCGGTGACCGAGGACAAGCTGACCGCGGCGGGTGGCAAGCTGGATATCACCGATCCGGATGCGGGCCAGGCGCGCTTTGTGCCGCAGACCGGCGCGGCGGGTGCCCATGGCAGTTTCACCGTGCAGCCCGATGGCACCTGGAGCTATGCGCTCGACAATGGACAACCCGCGGTGCAGGCACTGAAGACCGGCGACCAGATCACCGATACGCTGACCGTCTCCACCGTCGACGGCACCACCAAGCAGATCACCGTCACCATCAACGGCACCGACGACAAGGCGGTGATCTCCGGTGTATCGACCGGCACGGTCAAGGAAGACGATCACACACATCATGTGCCGGGACTGCCCGTCACGATCAACACAGGTGGCCGGCTGACCGTCACCGACGCCGACAGCGGAGAAGACAATTTTGGTGCGGCGCAGCTCGTGCTGGGCACGCTCGGCGGGCATTTCGTTCTGGGGGCCAGCGGGACGTGGAGTTATGCGATCCGCAACGATCTGCCTGCGGTTCAGCAGCTCGGCGATGGCGAGACGGCGACGGACACCGCCACGATCCATTCTGCTGACGGCACGGCGCACCAGATCACGGTCACAATCCAAGGCACCAACGACGCGCCGGTCCTGACGGCGGCAACGGCCTCGGCGACGGAAGACGGACAGTCCGTGACGGGTCAGATGTCGGCCACGGATGTGGATACCGGCGATACGCTCAGCTTTGCCCCGGCCAACCCCGTGCCCGGCTTCACCCTGGGCACCGACGGCTCCTGGAGCTTCGATCCCACCGACGCGGCCTACCAGCACCTCGCCGCGGGCGCGACGCAACAGGTCACCATCCCCGTCACCGTCACCGACAAGACCGGCGCCACCGACACCGAAAATCTCGTCATCACCGTCACCGGCACCAATGACGGCCCGGCCGTCAGTGGCCCGGTTGCCCTGCCCGGCGGCACCGAGGACAAGCCGGTGCAGATCACCGCGGCGCAGCTCCTGGAACATGCCACCGACATCGATACCGGCGACACGCTGTCGGTCACCGGCCTCAGCGCGAGCCATGGCAGCATCTCCGGCGACGCGGCCACCGGTTTCACCTTCACACCGGACGCCAATTACAACGGACCTGTCGCCCTGAGCTATCAGGTCACGGATGGGCATGGTGGACCGGTTGCACAAACGGCCGCTCTGACACTGGCCGCGACCGGCGATGCGGCGGTGATCGGCGGTGTGGATACCGGAAGCGTGACCGAAGGAACCGCAGGTCAGGATATGTCACCTGATTATGCCCAACCCGGCATGGCTTATCTTAATAAGGCGACGCTGAAAGTCGACGGCCAGTTGACTATCATCGATCCTGACGCGGGAGAAGCCGAGTTTGACGGCAAAGGAATTGGGTTCAATTATCAAGGCCAGTTCGGTGATCTTCTTCTGAACCCTGATGGGTCCTGGCATTATAATGCGGACGCCGGTGGCTTGCGGTTTGTCGGTGGACGGCCCACTACGCGAGGCACTGCGATTGACCAGTTGGGCGACGGTGAGACGCTGACCGACACGATCACGGTACACTCCAAGGACGGTACCCCCCATGACATCGTGATCACGATCCATGGCAGCAATGACCGGCCCTATTGCTCGTCCGAGGTCGTGTTGCGCCCCGGCACCGAGGACACGCGCCAGACGCTTACCTCTGCGCAGTTGGTCGGGAACACGGTCGACGTGGATGCCAACGACGCCGGCAAGCTGGCCATTGCCAACCTGCATCCGGATCACGGTTCTATACTGGACAACAAGGACGGTACCTACATATTCACGCCAGAGAAGGACTACAACGGCACGGTCCACTTCACCTATGACGTCAAAGATGCCCATGGTGGGGTGACGCATACGGGGGCCACGACGAGTCTGGCCGCTGTCGGCGACGTCGCGGTGATCACAGGGACGGACACCGGCGCTGCCACCGAAGATCATGTGCAAGGTCGGATCGTTATCAATGGGCTGCTCTCGGTGAGCGATCCTGACGGCCCCTCGCAAGAGCATTTCCAATACAGCCAGTTCGGTGAAACGGCTGTCTCCGACCCGTTTGGCGGCAATCTTCACATCGATTCCGCGGGCGGTTGGAGCTATGTGACGTATAACAGCAATGCGGCCATTCAACAGTTGGCAGCAGGCGAGGATGGACACGCCACATATCGGGTTCGCTCGACAGACGGAACGACGCACCAGATTCATATAACCATACACGGGACGAATGATACCCCTGTTCTAAGTGCGGCAACGGCCTCGGCGACCGAAGATGGGAAAATTGCGTCTGGCCAAATGTCGGCGACCGATGTTGATCATGGTGACACTCAGGCCTACTCTCTGGGTCAGGCAGCGCCGGCGGGCTTCACTCTGAGCGCGGACGGTTCCTGGAGTTTTGACCCGACGGATGCAGCCTATCAGCACCTTACGGCCAACGCGACGCAGCAGATCACGGTCCCTGTGACAGTAACCGACAGTGCCGGTGAGACGGATACGCAGAACCTCGTGATCACGGTGACGGGGACAAATGACGGCCCCGTGGTGAGCGGTCCTGTGAGTTTGCCAGGCGGTACCGAGGACAAGCCGGTGCAGATCACCGCGGCGCAGCTCCTGGAACATGCCACCGACATCGATACCGGCGACACGCTGTCGGTCACCGGCCTCAGCGCGAGCCATGGCAGCATCTCCGGCGACGCGGCCACCGGTTTCACCTTCACACCGGACGCCAATTACAACGGACCTGTCGCCCTGAGCTACTCTGTCACGGACGGCCAAGGAGGGACCGCTTCGCAGACCGCGTCCCTCGCGTTGACCGCAACCGGCGATGCCGCCATCATCGGTGGCGTTGATACGGGGTCTGTGATTGAAAACGCTGCCGGCGTTAATATGTCCCCGGATTATGCACAGCCTGGAATAGCGCACCTTGTTCAGGCACCGCTGTATGTCGATGGACAACTAACAATCATCGATCCAGATGCGGGCGAAAATTCCTTTGATACGCATGGGGTTGGGTACAACTACAGCGGCAAATATGGCGACCTATTGCTGCAGGCGAACGGAGCATGGCATTACCTTGGCAATGCTGGCAACATTGGTAAAGGTGGTTTCGCAACGACGCATGGCACTGCAATTGATCAACTCGGCGAGAGTCAGACCCTTACGGATACGATCACTGTACACGCCAAAGACGGCACACCGCATGACATCGTGATTACGATTCATGGCAGCAATGATCGGCCGTATTGTTCCTCTGAGGTTGTCCTGCCTGGCGGGACAGAGGATACGCGACAAACGCTGACCACGGCGCAACTTTTACAGAACTCAGTTGATGTCGATAAAAATGATGCCGGTACGCTGAGCATTGCGAACCTGAGGTCGGACCACGGGTCCATTTTGGACAACGGCAACGGAACATTCACCTTCACGCCCGAGCATGATTACAACGGGGCGGTGCATTTTAACTATGATGTGAAAGATGCGCACAGTGGCGTGACACATACAGGCGCGTCAACCACGCTTGCGGCTGTCAAAGATTCAGCCGTGATCACTGGTACGGATACGGGTTCGGCGACAGAGGATCATGTCGCAGGAAGAATCGTCATCAATGGCATGCTGTCTGTGAGCGATCCAGATGGCGCGGCTCAGGAGCACTTCCAATATAGCCAGTTTGGCGAGCACGCTGTTTCAGACCCGTTCGGCGGCAATCTGCACATCACTTCCGCTGGCAGCTGGAGCTATGTGGTAAACAACAGCAACTCGCAAATTCAACAACTGGCAGAGGGTCAAGTTGGGCATGCAACGTACCGTGTTGCGTCTGTCGACGGCACAACCCATCAGATCGAGGTTACGATCACGGGCACGAATGACGCGCCTGTTCTGAGCGCTGCGTCGGCGTCTGCGACGGAGGATGGGACGCAAATGTCCGGTCAGATGTCTGCGACGGATGTGGATACGGGCGACAGCCAGAGCTACTCACTGGTGCAGGCGGCACCCGCGGGTTTTGCGATGGGGCCG
>NZ_QKMF01000025.1 GCF_003208435.1 Pelagimonas varians | reverse complement strand
TGGCAACGACTCGGGCAATGGCGGGGCCGGGGATGATGTTCTCTTCGGCGAGGACGGCAATGACTCTTTGCGCGCAGAAACCGGAGCTGATGCGCTATGGGGCGGCGATGGCGACGACTGGATGGATGGCGGCAGCCAAAGCGATACACTGGGCGGCGGCGCAGGCAACGACATTTTGCTTGGTGGTGATGGCCAAGATGAGCTGTGGGGTTCCGCAGGCAATGATGATCTTTGGGGCGGCGCGGGCGACGATATGATGGGCGGAGGCACCGGCGTCGATACTTTGCACGGCGGCACCGGCAATGACATCGTCTGGGGCGGCGGCGAGGGCGATTTGCAATACGGCGGAGATGGCAATGACAACGTCGGCGGCTATTCCGGTGATGACACCCTATATGGCGAAAATGGCAATGACGGGGTTTGGGGCAATGTCGGCAATGATCTGGGCTATGGCGGCGCGGGCAATGACACGCTGGCTGGCGACGTTGGCAATGACACCCTGTACGGCGGCACCGGCGATGACATCTTGTCGGGCGGCGGTGGCAATGACCGGCTGTGGGGGGGCGCGGGTGCCGATACCTTTGTCTTTTATGCAAACCCGGGCAATGATGTGATCGGTGACTTCGAAAACGGCATTGATCATATCCGCATAAATGGACCTGCCTCTTCTTATCGGGCCTTGACGATTGAGGCCACAAACGATGGCACCCTTGTGCACATCGCGGGGGGAGGAGAGATCCTTCTGGATGGGGTAGATCGGTCCACAATTTCGTCGGATGATTTCTTGTTTTCCTGATCTGCGAGGACCGACTCCTTGTCCTCCCCCTCTTTGCGTTGTTAAGAACCTGCGTGCAGGACACGGGGAACGGGTGCGGATATGGGTGGGTCACATGGGGGAAAAAAGTTCCAGCAGCGCTATCAACAGGCCACACGCTTTATTGTGCCACAACTGCGCCAATCCGGCCGGCCGCTGAACCAGTTACGCGCGCTGGAAATTGGCTGCGGCGAGGGCCCTAAACTCTGCGCGCTGGCCCCGTTGTTTGACCGCTACGTCGGAATTGATCTGGATGCCCATGCGCTTGAGCTGGGCCGTGAAAATGCCCGCGCCTTGAACATCAACAATGCCGATATACGCCTGCAAGCGGCCGATGATCTGCCCGAAGTTCTGGCGGCAGAGCAGTTTGATGTTATCTTTTTATATGCGGTGCTGGAACATCTGACCGTCGCCGAACGTTTGGCAACGCTGCGCCTGTGTTGGGACATGCTGCCGGAAAATGGCTTGTTGTACTTTGGCGAAGCCCCGAACCGCATTGCACCAATCGACTACCATTCGACCAAACTGCCCTATTTTCACATGATGCCACCTGAATTGGCTCAGGAATTTATCGACAGGTCAGCTCATGAAAGCTGGCGCACCCGTGTGCGATCAGAAGAGACCGTAGAGCTGGGATTATATCGCAACGGGCAGCATGTGGGGTTTGAGGAATTTGACCTTGCCATCGCGCCGCCCGATCAACTGGCCCAGCATCTGCTATTGGACAATTGGTCCGAACCGATGATGAATCTCTATCCTTTGCGCTGGTTCGAACCGCGAAACCTTGATGATTTTGCCCAACTGACCGCCACCGGAGTGCACCAAGCGCCGTTGCCGCCACTGTTTGCGCGCTATTGGCTTGAAGGGATCTTGGTCAAGAACTCCGGCACTCCGCCGCCGCCTGTACGCTTTCCCAAACTGTCAGGCCCTCAAGAAACCCGCGCCTTTCGCGATCCGGTTGGGACAGCCTTTTACGGGCTGCGACAAACCGAAACCGCGTCCTTCACCCTTGATGCCCCCGCCACTGAGCTGATGCTGGGCGTGACGCAGAAAAGCTATGGCCAGATCAGCGTCGCGCAGGAGGGAAAAGATATCTGCATCCTTGAGGTAGAAGACATCCAGTCCGCAAATGCCGGATCGTGGGCCCCGCAATCTTGGCGGCGCATTGCGCTGCCTGCCAACCGTGCCGGTCAAACCCTCACGATATCCGCCGCAAAAAATGCCTGGATCGGCTTGTGCCCGCCCTTCATACGCTAGACGCACTTCCGATCTTGGCCCCTTAAGTTCTGCGCGCCCCTTGAGTGCCGCGTCGCTGTGCGGCACAAGACCCACGTATTTACGGTGCCTCAGCGCGCCCCATTCTTTATCGGAGACGCTCCATGCCCCCCAAATTTGGCACCAGCGGATTACGCGGCCTTGTGACTGAACTGACTGACGACCTTGTCGCCGATTACACCCGCGCATTTTTGGCCGCCTGTCCGCATGGCGGCGCTTTGCATCTGGGGCGGGATCTACGCCCCTCGTCCCCCGACATTGCCGCCGTTGTGGCCCGCACAGCCCTCGCTGAAGGCGTTGATGTGATCGATTGCGGCGCGCTGGCAACCCCTGCTCTTGCGCTCTCGTCTTTGCATGCAGGGCAGGCGGCTTTGATGGTCACCGGAAGCCATATCCCCGCAGACCGCAACGGTCTTAAATTCTACGTCCCCAACGGCGAGATTTCCAAAGAGGACGAAATCGCCATTGGGGCGCATTTGGGCCGTGACAGCGCCGGATTGGATGCCGCCGAGGCGGATGGATCAGCTGCAGTCACCGCCTATCTGGCGCGCTATGTGACGGGCTTTGGCCCAGCGGCTCTGGCCGGGTTGCGCATCGGCATCTATCAACACAGCTCCGTTGCGCGTGACCTGATGGTTGACGTGATCAAGGCCCTTGGCGCCGAGCCAGTCGCGCTTGCCCGCTCTGATGTCTTTATCCCTGTCGACACCGAAGCGCTGGACCCGCAAACCCGTGGCATGCTGGCTGGCTGGTGCACAGAGCATAACCTTGATGCGCTGATCTCGACCGATGGCGATGCGGACCGGCCGATGGTGGCCGATAAATCCGGCACCGTGGTTTTGGGGGATGTTCTGGGCGCGCTGACGGCCCGCAGTCTTGGCGCCACGGTCCTTTGTACGCCGGTTTCGTCGAACTCGATGGTCTTGGGGATGGATGATTTTGCAACCGTACATCTGACCCGCATCGGATCCCCCTATGTGATCGCTGCAATGGAAAGCACGCTGACCGCCGATCCGGCAGCCAAGGTGGTGGGATATGAAGCCAATGGCGGATTCCTTTTAGGCTTTGACGCCGAAGGAGTAGCTGGCACGCTGGCACCCCTGATGACCCGCGATTGCCTTCTGCCGATCATTGCGCCTTTGGCTGCCGCAAAGGCCGCCGGACAAAGTCTCGCTGATCTGGTTGCAACGCTCCCGGCCTGTTTCACCGCTGCAGACCGTATCGCTGGCATCCCGACCGAGGTCTCAAACAGCTTTATCGCGCAATTGACCCAAGACGCCGCCGCGCGCGCCGCGTTCTTTGAGGCGGGAGCCGAACAGGGGATTGATACCACAGACGGGCTGCGGGTCACATTCACCAGCGGCGCTGTGGTGCATCTGCGCCCATCGGGAAATGCCCCCGAATGCCGCTGCTATGCCGAAGGCCCCAGCGCCGGAATTGCCCAGTCTCTCGTTCAGACGCACCTGAAAAAGCTGCAAGACAGCCTCGGATAGGGACGCGCGATGCTTCAACTTTGCTCAAGCGCATTAGGCGCTTGAGCAATTTGAGGACTCCGCGCAGGGCGGGCTGGTCTAAAACCGGCCCCTCAAACTCCCGTTATGAATGAGCAAGCTTTGGCGTAGGTCAGGACTTATGTGATCCGGATTGAAGGGTATTTTGCTACACCCGTTTTACCGTCGCCAAGCTCACCTTGAACAAATTTGCGATGTCCTTCATCGCCCGCCCCTCGCTTTTTAACCGCAGCACTTCAGCTTTCTGATCCGCTGATAGGGCGGGGGGGCGCCCCCCGACGCGGCCCTTTGCTCTAGCCGCCTTGAGCCCCTCCATCGTCCGTTCCCGGATGCGTTCACGCTCGAACTGGGCGATGGATGCAAATACGTGGAAAATCAGACGCCCCGCTGGTGTGGTTGTGTCAATATCTTCGGCAAGGGATCTGAACCCCGCCTGCACGGTTTCGATCTGGGCCACGATGTCCAAAAGATCGACCAGAGAACGCGCAAGGCGGTCATACTTGGTCACCAGAACCACATCATCCGGTCTGAGTTGGTCCAAAAGTCGATCAAGC
Organism: Pelagimonas varians; assembly: GCF_003208435.1. Taxonomy (GTDB): domain Bacteria; phylum Pseudomonadota; class Alphaproteobacteria; order Rhodobacterales; family Rhodobacteraceae; genus Pelagimonas; species Pelagimonas varians. Next base: position 42,487 of record NZ_QKMF01000025.1, on the reverse strand, counting down.
TCAGGGCGTGATCTTTTTGCTCCGCTGATCTTGTCCGCGAAAATGCGCTCCGCACCGGCTTCTGTCAAAGCCGTGATTTGGGCATCAAGGTTTTGGTCCGCTGTCGAGACACGTGCATATCCAATAATCATGTTTGGACGGTATCAAAAACGGTTCAAAACACAATCTGTTTTGACCCGGGTTTTTGAGCCTCAGAAGTGTCCTGAAAACAGGCCGGCAGGGCGCAAGGGTCAAAAACGACCGTTTTTGACCGATAGGGTCTGACAAGGGGGGCTGGCCGACGAGAAAAGAAACGATTTCTGGCTCCAATAGACATCACTTTAGGGCCACAGTATCGTTGCCGAAGTGGCTTCGCCAGATTTCCGCCCGTGCGCCATCCCTTGCATCGTAATCCCGCACGGCCAGCATCAAATCTCCAAACTCTGGCACTTCTTCGTCCGCCCCGATCTCGGTCAACCGCATTGTGTACCACGCGGTCACGCCGCCCTCCGGAGCCTCTGCGAACCTTGGAAACGCAGGTTCGCGCAACCGGTTCTTCATCCAGTAATTTGGCAATGAAGGCTCAAGCACCAGCGCACGGGCGAGACCGACAATATCAACAGCCCCACTTGTGACCGCCTCATCGGCCTGTTCACGTGTCTTGAAACCGCCGGTCAGCATAAGAGGCTTGGAGGTCAACTTACGTGCGCGCTTGGCGAACTGAATGAAATAGGGGCCGTGCCCCGACCCGTCAGAAGCGGATTTTGCTCCGGGAAAGTAGGTTCCGCCGCTGATGTCGATCAAATCGACCGAAGACTGATCGAGCGCGGCAACAACCTGAAGCGCCTCATCCTCGGCGAACCCTCCTTCGAGAAGATCGGAGGAGTTCAGTTTTACAGCAATCGGAAAATACGGCCCGACTGCGGCACGGATCGCGTCTATGGAGGCCAATAGAAGCCGCATGCGGTTCTGGATTGGGCCACCGTAATTGTCACAGCGTTTGTTGAACAACGGTGACAAGAACTGGCTAAGCAAGAACCCGTGCGCCGCGTGAACCTCTACTCCGCCAAAACCGGCCTGTTGAGCGAGGCGTGCTGTCCGCGCGAATTCCTTGGGGACTTGGTGGATTTCGTCGTCGCTCATTTCAGCGCAGCGCAAACCCGGCACATCAAGCGCACTTGGTCCCTTTGGATTGCTCGTCGGAGCGTAGGAGAGCGCTCCGGCATGACCGAGTTGCACCCAAAGAAGGGCACCGTTGCTGCCGCCATTTTCGGCCAATTTCCGAAAGCTCTTGAGGTCGGACATCTCGTTGAGCACGAGATTGCCGGGTTTCTCCGCGTAGCCGGGATTGCCCTGAACCTCGCCGACAATGGATACCGCCACCCCACCTTCTGCCCATCGCAGGTAAAGGTTTATCTGCTCTGCTGTCGGATGCCCCGTTCCATCCCCCAACGAATCCGACATGGCCGATTTTGCGATACGGTTCTTAAGGACGGCACCGCAGGGCAGTTCGAGTGGCTCAAATAGATTTACATGCCGCTGCATTGCAAACTCCCGACAATTTTGGACTAACCCATTGACCGCTGACGCACGCACACAGCGCCCCTGTGCGGCGAAAAAAGCAAGATCGAACTTCTATCTGAGACACCGCGCCAGCCGAAACTCATGGTTATCTATCACCGGCGAAAACGGCCGCTTCCACCAAAAACAATGGCTGTTTTCCAAAGATCCCGTTCGCAAAAGCGGCCATACGCGCAGATCTTGGTTCAGAACCGGAACGGTGCATCCCCGAGCGCCTCTTCAAGCTGGATACGCGTGGTATCGAGATTGGGCACAAAATCCAAAATCCGACCCGATTTTTGGCCCTTTTGCGTCAAGGCAACGGTGAGCAAGGCGTTGTAGTTGCCGTGATCCGCCGGATTTATACCCAAGAAATCCAACAGGTCTGCCACCTTTTGGCGCCCCTTTTGAGGGTCCGCATAGACCTGTTCAAAATAGACCACAAACGGTGTGATACCGTGATCATCCATCAACGTCTTTATCTTGTGCCGGTAGGTCTGACAGACTTTTAGGTGCGCCACCGCACCCGGCGCGTCAAACGGCGCAGCCTGCGCTGTGCCGTTCTGCAAATCCTGAAACACTTTCCAGGCCTCTTGTTTACCCCACGCTCCGGTCAGCCGGGCCAATTCCAATGACAAAATCCGGTCGACCTCGGCTTCGCGGTCCAGCACGATCTGCACATAGCCAAGCTCGGTCGAGACCTCGAGCAACAGCCGGTTGAACGGATCAGGCAGCAATTCAAAACAATGCTTGATCAAAGGACGTTTCGCCAGAACCCGCTTTAGATCTGCCCGCAAGAGATCCTCATCCTTGTGTTCAAACCAGCCTTTCGTGACCGCGCCAAATACCCGCTCGGGGTTAAAAGGTTCGTGTTGAACGCCAGAATGTTCTGACAAGACTGCCAAAAGCCCTGCGAGTGTGGTGCCGCCGGTGCGGCGCAACGTCCAGATGATATACGGGGAACTCACGTGACCTATCCTACCTGCATTGTTGGCAAATCTGGTAGCATCTAGCCCCTCTGCCGACAAGCCGCGCTTTCCCCTCGTGCAAAGCCCCACAACTCGCGGTACAACCGCGTTAACTTACTGCAGAGATCTCATGACACTGACGCGTTCCGGCCAAACCGCCCTGACACCATCTGTTTCCATATCGGTGATTGTTCCGGTCTATAACGTCACGGGTCACATCGCTGCCTGCCTACACAGTCTGCGCAGTCAGACCTTTGAAAATTTCGAAGTCATTGTGATTGATGACGGGTCCACCGATGACAGCGCCGCAATCGCCCGAAGCGCCATCGCCGGTGATCCGCGCTTTGAGGTGATCGTTCAAGAAAATCGCGGATTGTCCGGCGCGCGCAATACCGGATTGGACCATGCCCGCGGGGGCTGCATTGCTTTTGTGGACGGGGATGACCGGGTGATGCCGGACTATCTGGCCCAGCTTTGGCAGGCCTTGCAGGACAGCGGTGCGGATTGGGTGGCCTGCGGGATCCAGTCGTGTTTTCCAGATGGCAATGGCACCACCCATTCCGCCATTCACGGCAGCGCAGACCTGTCTTTGCACCACACACCGCAGCGTTTCGCCTTTCATGACTGGTCCGATGTGGTGCGCCATTTCCCCTCGGCGTGGAACAAGCTCTATCGCCGCGCCTTGATCGAAGATTTGCGCTTTGACGAAGGACTTTGGTTCGAAGACCACGGGTTTTTTCTAAGGGCTGCTGATCGGACCGATCATATCTTGCACCTGCCACAGCCGCTCTATTTGCAAACCCAAGGCCGCATCGGCCAAATCACCACCCAAGACAGTGACCGGGTGTTCGAGCAATTCGATGTGCTGCGCGACATGTCACAGCTGATGCACGCCAGCTCCAGACCCGGCGGTGCCCAAGCCATGGCCCGCATGGTATCGCGCCTGAGTTTCGAGCGCAGCACCGCCCTCAAAGATCCCGTCCGCCGATCCCGCTTTGTGGCGGCTACGGTCGATTTTCTCAACGATCAGGGCCTGACCTATAGTGCCGATTGGGACCCTGACATTGCCCGCGCATGGGGCCTTGAGATCTCTGGCCAACTGCCGCTGAGTGTGGTTGTTCCCTGCACCGCAAACGCGACCGGTCCAAAGGCTTTGCAAGACACGCTGCACAGCCTGACCACGCAATTTGGTCCCGGCCGCGAAATCCTGGTGATCTGTGAGGGTGAAAAAGCCGCGCAAACCGCCAGAAACGCCGCCAGGGACACGCCTTTGGCCCAGATCCATTTGGCTCAACCTCCTTTCAAAAACAACCTATTACAAGCTGGCCTTGATCTGGCGCAGGGGCTCTATGTGCATTTCCTAACCGCCGGAGATGTGCTGCACCCGGCCGCCTTATCCGACTGGGTTGAGACCGCACTGCGCCATGACGCCGACGTCACCCAATCCGCATTTCGAATGGGAACAGGGCCGGATGCACCGGTGGAATCCGGGTTGTTGGATGCGCCATGGCAACCGGGTGATCCTGACATTGCCGCCCCCGAACAGATCACCGCTGCGCAAGCTTTACGCGCCGGTCCCCATCTACAAACCAAGCTGTTCAAACGGTCTTTTTTGGCGGAACAGGGTCTGAAATTTGCCTCACGCCCCCGCGCGAAAACCGGCGTTGGTCCGGATTGGGGCTTTGGCCTTGCCGCGATGCTGGTGGCCAAGCGTGGGGCCTATGTGGCCTGGCCGACCACCGCAATCGCCGCATTTGACGCGCCGCCCCCGCGTGCAGTGTCAGCAAGCCTAACCTATAAGTCCATGCTGCGCGCCCTGCCCGCCAGCGCCACAGGCATCCTGCCGCTGGGTTGGCAAAAGCGGCTTTATGCCCGTGTCCTGCGCCACCATATCGACACTGCCCTACCCGCCTCTGGCCCACGAAAAACCCTGTCACTGGCCACCATGAGCGCCAACAGCCTGTTGCGCGGCTTTTCCGGTCCCCATGTGGATCCCGCCGGATTTGACCCCAATATCGGCCCGCGTCTGGCCAAGATCCTGAACCCGCAAAGCCTGCTTGGGCTGCCTGCGCTGGTGCCCCACCCTGCGAAACCCGCCAAGACCAAATCACCGCCCAAGTATCTCTTTCCTGTCCACACCCATGCCTGTTTGAAGTTTCGCGTCGATTTTCAGCAAGCCGATTTTGCCAATCTCGATTTTAACATCAAAAAGGGACCGCACATTCCGTTGCATCTGTCGTTTCGCCTGAAAGAACAGAGAATTATTTGCAATGACAGCCACACAGACGGGCGTTGGCGGGCAGAGCGTATCAAACCCTTTGCCCTCAGCCGGCAGGGCCATGTTGTTCAAATCGATATTGCACGGCCGACAGTCCGCGTTCTTGTTGACGGACAAGAGGTGTTTCATCTCACCCAGCGGCGCCTTTGGCGGCGCAGCGGTTTTGCCTCTTTGGACAAGATCACCCATTTTTCGCCCGAAGTCGGGATCAACCCCACCGACATCATTCCGCAAAAGCCCACAAAGGAACTGGCGCTGGACCCGCGTTTGATGCTGCGCGCGGCGCAATCTGCGCAGGGTCAAACGCTTGATCATGACGGTGTGCCGATGCTGGTAACCGAAGCCACTTTCAGCGGCCATCAAGCCGGACTGGTGGCACAGCCATCGGGAAAGATATGGGCAACCGGTAAAGACAAAGTCACATTCTCGCTCTCAGGTGGCAGCGCCCTATCGCTTAGCCGCCAAGACATGGCCGACCGGATTGTGACGGTCTGCGATCAGGGATTGGCAAAACAGGATGCTGCATTGGCTGCACTGGTGTTGGAACATGTGCAACTGGGCAATCTCTTGCCGCTTTTGCCCAAAGCCACACAATACGCTGTCGACACCTTGTCACACGGGCTTGGCCTTTCGGATTATCTCCAACGGCCCGCAGCGGCCCCGACCCAAGACCATATACCAATTGTCGAAGAGGCTTTGGCAAAGCCCGATCCTGTCACGGCGCAGATCAATGTGGCCCTGACCCGTTTTTCACAAAGTCAAAGCGCGCACCCGCCTGTGGATCCAGCCCAGACCCTGGCCGATATAGCGCTGCCAAAAGACAGTCTGAAACTTTTGTATCTCAACCTGTCCGAAGTGTTTTGCAGCCAGGGCCAGACCTTTGAAGTTCTCTATGATCAGGCCCGCGCCGCTGGTGTAAACAACTACACCCCTGCGCCGGGCGGCGATGTCTGGAGCCTATCGGCGATGTTGCCGTTTATGCTGTTGAACGGCGATTATGACGCCCTCGAAGAGGCCGCGCAGGATCTGGCAAAACGCAGCGATGAGGGCTGGATTTTGACACCGCCGGTGTCTTGGGCCATGCGGCGCGCACAAACGCTATCGGGGGTGCCCGATAGCCTGCGCGATGGTATGCTGTTTTCATGGATGGCGCTGGTCCGCGGCCAAGCCGAAACCTATTGGGGCCGCACCCATTGCCGCGAGATGACGCGCAGCGCAGTCTGGCTGGTCACCGATTTGAAACGTACCGACAAGATGCACCGCGATGTGCATAAATTCTGTCTTGGCATCTATGGTCTGTCGCGGACATTCTGGCAGATGATCGATGAAACAGGCTCTGTTCCTGCGCACCTGGCTCAGGCGCATCACTATTTCAACACCATTCTTGAAGCCAAGGCAGGCACATCCAATCTGGCGGAAATCGACCGCGCCCTATGCTTTTTCGAGGCGGAAGGCAGTCTTGAAGCGGCCCGCTTGCGTGTTGAATTGCTTGGCCCGACCAGCAGCACCGGCCCGACGGCCCCGCTGTTGGCTGGCCCCAAAGACCCCGCAGGCGCCGCGATCCGGCATCTGGCCTTCCCATCCAGCCCCCCGATCGATCCTGCCTTGATGGATCTGGCCCGCGACGGGATCGCCGATCTCTATCCATTGGTGACGCGCGCGCCTCACTTGGATTGCCAACACAGCGCCGCGCGGCGCATCGAAGCCGCGCAGAAATCCCCCGAAACCGGATCAGACAGCGCGCTGTTGCAAACGTTTGAACCGCTCAGCGGGATCGATCAAGGCTTCCTCGGGATCGGCCTTGGGCTCAGCTTGCTGGCGATCCGTCTAGATCAGGGCCAACCCAGCGGCCCGATTGCCCAATGGATCGATGCGCAGATCGCAAATGTCCCCGCCCTCGCCCGGCGCGAACTGCCCCATGCGTCGGCGCTTGTCTCGCCTTTGGCGCGGCTTGCGGGGCACCCCGATCAAGATGCAAAGCGCCTGTGTCTGGAACTGGAAGCCCCGCCTTTCGCCCAAGATCTGCTGCCCTGCGCTCCGGCTTCGCCCCTGTATGATACGGTTGTCACGGTTTTTTCCTGCCGCGCCTATCTTGATGACCGCATCCCTGCCCTGCGTGCCAGCTGGCTGACGATGCTCAAGGATCTGGGCATTCCCTATGTGGTGGTTGTCGGCGATGGAGACGGGCAATTGCGCGGCGATGTGGTGCATCTTGAGGCCCCCGACGATTACGAAGGCCTGCCGCAAAAGACATTGGCCGCAATCAAATGGGTGCATGACAACACCCCCTACGCGCATATGCTGAAAATCGACGATGATTGTTTTCTCAATGCCCCGTTGTTTTTCCAATCTCTCAGCTACCGCAAAAGCCACTATTACGGCCGCCGCCTAGAACGCGCTCCGGGTCAGTTGGACCGTGCTTGGCACCAAGTGAAATCCACGTCGGACCGCGGGCGCTTCGAGCTGGATAAGTCACCAGAGCCCTCGTCTTATGCGGATGGCGGTTCGGGCTATGCCCTCAGCCGGACTGCGATGAAGGCCGCGCTGGATGCTGCCCAAAGCGCATCGGGACAACAGATTATTGCCGCCTCCTTTATGGAAGACAAAATGCTGGGCGATCTGCTGGCCCTGCGCAGTATCCATGTCTCTGACGAAGATTACCTGACCTCGGTGCGCCGCCGCTCGCACAAGGATGCGATCCCGGTCGCGACATGGCTCAACAGCTTTTTGCCGTCTCAGGCCGCGCCACTGCAATTGGCACACCTTGATAACCACCACGATCTGGCCGGGGCGATGGCGCAGCTCAAAACCAATGATTTGCGTCCCCCCAAAATTTGGCCCAGCTTTCAAGCGGCCCGTCTGGGGTTTCAAAGCAACGCGCTGGAACTCATCAGCTCCGAGGCGACAGTCCAGGCCGCCCGCGACGCCGACGTTGCGGTGGTTGCCTGCATGCGCAATGAGATGTTCATGCTGCCGCATTTTCTGGCCCATTATCGCCGCCTTGGCGTGACTGCGTTTTTGATTGCAGACAATTGTTCTGATGACGGCACCTTGGAATATCTGGCGCAGCAACCCGATGTCGCGCTGTTTTCTGTTGATACCGACTACAACAAATCGGCTTATGGCGTCGGCTGGCAACAGGCGATGATGGCCGCCTTTCGCATGCACAAATGGTCGCTGGTTGCCGATGCGGATGAATTGCTGGTCTGGCAGGAAAACCAGACCCAAACCTTGCCTGATTTGCTAAAATCCCCGGATCTTGACAGCGCCGAAGCCGTGCGGATCTTTATGCTTGATATGTATCCCGAAGGGCCGCTTGAGGCCGCAGATTTTGCCAGCGGCGACCCCTTTGCCGAAGCGGGCTTTGCCGATCGCGATCCGTTTCTAGATCATTGCCTGATGCGCGGCCCCTATTGCGATGCACCGGCTTGGACATCCGCGCTACGCCACCGTTTGATCCCCGGCTCAACGCCCAATCTGTTTGTGGCCCAAAAGCTGGCGCTGCTGCGCTATCATCCGTTTATGCATTTGTCGGCGGGTCTGCATTTCATCGCAGATGCACAGGTGGCCAAACGCGAGCTGATCTTTGGCCATTTCAAGTACAATGCCGCCTTCCGCGCCAAAGCCAAGGCCGAAGTCGCCCGCGGCCAGCACTGGGGGGATGCGGCGGAATACAAGAAGTATCTGACACTGACGTCGGAGGCGCGCAGCCAGATCCATGACCCGGAACTCTCTGTGCCGTGGCACCAAAGCCCGTTTGTCAAACAGCGGCTACAGACCTGACCAAAAGGGCGGCCTAGCCGCGATAGTGTGGCAACAACCCGTCGATATGGGCTGGCATACCCGTGGGTGGACGGGCCCCTTGCCAGTAGCCGTCAAAATCGACGCTCCCGTCCAGCAGCGCCGCAATCCGGGCATGAAAGGCCTCTATGTTGCCGGCGGGAAACACCATTTCCGGACAGTTGCCCAGCTCCTGAGCCCCGCCCATATCGGCGCAGAGCAATGGAATGTGGCGGGCATGCATTTCTAACGCCACCTGTGGCAGGTTGTCGTGCCACAATACCGGAACCAGCCCGACATCGACCTGCGCCAACAACCGGTCCAGATCGTCATGGCCATACCCGTTGGCGTAATCGACTTCGCTCAGATGGCTGCCCAAGGCTGCGACACGGCCCATGGTCGCCTTGTCACCGCGCCGCGCGGCAATCACCACCCGCACCCGTCCGGCCAAATCCGGCGGCAGGGTTTCCAGCGCTTGCAGCAAAAAATAAAAGCCTTTGTCGCGGCGCATATAGCCCAGATAGCCCAAGGTCAGAACACTGTCACCCGATTGCGGCACCGCGCGGGGGACCGTTTGGGCAAAACGTGCGGACTCGGGCGAGCCGATATAGCTGGTATGGGCAAGCTTCGGGTCTATTCCATGCGCCACGGCCAGTGTGCGCACCGCATCCGAAACGCACAGCACACTGTCGCAAAATCCGTTCAGCGCCGCCACCATCTGCGCCCGCCGGCTAGCAAAAGGCGTACCATCAGGGCGGGCCACCACCTCAAGCGTACCGGGGGTGCTGCCAAGGCTCTGCCTGCGCATCCGCCGCGGGACACCGCGCAGCCTACGCGCCAAAAGCGCCGTCTTGGCCCCAAAGCGCAACGACCAGAACAACGCCACATCAAACGCCCAACTGCCCGGCTTTAACCCCATTGATTTGAGCTGGCAGCTCAGCCCCGCCGCCAGTTGCAGATTGCGCTGGTTATGACGGGCCGGCAAACAGTGCACGCAATTGCGCCCCTCATCAAATCCGGTGCAGCTGATCCGCTCTTGGTGCCAAAAATTCACCTGCGGGCAAAACGGATAGTAATTGTGCAAAGACACAACAATCCGCATCTGCGGCCAGCGCGTCTTGAACCCCTCAAGCACCGAAACCGGCAGGCCTTCGAGGTTGTTCAAATGCAAGACATCGTATGGGCCAGTCTGATCAATCAAATCATAGACCGTTTCTGCTGTCTCTGGATGATCCAACTGAGCGCCATCACCATAACTGTGATGCGCCGGGGCGATCACCCCTGAATTGACGATTACATAGCGCGGGCAGGCATCGCCTTGATCGACCACGTCCCAGCGCGGCACGCGCGACAGCAGGTCATAAGCCACTCCGGATGAAAAGAAGGCGACGCTGACATCGGAGTGGCCAGCCAGAGCCCGCACCAGATTGCGTTGATAGACAGACACACCGCCACCGCGGTTTTCATCATCCAGGTAGTCAACCCAGTTGTAATAGAGGATTTTCACAATTCATCCTCAAGCCAGCGCCCGTACCCGATTGTATTGAAATAGTGCCGAACCGCTTTTTGATCCTCGATCCGGTCCAAAATCGTATTGCTGCCCTGTTTGACCAGCGGGCTTTTCATGTCGCGGTCTTCCTTTAATCCGAAGAACTCGCAAATCCTCCCGTTGAAACCGGGGGCAAACATATCGCGATATTCGATGCTGATCTGGCGATGCGGCTGCGCCGCCAACCAAGAGGAAAACAAGTAATCTGTCATTGCCAGTTCATGCCAGCGATGGCTGATCTGGCGCGGCGAGGCGTTAATTTTTGCCTGTACGTATGCGCTATCTTCTTTGCCCTGCGCCCATCTTTGGCTTTGGGCCGCTTTGATCAAAGACGTCACCTGCGCAAGACGGTTTTCGCGCCAGACATAGACCAGCGTGATATCGGGATCGGCCTCTAACGCCTTAAAAACCGAAATGTTGTGCCCCAGCATAAACTTGAAGCCAGCCCATTTCACCGTCCGCGGATGCGGCTCTTCAAAGATGCGCTGCATAAAGCCCACAGGATCGGCGTCACGGTTTGCCACAACGGCTTCATAGCTGTCGTCCTGTTCGTCCAAACCCACCACTGCCCGCGGATTAAACTGTTCTCCCGTGCAGGACATTTTCGGATGTGCATTGAGCAAGGTGGTCAGATAGGTCGTGCCGCTGCGCGGGAGGCCTAAAATAACAAAGCGGTGCGGAGCGGGCCGCGGAGATCCAAGTTTTGACAGGATTGCACGCACAAATATTAGGCCTCTTCTACATGAGGCGGCTTATTTAGCAAAGCAGGGCAAGTTTCAACCATCCTGCGCAATCCTGATGATTTCAAGATGGGCCTCAATGGCTTCGTGGATATTGTCGAAATAAAGAAGCTCGCCGCCGGTCAAAACCACTCCGGCATCACAAAACTCGCGCATCTGCCCCATTTCATGACTGACCATAATTGCAGAGGATGTTTTCATCCGTTCGTTAAACACCCGCCGGCTTTTGGCGCGAAAGGCCGCGTCCCCCACCGCCGTCACCTCATCCACCAGATAGGTGTCAAAATGGATGCCCATTGACGCCCCAAAAGTCAGACGTGATTTCATCCCGGATGAATAGCTGCGCACCGGCATGTCGAAATGCTTGCCGATGTCCGAAAAATCCTTAACAAAATCCACAAGCTCATCGGTATCCACACCATAGATCCGCGCAATAAAGCGCACATTTTGCGCGCCGGTCAATTCGCCGTGAAACGATCCCGCAAACCCCACCGGCCAAGAGATAGAGCCATCGCTGATCACCCGCCCGCTATCGGGGCGCATGGTGCCAGCGATGATCCGTAACAAGGTGGATTTTCCTGCCCCGTTGCGCCCCAACAGAGCCAGCGACTGGCCCGAGGGCAAGGTTATATCCAGATCGTCGATCACCAGCTTGCGTTCGCCGCGCAGCCGGAAGCTTTTGGTGAGATGGTCAAAACGGATCATTGCACCCCCCCTTCCCGGTTCAGCCCCCTAAGAGTACGAAACATATCGTTACGCCCTGTCGCGGATCGAATAATAGACCAAAGCCAGCACCGACCAGGTCAGCAGTACAAACAGACCAAACAGTGCTGCGATGGTGCTGCGGCGCGGGTATTCGCTGCTTTCGGCCAAGGTGGGCCGGACATAGGTGGCCAAATAGCGGCTTTGGCGTTGGGCATTGGCGCGGGCAAGCCCCAAGGCCGTCAATGCGGCGCGGTAGGTTTCTTCGCTAAACTCCCGGTCCACAATCAACCCTTCATATTCGGCAATCAGGCTGGGATAGTCATCTCCGGTGGCATCTGCCCCCGTCCCGGCGGAGGGGCCTTCCGAAGCAAAACTTTGGCGTTCACTGGCAATGCGGTCCCGGATCACCTGAATGCGGCGGCTTTCTTGGACAAGTCGCGGATCATCGGCATTGGTCGTCCCGCTGAGCAAATCATATTCAATCAGCGACTCGGCCAGTTGTTGCTGAAGATTGTTCATCACCCCCATGCGGCCCTGAATATCCGCCTCGGGATCAACAATCTGGGTTCGGGTGCGAAACGCGGTCAGAGCCTCTCGTGCAATTTTCAGCCGCTCAACCGCCTCGGCCAGATCGCTGCGCGCATAGCGCATGGAATCTTCGCGCGCCTGCACGTTCAGGGCGTTGATCATCTCCTGGCTTTTGTCCACGATAACCCGCGCGATTTGTCGGGCTTTTTCCGGCTCGAAAGCCAAAACCTTTACCTCGATCAATCCCGATCCCGAATCAAAGGCCACTTTGACGATCCGCTGCCAATACCACTCAAGGTCTTCGATGGTGGGGTCGGGCCATAGGGCAAAGACCGGGTCTTTGGGCCAAAGCTGGGTGTAATGCGCCACCAGCCCGGTTTCGGCTTCGACCGCCTGCACCAGACTTTGGCTCAGGACAAATTCATATAGGATATCACCATCCGACGCGCTGTTGGAGCCTGTGAGCTGCGACAAGCCCCCCAGCAGTTCAGAGGCATTTCCGCCCTCTTCTTTGCGCACGGTAAATCCGGTGACCGACCCATATTGGTCAGCGGCAATCGCCCAAAGGTAAAAGCACACCACGGAAAATGGCACCAAGACCACCGCGACAAAGGACATGACAAGGCCCCAGTGTCGCCGCCGCATACGGGTGCGGGTCGCGACAGGCTTGACCGGCTTTTCTCCCGGTTGGGACGCCGATTTTGCGGCCGGTTTGGGGGCCTGTTTCTGGGCGGGCTGTTTCTGGGCGGGCTGCGGTGCCACCTTGGGGGCTGCAGGCGGTTGCTTTTTGGGTCCTGCTCTGTTGGCCGCTCCCGGATTCGGGGCCGCAGGCACAATTTTGGGGGCTGGCGGTTTTGCAGCCACAGCCCTCCCCTGCCCTTTTGGCGTGGATGGTGCTGCCGGAGCACCTTGCTGGCCCGGCTTTTGCGCTGTCGCCCCGCCTGCCGGATGAACCGGCTTTGCGGGGGCCCCTGTGCCTTCGGTCATCGATATGCCTTCGGTCTTTATGGCCTTGTAGAAAGCCTGTTGGATATTCCTTCGCCGTTTACCATAATGGGCAGGCCCTTGACCAGTATGAGACAGCACCCTGATGACCCGACCTGTGAACCCGCCTTCTGCACCGCATGCGGGCATCCCCCGGGCGCCCACGCCCATACGTCAGGCCCAAAGGCCCGGCCAGCAGCCGGGCTATGGAACCAACCGCAGCTTTGCCACAGGTAAAGCCGTGACAGCCTTGATGATCCGGGAAATGGCAACGCGCTACGGACGCTCTCCGGGGGGATATGTTTGGGCCTTGCTTGAGCCGATGGGCGTTATTTTGATCATGGCGATAGGCTTTTCAGTGATGCTGAGATCGCCGCCGATCGGCAATAGTTTCATCTTGTTCTATGCGACCGGGTTTCTGCCCTTTACCCTGTTTCAAAGCCTCTCGAAAGCCATTGCGCGCAGTATCAGCTTTTCGCGCGCCCTTCTGATGTATCCGGCGGTAACCTGGGTAGATGCCATGCTGGCGCGCTTTGTGTTAAATTCGCTGACCGGAATCCTGGTCACTTTGGTCATCTGCGCCAGCCTTCTCGCGGTCACCGATACCCGCGTTGCGCTAGACGGCGGCCCGATTCTGACCAGCTTTGGTATGACCTGTCTCTTGGGTCTGTCGATTGGCGTGTTCAATTGCGCCGTCGATGGGCTGTTTCCTGTTTGGAAGCAGTTCTGGTCAATCATTTCGCGGCCACTGGTTTTGTTGTCCGGCGTGATCTTCATGTACGAAGATTTGCCGGCCAAGGTTCGGGAAATTTTGTGGTACAATCCCTTGGTGCATATAACCGCCACGATGCGCGACGGGTTTTATCCGACGTATAACCCCGATTACATCTCGGTAACCTATTGCGTGTTGTTCAGTCTGATCTTTTTGTTTTTCGGCATTATTCTCATGGCGCGGTTTCACCGGGATATCCTGAACAACTAAGCCAAAATCAATCCTCGGCGGTCCAGCGTTTGACCTGCGCAAAATCCACAGCTGTGCGGCCCAGAAGCCCGTCGCGCAGCGCCCGCGCCACCAATGCCAGAAACCGCCCGCGCGCGCCCTTATAGAACCGGACTTTAGACAGCCATTTGACCACAACCAAGGGCAGCACCAACCAAAACCATAACCCAGCCGCCTCGCGGTAGATCATCAGCAAATTACGGTGATGATAATAGCATTTCCACATCGGACGAAACCGCTGTGCCCCTTCGGTCAGCGTGGTAAAATCGTGCTCGAACCGCACGCCGGGATCAAAGCGGATGTGCCCGCCTGCCCGCGACAGACGCAGCGTATATAGAACATCATCACCGTATATAAACAGACTCGGGTCCGGAAAGCCGCCAATCTGCAGCCCGCGCCGCGACACAAACAATCCAACAAAAGACCCGCCGTCGATCCGTTGCGGTGTCTCACAATCGTAATCTTTTTGGCCCATGTGAAAGCCTTCACGGCCCTTTTTCACCGTGCGCTTAAACGCATCTTTGTGCCAAAACGGGTTCACCCAAGGCCGGTTCATATCGCAGATCCGGCCATCGGGATGGTAGACCGCAGCGGACACCGCATCGACCCCGTCCAAATCCCCGGACTGCACACGGGATTGAAAAACCCCCAGGGCACCGGGTTCGGGGCGCGCATCATCATCCATCACCACCAGCCAATCGGGATCATAACGATCAACCGCATGGCGCATGCCTTGTTCAAACCCGCCAGCACCGCCACCATTTGTTGCGCTGCGAAACACCCAAAGGCGGGGATCCGATTGCGTAGCAAGCCAGGCCTCGGTGCCATCGGTTGAGGCGTTGTCGATCACCACAACAGCTTCAAGATGCGCCGGCGCGCTTTGCAGCAACCGGGCCAAACTGACCTTGAGCTGCTCAAGCCGGTTATAGCTGACCATCACGGCCACCAGCCGCATGTCTTGGGGGGCGCGCCCTGCGTTCATATCGCTTCCTTAAGTTGTGGCGCTTAGGCACATAAATTCGCGGGGCTGTCAAATCTCTGGACGTGGCCAGCCGCGCCTATACCGGGGTCTCAGGGGCGTTTAAGCGCTCCTATGACAGCTGCGCTGGTTCCAGGCTGTTTGTTGCGCCCCCCCCAGCCGGAGACATCAAACCGCTTCTGGATGTGAAAAAGCGTGCCACATTGGCCATACTGCATCTTGTACCTGATCAGGTTCCTTTCCTTATTTCACTTTTATATTAATGGCATACGGAACGCCCCTTCACTGAACGCCCGCCCCATAGACGGTACAAAAGTCAAAAAAGCGTTGTGTGGGAATAAGTTGCGTGCCATGTGTTAACTTGTCGCTAAATGGCAAAATTAACGCCGTTTAGCGACGAAACGCGAACGACCCAATAAGAGGTCGTCTGGCAGAGTGGAATCGAACATGAAAACTGTAGAAACCAAGTCTATAGCAGCCTCCATTGCATCAAACGCGACCCGCCTGTCGGAGGCGCTGAACAGCCATATGCGCAACAGCTTCCAGCCTGACAGCCGGAAAACCTTGCGCAAGTTTCATCCTGCGGAGGTTTCCGAGCTGACCGGCATTAGCCTGTCAAACCTTAGAACCCGTCATCAAGACGGTGACTTTCCCGAAGTCGAGACCGATTCCAGAGGCCGCAGGCTCTATTCCGCCGAAGACATCGACCAAATTCGCGAGGTGATGGCGCGGACCGGCCGGAATGGGGACTCATACCGACCCGGACGCCGTGAGAATGACCCCCTTCAGATCATTTCTATCGTCAACTTCAAAGGCGGCAGCAGCAAAACAACCAGTGCGATCCACCTGGCGCAACGTTATGCGCTGCGCGGATACAGGGTTCTTGCGGTCGACATGGACCCGCAGGCCAGCCTGACCACGATGTTCGGGTATCGCCCCGAAATTGAATTCGCAGAAAGCGGCACGATCTATGACGCTTTAAAATACGAAAACCCTGTGCCTCTGAGTCAGGTCATTCGAAAGACCTATTTTCACAATCTGGACCTTGCTCCCGCCGGGCTCTTGTTGTCCGAATACGAAACCGAGACGGCCTACGCCCTGCAACACAAAGTTGACCCGCCGTTTACGCAGCGCCTTGCCATCGCGCTTGACGAAGTCGAAGCCAATTATGATCTCGTTATCATCGACTGTCCGCCTCAGCTCGGCTTTACGACCATGACAGCCCTTTTGGCATCAACCGGCCTCTTGATAACGGTTGTCCCCAGCATGTTGGATGTCGCCTCGATGGCCCAGTTTTTGGAAATGGCCGGGGAAACGGTTGAGGCTCTCGAAGATGCGGCAGGACCGATAGATTGGAACTTTCTCAAGTTTCTGATCGCCCGATATGAACCAACGGATGTTCCCCAGTCACAAATGGCCGGCTTCTTGCGGTCCATACTTCTGGATCAGGTTTTGACCACGCCCATGCTCAAATCCACTGCAATTTCCGACGCGGGTATGACGCAGCAAACGATATACGAGCTGGACCCGTCACATGTCGTTAAAAAGACACTGGTTCGCATTCTTGAAAGTGTGAATGGTGTCGCCGATGAGTTCGAGAAAACCATCCAGACCGCTTGGGGAAGGGAAACCGACTGATGGCCCGTAGAAACCTGTTCAACCCCCCGCCCCCACCAGATGCAGATGCCGCACCAGCCCCCGGCGCGGACCAAAAACCACGCTTTCCAAATACCGGTGCAATGAGCGGCGTCAAATCCACCCTAAAAGATGTCGCGAGCAACGCAGTCAGAGAGATTTCCGTTGATGTCATTGAAGAGGCCGGTCCCAAGGACCGTCTCAGCTTCACGGATGCCGACGTCTTTAATCTGGCTGAAAGCATCAAGGCACATGGCCAGCAAGTGCCGATTATGGTGCGCCCCATGGCGGACAAACCCGGGCACTACCGGATTGTGTACGGTCGCCGCAGATTGCGCGCGCTGCGTTCTTTGGGTCTGACGGCAAAGGCCCTTGTCCGATCCCTTTCAGACGAGGCGGCCATTCTTGCGCAGGGGCAAGAAAACACCCAACGCCTCGACCCCAGTTTCATTGAAAAAGCGCTTTTCGCGGCGGAGCTCGCCTCTTCTGGGTACGCGCAAACTGTTATTTTGGACGCCTTGGCGCTGGACAAGCCGATGCTGTCACGCATGGCCAAGGTCGCCCGATCTGTTCCAAAACCCGTGATTGAGCAGATTGGGTCTGCCCATGGTATCGGGCGAAGACGCTGGGAAGAGCTTGCCGACCTGCTGCGCAAAGAAGACATCGACATTGAGCAGATCACAGCCAATCTCAATCTTAGGACAAGCCAAACCTCAGAAGATCGTTTTGGGTTGATTAGTGACGCAGTCAACAAATCGGTTTTGTCCAAGATCGCGGACAAACCGCCCGCCCTTCCCGCTATATCCATTACGTTAAGCGATGGGACCGCGCTGGCTGAAGTCAAAGAAACCGCCCGCGCAGTGACCGTCAAATTGTCAAAAACGCAGACCCCTGAGTTCGCCCGGTGGATGCGTGAGAACGCCGAAGCGGAGCTCATGCGCCTGTATGAGGCATGGCAGTCTGATACAAAGCCCAACTGATCTTTGATCGGGCAGAAACGCACCACAGGGTATTCCCACCAAAGCCCCGTTTGCATTTTGCGCCGGTCAACACCAGCGGTTTTCGCTGCCGGAAATATGCCGCAGTTTTCTGCCCTTTGAAAATTCAGTGCCTTTCACAGCCGGGCACTTTGACAATAAATTGCTGCTTCCGAAGGGCACTCCGCTGAGATTTTGTCCGCGGACAATCGCCTTCCGAAAGCTCCCACCGCCGCAACTGGTGTGCGACCATCAAGCAGCGCGCAGCATCTTTTCAAGAGGGTGGTTCATTGATCCGAGAGGGCGGTCTCAATCACAAAAGCCTGACCAAATCCATGGGCGCAGAAGACAAAGCCTTTTGAGTTTGTTGCGGCCTGAAGCCATCTTTTGTCCGCGGACAATTGTCCGTCAGGCACATTCACATGCAGGCACATGGCTACTTTTTAAGTTGGGCATCCAGCGCATCAATCTGCGCTTTCAATGCCTGCGGGTCTTGCGCGCCGTTTTCGTTTGCCCACTCGGCAGGCGAGGGGAATGTGATGCCGCGACTTTCCCAAAAACTGCGAATGTCTGATGCGCAAAGAATATCTGTCCAGCCATGCTTGTTAAAGGCATCAACATAGATACGCCCCCCGAGGCCGCGCTTGAATTCGGTGCGAATTTCATCTTGCTGCGTCTGGGGCAGGGGGGTCCATACCGTTTTAATCAGATCGCCGCAGTGCATCCGGTATGAAACCTCTTGCGCCTTTTGGGAGGCTTTCAAAACCTCCCTCTGGCGCTCAAGGCTTTTCAGTTCGATCTTGGCGGTTTGAACCTCATCGAGGCGCTTTTGCTTTTCGGCATTTTCATTGTGAAAGTCTTCTTCGATCGCTGCCTTCAAAAATCCCGCTGTCGATGATTTGATTTTTCCATTCGCGACCTGCGACGTGGTTAGATCAACCTTGTCCAGAACGTAGGCCTCGCCGTAGTCAATCACCCAAGACCGCGCCAGAGTTTTAGACACACCTTTTTTCAACAAGGCCTGATAGGCCGCCGTCGAAGAGATCTCGTCCTCATCATCCATCCCTATTAGCGCCATCTGAGGGTTGGGTTTTACGGTAAACTGCAAGGCGGCAACCGACCGCCCTTTGCGGACCGTCAGCACCTCGACCTGAATATTTGAATGCTCGTTCACTTCTTTCATCGCGGGCATGATCACATCCCGCTTGAGGAACTTGAACTCCTTGTAGCGCCCCTCGACGGACATAAGCTTTCTGAACAGGCCCAGATCCCACACCGGTGTTTGTCCAATGCCAACATACCGATTGCAGTTCTCATACAGCACCAGTGCATGGGAGCTGCGCAAACTGCGCAAGACGCTCAAGTTGATTTTCGAGTAGATGTCGGGATGAAAGAGCTTTTCCGCAAGAGATTGCTCATATCGATAGGTACACATCCCCCCCTTCACCTTCACATAGGTCAAAAGTGACATGGCTTCCCAAGACCGTTCCCCGTCATCCTCCATGATGTCGAATTGCATCACCGTTTCAACGATGCCAACCAGCGCTTCTTTCAGGTAGGCTGTGTTTTTGCTGTCGAACCCGATCATGTCACACAAAATACGAGTGTTGATATGGTGATCGCGTTCAGTGACCAGAGTGTCATACGCATTGTACAGCAACGCATTAACAAGCTTCCGCTGCAGAGCCGTCAGATCCGCAACCGAGTGAATGGCAGATACATGCTTCTTCAGTATCTGCTTGTCATTGTTGTATTCTTTTATCTCACGGACCATAAGGTGATTTCGCTAAGGTGATATTTTGTCACCATTGTACTCATCACCTCAAGAATGCAAGTTTTTTCGCCCACAACCGGTTCGGTTCCATTTTCCCCGCCCCATATCTTATCACCTTTAGAAAGCTGACAGGCTCCGTCTTGCAAGGTTTGCTCTGTAAATACAGAAGATCAAAAGCGCAGCCCCACATCCTATCACCTTTCGCCCCATGTCTTGTCACCTCAAACCGGTTTTCAGCGTATTTTTCTGTTTGTTATCAATGCACTGATTACCCTCTCCGCAAAGCCCCACATCTTATCACCTCTCACCCCATATTCTATCACCTTTCGCCCCATGTCTTATCACCTTAAAAAAGACATCGCCCCATATCCTATCACCTTTCGCCCCATATCCTATCACCTTTACCTCTTTATCCTATTGAATATAAACATAAATACTCCGGCTAAACCTTTTAAACGTTGTTTTCTTAAACGTACTTAAACAACAACAGGGACCCTATCGGCCCCTGATGTCGGGTGTTGATTTCTTATTTTTGACTTTAATTGTGGAATTTTCAGCAAGAGGGCGCAGCCATACCCGAGCCCAAACACCTCAAGCGTAAAAGATAGAAACCACATATCCCCTTATTTGGATGATCAAGCCATTGGGGCCTCACCTCGGTCAAAAGCTGCTTTGCGCAATTCCGCCAAATCCACCGGATTTGAACCAGTTCTTAAGGTCCTTGGAGATAGGGTCTTGTGTCCGTTAAAGGGGGCTATTGTGGCCGTGGGTGTTGAAAATCGGGCGCTGGATCGGGTCATCTAGTCACGAAATCGCCGTTTTCGCCCGCTATAAAAACCGGAATCCCTCAAAACCGGTGTTCTTGGGCACTGGATGGCAGACAACTTTGAACCTAGAGTAACGTCGAAATAAAAAAGGTTTTCATGTATGTGCACGCTTTGTAGCGCCAGTCAGAACTTTGATCCCAATCGTCATTTGGACTCAGAACCGGTTTTTGCGGCACTCAGAGAGGGCAATGATGCAGCAGGGGGCGTCAATACCCGGTACGAGATGTCTGTCGGGGACAGTTTTACCGGGACGATCAACTCTGACTCCGACACTGACTGGATCGAGATCAGCCTGACCGCAGGTCAAAGCTATATCTTTACGGTAGAGGGCAGCCAAAGCGGATATGCGCTGGAGGACCCTTACCTTCAGATACAAGACGCAAACGGTGGCTATCTGGATTATAGTGACGATGTCAGCCCGGTTGCCAAAGAACCTTCCTTGACCTTTACGGCTGAGACCAGCGGCACTCACTATTTGTATGTGCGCGGCTATGGTGAAGACGATCAGGGCAGCTACCGGTTGACCAGCGAGGCCCACGCCCAGGCCTCCAGCGCCGATGGCGCGGGTACGATTGATGAAATGGCCACCTATTTGCTGTCAGGCTATTGGGGCTCGGAGCGCAGTTTTGACACATCGCGAAGCAATGAGCTGACAGTGAACCTCAATGGGTTGACCTCTGAGGGCAAGAAATTGGCCCGCTGGGCGCTTGAGGCTTGGGAAACCGTGGCCGATCTTGAGTTTGTGGAAACGTCTTCGGGCGGGGCGGATATCACGTTTGATGACAACAAAAGCGGGGCTTTTGCCGGATCGACCTATACTCTTGACGGGACCATCCTGAGCTCGACGGTAAACATCTCGAGCTCCTGGATTGGGCGTTATGGGTCCGGCGTGACCTCTTACACGATGTCGACTTATATCCATGAAATCGGCCACGCGCTGGGTCTGGGCCATCAAGGCAGCTATGACGGTGAAGCCAGCTACCCATATGACGCTACCTTTAGCAATGACAGCTACCAGCTGTCGGTGATGTCCTATTTTCAACAAGACGACAACACAACTGTCGACGCCAGTTATGCCGAACCCATGAGCGCGATGATGGTCGATGTCGTTGCCATTCAAGAGCATTACGGCGCGCCCGATGACAGTTCCAGCCCCACGGCAGGGGACACCACATGGGGCGAAAATGGAACTCTTGGCACCTATATGGACCGGTATCTGGCAGATGGGGCTTTGCCTTCGGACCCCATCACCATTACGATTTATGATGTCAGCGGCACCGACAGAATTGACTTCCGGTCGCAAGCCGATGCCATCAACTTCAACCTCAATGCCGAAAGTTTTTCTGACGTAGGTGGGCTGGTTGGTAATATCGGTATCGCCCGCAACACCACGATCGAGGATCTGATAACCGGCAGCGGTGATGACACTGTGACCGGCAACTGGGCTGCGAATACAATCACGACCCAAGGTGGTGATGATAGTGTTCTGGGCGAAAACGGTTGGGACCGGATTTGGCTGGGTGATGGGGCTGATACCGGTCGTGGCGGCAATGGCGATGACAAGATTGGCGGCATGAACGGTGCCGACCTTTTGATGGGCGATGCCGGCAATGATACGATTTGGGGCGGCGAGGACCGCGATGAAATCTATGGTGGTACAGAAAACGACCTGCTTTTGGGTGATGCCCATAATGACACGATTTATGGCGGTGACGGCGAAGATACCCTGCACGGCGGATCACACAATGACCGGCTTGAGGCCGGACAGGGCAATGACCTGATTTATGGCGATGCCGGCAGTGACGGTTTGTTGGGGGACGCGGGCTTCGACACAATCTATGGCGGTGACCACAATGACTGGCTTGATGGCGGCCGTTGGTCTGACACGCTGTATGGCGGCGAAGGCAATGACGGGCTGCTGGGTAACCATGGCCATGATATCATGAACGGCGAAGGCGGCGATGACAAAATCTGGTTTGGCATCGGCAATGACACCGCCACGGGCGGCGAGGGGGCGGATACCTTTAGCTTCTTCCGCTTCTCCGAAAACGACACGATTACCGACTTCAATGCGGCAGAGGGCGATCTGGTGCGGGTTCACAGCCGCATATGGACACTCGACGGGCTCACTTTGACCGAAGCGCAGATGTTGGACCGCTATGCATCGATTGATGGCAATGGAAATGTTGTTCTCAGCTTTGACACCGGCGATAGCCTGACCTTGCTTGGCGTGACGACGACGGATGGCTTGGGTGCCATTGTTGACATCATCTGACCAAGGCCAAACTGCCGTCCATTTGGTTCTGGATCGCCGGGGCCTGTCGGCCTTTTGGGCGGGCAACTTTTGCCAAAGGTCGCGCGCGCAGTGCCTCAGGTTATCCCGGAAACAGTGCTTTTTCCAACACGGATGACATGCATGGCCAGCGCCGCTGGCCGTCATGTTTCTTGGGCGTTGTCGTTCCGCGGTAAAATTCGCACTGGGTGCTGGACGCCCTTGGAGGTTTATGGTTTCAGTACGCAACTGTTCGGTATGCTAGGCGCGCCGGCTTGTAGTAATGGATCGACTGGGCAATGGAAAAATCAAACATGATGGGTAGTTTACAAGAGGCGCAACAGCTTTTGGTTGTGCTTCCTGAAGGCGAAAATACCTCTAGGGACATTTTCCAATTCCTTGAAGAGGCGTTGCCAGACTGCAAAATGACACGCCACGATGATTTTCTGCTGGCGGCCAAAGTTGAGCCGGCGACAACAGTCATTGCCCTAATGTTCGCGCCAATTGATTGTTTGGCAGTTAAACTGGCGGCAGGCCAAGCCCCGGATATTGCTTTAAACGAATGGCGCAGCCATGCCGAAGACATTTTGAAGGTCTTTCGTAAGGACCGGCGGCGCATTGCTGTTTTGGACTTTGGAGCGGTTGTTGCTGCACCGCAGGAGGCTTTGAATTTCCTGACAGAGCGGCTGGGTCTAAATCAGAAGATAAAGTCACCGGAAGCAGCGTCATTGACCTGGACAGCTCCCTCGGCACATTGGCGCATTCTCGCTTCGGCGCTGGTGGAAGCTGGGGCCGCTGATCTTGTGGATGAACTGGAAACGATGTTGCCGGCCTCCCAAAAAATTCGCCGCTTCTCGCTGTCTGCAATTGAGCAAGCGATTGAAGGGCATAATACAGATCAGGCAACAATTGGCCGGCAGCAGACCGAAATTGACGAACTGCGCGATAAAATCAAGATGTCGGATCAGGCGCAGCGTGCACATCAGGCTGTGCAAGCCGAGAGAAATTCTTTGCGCGGCGTGCTCCGAGATCTTTTCGATCAGTTGGAAACTGTGAGCCAGGAAAAGCAGATGTTGACGGTCTCACGAAAGGGATTGCAGCAAGATGCGGAACTGCATCGTGAACAGCAAAACTATCGGGAATCTGTGTTGGGGGCCGTTTTACTTGACCGTATGAACGCAGCCGAAGATGCCGCAGGAAGCCTGCGCGCTGAACGCGACAGGCAGTCTGAAGAGCTAGCCTCGGTGTATGCGTCACGCTCTTGGAAAGTCACCGGGCCTATGCGTGCCACACGTCGCCGCATTGATAAGACCTAACCGGCTATACGGGCTTGCCCAAACGTGGCGGGCCAAGATCCAAGCATCGCGCCGCGGGGAGCACAAATAACCGCAAATCGTGTAGGACAAAGTCGAAATCGCGCATGGGCAGGTTGAAGACCAAAGTATGGAACCCCGACGGGCCACATAGCGCGGAATCGCCGTGGACGGTGTGCAACAGCGTTTGCACAGCCCGGCTGCTTTGCCCTTGAAGCGGCTCTTGCAGGTAGGTGTCATTCATTCCGCTGCTTCGGGCGCTACGGATGAACAAAGGTAGGGTTTCCCCGGCGCAGCCTTCGAAATCCAGCACCAGGCCCAATATATCGCCAGCCTCAAGGCTGCCTTCGCGCAATGACAGGTTAAACGACAGCCAGCCGGGCTTTCGCTGCACGGTGACTTTTGCTGCGAACAGAACATCTTGCTTGGGCAACAGATCCAGAGTGACATCGCCGCCGTCCGCATCCCAGCTGAAATAAACGCCAGAGGCCAACGTGACCTCGGAATTTGTGTGTTTTGGATCATTGTCTAGCCGCATGTCCTGTACGGTCCGCGCTGTGTTCAGTTCGATGGGATGAGTCACGTGGGGCAAGTTCCTGTTGGCTGGTCGTATAAAATGTGCGCGATGGGCGCTTTGATATTTCTATGCCGTAAACCGGGTCTAATTGTCGAGAGGGCGGGGGGGATGGCTAGACGGTCCTTGTGCAGTGTGATCTTTAGGGCCAAATCAAAGGAGACTGGGCCGAGTGACTGTTGACCCTGCACCCAAGAGCAATAGCCTGTCTGTTTTGCGCGTGGATCGACCTGTTGATAATCTGCCTGATCTGTTCGGGGCGGCGGGGCAGACGGTCCTGTCAAAGATGCGCGTGACGATGTGGCGTTCGCGAGATGGGCTTGCGGCAAGGCTGCGAGCCGGGGCTGCTCCGGCGCAGGCTTTAGCCGATTGGGGATGTCAGACCACTTGGGATCTTGCCGCACTAGAGCCAGATCAGCCAGTGGTCTTGTTACCCGTCTTGGCGCAACAGCCGGAGGATAAAACCCTTGGAGCGCTGTCGTTTTTGTTTGCCGACGCGCTTTTGAACAGTGCCCCTGAATGGCACAGTCTGGCCCGCGCTTGGGATGAGAGGTTCGAAACATCATCGGATAGGGCCGGATCAGGGATTGAAACTGCGCAGGGGTTATCCTTAAGCATGATTGAGTTGGCACATGCGAACCTGACAGAATTGGCCGAGACTGCAGCAAAGGCACATCTGGAAACGGGGTTGGCGCGGGCAGGGAGGCAAGCGGAATATCGCACCAGAGTGCAAGCCGCGCAGATGGCCCAAGCCCGCGAGGCCGTTTTGGCAGCGGCACTTTTGGATAGAATGCGCGATCAGGGGTTTGATGACACCGGGGATGCGCAATGAGCCCTGCCTTTGCCGCCATCCCGCAGCTAGAAGCGGCACCCCGTCCGCGGTTGTTTCTTGAAGCGCAGCATGGGCTGTGCAACCGGTTGCGGGCCATGGCCTCGGGCGCAGCCATCGCCGAGGCCACAGGCCGGGAACTGGTGGTGATCTGGCGCCCCGATCATCATTGCCAATGCGATATCAGTGACCTTTTGGACTATCCGGGTCCGGTCATCACCGATGACACGGCAGATCTGTGTCGCCGCTTTTCTGACCGGGTTTATAATTATATGGAGATCGAGCCGGGAGCGGTTTTCGAAGAACCAGTCTTGGCGCAATCACCGGATCCGGCCGGAGATGTCTATGTGCGCAGCGCTTACACGCTGGTCAGTCCTCATGCGAATTTTGATGTGGAACAACGGTTTTTACGCGGTTTGATTGCCGCAGCGCCGGTACAAGATCTGGTCAATACGGTACGTCATCCCAATGATGTTGCCTTGCATATCCGCATGGCCACGGGTCCGGCGTTTGATCACCTTAGTTATGAATCCCCCGAAAACTGGCCCGAAGACCGCCATACAGAGATGCTGCACTGGCGCGCCAAAAGCCAGCCTGAGGTGTTTGAGGCCCGGCTTGATGCGCTGATCGCGACCGGAGAGATCGAAACCGTGTTTCTGGCCGCCGATTTGCCCGGCACCTATGACCGGTTTCAGGCGCGTTATGGCGACCGGGTGGCCTATCTGCCGCGCCAGTTATACGATCGATCGGCCCGTCAATTGCAATATGCACTGGCGGACTTGCTGCTTTTGACCGAAGCCAAGCGGCTTTTGGCCAGCAATTGGAGTTCGTTTTCCGATGTCGCTCAAAGATTGGCCTATCCTGGCCGCCCCGTTGAACAAAGTGGCAAAGATTTCTGACGCGGCTCCGGAATCGGGGCGATCACTGGGGAACGGAGCTAGGGGGTCTTATCAACGCTCGGGGAATACCCCAGAGCGGCGCAGAGCCGTTCATATGCGGGGCAGTTTTCTGCCTGACGTCTGATATTTTCGGGCACGTCTCGGCGGGGCCGAACCTCTATCTTATCCGAAGACCGGCCACTGTCTCCGGACATGTTCAAGAGCGGTAGAAAGATCTCTGTCCCCCCCTCAAAGGGAAGATCCAGTGTTTCGCAAATTTGCTGTAGAACCTGCTCGGGCGCGGCGATGAAATCTTCGTATCGGAAGGTTGGCACGTCGCTATAGTGGCTCAGAAACGTTTCATAGCGCTTTGCATACTCTTCCAGCGTAAAGGGCTGAAAATGATGCCAGCCATTCCCGCTCAGGGATAGGAAGGAATCCAACGGATGGCGCACCGTAGTGACGGATTTGACGTCGCCGATGTCTTGCAAAAGCTTGCGTAACGTCGGGCGTTGGTCTGATTGGGTGTGCGAGCAAAATTGCGAATGTGCGTGGTCGCGCAGGACAAGAGAGCCGCCACGTGCGCAAACTTCCGAGTGCAAGGCCTTCACCGACGCTTTGAAAACAACTGCGATAGCGTCCGGATCAATCGGCCGGGTGGCAAACCGCGCGGCATACAGAACATCCGTGGGTTGGAAGCGTGGCGCGGTCAATGCACCGAGAACCATTTGGTCTGGGCTGAGGGGATCAATTTCGCTCAGCAGTGTCACATTGGGCATTGTGGCCAATAGTTTGCTGATCAAAGTGCCGCCAGAGCAGGCAAAATGATGGATCGAACGTATTGGCTCCGGCTTTTGCGCTGCGAGGGCCTCACATTGCTGGAGCAGACTTGGCAGCGAAAGAAGATCGGTGGCTTCTCCGGCATAGTCCTTGATTAGATCTTCAGTATTTTCGAGTGTGCGGAGCAGGTCTTGGACCGATGAGGAGCCTGTCATGCACCTTCCCCTGCAGGCTGCTTCGGGGTGTTCCGAGGCGCGCTGCCTGCTTCGATTTTTTCGGCATCCTCTGAAAGCAGGCTTTCCAGTGCAATGGAAACATTCTGTGTGCCGTCCTGCGATGGCGTCAGCTCTCGCAATTGCTCCATGGCCTGACGCAGGCGCGGGGCCAGCTTTCCCAACAGCTCTTGCTGTGTTTGCCGTATCTTTTCAGCGTCATGGAATTTGACCTGCAAGGCGCGCAGATCCGACTGCACCATCACTTGACTGCGCAGGGCTAGCTCCAGATTGGACTGGGCTTTTTGTGCGGCCGCTTGGGCAGTGGTTTGGGTCTCGGTAAGTTCGGCTTGCAATGTCTGGATTTGCGCACCGCGTTCCTTAGCCATCTGTTCCGTACTGGCCAGAGCGGTTTGGTTTTCGGCAAGTTGGGTTTGTAACGTTTGGACCTGCTCGCCGTGGTCCTCAGCCATCTGTGCGGTGCTGGTCAGCGCGGCTTGGGTTTCGGCAAGTTGGGTTTGTAATGTCTGGATTTGCTCGCCGCGTTCCTCAGCCATCTGTGCTGAGCTGGCCAAAGTGGTTTGGCTATCGGCAAGTTGGGTTTGCAATGTCTGGATTTGCGCGCTGCGTTCCTCAGCCATCTGTGCTGAGCCGGCCAAAGTGGTTTGGCTATCGACCAGTTGGGTTTGCAATGCTTCGATCTGATCGTCGCGCGTCGCAATCATTTCCCGTGTTTGGGAAATTGTCTCCTGAACGTCGGTCAGAACAGATCTAAGCGATCTGAGCTCGCGCGCTCTGCGATCCTTTCTGAAATCTTGAAGAATCCAATCGGCATCACCGGTGTCGGAGCGCTCCAGAACGAAATCCAGATTTTCTGCCCGGGCTGTCAAAGTCGCAGCGTCGGACCCGAGATCGAACATGGGCTCTACGCTGCTGCGTAGATAAAGCTGCTCCATCGTGTCAAAAGCGGGGGACGCTTCCAGCGCGTCCAGTATCGGTAACTCGGAACCGTAAGCCTGCACCCAAACGCTGCGCACCGGTGCAAGATCCTTGCAACGTTCCAAAACCTCGGCAGGGGTCAGCACCTGCACAGTTTGGGTGCTTCGAACCCGCAGCCCCGGCATCAGTGCGTGCAGTTGTGGGGAAGGGGGATGGATGCTGTGTAACCCGGGAAAATTATATAGGTGCAGCTGTTCAGTGCCATTTTGTTTTGACACCGCTGCCCGGACAAGCTGTACATCCGGGTTGCCTCTAAAGTGGTCTTCTAGCTCAATAAAGAGGCGCTGTTCGGCCTGGACAACCAGCGTGTTTTGAAATTGCTTGGTTTGGGCTATGAATTGAAGGTCCTTCAGAGACGCTCCGATCGCAACAAGAGTTCCATGTTGTGCGTCCGGTGAGTGTTCAAACATGAATAATTCCTAATTTGTTCTCAACTTCAGCGTTTCCCGCCAAGCCCTAGTGCTTTTACGCAGCTGGCGAAATTCCTACAAGCCGCCCTAGAACGGGGCAAAGGCCCTTAGAGGAAATCGCGCCCGATCGTTATCCCATCTAGGCGGCCAATCGCGAGTGTGTGGTGGCCGGACTGTCTTGAAGTTACCCAAGCGCCATTTTTTTGAGTGTTTCACCGCTTTTAGAGGTAGAGACCCTTGTTTGATTGTCATTCACCTGTACCCCCAAGGGCGTGGTCATCCAAGTACTTTTGCCAATCTTGCGCTACTATTGGTTTCGGTATACTAGGTCCGGAAATGCTTGTGTTACCCCTACCAAGGGCATCATTTTTCGTAAGAAAATAGGCGAAGAACATCGGGTTCTTGAGGGATTTTGGCGCTCAGTCGCTCTCAAAAGTTACCTGCGACAGATTAAACTAAGTGACAGATACACAAATGGTGATGGCATTGGAAAACGTTTTGTATGCTGATATCCAAGGGCAACTTCTAGGCTTATATTTGCGGGTATCCTCAGGCGCGGTTGACACGCTGGAAGAGATTGAAAGCAGTCTCGCTCCGATGACGCAACAGGCCGTCGGTTCGGAAAAGCTGGAAGGACTGCTGGGGCGATACAAAGAGCTGATTTTATTAGCTTATGGATCATCACCCGCAGGATTGGAGTACAAGGCCGGCGCGGTTTTGAAACCGCCGCAGCCTCAGGTAAAATTGCCCATTGTGGTGACGTCGGTTAACCCGTTCAAGCGGACCGAAATGCAAAAGCTTTGTTTTGACAAGTGGAGTGCATTGGGTTTTGAAATCTATACTGTAAACCACCACTCCGAGGTGGGCGCGCTCAAAGCCTTGGGCATCCTTGATCATCAAATAATTGAAATTGATGATGAACAAACGGGCCTGGCTTTGCACGGCAAACCGATGCCGCGAATTTTGTCTGTGATTGAATTGTGTGCAGTACGTTTTGACCGGGGTCTTTTGTTGGTCAATTCCGACCTTTACCCAGCTGTAAACGATACTGTTTTTCTGGAAACCTGGCAAAATGTGGCCCCTGCTGTTGGGCTGACCCGTCAGGATGTTCAGAAGCTGGACTATTTTGTTCCGGCGTCTTCCGCGCCATACCGCCAAGGTCTGGACGCGTTTTATCTGGGATATGATGCACTGCATGATGTGCTCGCGGCGGCCCGGCTCTACAAGGCGAGCGAGCGGATGTGCTTTGGCATTGTTGGCTGGGACTTTTTCATGGGAGCCCTTCTCAAGACCTCGTTCAAAGGAACATTTTTGGACAGTGGTTTTTTACTGCATGAAAAACATCAGCAAACATATTCTGATGTTGAAGAATTCGCGCATTACCTCACTGCTATGCAAGCCATGGGGTTTGGTATCGGCAAAGATCACATTCTGGCCGCGTCTGAAATGCACAGCAATATCGTGGCGACCTGTAGTGAAAACATGGCCCACTGCCTGCCCGCGGATCTGGCGGCGCGGCCCCACGATCGGCCCTTGCCCGAGATCTGCGAAGCGGTTTTCCGGCAGCTTGAGACGCGCGCGCCCACAATAATTCACGTGCTTGGTCGGGATAAGGTTCTGGGGCTCTTGTCCTTTGTGCACGAGCGTCCCGATCTGGACATATCAAATGTTCTCGAAGAGTTACCGCCCAGTGAAATGCTCCGGGCGTTCGGCCACGTGCTACTGATTTTGGTTATGTTTATTCAACTCCGGTCAGAGGGCAGCTCCAATCTGACCTCAACTTATCCAGCTGGAAATATGCATGCCGAGGCCGTGCGCATTATTCGCAAAAATACAACCGAGGATTGGCCGATGCGCCGGTTCGAAATCGCAAAGCTGTTCGCGATTGAACTGTCGACCTATGAGGTGTTCAACCATAAATTGATGGATTTTCTGGCCCTGTCTTGTGAAAACGAGAGCGAGCGGGCATTAGTCACTTTAGTCAAAGAATTTGTTACAGGGGAGCTCAAGAATGCTGCTTAGTCCTAAGAGCCCAAGTGCTATCCTTCCATGGGAAACCGACTTCGTTTTGGACAAAGCAGAAGCCGATCTTCCGGGCGTTTCTATTGTTATTCCGATCTATAATTCTGGGGCCTTTTTGGAAAAGACCCTCCGAAGCTTGATGTGCAACGATCTGAGCGGTGTCGAATTGATCCTCATGGATGGTGGAAGCACGGATGACACGGCTGACATCGTCGAGCACTACCGCGAGATTTTCAGCACAGTGGTGATGGAGAAGGACAAAGGTCAGTCCGATGCCATCAACAAGGGGTATGAACACGCGACGCAGCCCATCCTGTATTGGCTCAATGGTGATGATATTATTTTGCCAAATGTGTTGGTGCAGGTGCGGCGTGCCTATCGGGATAACCCGGACATACACGTCGTGGTGGGTGACGCATTTATGACCGAGATTGACTTCAAACCGATCCGGCACTTTCAATTCTCGGATGAAAAACTGACGTTTGAATATCTTCTTGATTACGCAGCCCATCACTTGATCCAGCCCAGTGTGTTTTTCAGGCGGGAGGCTTGGGCGGCGTCGGGTCCATGTAAGGTGCACATGCACTATGCCATGGATGCGGATCTTTTCCTTGGGATGGCATCGAAATTCAAATTTCTGCACATCCCTGTCGACATCGCCTACAGCGTATACCACGAGGCCTGTAAGACCCGCGAAAAACGGGCTGAATCGATCACCGAGTTGGCGCTTGTACAAGCTGCACATGGCGGGATGAAAGAATCCCGCGCCACATTGGATATTTTGGTCCAGCTCTTTAATGAGCTGTCCGAAAAAGAGGATACGGCCCCTTCGTCAAGCTTGGCGGAGACACTCTCCGGACGGAAACTGGCTGCGCTGCAGGCCGAGGTTGCGCGCAACCGGGAGCTTTTGCTTGAGCAAGACATCGAGGCCACCGCATGACCATGGCAAAGAGAATTGCCATTATGTCGAGCGCTGGTGGCGGTGGTGCGGGGATCGCGGCGCGGCGGATGGCGGATGCGATCAATGCATCGGGTGAAAACACTGCGGATTTCATTGATATTGCCGTTCTCGGAGAGGCGGTTTCAAACTCGATCAGCATTGCGGACAGTGTGTCGAACCACACAATCAGTGACACGCATTTTACGGTCGAAAACCCTGGCTACAATCGGGGTTGGCTGGTGGACATGTTGGCCGAATACGACTTGGTCAATGTCCATTGGGCCAGTTTTCTCATAAATAACAGCGAACTTCTGGAACTCGCGATGCGCAGGCAGCCGATGCTGTTTATGATGCATGACTTTTACTATGTCACTGGCGGGTGCCACTATCCGGCCACCTGCACGCAGCTTGGAACAGGATGTCTGGCCTGTCCGCAGGTCGACACTGCACGGTGTTCTCAGCATATAATTGCCGAGAACTATCAGATGAAGAAGTCGATTTTTGCGCAACCGAATGTGCATTTGGCAGCCCCGAGCGCATTTGTCCGCGACACAGCAGTGCAAAGCGGTATCATCAGCGCAGACCGTGCGCATGTCCTGCGCAATGCCTATCAGCCGTCACATGATTTTGACGGGACCCGTGCTTTTGACAAGCGCATTCTGCTGATTGCGGACAGCCTGTATGAAGGCCGTAAAAACATGCGCTTCGCCCTGGAGGTTTTGGCCAAACTGACTCAGATGGGTGAACGGTTTATGGTTGATGTCGTCGGCACTGCAGCGCCCGAGATGAAAGCCTTTCTTGCGGCGACCGGGGTTCGGCATGTCTTTCACGGGCGCATCACAGACCATGACGCATTGGCATCCATCATGAGTAAAACCAACGTCATGATCACAGCGTCCTTGGAAGACAACTGGCCAAACATCCTGGTCGAGGCTGGCAGCTACGGCTGTATGCCCGTTGTGGGCCCGGGTCATGGATGCGAAGAGTTTGTACGGGCTTTCGACTATGGAAAAGTTGCAACGGACTATACCGTAACCAGCTTTATGACGGCGACTTTGGACGCTTTAAATGATAGGTCTCCCGAACACCGAAACAGAGCCGTCGAAGATATCCGCGCCGCACATGCGCCTTCCGCTGCATGCTCCAGTTACTTTTCTATCCTAGAAGACATACCAGTAAAGTAGCGTCCCACAAAGTTGGCCCCACGATTACGGCTGACACTTATCCCACGAATATCCTATGGAAAGCTGAATTGATGACAAAGTACTACCTTGACCTACCTGTGCTAGATCGAACAAGTGCGGTTTCATCTTATACGTTTTCTTCAGCGGATATTATGTCGGCCTCTGGTGTCAACATTGGCAACTTTGCTTTCCGTCATGCGCTGCGCTTTATCATCAAAGACCTGCTGTCATACACGGTCACGCGGTATCCGGCCTATCTGAACGCTGCGCGTGAAAACAAAGTGGACAGCGTTATTGTTTCTTGTGCCAACTGGTTGGGCACTTCGGATGCGGATGAGGCGGCTAACTTTAATCGCGCCGCGGCTTTTGAAGCAACAGATGCCTCGACTGTATGCTTTGGTTTGGGTGTCCAAGCCCAAAGCGGCGTGAGCTTTGCGAATTTGGGCCCCAACACCCAGCGCTTGGCCAAAGTTCTGGCAGAGCGGTGCAATCTTTTGAGTGTTCGGGACGAAACAACCCAGAACACGTTGGAAAAATTTGGCATCACCAATACGGTTGTGACCGGATGCCCATCCAATTTCATTAACGGCAACCCCGATCTCGGGATGAATATCTCTGCAACAGCACAAGAGCTGTTGGGTCGGGTTCAATCCTGGCAAGGGGTCCGCGCCGCGATTTGTGAGTTTTCGGGCGGGAACCCTGCTTCTGGACGCGTTTTGCAGGCAAAGCTGCGCCTGCTTGAAACATCACCTGCGTTCTACATTGTTCAATCGCCCACCTTGTTGCCATTTACGATGCGCGAAACACGCGAGATCCCGGCTTCATATCTGAAGAACAATCCTTTCGGCGAGTCTGTCGAACGGTTGCGGAGGGTCTTGCGGTCCAAGGTCATTTACTTTTCGTCGATTGAATCCTGGATGGATTTCGCGCGCACGTGCGATCTGTCCTACGGGATGCGCATCCACGGCAACATGGTGCCGCTTCAGGCCGGTGTTCCTTCTGTTCTTATCAGCCATGACTCCCGCACGTCAGGCCTTGCAAACATCATGGGTATTCCGCAGGTGTCGGCCGAAGATTTCGCAGATAATCATGCAAAGTCGCCTTTGGGTATTCTCGAGATCATCGCCGAGAAGATGCAAGACTACGACAAAAAACGGCGCGGCCTTGCAAACGTCATGTGTGACTACCTGCAAGCCAATGAGATTGAAGCCCATCCTTCGATCCTTGGTGTCGCTGGACGATAATTTAATTTGCTACGCGGGTTTAGAAAAGCTGTTCACCAAACCCCTTCTCCAAAAGTATCATAGGGTACAAGACATATGAAAAAAGCACTCATTACTGGTATAACAGGTCAAGACGGTTCCTATTTGGCTGAGTTTTTGTTGGCCAAAGGCTATGAAGTGCATGGCATCAAGCGCCGGGCCTC
Source organism: Pelagimonas varians (assembly GCF_003208435.1). Lineage (GTDB taxonomy): Bacteria > Pseudomonadota > Alphaproteobacteria > Rhodobacterales > Rhodobacteraceae > Pelagimonas > Pelagimonas varians. Next base: position 8,385 of record NZ_QKMF01000025.1, on the reverse strand, counting down.
TTCGTTCAATACCCAGCGTGTGGATCACATTTACGAAGATCCACACACGGACAATGCCAACTTCAAGCTGCATTACGGCGATTTGACGGACAGCTCGAACCTGACGCGGATCATCTCCGAAGTGCAGCCCGACGAGGTGTATAACCTTGGCGCGCAAAGCCATGTTGCGGTCAGTTTTGAAGCGCCTGAATACACGGCTGATGTCGACGCCATGGGCACCTTGCGCCTGCTCGAAGCGATCCGGTTTCTGGGCCTTGAGAAAAAGACCCGTTTCTATCAGGCCTCGACCTCGGAGCTTTATGGTTTGGTGCAGGAAATCCCGCAGCGTGAAACCACCCCGTTCCACCCGCGCAGCCCCTATGCGGTGGCGAAAATGTACGCCTATTGGATCACGGTGAACTACCGCGAAGCCTATGGCATGTATGCTTGCAACGGCATTTTGTTTAACCACGAAAGCCCGCGCCGCGGCGAAACCTTTGTGACCCGCAAAATCACCCGCGGTTTGGCCAATATTGCCCAAGGTCTCGAAGAGTGTCTGTACATGGGCAACATCGATGCGCTGCGCGATTGGGGCCATGCCAAAGACTATGTGCGCATGCAGTGGATGATGCTGCAACAGGATGTGGCCGAGGATTTTGTCATCGCCACCGGCGTTCAATATAGCGTGCGCGAATTCATCACTTGGTCGGCGCGTGAACTGGGCGTCGAGCTGGAGTTCACCGGCACCGGTGTTGATGAGATCGCAACCGTGGCCAGCGTCACCGGTGACAATGCCCCGTCGCTGAAGGTTGGCGATGTGGTCTTGCGCATCGATCCGCGCTATTTCCGCCCGGCCGAGGTGGAAACCCTGCTTGGCGACCCTACAAAGGCCAAAGAGGTCTTGGGCTGGGTGCCGGAAATCACCACGCAAGAGATGTGCGCCGAAATGGTCCGCGACGATCTCAAAGCCGCCAAACGCCACGCCTTGCTAAAAGCGCACGACATGGATCTGCCGGTCAGCGTCGAAAACGGGTAGAGCGTAAAAGGCGTGAAACCGTATCCGTGGTGCGCGAAATTAGAGAAAAGTAGGACACATGAAAAAACGAGGTCTATCAAATTTGTGGGGCAAATCGCTTGCAGACCTGCAGGATACTTTGGTCAAGGTTCCTCGTAACATCGTTTGTGCAGCGGATACTGATATTGTTATCGAAGGGTTCCCGCGCAGCGGGAACACTTTCACAATCGATATGTTGTCTATTCTGCAAGAAGGGTCAGACAAACGGTTGAAAATCGCGCACCATACGCATGTGATAGAAAACATCTTGATCGGGCGTAAACTCGACCGGCCGATTATTGCACTGATCCGCCGTCCGGAAGATGCAATTCTGTCTTATACGATTTTCTCTGGGAAATCGGTTGAGTTTTCAGCGCAGCGCTATTTCAACTTTTACAATGCAATCCTGCACATGGATCCGGTGCCGACCATTGTGGATTTTTCGACCGTTGTTGGTGATTTCAATAAGGTTGTTGAGTTGGTGAACACCGCGACGGGGGCTTCAATTCCCCTGTCGTCCGATCTCAAGGCGGATGGTGTGCGGGCCCATGCCCTTGCGGAAGGGCGCGCGCGTGGAACACATGGCGATTCCTATGCCCTGCGTATTGGCGCGCCCAATAAAGATCGGGAAAAAGTCAAACTGGAACGTCGGGCTTCCATTGCTGGATTTTTAGCGGACCACACCGAGGTCCAAGATTTATATGATCGTGTAGCGGCCCAAGCCATTTAAAATAGGTGAAACGCATGAAAATTTATATAGCAGGTCATCGCGGCATGGTTGGGGGTGCGATTTTGCGCCGGCTTGAAGCCCGCAAAGCTGCGGGCGAGGCGATCACAATGATCACCCGCACCTCATCAGAGCTGGACCTGACCAATCAGGTGGCTGTGGCTGACTTCATGCAGGCCGAAAAGCCCGATCAGGTCATTCTGGCCGCTGCCAAAGTGGGCGGCATTATGGCCAATAACACCTATCCGGCCCAGTTCATCTATGAAAACCTGATGATTGAATGCAATGTCATCCATCAGGCCTATGCGGCGGATGTTCAACGCCTGTTGCAACTGGGTTCATCGTGTATTTATCCCAAGGCCGTGCCACAGCCGATGCGCGAAGACGCATTGTTGACCGGCACACTTGAGGCGACAAATGAACCCTATGCCGTGGCCAAAATCGCAGGGATCAAACTGTGCGAGAGTTATAACCGCCAGTATGGCGTTGATTATCGGTCGGTTATGCCGACAAACTTGTATGGGCCGGGTGATAATTTCCATCCCGAAAACTCCCATGTTCTGCCTGCGCTGATTCGCCGGTTCCACGAAGCGGCCCGCGATGGTCTGGAAGATGTGATGATCTGGGGATCTGGCAATCCGCGCCGCGAATTCCTGCATGTCGATGACATGGCTGAGGCAAGCCTGTTTGTGGCCGATCTGCCCAAGGACATCTATGCTGCCAATACCCAAGAAATGCTGAGCCATATCAATGTTGGTTCAGGCACGGATATTTCGATCTTGGAATTGGCACAGTTGGTGGCGCAGGTCACCGGTTTCAAAGGCACCATTAGCACCGACCCGAGCAAGCCGGATGGTACGATGAAAAAGCTCATGGATGTGGGGCGTTTGGCCGATATGGGGTGGAGGGCCTCGATCGGACTAGAGACCGGCGTTGAGGAGACGTATCAGTGGTTTTTAAAGCAAGATAGCAGCGATTTGCGTTCAGCCTGAGTGCGGTATGCGGCGGGATGGTTGGAATGATGGAAGAACTCTATTCTAGTTACAAAACCCGTTTTGCCAGTTATGTCGCGCAGATGAGTAACCCGATCAATTTAGAACTTCCAAGCCTGCCCGGTGAGGCCGGTAAATTAATTCAAGAGGTATCGCGATGATTACTCCCCTTCTTTTATGCGGTGGTTCCGGCACGCGCCTTTGGCCGTTGTCGCGCAAAAGTTATCCCAAACAATTCACCCAGCTAACTGGCGACGACAGCCTGTTCCAAGCATCAGCCAAGCGTTTGGCTGGCGACGGATTTGCCGCGCCAATTGTGGTCACCGGATCTGATTTCCGCTTTATCGTGACCGAACAACTGGCCGCTGTGGAACTGGGCGCGGCCGCAACGCTGATCGAACCCGAAGGGCGCAACACGGCACCGGCAATTTTGGCCGGCGCCCTGATGCTTGAGGCGCAAAGCCCTGGCGCGTTGATGCTGGTGGCCCCGTCCGATCACGTCATCCCCGATGCCGCACAATTCCGCGATACGGTGCAGGCGGCAACCGCAGCCGCGCAGGCCGGCCAGTTGGTCACATTCGGCATTCGTCCCGACCGCGCCGAGACCGGCTATGGCTGGCTTGAGATGTCGCAAGCCGCGACCGGTGATTTCGCACCGGTGCCGCAGCCCCTGCAAGCCTTTGTTGAAAAACCCGACAGCGCCACGGCTCAGGTCATGTTGGACGGCGGGCAACATCTGTGGAATGCGGGCATTTTCTTGTTCTCGACCACGGCGATTTTGGCCGCATTCGAAGCCTTTGCCCCGGACATGCTGGCAGCCGTTCGGGCCGCGGTCGAGGGTGCCGAGAGCGACCTTGGCTTTACCCGTCTGGCACCCGCGCCTTGGGGGCAAGCAGATGACATCTCGATTGATTATGCGGTGATGGAGAAAGCCGACAATCTGACCGTTGTGCCCTTTGGCGGCAGCTGGTCCGATTTAGGCGGTTGGGATGCGGTTTGGCGTGAAGCCGGACCAGACGCTGAGGGTGTTGTGACCTCCGGGCCGGCCACGTCGATTGAATGCCGTAACACGATGTTGCGCGCTGAGGCCGAACATCAGGAACTGGTTGGCATTGGTCTGGAAGATGTGATCGCAGTGGCCATGCCGGATGCGGTTCTTGTTGCGCATAAAGATCGCGCGCAAGACGTGAAAAAAGCCGTTGCCGCGCTGAAGGCGAAGGGGGCTGTGCAGGCCGAAACCCTGCCGCGCGATTACCGCCCTTGGGGTTGGTTCGAAAGCCTCGTGGTTGGATCGCGTTTTCAGGTGAAGCGTATCCATGTGCACCCTGGTGCAGCGCTGTCCTTACAAAGCCATCATCACCGGTCCGAACACTGGATTGTGGTTGAGGGCACCGCCAAGGTCACTGTGGACACGGACGTCAAGCTCGTGACGGAAAATCAATCGGTCTATATCCCATTGGGTGCAGTGCACCGTATGGAAAACCCCGGCAAAGTACCGATGGTGCTGATCGAAGTGCAAACGGGATCCTATTTGGGCGAAGACGACATCATCCGCTATGAGGATGTCTATTCGCGCGGTCAGGGTGCCAAGGGCTAAATAGCTTTCAAAAGAGAGGCAGCGTCGATTTGCGCCGCCTCTCTCTTTTCTATGTCCCTGCTAAGACAGGGCCGCGCGGGCTTCGCGGCGCGCTTTGGCGATGTCTTCGGGCACGGGGGAGCCGGTCTCGACCTGACGAATGACATACCAGTCGGTGGCTTTCAGACAGATGCGAGCCTCGTCGAGGCGACGGGCTTTGGCATCTGCCCCAACCGGGATGGCGCGGGAAAAATCAATATTGCTCATGTTCAGGTCTCCAATGCAGGGGCGGCGGGCAGGGCGACCAGCCCATCACATGTCAAGCCAATCGGTTGCGGAGATCGCTGCGCGTGGGGGGCATTGGCCCCATGTGGTAAAAGCACTGTCAGCTCAAGCACACCGCCGCGCCGCGACACCGGCCCGACAAACCACGGCGATGCCACGGCCTGCGCTGGCAGGCTTTGACCCTCAGCCAGAGGGCTGAAATCAAAAGCCTCGCCATTGGCGATCAAAATGTCACCCTGACGTTCCAAAATCAGGGTGTCGTTGCTGCGTATTGGTGAAAAATGCAGCGTCATCATATTCTCAGCCCTTTGCATCAAAACCAACGGCCATAGGCGATAACATGGGCGTTGGGCGAGACGGCCTCGGAACCCGAGGCCGCAACCCATGAGCGCACATCAACTGTGCTTGCGGTTTGGTCGGAAACCGAAATCAGCCGCGCCGCACCAGAAATATTTGCACTGGCCACCACCGCGACATCGTCCGAGGCAAACACAGCGGGAAAGGTCCAGACGGCGGCCGCATTGGAAACGGTCGAAAAGTCGGAATACCAACACACCTGCGTCCCATCAGCAAAACGGGTGTAATGGCCATTGGCATTGCTGGCGGATTCGATCACCGCGCCGGTGGGCGTTCCACCTGATTGGGACACCGTGCCGATCAGATTTTCGGGGCCATAGGTGTGATCAACCCGTGCGAGGCGCCCCGGGGTGGTGTCGCTGGCGCTTTGTTGAACCGCCGCACCTGTCGCGATCCCAGTTGCCGGATCAAAGGCAAGGGCTGTGGTCCAGGCACTGCCATCGGCGCTGGTTTTAATCGCAAACCCGTCGCTGCCCGAGGTGCCCATTTCCGCCCGACCAGACCAATCGGTTTGAAACAAGAGGCTGGCGGTATCGCCGCTGGCGGCTTTGTTGATCTTTACCTGATGGCCGGCACCATCATGGCTTAGCAAGCTGGCGTCAGAGGCGACGGCCAAGCGGTTCACGGCGTCATGTGCCGTGTTCACACCAAGGCCGTCCAGATGATCCAGATCGGGCGGCGCGGTACGATCCCAGCTGCTGCCGGTCCAACGCATCACTGCACCACTGGTTTTATCAAGCGCCAGATACCCCTCTTGCGGGGGGACAAAGACCCAGGCAGTGCCGTCCCAAGCGGCCAGTGTGCCTTCGGGCTGGCTGATCCAGCCGCCTGTGGCAGCGGCCCCCAGGGCCCAAATCTGGCCTGCTGTGGGCAGGGGCGGCGGCGCATTGACGCCAAAGCCTTCGACCGCGAGTTGAACCAACAGATCCAAGCGGGCAAGGGCTTCGTTGTGGGTGACGTGTTTTTGCGCCTGAGCGGGCAAAAGATAGGGCAGCGACAAGCGCGCCGAAGTATCGGGCATGGACGGGGCCTCCGGTCAAATTGGGTGATCGCCAATTTTGACCGAAACTCTTGCCAATCTCCGAACCCGCCGTTCGGTGCCCTGCTTGACGCGGGTTTACTTCGGGCCTTTTAGGCGGGGGTGAACCCCGCGGCCGCATCCAAGGCTTCGCGAATGGTGACATCCATATCAAGGTAGCGATAGGTGCCGAGCCGCCCAAGGAAGGTTACGCCGGTTTCTGCCGCTGCCAAGGCTTCATATTCTGACAGCAAGGCTTTGTCGTTGAGCAGGCGGATCGGATAATAGGGGGTATCCTCGACGCCGCAGGCACGGGGCGTTTCGCGGTATAGCACGCTGGCCTCATGGGTTTCCCAAGGGGCAAAATGTTTGTGCTCGGTGATACGGGTATAGGGTAGGTCGCGGTCCGGATAGTTCATGACTGCGCAGCCTTGGTAATCGCCTTGTACCGTAAAGCGGTCAAAATCCAGCGTGCGGTAACCCAGACGCCCCAATTTGGCGTCAAAATATCCATCCAGCGGCCCGGTCCAGATCAGATGATCTGCCTTGGCCGCCGCCTGCGCCGTATAAGGCGTGTTCAGATGTACATCGATGCCGGGATGATCCAGAATCGCCGCCACCATCGGTGTATAGCCCTGTTCGGGCATACCTTGGAACGGATGGGCAAAATAGTTGTCGTTATAATCAAACCGCATCGGCAGGCGTTTGAGGATCGCCGCGGGCAAATCCGCTGGTGAGCAGCCCCATTGCTTTTCGGTATATCCGGCCAAAAACGCCTCATAGAGCGCCGGGCCCACCATGCGCAGCGCTTGCTCCTCAAAGCTTTGCGGATCGGTGATCTCGCGGCGCGCTTGGGTGTCTTCGATAAAGGCCCGCGCCTGAGCCGGGTCAAAGGTTTTGCCAAAGAACTGGTTGATGGTGTGCAGATTGATCGGCAGCGTATAGACTTGGCCTTGCGCCGTGGCGCGCACCTGATGGCGATAGGGGACAAAACGGGCAAACTTTGTCACATAATCCCAAACACCCGCGTCGCCGGTGTGAAAGATGTGCGGACCGTAAACATGCACCAGAACGCCGGTGTCAGGGCAGCGTTCGGTATGGCAATTGCCCGCAATATGCGACCGGCTTTCGAGCACGGTGATGTGATGTCCGGCTTGGGCCAACTGGCGGGCCATGACAGCACCAGACAGACCGGCACCAACAATAAGTATCTTCATTATAACTGATCCGCCTGCCCATTTTTGTCGCTATTCTAGGCGCAGGTACGGGCAGGGACAACCTATGCCTTTCACCTTGAGCGGGTCCTCGCAGTTAGGGATGCCAGACTGGAAAAGGACCTGCGTAAACCGGACCGACATCCGGCCCCCCCAGCAGGCAAGGAATGACACCGGCTTTGATGTAAATTCTCTCGAAGAGACCACGTTTTGCCCGATTTTGATCCGGTTGCAGCCCCGCCGTTTGGGCAATTTCAGCTTCGAACACTTTGGAGATGAAACATGTTCTCGCAGATAGCATCCATATTCAGCAGCTTGTGGCGGCGCGGCCCTGTGGACGACACTTTGCCAGCCGAGCCAACTCCTCATTTTGTGGATCTTTTGGCACCCGTTACCGTAAGCGTTGAAGACCCTCTCCAATATTCCGAAGCCGCCTATGCGCCGCCCGACCTGTTTTCTGATCAGGCCTCTCGTGTTCAGATTTTGCCAGCTGCGCCGGGGGTCACCCTTGTGGGCGGCAACAGTCACAGCCTGCTTCAGGGGGCCAATTTGCCGGATACCATCGAAGGCAATCAGGGCAATGACACGCTAAATGGCGGCGGTGGCGGCGACCATCTGTTTGGCAACGGCGGCAATGATTTGCTCCAAGGTCAGGGGGGACATGACGAAATCTGGGGCGGAGACGGCCACGACACGCATATCGGTGGCACCGGAGATGATCTTATGGGCGGCGGCGCAGGCAATGACCTGTTGCAAGGCGATGACGGCGATGACGAGATCTGGGGGTCCTCAGGTCTGGATGTCCTGTGGGGCGGTACCGGCGACGACACTTTGGGCGGCGGCGGCGATGCCGACACGTTGAACGGCGAGGCCGGAGAAGACCTGATCTGGGGCGGCGGCGGCAATGACGTTATGAACGGCGGCGCGGAAAATGACATGATGGGGGGCTATTCGGGTCATGATAGCCTGTATGGCAACACAGGTGACGATGGTATGTGGGGCGGATCGGGCAACGATCTGGGCTATGGCGGCGCGGGCAATGACACCTTTGGCGGTCAGGACGGCAATGACACGTATTATGGCGGGGTTGGCAACGACTCGGGCAATGGCGGGGCCGGGGATGATGTTCTCTTCGGCGAGGACGGCAATGACTCTTTGCGCGCAGAAACCGGAGCTGATGCGC
>NZ_QKMF01000024.1 GCF_003208435.1 Pelagimonas varians | reverse complement strand
TCTTCAAAACCATCAAGGCTGAGCTGACATGGCGGCATCCTCGGGAGACAAGGCGCAAAGCTGAAATGGCAATCTTCGAATACATCAACGGCTTCTATAACCCACGTCGCCGCCGCTCAGCACCGGGCTGGAAAAGCCCTGTCGCTTTCGAAAGGAAAGCGGCCTGAACGAGCACTAGGAGCGTCACAAAAGCGGGACAGGTCCATGGTGCATATAACTTCTGTTACCAGCGGAGGACCGCAGGACTAAGAAACCATACAGCTTACCGCTGAGCAGTTGGAAACGTATTTCCAAGGTCAGTGGGACGATCATAAGGCCGATTATCCCGTTTATGGATCGCCGCTAAAAATTGCTGCCTAAATTCAATTTCATTATTGTGCTTCACGCTCTACCCTCTCGAATGACAATTCAATGTCCGCTTTCGGAATTGTACCTGACTTTGCAAAGTACACTAACTGCGCAGTGATGACCTTTATTGCTGGCGCAGCAAGGGTATTCGGGGCCTTTGCCCTGTCAACGGCTGCTTTCCTCAACCTGAGGCAGCACGCATGCAGGTGTTGCTAATGCCTGCAACCCGCCCAATTGGATTGGGCGGGGTCTACGTTTTGCCACCTAGATGTTGAAGGTGACAGAAGCCACAGGTGATCGGTATCTATTTGCTTGGTATCTCATGCGGGGGTAGGAGTTGCCTGCAGCTTGGGCTGAGATGCCTTTCCCAACGTTCCAACTTTATGAAAATGGAGTTCGACCTTTCTCCCTTCAGGTGCACCATATTTTCACATTGAGCTCTTTAAGATCAATATGGTGGCGATGTGACCCGCCTTTGAATACACACATTCACCCATACTGCTTCGATTACCTAATTGATTGAGACCGCACCGGGTGCGTCGCCGTTAAGCCGTGCCTTGTGAGTCGATTCTGCAGGCCGATTCCGGCGTAACTGAGACATGGACTTCAGGATTTCCAATTGTAGAGCGAACGGCCCAATCCCGACTTCACCGGGATATCGGACGCTGCAGCGCGGGCTCTCCCAAGCGAACAAAGGAGCAGCATTGGATCGGTTCATGGTTTGTGCTCTTGTATCCCGACCATGTCGTCGGCGAAGAGTAATCGCGGCGGAGGCCGCACAAAAAACTGCCAGCACCATGACTTTTATTAGCGACATTCACGGGCGAAATGCTCCAGAACCATCTCTCCATTGAGGTTGTTATCCGACAAAAGCGCCGCGATACGTTCTAGGTTGCGTTTGGCGCTCTCGTCGCTCGCTAGGGCATGAACAAATGCTGCCAATACCTTTTTAGTGCCTTGAGGTCCTTTGGTGTCATGATGCGTGTACCCTCTGGGCGCAGATGCCGTCGGACCCGCCTTGGAGTGAGGATGAATAATCACGGGTACTGCTTCGACTGCGCCGTACTGACCATCGATCCAAGTCATCGACTGTTGGAGATGGCCCAGAACCTTCTTGGAAATGACATCCTTAGATGTCACGCCGTTTTTTGCACTCAATGGCAGCAAACGTGTCTCCGTGGTGGTGCCACAGGTTGTCCGGGCCTTCGCCAAAGCGTTTCTCAGGTCTTTGGCATGATAAAACTATTAGACGGCTGGCATCGTCTTTGGCTTGCTCGAATGGTTCTGATGTTTCTGGGTGAAACTGAAGGTCTTCGTCAAGCAGGTCGGCGAAACGAACGCGGTCATAGGCATCCAATATTTTCCGAAGATAGACTTGTGATACCTCGGCTTGCCGGATCTCTCGGCGGCGCAACGAATTGTAGTCAACACCTACAAGAAGCCTGAGGACCTGCGTGTTTGGCCTTCTCGCTTTCATGAGACGGGCCTGCGCAGCAGTTGGGGCAATGCTCTGCCTATGGGAAGCCTCACGTAGGAGGAGCCAAGCCTTCAGGCCAGGGTCGGGCGCCTTCTTTGACTCTTGCTTCAAGATATCCGCAGCACGTTAATCTCCGTCCAGCCATGCCGAGTCAAAGGCATGCCGCAGATTAACTGAGGTGTCGCCGAGCCTGAGCGTTTTGATGGGCCTAATGCTGGCGGGGGCATTGCGACGACTGGTGGTCCAAATTTTCTTTTGATTAAGGCACAACATAATCGTTTCATGCAGGTCACTGATCGAGCAGCCCTGTGATTTTGTCGCCAACCTCTACGTGATATCGACCTGTTTTCTTGTTGCGTTAGAAAGAAGTGGCTTGCCATCCGTGGACCGAAGGCGTGGTTTTGTCCCGCTTCCGGACCGCCTGTGGTGCTCGGGTAGGCCACATTCCGTTTGGCCGCGACGGGGCTTTCCAGCCCAAGGCGGAGTGTTGCTGACGCGGGGTATCGTAGCCGTTGACGCAATCAAAGACGGCCATCTTCAATGTCCGTTTAGCAGACCCCGCCTTCTCACATGCAAAAACACGTGTTGCCGCGCAATGGATACAGACAACCCTCACGCGTCTGGCCGCCCCGGATATAGACAGCCCACTTCTGGCTTGGCGCAATGTTGACCTCGTGATCGCTGGCAGGCGTACCTTGTGTTTGCGGCTTCGCACAAGGGATGTGCCGTTGCGACGCGTCAGCCCGCCAATGCGGCAATGCCTTATATCCACGCGTGTTGGTGCCAACAACCTAACGCATACGATTGACCTCAAAGCTGGCCTTGTGTTCTTCGATAACCCCAAATCATCAGCATCTGTTTATGCGTTCGCCCGCTGGTCAGCACGATCTACATCGCGTCGTGTTGAACTTCGCCCTTTCTGTTTCAGTCCCTTAATTGACTTCCTTTGGTGTAGTAAATGCCATCAAAGGAGCGGCAGAAAATTGCGACCGGTCCAGCAGCCCGTAAAAAGATGGGAGGTGTCGCCACAGGCTCTGAGGCAGCTGCCCATACATGCTCCTCTCAGTCTGTGCTGCCGCAGGAGTTGTTATGTTGTGGTTGAGCGTACTGATTTCGGACAACGAATCTCAAACCGCAGGAAGGAGTTCCTCGGGCATATTTTGGTAGCAAACAGGTCTCACAAAGCGACGAATTGACATTGTGCCCACCGACGTTGCACCGAAATTCGTAGATGCGGGATAAGGTCCCCCATGAACCATGCTGTCGCAGACCTCTACGCCGGTGGGAAATCCATTGACCAATATGCGCCCCGCCTTTTGCTCCAAAATTGGTATGAGCGGTTTTGTCAGTTCATAATCTTGCGCATCTATTTGCAAAGTGCAGGTCAACTGCCCGCGGAGCGCATTTGCTACTTTGTGCATCTCGACCATGTCCTCGACAATGACGACAACGCCCGTTGGCCCAAAAACCTCTTCGCCTAAAATCTCGTTTGCCAACCAGTTTTTGCCGCTTGTCCGGAACAACGACGGCGCTGCCTCGCGGCCCACGACCGGTTCTGAGACAGCTGTATCAACACCAACCGTGTTTGCTAAATCCGCAGTGCCTTTTCGAAATGCCTCGGCGATGCCATCTGTCAACATCGTCTGAGAGGCGGTTTGCGCAAGTGCCCCGACAGTGTCTTGTACGAAAGTCTCCGCCTGAGGGCCGCCGACAAGGATAGCAAGCCCCGGGTTGGTGCAAAATTGCCCCGCGCCCATGACCAGTGAGGCCCCCCATCCCGCTGCGATTTCCGCGCCGCGATTTTCCAACGCTTCGGGCAAGATAAACATTGGATTGACAGATCCCAGTTCTCCGAAAAAAGGGATTGGCTCTGGCCGTGAAGCGCACAGGTCGAAGAGTGCCCGACCACCAACGAGCGATCCTGTGAAGCCGACTGCTTTGATCAGCGGGTGTTGAACAATGGCTTGCCCGACTGCGCGGCTCCCGCCTTGGACTTGACTAAACACTCCCGGGTGCAGCCCCTGCGCAGTGACCGCAGCCGCGACCGCTTGCGCGACCAGATCGGCCGTGCCGGGATGGGCCGAATGCCCCTTGACCACTACAGGGCAGCCCGCAGCGAGCGCGGCCGCCGTGTCCCCGCCCGCCGTAGAAAAGGCCAGTGGGAAATTCGATGCGCCAAAGACAGCCACCGGGCCAATAGCGCGCTGTACCAGCTTTAGATCCGGCCTTGGCAATGGCTGGCGATCCGGCAGGGCAGGGTCGTGGCGCAGGTCCAGATGTGCTCCGGCCTCGATATGGGCGGCAAACAACTCAAGCTGGCCGGTGGTGCGACTAAGCTCTCCGTTCAACCGACCAAGCGGTAAGCCCGTTTCACGGACCCCCATTTGCGTGATCTCTTCACGCCGTGCTTCCAGTTCTGCGGAAATCTTGCGCAAAAACGTTGCACGCTCTTTGCCGGTTGTTGCTGAGTATGACGGGAAACTTGCTGCCGCCCCGCGGGCTGCCAAGTCTACCAGTTCAACTGTGCCTGCAGCAAATCTGTCAGGCTTGCCGTCGATCGGCGTGTTTTCAAAAGTCTCGTCTGATCCAAGCCATTCGCCCGCAACGAGGTGCGTACCATTCAACATGTTCGTTTCCAGTATTCTCAATTATTGGGGGAGGGGCACCGTGTCAGGTATCCAGTTTTTCGAGCTTGGCCATGGGCCCCAAGGCGTTGGGGTCGATGCGCATTTCGATGATGGCCGGTTTGCCGGATGCCCGGGCTGCTGCAAATGCTTCGACAAATTCGGCATCTGTCTCGACCACGGCTCCGAACCCGCCGTAACATTCGGCAAAGGCTGCAAAATTGGGGTTTCGGATGGATGTGCCGCTTGGGCGCTTGGGGAACTTTTTCTGCTGGTGCAAACGAATTGTTCCATACATGCCATTGTTGGAAATCAGGACAATCAGGTTGGCATTGTTTTCACATGCGACCCCGAATTCTTGCATGCTCATCTGAAAGCATCCATCACCAGCCAGACAAATGACTTCTTGATTTGGTCTTTCGATCTTGGCAGCGACCGCAGCCGGTAGCCCGTATCCCATAGATCCGCTGGTTGGTGCCAATTGGGTGCCATGATCGCGGTAGCGATAGTAGCGGTGCAACCAGGCTGAGTAGTTCCCGGCCCCGTTGGTGAGAATGGCATCATCGGGCAAGACGTCGTTTAGGTGGCAAATGACGTTTTCCATTTTCAACGCGCCCGGCGTTTCGACAGGCAGTTGCCATGTTTCAAAGTTGCTGCGTGCGCTGCTTGTCCAATCGCGGCGTGCTGCTTTTGGGGTCTTCTGCAGTTTCGCGGACAGCTGCAAGGCCATTTCTCCGGCGTCTGCCGTCACCGCAAGCGTTGGGTGATACACGCGCCCCAGCTCGTTAGGATCAAGATGAATATGGACGAGGTTTTGATTGGGAACAGGACACTCAAGCAGCGTGTATCCGCTGGTCGTCATCTCACCAAGTCGCGCGCCAAGGCTGAAAATAACGTCTGCATCTCGCACTTGTTGTGCCAGCTTCGGATTGATCCCGATACCGACGTCCCCGACGTAGTTGGGGTGACGATTGTCTAGATAGTCTTGGCAGCGGAAAGAGGCGGCGACAGGCAGGTCAAACACTTCGGCTACATGGGCTATAGCCTGCGCTGCTTCAGGCGACCAATTGCGTCCACCGAGCAAAACAAGGGGGCGCTTCGCCTCTTGCATTGCCGTCAAAACGGCTTCCAGATCCGCTTCGGAGGCCTGCGCCGACGGCAGTGTTGCAGGCGGTGTGGCCTCACTGATGCAAGGAGAAGACAGCATGTCCTCTGGCAGCGCCAAAACAACGGGGCCGGGGCGACCCGACTGGGCGGTTTGAAATGCGCGGTTCACATACTCAGGGATTCTGTCCACCCGATCGATCTCGGCGACCCATTTGGCGAGCGGGCCGAACATGGCACGGTAATCAACTTCCTGAAACGCTTCTCGATCCCTCTGGTCGCTGGCAACTTGTCCGATGAACAAAACCATTGGCGTCGAATCCTGAAACGCAATGTGCACGCCCGCTGAGGCATTGGTCGCCCCCGGTCCGCGGGTCACAAAGGCCACGCCGGGTGTCCCGTTCAGCTTGCCGCAGGCTTCGGCCATCATCGCAGCGCCGCCCTCGTGGCGCGTAACGACATTGTCTATACCCGCATCATGAAGACCGTCCAAGGCCGCTAGAAAGCTTTCTCCGGGAACACTAAAAACGCGCTTAACACCCTGTTTTTCCAGCGCTTCGACAAGCACCTTCCCCCCGTGTTTGAATGGTTCCACGACGCCCTCTCCTTGAATTGATGCTTATAACTGGCCTAGGCGAAGTCTTGCCTTGCAGCCAAACTGTTGGACGCGTTGGTAAACCGCGTGCGGGTTGCAGCCCGCGCAGCTTCCGGCGCCTTGTTCTTGATTGCAGCCACCACGGCCTTGTGTTCCATAATCGCGCCGGGTTCGAACTCGGATGCCGCTGCGTTCTTCATGAATGCCGAGCGCAAATAGTTTTGAATATTTGCTTCGATCATGTTCACCACGTCGCAAAAATACTCATTCTCGGAGGCTGCGGTGATAAGCCGGTAGAGACGCAATTCGGCCTCGACCCTTTCTTCCAACGCGTCTTCGGGCCCCTTTGCATTTGCCACGAGAAGCTCTTGCAGAACGGCCTCTATGACCTCCATCTGTGTATCGCTGCGCAATTCCGCAGCCAGCGCCGCTGCGCCCGATTGAACGGAGGTGCGCAGTTGCAGCAGCTTGATAATCTCACGGCGTTTTTCAAAACATGCGGGGCTGATGCGAAACGATGTTCGCTCCTCGCGGTTGGCAACAAATGCACCGACACCACGGCGGGAATCGACCACACCGTCAAATTTCAAAAGCGAAATGGCTTCGCGAACCACCGTACGTGCGACATTGAAGTTTGCCGAAAGCTCGGCTTCGCTGGGCAGTTTGTCGCCCGGCTTAAGCGCTCCGGTCGCAATAGCAGACATGACCGATTGCGCCACCTCGTCCGGCAGGCTGCGGGGGCGTTCGATCGCGCCGAAAAGGGTCGGTTTTGGCATAACTGTTCCTGATGATTTCAAGATTACATGATCGAAGTTTACGATCTGGGCCTGCTATGTGCAATTCTGTAAATCACAATGTAGGTTGTCAGACAACTGCTAATCTGTATTCTGTTTTAGAAATTGAGATTCGCAAGACAAAGAAAGAAACGCATGGCTAAGAAAATTGCATTTGTCGGTTTGGGCGGAATGGGACGCGGCGTTGTCAAGAATATCGCGCTCAAGGGGGGCGACGTTACCGCGCTGGATCTTGACCGTGAAAAAATGACCGAGGCCGAGGGCTTTGGCGCAAAACGCGGAACGACGCTGGGTGAAATGGCGGCTGACTGCGACGTGTTTGCTGTGTGCATCACAACCGCCGAAGCCGTCCAGTCGATGGCGCTTGGCGCAGACGGCGTTCTTGACCGAATGAAGAGGGGCGCGATCTTTCTCGATCACACGACAGTGTCCGTTGCCCATGTTGAGAAAATGCGCGCCGAATGCGGCGCGCGCGGATTGCGGTATTGCGAAGGCCCGATGACCCGCACGCCGATACATGCCGACAAAGGACAGGTGAATATTCTATTCGGTGGTGAAGAGGAGCTGCTCGAGGAGCTGCGCCCAATCTTTGAGTGCTATGCCGAGAATATTTTCCATGTTGGACCAGCCGGTCACGCTATCCGGCTGAAATTGATCCACAACTTTATCGCTTTCGCAAATGTGGCGGCCTTCTGCGAAGGGTTTGCATTGGCCGCACGCGAAGGGCTGGATATGTCAAAGGTGATTGGCATCATTTCTGCCGCCGGCGGCAAATCCGGAATGATGGATCTATATGGTGAAAAGACCCTTCAGCGGGATTTCACCCCGCATATGTCCCTCGCGAATGCCCAAAAAGATGTCCGGTATTATGCCGAATGGCTCTCAGACGCGGGTCTGCCCGGCTTTATGGCCGGTTCCGTGCATCAGACCTACGCGCTGGCCTCAATCATGGGCCACAGCGAAGAAGGCTGCACGGCAATCATCAAAGCTTACGAAGAACTGACGGGGGTCGTGGCTCAGCTAGAGGACTGATCTCAAAAATACAGCATCTATGGAGGATAACATGCTGAAGAAAACAATTCTGACAGGGCTGGCCCTTGTTGCCGGAATGGGCGCGGCCCAAGCGCAAGACGTGACGCTTCGCTTGGCGCATTTCGCAGCGGAAACCCACCCGGGTCATGTCGCTGCCATTCAATTTGCCGAAAACGTTGGTACCCGCACGGGAGGAGCCGTTGCGATTGAACTTTATCCGGCAAACCAGTTGGGCTCGCCGCCAGAACAGCTCGAACAGACCATTCTAGGCGCGGTCGATATGAACCTGCCCACCCATGGCGGGCTTGATAAATATGACCGTGCGCTCGGCACGGCGATGACGCCGTTTGCGTTCAACAGCTACGAGCACGCCCATGCGGTTCTCGACGGAGAATTCTCGGACTGGGTTGCGCCGAAACTGGAGGCGCAAGGCCTCGTTATGCTCTCCCATTGGGAATATGGGTTCCGCAATATCACCAACTCGATCAAACCGATCAACGCGCCGGAAGATGTGGTTGGGCTGAAATTGCGCACCCCGCCTGAATTGCAGATTGTTGCGGCGATGGAAGGGCTTGGTGCCTCCACGACCCAGATCGCATTCCCAGAATTGCCCAATGCCTTGAACCAAGGTGTTGTTCAAGGACAGGAAAACCCGGTTGGGGTGATTTACCATTACAACCTCAATGACTTCCAAGAGCATTTGGCACTGACCCGCCACGTCTATAACGCGATGATCCACGTTGTGAACAAAGACAAGTGGGATGCCCTGACGCCGAACCAGCAGCGTATTATCCGTGAGGAAAGCGCCGCCGCCGGTGCTTTGATGCGCTCCGCTGTGCAAGCGCAGGAAGAAGAAGAAGTCGCCGGTCTGATCGAACGGGGGATGAAAGTGACCACCCCGGACCTTGCACCATTCGCAGCGCTGATGGGGGATGCACGCGGCCGTGTCGCCGAATACAGCGGTCAGGAAAATATGGATAAGTTCCTAGAACTTCTCGAGTAATCCCGACTGCTTCCCACTCCGGGATGTCCTTGCGCCGCCTATGTGCCGTGCAAGGACACATCTCGGGATCTCGAACACGGAACTCTTGCGGGCAAATCGCGCCTGATGGTTTCCATCTTCCACGGATGTCTCATGACAACTTTTTTTATCCTTGGAGCGTTGATCACACTCATCGTTCTTGGCCTGCCTATTGCCCTCGCACTTGGCGTCACGGCCGTCGGGTTTTATGTATTGCAGGGCGATTTCTTTATCTTGACGATGGTCCCGCAGCGCATGTTTTCGGCGACGACCAGCTTTACCTTGCTGGCCATCCCGTTTTTCATTCTTGCGGGTAATTTGATGAACACGGGCGGCATCACCAAACGGATATTCCGTTTCGCTGATGCCTGTGTTGGCCATATCCGAGGCGGGCTGGGGCAGGTCAACGTGCTCGCCTCGTTGTTCTTTTCCGGCATGTCCGGAGCAGCCGTTGCGGATGCCGCGGGCTTGGGGCAGGTCGAACTTCAGGCGATGAACGAACGGGGATATGATCGGGACTTTTCCGCCGCGATCACGGCGGCGTCCTCGACCATCGGACCGGTTTTTCCGCCTTCGATTCCCTTTGTTTTGTATTCATCTATCA
This sequence comes from Pelagimonas varians, assembly GCF_003208435.1. GTDB lineage: Bacteria > Pseudomonadota > Alphaproteobacteria > Rhodobacterales > Rhodobacteraceae > Pelagimonas > Pelagimonas varians. Next base: position 38,275 of record NZ_QKMF01000024.1, on the reverse strand, counting down.
CCGGCGTATCTGTGGCAAAACTCTTCCTCGCGGGGGTTGTGCCGGGCGTGCTCATGGCGCTGGCTCTGATGATCGCCGTCTATTTCGTTGCCCGCATTCACAAGATGCCCCGCAATGAAAAAATCGACTGGAAAGAGATCTTCGTCAGTGGGCTCGATAGCATCCTTTCTCTCTTCACTCCGGTTATCATTATTGCGGGCATTTTTGGTGGCATTTTCACGCCGACCGAAGCAGGTGCCGTCGCCACTGCCTATGCGCTGGTGCTGTCGATGCTGGTCTATCGTGAAGTGACGCCGCGGGATCTGCCAGCGATCGTTTGGGACAGCCTCATTCATACGATCCGCGTGATGTTTGTGATCGCCGCCGCCGGGTTCTTTGGCTGGCTTTTGATCCAGCAACGCATTCCCAATCAACTGGTTGAGGCGATGCTGGGGTTCTCTGAAAGCCCCGCTTTGATCTTGTCGATTATCGTTCTGATCCTTCTTGTCCTTGGCATGTTTCTCGAAGGCATTGCGGTGATTGTCCTGACTGTGCCGCTCTTTTTGCCGGTCGTGAAACAGATTGGCATCGATCCGGTTCAGTTCGGTGTTATCATGATCATGTGTTCGATGGTTGGTCTTTTGACGCCGCCCGTTGGAATGGTCCTGTTCGCAGTGAGTTCGATTGCAGAGATTTCTGTCGCGCGATTGTCGCGCGCGTTGATGCCCTATCTCTTTGGCCTTTGCCTTGTTTTGTTGGGCGTTGTGACAATTCCGGCTATTTCCGTGTGGCTGCCAAACCTCGTTCTGGGGGGCAACTGATGAAACGCCTCGAAGAGTTGACAGAAGCCACGCTGCGCCACATTGCGTCCCTTTCTCTGGTCGTATTGTTTGGCCTTATCCTAATCAACGTTATCGCCCGAAGCTTCGACCTTGGCGGGTTTGCATGGTTCGATGAAATCGTGCGTGGCAGCTTTGCCTATATGGTTTTCTTTGGTGCCGCCGCCTTGTGGATCAGGCGCGAACACTTTCAGGTCGACTGGCTGGAGCAGACGCTCCCAGAGGGCAGGGCCCGCTGGGCATTGCGCAGTGTCATCGCACTTTTGTCCGTTGGATTTTTGGCTGTGATGACTTGGTACGGTTGGGTTTTGTTTAGCAAAGCCAACGCACTGACACCCATTTTGCAAATCCCCGAACGAGGGTTCTACGCCGCAATCCCGATATCGGGCGCTGTGATGCTGCTGCACACGATCGGTAGTTTTATCGGCGACACCAAAAATACGTTCTTAATAGGAGACCCTTCGAAATGATTTATGACCATCGCACTTATACCTGTAAGCCCGGCACGATAAAAAAGCACATGAAGCTGTACGAGGACTTTGGCTGGGAGCCGCAAAGCCGACATTTGGGACAGCCGGTCGTTTATGGCGCGACCGAAACAGGCGACGTCAATTCGTATGTCCATATCTGGATCTACAAAGATGCCACTGACCGGGCGGCGAAACGTGCAGCGATGGCCGCAGATCCGGACTGGCAGGTCTTTCTTAAAAAGTCCGCCGAGGCCGGAAACCTTGTGTCTCAGGTGAACAAAATTCTGGTTCCGGCCTCGTTCTTCGAGCCGCCAACGCAGCCCGAATAGCAGATCACATCAGCGGCGCAGCACAATGTGCTCAACAGTGGGGTTTTGCATCAACGCCAGAAGCGTTTTGGTTTCTTCCCCGTTTTGGGCACGCTGCGGCGACGCTAGGGCCGCGTTCATAGCATCCTCGTCCAGGTACCGCATATCGAGGATCAACTGAACGTCGGCCAGCGAAGGATCACTGCCGCGCGGGAGGAGCGCGTCAACAGAGGTGATCTGCGGAAAATCCCGAATGAGCGGAAGCATCCGTGTTTCAAGGTGAGCTGTGAAATCCGCTGTGTTTTCAGGCGGTAGTTCGCCTCGAAAGATGGCCATTCTTACAAGCATTGGGATCGTCCTTTTTGAATTACGGTAAGGTAATGAGTTCTAATAAAGTAAATAAAGTCAACAGCTTATGGAGGAAGTTATGGAGATTTGCAAAAGCCTGATGATCGGCATTTCGCTTGGTTTGGTAGCAGGTGCTGCTGCGGCTCAGGATTATCCGGCAAAAGACGTTACAATGATTGTGCCGTGGTCCGCTGGCGGCGGAACCGACACAATTGCACGCAGTCTGGTATCGCAGGCCGAGACCTGTTTCGGGGCAAATATCAATGTTGTTAACAAAACAGGCGCTGTCGGGGCGATCGGCATGGGGGCAACTTCAACGGCGCGCAGTGACGGCTATACCGTTGGCTTGGTCACCTTCAATTTGTCCACCTATGGCCTTTTGGGGCAGGCGGATCTGAGCTACGGCGATTTCGACCTGATCCAATTGATCAACCAAAGTCCGGGTGCGATCACGGTTGCTGCGAATTCCGAATGGGAAACGCTGGATGACCTGATGAAATACACCCAAGAAAACCCCGGCGTTGTCACCGTTGGGCATGCGGGTACAGGCGGTGCGTGGCATCTTTCAGCGGCGACATTGGCCAAAAAATATGATGCCTCCTTTAATTATGTGCCCTTCGATGGGTCCGCGAATGTCCGGACTGCATTGCTTGGTAATCACGTTGCCGTTGCGACAACGGGTATCGACGAGATGAAGCAGCTTCTCGAAGCGGGGGAAGTGCGCATTCTTGCCGTCAACGCATTGGAGCGGGCCGACGCATTTCCCGATGTCCCAACGGTATCCGAAGCGGGCTACGCGATTGAGGCACCCGTCTATGACTGGCGCGGCCTTGCTGCGCCCAAAGGCATTGATGACGCGGTAAAGGCGAAAATCACGGCAGGGTTCAAGGCGTGTTTTGAATCCGAGAACTTTCAGGCTTTGGCCAAGGAAAAAGGTCTTCCCCTTGTTTACAAAGATCCTGCTGAATTCGAAACTTTCCTAGCCGATATGGAAACAAGCCTCGGGGCCGCAATCGCTGATCTGGGCATCGGCAAGTGAGCCTGCCCGACCACAAAAAAGGGTCCACCCAACGGGTGGGCCTGCTCGATATATCAACGTTGGGAAGTTTGATCCTTCTTGCCGCTGCGGCGTTCTACATGGCGGCGGATTACGGCGACGGCACGCCCAGCGGTGGCAATGTGTTTCCTCAGTTGGTGTCGGGGGTCGTTTTCTTGACCGCAAGCCTGTCTTTGGCCTTGCGCAGCCGTGCGGTATCGCGCGCCGACAGTACGGACCAACGACGCGAAAAGATGTCCCCGAAACCTCTGATTATCGCATTGTTAACATTCAGCTTCTTGGCATTTCTTCCAATCATCGGTTACCCGCTTTTGGCCCCTGTATGGCTATGCGCGATCATGTGGATTTTTGGCATGCGGTCACCATGGGTGTTGGGCCTCGTCTCGGTCGGTCTTAGCGCTTTGGCATGGATTTTACTGTCACGCCTCGCTTATGCCCCGCCGCCTGCGGGTCTGTTTGAACGCTTTCTTTAGGAACCTATCATGGAAGCACTAAATATCGTTCACGGAATGGCCACGGTTCTGAGTGACCCGATAACCATTGTCTTCATCTTTCTTGGGGTCTTTGCAGGTGTTTTTGTCGGGGCGCTGCCGGGGCTAACGGCAACGACGGGCTGCGCTTTGCTTTTACCGTTCACCTTCGGGCATGAGCCTTTGCAAGGCATCTTGATGCTGGTCGGTGTGTTTTGCGGCGGGATTTATGGCGGTTCATTGTCGGCGATACTGCTGCGGACCCCCGGAACGCCGGCGGCAGCTGCCACGATGATTGATGGCTTTCCGATGTCGGAACGGGGGGAGGCGGGGCGCGCCATTGGGTTGGCGACTGTAGCCTCCTTTGCCGGCGGCATCATCGGGGCCTTTGTGATGACACTGCTGGCACCCAAACTGGCGGCTATCGGATTGGCCTTTGGCCCGCCTGAATTTTTTGCGTTAACGCTTTTTGGTCTTGCGATGATTGTGGCGGTGTCCGCTGATAGTTTGATGCTTGGCGTCCTTGCAGCGGCCATTGGCATGTGGATCACAACGATTGGGTTCGACCCGATTGCAGGATCGTCTCGCTATACCTTCGGGGTGCGAAATCTGCTGGGCGGTGTGGAGCTTATCCCGATCCTCGTTGGGCTTTTTGGTGTTACGCAGGTATTCTTGCGGTCTGAAAAGCTCCTCGTTTTTCCCAAAAGCGCGCGCGGTGAAACCTATCTGCCAACATGGGCGGATCTGGTTTTGACCAAGTGGACGGCAGTGAAATCTGCGTTGATCGGGGTGTTTGTCGGATCTGTACCCGGCGCAGGCTGCGATATCGCGGCCTTCGCCGCTTATTCGGAACTGAAACGCAGCGAAGGACCGGAGTCCGATCTTGGGCAAGGAAACCCAAAGGGGATCGTCGCACCTGAGGCGGCAAACAACGCAGCAACCTCTGGCGCGCTCATTCCGATGTTATCGCTTGGTGTGCCGGGAGATGCGGTGACGGCCGTTCTTTTAGGGGCCCTGACCATCCACGGGTTCGAACCCGGGCCGGTGTTTTTTACAACCAATCTGGATTTGATCTACGCGCTTTTTGCCGGCGTGATTTTGGCCCAATTGGCGTTGTTGATCGTAGGGCTAAGCCTGACGGGAGTATTTGCGCGACTGATCCGCATCGACCAGCGGGTGATGATCCCCGTCATCATGTTTTTGTGCATGATCGGGTCCTATTCGGTTCGATACAGCGTGTTCGACATGTTTGTGGCGTTGTTGTTCGGGTGCATCGGGTTTCTCTTTGAGAAAACGCGCATTCCCTTGTCCCCCATGCTTTTGGGCGTCGTTCTGGGCACACTTTCCGAACAAAACCTTAGGCGGTCTTTGATCATGTCGCACGGGGATTTACTGATATTTATCCAACGCCCCGTGTCGCTTCTTCTGATTTGCGGAGCCATTCTTGCCATAGCCCTAATGCTATTGCGGGGGCGGTCAAAAACACCAAGGAGTCAATAAAAGGGCCCAAGCTGCGGCTCTGCGCAGATTGCCCGCGCTCGAAACCGCCCTGATCAAAAAAGGAACTGTCTTGGTGCCAGCAGGCCGGTGGGTCTGCTGGCCGGGAACGCAGTCGAAAACCGCCTAAGAGCCCCTCTTAGGCGCGATTCCATTCACGGTCACCATTCGCGTCTTTGACCCGCGTGGGTAGCCCGATGGTATCGAGTAGTGTGAACAATGGCTTAGGGTCCAACTCCTCCACGTTTAACATGACACCCTTGTCATAGGTGCCGTCGGCGACCAGCATAGCCATAGCCACAGGCGGAACGCCCGCTGTATAGGAAATGCCCTGGCTGCCAACCTCGTTGTAGGCGTCTTTGTGATCGGCCACATTATAGACGAAAACTTCGACGTCTTCGCCGTCCTTGGTGCCTTTGACCAGATCACCAATACAGGTTTTACCGGTGTAGTTGGGGGCAAGACTGGAGGGATCGGGCAAAACGGCTTTAACCAGTTTGAGCGGCACAACTTCCAGCCCCTCCGCAGTGACCACCGGCTGCTCTGACAAGAGACCAAGGTTTTGCAGGACTGTAAATACATTGATGTAATGATCGCCAAAACCCATCCAGAACCGAATGTCGGCCTCAGGATAGTTCGCCGCAAGCGAATGCACTTCGTCATGGCCCGACATATAGGCTTTTTGTTTGCCAACAACGGGAAGATCCCATTCGCGGCCGACCTCGAACATCTTGTTTTCCTGCCATGCCCCTTGTTGCCAGCTATAGACGGTGCCGGTGAACTCACGGAAATTGATTTCAGGGTCAAAATTGGTTGAGAAGTATTTGCCGTGGCTTCCCGCATTGATGTCGACGATATCAATCGAAGTGACTTCGTCCATGAATTCATCCACCGCAAAGCGGGCAAATGCATTGACCATACCAGGATCAAAACCCGCACCCAAAATTGCAGTGACGCCAGCGGCTGAACAGGCATCCTTGCGTTTCCACTCGTAATTTCCATACCAAGGGGGCGTTTCGCAAATTTTGGTCGGATCTTCATGGATTGCAGTGTCGATGTAAGCCACACCTGTTTGGATGCAGGCCTCAAGTACCGTCATGTTCACAAAAGGCGAGCCAACGTTAATCACGATCTGCACGCCGGTAGCGGTGATCAAATCTGCCACCGCTGCCGTGTCCATCCCATCAACAGCATGTGCCTTGAATACCCCGTCCTGTTTCATCGCGCTTTTGTCATGCACAGATTCGATGATCGCTTCGCATTTGGCGACCGTACGACTGGCTATATGAAGGTCGCCCAGAACATCGTTGTTTTGGGCGCATTTATGCGCAACGACCTGAGCGACACCACCGGCGCCAATGATGAGAACATTCCGTTTCATGTATCCAAGAGACCTCTTTTGATCGTAGATTATGACAATGCCGCAGCAAAATCGGTGTAATCGAAATCACGCACCATGCGTGTGCTGCCATCGAGTTCACGGATTGCGATGCCGGGCATCTTGACCCCGTTGAACCAGTTTTTCTTGACCATTGTATAACCGGCAGCATCCTGAAACGAAAGCCGGTCTCCGGCCTTCAGCGGTGCGCTAAATCGGAACTCCCCAAATATATCGCCAGCAAGGCAGGACTTTCCGCAGATCATCCATTCCTCTTCACCGGTATTTGGCGATATTTTTGCAGGCTCTCTGTAGATCAGCAAATCCAGCATATGTGCCTCGATCGAACTGTCGACGATCGCAAGGTTTTTTCCGTTGTACATCGTGTCCAAAACGGTGACCTCTAGGGTCGCAGCGCCGGTGATCGCAGCTTCCCCCGGCTCAAGATACACCTGAATGCCAAAGGTTTCCGCAAACGTTTTGAGCCGGGTCGCCAGGTGGTCAAGCGGGTAGTCCGGACCTGTAAAGTGGATGCCGCCGCCCAAGCTGACCCAATCCATTTTGAGGATCACCGCGCCAAAACGATCTTCAATCAAAGTCAGCATTTCGTCGAAACGCTCAAAGCTCTCGTTTTCGCAATTGTTGTGGAACATCAAGCCGCTGATTTGATCCGCAACGCCATCAATAGCAATGGGGTCATGCTCGCCCAGCCGGCTAAAGGGGCGCGCGGGATCTGCAAGATCGAAATCAGACGTGGAAACACCGGGATTAACCCGCAATCCACGAATATGCCCGCGTGAGGCATGGGAAAATTTGGTCAACTGGCCGATGGAGTTAAAGATGATTTTGTCAGAGCACTCCAGCACCTGATCGATCTCATGATCCGCATAAGCCACTGAATAAGCATGGGTTTCGCCAGAGAATTTTTCGTGACCCAAGCGAACTTCGTACAAAGATGACGATGTTGATCCGTCCATATATTCAGACATGAAATCAAAAACAGACCACGTGGCAAAGCATTTGAGGGCCAACAAGCATTTGACCCCGGACGTCTCACGCAACCACGCGATTTTTTTAAGGTTGGGCAACATGCGGGATTTATCGACAAGATAATAGGGTGTTTGCACAGCAAGAGCTTTCTGTGGGGCCGCACCAATGGCTGTGGCCAAGACCGGTGAGAGACGGTGCGCTACCGCAAGACAGGATTACGCGGAGGGTACTATACGCTCGGTTTTCACCCAAGTACTTCGCATATATCCCGCAATCTGCGCAATCCATAACATGAGCAGAACGGACGCCATCTTGGCCTGTCGCGGTTTGATGCCACTCCTTTGAAAGCACTTACTGTAGGGAGGGAGGAGGATTAAGAGATTGTAACGAGGGGCGTAATCCGCAAACTCTAGCTTAGAGCCCCGCCGCGTCGGCCACGAGTATTTTGATTTCCAAGGGGCTAGGGGCATTTTCGGTGCTCATTCTCGCGAGAACCTCGCCGTTTAAAATCAGTTCACTTTGACTTGGGTCCGTCAGAGACGGCACAATACTCACCTCATCGTCTTCTTGTTGGTTATCAACCAGAACGACAATGGTATCCTCGTCATTGTTGAAATCAGCTAGATCAGCGACCTCATCTGAAAATGCCGTGTCCAAAAAGAACGTGTCTGCCCCATGACCACCATAAGCATGATCGCCTTGACCGACGACAATGGCATCATCTCCATCGCCACCAATCAAATAATCTTCGTCTTCATCGTTGCCCAAAAGAGTGTCGTTGCCGTCTCCGCCGAACAGGGTGTCTTCGCCATCACCTCCGGATACCAGATCGTCTCCTGATCGGGCATGCATGGCGTCATTCCCCAGGCCTCCCAAGACAACGTCGTCGCCGGCATCACTAACGATGATGTCATCGCCTTCGCCGCCATCCATCGTGTCGTCGCCTGCGCCGCCCAGCAACTCGTCGTCACCCTCAAAGCCTTCTAGCCTATCGTCTCCGTCTCCCCCGACAAGTGTTTCGTCCCCGTCAGAGCCTGCGCGTGTTTCATCAATCGAGCCGCCGGTGTCTTCCGCCTCAAGTACTGTCGCGGCCATTTCAAGAAGGGAGGTATCATCGCTGCTTTCTACCTCGGCCTGCTGTTCTTCTGCATTCGCGCCGGAATCGATTTCATCCGAGGTGTCATCCTCATCTCCAGTCGGCAATGCAAGCGCCATGGCGACGCCCGCTACACCCAGCAGTCCAACTATAAATAGCATACTCTTATCCCCCATCCGAAGGTCGTTAAAATTAACAATGTCATACGAAGTCAAACCAGTCAGCATCTGTCAGGTTTTGGGAGGCCAATGTTCCGGCTTGTGACCCAATATCAACCGACAGCGCGATGTTACCCACGGCATCCAGAACCTGTAGAACGGTTCCATTTGCGTGAAACGAAAAGTTTGAATGGTTGGTTGAGGTTGGCAAATGAAGGACAATCCCGTCCCCCTCTGCGACCGAAAAATCGGTTATTCGGCTTGTCCCATTTCCGGCCCCGACGAAGTGGAACGTATCCGCACCATCGCCACCGGTCATTTGATCAGCGCCCAAACCGCCGTCCAAAACGTCATTACCAGATCCTCCAAAAAGACGGTCATTTCCATTTGATCCCCAAAGGGTGTCATTCCCGTTCTGGCCATGCAATTCGACGCCGTTGGATATCTCGAAAACACTGGATGACAAATCAATGATGTCATTTCCACTGCCAGCGCGGATAATCTCAATTTCAGAGAAGGCAGCTTGTGTCGCGCCGTTCAAAGACGAATGAGATTCGCTATAAATATCGTCCAAAAAAAACGCATCATTTCCGGTCCCTAGTTGAATAGTGTCGGTTCCAATTCCGCCAAGTACGACCGAATGATATCGATTGAACCCTTCGACAGAGATCGCCCAGTCTGTATAGGCAGACCCTTCTGTTTGGACATGAAGTGCATAGAAATCGGCATCAAACTGGTCATCGCTTTCCAGAATAATTACATCGTTTCCGCTTCCCCCTATCAAAAGGTCCGCACCGCCGTTTGAAACCAGCGTGTCATTTCCTGCACCACCATTTAGGATGTCGTCTCCAAACCCGGACACCAAACTGTCATTTCCTGCCCCCGCAACGGCAGTGTCGTCCCCCCATCCTCCTTTAAGAGTATCGTCGCCTTCGCCACCAATCAAAGAGTCGTTTCCACTTCGTCCGATAAGTGAATCTCGCCCAATCCCCCCCCGTAAAACATTGGCGTTGTTGTCACCTTGAATTTGGTTCACTTGATCTATAACGACCCGCACAACATCATATGGCATAAGATCCAGCGATACTTTGCCATCGGAACTCTCGGAAGACAGGAGCGATATGATTAATGGGCTCACATCGGTTTCAGAGCTGAAATAGTAATCCGATAGGCTGGTTGGATTTTCGGACATTGGTAGAATTGTTTCATAGGGGGGAATATAGGTTAAAATTTTGCCATCCCCAAGAATTCTAACGTGGTTGACGTTTGTATCGTCAAAAAAGGCAAGTGTTTGTAACAGGCGCAGTTCCTCGGCGGTGATTGTGCGTCTGCCAATTCTATTCTGGCCATTGTCGTCGGCCAAATCACTCAATCCGTCCGAACTGTTCGGATCAATTGTAAGTTGCTCAATGGTCAGAAGCGAATTTTGATCTATCAAATCGCCGAGGTTCAAATCGATTGTCGACCTTTGGTCAGACCTTAGCGCGACAAACAGGACGTCTTGGTAGTTGCTGGAATAGTGGTTGATCTCGATGTTTCCACTGGATGTTCCCAACCAGTCGGTTTCCATGCTTTCGTATGAGGACACTAGCCCGGTCACGCTTTCAGATGGCTTCAAGGCATCGGCCATCCAAGTGAATGCCGCGCCGCTCATGCTGGTTTCCAGACTGTCAACGCTGCGGTTTCCGAAAATGTTATTTGGCGTCCGGTGTTGAAGCGGCCAAACAAACGCATCATTCACATCCATGCGCACCATATATTCGAACATTTCGATTATGATCGAAGCGCTTGCTGCGCCGTGTTGGGTTATATTGCCTGCGACGACGTTCCATTCTGTTACGGATAATTCCACATTCCGCCCAAGGTGCTCTTGGAAATTGTCGTATCTCTGATCAATCCGGCGAATCTCACGCCAATCTTCCGCAGCTTCAAAAGTTGCACCTTCTTCACGGTCAACGTTATAGTAATAGTGCACAACTGCGCCGTCGATTGCACCCAAGGCGCGATCATTTAGGAGCGATAGGATCGCTTCATTTGCCGCATCAAAGTTTCCAGATTGCTCACCACCATTATAGGTGCTGGCGGATCCGTTTGTTTCCGCCATTTGAAGCAGGATGTCGGGATCCGGTCCATTTCCGTTGCTAGACTGGTTTCCCAATCGATCAATTGCATTTTGGGCGGCATTGATAACGCTGTTTGCAGCCAAACTATATTCAATTTCATTCATAGCAGCGATGAAGTTGCTGTCTTCAATATGCTCCGGATGCGTCGAGCGGTCCGGGTTTTTGACTTCGGTGCCGATCGAATACTCGTTTCCGATCTCCAGGGCCGTGACAATATCGCCGTACTCTTTCAAAAGCTCGTAAACAAAGGCTTCCATTCGCGCCGGTGGGACGTCAGATTTTGTAGGGAGAGTAAACGTGACTTGGTATGCCGCTTCAGAAGTGCTGTTTTCAACGCACCAATCCAGAAATGCCCGCACCTCGGGACGCAATTGCCCATTTGGCATGACAGTGACATCTATTGTGTTTTCTACATGCCCGCCGGGATACCTGAGGTTGTATATCGACTGAGATTTCACTGCGTCTTGGAAGCCTTCAGTCGGGCTATAGCCTCCGGATGCATCAGTTGTGTTGATGCTATGAAGCGCATTTGCCCCGAATTGCCCATCTACAACAAAGGAACCAGTGTGTTCTGATGAAGAATATTCAATTTCAAATTTTGGCATTGGGATCTCCACAAACAGGCTTGCGGAGACATTCGTGAAATTAGGTGGCGCGGAGTAGATTATAATCTGGCAAAAAGAAGGGGAATTACGCGAATTTGAAATGCCCCAATTTTATAGAAATATTAGTGTTTTCGGAGCACTGGGATGTGCTGCGCCTGTCGGTCTTCGACTTTCCCTTTTGTAGCATTTATTTGTCAGTTATATCAGCGTTTTGGATGTGATCTTTGGTTTCGCGCCATGGATGCAGGTGCTCTTGGTGCGAAACGACGCGGACTGCAAAAAAACAGAAGGCGCCCGTCTCTTATTAGGTCAGTCGTGACGGTTTCAAAGACTCATACTGAACGATAAACGATATCGGCCAGTAAGCTGTGGTTTGACAGCAGTTGCGCGTTTGGCAAATCGTTTTGAGAGGCCCTGATTTCAGCGGTTTCGCGCGACAGGCCGTGGTCCAACCAGCGCGCGATCAATCGCTCATGGATCAAGGAGACAGGTACATCCAAGCGTATAGAAAGATCCCAGTGGGTCAGCAAATCGCACCAAACGGGCGCGTCGTAGAGTAGGTAGTTGCCCTCAACAATCACTGTATCGCTCGAGGCGTCTACGACCCCGGATCCGGCAATGGCGATGTCACGGGCGCGGTCGAAAGTCGGGTAGAAAACCTCAGTTTCATTTTTGATCCGCGGTACAAGGGCGGCCATGCCGTTTGCGTCAAAAGTCGCAGGTGAGCCTTTGCGATCCAGCAAGCCGCGCGCCTCAAGAATTGGATTGTCCAGATGAAACCCGTCCATTGGAACGACTTGCGTTGGGCTGCCGGCGTCGGTCAAGGCACTGGCCAGTTTATCAGATAGGGTAGATTTGCCGCTGGCAGGGGCTCCGGCCATTGCGATAACGCGGCGGCGGCCTGTTCGAGGGGCGGCCAGTGCCCGTTCAACCAGTGTTTCGAAAGATGTTTCGATCTGAGTCATGTGGTTCCGTCCGGCGGGATTGTCTTGCTGCGGTATGTCGAAATTTGCGTCATTGAACACTAGGTGTATACAGTGGAAAAGTCACATGGCACAGCCTTTCAGGGGTTTGTATCCCTCACGATGCGCCCGTCTTCGAGAGTGATGATCCTGTCGGCCATTTCCAGAATGCGAGGATCGTGGGTGACCATGATGGTTGTGGTTCCTCGCGTTTCGCCCAGAGCTTTCAACATGCGAACCACCGTGTGGCCGGAGTCCTTGTCTAGTGCGGCGGTGGGTTCGTCCGCCAAAATAATGTCGGGGTTCGATACAAGTGCCCGTGCCACAGCAACCCGCTGTTTCTGGCCCCCGGATAGATTGCCGGGCAAGTAATCCCGCCGGTCGGCAAGGCCGAGCAGATCCAGCATGTGTCTGGCGGCAACCCGTTGTTTGGCGGCGTTGCCTTTGCCATGAACGGCTAGACCCATCATCACGTTTTGAGTGGCTGTCAGGCTTTCATGAAGGTTGTGCGCTTGAAAAATGAACCCCAACCGGCGGCGCAAAATGACCAGCTTGGGTTCGGGTGCGTGGCAAAGCTCTTGTCCCAGAACGGTCACGCTGCCGTCCTGCACCCCGCGCAGTGCGCCGATCAGGGTCAAAAGGGTGGTTTTGCCAGAGCCCGATGGCCCCATCAAAATGGTCAGACTGCCGCGTGCTATTGTAAAGCTAACATCGAAGATTGCCTGCTTTCGCGCTTCGCCCTCACCAAAGTGATGGTTCAGGTCGCGTACTACGATTGGTGCCGCACCGGTCAAAACAAATCCGCCGGATCCGCGTTGGCCAGACGTCGTGTTGCGATTGCCCCTGACACGGTGCAGGCCGCTAAGGTGCCGATAAATACAAAGATCGCCCTGCTGGTTTCCATGGTGACAGGTAGGCCGGTGACGGAGACCAAAGCGGCATATAACCCAATCGAAACAATCAGACCCGGGATAAACCCAAAGATGGCAAGAACGATCGCCTCTTCAAAAATGATCCCCAGAAAGAATGACTGCCCGTATCCCATTGCTTTGAACGTTGCGTATTCGCGCAGGTGATCGGCTACATCGGTGGACAACACTTGGTAGACAATGACCAGCCCGACAAGGATACCCATGAACACCCCAAAGCCAAAAATGATGCCGGTCGGGCGCTCTGTTGACATAAAGGCAAGATCGGCTGCTTGCGCCTCGGATGACGTTTGCACCCGAACGCTGGTGGGGGGCAGGACGGCCCGCAACCGGGTGGCCACGGTATCAGCAGAAACGCCATCATCGGTCCGCAACAAGATGTGATCGGGCGCACCGCTGTCACGTGCGCCAAAGAAGCGCAAAAACGTTTGATCGGATGTGACCATCATCCCATCGGCCAAAAAACCGCCGCCAACTTTCATCGTGCCGATGGCGGTCAATGTTGCACCATTGGCTTCAAACGACATTTTGCCGCCTTCAGACAGGGTTTTAACCACCTCGGCGGGCAATCCACGGGTGTCCTCGTCAAGCAATGCGGTGTTTTCGATGACAAGCTGGGTCATAGATTTAGCAATGGCATCAGAGACGAATTCAGGCTTGGTGATGTCCACGCCGAAGGTCAGCAAAGACACCGATGTTCCGTCGTCCAACGTGAACGGCAGGTTGCCGATGTAAAGCGATGTTGCCGATGCCACTCCGGGCGTGCCAAGCGCCTGAAACATCCGGATCCGTGCGATATGTTCGCTATCGGTCAGGGTATTTCCCTCTTGCGCCGATAGGATAATATCGGCGTTCAGCAGATCATAGGGGGCAAGAGTGGATCCATTCAATGCTCCCATGATCCCCAACTGCATAAAGACCAACAGATTGGCAAAGGCCACGCCTGCAACAGCCGCCAAAAGGCGCCCTTTGTTGTGCGACAGCTGCAACCAACCTATGGGCAACCGCCCGAACAAAAGAGTCAGCAGCTTGCTCATTCGACGCGGCCTGCGTCGATGCGAACGATGGCCTCAAGGTTGGTGAAGTTGCGGGCCAATTCCGAAGACGGGGCGTCGAGCGTCACAATCACATCAACCACGCGGGCATCTGTGTTGCTGGCTGGATCATCAGAGGTGATGGATTGCCGCCCGATTTCCAACCCGATGGCGGAAACGGTTCCGGTCAGGTCTTTCTTCAACGCCTCGGCTGAGACGGTCACAGGATCGCCAATTGTCACGCGCCCGATCATGGTTTGATAGACCTCAGCCTCGACGGTCATTTGCGATGTGTCGCCAAGATCGATGATCCCGTCGCTTGGCGGGCGTTCTCCGGCGCGGACATGGATATCCAGAACGGTGCCCGCATCGGGTGCCCGCACATAAGCACGTTCAAGGTCTTGGGTGGCGCGGGCCACTTCGGCGCGCGAGGCTTCTTGGTTGGCTTCTGCCACCGCAATATCTGCCTGTACGGTCTCAGACCCCGCAGCATAGCGTGACAACGTGGCGATGGCGCGGTTCACGTCCCGTTGGGCTTCGTCCGCTGCGGCGACCGATCTGTCGTACTCCGCCCGAGGTGTGATGCCCCGTTCCAACAGTGATGTAACGCGGACAAGATCCGCTTGAGCGGCCGTTGCGGTCGCCTGGCTGCGTTCCAACAAGGCCTGCGCTTCGCCGAGGCTGGCTTGGTTAGAAGCAATTGTTTGCGCCAGTGTTGCGTCGCGCACACGCAGGCTGGCTTTGGCAGACAGAACGGCACTTTGCAGCTGCGGTAGGTTGTCCAGAACGGCCAGCACCTCCTCTTTTTCAACCACATCCCCGATTGCCACCTTGAGTTCGGCAATCCGTGCGTCTCCGGCCCCTGACGGTGTGGCGACGCTGACAATGTCGCCAAGCGGGATGATCCGGCCCAAAGCCACCACATCGCCCTCGCTGATGACAGCGATCTCTTCTTGTGTGCTAACCTGTTGCATGGCCACCGCAATTGGGGTCTGCGTTCCAGCGCCTGGTTGCAGGCCCGTTGTGTTGAAGAAAGCGCGCAGACCGGGGGGCTGGAAATACATCCCGAGTACGCCGCCAGTAAAGAGTGTCAGCATGAACAACGGGATGAGCAGCAGCGGCCTCAGACGGTGATGGCCGGATGTCGGTCCGGCGGTTTTCGCAAGAATACCGTTGTCCTCCAATGGAAGACCGGGCGTCTTATCGGTGGGATCTGATGTCATTGCTGTTCTTTCAAGCTTGGCCAAGGTCTCACGCGATTGGTTTTGACAGGACGTGCGACTGTCCGACTTGAGCCGGATCAACATTGGAAAAGGGATTTCAGGCATTTTTTAACAAAAGCCAACAATTCATGCACAATTCTAGGGCAGGGCGCATGAATCATCAAACTGGAAAAGGGGCAGCCAAAGTTCAACCACGGCCCGGCTTTTTGGCGCGTGCAATCGACGTTATCGCCAATTCAGCCCGCGACCATTTTCCAGACGCCCGAAACCCGATCCAAGGGTTGGTTATGTGCAAAGCTACAAGACGTTTAGGATGCTTCGATCAATCTTGAAACACATAGGTTCCCGGCGCATCACACAGCGGTTCGTGGCCATTTGCGCCCATTTTGGGCGGGGCGATAGGATCGCCAGATTTCTGTACCAACCAATCGGTATAGGCTGGCCACCAAGAGCCGTCTATTTCGGTCTCTTCGGCCATCCAGCGGTCCGGGTCAGTATATCGGGCATCTTTGGATTTGGTTTGTATCCGGTAATGACGGCGCGGATGCCCCGGTTCTGAAACAATTCCGGCATTGTGGCCGCCACTGGTCAAGAGGAATGTCACATCGGTATCGGACAGCAGTTTGAACTTATAGACGGACTGCCATGGCGCGACGTGATCGCGCTCTGTGCCGACCATAAACACCGGAGTGCGAATATCCGAAATTGCGACGGGCCGGCCGCCGACAGTATAGCGTCCTTCGGCGAGATCATTGTGCAAAAACAGCTGCCGCAAGTATTCTGAATGCATCTTGTATGGCATTCGCGTCGCATCCGCATTCCAAGCGGACAGGTCGGTCATCTGTGTCCTTTCGCCCATCAGATAGGTATGAATAATCCGGGACCAAATCAGGTCGTTTGATCGCAACAGCTGAAATGCACCCGCCATCTGTTTGGTATCGAGATAGCCTTTTTCCCACATCATATCTTCGAGATACGTCAGCTGGCTTTCATTGATAAAAAGCGTCAATTCACCCGCTTCGGTAAAATCCACCTGCGCAGCCAGCAATGTCAGGGTTTTCAGACGGGTGTCGCCATCACGGGCCATGGCCGCCGCAGCAATCGACAGCAGCGTTCCGCCCAAGCAATACCCCATCGCGTGAATTCCAGTTGCTTTGGTGATGTCTTCCACAGCGTTGATCGCGTCCATAACCCCGTGGGACAGATAATCTTCTAGCCCCAAATCGCGATCTTTGGCGTCGGGGTTTTTCCATGACACCATAAAGACGGTGAACCCTTGGCTGGTCAGGTAGCGCACCAATGAGTTTTCGTCGCCAAGATCCAGAATATAGTACTTCATGATCCAAGCCGGAACGATGAGTATGGGTTCAGGGCGTACTTTATCGGTTGTGGGCGCATATTGGATCAGTTCGATCAACGCGTTGCGATAGACGACTTTGCCAGGAGTGTTGGCCGTGTTGCGCCCGACCACGAAAGCCTCCGTCCCGACAGGGTTTTTGCCAGCTTGCGCACGCGATGCGTCCTCGAGAAAGTTTTGCCAGCCGCGCACCAAATTCATGCCGCCTTGTCCAAGTGTCTGTGCCAAAATCTGTGGGTTGGTCATCGGGTAGTTTGACGGTGAAAACACATCCAATATCTGGCGGGTCGCAAATTCAACAACGTTCTCATGTTGTTGCGTGATGCCTTCTACTTCGGTTGTCGCGTTGTGCCACCATTGTTGGTGCAACAAAAAGGCTTGTGACATGGCGTTGAACGGATATTTCTTCCACGCATCATCCGTGAACCGGCGGTCCTGCGGGAGGGGCGTGATACAGGTTTCGGAGGTGTTGGGGTTGGCCGCACACTGGGCCGTATAGCTGGCAAAACGCTTCGTTTTGTCAAAGGCTTTTTCGACCAGTTCCAGCTGTTTTCCCGGCGCCGAGGATAGGTGCAAGGCCCAATCAGCAAAGGCCGCTTGCAGCGCAATGGGGGACAATCCCCCAGTAAACCGAGCTTGGGCAGCCTTTAGCACTTTGTCCAGCGCTTGTTCCATACTGGTAATTGTGTAGGCGGGCCGATTTGATTGGTATGTCGGCTCGTAAGCGGTCTGATTGGCATCGGGCTGTCGGGAATGAAGTGACGTGACATGTGCCATCGCAGGCCCCTTTGCAGATCAAAGAATTTTACGCGTAGACATAATCAATTTTGATTGTTGTGGATTGATCTCGGTCAATCCGCGCACACTGAGCCGGTGATATCTGTTTTCGCAGATTTAGCGCGCACATCGCGCCAACCCCATTTTGTTTAATCCAACCGAATGAGTGACCTGTGGGGGTAACCTTGGCGGGTGCGCAGGCCGCGCTGATCTATTGGACAAAGGATCTTAACATGATCGGGGCAGCGCTATGATCCCTCAGACTGATCCGCAAACGGATACAGAGACAGACGGATACATCGTGGCCATCCGAGGCGGCGTAGTTGATGTGGCCTTTGCTGGTGTTGTGCCGCGCATTCACGATCTGCTTTTTGCGGGGGATGTCGCGCTAGAAGTGTCTGGGTTGATTGGGCAGGGCATGGTGCGCGCCATGGCTATGGCACCGGTGCGCGGGCTTGGCCTTGGCATGACGGTCACCGCCACTGGTGGTCCGATCAAGGTTCCTGTGGGTGATGGGGTCTTGGGCCGGATGTTGGATGTATTCGGCGCTCCGATTGATGGGCGTCCCGAACCGAAGGCAGCTGAGCGCCGTTCAATCCATCGTCCGCCGCCGAAACTAAGCGACCGCGTTTTGCATTCGCAGATCCTTGAGACTGGAATCAAAGCCATTGATCTGTTGTCCCCCATCGAGAGGGGCGGAAAAACCGGACTTTTTGGCGGGGCAGGCGTTGGCAAAACCGTTCTGATCACCGAACTGATCAACAACACCGTGCAGCACCACAAGGGCGTCAGCCTGTTTTGCGGAATTGGCGAACGGTCCCGCGAAGCCGAAGAACTCTACCGCGAGATGGGCGAGGCTGGTGTGCGCGAAAAAACCGTGATGCTCTTTGGGCAGATGAACGAAGCCCCGGGCGTGCGGTTCTTGGTAGGTAAATCGGCTTTGACCATGGCTGAGTATTTCCGCGACGATAAAGGCCAAGATGTGCTGCTGTTGATCGACAACATTTTTCGCTTTGTACAAGCGGGGTCAGAAGTATCCGGATTGATGGGACGGATGCCGTCACGCGTTGGTTACCAGCCGACATTGGCAACTGAATTGGCCGGCCTAGAGGAGCGCATCACCTCGACCAAACGTGGAGCGATTACATCTATTCAGGCGGTCTATGTTCCGGCGGATGATTTCACCGACCCGGCTGCGGCGCATATCTTTTCGCATCTCTCCGCCTCCGTGGTTCTGTCGCGCAAACGTGCCAGCGAAGGCCTGTATCCGGCGGTTGATCCATTGGCATCGGTATCGGTGATGTTGACGCCGTCGGTGGTTGGGCAACGTCACTACGATATCGCGCGCGCGGTACGCAAAACGCTCGCCGAATACGAAGAGCTGCGCGACATAATCGCGATGCTCGGGCTTGAAGAATTGTCATCCGCCGACCGCGCCACCGTGGCCCGTGCCCGCCGTTTGGAACGGTTTTTGACGCAACCCTTCGCGACCACCGGATCGTTCAGCGGGATGGAGGGCAAGCTGGTGCCGATTGAGGAGACGCTGGCAGGATGTGCGACGATCCTTAACCAGACCGAGTTCGATTTACCCGAAAGCGCCTATTACATGATCGGCGGCCTCGCAGATCTGGAGGCAACCCCATGAGCCTTGCTGCGGAAATGACGGTCATATTGCAATTGCCAACCCGCAGTTTGTACCAAGGGCAAGCGGCTGGGTTGACGGCTGTGGCACCAACTGGGGCCTTCGGGATGTTGCCGAACCATATTGATTTTGTCACAGCCATCGTGCCGTCCGTTGTCACCCTGCGCCTACTGGATGGATCCGAAGCGTTCTTTGGTCTGGACGAAGGGATGTTGGTCAAAAAGGGACATAACGTAACCATTGCCGCCCTGCGCGGCGTGCAAGGGGACGCGTTGGACAGCCTGCAAGAAACGGTCGAGGCCAGTTTTATCCAAATGGACGAAGAAGAGCGCCAAGCCAGATCTGCTTTGTCCCGGCTTGAGGCAAATATGGTGCGGCGCTTTGCGGAACTGGAAAGGCCAATTCCATGATCGATGGCCCAGAAAAGCCCGCCAAAGACAAACCCACCAAGGACATCGCACGCCAAGCGAGGCGGATGAAGTCAACACGTGATCATCCGGGGCCAAGTCCGCTGCGCGGCATCGGCACCTTTGGCATGATTGGCTGGTCCATTGTTGTTCCAACCGTGGGTGGCGCGTTTCTGGGGCGCTGGTTGGACCGAAATGCACCGCAAACGTTTTCCTGGACCATCGCGCTCATTCTTGGGGGTGTCGTGGTCGGCGGATTTATTGCTGCAACATGGATGAACAAAGAAGGAGGCGACAAATGATCCCTTTTGATTGGACATCAGCCCTGCTGGGTATCGGGGCTGGCACGGCAATGAGCGTCTTGTTTTTTGCCGGATTGGCTGTCGGGATGCGCTTTGCGTTGCGCAGCACAAACCCCGTTGGGTTTTTGGCGCTTAGCGCAGCCGTACGGATTTTTGCACTGATCGGTGTTGGCTGGATTGTGGCCGAACAAGCCGGGCCGTGGGCCGCGCTGGGCTACGCCGTTGCGTTTTTTGCCTCGCGCCTTGTCGCCACCACCGTTGCGCGGATCGGGGCTGTCCCGAAGGGGGCGTTATGAACCTGACTCCTGATCAGATCATCATTTTTGAAGTCTGGGGACTGCCAATCAACGCGACGCTCGTTTTCACTTGGGTGGTGATGGCATTATTGGTGGCCGCATCGATGGTGATCACCCGCAATCTGCGCCCGGACGTGCCGCCAAACCGGTGGCGCACCATGCTCGAAGTCATCGTGCAGGGCATTCAGGCGCAGATCGAGGAAATTGCCGATGGCCCGTCGCGGCATCTGCTGTATTTCGCCGGAACGCTGTTTTTGTTTGTTGCCGTCTCGAACCTGTTGCTGGTGGTTCCGGGGTTTGAGCCCCCGACGTCTTCGCTGTCCACCACAACGGCTTTGGCGATTTGCGTCCTGATTGCAGTGCCGATGTTCGGTGTGAGCAGCCGCGGGCTGGGCGGGTATCTCAAGACCTATCTTGAACCCACGTTCATCATGCTTCCCTTTAACATCATCTCAGAATTCTCGCGGGGGATTTCGTTGGCGATCCGCCTTTATGGTAACATCATGAGCGGTGCGGTGATTGCCGCCATCTTGTTGACCGTTGCGCCGTTTTTCTTTCCGGTGGTGATGGATGTTCTTGGACTGCTGACTGGTATGATCCAAGCCTATATCTTTGCCATTTTGGCCACTGTCTACATTGCAGGAGCCACGGCACCTTCCCCCCAAAGTTCGACCGAAAAGGACATCCAACAATGACAGATCTTGCCATCATCGCCGCCATCTCGATCTTTACTGCGGGTCTCACGGTGTCATTCGGGGCGATTGGCCCTGCTTTGGGCGAAGGGCGCGCGGCGGCAACGGCGCTGAGTGCGATTGCCCAGCAACCGGATGCGTCTCCGGCGATCTCGCGCACCTTGTTTGTTAGCCTGGCGATGATTGAATCCACGGCAATCTATTGTTTTGTAGTTGCGATGATCTTGATCTTTGCGAACCCCTTTTGGAATGCTGCGGTGGCAGCGGCGCAGGCAACAGGCGGCTAAGACATGTCAATCGACTGGATTACTGTTACGGCCCAAATTGCCAACTTTCTGGTGCTTGTCTGGCTGCTGAAACGGTTTCTCTACCGTCCAATCCTAGGTGGAATTGACGCCCGCGAAGCCGAAATTTCCAATCGGATGCAAGATGCTGTGACAGCCAGAGACAAGGCCGAAGCGATTGAGGAGACCTATCGCGACAAGGTGCAAGCCTTGCATGTTGCGCAGGCGGAAATGACGGAAACGATCCGCCAAAAAGCCGAACAACAGCGCGATGTTTTGCTGGCGGATGCACATGCGCAGATGGCTGTTGAACAGGCAAATTGGCAAGCGTATCTTGACGGTGAAACCCGCAAATACACGGCCAAAATGCACGGTGCCGGGGCAGGGGCGCTGTTGTCTTTGACGCGCAAGGCGCTGATCGATTTGGCAGATGAGACGCTAGAGGCGCAAATGATCCGGCACTTGATCCAGAAAATCAAACCTTTGGCACCGAAGCTGAACAACGCATCTGTGCAAACGGCAACGGCGGTCGTAACCAGCCACGCGGCCTTGACTGACGCGGTACAAAACGCTGTCCGTTCGGAACTGCAAACCGAGTTCCCCAAGGTCTCTGTTCGCTTCAACACTGAAGCCTTGCAGGCACCGGGTTTGGTGCTGCGTTTGGACGGGGTCCAAGTGGCTTGGACCGTTGACACTTATATCGACGGGCTTGAGGCCATGATTGCGGACCAACTTGCCAAAGGCCCCGAAATGAGAGCGCAGTCAAATGGCACATGACGCTGGGTCCACTGCGCTGTCTCCAGAAGGGATGCTTGCCGCTCTGCTCGGATGTCCTTCCCCCGGTCCCCGGCTCAGCGAGATAGGGCAGGTCGCCGAGGTTGCCGACGGGATTGCCATTGTGACGGGGTTAGAGCGTGCCTTGGCGGACGAATTGCTGAAGTTTGAGTGTGGGGTTCAAGGGATTGTTCTGGATCTCGAACCGGGGCGGTTGGGCGTGGTTCTTTTGGGGCGTTCCGAGCAAATGCGCATTGGCGAAAGTGTTGTTCGAACCCACAAAGTCGTGAGCACCAAGGTTGGCGCGGCTTTGTTGGGGCGCGTGGTCGACGCGCTGGGGGATTCGCAAGACGGAGGTGGCCGGATTGAGGCCGACGCGTCCCATCCGGTTGAGGCAGAAGCCCCGCCAATTCTGGATCGACACGCAATTTCGCGCCCCTTGGCGACGGGGATAAAGGTGATTGATGCGGCTGTGCCGGTTGGGCTTGGGCAGCGCCAATTGGTGATCGGAGATCGGCAAACCGGCAAGACGTCACTGGCTGTGGATGCAATTTTGAACCAAAAGAATACCGATCTCATTTGCATCTATTGCGCCATTGGGCAGCGGGGGGATGCCGTGGCAAAAGCCATTGGCGCGATTCATGACGGGGGGATGAGCAAACGCACAATCGTTCTGTCGGCCGGCGATGAAGATGCGGCTGGCCTATCTTATATCGCGCCCTATGCGGCGCTGACCATGGCAGAGCATTTCGCAGCGCAGGGCCGCGATGTTTTGGTTGTTCTGGACGATCTGACCCATCATGCTCGATCGTACCGCGAATTGTCGCTTTTGCTGCGCCGTCCACCGGGCCGCGAGGCTTTTCCAGGGGATATCTTTTATATCCATGCCCGATTGTTGGAACGGGCCGGACAATTCACCGAAGGGGCAGGCGGCGGGTCAATTACCGTTCTGCCGGTGGTTGAAACGCAGGCCGAAAACCTGTCAGCCTATATCCCGACGAACCTGATTTCTATTACAGATGGCCAGATCTATCTGTCGCCGCGTTTGGTGCGCAAAAACCAGTTTCCAGCGGTTGATTTGGGCGTATCCGTTAGCCGCGTAGGTGGCAAAGCCCAAAGCAAAGCGTTTCGGTCGGTGGCGGGAAATCTGCGCGTCACCCTATCGCAGTTCGAAGAGCTGGAGGAGTTTGCCCGTTTTGGAACGCGTCTGGATGATGCAACGCGGGGACGGCTGACCCGAGGCGCTGCCGTTAGGGCCTCTTTGCGTCAATCTGAACGTGACCCAATTCCCGCAATCGAGCAGCTGGCGGTTTTGGTCGCCGCGATGGACGGTCAATTTGACAGTCTGGACGAAGCACAGGTTTTTACGCTGATGGCGTCTATCAGATCCGCCGCAGCGCGTGACCTTATGGATTTGGCGGCACAAATCGCCCAAAACGCACCTTTCGACGAAGCGGACCGTGCCCGTCTGGCTATGCTTGGCAAGGATGCGCGGCAGGCGCTTGGGGGGCAAGATGGCGCAATCGCTTGAGGCGCTGGCCCGCCGCACTACCAGCATGCAGGGCATCCGGAGCGTCGTTCACACGATGAAAACTCTGTCGGTCATTAATGCGGCCCCATACGAGCATGCCGCCCGGGCCATCGAAGCCTACCACGAGACTGTGCTCAATGGGATGCATGCGTTTCTATCGCAGTCTGCGAAGGTCAACACGGGCTTGGTTCAAGAAGCGGCGCAGGTTGTGGTCGTTTTTGGTTCGGACCACGGGCTTTGCGGCAACTACAATGAGGTGATTGCCGCCCATGTCGCCCCGTTCATCCAATCCGATTTGGCGGGCCAAGGAACGCTTTTGTGTATCGGGGCACAAATGGTAGATGCGCTAACCGACAAGGGGCTGACTATTGATGCATGCTTTTTGCCCCCGGCTTCTGTTGACGGAATCGGGCGGTTGGCGAACCTTTTGACGCAACGGTTGGATCAAATCAGAGCGGAAAACACGAAGCATGAAATTGCAGTGACCCTTGCCTATTCCGCGCGGGTTTCAGGGGGCGGCTGGGCCCCGAAAATCGCACCTTTGTTGCCGCTTAATCCGGCCTTGGTTGCGGAACTTCAGGCCAAACCCTGGGCGTCACGCAGTGTGCCGTCGTTTTCGATGCCGCCCGGTGAACTGTTTATGGCACTAATCCGCAAACACCTGTTTGCCAGTCTTTTCCGCGCCGCAGCTGAGGCCTTGGTCACTGAAAACGCCGCCCGGCTCGCTTTGATGCAACAAGCCGAGCAGTCGGTTGACGACAGGTTGGATGCCCTGAAATCCGAAATGCGCAACCTGCGGCAAAGCGAGATCACAACAGAGCTTTTGGATGTTATCATTGGGTTCGAGGCGTTGAAGAAACCAAGGCGCCCTGCGCCCAATCCATCCGAATAGACGGATCCCTCTTTGTCATCCATGCGGCCCCGCCCTGTGACCGCAGGTTGCGTCAATTGCTGTGGTCGGCAAGCGACGTGAACGGTGTCTTAAGAGTATGTAGCCGCAGATGGCGCATAAAGGCACGGGCGATGGCGGGGCTGTGTTGGGTTTCCTGCGTGGCGAAATAACTGCGGTATTCGATCGTCGGGGTGAAGATGCGGAATATCAAATCGTCCGACCGATATTGAACAACGGGAAAAGGGTTCACCACTGTCAGTCCCAGCCCCTCTTTGGCCAAATCCACAGCTGCAAACGAAGTCGAGGCTTCGGCAACAATGCGCGGAGTGCTGCGGCTATTGGTGAACACCCTGTCCAATTGGGCCCGCCGCGCGTGGCGATGTGTCAGGGCGATCATGGGCTGGTCGTGCAAATCCTCTGGCCCAATGCTGTCTTTTTGCGCCAAGGGGTGGGATTTGGGCATGGCGCACACTGCTTTGGAGATTCGGAACGGGATCAGTTTCACCCGCTCGCGCGACAGCTCGACACCTGTCAGACCGAGGTCAAATCGCAATTCCTGGATGCCGCGAATGACCTCTTCCGAAGAGGCGACTTCGAGGCTGACAAAATAATGTGGATTTGCATGCAAGAAAGAGGCGACATGGCGCACCAGATACCGGTGCGCATAGGTCGGTGGGGCAACCAGCCGAAGGGTTTCTTGGGCAGGGGCAGGGGGGCCATCAATGCGGTCCAAGGCTTCGAACAGCGGATCGAGCCGCCGGTTCAACTGCGCGGCTTCGGATGTTGGCTTCAAACGCCCGCCGTCACGTTCAAATAACATCATGCCGGTACGCGACTCGAGGCTGGCGATTGACCGGCTGATGGCAGATTGCGACAGGCCAAGCCGAACCGCCGCCTTTGAGGTGGTTCCGCTTTCCATCAATGCGCGCAATGCCTGATATTCAGGCAAACTGTGCCAAGATCGGGTTCCCATAGCGTCCTTTGCAGAAATGTCATGTATCAATGATGTTTTATCATACTGATACCGATGGTCTATGAGATTTTCTGCCGTATGGTTTTGGAATTAGACTCACGGAGTGGCCCGATTTTGCCTGAACAAACGCATCCTTTGATATTCGATGGACACAATGATGTTCTTTTGCAGCTCTATCGGGCTGGGGGTTTGACAGCGTCAGATCAATTTGTCTCTGGAAGAACGGGTGCGATTGATGCGCAAAAATCGGCCCAAGGCGGATTTGGTGGCGGGTTCTTTGCTGTCTATGTGCCGTCACCCGTGGATCTCGAATTCAAATTCGAGGAAATGGCCAAGCCAAGCTATGACTTGCCCTTGCCTGATCCGATTGAGTGGGAAGATGCGTTTCCGGTTGTGATGGCGCAGGCGGCGATCTTGTTTGATCTGGAGCAGCGCGGCGCGTTGACGGTCTGCCGAACCGCTTCTGATATTCGGGAAACACTGGCGGCCAACAGGATCGCGGCGGTGTTTCATATCGAAGGTGCCGAGGCAATTGATGCTGATTTCCATACACTTGAGGTGCTTTATCAGGCGGGCTTGCGGTCGCTTGGACCGGTTTGGAGCCGCTCGACCATCTTTGGCCATGGTGTCCCGTTCCGCTATCCCAGCGACGGAAACATTGGCCCCGGGCTAACCGATTACGGGTTGCGTCTGGTCAAACGTTGTGACGAACTGGGAATTATGCTTGATCTGTCCCACCTGAACGAAGCCGGTTTTTGGGACGTGGCGCGCCATTCCACCAAACCGCTGGTTGCCACGCATTCCAACGCCCATGGCATTTGTCCGCACTCACGCAATCTGACCGATAAACAGTTGGCCGCGATTCGTGAAAGTGATGGTATGGTGGGTCTCAACTTTGCTGTTGCATTTTTACGCGACGATGGCCGCATGTTGGCTGATGTTCCTATCAGTCAGATGCTGAGGCATCTGGACTATCTCATTGAACATCTGGGCGAAGACCGCGTTGGTCTTGGCTCTGATTACGACGGGGCGATTGTGCCCGAGGATTTGACCTCGGTTGCCAGTCTTCCCAAACTGAGGCGCGCGATGGCGCAGCATGGCTATGGCGAAACGCTAATTGCCAAACTGTGCCATGAAAACTGGCTGCGTGTTTTGGAAAAGACATGGGGACAATAACCCCAACTGCCAGATTAAAATAAAGAAAAACGATAGGAGAGGTTCTAACATGAACGCATTTAATAAACTGCTCTCAGGGGCTGCGATGGGGCTGGCACTCAGTGTTACGTCGATGGCTGCCTATGCTGAAACACCTGCCAATATGCTGGTAATCGCCCACCGTATTGATGACGTGACAACCGTTGACCCCGCCGAAAGCTTTGAGTTCGCCGGGTCTGACATCAGCCGCAACGTTTATGGTCGTTTGGTCAACCTTGATCCGAATGATCTGGCGGCAGGCTATCAGCCAGACCTCGCGGAAAGCTGGGACGTGTCCGAGGACGGCAAAACCATCACATTTACCATGCGCGAAGGTGTGAAATTCCATTCGGGCAACCCTGTGCGCGCTGAAGATGCGGCTTACTCGCTGCAACGTGCGGTTATCTTGAACAAGACGCCAGCGTTCATCCTGACCCAGTTCGGTTTCACTGCTGACAATGCAATGGAAACGATCAAAGCCGACGGCAACAAGCTGATCATCACCACCGATCAGAAGTATGCAACGTCGTTTGTTCTCAACTGCTTGACCTCGACCATCGGCGGTATTGTCGACAAAGAAGTTGTGATGGCCAACGAAGTAGATGGCGACATGGGCAACACTTGGCTGAAAACCAATTCAGCCGGTTCCGGCCCCTATGTTTTGTCGAGCTGGAAGCCAAACGAAAGCGTCCTGCTGACTTCGAACCCCGACTACTATGGCGGCGCGCCTGCTATGGAACGGGTGATCGTGCAGCACGTGCTTGAAAGTGCATCGCAACGTCTGTTGCTGGAACGCGGCGACATTGACATCGCCCGCAACCTGAACCCCGAAGATATCGCCGGTGCCACAGGCGCTGATGGTGTCAAAGTGGTGGACGAGCTGAAGGGCCGTCTGATGTATCTTGCGTTGAACCAGAAGCACCCCGTGCTGTCCAAGCCAGAGGTTCGTCAGGCCTTTAAATACCTGATTGACTACGAAGGTATGCGCGACAGCTTCCTTAAGGGGCAGTATACGATCCATCAGAACTTCTTGCCTGCCACATATTTGGGCGCGTCGGACGAAGCGCCTTTCACATATGACATCGAAAAAGCCAAGGAACTGCTGGCCGCAGCCGGTGTTGAAGGGCTAGAAATCGAAATCGGTGTTCGCGAAGCGCAAGAGCGTATGGAAATCGGCCAGTCCTTCCAAAACGCAGCGGCGCAGGCCGGGATCAAGGTGAACATCACCGTTGGTACAGCCAAGCAGATCCTCGCGCGCTACCGTGCCCGCGATATTGACGTGTATCTTGGCGCGTGGGGACCGGATTATCCTGATCCACAGACCAATGCAGGTACATTCGCCTATAACCCTGACAACTCGGACGCAGCCAATGCGACCGGCTTGCTGGCATGGCGGACAGGTTGGGATCCGGAAGGTCTGACCGACAAAGTGGCCGCAGCTGTCACCGAAGGCGATCGCGATATGCGGGTGAAGATGTATCAGGAAATTCAGGCTGAATTCCGCGAAAAATCCCCGTTTGTGGTGATGTTCCAGCAGATCGAACAATCTGCCATGCGTGACAATGTCATGAACTTCTCGACGGGTCAGGCTGTCACCGCCGCCGCTTATTGGCAGGTCACCAAGTAAATGGCGCTTGCTGAAGACAATAAGGAGAGGCACCCTCGGGTGCCTCTTCCGCAATGGCTTAAGACCACTTTGCTGACGCTTGGGTCGATTTCCGTAACTTTGCTGGGGCTGCTCTTCGTCACCTTTATCATCGGCCGCGTCATGCCGATCGACCCCGTGCTTGCCATCGTTGGTGAACGCGCGTCGCAAGAAACCTATGACGCTGTTTACCTGCAGCTTGGGCTGGACAAGCCGCTGTTGGTGCAATTTCTGTATTATCTTTGGGACGTGCTGCACCTCGATTTCGGCACCTCCTTGCTAAACGCACGTCCGGTGTCCGAAGACATCGCCCGTGTGTTCCCCGCTACGATGGAACTGGCAACGCTGGGCATCATATTTGGTGTTGTTCTGGGCGTGCCCTTGGGCGTTTTGGCCGCCGTGAACAAAGGATCGTGGATCGATCAGTTCGCCCGCGTTCTGGCCCTTGTCGGCTATTCCATGCCGATTTTCTGGATGGGCCTGATGGGGCTGCTCGTGTTTTATGGCATTCTTGGCTGGGTCGGCGGTCCGGGCCGCGTTGGCATCTTTTATATGGATGTCGTGCCGCCTGTGACGGGCATGATCCTGATCGACGCTGCGCTGGATCGCAATTGGGAGGTGTTCAAAGACGCCTTTAGCCACATCATCCTGCCTGCCTCGCTGCTTGGGTACTATTCGCTGGCCTATATCAGCCGCATGACCCGCTCGTTTATGCTGGAACAACTCAGCGCTGAATACATCACCACCGCGCGGGTCAAAGGCATGTCCGAATGGAATGTTGTGTGGAAACACGCCTTCAAGAACATCCGCGTACAGCTGATCACCGTGATCGCGCTGAGCTATGCTGGCTTGCTCGAAGGATCTGTCCTGACCGAGATCATCTTTAGCTGGCCCGGTATTGGCAGCTATATCACCACAGCGCTGTTGAGCGCCGATATGAACGCCGTTTTGGGCGGGACTGTGGTGGTCGGGCTGATCTTTATCCTGCTCAATATTTTCTCGGACTTGTTGTACAAAGTCTTTGACCCACGTGCGAAATAAGGGGGCATCCATGTCTCAGACACAAACTTTGCGCGCGTGGTTGCTGACCGATACGCCCACGTCGCGCCGCCATGCAAAACTGTCAGCGATCTATCAAGGCTGGCTGTCTTTTCGGTCTAACACCATGGCGATGATCGGCCTTGGGATCTTGGTTCTGCTGGTTCTGGTTGCTGCTGCAGCCCCGATACTGGCACCGCATGATCCGTTTGCACAGGATTTGGGCAACCGGTTGGCACCGCTTTGGTCCGATAGCCATGTATTCGGAACCGATAGTCTGGGGCGTGATATCCTTTCACGTCTGATCTATGGCGCACGGATTACGTTGTATATTGTTGGATTGGTGGCCCTGATCGCGCCGATTTTGGGACTGCTGGTTGGCACTGTGTCGGGCTATGTTGGTGGCTGGGTCGATGTTGTGTTGATGCGTATTACCGATATCTTTTTGGCTTTCCCTCGGTTGGTTCTGGCTTTGGCCTTTGTGGCTGCGCTGGGCGCTGGTATCGAGAATGCGGTATTGGCGATTTCGTTGACGGCTTGGCCACCCTACGCACGTATTGCGCGGGCTGAGACGCTTACAATCCGGTCGTCGGATTACATCAGTGCGATTCAACTGCAGGGTGCAGGAGCCCTTCGTATCATCACCAAACACATCTGGCCGCTGTGTATTTCTTCGCTCATTGTACGGGTGACGCTAGACATGGCGGGCATTATTCTGGCCGCCGCGGGCCTTGGGTTTTTGGGCCTTGGCGCACAGCCACCCAGCCCAGAATGGGGCGCGATGATTTCCGAAGGACGGCGTTTTATTCTTGACCACTGGTGGGTTGCGACGGTGCCGGGCTTGGCGATCTTTACCGTATCCTTGGCGTTTAACTTGCTCGGAGACGGGCTGCGCGATGTGCTTGATCCGAAGGCGGGTGAATAATGGAAAAGCTTCTGGATGTTGAGAACCTTTGGGTGAAATTCCCGTCCCGCCAAGGGGTGTTTGATGCGGTGCGCGGCGTGTCGTTTTCACTGGGCCGCGAACGATTGGGCATCGTCGGAGAAAGCGGGTCGGGTAAATCGATGACTGGCCGCGCCATTTTGCGGCTGATCAGATCGCCGGGCATTGTCGAGGCCGATCACATCAAACTGGACGGTGTGAACCTGCTGGCCAAAACCGAAAAAGAGATGCGTGCCGTGCGCGGTCAGCGAATTTCTATGGTCATGCAAGACCCGAAGTTTTCGTTGAATCCGGTCACAACGATTGGGGATCAGATCATCGAAGCCTATCGTTTGCACAACAAAGCCTCCAAAGCCGATGCATACGCCAAATCCATAGAAATGCTTGAGGCCGTTTCGATCCGTGATCCGGAACGGGTGATGCGCGCCTATCCGCATGAAATGTCAGGTGGGATGGGGCAACGGATTATGATCGCCATGATGCTGATCCCCAATCCCGAAATCTTGATCGCGGATGAACCCACGTCAGCGCTGGATGTGTCTGTTCAAAGGCAAGTTCTTGATATCATGGATAAGCTGGTCAAGGAACGCGGCATGGGTTTGATTTTTATCAGCCATGACTTGAACCTTGTGGCCGATTTTTGCGACCGGGTTCTGATTATGTATGCTGGCCGGATTGTTGAAGTCTGCGAAGCTGACAAACTGCATGAGGCCAAGCATCCCTATACCCGCGGTTTGCTAAATTCTTTGCCACGTTTGGATGCACCGCGTGACCGCCTTGAGGTGTTGCAACGTGATCCTGCATGGTCAACAGCCCCAAGTGTGAGTGGCCAAATATGAATATGCTCGAAATCAACGGTTTGAACGTCTGGTTTGGCACCGCGCGCGATCGGGTCGACGCGGTAAAGGGGGCGACATTTGATGTGGCCAAGGGGCAAAGCTTTGGCTTGGTTGGAGAAAGTGGGTCCGGAAAATCGACGATTTTGCGCGCGATTACCGGTCTGGCTCCCACATGGTCTGGCAGCATCAAAGTGGCGGGTGAAACGGTTGAACACAAACGCCACAAAAGCTTTTTCAAGACGGTTCAGATGGTGTTTCAAGATCCCTATGCCTCGCTCCATCCGCGCCATTCGGTGGATCAGGTTCTAGGTGAAACACTGCATTTGCACGGGTTCAAGGACATCGACAACCGCGTGGTTAAACTGCTTGATGATGTCGGGTTGGGGCAAAAGTTCCGTTTTCGCTATCCGCACCAGTTGTCGGGTGGTCAGCGTCAAAGGGTTGCAATTGCGCGCGCGCTGGCCCCTGAACCGACGCTTTTGCTGCTGGACGAACCAACCTCCGCATTAGACGTGTCAGTGCAGGCTGAAATTCTCAATCTTCTGGCAGATTTGAGGGCAGAGCACGGATTAACCTACCTGATGGTGTCGCATGACCTGTCCGTGGTCGGGCACATGTGTGACCGATTGGCGGTAATGAAAGATGGCGAGATAGTTGAGATTATGGATGTGGCAGCTTTGCAGGGAATGCAGGCTAAGCATCCATATTCAAGACAGCTCTTGGAGGCCTCGGTCTGATCGAAGCCCGCCTTTTTAACCGTGCTGTGATCAATAGGGGCCGCGTGTCAAAGCGGCCCCTTTTTGGATTGCAAGGCGAAGAGCAATTCCCCCACAAGGGGCGAGAGCGCTCTATCGGCAATATTCGCCGGTTTTGACCACTCCGTCATTTGTGACGGTTCGAGTTGTGAAGTCATAGCATCCGGGGTGATCTGATGGCGTGTAGCGGATGTAGTAGTCATCACCCTCAAAACTGTAATCCATACTGCGGCTGCCAGTTTCGTCTTCGGTGAAGACCAGATTTTGGACACCGCCCTGCGGTGGCCTTCCGGGCGCGGCCCCGCCTCCGTTGGCTATTGTGAGCGGGGGGACGCGGGGCAGGCGCTCAAAATCGGCGACTTCGCCCATCAGGCATTGCACAATGTAGGGCGCACCCGATGAGGTGTGATAGCGATAGCCAAAGGTTTCGTCGTGCTGTCCGTTACATACATCCAGCACACCTTCCGAAATCTCGGACCCGTCGGGATTGTTGTCGCCGTATATGGGAAAACCGTCAAAGGCCCATCCAAGGATCGCCTCATCGCCAGCATTGGCCATCTGGTCGATCATGCAGGCGGGTTTGACATGGTAGTGATAGTCGTCCCCGCGTCCTGCATGGCCGCCGCATACATCCAGCTGCCGGGTTTGAAGCGTATCGTGTCTGGCTTGGTGGTGGGCCAAATCGGCTTCGGTCATTTCGCCGCCGCCCGTATAGTCGTAGATTGGTACGCCATTTACGGCGACACCCAAGGCCGCGTCGCGGGTCAGCGGCGTTGTCCCAAGTGTCGGCGTCAAAATGATCGGCGCGGCATAACCGGCGGGAACGGGCACCTGTTCGTTTGTACCAACGATCCCTGTCATCTTGTCATGGTCCGGATAGGTATCGGATTGGAGGATCGCATGGGTCTCGGTACAGGTCACTGTGACGCGCTGATCAAATCCCGCATCGGTGACTGAAGCTTGGACTGCGGCGCAATGATCTTCATGGGCGGCACTGGCAGTGGCAGAAAAGGCCGTCAAAAGGGCTGTGGCCACAAAAGCCGGGCGAATTCGTTGGTTGGGCGTGTTTTCCATGTATTTTACTCGACGGTGAAACGGCATAAAATGGTGTTGCTTTGTTCCAGGTCCGGTCCCCAGATCAGCTCGGCATCTTTCGCCCAGTCGATCTTGTCGTACCCGTCTTTGGGGCTGACCTCACTTTCGGAAAATATGTTTGCCTGTGGCCACTCCGAGGCATCAAAGCTGGCCAGATCCCAGCCTTCCGGCTCCGCCATAGCCTCGAAGGTACAGGCTCCTTTGCCGGCCTGGGGGTTTGCGTCTTTTTCGCAAGATTTGTCCAAGGGAGCCGCATGAATGACTTGGCATTGCCAATCGGCATTGCTGACAACCGCCGTGCGGCCCGCAGCATCCCGGATCTGGACGATCAGGCCGCCGTCACCCATTTGCTGCCGACGGGTGCCGATGTATTCCAAACCGGTATCGTTTTCTTTGAAATCCTTGGCGATAACCCCGATTACAAAGGGCCGCTCGGCCTCGAAGTCAAAGCTTTCGGCATTGAAGGATCGTTCGGTGGTGATCGGCACACTGTCTTGTGCGACAAGCGTGCCGTTGACCCGCATTTCAAACCAGTTGTCGGCCCAAACATCAGCAGCGAATGTTTCTGCGCTTATGGCCGTTCCGCTAAGGCATAGCAGTGAAAATATGGCGACTGTGCGTTTCATGATAAAGTCCTGAATAAAGCGAATTTTGAGTTAAACGTTAGGAATGAATAATTCCGTCGATCAAAGGTAAGGTGCAAAAGGTATCTTCTGCAACATTCGCATTGGCCTGATCTGCGACTTTTGTTTTTAGGGCTTTGGCATGCGCCTTGCATATTTGCAGGGGTCGGGATGCAAGGGGCGAAGATCAGGGTTTTCGCGCTGATGACTGCTGTGCCAAGATGTCAGCCTTCAATGCTTCACTGCCGTTTGTGACAGGTCAGGGGCTCACAAAACACAAAGGGCTTTTGCCTGTCCGTCCGGCTTGTTTTTTGACCTGCTATAAAAATGTGCATAGGTCGGGCAAGTGCCCTCTTGTTGTGCGGATGTTGCGGATCTTTCTTGAGAAAGATGCGCGGCTCTGGGAATCCGACCGCAGCTTTGGCCTCGTCTCTTCTGATATCAAGACATGACGCCGAAGGGGATTAAACATGATGTTTGATAAATCGATACTGGCTGCCGCTGTTGCGCTCATCACCACGCCGGTTCTTGCCGAGACAGACATGCCGTTTGCCTTGGATTGGAAATTTGAGGGTCCATCGGCTCCGTATTTTCATGCTTTGGATGCAGGATACTTCGCGGATGAAGGACTGACGGTGACGATCAGCGAAGGAGCAGGGTCGCTCGACGCTATTCCAAAGGTCGCGACGGGGGCGTTTCCGATTGGTTTTGCCGACATTAACTCGCTCATGCGGTTTTTGGATCAAAACCCGGGCGCGCCTGTGACGGCAGTTATGATGGTCTATGACAAACCGCCTTTTGCAGTGGTTGGCCGCCGTTCGCTTGGGGTTGAAGCGCCCGCCGATTTGGAGGGCAAGGTCCTTGGCGCCCCGCCCCCTGACGGTGCATGGGCGCAGTTCCCGATCTTTGCCGCCGAGACCGGCATTGATGTATCGGCTGTGACGGTTGAGCCGGTTGGCTTTCCAACGCGCGAGCCAATGCTAGCCGAAGGGAACGTGGCTGCGATCACTGGTTTTTCTTTCTCGTCGACTTTGAATTTGAAACGCCTCGGTGTTCCTGCCGACGACATATCGGTCTTGTTGATGGCCGACTATGGCGTTGATCTATATGGCAACGCGATTATCGTAAACACGGACTTCGCTGCGGAAAATCCTGCACTTGTAACCGGATTTCTGGGTGCGGTTGCGCATGGCTGGAAAGATGCGATTGCCACCCCTGATGCGGCTATTGCGGCTTTGATGGCGCGCAATCCGGCGGCAGATGCCGATCTGGAAACTGAGCGGTTGCAGATGGCGATTGATGCCAATGTCCTGACTGATTTTGTGGCTGCCAACGGGATCGGATCTATCGACACCGATCGAATGATGAACGCGATCGAGCAAACCAAATCGGTCTACGAGTTCCAGAACGAGCCAGATATGGCCTTGTATTTTGACCCAAGCTATTTGCCGACAGACGGCAGCTTGATGTTGAAGTAACGACTTTAATTGGGCCGCTACTCAGTTTCGTAGCGGCCTATATCGCTCAGAGGCAAAATGACCGAAAACCTCATAGAAATTAAGGGTGTGACCCACGCCTACAAAACTGCAAGCGGGCCGTTGCCAGTGCTGGACGGGCTGAATGTTTCGGTTCCAGAAGGGACATTTGCGGCCGTTGTTGGCCCCTCTGGATGCGGAAAGTCGACCCTGACCAAACTGGTCGCGGGCTTGATGAAACCCGATTCCGGCGAAGTATGGTTGCATGGGGAACTAGTAAAAGGCCCGCGCAAAACTGTTGGCATGGCCTTTCAGAATCCCGTGCTGCTGGAGTGGCGCACGATCTTGGACAACGTGATCTTGCCGCTTGAGATTGTTGCCCCCAAGATGTCAAAGGCCAAATGCGTCGCCCGCG
The DNA here is from genome assembly GCF_003208435.1 of Pelagimonas varians. Taxonomy (GTDB): domain Bacteria; phylum Pseudomonadota; class Alphaproteobacteria; order Rhodobacterales; family Rhodobacteraceae; genus Pelagimonas; species Pelagimonas varians. Next base: position 2,860 of record NZ_QKMF01000024.1, on the reverse strand, counting down.
CCATGGAGCTGCTCGACATGGTCGGGCTCGTCGGGTTTGAACACAAGCGTCCGTCAGAGCTATCTGGTGGTATGCGCCAGCGTGCGTCCTTGTGCCGGTCTTTGGTCCACAAACCTGACGTTTTGATCATGGACGAACCTTTTGGGGCGTTGGATGCATTCACACGCGAAGATCTGTGGCAAACCATGCGCGATTTGCGCCGCGCCGAACCGTTTACCGCTGTTTTGATAACTCATGATCTGCGTGAAAGCGTCTTCTTGGGCGATCAGGTGATTGTATTGTCCGGACGTCCAGCGCGCAGCCAATATGTGATGAATGTTGATTTGCCCGAAGACCGGACATTGGACGTTCTGTTCACCCCGAAAGCCGCCGACATGCTGCACAGGTTGCGCGACCAGATCAAAATCGCTCAGGGTCGTGATGTGGAGGCTCACTCATGATAGGTAAAATCGCCACACCGCTCCTTGCTGTTCTTGTGTTCCTTGGTTTGTGGGAATTGCTGGTTTGGGTAAATGACTGGCCGAATTACAAAATGGCCTCTCCGTCCGATTTGCCCCCCGCATTCTGGAAATACAAAGAGCTGTTTTTCACAATGGGATGGCAGACCCTGTGGCGCACGGTTGCCGGGCTGATGTTGGCAGTGGTCTTTGGCACCCTGATTGGCATGGTCATTGGTTTTTCCAAGATCGCCCGCGATGCGCTTTACCCGCTTTTGATCGGCTTTAACGCGATCCCAAAGGCCACGTTGGTGCCAGTGATTTCGCTGATCTTTATCGGGCAGCATGATTTCAACACGGTTTTGATGGCCTTTATGATTTCGTTCTTTCCAATCGCGGTCTCTGTGGGGATCGGGCTATCCACACTGGAGCCCGAATACCGCGACATCCTTCGAGCGCTTGGGGCCACGCGGTTCACGATTTTTCGCAAGATCGCCTTGCCCAAAACCTTGCCGGAGTTTTTTGGGGCCCTGAAAGTTTCAGCAACACTGGCCTTTATCGGAACCAATCTGGTTGAAATCGTCAGTCCGCACGGGCGCGGCCTTGGCGCTTTGTTCAAGTCGGGCGAAACCAACGGCGATTACCCCTTGATGTTCGCAGTCCTCATTGCGCTCGCGTTTTTGGGCATCGTTTTGTATTACGCTGTGGTCTTTTTGGAGCGGGTTTTTGCGGGCTGGGCGGACCGAGAGGGGACATAGGGGCATACCTTGTGTGCGCATGTGGCGATTTAGTTTCGGTCTCTCAAGGTCAATGTTTGCTACGAAGCAGATTGAGAATGCCAACGAGATACTTTGATGAGTTTCCCTGTGTTGCAGTACGCATAACGGGGGTTTCATGCACGGCGGAACCGTTCAATAAGCGGCAGGCAAATTTCTACGACCCGCACCGACGGCATTTATTTGTGGACGGTAGAGCCTTTTGGCATGCGACCAAAGGGCTGCCCAAAGGCTGGATAGCTAACGCAAAAAGAACACTAGGCCGGAGCTTCCGGATCTTTAGAAGGGGCGAGGATAAAGATGTTAGGATTTGGCCCGAAGTCGACGCCCGCACCCAAGTGTAGCCGCAGGCGGTTGACGAAATCGGCGGTTTCTCCCAACAGAAACATCTGGCCACCTTCGAACGCTACGCACTGTGTTTGCAATATTCAAGAAGCCTGCTGGTCTTCACGCAGCAAAGCTACAAAGCAGACTCATCAGGTGTACCGACACCGCTGCCATTCGTGAAAGAAAGTGAAACTCCACTTTGTGCGAGGAGTTATATCGTTTCGGCTTTCAATAGTAGCGTATTGAATAAATCGTATTGCTGAGTAAGGTCCAGTTTTTTCAGAGTTTCCTTCGCCCGGTTATTGTCTTTGGCGCGCTCCAAAGATGGCACTCCCTTCGTTTTAGAAGGCGCATCTCGAACGCTATCCTTTATCTTCACATCAAGCTGCTCATTCGAAAGTCCGTTGTGACCCACGCCCAAGAACTCGGATACTCTAGAAGTAAACTTGGACGGGTTCTTGATAACAGTATTAAAGTCAAAAACTTTTACTGACTCTTTTTCTACTACTTGATAAAATCGCAAGTATTGTTGGCAGAAAAATTCTATTCGTTTTATATTTTCCTGAATTCCCATGTAAACGACATAAGATGAAAGGCAATCAATTGGATCCCTGATGATAGATATGCATGGGATTCCAGAGGATTGAGCCAAGGAAATGTTGAAGCGATTGTGTGTGTGGTGAGAAATCAAATTTTGGGGAACATCAACATTAAGAAAGATGGCGCGCGTAAGATAACTGTTTCCGCTTCTTGGGAAGGAATCAAAGCACAATTTTGAATTTTTCTGAACTATTCCCTTAGAAGAGCCTCTTTTTTCGATTATCTCTTGTCTTTGAACTTCAAAGTTATCAATTTCTTGCGGTGTCATTATGTTACGCTCGGCATCATTGGTTCACGCAGCAATGGGTATTGCTTGACTGGCCTTGTTAGGCAGAAATGCGATATGATGCTGCTCGGCGGCCAGATTACGCATCGTTAGCTTGGGCGCAAGTGTGAATGGTGCGTTTAATGCGTTTGCAGCCGATTATACCAAGCTGCGGCAGAATGAATTTCGTGTCGTCAACAGCCATGCCTTCCGCTTCCTTTGCCTCCAGTCGCACACAGGCGACACACCACAGAAGAAATACAGCTCACGTTTGTTCCCGCTTACCGGACCCCCGCGCCAATGATGGAGCGACCGAAGAGCGTCAGTATGTCAACGCACCCCGAATTGACGGCTAAAAAACGGCTTTGTTGCACAAATCGGATGAAAGGCGAGCTTCCCCTTTCCCCATCCGGATTTAGCCTACAGGCTCAGTGACTGGTATGCCCAAAGCGGTG
>NZ_QKMF01000023.1 GCF_003208435.1 Pelagimonas varians | reverse complement strand
CGACGTAGCACGGCAGGACGTGTTCGATTCCATCGAGATGTTCTACAACCCAAATCGTAAGCACACGAACAATGGCATGCTGTCACCGGTTGACTGAGCAGAAACTACGAGCACCTCACGATGAGCAAACTCTGGAAGTTCGAACTGTTGAGGTTGCCGGCAAGGCGTCTCAAATTAGCGCACTGAAACTACCATCTGGCTCACGAAAATGCGGCTATACATTCTTGCGTTCTAAGCGACTTGCGAGCGGACGAAGTACTATGAAGCCAACAATCGCCACACATAGATTGAATACAAGGTGGATCACCGCAACGGCCATATCATCCGACGCTATATTCGTTTCGACCCATTCTGCAACCCAAGGCATAATGGGTACAAAAGCCGCGACGCCTAACACGTTAAATATCAGATTTGCGATTGCTGACCTTCTTGCGACAGTGCCCATACTGAAGGAACTGATGAGCGCCGTTGACGTCGTCCCGATATTCGTACCCACGATAACAAAAAGCACATCGTGAAATCCGATTAAGTTTTGTTGCACAGCAATGATAGAAAGGCCCACCACGACGCTACTCGATTGCAGCAGCGCTGTCGCGAGGATGCCAATGGCGAAAGCGATCAAGGGATTTGTGGCATAGGCCATCCATTCTGCGACTTCAGTGTTTTCCTTTAAGGGCAACACAGCATCACTGATCAATTGCAGGGCCAGAAGAATGACACCAAGGTAGAGGATCGAGCGGCCAAACAGCGACGCTTTTCCAGGCAGAAATGACACCGCAACGCTCAAAATAATGAGAAGTGGCCCAATCATAGTCGCATCAAGTGCGACCAACCAGGCAGTGGATGTCGTCCCAACATTTGCGCCCAAAAAAACAGGAAGGCTATCGCGAAAACTGATTGTTCCAACTTCAACCAATGCCACTGCGATCCCCGATACAGCGCTTGACGACTGCACCAGTGCAGTAAGGCCTGCGCTTGCAAAAAAGGTTACGAGTGGGCGCGATGTGATCCGCGACAAAGCCATGCGCAGGGCCTCTCCGCCGGCTTCCTGCACGTCCTTGCTGAAACCTCTGAGGGCATACACGAAGAGTACGACAGCCGCTGCTACAGAGACAAATACTTCAAACACGGAAAATTCCGTCACTGGACCCTCTCCATCTGCTGTCAGTTCAGATAATTAGACCAGAACCGTGTCGCTGTCATGCTCGAACGAATGTGACGCGTCGATGCCAAGTTGGGCGAAGTTGTCAAAGTGGCTGAACATGGCGCTTGCGTTGACAACCAGAGGCACGACAGTAATTGGTTTTACTGCCGCAGCATTCGACCGGACTATGCACATTGCCATCACACGGTTTGCCAAAATGCTGCGCCAAGTGCGAACGGCAGGAATGCAAATGCCGGATCTCAGTGTAAACCGACCCCCTAATGTCTCTTATGGGCCGTTCGTGTCGAACGGCCCAAACATTTAGATTTCAATAGCTTCCGCAATTGCCAACGCATCTTCAAGTTCAACACCCAAGTATCTTACCGTGCTGTCCATTTTCGTATGTCCCAGCAGAAGCTGAACAGCGCGCAGGTTGCCCATTTTCTTATAAATCTGAGTGACTTTCGTGCGTCGCATTGAATGTGTCCCATAGGCGGTCACTTCCAGCCCGATGGACGAAACCCAATCCCGCACGATGCGGGCATACTGGCGCGTTGAGATGTGAAGCCGCTCATGAAAACGTCCAGGCCAGAGATACTCGGACCCAATCATCAGCGGATTTTCCATCCACTTCGCCACGGAGCAGCGCGTGCCCTCGGAAAGTTCAAACCGGACCGGCTTTTGGGTTTTGCTTTGCAGCACCGAGGCCCGTTCTTTGATCCGTCCAGACGCCATGACATCGACGACTTTCATCCGCACAAGGTCACAGCCGCGTAATTTGCTATCGATAGCCATATTGAACAGAGCAAGATCGCGATGGTTCTCGGACAGTTCCAGCCTGACACGGATCGCCCAGACATGTTTGGGCTTCAGTGGCCGTTTTTGGCCAACGATGCGACCCTTGTTCCAAGCGGGGCGAAGTGCGCGAATGGCCGGCAAGTTTCGTGTTTGCATGACAGTTCCTCCGATCCGCCATGCCCTCCCACATCGACAACCCGACGTTGACACTGCATCTTATCACGAGAAGCTGCACTACATCCGAGGTCGGCGTAGAGCCCAAAGTCAATAATGCTGCGCGAAGCATGGATGACTGCATTGCGCTTTAACGATTTTTAGAGGGCAAAGAGGCACTTCTCAGTGACTGAGCTTCTGCGATGGCAACAAAGCCAAGTCAATATGGCGCTCACAAGCAACCACAATATCGGCCCATAACTGAAAGCCAAACAGTTGCGTCTAATCCAAAACATCCCGCCATGAGTGCTTTGGTTGAAAACCTACCATATGCTTAGCTTTCTTGTTGGAAAAGAATGTCTCGTTGGGTCCCATCTCGCCGCGCACTTCGACTCCCGAATAGAACTGCTTGATCACTTGATCCGAGGTGAGACCGACCGACATATCATTGTTCGATACGTTGAATACTTCGTAGCCCAAACCGTCCGTTTCTAGGCAGCAATCAACCATATGCCCCAGATCACGGGCATCGATATAGGCAAATATATTACGGCGACGAAGGGCCGGATCCTCTACGAAGGCCGGGAACATCTCGGCATACTCGTGCGGTTCAATCACATTGTTGATCCGCAGCCCATAGATGTCGACACCTGTGCGCGCCTGAAAGGATCGTGCCGTCATTTCGTTGCAGACTTTCGACATCGCATAGCTGTCATGGGGTACGGTTGGGTGGGTCTCATCAATCGGCACAAAATCCGGTTTTAGATCTCCGTCCGCAAAGCAAATGGCATAGGTTGTTTCGGAGCTTGCAAAGATCACCTTGGGTATGGCCAGCTTCGTTGCAGCCTCGATCACATTATAGGTGGTCAAAGTATTCTGGCGAAAACACTCGCCGTCTGTGCCTATCATGACGCGGGGTATGGCGGCAAAATGCACAACGGCATCATAGGTGGGGACCCCGGTGCCTGTGTCCAGTTCCCCGAACTCGACGAATTGGGACATGGCCCCGATGACTTGCCCAGCGTCGCAAAGGTCAATCAGCAACTCCGGACAGCCGAGACCCGAAGGCGTTTGATCGACATTCACAACGTGATGGCCCTGCTCCAATAAGTGCCGGATCGCCCATTTACCAGCCTTGCCGCTGCCGCCTGTAAAGAGAACTCGCATATTACCCTCCGATTTGATCACGTAAGTGTCGTCATAATTTGATCCTGATGAATGCCATTTGGACGATGGACCTCTCACGCAAACCGGTCAATCAGACCGTCATACCAACGCTTGCCTGCATCATGAATTGCGCTCCGATGGGCCGTGTTGCGGCACCGATTGCACGGGCCTTGCCGCCGATGCTTCCGCTTTCGATGCGAGGCTTGATAAGGCCACGTGTGTCTTGGGTCACGACATAGCGGCGAACACGGCTCACAAGGTCGTCGCGGACACTGGCAGGGAAGGCACCGTCGATCAGGATCGCTTCGAAATCAATGACCGAGCATGTGGACAGTGCGGCCTTGGCCAGTTCTTGGGCGGTCTGTCCGAGCCATGGGTCTACATACCGCGATAGGGAATGCCAGCTATCAGGGTCAGACCAAAGCTGTTGCGGGTCAAGATCGACCTCGCGAAGGCGTAACTCCAACTGATGGATCGATGCCATATCGACCAGCTGCATACTTTCACCGTGGGGGCCAATGCTACGCAGCGATCCAAGTGCGCCTGCATTGCCTTGGCGTCCTTCAAAGACGGAGTTGTTCAGAACAATTCCACCGCCAATGAATGCACCGATAAAGAAATAGGCATAGTCCTGAAATTCTTTTCCGCGTCCGTATGTGTGCTCGGCCTGACAGGCCGCAGTCGCGTCGTTTAACAAGTGTACAGGAAGTTGCGTTCGTGACTGCGCTTCCGCCTTCAGATCGATGCCTTCCCAAGGCGCGAACGCAGCAGATATGTCCATGGATGTGTCTGGCCAATTCCACATCTCAAATGGCGCCGCGATTCCAATGCCGCAAATGCGGTCAGCGTGATCGGAAGGCATCGCGTCCGTGATGCTTCGGACATTATCCTCAAGGAATTCAAATATATCTGCGGGGACGGGCACGGGGTAGGTCAATCGCCGCTCTTCACGCAGATCACCATTCAGATCGATCAGCACCAGATCGGTGGACCTGCGCCCGATCTTGAGGCCAAACGAGAACACCCCATTTGACGCCAACCTCATTGGGATTGATGGCTTTCCAACCTTGCCGCGCATGGGCTCTCCGCGTTCAAGGATTCCTTCGCCCTCAAGGCGGCGCAGGATGCTTGAAACAGTGGGAGGCGAAAGTTCTGCAAGCTTTGATAAATCGCTGCCCGGCATCGGACCATTGCGCTGCAACAGCGATAGCAAAAGCCGTTCGTTGTGATCGCGAACGCCCTTCTGGCTAAGGCCGGTGCTAATTGATCTGATGAGTCCGTCTTCCATAGAATGCACCATAGCAGCCTGAGAATACGGGTAAACACATTAATAAGAAAAGTTAACTAATTAATTGACAGGTGATTGAGAATCACATCACTTAGGGTCAAGCGATGGGAAAATTCTGGTCGCATCAACGTCGGGGTGGAGGCTCTGACTCATCAATTGTCTGGGAGGACATCATGAAAAAGTTGCTCATTGGCACTGCTCTTGCTGCCATTACATCTGCCGGTTCCGTTTTGGCTGACGGCCACGAAGTATCTGCCTGTCTGATCACTAAAACAGACACCAACCCATTCTTCGTTAAGATGCGCGAAGGCGCAGAAGCTGCTGCTGCTGAAGCTGGCATCACACTTCGTTCGTTTGCCGGTCAGGTTGATGGGGACCACGAGACTCAGGTTGCTGCGATTGAAACATGTATCCTTGATGGTGCATCTGGCATTTTGCTGACCGCATCAGACACATCATCCATCGTGGGTGCTGTGACACAAGCCCGCGATGCTGGTCTTTTGGTCATTGCCCTCGACACGCCGCTCGACCCCATTGATGCAGCTAACGCGACTTTCGCGACAGACAACTTTTTGGCAGGTGAACTGATCGGTCAGTGGGCTGCTGCACAACTCGGCGACGAAGCTGCGAACGCAAAGATTGCAATGCTTGACCTTGCTGTTTCCCAGCCAACTGTTGGTGTTTTGCGTGACCAAGGGTTCTTGCAAGGCTTTGGCATTGATCTGGGTGATCCTAACAAGTGGGGGGATGAAGATGATGCGCGGATCGTTGGTAACGATGTAACTGCGGGCAACGAAGAAGGCGGGCGCACCGCGATGGAAAATCTCCTCGCCGTCGATGCTGACATCAACGTCGTTTACACGATCAACGAACCGGCTGCTGCGGGTGCATATGAAGCCCTACGGTCTATCGGTCGTGAAGACGACGTTCTAATCGTATCCGTTGATGGCGGTTGCCCTGGTGTTCAGAACATCGCTGACGGTGTAATTGGCGCAACGTCCCAGCAATATCCACTGCGCATGGCGGCCCTGGGCATTGAAGCGATTGCTGCTTTTGCAGCGGGCGGAACAATGCCAGAAAACACACCGGGCAAGGACTTCTTTGACACAGGCGTCGCCTTGGTCACAGATCAGCCAGCAAACGGCGTCGAAAGCATCTCAGTCGCCGAAGGCACCGAGCTTTGCTGGGGCTAACCCAAACCTCCCGCATCTTATCTTAGGTGCAACACAAGGGGCGGGAAATTACCCCGCCCCTTTTTCAAAGTGGGGTATGTTCCCACAAGCTATCCAATTCACCACAAGGGGATCGAACAATGTCTGGCAACGCCGACGATTTTGAAGCCGCCATCAAGCCATCCGCAGCAGACACAGTGGCTTCGTTCACCGAGCGCAAAGGTTTTCTGGCGAGGTTGCAACACGCCTTGCATGTGAACCCTGCGCTTGTGCCGCTGTTCGTCCTCCTTGTCTCAATTTTCCTGTTCGCGCTTTTGTTGGGGTCGAGATTCCTCTCTCCCTTCGCGCTGACGTTGATCCTTCAACAAGTGCAGATCGTCGGCATCGTCGCTGCTGCTCAAAGCCTTGTCATCCTCACCGCTGGGATTGACCTAAGCGTCGGGGCTATCGCTGTCCTTTCAAGCGTCATCATGGGGCAGTTTACGTTCCGGTATGGTGTCCCTGTCGAAGTCGCAGTTGCGTTCGGCCTTGCATTCGGCACGATCATCGGTTCGGTCAACGGTTGGTTGGTTGCCGTGATGAAGCTGCCACCCTTCATTGTAACGCTTGGCATGTGGCAAATCGTTCTGGCGGCAAACTTCTTGTACTCCGCTAACGAAACCATCCGCAGCCAAGATATCGAACAAAACGCGCCATTGCTTCAGTTCCTTGGGTCCACATTCAAAATCGGTGCAGATGCTGACGGGCGCGGCGGGGCCACATTCACCTTTGGCGTAATCGCAATGGTCTTGATCTTTGCCTTCCTTGCTTATGCCCTCAAACACACGGCTTGGGGTCGACACATCTACGCAGTGGGCGATGACCCTGACGCCGCGCAGCTTTCAGGTGTGAATGTAAAACGCACCCTGATTTCGGTCTACGCAGTTACCGGCTTCATCTGTGCCATTGCGGGCTGGGCCCTAATTGGACGCATCGGTTCTGTCAGTCCGACCTCTGGCCAACTGCTCAACATCGAAAGCATTACGGCTGTGGTGATCGGTGGTATCTCACTCTTCGGTGGGCGTGGTTCAATTATGGGGCCGTTGTTTGGTGCCCTTATCGTTGGTGTCTTCACCCTCGGTCTTCGCCTTGCAGGGGCCGACGCCCAATGGACATTCCTTCTTATCGGCGCACTCATCATTGGCGCTGTCGCAGTAGATCAGTGGATCAGAAAGGTCTCGGCATGACGTTGACGGAAAACATCGCGAATGGGTCGATTGAACCCATCCTCAAGGGGCGTGGTTTGGTCAAACGCTACGGCAAGGTCACGGCTCTGGACCACTGCGATTTCGATCTCTACCCAGGTGAAATTCTTGCCGTGATTGGCGACAACGGAGCGGGTAAATCATCCCTGATCAAAGCCGTCTCTGGGGCCGTAATCCCAGATGAGGGCGAAGTATTCCTAGAAGGCAAACAGGTGAACTTTGCGTCACCCATTGATGCCCGCAAAGAAGGGATCGAAACCGTTTACCAGACCCTGGCCATGTCGCCGGCGCTGTCGATTGCAGACAACATGTTCATGGGGCGCGAAATTCGCAAACCCGGGTTTCGTGGCAAATATCTGCGACAGTTGGATCGGCCCAAGATGGAACAGGTCGCCCGTGACAAGCTGTCGGAGCTTGGCCTGATGACGATCCAAAACATTAACCAGGCGGTAGAAACGCTGTCAGGTGGTCAACGTCAGGGTGTGGCTGTCGCACGTGCTGCGGCCTTCGGGTCGAAGGTCATCATTCTAGACGAACCTACTGCAGCACTCGGTGTCAAAGAATCCCGCCGTGTGCTGGAGCTGATCCTTGATGTCCGGTCTCGTGGTATCCCGATCATTCTGATCAGTCATAACATGCCGCACGTGTTTGAGGTCGCCGATCGCATCCACGTGCATCGTCTTGGCAAACGTTTGTGCGTGATCGACCCCAAAGACTACACAATGTCGGACGCGGTTGCGTTTATGACAGGTGCGAAGGAAGCGCCGACCTGACGCTGATTAGACTTGGATCGCTCTGCGCCAATTCCCGAAACCGGTCATTGGCGCAGTCGCAGCAAAATGGCGCTTCGTCCCGCGCTACCGACCTTGGCCCCCATTTCCCTTGGTTTTTCGGCCAAACTTGTTAGATGCTAGCTGTGAGCCCCAACCTCCATTTTTGTCTGCGATAGCAATGTCTGCTAAAGGGTCAGATTATGAAACTTCTCTATCAAACTCATCCTCCATTTGCCCGCAAGACAATGGTATTTGCACATGAAATTGGGATAGAACTTCGAGATCCACCTTCCTTTGCGCACCATAGGCTGATGGGGGGCCGGCAATAGATGCCTATGAAAAGAACTGCGAATAATTAACATGGTTTCTTTCCCAAGAGTACAGATTTCCTTGGGCCCGCGCCCCGGAAAAAAATCGATCAAACGGCTGCAGGACCTAAACCTCACACATTGCTGTACCTTGCTAAGCGAACGCGAAGGCGCACCTCTGATCGCAAAGGTTTGCGCACAATTGGGTACTGCAGAGCGGCCCTGCGAATGGGTCTGGCTCCCTATCGAAGGCGGCAATCAGGAAGCCCTGCGCCAAACGGATATTCTCTCATTGGTCGAAAACTTGCGCGAGGCAATCGCCAATACTCCCGACGTTCACATATACTTGCATTGCTCTGCAGGCATCCATCGAACTGGTTTCTTTGCCTATATTTTACTAAGGTTGATGGGCCATGACAGCGCCGCAGCTTTGGGCGAACTCGCTGATCTACGGCACGTAACATCCAACCAAGTTGGGGAAGAGCGCATAGAGCTGGCCGATGAATTTGTTGCGAGTCTAGCAACTGCGCAATGATCGAAACCAGTCTAACCGTCAATGTGCGCTTGGTCCGCTTGGCTGACCTACACCACCAAAATGCTGTACCTGTGCGCCAACGGCTGGTTTCGGGAAGCTGCACCGCAGCGTTAGATGACCTGACGAGCGGCAGCTCTGGGCCGTTCGTTACTTGCAAGCTTATGCATGGCCCCAATTTGCAAAGCCCTCTATCTGCGCATAGCAGCCGTTAGTCCAGGGCGCGGCGAATTCACGCTCTCCGCCCCAAATGCTGAGCGATTAGCCAAACCATTGTAAGCAGCCGCTCTGAACATCAGCAAGTTTTCAGCTCATCAGGTTTGAAGCCTTGGATAGATGGCTTCATCCTTAGAACATAGATAGGTGGCCGACCTCTGTCCCGGAGCTACTCTCTACCTCCCCCACCAACCCACTACCATATCCCAAAAACACCACACAAATTTGACTGAGGTGGTGGAGTGCGCAAAGGAGGGCGGGTGCCGCCGAAGTACCCCCGCCTCTTCACCTCCAATTCGGGAGGGGATACCTAGCCTTGAGAATAGATATTCAAGTGCACGAAGCTTTTTCCACCAGTGAATGGGAGATCTTAACTGCCTTTGCATCAGGCATCTGTCGGGACCATCTTCAGTGCGTGGAGTGTTGCCCTCAAACGATATGGGGCCGAGCCGGTCAACTCAACTTACGATCGTCAATCAGCAGACCACCCACGCAGCCCGCGCCAGCGCTATCAGAACAGTGAGGGCTTTCCAGCTTCGAAATGCTGGTAAAGTGAACGCGACGTCTTCCATACCCGGGCTATTGCAACAAAGAATTGTTGGGGGGATAAGAAATGCGTTTAAATTCGCAAATCATTGATATTATTTGGGTAATTAATTTTTATGGTGCCCAGAAGAGGACTCGAACCTCCACGACCTTGCGGTCACTGGCACCTGAAGCCAGCGCGTCTACCAATTCCGCCATCTGGGCACGGGTGGTGAAGCGCGGTTTAAGCCCGCCCCACTAGGGTGTCAACATTCTTTTTAAAAAGAATATCCGCGCGGCAATCCTACACCTTGCCGGGGAGGCCTTGGACCGGTATCCCTGCCTCAAGAAAGCATGCATGAGGAGATACCCAATGCCCAAACTCGTGACCATTTTCGGCGGAGCGGGATTCCTGGGGCGCTACATTGCCCGGCGCATGGCCAAAGAAGGCTGGCGTGTCCGCGTTGCCGTCCGCCGCCCTAACGAAGCCCTACACGTCCGCCCATATGGCTCCGTAGGCCAGGTTGAACCGGTTTTTTGCAATATTCGCGATGACGCCAGCGTCCGCGCGGCCCTTTTGGGGGCAGATGCTGCAGTGAACTGCGTTGGCACATTCGACAAATCCGGCAAAAACAATTTCGACGCCGTTCATGTCGACGGCGCTGGACGCATCGCGCGAATCGCTTCTGAAGTTGGAATCGATCAACTGACCCATATTTCTGCCATTGGCGCAGACGCCGGATCAGATAGCCTCTATGCGCAGTCCAAAGCCGCTGGCGAAGCTGCCGTTCTGGAACACATGCCCGACGCCGTCATTTTGCGCCCGTCAGTGATGTTTGGCCCAGAGGACCAGTTTTTCAACCGCTTTGGCACCTTGGCACGTTATAGCGTCGTACTGCCGATTGTCGGAGCCAACACCAAGTTTCAACCGGTTTACGTTGATGATGTTGCCCAAGCCGCAGTCAAAGCCACCCTTGGCCAAGCTCAAGCTGGCTCATATGAGTTGGGCGGGCCTGACGTCAGCACCTTCCGCGAGCTGATGCACGAAATGCTCCGTACGATTCACCGTCGCCGCTTGGTTTTGAACATTCCGTTCTGGGCTGCGTCGATCATCGCACCTATTTCCGAAGTGGTAGACAAGCTGTCTATTGGCCTTATCCCTGCCCAAATCACTGGCGACCAAGTCCGCAGCCTCAAATCCGACAATATTGTTTCTGACGATGCCAAAGGATTTGCCGAACTTGGAATCAAACCAACTTCGACCGAAACCTTGTTGCCAGAATACCTGTGGCGCTTCCGCCCCTCAGGGCAGTTTGACGCGATCAAGGAATCTGCAAAGAACCTTCGCGTCTGACAACGCAAATAGGGGCCAACTGGCCCCCACAAAACACACCAACAAAAAGCCCCGCGCAAATTCGCAGCGGGGCTTTTTGTTAGTTAGGCCTGCGCAATCGCGTCAAGGTCTCGCCGTTACAGCACCCAGGGGGTGGCAGCGCCACAAGAGCAGCCTGTTGCGAAAGCCACTTTTCGCAAGCTTCAACCAAAGCACAGCCACGGCAGTGCGTGACCATTCGGGCATAGGCTTCTGGTGCCAAATTACCGGTCTGCATCTCTTCGCTCAGGCTTAGCCCCATGACGCGTGCTACACTGCGGGTCATAAAGAAATGGCGCATGGGATCGCCCAGTTCTTGTCTCATTCCTAAAGCTCCTCAAGCTCTGCTTTGATTTCTGCAAGACGGGGGCGATTGACGCACTTTGAAGGGAGATCGCGCACTTCGTCTTTTGGTTTGTTTAGCCATTTCCCGCAGCCTTCGGCCCAACCGCAGCCCCGACAGTGGGTCACGATGCTTGCCCAGTCTTTTTGTGACATGACATCCGCGTCTGCAGCTTCAACCAAGTCAATTCCGGTGGCCTTTGCCATGCGTTGAACCAACCAAAAATGTTCCATTTCCGGTCCAAGCACCAATTTGGGCGGCTGTTCGGTTTGCACACTCATTGTTGGTCACCCCGCTTAAGATTTGTAAACAGCTCAGTGTTTCGGCAATAATCCGGTGTTTCTGATGCAAAGCTATCCTTCGCCTTCAGCCATACCGAGCAGGCGTCAGGCCGTGTACAGCTGGCGCATCGCAATACGGCATCTTCTATTTCTGGGATGGTTATAGTGCCGGCAAAAGTCGCCTCTTCGAGGTCGATTCCTTGTGCGGCCGCCATGTCGTCAAGTAAGCCTGCGTGCTTCCGTAACGTACTTAAGTCATACATGTTCGAATCCCTCTTGATCCCGTTGGATAAGAGGTAAAATAGCGCTTGAGCCAAAATCTACCTTGATGCAGGTCAACGCGCCCTTTGGCGAAGCCCTGATCAGAGCTGGGCGGCGGTGTCCCGAACGATCTGCCGCCGTGCCGCATTTGGTGGGTGCGAGCCCAAAAATTTATTGCCGGGATCTGGAATGCGGGTGAAAAACTCGGACCCTTTCACCGGATCATACCCGGCGCGCGCAGCGATGATTGTTCCCAGCTCATCTGCCTCCAACTCGTATTCTTTGGAAAACGAACGTGCCCCGATGACTGCCCCCAGCTCCTCAGCTGACTTCACTTCTTCTACATCCGCCCCGCTGATGGCTGCGATGCCGGACATGATAACCGCCCCATAGGTTGCCGTTTCGCGGGTCTTCTCAAGATGGTCCAGAATATGATGTGCCGCTTCATGACCCATGATAAAGGCCAGTTCATCGGCATTTTGTACGGAGGCGATCAGCCCCAGGTTAAACGCGATGATGGGCCGCCCCATACTGTCGACAGTCTGAAAGGCATTGGGCGGTTGGTCCGGGCGATCATCCACAACGATCTGGAAATCGCAATTGAGCCGTGTCGGGGCATTGCGGCATTCACGTTCCGCAACCGGTTCAACGGTTTCAACCACCGACACAAATTGCCGGGCAGCACGGACCGCCTGTTGACGAATAGCCGCGTTTTCTACGCTGTCACCCGTGGCGGGCGGCAGGATCGTTTCTTGCATTGGCACCGATGCGCAGGCAGACAGCAAGATGAAAATGAAAGGCAGCAATCTGGTCATAGTGCGTTCCCATTGAATAGGCCTGACCATAGGGGCGGTTTTGCCTAGGGGCCAGCCCTTGGAAATCACGTTTCAATCTACACAGGGATTTTGTGGTTTCACACCATAGAAAACCGGCTTAGGATTAACTTATGTTCAGCATAGAGCACGAATTTGACGCCACAGTCGTCACCCTTGTCGATGAGGGCGAAAGCCCCCTGCAAGAAGATGTTATTGTCTCGACCTTCGAGGAATGCGTCACGGTCGAGCAATTTGACCCACGCACAGAAGACACCCAGAAAGTAACGCTGTCTATCGCGCAAATGCGGGATTTGATTGCAGCGGTGACATTGCCCGAAGGGGTATATTCCCGAACCGATGATTAATTAACTATGCATCAAGGATGAGAAAAGACTTGTCGCGGGAAGTTTGCCCACGAACAAGCGACAGGCGGGATTTCGGCATGCCCAGCGCTTTTGACAGCAGCTTGACCACAGCGGCGTTGGCTTTTCCGCCTTCTGGCACCGTGGTGACATAAACCCGCAAAGCATCCCCATCGCGTTCGATTGTATTGCGCGACGCTTTGGGCGTGACCCGGACTTGGATCACGGCGTTTGGGGTCGCAAGGTCGCTTAGATCGGGTAATCGCATGGGGTTGGGCTAGCACTTGTTCCACAGCTCGGCAACTTTGCCGGTTGAAACCCTGCGTCAAAGCCCTGACATAAGCAAAGCGACAACAGGAGAGATCATGCCCAGCCCCAACCCCCAAGCGCTTGAGTTTATGCTGACACGCCGGTCTCGTCCGGCCAAAACCTTGCAAGGCCCGGCACCGGATGCAGACCGGCTCAAAGTATTGCTCACTGCTGCCGCGCGAAGCCCGGACCACGGCAAGTTAGAGCCATGGCGCTTTATCGTGCTGCAAGGCAATGCGTTGCAGCGTTTGGCTGCGGCGGTTGGCTCTTGCGGGACCGGCTTGGACAAAACTCCGGACGAGATAACCAAAGCACAGGCCGCATTCTCTGACAGCCCGCTATGCGTCGCAATCGTCGAAAGCCAGAAAGACAGCGCCAAAGTTCCTGCGATAGAGCAAAGCTATTCGAGTGGTGCAGTATGTTTGGCCCTGTTGAACGCTGCTTTGGCTGACGGTTGGGGTGCAAACTGGCTCTCGGGCTGGGCCTCACATGATCGCGGTTTTGTCGAAGGCCAACTGGGGCTGGCTGCCAATGAAAGGGTCGCGGGCTTTATCCATATAGGCACCGAACGGATCGTGCCACCAGAACGCCCCCGTCCAGATTTGGACAGTATCACAACTTGGGTCAGCTCATGATTATCAGTGCCTTTATGTCCGCCCTTGCGCAGATGAGCGATCCGCGCTTTCGATCCGTGCTGCTGCGCGGTGTCGGATTGGCGATTGCCATTTTGTTTGCCATCAGCACGGTTTTCATCTGGGGCGTTGGCCTGTTTGTCGGCGATGCGGTGTCCTTGCCTTGGATTGGCGACGTTCAGTGGCTAGACAACGTGCTCAGCTGGGCCATGGTGCCGCTGATGATGATCTTGTCGGTGTTCTTGATGGTGCCAGTCGCATCGGCCATCACGTCGCTCTATCTGGATGATGTGGCACAGGCCGTGGAAGACCGGCATTACTCGGCGCTTGGCCCAGCCAGCGAGGTCAGCTTTGCTGACGGGCTGCGCGATACCTTTAGCTTTCTCGGTGTTTTGATCTTCGCAAACCTTGTTGCGCTCATCTTTTATGTGATCGTGGCCCCTTTGGCTCCGTTCATCTTTTGGGCGCTAAACGGGTTTTTGCTCGGGCGGGAATATTTCACCTTGGCTGCCATGCGCCGTGTCGGACGTGAAGAGGCCGCAAAACTGCGAAAACGGCACCGCATGACAATCTGGGCTGCCGGCGTGTTGATGGCGATGCCTCTGTCGATCCCCTTGGTGAACCTTCTGATTCCGGTTCTCGGGGCAGCAACCTTTACCCACATTTTTCACAGGCTGAACATGCCGGGGCGCTAAATTGCGCCCCGCCGCGTAGTTGTTTCACCCGCCTCGATTTTCGAAACGGGTCCAGCGAGCGATGTCGTCAACTGTGATTGTCTGGGTAAAGATAATCGCAGCGACACCGCCCCAGATCACTGCCGCAATTGCACATGTGATCCAGGCTTTGCGCTTAAGGTTATGCACCTGCGGGCTGCCCGCGTGGGTACCCGGCACGACCTCGCCCATGTCTCCTTGGGTTTTTAGCCGGATTGGGATCACAACCAAAAAAGTCAAAAACCAGATCACGGCATATAAAACGAGACCAGAGGTGATCCCCATCAGACTTGCTCCAGCTCCACAAGGCAGCCGTTAAAATCTTTGGGGTGCAAGAACAAAACCGGCTTGCCGTGCGCGCCAATTTTCGGCTCGCCTGTGCCCAATACCCGTGCGCCCGTCTCCGTCAGATGGTCACGCGCCGCCAGAATGTCATCCACTTCGTAACAAATGTGATGAATACCGCCTGCTGGGTTTTTGTCCAAAAACCCTTGGATCGGGCTGTTTTCGCCCAGCGGGTACAGCAATTCGATCTTGGTGTTTGGCAGTTCGATGAAAATCACGGTGACACCGTGATCCGGTTCATCTTGGGGTGCCCCAACTTTGGCACCCAAAGCGTTGCGATATTGGTCTGCTGCGGCGTCCAGATCTGGCACGGCAATTGCGACGTGGTTCAAGCGTCCGATCATGTTTCTCTCCAAGTCCTGTCTTTGTCCGCGGTTATGGCGCAATGGCCACGAAAGGGGCAAGCATGTCACGGAATACTGCGGCCTTTAACCGCTTGTTCACCAGCTTCGATGAATCCTGTGTAACGACTCGCACCGTTGGAGGGGACCATGGAAGACGACCTAATGACCGCACATTTACGACCTACCGCCACAAGGCCACTGCTGGGGCTAACTGTCTTGGTGGTAGAAGACAGCCGATTTGCCTGTGATGCCATGCGCTTACTCTGCTTGCGTTCTGGCGCACGCATTCGCAGGGCCGACTGTTTGAAATCAGCGCGCCGCCATTTGCAAGTCTATCGGCCCAGCGCCGTCATAATAGATTTGGGCCTGCCGGATGGCTCAGGTGCAGAACTAATTTCTGAACTATCTGTGACCAGCCCTCGGGTAGAGGTGATTCTCGGCACCAGCGGGGATAGTTTTTCAGAAGAGGTTGCCTTGGCTGCCGGGGCCGACGGATTTCTTGCAAAACCGATTTCCTCGGTTATTGCGTTTCAAAACGCTATCATTTCTGCCCTGCCAATTGAACGGCAACCCAATGGCCCGCGTTTGGTCAGTGATGATCCAGTGTCGCCCGATCCACTGGCCTATCGGGACGACATGGCGCATGCCGCTGACGTTTTGGATGATCGCGAAAATGATCGGTCTTTGACCTATGTCACTCAATTCATCGCAGGTGTGGCGCGCAGCGCTGGCGACGGCGTACTGCAAAAGGCTGCTGAGGCGTTAGCCGACGCGCGTCAATCAGGCCGACCAATGCAGTCCGATTTGGCCCGTGTCGCCGCCTTGGTTCAGGACCGCATGACGGACCGCCTTGCCATGTGACACTCCCTTACAACAAAAGCCCCGGATCAACACCCAGATCAAGCTGGGGAAAGATCTCACGCTCGATTGTGCTGGATTGCAGCCCGAACAGCCCGTGCATCAACCAGCCCGCATAGGCACGCAGATCGCGGGTCGGGGTGAGATCCCTGCCCTGAAAGAGATTTGCGTCAGACAACCCCGGCCAATCAGCATAGACTCGGCCACCTCGAATGGCCCCGCCCGCCAAAATCATTGCGCCGCCGGTGCCATGATCCGTTCCGTTGGTCCCATTTAGCCGTGCCGTTCTGCCAAATTCGGTGACAGCCACGATGGCTGTGTTGTTCCACACTGCCTCCTCAAGCTCGGACTTCAAAGTCAATACAACGTCGGACAATGTTGAAAACGATCTTCCCAATTGTCGGTCTTGCGCGGCATGGGTATCCCAACCGTTTAATGAAAACGAAGCGATCCTTGCATCTTGTTTCAACCGACCGGCCGCAAATTTGGCCAAACGGTTTTCGTAACCTGACTTACGGCTGGCCGCTTGATCCTGCGCGACCATCGACATCATTTCGTCCATACCGCCTTGGACAGCGATCGGGTCACCATCTGCCGTAGCGAGCTTAAATGCTTCGGCCAAGGACGCCGCCATGACCGGATCGTCCTGCATCACCAGTTCAGCCAATCGAATCGCTTGTGGTGTCAACGCTAAGTCCACATCCGGCGACCAGCGATTAACCGGAAAGCTGCCGTCAAGAATCGTCAGCGCATCACCGCCGATGGCATAGGCAGAATCCATATTCATACCGGGCACAGCGCCCATCATTCTATTCAACCAACCGTCACGCGCATTGCCAGTTGCAAGGTCAGCAACGCCAGCTTCCAAAAGATCCTGACCATCAAAGTGACTGCGCTTGTTGCGATAGGGCGTCGAAACGGCATGTACAAACCCAAGTTGACCGTCTTGCCACAACGGTAACAATCCGCGCAGCCCGGGATGCAATGCATAATACCCATCAAGGTCAGAATACCCTTTGGCACCCAATGGAATTTGTCCACGCAGTGCGGCAAAGTCAGGGTCTCCATAGGGGGCAACAGCCGCCATGCCGTCCATCCCGCCCCGCAGGATAATGACCACCAAACGGTTGTTGCCCGGCGCACTGGCAAAGCTGATCGGAGCTAGTGCGGGGCTTGCGGCAAGTGAGCAGCCCAATGCTGTACTTTTGGTCAAAAACGAACGGCGATCCATGACTTACATCCTTTGAAACGCTGGGGAAATCAGCACCAGCCCTACGCCTTCTGCCCGGCTCTCAGCTGCAGAGGCCGCAAATCGCACCGCCTCAGACGCCCGCCCGCCCAAAGCGATGTCCACGAACTCCCGCGGGTCCGGAAGGCGCGGCATTAACAGCTGCGGAACAATAACGGCCCATTGTAGGCGTGCAGCCACGCCCTGCGGGGTCAACCATTCGCCATCGGCTTCCTCAAGTCCATCAGGCCCTGATGGCTTTTGCCAGATATGGCCCATCAAGCGTAAAGGCTCAGAAATACGTTGCCGCATTTCCTTTTCTTGGAACCGCTGGATTGTCTTAGGCGGAATCGCCAAAGCGCGGGCTGCGGATGAGATATATTCGAACGGCTTTTTGACATTGTGTGTGTCTGTCCACCATGCTGCCGGATGCTTTAACAGAGCGCCATATACTTCACTCAGGTTGCCATCACTGTCTCGCCACGTCCGCTCGAGGGCGTCAACCAAAGCTGGGTCTGGTGTGTCCGAAACGAAATGAACCGCAAGCTTGCCAGCCATATGGCGCGCCGTCGCAGGATGCCGCGCAAGATCACGCAACACCTCTTCAATGTCACCAAAATCTGGACGGCTTCCACTATACGATTTGCCGAGTACGGTTTCAGAGCCGGGTTCCGCCATGTTTGTTTTGAATTGTCGGCCCTTGCTTGCCTGACTGGTCAGACCCGTCAATAACTCGGCCAGCTCACGAACGTCGGTTTGTGTATAGGGGCCCGCAACCCCAAGCGTATGCAGTTCCAAAATCTCACGAGCAAGATTTTCGTTCAATCCGAACTTGCCCGGCTTGTTCGTGGCCCGGATTGAATTGGGACCTGTTGAACCAACTTGATCCAAGTAATGCACCACAAGGGGATGCGTAACGGCTGCGATCAACAGGTCTTCGAACGCCCCCGCCATGTTTGGCCTGATCGCACTTTGGACAAATGGGGAAACGGCGCGCCTCAGCAGGCCACCTTTGCCCGCCGCCGTGAAATGATCCGCCCAAAACCCTTCCAGCCGCTCGCGAAACGGGGTCTCGGAATAGGTCCGGCGCAGGATATGTGACCCAAGCCAATCAAAATGATCTTGCCGCGCGGCCTTGTTTAACAATCGGATCTGTTTGCGAAGCTCTTCGCTGTCAGCCCCGTCACTTTGCATCCGTCTTTGCTTTTTCAAAGCTTGGGCGCGAACCAAACGCTTGCTAAACTCCTGAAACGACGGAATTCGGAACCATTCTGACATTTTGTCAGCGCCAACCAAACCATCCAACATTTCGTCCACACTGGAAGGCGGGTCAATTTTCGGTGACAGACCGCAGCCAAATCGAATTTCAGCCGTTATCGGATCAAATGTCATATCAAGCCCGCCGCTATGTCGCCTTGACTCAATATAGAAAAAAGCCGGCGCATTTGCACCGGCCTTTAAAACTAACTAGCGATAGTTTGCTGTTAATCCTGCGGAATGACGCGCAGGCCCAATTCCATCATTTGGTCTGACATCGGATCAGATGGTGCATTCATCATCAAGTCTTCGGCGCGCTGGTTCATTGGGAACATCACGACTTCGCGGATGTTCTGCTGATCAGCCAGAAGCATAACGATGCGGTCGATACCAGCAGCGCAGCCACCGTGCGGCGGAGCGCCGTATTGGAACGCGTTGACCAAAGCCCCAAAACGCTTTTCGACCTCATCTTTGCCGTAGCCCGCGATTTCAAAGGCTTTGAACATGATCTCGGGCTTGTGGTTCCGAATTGCGCCGGACAGCAATTCATAGCCGTTGCAGGCCAGATCATATTGATAGCCAAGCACGTCAAGCGGGTTGCCTTCCAACGCTTCGGCACCACCTTGTGGCATCGAAAACGGGTTGTGCTCAAAGTCGATTTTTCCGGTTTCTTCGTCTTGTTCGTAAATTGGGAAATCAACGATCCATGCGAATGCGAAACGGTTTTTGTCGGTCAGCCCAAGCTCTTCGCCGATCACATCACGAGCACGGCCCGCGATTTTCTCAAAGGCTTTTGGCTTGCCACCAAGGAAGAAGGCCGCATCACCGACGGTCAAACCCAGCTGTTGGCGAATTGCTTCGGTACGCTCCGGGCCGATGTTCTTCGCAAGCGGGCCAGCAGCTTCCATACCAACTTCGACTT
Organism: Pelagimonas varians; assembly: GCF_003208435.1. Taxonomy (GTDB): domain Bacteria; phylum Pseudomonadota; class Alphaproteobacteria; order Rhodobacterales; family Rhodobacteraceae; genus Pelagimonas; species Pelagimonas varians. The sequence continues at coordinate 33,932 of NZ_QKMF01000023.1, read as the reverse complement.
CGCCGGCTTTCATCTTAGCCTGCGCTTCTTTGACCGTGATACCCAGCTCTTGGGCAACGGAATCCGCGGTCTTGTCGCGCCAGAAGATGTAGCCCATGCCCGGCAAACCTTCGCCTTGGGCGAACTTGTTCATCCGGTCACAGAATTTACGTCCGCCGCCCGTGGGGGCCGGAATCGCACGCACTTCGGTGCCGTCTTGTTCCAGAAGTTTCGCAAAGATCGCAAAACCGGAACCACGGAAATGTTCCGAGCAATCTTGCATCTTGATCGGGTTACGCAGGTCGGGCTTGTCGCTGCCGTACCACTTCGCAGCATCGCGATAGGAAATCTGCGGCCAGTCTGCGGCTGCATCAACGTTTTTACCTTCGCCAAACTCCTCGAACACACCTGCCAGAACCGGCGCGATGGTGTCAAAGATGTCTTGCTGCTCAACAAAGCTCATCTCCAGGTCGAGCTGGTAGAAGTCCGTGGGCGACCGGTCTGCGCGTGGGTCTTCGTCGCGGAAACATGGTGCAATCTGGAAATACTTGTCAAAACCAGACACCATGATCAGCTGTTTGAATTGCTGAGGCGCCTGCGGCAACGCATAGAATTTACCCGGATGCAAACGCGATGGCACCAGAAAGTCGCGCGCGCCTTCGGGCGACGACGCTGTGATGATCGGCGTCTGGAATTCGCGAAAGTTCAGATCCCACATCCGCTTGCGCATGCTGGAAACAACGTCAGACCGCAGGGTCATCGCCTTTTGCATCACTTCACGGCGCAGATCGAGATAGCGGTGACGCAAACGCGTTTCTTCGGGATACTCTTGATCGCCAAAAACCATCAACGGCAGCTCGGCGGCTGCACTCAAGACTTCCAACTCACGGGCAAACACTTCGATAGCGCCTGTGGGCAGGTTCGGGTTCACAAGGCTTTCGTCGCGCGCAAGCACATTGCCATCAACGCGGATACACCATTCGGACCGCACCTTTTCCAGATCCGCAAAGGCAGGGCTGTCAGCGTCCGCAATGACCTGAGTGATACCGTAATGATCGCGCAAATCGATAAACAGCACACCGCCGTGATCACGGATGCGATGCACCCAGCCCGAAAGGCGAACGGTATCGCCCACATTGTCCTTGGTCAGTTGGGCGCAGGTGTGGCTCCGGTAGGCGTGCATGGTTTACCCCTTATGCATAGGCATTCGTTCATGCGCGGGTACACATTGCGACGCGCATGAAGTCAAGGGAAGGGTCGCTTTTTGCACAAAAATGCAGGTGGCCAGCGGAAAAGAGCCGTCAAAAACCGGATTCGCGGCCTCAAACCAAACGGAAATCGCCTGCCAAAAGGATAGCTACACTTTCGGGGCTTGAACCCGTTCGCCCCATGTCTATAACCCACGACAATTTGCGAGCCGCAGCTTCTCTGAGTCTGTGGCCTGTACTCATGCTTTCACACGAGGTCCGTCATGCCCAAAAGAACCGATATCAACTCCATCATGATCATCGGAGCCGGGCCCATCGTGATTGGGCAGGCCTGCGAGTTCGACTACTCCGGCGCACAGGCTTGTAAGGCGCTGCGCGAAGAAGGTTACCGGGTCATTCTGGTGAACTCGAACCCGGCGACAATCATGACCGATCCGAACATGGCGGATGCAACATATATTGAGCCAATCACCCCCGAGGTCGTTGCCAAGATCATCGAAAAAGAACGCCCCGATGCGCTGTTGCCAACCATGGGTGGCCAGACCGGTCTGAACACCTCTCTCGCGCTGGAAGAGATGGGCGTTTTGGAGAAATTCAACGTCGAGATGATTGGCGCGACCCGCGATGCCATTGAAATGGCAGAAGATCGCAAACTGTTCCGTGAAGCGATGGACCGTTTGGGTATTGAAAACCCCAAGGCGACAATCGTTACAGCCCCTAAATTTGCTGACGGCAAGGCTGACCTCGACACCGGTGTTCAACTGGCGCTGGAAGACCTTGAGACAATCGGATTGCCCGCGATCATTCGTCCGGCCTTTACCATGGGCGGCACCGGCGGCGGCGTGGCCTACAACCGCGAAGACTACATCCACTTTTGCCGGTCCGGCATGGACGCATCTCCGGTGAACCAGATCCTTGTGGACGAAAGCCTGCTGGGGTGGAAAGAATTCGAGATGGAGGTTGTGCGCGACAAAGCCGACAACGCCATCATCGTGTGTGCAATTGAAAATATCGACCCGATGGGCGTGCACACAGGCGATTCGATCACTGTTGCCCCAGCCCTCACGCTGACTGATAAAGAATATCAGATCATGCGGACCCACAGCATCAACGTATTGCGTGAAATCGGCGTCGAAACCGGCGGTTCCAACGTACAGTGGGCTGTGAACCCCGACGATGGCCGGATGGTTGTCATCGAAATGAACCCACGTGTATCGCGTTCCTCCGCGCTGGCCTCAAAGGCAACCGGTTTCCCGATCGCCAAGATCGCGGCCAAACTGGCGGTTGGTTACACGCTGGACGAGTTGGACAATGACATCACCAAAGTCACGCCAGCCTCGTTTGAACCCAGCATCGATTATGTCGTAACCAAAATCCCGAAATTCGCGTTTGAAAAATTCCCCGGCTCCAAGCCCTATCTGACAACCGCGATGAAATCTGTAGGCGAGACAATGGCCATCGGCCGTACGATCCACGAAAGCCTGCAAAAAGCGCTGGCATCAATGGAATCTGGCCTGACGGGCTTTGATGAGGTCGAAATCGCAGGCGCCCCCGAAAAGGCTGCTGTTGTCAAAGCTATAGGCGAGCAAACCCCGGACCGGATGCGCACCATTGCGCAGGCCATGCGCCACGGGTTGACCAATGACGAAATCAACACCGTCACCGCTTTTGACCCATGGTTCCTTGATCGTATCCGCGAAATTGTGGACGCAGAAGAGCAGGTTAAGGCAGATGGCTTGCCTAACGACGAAGCAGGCTTGCGTCATCTTAAAATGATGGGCTTTAGCGATGCACGTCTGGCCATGCTGACCGGTTTCAGCGAAAAAGACATCCGTACCAAACGGATCAATGCCGGCGTCACGGCTGTGTTCAAACGGATCGACACCTGCGCGGCCGAATTTGAAGCGCAAACACCCTATATGTATTCCACCTACGAACAGCCGATGATGGGTGAAGTGGAATGCGAAGCACGGCCTTCCGACCGCAAAAAGGTGGTAGTCTTGGGGGGTGGTCCAAACCGGATCGGCCAAGGGATCGAGTTTGATTACTGCTGCTGTCACGCGTGTTACGCATTGTCGGATGCAGGTTATGAAACCATCATGATCAATTGTAACCCTGAAACGGTTTCAACCGACTATGACACGTCTGACCGGCTGTATTTTGAGCCTCTCACATTTGAAACCGTCATGGAAATTTTGCGGGTAGAACAGGAAAACGGCACGCTTCACGGCGTGATTGTCCAGTTTGGCGGCCAGACTCCGCTGAAATTGGCCAATGCGCTGGAATCCGAAGGCATCCCCATTCTGGGCACCACACCGGACGCCATTGACCTTGCCGAAGACCGCGAGCGTTTTCAGGCTCTGGTCAATCAGTTGAGCCTCAAGCAGCCCCATAACGGTATCGCATCGACTGACGCGCAGGCCATGGCCATCGCCGAAGATATCGGCTTCCCCCTCGTGATCCGCCCGTCTTATGTGCTGGGCGGCCGTGCGATGGAAATCGTGCGCGATATGGCGCAGCTGGAACGCTACATCGCCGAGGCGGTGGTGGTTTCAGGTGACAGCCCGGTTTTGCTTGATAGCTATCTGTCCGGCGCTGTTGAGCTGGACGTGGATGCGATGTGTGACGGCACCGATGTGCATGTCGCCGGCATCATGCAACATATCGAAGAGGCTGGTGTGCACTCGGGCGACAGCGCCTGTTCATTGCCACCCTATTCGCTGTCAGACGAGATTTTGACAGAAGTGAAACGCCAAACAGTCGCGCTTGCGATGGCGTTGAATGTTGTCGGCTTGATGAACATCCAGTTTGCCGTCAAGGACAATGAAATCTACCTGATCGAAGTGAACCCGCGCGCATCGCGGACTGTTCCCTTTGTCGCAAAAGCGACTGACAGTGCGATTGCTTCGATCGCGGCGCGCGTCATGGCGGGTGAAAAGCTTTCGGCCTTCCCACTGCGTGAGCCATATCCCGAAAACGCCGACTACGATACAGATCTGCCTCTGGCAGATCCGATGACACTGGCAGATCCGAACGTGCCATGGTTCTCGGTCAAAGAAGCCGTTTTGCCCTTTGCGCGCTTCCCCGGTGTTGACACAATCCTTGGCCCGGAAATGCGCTCGACTGGTGAAGTCATGGGGTGGGATCGCTCCTTCCCCCGCGCCTTCCTGAAGGCGCAAATGGGCGCGGGAACGATGCTCCCTGAATCCGGAGCAGTCTTCTTTTCGATCAAGGATGACGACAAAACGCCCCAACTGGTTGAGGCCGCGCAGGTTCTGACCGAGCTTGGGTTCAAAATCGTTGCGACCTCTGGCACGGCAGCATTTTTGGGCAGCCATGGCATTGAATGCACCGTCACCAAGAAAGTCTATGAAGGACGTCCCAACATCGTTGATCTGATGAAGGATGGCGGCATTCAGCTGGTGATGAACACCACCGAGGGCAACGCGTCTGTGTCTGACAGTCGCGAAATTCGCTCGGTCGCGCTGTATGACAAAATCCCGTATTTCACGACAGGGGCCGGTGCCCACGCAGCAGCCCTCGCTATGAAGGCCCGCGAAGAGGGTGAGCTGGTCGTAAAATCTCTCCAAGCCTAAGCCTGTCAAAAGAACAAAAAAGGGAGCCGTTCAGGCTCCCTTTTGCGTTTCATGTTCGTGGCGACGCTCAGCTAACCAATCAGGCCAGTCACGGGCCACATGACATATTGAAGGGCGCAAAGGCTGTGATGCCTGTGCGCCCTCAACCATAGTCAAAAGACTTAGGAGAACAGCATGCCGCCATTGATGTCGACATTGGTGCCGGTCAAGAAGGCTGCGCCATCCGACGCCAAATAGACCACCAAGTTCGCAACATCGTCGGAAACACCCTCACGCTTCAGCGGCGTGATATTGGCGACATGTGTGCGCACTTCGGGTTTGGTAAAGATGTTGTGGAAATCGGTATCGATCATGCCGGGGCACACGCCGTTAACACGGATGTCCGGACCCAGTTCTTTGGCCAAACCCCGTGTCAGGGTCATAACGGCACCTTTGGAAGCGCCATAAGCCGACGCACCGGGGCCACCGCCATCACGGCCAGCCTGTGAGGCCAACGCAACGATTGAGCTGCCAGCAGGCATATGCGGAATGCATTCGCGCACGGCCAGCATGTAGGATGTGAGGTTCACATCCATAACGGCAGTCCAATGTTCCATGGTCATATCCGCCATAGATACACGTGCAAGAATACCACCGGTCACATGAACCAATGTATCGACTTTCCCATATTTCTCGACAGCTGCTGCAACCAGTGCTTTCACGTCGGCTTCTTTGGTCATGTCACCTTGCATGGCGATGGCGCTGCCACCCGCTGCAATGATTTCAGCAACTGCTGACTCTGCGCCTTCGCTGCTGGAGTGATAGTTGATAACCACATTGGCGCCTTGCGCGGCCAGCCCCATAACACATGCGCGGCCAATATCGCGCCCGCCGCCTGTTACAATCGCGGTTTTGCCTTCAAAACTCATAGGTCTTCTCCTGTTAATGCATACCGCCCGCGAGTTTCTAAATGCGGGCGGCAAGTTACGTGTCCAGCGACGATAGGTGCCGCTGAAAATTATGCTTTGGCGAGTTTTTCCACCACAACTTTGAAGCTGTTCTCATCGGCATCGGTGAAATACAGGTCGCAGTCATAGCCTTGGTCATCAAGGAAATGGAAAATCCGTTTCGGATCGGTTGTGCTATATGGCACCAACAACGTCGCGATCCGATGGCGTTTTGCCTTGGGATAGCTGGCGGTCATGCAGGTACTAATTGGCAGACCCTCAACTTCCTTCATATCGACCCCTGGAAAGCCTGTTTCCTGACTGATCTCAGGCTTGCCAGCCTCTGACCAAAGGACTTCGCCATAAAACCCGGCCTTGTCGCCGGTGTACCGGAACGAACCCTTGCCCAACTGGAAGGGGCCGTTGGCATGGATACGGAAATCAATGGTAACCGGCTCATCCGCATCAATTGTGTCAACGATCACGAAATAGCTGTTGTTGACGAAATATATCTCGCGGTGGACCCGCGTCACCTCGGGGGATAGCGACTGATACGCCGCCGTTGCATCGCCCTTGATGTAGATGTGATCGTCACGTTCTTCGGCAGCCAGAACCTGCCCCGTCGATTGCATCTGCTTGGCTTTGTCGCGATCTGCGTATTGGCCTTTGCCATTGATCAAAATAGCGTTTTTCGAGATCGTCTGACGGCGCCATTTCTGGTGCATGGAACTGTTGAACGCCACGTAGTGACCGGATTGAATGGCAAGATCTTCGCCGTAGGCTGCCAAACAGAACGCGTTCTGATCGCCGTGACTGTGACTGATCGATCCAAAGGAGGACGCTTTGAATACAAACTGGAGATGCTCTTCCGGCACGTCCATTTTGCTTTGGATTGCAACCCATCCGATCCCCTTGAACCAACGCAGGCGATCATCGGCGGCGGGTGCTTTGGCTTCCACGATGGGCCATTGCTGACGGTACAGCATTTCGTCAAAGTTGAAGTCCCACCAACCCCAATTGTAAAACGCCATTTCGGTACCGGGATCATTGCGTTTGATCTCGTCATAATACCATTGATAGGCGCCATTCCCGGTCACACCAGCGTATTGGCGCAGATTGTAGCCGATTTTGAGGCAGGGCAGATCGCCCATGGTGCTATCATCGCCAAAGGTGGCACGGCGGGTGTCTGGCGCTTTGGTATAAAGCGGCATGTCACCGGTTTTTTGGAAGAACGGCCGCTCGTACAGATCAAAACCGGTAAAGGCCTTGAGCAGGTTTGCAGCATCGATCAGATAGGCCTGACCTGTCATCCAGTAGTGCGGGCCTTCGGCCCATCCGCCTTGATCATCGCCCCAAGGGGTGTAGACCGTGGATAGGAATTCGATGGAATAATCCAGCCATTCACGGGCCTCTGGCTCTTCGTCCAGCATCGCAATGCAGCATGGAACCAGAACCGCCGACACGGCGCGAACCGCATGGCTGTCATAGGGGAACAGGTGAATATTGGCGTGGTCGATGATGTGCTCTGCGATCTCGCGGGTGCGGATCAATAGCGCCGTGCGCACCTTGGTGCGTTCTTCGTCGCTCAGCTCATTATACAGCCAGTCGTAGCCCCAGCCGAGCGCCAGTGTAACACGGAACGCCCATTCGTCTGTGTAGGCGCGCGACGTGGTGCCGGCAGGGTCCCAATCCGCAGCGGCCAACAACCATTCCTTGGCACGGTCCAGCATTGCGCTGTCTTCCAAAACCTGACCGGCAACGGCCAAGTGGCGGATTGCATACATCAGTTCCTGACAATCGATATAGGTTTGGCGCCAAACCGGGGGCGTCCGCTGGTGGTTTTCATAGCCAACAGGTTCATCCATCACCGGACGGTCCATCCAAGGCGCAGCGGATTTCTCGAAAAATGTTGACCACGCACAATGGTCTGCATCCTTCGCAAGATCTTTTTTAAAGGCCGCTAGCTCTTTGGGGCCAAGCCACAGACGCGGGTGGGCCATGTCTGATTTGGCGTAGCGAGCACCCCGCCCAGCCAGCGGCACCTCAGTTGCCCCTTCGGCAATACTAAAGCTTCGGTTCTTGCTCCACTCGGTGGCGGGACCTTTGGCTTTGGCATCCCAAACGGCATAGGACCAAACGTATTCGCCCGGCTCAAACACCACGTCAGGGGTCAAAAAATTCAATGGGAGATCGGAAAACACATGAGCATCCGTATAGCTGTCATCGCGGGCAACGCGCAGCACATAGGTTGCTTCTTCCTCGACAACGGGCAACCACATGAAACGCGGAGGGTTTTCTGCCATCACAACGCCGTCAACGGGCGCATATTGAATGTTCAGGCGTCCGGCGCGGGGCTGGTCCAGATAGTTTTCACTCGCTGACATCGAGGAGTCTTCCTTTGGTAAAGCAATAGATGTGCCGCCCAAATCGTATGGGCGGCACGATTTTGGATCAGTTATTTGTACTGACGGTCGTAAGCGGCTTGCATCACTTCAAGAACCTGGCTGTAGCCACGCTTTTCAAGCTGCTCTTGATACTCGGCCCATTCGGCTTCTACTTCGCCTGTGCCCAGGATCCAGGCCTGCTGGCGCTCAAGCATATAAGTACGCAGCTGTGCGTTGTACTTGTCATAGACCTTCTGTTCGTCGGCGTTCAAAGACACACCCAAGAACTGATCGATCAGATAATCGCCTTCGTCATAAAGCGCGATACCTTCGAGAGCGAACTCGTTCGACCACTGCTTTTCATACTCATAGTCTTGGAAATAACCACGGGCATGAAGCTGTGCGCCGATCTGGTACAACTGCGAGTTTACAGGACCGCCATCAAGGAACGCCTGAGTGAACTGTGGTTCACCGTCGACCAGCTCGTACTGTTCACCTTCAACACCAAAGTTGACCAGATCGCGACCTTCAGGGGAGAACCAGAAGTCAAAGTACTTGATCGTTTCAACAGGGTGCTTGTTGGTGCCGCCCATTGCCCATCCATCGGGCTTGAACGGAATACGGCGGTGTTCTTCGATACGCTTGCCTGAAATCGAGGCCGGCGGTGCCATCGCTTTGAACGAGAAGCCATCGATGTCGGCGGACAGACGGTTATAACCGGATGTCGATGCGAACCAATCGTGTGTCATGCCGCCCATGTTTTCGGACAACAAGAATTCACGCGAGGACGAGCCACGCGTAAAGATTTCTGCGTCGATCAGACCTTCGGCGTACCACTGTGCGAGGTTCTTGATACCTTCACGATAGCCCTCACCAGCATAGGGATGGGCAAGCATGCCATCGGTGACATAGTAATCGTGATACGTGTCAGACCCGGAAGACCGGCCATCCCACAAAGTTACCAAGCGGATCAGCTCTTCCCACTGGCGAGCAAAGTAAGGAACTTCGTCCTTTTCGCCGTTGCCGTTTGGATCGCCGTCACGGAACGCTTCCAGAACTGTTTTCAGCTCGTCCACAGTGTTCGGAATTTCAAGACCCAGCTTTTCAACCCAGTCATAGCGGATGAAATAGGCGCGGCCGTATTTGCCATCGGGCAGATACGGAATGTAGTACATGTTGCCATCCGACGACGTGATCGCAGACTTAACGTCAGGGTGCGAGTCGAAGTAGGCCTTCATGTGTGGCGCGTGCTCTTCGATCAGATCATTGAGCGGTGTGAACGCACCTTGTGGACCGTACTGGTTTACAACGTCGCGGATGCGCGATGTACCGATGACATCCGGCAACTGACCAGAAGCCAGCAGCAGGTTGATGGCTTCGTCACTCTGCGGTGTGTTCGAGCCGAAGGTTTTGTTGATGAGGTGGATGTTGGTCATCTCACGCGCTGCTTGCTCAACAGGCCAGCTTTCGTCGTAGCTGGTATAGCGCTTGTGGTGCATGTGGATGGTCAGCTCTAGCGGCTCGTCCACAATCTTGGAACCATGGCCATCGGCCAGTACCGGTGTTGTCATCATGGTCGATGCCAGCGCCAGCGCGGTTATCGTGAGTTTCTTCATGGTAGTCCTCCCTTGAACTTTGATATCGTTGGTATTCTTTCCCAAAGTCATTCTTTCACGCCTCCCAAAAGGATGCCTTTGTTGAAGTACTTCTGAACAAACGGATAGATGATCAGAACTGGTATGATCGAACAGACAATGATGGCTGCTGTGACTGTTTCGACCGAATAGGGTGCCGTCAGCAAAGTCGCGGCGAACTCTTCGTCATCGGACAGGGTCGCGATGATTTGACGGAGATAGACCTGCAGCGGAATTTTGCTTTCGTCTTGCAGCAACACCATCGCCCAGAAAAACCCGTTCCAGCGCGCCACGATGCAGAACAATGTGACTGTTGCGATGGCCGGTTTCGAAAGGGGCACAAAGACCTTCCACAACACCTGAAACTCATTTGCGCCATCCATACGCGCCGCTTCTTCGAAGGACGCCGGAATGCTTTCGAAAAAGTTTCGCAGCAAGATGATGTTAAAGGCGTTACAGGCAAAACCGATAATCAGGCCAAAGTAGCTGTCCATCAAACCCAGATCGCGCATGTTCAAGAAGAACGGGATCATGCCGGCGTTGAACCACATGGTGAATGCAACGACGAGGTTCCAAAACCGACGCCCGATCAATTGCGGACGAGATAGAGCATAGGCACCGGGAATGATGATAATCAAACTCGTGATCGTGCCGCCGATCGTATAGATGAACGTGTTCAGGTAGGACCGCCAGAACGCGGGTTCTGACAGAACACGCTCATAGGCCGCTAGGGTCATATCGATGGGTGTTAGCACCACCTTGCCTGCGGTTGCGGCAAAGCCGGAACTGAAGGACACAGCTGCGATATAGATGAAAGGATACAGGGTTGAGAGGGCAAAGATCCCGATCAGCACCATATTTGCGACAACGAACAATTTGTCGCCACGTGAATAGAGGTTCATGTTTGTCATAGCTCAGCCCTCACCACAGCGATGTGCGCGATACGCGGCGCGAAATTGTGTTGGCAGTCATCACCAGAACAAAGGCGACCACGGCGTTGAACAGACCTGCAGCAGCAGCGACATCGTATTGCCCACCTTGCAGACCCTGGCGGTAGATGAAGGTATTGATCACGTCGGCGGTTTGGTACGTCGCTGGCTGATAGAGCAAGATGACAAGCTCAAAACCGATTTCCAGAATGTTGCCGATACGGATGATCAACATGATGATGATTGTCGGCATGATCGACGGCAAAGTGATCTTCCACATCATTTGCCAACGACTGGCCCCGTCCACCACCGCGCTTTCGTACAGCGACGGGTTCACACCTGCGATGGCCGCAAGGAACACGATGGAGCTAAAGCCTGCCTCTTGCCAAATACCAGAGCCGATGAAGATGGGCCTGAACCATTCCGGCTTTGTGAGGAAGTATATCGGTTCAACGCCGAACCAGCCTATAATGGTATTCACAATACCAGCCGAGGGCGAGAAGGCCGTCACCACAACCCCGGCGATAATCACCGTCGAGATGAAGTGCGGTAGATACACCAATGTCTGCGCGGTTTTCTTGTAGGTCTGGTTGAGGATTTCATTGAACATCAGCGCCAAAATGATTGGCATGGGAAAGCCAAAACACATCGACAACGCGCTGATAATCACTGTGTTTTTTAGCGCCCGTAAAAACGTGTCACTGCCAAACAAAGTTTCAAAATGCTCAAGACCAACCCACGGGCTTCCGGCGATACCACGGAAAATACTATAGTCTTTGAACGCGATCTGTAGCCCGTACATCGGTTTGTAAAGGAACAGAATGAACCAGATAATCGTCGGGGCCAGCAGAACGTAAATCTGCCATTCGCGGCGTAGGTGTTGTAGAAGCCAGCTAAATTTCTTTTCCATCTCGCCCCCCGATCATCCTTGAGTGGGATGCACAAAGACATCCCCCGTTTCACCGTCAAAAACTTTGATCCGCTCCGGCGAGACATAAACGTCCTTCACGCCGTACAGGTGATCCACATCGCCGTGGGTTTCCGTCTTGATAACAAAGGGGTTGCCCGAAACATGCGTGTGCAGCAGCGCCTCGGACCCCAAGGTCTCCACCAGATCCAGATCAACAGGAATGGTATTTGCGCCATCTTGCGGCGTAATCAACGCGTGCTCCGGACGGATGCCAACAGTGACTTTGCGTCCAACCTGTGTCTGCAACTGGGGCAATTTCGGTAATGCAACGCGCAGATCGGCAAGCACCGCAATTGGTCCGGCGTCAGAGCTTTCTACGGTCGCCTCGAATTGATTCATCGGCGGTGATCCGATGAATCCTGCAACAAAGGTGTTAACTGGATTATTGAACAAATCCATTGGCTTGCCGATTTGTTCAATTCGGCCATCGCGCATAACAACAATTCGGTCTGCAAGAGTCATCGCTTCGACCTGATCATGGGTCACGTAGATGCTTGTCACGCCAAGGCGCTTGTGAAGGCGTTTGATTTCGGCCCGCATCTGCGTGCGCAATTTGGCGTCGAGGTTTGACAGAGGTTCGTCAAACAAGAACACTTCGGGATGGCGCACGATGGCGCGGCCCATTGCAACCCGCTGGCGTTGACCGCCAGACAGATCCGCAGGGCGGCGATCAAGATATTCAGTCAAACCAAGAATATCCGCAACTTCAGAAACCGACTTGGCAATCTCCGGCTTTTTGACTTTGCGAATGCGCAGGCCGAATGCAATGTTTTCGGCCACATTCAGGTGTGGGTAGAGTGCGTAGTTCTGGAATACCATCGCTACGTCGCGGTCTTTCGGTGCGACGTTGTTCACATTGCGATCCGCAATGGAAAGCTGACCATCCGAGATTTCCTCAAGGCCTGCGATCATCCGCAGGGTTGTTGACTTCCCGCAGCCCGACGGGCCAACCAAAACAACAAATTCCTGAGGTTCAATCTGCAAATCAATACCGTGCACGACCTGCGCCGCACCGTAGCGTTTGACGATCTTTTCTAGGGTTACACCCGACATGTTTCCTCCACTTTCCCACCGCGCCCTTTTGAGGCGGCCTTAGATCGGCGGGAGCGCGACGGCGCATTTCCTGCCTCGTTTAGATGTTCGATAAATTCCAGAAGCCCTGGCCGTTCACGCAGGGTTTGCAGCTTGCCTTCAAGCGGCCCGATATGCGCAACCAAAGCTGCCTCTGCCAAATCCGGGTCGCCGTGCAGCACGGCGGCAACGATCTCTTTGTGTTCTTGGATGGCCTGCTCAGACCGGCCCAGATTTTGCGTCTGCAACAGGTGCCGCACGCGAAAAACATCAACTTGGGTTCGCTCTATTGCTTCCCAAACTCCGGGAATGCCTGCCATGTCGGCAAACACCTTGTGCAGCGCAACATCGTTCCGGAAATACTCGGGATAGTTGCCGTCTTTGACAGCCCGCTCTTGCGCGGAAATCAACGCTGACAACTGTCCGGAATACTTCGAACGGTTGGTGTTTTGAGCTGCCAAACGGATGGCTCCTGCCTCTAGAGACAGACGGATAAAACAAGCTTCTTTATAGCGGCCCAAGTCCACCGGAGCGACATAGGTGCCGCTTTTGGGCACTATGTTGACAAGGTTGGCATTCTCCAACCGGATCAGTGCTTCGCGAACGGGGGTTTTACTGGCCTTCAATTCTTCTGCAATTTCCAATTCAGACAAGAGTTGATGCGGCAGTGCTTTCAGCGAAACGACCAGATCTCTCAGGATTTCATAAACCTGATTTGTGAGTGTCCCCTCGCCGCTCAAAGAGTGACCTTGCAGAAGCTCTGCGATACTCCGCATGTCACCGACAGGGTCTTCAACATTTGCTGCATGGATCATCTATGCCCCTCCCAAGGCCTTCGATGATCAAACTGATATATCAGAAGTGCGATTGCGACAATACAAATTATGACAACCGTCTCAAAATTGGTTTCAAAAATTTGGATAGTTAATTAATTTCAATAACTTGCACTAAAGAGAGAAAACGACTTTTTGTGCGAAACTGACATCTGATTTTGTTTTACTATGGAATTCGCTGCCGATCGCGAATCGTTTCATTTGCATCTTTTGGCAGTTTTTTGGCGCATATCGCTGGCTAGACTGCGCAAAACACCGCTTAACGAGTTATGCTTCCCGTTCCGCAACGATTGGACCAGAGCATCAATTCGAGCGTGAATTACAAATTTGGACAAGTTTTCTTACCGAAGCAGAGGGTGGCATCGCCTGCCGTTCATCTGCATTCGGTGTCGCCGCACTTTTTGCAAGACACGTGTTAGATCAATGGACCTTCAAACACCCGCCTGCGCGCATTATCAACATGCGCCCGCATGGCCGCACGGGACGCGCCCGCGTTACGCTGCTCAATGGCGTTAAAAATTGCGTGGTGTTCTTTTTGAACCATTTCCAAACGGTCCTGCGGCTTGGTCAGCGACAGATTCCGCGTCAGGTTCATTCCGGTCAGGATATTGCGCTTCATTGAGGTGCGTGCAGCGACAAAGTACTGATTATCAGAAGCGGCACAAACCGCACGGTGAAATTCTTCGTCCTCATCCACGCCCAAAGATCCATCATGAACACAGCGGTCCAATTCAGCCAAAGCGACGCTCAGTCGGTGCATATCCTCGTCAGATCTGCGCAATGCAGCCAGATAGGCCGCTTCGCTTTCAATCGCGGTGCGAAATTCGAATGTTCGTTGGATGTCAGCAATAGAACCGACGGGTGCAAAATCCAGAACCGCCCCTTCTGGACGTTGCTGCACAAACGAACCCGAACCCTGCCGGGATACAATTACCCCATCCTCACGCAATTGCTTGAGCGCTTGGCGCAAAACAGGACGAGAGACTTCGAGCTGGTCACTCAAGGCATGCTCGGTTGGCAGCTTTGCCCCCACAGGGATTTCACCGCTTACGATCATTCCAAGAATGCTCTCGTAAACACGATCAGATAGCGTTCTGTCGCGGCCGGTTTTCTCCGAAACACCCTGCTTGGCCGAAGAGGCCCTTATATGCCGTTTTGCTGTCTCCATGAGTAACGCTTTTCTTTCGCTTCTGGGTCGGAAACCTGAATCACCCCTAAAGTTGGTGCACTGGTTTGGACCGTATTCATATTAAAGTCCTCAACGACTGTCATTTCGATTGTTTCATCTGCAACGTCACGTTTGTGAAAAAAGCGCTGCAACCGTTAAACTGACATGGACCAGGTTTTCGGAAGTGTCTGCCAGATTTAACGACGTCGTCCAATCGCTCCTAAAGTGCTGCTACAGGCCCACGCGGGCCGGTAGCGATGCATTTACGCTCCTCCTTCACGGATGCGGCCTGTACCGCACCCGCGCTCGCTTTATTCAAAAAGCGAGGGGAGGAACAAAGATACTGCCGGCACATAGGTGATCAAGATCAGTGCCGCCAATATGGCCAGATAGAACGGCCAGATAGATTTCAGGGTCTCTTCAATTTTGATCTTACCCACGGCGCAACCAACAAAGAGGCAGGTGCCGACAGGCGGCGTACACAGGCCCAATCCAAGGTTTACCAGCATCATGATACCGAATTGGATTGGATCCATGCCAAGGTCTTTGGCGATCGGCAAAAAGATTGGCGTACAGATCAGGATCAGTGCCGCCATATCCATGATCATACCCAGCACCAGAAGCATCAGGTTGATCATCAACAAAACAACGATCTTTTCTTCGGAAATGCCCAGCATGAAACTGCTCAGCTTATCCGGCACCTGATAGAGCGCCAACAAATAGGCAAATGAGCTGGCAAAGCCGATCAGAACCATCACCATCGCCGTGGTTTTCACCGCAGAGACCACCGAGATCTTGAAGCTTTCCCAATCAAGGCTGCGATAGACGAATGCGGTCAGAAGCAGCGCATAGATCGCTCCAAAAGCGCCGGATTCTGTCACCGTGAAGACCCCGGACAAAACGCCACCCACAATAATCACCGCCGTGATCAAACCCGGGATCGCGGCCACAGACGCCACCCAAACAGCTTTCCAACCCGGGAACGGCTCAGATGGGTAATTGTGTTTGATCGCAATGAAGTAAGCCGCCACAGCAAGGCAGATACACATCAACATACCCGGAACAACACCGGCCAAGAACAACTTGGAGATCGATATTCCGCCCCCCGCAGCGACAGCAAAAATGATCATGTTGTGGCTGGGCGGGATCACGATACCCGCGATTGATGACGTCACCGTCACGTTGACTGCATAGTCTGCGCGATAGCCACGCTCTTTCATCACAGGGATCAAGATCGAGCCCAGCGCCGAAATATCGGCAACCGCAGAGCCGGAAATGCCGCCAAACAGCATGGATGAAAAGATATTGACCGACGCAAGGCCGCCGCGAACATGGCCCACAAGGGCCGAAGCAAAGCGTACCAAGCGGATCGCGATGCCACCATGCAGCATTAGTTCGCCAGCAAAGACGAAGAACGGAATCGCAAGCAGGGAGAACACCGAAATGCCTGATACTGAACGCTGAAAAGTGATCAGCAAGGGGAAACCTTCGTACCAGAAGGCGGTCAGAGCCGCGATTCCCATTGCGAAAGCCACTGGGACACCCAGAACGACGCAACCGAAAAACATGCCAAGAAGAATAGCCAAGCCCATGCTTAGGTCACCTCGTCAATTTCAAAGGGTTTGCCTGTAGACAGGCAATGGATGCGAAACAGAGCACGCATACCGGAAAATATGAACACCAGACCGCCGCACAGCAGGGCCGACAAAGTGCGGAAACTTTCTGGGATGTTGAGCATCGGCAACATCGTGTCCCAACCGAACTGAAACAGTTCAAGGCTGGCGATTGCCATCAGAAAGCCAAAGAAAGCCAACAAGATATCCGTGCCAATCAGAACCACCTTGCGGAGAGTTTCAGGCAGGGCATCGCGGAACAGTGTCACGCCAAGATGGGTGTTTTCATGAACACCGGCCGCCGCGCCAAGGTAGGCAATATAGCACACCAGCAATAGTGCCAGTTGCTCAACCCAAGTGGGGGTTACGTTCAGTACATAGCGGCCAAAGACCAACCAACCAAAGGTTGCAACAAGCACAACCAAAGCGCAGGACGCAATCAAAATGCAAAGCCCGCTCAGTCTGTCGAGCCATAACCTGGCTTGCTGCACAAAAGCTGTCTCTTGATCCACCGACCATCCCCCCAATGTCGAAAAAGGCGCTCCGCGCAACCGCGGAGCGCCTTGTTTTGCGAATGATTATTCCGCGTTGCGGAACAAGTTCACCAGATCAGTCATGTCAGGGTTAGCTGCCAGATACTGTTCGTAAACCGGAGCCATCGCCGCCTGGAAGGCAGATTTGTCTTCGATTGTGTTGACCTCAACACCGCCATCCTGAACGATTTTCATCGAAGCAGCTTCGCGTTCCTGCCACAAGCCACGCTGAAGATCAGTCGATGCTTTACCAGCGGCGCGCACGATTTCCTGCTGCTCTGGCGTCAGAGCGTCAAAAGTCTTTTTGCTCATGCACAGGCACTCTGGAATGATCAGGTGCTCGGACAGGGAATAGTACTTCGCAACTTCAAAGTGGCTGGTCGATTCGTAGCTGGGCGGGTTGTTTTCCGCGCCATCAACAACACCGGTTTTCAGCGACTGATACACTTCGGCAAAGGCCATCGGTGTGGCGTTGCCGCCCATGGCTTCGATCATGCCAACGAACAGGTCGTTGTTCATGACGCGCACTTTCATGCCGGTCACATCATCAGGAGTGTTGATTGGCTTGGTGCCGTTATAGAACGAACGTGCGCCAGCGTCGTAATAACCCAGTGCAACGATGCCTTTGGCTTCGAGACCTGCGGAAACCGCTGCGCCCGCTTCGCCGTCCATCAGCTCATACATCTGCGGGACGCTTTTGAAGATGAATGGCAGCGATACAACGTTGGTTTCAGGCACGGCCTGACCCATTGGCCCAAGGCTGAATACACCGAAATCGATGATGCCAAGGCGCACCTGCTCGATTGCATCAGGCTGGGAGCCCAGAACACCGGCGTGGAAGGTTTTACCCTTGATCGCGCCGTCAGTCTTTTCGGTAACTTCGGCCATGAAGGCTTCCATACCGTGAGAAACCGGGTAGTCTTCTACGTGGATGTTCCAACCGCGCCAGTCTTTGGCTTCGGCGGCAAGGGCAGACATCGTCAGGGCAACGGCGGTCATCGCGCCAAAACCTGCAAATCTTGTGAAAGTCATTTGTCACTCCTCCTCAGGACAATTTCCTCAGGGGCAATGGGTAATCAAATTACAAATATTTACAACATCTATTTCAATTTTTCGTAACAATCCCGCTGATCGCAGCTATGTAATTTTCATTTTCCATCCGCGCATGATCTCCTCAAATCACTGTATTAAAACAATAATAAAAGTTTTTTCGCCATATGAACGCCCCCATCGGACTTGGTTAAAGAACCATCTTGCAAGGATGCCTGCTCAGCGGTGACGTTTGCAAAAGCACACCTCGAACAAATTCAACCCTTGGCCTACACAACCCATGGGCACGCTCCAATGAGTGAGTTTTGATTCGAATGTTACCAGATCGAGCCCACTTTTAGCCAAGGTCGTTGCCTGCGCCGCGTTCCGGCATTTCGCCAAGCACATGCACTTCGTCTTCGTTACTGATGTCAGCCAATTGGTCGATCACCCGATCTTGCTGGATCTCCAGTTCGTAGGCGACACGGTTCAAGGCGTTACGGGCAACAGCGATTGTCTCGTCTTCGATATCGTCGCGCCAAACGTGGAACATCGGATACGGAAACCGCGGGGCACCCGGAACCAGAAAAAGCTGCTCGTCGTCCAAAAAGTGCTCAATATAACGGGCCGGCACATAGGCCGCGTATTTTCGCGTCAACAAGTATTCAACGGTCATGGCCCCCAAAGCAAAAGTCAGCCCCGGGTTCGTCAAGCCCGGCAGATGCATGGCATGTGCCTGCACAAATTCCGGCCCCCAGTCGACAAACAAGTAGCGCCCGTTAATATGATTTAGCTGGGGATCGCGCCATGACGCCACCATAACCAATTCGTCATCCATCACCCGTTCCAACTGGAACCCGGGCCGCAACTGCGGCGTATAGATCAGTATGGATTGCACCACCCCTTCGATCAAAAACCGCGTCAAAGTGCTTGGAGCACCAACTTCGGTTCGAATACTAAGATCAGGAAGCTTACGGCGCATTCTATCAATCCAGCGAAACCCCATCCGAGGCCACAAGGAATGCTCGGCCCCGATAACGAGGCTTTTGGTAAAGCCTTCGGGGATCGCAATCTGTTGTTTGGCCTCTTCCCAAAGCTTGATGTGACCAAAGGCAAAGCGCTCAAACTCTTTCCCGGCCGCCGTCAGTTCAGCTCCGGCTTTCGATCTTTGGAACAGAGGTCGTCCCAAATCACTTTCCAACCGTTGTATCCTGAGGCTGACCGCGGATTGCGTTACAAAAAGCCGCTCCGCAGCCGCCGCAAACGAACCGTGGGCCGCGACTTCGACAAATGTCCGTATCAAAGTAATGTCCATACAGCTGCCATAGCACAGCTCATCCATAAGTTTAACTCAAGTCAAACATGTTTATTATTCGTTTTTCTTGAGGATTGTTTTGTCATACCCCTCGCATCACGAAACGGCAGCCAAAACCGGCAGTAAAGTTAAGCTAACGCCGTCAGGGTTTCAAAAAAGGCGGCCCTTGAACTCTGTGCGTGCGATTTGTCGATTTTGCACCATACCCGACAGGAACAAGAACCATGCTAAACGAAGACAGCATCGCAGGACCCGAGCTTCCTCAGCTATTGATGGCGGCAATTGGGGCGCAGGACGGCAATCACATTGCTTCGCTGCTACAGCCATTGACCCATTCCGAAGCCCTGCGCGAAATCTTGAACCTAAAAGAAGAGGACCGCGTCGCCGCGATCGCTCTCATGCCGGTTGAACTGGCCGCTATGCTGATTGAGGAGGCTCCGAGCGAAATTGGTGCCGAACTGGTTGGTTCATTGGCCCCGAAACAAGGTGCGGACGTTCTGGAAGAGCTGAACTCGGAGGTTCAGGCCGATGTTGTTGGTGAAATGGATACCGCACAGGCCGAAGCGTTTCTGTCTCAGATGGATGCCGAAGAAGCCTCAGATGTGCGCCGCTTGATCGAATATGACGACGACTGCGCTGGCGGACTTATGTCGGCGGACGCCTTTACATTTCCGCAAGATGCAACCGTTGGAACAGTGCTTCGCAAACTTGCATCTGATGACACAGACTTTGAACGTTATCGCGGTCAACACCCCTATGTCCTTGATGCGCAGGGCATCCCTATCGGCGTTTTGTCGTTGCGCGGCCTGCTAACTGCAAAACGTGTTCAAAAGCTATCAGACATCATGGTTGCTCCGATCACCATTCAAGTGGAAACGCAACTCAGTGCATTAGAGGACATTTTTGACGCCCACAGTTTTCTTGGGATGCCGGTGGTCGAGGCAGACGGAAAGCTGGCCGGTGTTTTGTCGCGCACCTCTGTAGCCGAAGCCGTGGCCGAACGTGCCGAACACGAAAGCCTGCGCCGTCAGGGTGTTTTTGGAGACGAGCTCCGCTCAATGCCCCTGCGCATTCGGTCAAAAAGGCGGCTTGCCTGGCTGTCGGCAAACATCGTTTTGAACATCATCGCCGCCAGTGTCATTTCAGCCTACGAAGAAACCCTGACGGCCGTGATCGCTATCGCGATCTTTTTGCCAATGGTGTCGGACATGTCGGGTTGTTCAGGCAATCAAGCCGTTGGCGTCACCATGCGAGAGCTGTCTTTGGGCCTTGTTCGGCCGGTCGATGCAATGCGCGTTTGGCTTAAAGAAGTGTCTGTAGGTGTGATAAACGGAGCCGTCTTGGGTGTCCTCATAGGACTTGTTGCCTGGGCTTGGAAGGGCAACGCATGGCTGGGTCTTGTCATTGGACTCGCTTTGGCGCTGAATACAGTCCTTGCGGTCTCCATTGGTGGAGTTGTCCCATTGATTTTGAAGCGATTGGGCCAAGATCCCGCTGCGGCAAGCGGACCTCTTTTGACAACGATCACAGATATGGCCGGGTTCTTTTTGGTCCTCAGCCTAGCTACCCTGTTTATGCCCTTTCTGCTTTAAGACTCTAACAAGGCACTTTCGCGATGAAGAAACCCAAAAAACTCGTCATTGGCTGGCGCGAGACAGTATCGTTACCCGATCTGGATCTGACCGGTTTTCAGGCTAAAATTGATACTGGTGCACGGACCACTGCGCTTCATGCCACGAACATTCGAAAACTGGAAATAAACGGCCGGTTGTGGGTGGAATTCTTGCCGGACCATCAGGTTTTGGAAGGCTCTGATCTCTGCGCAGCACCTGTTTTACACAAGCGCTGTATTACCAACACAAGCGGCACCCCTGAAGAACGCTTTATCATCACCAGTCACATTCACCTTGGGGCCCGTCAGGCCCGTATCGAAATTTCACTCACCGACCGGACGGACATGATTTTCCCTATCATCGTGGGGCGTACCGGTCTTCGTCAATTGCGCATGATCGTCGACCCTGTCCGGTCATGGCTTCAATCAGAAAAACCGCATGGCCTCTCGGAAAGGGACCTCAAATGAAAATTGCAATGCTCGCACGGAACCCGAACCTGTATTCCCACAAACGCCTGCAAGAAAGCGCCATTGAGCGTGGGCATGAGTTGGACATCATCAACACCACGCGCTGCTATATGAATATTGCGTCGCGCCGCCCCGAAATCTACTACAACGGTGAGATTTTGCAAAGATACGACGCTGTCATTCCGCGTATTGGCGCATCGGTAACCTTTTATGGCACCGCGGTATTGCGGCAGTTCGAAATGCAGGGCGTTTATCCCCTGAATGAAAGCGTTGCGATTGGCCGGTCACGTGACAAGCTCCGCTCCATGCAATTGTTGGCGCGCGATGGGATTGGCCTTCCTGTCACAACATTTGCCCACGATCCAAAGCAAACCGACGAAGTGTTGAAGGTTGCTGGCGGTGCCCCGCTGGTGGTGAAACTGCTGGAAGGTACACAAGGGATCGGCGTCGTTCTGGCCGATACAAACCGGTCGGCCAAATCCGTGGTCGAAGCCTTTCGCGGTGCCAATATCAACATCTTGATCCAAGAGTTCATCAAAGAAGCCGGAGGCACCGACATTCGTGCCTTTGTGGTTGGCGGCAAAGTAATTGCAGCCATGCAGCGCACCGGTGCTGACGATGATTTCCGGTCAAACTTGCACCGCGGCGGCAGCGCCAAAGTTGTTAAATTGTCTCCAGAAGAACGCTCAACCGCGATCCGGTCCGCCAAATCCATGGGCCTAAACGTCTGCGGCGTTGACATGCTGCGATCAAACCATGGTCCTGTGGTCATGGAAGTGAACTCGTCCCCCGGATTGGAGGGCATTGAAAAAGCAACGGGTATCGACATCGCAGGCAAGGTGATCGAATTTATCGAAAAGAATGCCCAGCCAGGCAAAACACGGACAAAGGGCAAGGGATAATGGTTACACGCGCTGCATTTGAAATCGGGGGCGCGTCCATCGCCCCCGGCACTCGCAGGACGGTAGATATTCCGGTTAGTGTTCTGGCAGACCACACGCCGGTGGCAATGTCGGCCCATGTCATCCATGGCCGCCGTGAAGGTCCTACGGTTTTTGTCAGCGCTGGCGTGCATGGGGACGAGGTCATCGGCGTTGAAATCGTTCGACGCATCTTGACCCTACCCAACTTGAAAAACCTGAAGGGAACGCTGATTTGCGTGCCGGTGGTCAATGCTTTCGGGCTGCTCAATCATTCGCGCTATTTGCCAGATAGACGCGATTTGAACCGCTGTTTTCCCGGTTCTGACAAAGGTTCATTGGCATCGCGTTTGGCTGATATCTTTATGACCGAAATCGTAGAGAAATGCGATTTGGGCATTGATCTGCATTCGGCGGCCATTCACCGGACAAATCTGCCGCAAATCCGGATCTCAAGCGGCAACTCGACAACCAAAAAGCTGGCGCATGTCTTCGGCGCGCCCGTAGTGCTGCAGTCAAGCCTACGGGAAGGTTCATTGCGTCAAGCGGCCAAAGACATGGGCGTTGACGTCCTCCTCTATGAGGCGGGCGAAGCGCTTCGTTTTGATGAACTTTATATCCGGGCGGGTGTTTTAGGCGTTTTGCGTGTCCTTCATCACCTAGGTATGATCGGCGCCAAAGGTATTGCAAAGGCCAAGTCCGACCCGCTGTTTTGCGGTGCCAGCCGTTGGATCAGGGCGACACAAGGCGGGCTGCTCAGAACCTTCAAGTCAGAGGGAGATGTGGTTGAGGAAGGTGATGTGCTGGCCGCTGTGTCAGACCCTTTCGGCCAAGTCGAACACAATATCATAGCCCCGATTTCAGGTGTTATCATCGGACGTGCAGTTATGCCGATTGTGAACGAAGGCGATGCAATCTATCACATTGCGACTGTCAAAAGCACCGACGATCCAGAGGACACTGTCGACACACTGTCAACGCAGCTAGAGGACATGCCTCTTTTTTACGAAGATGAGATCATCTGAAGGAAAAGCATCCGTCAAACGGATGCGCCTTTGCAATTGGTCATGTAAGATATCATTTCAATTTTGTTCAAGAGGGTGGGGTTTATGAGTATCAAAGACGAACAAACTGCGGCTCTTGCCGATTTGATTGCCTGCCCGACCTGTGATGCCTTGTATCAAAACGTTGAGCCGCAATTTCAACAACGGGCCGTCTGCACCCGGTGTCACACGGTTCTAAGCGCTCCTATCAAAGGATCTGTTGCCAGGATTGTGGCCTTGGCGATTGCCGTGGTTGTGTTTTTGATCGCAGCGGTCTTTTTGCCCTTTTTGAGGATCGAGGCGAACGGATTCAAAAACGCGTCCTCAATATTTGACGCCGCCTTTTCGTTTTCCGCAGCGCACCTTGTGGTCTTATCTATCGCTGTCCTCATATTAATTTTGTTTATTCCGATGGCCCGAGCGGCCTTGCTCATCTTTGCCTTGTCGCCTTTGTTGCTCCAGCGCCCGCCATTTAGGGGGGCCTATCTGGCCTTTCGCTGGTCCGAAGACTTGCGGCCTTGGTCTATGGCAGAAATATTCGTCTTGGGCGTCGGGGTTGCTTTGGTCAAAATCGTGGATCTGGCCCGTGTCGAAGTTGGTGCAGCCTTTTGGCTGTTCTCCATTTTGGTGGTCTTCAACGTCTTTCAAGACACGCTTTTGTGCCGCTCATCTGTTTGGCGCGCACTCGATCGGGCAAGAAACGGGGTTCGCAATGATTGACTCCGGCATTGAAACAACAGCACGACAACAAGGGCTTGTGGCCTGCACACACTGCTCACGCGTTTGGCCGACGGCCGCCACCCAATGCCAGCGCTGCGGTGCGAAACTGACCAGCCGCGATGCCCGAAGCCTAAGCCGCGTCTGGGCTTGGTGGATGTTGGGTCTGATTTGCTACATTCCAGCCAATATCTATCCAATGCTGGAAACCAAATTGTTGTTCAAGGTCTCTGGCGGCACAATTGTTGGCGGCGCTGTCGAGCTGTTTGCGCATGGCGCGGTGGCCGTCGCCCTTGTCATCCTTTTGGCCTCGGTGGCCATTCCGCTCGCCAAATTCGGTGCTATTGCCTATCTTGCCCTGTCTGTTCAGCAAGGCTGGCAGTCAAACCAACATCGCCGCATGCAAATATATGAAGTTGTTGAGTTTGTCGGCCGCTGGTCGATGATCGATGTCTTTGTCGTCGCAGTGCTTTCTTCGCTTGTCCAACTGGGGTCTGTGGTTTCGATCTCACCCGGACCCGCCTCTTTGACCTTCGCCCTTTCCGTTGTTTGCACAATGCTTGCTGCCCGCTCCTTTGACAGTCGTCTGATCTGGGACAGTATCGCCAAACACGACACCAACCGTGACCAGGTATTCAAACCATGACCGATAAAATCCCCGACGTGCAGATCCAGCCTGCCCGCAAGAGCCTGCTTGAGCGAATTTCAATTGTCTGGCTGATCCCGATTGGTGCCTTGCTGTTGGCCTTTGGCATGGTTTGGCAAAACTACCAAGACCGCGGTAGCATCGTTGAAATCGGCTTCGAAAGTGCGACCGGAATTGTCCCGAACCAAACTGAGCTGCGGTTTCGCGATGTGCCCGTTGGTATGGTCGAAAAGGTCTCATTTGCCAAAGACCTGTCATCGGTGGTCGCCCATGTCCGGGTCGACAAAGATGTCGAAGAATACATCGATGCCGAAGCGATATTCTGGGTCGTTCAACCCGAAGTCTCGACACGCGGCATAAGCGGATTGAGCACGGTTTTGAACGGGGTTTACATCGAAGGCAGCTGGAATGCCGAGGCCGGTGGATTGCACAAGAAATTTCGCGGGCTGGATGACCCGCCAATTGCCCGGCCTGGCCAGCTTGGCACCAGCATTACATTGAAATCAGAAACCGCGAACGGCGTTTCCGCTGGCACCCCCATATTCTTTAAAGGTCTGGAAGTTGGCCGCGTCGGAAAACCCGAGCTGGCACAGAATGGAATTGGCATCGAAGCCGACGCCTTTATCTTTGCGCCGCACGACAAACTATTGTCGACCCGGACCCGATTTTGGGAAACCTCCGGCTTTTCATTTAATCTGGACGCCTCCGGAGCCTCGATCGATTTCGAAAGCGTTGCATCGCTGATTGCAGGCGGCATCGCATTTGAAACCATGGTGTCGGGCGGCGTTCCGATTGAAAGCGGCCAGGACTTTACACTGTATGACGACCAGAACATCGCCCGTTCCAGCATTTTTGACGAGCAAGAAGTCGACCGCCCCAAAGTCGAAGTGGCTGTGGTCTTTGAAGAAAACGTAACCGGCTTGTCCGTCGGCGCTCCGGTGTCGTGGCGCGGACTAGACGTCGGCAAGGTGATTGATTTGTCCGGGCGTGTGGACGCAGAACAATTCGGGGATGAAAAGGTCCGGCTGGTTGTTGTGCTCTCTCTCGCGTTGGACGACATCAAAACCACCGCGGGGGCGGCGGTCACCGAACAAGACGTTTTGGACTTTTTGGAGGCACAGGTTAATGACGGCCTGCGCGCAAGACTGACCCAAGCGTCGGTCTTTTCCGGATCTTTGAAAATCGATTTTCTAGTGCCCGAAAATGTCGAGCCCGCTACGTTCAATCGGAATGCGGCCCCTTATCCGATCATTCCCAGCATTCCCGCGAAAATCAACGATGTCGCAGCCTCGGCTGAGGGTTTGATGCAACGCGTCAATGGTCTCCCCGTCGAAGAGCTTCTCGGTTCTGCCATCAGCTTCCTCAACAATGCCAGCGCCTTGGTGGCCAATGAGGACTTGCAACAAACGCCTTCTGACATCCGGACACTGATCCAAAATTTGCAAAGCGTGGTTAACAACAAGGAGCTTCAAGAGCTGCCAAAACAATTGGCCGTTGCCACAGACAATCTGAATGCACTCTTGCAAAAAATCGATACAGAGCAAGGGGTAGAACGACTGTTTTCAGCTGTAGATGCTGCCGGTAAGGCCGCCGCCGATGTGGGCAGCGCTGTCGAAGATATTCCTTCTGTTGTTGCCCGGATCGAAGCGGTGGCGGCCAAGGTTGAAACGTTACAAATCGAACCTTTGCTGGACGAAGTGGCCCTGCTGGTCAGCGCAGCGCAGACCCTGCTTTCAACTGAGGCAACCAAAGATTTACCAGCCTATCTGAATACAACTTTGGACCAACTGGCCCTTGCGATCAAAGATATGCGCGACGGTGGCACCATAGAAAAGGTCAACGAAACGTTAGGTTCCGCGCAAGGGGCTGCAAAGGCCGTGGAAACCGCCGTGGGCGATTTACCCAGCGTCATGCGCCGCATCGAAGCGGTTCTGGTCCAAAGTGAAAAAGCCATGTTGTCACTGTCAGAAAGTGGTGCCTTGAACAAAGAAGCCCGTACAACTTTGCGCGACATATCCAATGCCGCAGACGCCTTTCGGTCCCTCGCACGGGCTTTGGAACGCAAACCCAACGCCCTATTCATCGGGAAATAATGCCCGCTGCTGGGCATCAAACATAAATTGCAGACCGCGATCCAGCATGATCGTTCAGCCTGCGCTGCCACATAAGACGGAATCGACATGAAGCATTTCATTATCATCGGACTATCCCTTCTTGCATTAACTGGCTGCTCTGAATCCGCAGTTCGTTACGCGGCCCCCCCGATAGAATCGGGCACAAAAGTCAAAATCTCCGTCGCTCGCCTAGAAGTGAGCGAGGTTTCCTTGCCTGCTTATGCCAAATCCGAAGAGATCTGGCGCGAAACAGAAACCGGCGGGCTGGTGTCGGATGCATCCATTCTTTGGGCGGATGATCCATCGCGAAGCATTACACTGGAACTGTCGAAACATCTTTCGGCCATCACGGGGGCGCGGGTGGCCGCCGAACCCTGGCCGTTCGAAGAGCCTGCACAATCGAGACTGACCGTGCGCGTCGAAGAACTGCTGGCCAGTCAGGCCGGCGTCTTCAAAATGTCCGGCACTTACTACGTTTCGAAAAACGAAGACGGTCGTGAACGATCAGGCAGTTTTCAGATCGACACTCCAATCGCGGCTGATGGCGGGGCATCTGAAATCGCCGCAGCGCGGGCTATAGCCGTACGGGATCTGGCACAGCTGATTGCCAAACGCGGAATCTAAGCGGGCTGGCATCGACATTGGTTTCAGAGTTTCCCAAGCGATTTAAATGGCATTGGCGTTTGGCGACAAGATGGCGTTGATCCGGCTACGCGCCAGTTCGCAAAACGCTTGGTGATGATCCGGATCGTGTCGTAGCTGATGCCCAGCGAAACTCTGTCCAGTGTATTTGCTGGGGTAGCATGGATTTCTGCAGCCCTGATTGCGGTCGCTCGGCTGGACAAGACCGCCAGATTGACCCCGTCGATGCGGATTTTCTCGGCATGTCTGTTGCGCGTGTTTTGAAAGTACCCAAAACAGTGTTCGTCACTCTCGGCTTTGGCGAATCACGCGTCGACTTGGATCTCAGGTATTGGACCGCAGACCGGGATGGCAGCGAAGCTGCTGTTTCAAGCGATACGGTCTTGAAAAGTTTGGAAATCTTTTCGCGCCAACAATACTTAAATTCCGTCCTCACAACGCGAACTCTGAATTCCCAAAGATGCGCCCATTGAGGACCTGTGATCAGGACCAAAAGCAAAACGCCCCACAACAGGAAATCCATTGCGGGGCGTGTTCGATTTCGGCCTTTGGTTCTAGTTGACCAAAGGCCTAGCCTTTTTTGGTGTGCATTTAGAACTGCGAGTAGTCGATCTCTTGGTTTTTATCCAAACGGCCTGTGACTTCGGGCAATGGGTATTTCAGACCTGTGGCACAGTTCCAAAGCACCGCACGGTCTGTGTCTTTGATCTGGCCAGCTGCCAAAGCATGCTTGTAGGCTACAGCAGTCGCCGCACCTTCCGGGCACAAAAGCAAACCTTCGTCTGCCGCGACGGCATCCCGCATCGCCATGATCTCATCGTCAGGCACCGCAATGGCAAAGCCGCCAGACTCGCGCACAGCACGGATGATCAGGAAATCGCCAACAGCGATTGGTACGCGGATGCCCGCAGCCACGGTGTGGGCGTCTTCCCACAAAGGTGCGTGCTCTTCGCCGTCTTCCCAAGCTTTTACGATCGGGGCACAGCCAGTTGCCTGAACTGCAACCATTTTCGGCATCGGACCATCGATCCAGCCCATTTCTTTCAATTCGGCAAAAGCCTTCCACATGCCGATCAGGCCAGTGCCGCCGCCTGTAGGGTAGAAAATCACGTCTGGCAATTCCCAGCCCAGCTGCTCTGCCAGTTCAAGGCCCATCGTTTTCTTGCCTTCGATCCGATAGGGTTCTTTCAGCGTCGAAATGTCGAACCAACCAACCGCTTCCTTGCCCTGACCAACAATCTTGCCGCAATCATTGATTAGACCGTTCACCATGTAAGTGTCACCACCCTGCGATTGGATCTCGCGGATGTTGATGTCCGGCGTGTCAGATGGGCAAAGCACGGTCGACTTCATGCCTGCGCGCCCGGCATAGGCCGCCATTGCCGCACCGGCATTTCCGTTTGTCGGAATCGCAAGATGTTCAATGCCGAATTCTTTGGCCATTGAGACTGCCAAACAAAGGCCGCGCGCCTTGAACGACCCTGTGGGCAAACGACCTTCGTCTTTGACCAAAACATTGCCGGGCTTGGCACCCAGATGATGCGCACTTTGCTCAAGAGGGATAATCGGCGTCATGACTTCGCCCAAAGACACGCGGTTTTCAGGTTCCGCGACAGGCAGGAAATCAGCATAGCGCCAAAAACCCGGTGCGGTTGATTGCGCCAAAGCCGATTTACTGAGTTTTTCCTTCATTGCGTCCAGATCATAACGCACGAGCAATGGACGACCCGCTTCGGAGAGGCCATGTACCTGCCCCGCTGGGTAGATTTTGCCTGTCAGGGAACATTCCAAATGGGTGACGAAATTCATTGTGCGGACCTTTCGCGCTTAGACTCAGCGCGACGCTATGTGGGAAGGTGCCGCACTTCAAGCGCGCCACCGACGATGAAGCAAATGCAAATCGGAGTTTAATGTGCAGCAAAGGAGACTTACGACCAACGCCTTACGTTTTTACGCTAGATGCGCGCCCGCGTCCGTGCCAATCATGGGGATATGATCGGCAAAATGCTTGAAAAACTGAAACCTGTTAGATCGTTGCGGGGCTGGCTGTCAGCGCTCGTCATGATGTTGTTTTTCAGCGCGAGCAGCGTTTGTGCTGAGACGATTACAATCTTTGCAGCAGCCAGCCTAAAAAATGCACTCGATGAGGTGGCCGCTGAATTCGACACTGTGTTTGGGCACGACACCACAGTGTCTTATGCCGGATCCTCTGCCTTGGCGCGGCAAATCCAATTGGGCGCGCCTGCGGATATTTTTATCTCGGCCAACCCGGATTGGGTGGATTTCCTTGAGCAAAAAGAGGCGGTAATCCCAGAAAGCCGGATCGATTTCCTCGGCAACGAACTGGTTTTGATTTCCCATGATCCGGTGACAAATCTGGACTGGCAAGCCTTGGATCTATTGGCACTCTTGAATGGTGGCCGGTTGGCCATGGCTTTGGTTCAATCGGTGCCTGCGGGCATCTATGGCAAGGCATCTTTGCAATCCTTGGGCCAATGGGACGCAATTGTCCCATATGTCGCCCAAGTCGACAATGTCCGCGCAGCCTTGGCCTTGGTCGCCTTGGGTGAAGCCCCGTTTGGCATTGTCTATGCAACCGACGCCCGTGCTGACCCACGTGTCCATGTGGCCGTAGCCATTCCCGCCCAAAGCCACCGCGCAATCGTATATCCGGCCATTGCCGTGACCCATAGCGAAACCGCGCATGCGTTTTTGGCGCATTTGCAAAGCTCCCAAGCCCGCGCAATTTTTGAACGCCACGGGTTTTCCGTGTTAGTGGAATAGCGCGATGGATTGGCTTGGCCCGGAAGAATGGAGTGCTGTCGCATTGTCGTTGCGGGTGTCACTGTGGGCTACACTGGCGGCTTTGCCGGTTGGCTTGTTTGTCGCTTACATTTTGGCACGTTGCGATTTTCCTGGCCGTCAGGTCCTGAATGGGCTGGTGCATTTGCCCTTGATCTTGCCACCTGTGGTGACAGGGTACTTGTTGCTTCTCACCTTTGGGGTTCGCGGGCCGGTCGGATCTGTTTTGCATGAATTTGGCATCACTCTTGCTTTTCGCTGGACCGGCGCGGCGCTGGCCGCAGCGATCATGGGCTTTCCTTTGATGGTCCGCGCAATCCGCCTATCCATCGAAGCCGTCGACCCCAAATTAGAGCAAGCGGCGGCAACGCTCGGGGCAAGTCGGTTCTGGGTATTTGTGACGGTAACTCTGCCGCTGATTTTACCGGGGATCTTGGTCGGTTCAATTTTGGGATTTGCCAAGGCCATGGGCGAGTTCGGAGCCACCATCACATTTGTATCGAACATTCCAGGCCAGACCCAAACACTGCCTTCGGCAATCTACGCCTTTTTGCAGGTGCCCGGCGGCGAGAACGCCGCGCTAAGATTGGTCGCAATTTCAGTAGCCGTCGCTCTTGCGGCCTTGGTCTTGTCTGAAGTGTTAGCCCGGAAAATGGCCCGCCGGATAGGCACATCATGAGCCTTTCAGTCGCGATTCAACATTCCGTTGGAGAAACGAATTTTAGCATAAAATTCGACGCCCCCGACGGGTTGACAGCGTTGTTTGGCCGGTCCGGCGCTGGCAAGACCACCGTCATAAACGCGGTGGCAGGCCTCTTGCGTCCTCAAACAGGGAAAGTGGTCGTGAATGGGAGGGTTCTGTTCGACAGCAACAACGGAACCAACGTCGCACCACATAAACGGCGTCTTGGATATATTTTTCAAGAGGCGCGTCTCTTTCCACATCTGAGCGTCCGCCAGAACCTGAAATACGGGCGTTGGTTTGCAAGCCAGTCAGCTCGCACCGAAAGCATCGATCGCGTGGTCGACATGTTGGGCATTGGCTCCCTATTGGATCGTGCGCCAAACGGGCTTTCAGGAGGCGAAAAACAAAGGGTAGCAATAGGCAGGGCATTACTGGCGGGGCCAGAATTAATTCTGGCAGATGAACCATTGGCGGCCTTGGACGCAGCGCGCAAAGCCGAAATTCTACCCTATTTTGAAACCCTGCGCGACGAAGCCCGCATCCCCATTCTCTACGTCAGCCACTCTGCAACCGAAGTCGCGCGTTTGGCCACAACGGTGGTTGCTTTAGAAGACGGAAAGGTCGCACAGCAAGGGAGTGCCTCCGAGGTCTTAAGCGATCCGAGCTTTACCCCCACTGGGGTCAGAGCGGCAGGCGCAATCCTCGAAGCGATCATTAGCAAGCATCATGCTGATGGTTTGACAGAATTGGATGCATGCGGTGTGCCCTTGCTGTTGCCGCGATTGTCAAAGCCCATTGGAATGCGGGTCAGAGTCAGGATCACGGCTCAAGACGTAATTCTTTCCAAGGACCGGCCCACAGGATTATCAGCTCTCAATATATTGCCGGGCAGGATTATTTCTATGCGTACCGGCGATGGACCGGGCGCAATGGTATCCATACAAACCCCAGCAGGAAAAATACTCGCCCGTATTACACGCCGGTCGGCGAATTCCTTGGGCCTAAACATAGGATCAGAATGCCACGCTGTCGTTAAGTCAGTTTCGGTTGCTCCCCAAGACATTGGCGGAGCCTAATCTGTATCCTTAAACTTGCAGAGGTTGTTTCAAAAATATAACGACCAGCCAAAATGCTTTTTCTAAGTAGTACAAGAACAAGACTGGGGACCATCTCCCGGTCTCACGAAACCTAGACAGAATGGTAACACAATTCCGGCCCTTGATTACTAGTCCTTTTGCCGGCTCTCAATGCAACAAATGAGAATGACTACGGGATCAGGATTCGCGACCGGTAGCTGAATACTTGATGTTTCTAAAAGTTGATATGTGTGGCGACGCGCAGTAGATGGCCAACGAATTGTTTGTCGGCCTGCCTACACAGCGAAACAACGGCGTCACGAAGGTGCGTTTCATGGAAAAGCATGATCATCCCCATCCCGACGGGATCTATTGTTGCATTAGATGTTCAGAATGGGGATGGATTATCGGCGAACCAGTGGTGACGTCTAACCACCTGTGCGCATCGGGCTGATGCACACAAGGCCGATGCACCCCATTGTCTTGCTTCGGTTTAATTCCGGTCTCTCAATTCATTTAGGCAGCCTTTCGTTCGAAGGCCAAGGGGCTTTTGCCACCTAACGACGAGTGCCGCCGTCGTGGATTATTGAAGCCGTTGATATACTGGAATATCGTCCCTTTAGCCTAGCGTCTCGTTTCCCATCGGTTGCGCCAGATCAGTTCTAACTTGAGAGATTTGAAAAAGGTTTCGACCATGGAATTGTCGTAGCCATTTCCCTTTTGCGCTCATTGTTACCAGAAAGCCGTGTTGCTTCAGCCGTTTCTGATAGTCGCCAAAACAGTATTGAGACCCGCGACCCGTGTGATGAGTGCAGCCTTTGGATGGCTGACGAAAGGCCACTGCCATGTCCAGTGCACGGATCGCCAAATCACGTTTCATTCGATTGCTTGCGGCCCAGCCGACAACGCGGCGGGAATACAAATCAAGGATCACAGCCAGATACAACCAACCTTCACCGGTCCAGATGCAAGATATGTCGCCTGCCCGTTTCTGGCTCGGCGCATCAGCGGAGAAGTCCTGATCCAGCAGGTTGGGAACGATGTTGAACGCATGATTACTGTCGGTTGTTACCTGGTATTTGCGGGTTTTGATGATCTTGAGGCCCGTCTCGCACATCTGGTGCCCAACCCGACGATGCCCCACGTTCAGCCCCAACTCCTGCAACTCCTCGGTCATGGTTGGTCGGCCATAACTTTGCAGGCCAAGACGATGCTGTTCTCGGATATGGGCCAAAATCACCATATCGTCGCGCTGTCGCTGGCGCATCGGGCGAACCCGCCACGCCCGGAAACCACGGGACGTGACCTGCATCACACAATATAGAAACCCTACTGGCCATTCTTCTTTCCAGGCATCGATAGAAACGAACCTCATCGATTTTGGCCCGCAAAGACGATTGCCATCTTTTTTAACACTCCCCTCTCCTCTCGCAGCAAACGGACTTCTTTGCGAAGGCGGGTATTTTCCTTTTCCACATCCTCATGCGCTCCAGCCATCAGGTCTTCATGCTCCCTCTCGGGACAGTGTTGGACAATGCCCTGCCGGGCGATGGATACTTTTGAACCCTCTTACTCAGCGTCGAAAGGCCAACACCCACATCAGATGCAACCTTTGGTCTGGTCAGACCGCTCGTCGTTGCAATTCGTACTGCATCACAGCGAAATTCTTCGGTGTATCTCGTTGCCATTCCTTGTCTCCTTTGTTGCAGTAAATGCTATCAAAGGAGCGGCATCAAACCGCGACAGGTCCACCTTGTTTCCAAAGTTACCAAGCAATGCCGCTACAAAACTAGAGCACCTCGGTACTGGGCAAGTTTTTCGTCTGAAAGTGGGCTTTGGAAAGTTTCGCAGACCCAATTTGAAGTGCCTGCCAAGGGAGAACGGAGAGTGAGTTTTAAGAGGTATGTTCATTTGCGCCTGCGTCAAACGCCAAAGGCCGCCCGTTGAGGGCGGCCTTTTGGGTATTATTGGTTGCGGGAGTAGGATTTGAACCTACGACCTTCAGGTTATGAGCCTGAC
>NZ_QKMF01000022.1 GCF_003208435.1 Pelagimonas varians | reverse complement strand
AAGCCATCTCCGGATCAAACCAGATCGACAACGATCCGCGCTGCTTCAAGCTGTCATTGTAAGACGACCAGTTTGTGGTCTTGTACTTCGTCGGGGTCCAGCTGCTCATGACCGCCTGCTATCATACTGGATTCGCGACATGAATCCCCGCAGCCGATTTGTGCAACAAAGCCGTCCGAGGCAATGCTACGATCCCGAACTCTGCAACAGTTCCCTATGAGTTTGCGGTGACGTTCTGACTTTCCAAGCGACTGTAAGGGAGCCTTAAGCCTCTGTTCTGTTTATAAACAAGGTGCGTTGTTTTTTCTTCATGTAAGTCCAAGCAATAAAACGACTGGTCTTTTGCCCCTGTGCCATTTCGACGATTTTAAACTCAGCAACCCTTGCTTTTCCAAGTATTCGGCGAAGTGGTTGGAGGTTATCTTTCTTTGACACCAATGAGGTGAACCACAGACACTGGTCGGCGAACTCCGCGCTTTGTTCAACCATTCGGGCGATAAATTTGATCTCGCCCCCCGGACACCATAGCTCTGCGTTCTGGCCGCCAAAGTTGAGCTTTCTTGAATGCCCTTTTCCAAGGTTCGCCCACTTCCGTTGGGTGCCCTTATTCGCTTGGGCCATGGACGCATGAAAAGGCGGGTTGCACATCGTGACGTGAAAAGCATCCTTGGCTTCGATCACGCCTCTAAAGATATTTTCGGGCTCAATTTGTCGCTTCAGGGTGATTTCCAACGCGTTGACGTCACAAATTTGCTTTGCCGATTTGAGAGCACCCGCATCGATATCGGTGCCCGTGAAATGCCAGCCGTACTCGCTCTGGCCCGTCAGAGGGTAAACGAGGCTCGCTCCTGTGCCGATGTCTAGGGCTTTGATGTGGTGCCCACGCGGTATTTCTTGATTATTGCTTTCGGCAAGCAAGTCCGCAAGATAGTGGATGTAGTCGACGCGACCTGGAATTGGCGGGCAAAGATAGCCGCTGGGAATATCCCAAAAATCAATATTATAATGCGTCTTTAGCAATGCCCGATTGAGCATGCGGACAGCGTTCACGTCTTTGAAATCAATCGTCGACTGACCAAGTGGATTGCTGATCTTAAAAGCCTCCAGTTCGGGCGTCTGCGCAACCAAACGCACAAAATCGTAACCTTCTGAATGTTGATTACGCGGATGTAACTTCGTTTTGGTGGCCATAGGGGACGCCTTTGTGAAAGTTGATGGACGTCGCTCGCCAGACGGTTCGTTGGTTTTAGGCCCTCATGCACAAATAGTAAAACAAGGAGCGGGGCAGTGCCTACGCGGATGTGACGACCCCTAGCCGAAATTCAACGCGGCCATTCTTACGACAGTGCAGGTTCTTTGCAGCCGTTACTCAAACGCCCAGTTACCCGTCAATAGTTGCACAGCCTTCTGCGTTGGCCAAGCCGATCACTACACCCGCTGATCAAGGGGGGGGGATAGGTCAAGCCTCTGCCAAAAGAGCACGCCATAACCTTGCCCGAGTGTCAGTCTATGATGGCCACTAGTGTCCAAACTTCAGCGGCTAGCCAATCGATGCGCCCCCAACAAACTGCGGGCCAGGAACACACTTTGGAGCGATTACAAATCGCCACGGGTTGACCGGTATTTCGGAAGCACCGATTTGATTTTATGCGGGTTCTGACCCGTGCACTTTGCGCGCCTCATCCCGCTTATCTTTGCTTCGGTGTCACGGCACGGCTTGCGCGTACCCACATTTTATTTGGATGACGGTCAAACCACCCCGAACGGCACCGGTCGGACGCGGATAAGCGCGCGGTTTTGTGCGTGCGTTTGAAGAAAAAGCAGGTCTCAATATCCAAGCGGAACATCCGGTGGATCAAAACGGGTGGTGCAAAATGTTCAAAACGTCAGCGGCGGTGACGGATTTTTCGGCTTCGGCCTCAAGATGAATTCACAGACACAGAGCAAAATGCTGTTCCATGAACATATAATCAAAACCAATTTTTCGCCGCGCCTCTTGCTGCGTACCGGCGTTCCCAACCCTCCAAATTTTTGCTTGCAGGATTTGAGCCATAAAAGCGAGGGCAGGCTCCGACGCGAACATCGCCGCGTCGGAGATTGTTGGTTAGTGTGTGAACTTCTTGATTTCGCCGCTTTCAAGACGTGAAGCGTATGAAGCCAGCTCTTTCTTCACCAATTTCATGAGGAAATAGAGGCAGAAGATGTTCACGACAGCCATGGCAAAGATCGCCGCATCAGAGAAGTCGATGACCGGACCAAGCGACGCCGCCGCACCGATGACGATAAAGATGCAAAAGATCACCTTGAACACCAGCTCCGACGTCTTGCTTTCGCCAAAGAGGTAAGTCCAAGCCTTGAGGCCGTAATAGCTCCAAGAGATCATTGTCGAGAAGGCAAACAGCACAACCGCGATGGCCAAGACATAGGGGAACCAGCTGATGCCCGATGCAAATGCAGCAGAGGTCAGCGCGACACCAGAGTTTCCATCAACTGTTGCAATGGCGTTTCCGGCCTCATTCAGCATGTAGTTGCCAGTTGTTGGATCAATGATCAGTTGCTGCGAGATCACAATCACCAATGCGGTCATTGTACAGATCACAACAGTGTCGATCAGGGGTTCGAGCAAGGACACAAAGCCTTCGGTGATGGGTTCTTTTGTTTTCACGGCAGAGTGCGCAATCGCAGCCGAGCCAACACCGGCTTCGTTTGAGAAGGCCGCCCGCTTGAAGCCTTGGATCAAAGCACCGACCATACCGCCTGCAACACCCAAACCTGTAAAGGCACCGGCAAAGATCTGGCCAAAGGCCCAACCGATTTGATCATAGTTCACGATCAAGATGATCAGCGCGGCACCAACGTACAAAATGCCCATAAACGGCACAACTTTTTCGGTCACATTGGCGATGGATTTGATCCCGCCGACGATCACTGCAAAGACAACAGCGGCAAACACGATACCGGTAATCCAGCCCGGATAGTCACCAACGATACCCGAAATCTGGGCATGCGCCTGATTGGCCTGGAACATATTGCCGCCGCCAAGCGCGCCGAGAATACAAAATACCGAAAAGACCACCGCCAGAATTTTACCGCCCGGCAGGCCCAACTCGTTGAAACCTTTGGAAATGTAATACATTGGGCCACCAGAGACAGTGCCGTCTTCGTATTCATTCCGGTATTTCACACCAAGGGTACATTCGGTGAACTTTGATGCCATTCCCAAAAGACCCGCAAGGATCATCCAGAAGGTGGCACCGGGCCCGCCAATGCCGACGGCGACCGCGACCCCGGCAATGTTCCCAAGACCGACCGTGCCAGACAGGGCAGTGGCAAGCGCTTGGAAATGGCTAACCTCACCCGCGTCATTCGGATCCGAATAGTCGCCTTTCACCAATTGAATTGCGTGTTTGAAGAAGCGAAATTGAACAAATCCAAAATACAGTGTGAAAATGGTGGCGGCGACAACCAACCACATGACGATCCATGGGAAACTGGTACCCGGGAACGGTGCGAAGATCAGGCTCACAAATGGCCCAGTTGCCTGTGCAAAGACCTGATTGACTTTCTCATCGATGCCGACAGCGTCTTGGGCCACCAACGGGCTTGCCGTCAAAGCGGCCAAAACAGAGGTCAGGCTGAATAGTGATGTCTTTTTCATGTTCAATCCTACCCTACAACTGTTACGGGCACGCTGGCGTGCATCACGAGGTTTTGTGTTGAGCTACCAAAGACGCGCTTGGCGAACCCGTCTGCAGACGCGCGGCCAACGATGATTTGCGATCCACCATTCTCGACCGTAAGCTTGTCCAAAGTTTCGGCCACATCGCCATGGCGCACGATGCCTCGGGCGGTAAAGCCTGCATCCCGAAGCGCCGTGACAGCCGGTTCAACGATCCGCGACGTTGCCAGAGCGATTTCTTCTTCGCGGCGCTTGTGACGCTGTGCGTTCTCTTCTGCGGTTTGAAATGTGAATGGTGACCATTCGATGACATAAATCACAATCAATTCGCAGGCATCGATCCTGGATGCCATGTCTTTTGCGAAGTTTAAGGCTCGCTCACCCGTTTCGGTCCCGTCCAGTCCAACGACAATTTTAACTGTCATATTATACTCCCAGATAGTTTTTTGTTTCGATTATGAGAGCTTTGCCCTCAGAACCAGGTTGCAAGGGCCGCATTGACGCAGCCCGATCGCCCTTAGGTAATTAAAGGTGATTTTCACTAGCAAGTGTTGATAAATATAGGTAATAGGCAGGTGAAATTCGCGTATGGCAGCCATTTTTTAGGGAAAATTACCAATGAGTGGGGATTTGGATAAAATTGATCAGCGAATCTTAAAGGAGTTGGCGGCGAATGGGAGGCTGTCAATTGTCGAACTTGCCACACGTGTCAACTTGACCAACACCCCCTGTTCCGAACGTGTCAAACGCCTTGAAAGATCCGGCTATATCAGCGGATATCGCGCCGTCTTGAACATGGAAAAAATGGGGCTTGGCCACTTGACCATTGTTCAGGTTTCATTGGCAGCAACAGCCGGAGACAACTCTCTTGACGCTTTCAACCGCGTGGTTCGGGATATCCCGGAAGTTGAAAGTTGCCTGATGGTGGCCGGGTCTTTTGACTATTTGCTGACGGTGCGAACGCGGGACATTTCACATTTTCGGACGGTGCTTGGTGACAAAATCAACAAGCTGCCCGGTATTCACCAAACCAATTCTTTCGCGGTGATGGAGTCGGTTCTTTAAGCCATCTCTCTTCTGTCTGCAGATTGGGAATTGTGCTTGGGGTCGCGTTTGGGCGATGCCCGAAACTGGCACCATTGCTCCCAACTCGACTCAACCTTGAAAACATGTGTAAGCTGAGGCAGCGCATTTGGGCTGGCCCTTGGGGGCCGGTGTTCAATAGTCGCTCTGTATTTGAGCCTACGCATTGTGCAATCTGGATTTTCCAAAAAGAAGAGAGCGAGCAATTATGATGGGACCTCAACCGTGACCGGATCAGGCAATCGGCATGTCGCACGCTCGGAGAAATTGTCGCTGGATGAAAACAGCCAGCGGGCAATGGAAGCTGCCGCCCGCCATGCAATCGCCTATCGTGCCACGCTGGATACCGCACCAGCCAAGCCCGACTTGCGCCCCGACGCCATCGCCGCGCGTTTCGAAGGCCCACTTGGCGAAACCGGAGAGGATGCCCTTTCAGTCATCGAGCAAATCGTTCAAGAGGCCACTGCAGGCATTCATGCTCACGCTTCACCAAGGTTTTTTGGCTATGTCTGCGGTGGATCCATGCCGGTCGGAGCCGCGGCAGATTTCCTCGTCACGGCTTGGGGGCAAAACTCCGCATCGTCATGGGAAAGCCCATCGATTGCCGCAATGGAACAGGCGGTGTGTCGTTGGTGTCTTGACCTGCTGGGACTAGACCCTGAATGCGGTGCCGGAATTGTCACCGGCGCCACAGTTGCCAACGCGCAATGTATTATTGCCGCGCGCGATGCGTTGCTGGCGCGGCAAGGGTGGGACATTGATGAGCTCGGCCTGTTTGGCGCGCCCGAAATACCAATCTTGATCGGCAGCGACGCCCATAGCGCTCCGCTTGCCGGGCTGCGATATGCTGGCCTCGGCCTTGGCCGCGCGATCCGGCTTGAGACCGACGACCAAGGGCGGATTCAGATCGACGCGCTGCAAGCAGCCTTGTCACGGTGTGAAAATCCCCCCCTTGTGATCTTGCAGGCTGGCCAGATCAACACCGGTGCCTTTGACCCCTTTGCCGAAGCAATCCCCTTGATCCATGAGCGTGGCGGCTGGGTGCATGTTGATGGTGCGTTTGGGCTTTGGGCCTATGCGGTGCCCGAGCTGAAAGACCGCCTTTCAGGTGTTGACGGGGCCGACAGTTGGGCCGTCGATCTGCACAAATGGTTGAATGCCCCATATGATGCCGGGCTTAGCATTGTGCGTGACAGGTCCGTTCTGGTGGCCGCTATGTCAGCGCGAGGCGCGTATCTTCCTGATCTTGGCGACACGTGGGAGCCAAGCGATTCAACCCTCGAACTCAGCCGCCGCGCCAGAGGCATTCCCAGCTACGCCATTTTGAAACATCTTGGCGCGACAGGGGTCCGCGAGATGATCGCGCACCATTGCGGATTGGCGCAATACCTTGCGGAAAAACTGATTGAGGTGCCGGGCATCGACGTATTGAACGAGGTGACTTTGAATCAAGTGGCTATCGCCTGCGAAACCGATGCAATCACCAAACAGGTTTTGGACCGCGTTCAAACCAATGGCCAAGTCTACCCCAGTCACGGCGAATGGCGTGGTCGCCAGATCATACGGGTTTCGATCACCAATTACGCCACAAGCCAAGCCGATATCGACCTCTTGATACAAGAAATTCTGACGGCCCATCGGCTGGTCGAAGGAATCTGAAGCGTCCAAAGAGCCGATCACGTCGCGTTGTTTCGCACGCGGAGATCATTCCCCTCTGGGCATCAAGCTTTTGATGGACACCGACCGGCCCAAGCAGGTCAGATAAACTGCACGTCTGCACACCCCGATAGGTGCCAAACAAAAATCCAATATCGCACTTGCGACATCGGACAGGCTCGGGATGCGGCATCGCGTATCTTTGCAAAAATCCCAACATTGCTGTAAAATTGAGGTGTTGGATACGCGCTACCAAATGCTGAAACGTCTCGACGATCACGGGACATGACGAACCAATCACCAAAGACAATCTGTCAGCAAGATGCGGAGAAACAATGACAAAAGATCCCTATGCCGCACTTGGCCTTACCAAAACCGCCACTGCGGAAAATATCAAGAAGGCGTATCGCAAGATCGCCCGCGCCAACCACCCAGACCTGCACCCCGGTGATCTGGCGGCCGAAGCACGGTTCAAGGAAGCCGGCAGCGCTTATGACTTGCTCAAAGACCCCGAACAGCGCCGCCGCTTTGATGCAGGCGAAATTGATGCCAAAGGGGCAGAGCAAGCACCACGCGGCTATTACCGCGACGAAGCGCGGCGGCCTGAAAACCCGTACACCCAAAGCGGCCCGAGACCAGGCGGCGATCCGTTTGGCGAAGGCTTCAACGCGGATGAGTTTTTTGCCAACTTCGCACGCAACCGCAGTGCGGATCAGAGCGGCTTTGGCCGGGGCACCCCCAATGATTGGCCCGGCCAAGACACGAAATACCGCTTGGCAGTGTCGTTTCTGGATGCAGCGCTGGGGGCCAAAACACGGATCACATTACCGGACGGAAATGCGCTGGAAGTCACTATTCCCGAAGGTGCCCGCGATGGGCAGACGCTCCGGCTGCGCGGCAAAGGTGCGCCGGGTCGGGGCGCGGGCCGACCGGGCGATGCCTATATCACGATTGATGTGGCCCCTAGTCCTGATTTTGAACGCGAAGGCGACGACATCGCCGTGGTCTTGCCAATCTCTATAGATGAGGCGATTTTGGGCGGAAAGGTCCCCGTCAACACGATAAATGGCGCTGTAAACGTGACGATACCGGTTGGGGCAAGCTCTGGCCAAGTGCTGCGTCTGAAGGGGCGCGGTGTAAAGGGGCGCTCTGGCAAAGGCGATCAACGGGTCACACTGCGCGTTGTTCTTCCGGCCAAGATTGATGACGAGCTGAAACGTTTCATCGAAGGTTGGCGCGCAAATCACGCCTATAACCCCCGCTCTGGAAAGGAAACACCATGACCAATGCCTATGCCCCAGAGCAGGTGATCAAGTCGGTTGCCTCGCTCACCCCAGAGCGCCTAAGCCATTTCGAACAATTGCGCATCGTAACCCCTGTTATAACATCTGACGGGCCGCGCTATCACACGCTGGATGTACGCAGGATCACTCTACTTTGTGAGCTGACCGATGATTTCGAAGTGAATGAAGACGCTTTGGTCATCATCATGTCTCTGCTCGACCAGTTGCACGGCGCGCACAGCAAACTAGAGCAGGTCGTTCAGGCCATCGACGCCGAACCGTCGGAAATCAAACTGCGTCTGTCACAGCGGCTGCTGGATGCATTGGCCGCCGACTGACCTCGTCTCGCAACGGCCCGATGTTAACTAATGCGCCCCTGTGATGGCGCTTCGCAGTCCCACCGCAGGGGGCTGTTGACGCTTAGTCTTGGGAAAACGCGACCAAACCGGCCCCCACGATGAGGAAAATGCCAATCAGGGCAACAGCACCGGGAAACTCGTCAAAGAAAACGGCTCCCCATATAATGCTGAAGACAAGATAGCTGTAGTCAAAGGCCGCGACTGTCGCGGGTGGCCCTTTTTGGTAGGCAATCGCGGCACCAAGGCTGCCAATGAACATGATCATAGCAAGCGCAAACACTGTTGCGGCCACAGGAAAATCTACCGGCTGCCAAACGCTTGAGACCAAAGCCCCGTCACGCCCCGCAAACCATCCGATTGCCAATCCCGCAAGGACAAGCGCGATGTTTAGCATCATGGCCAGCACAAAGGGATCATCTTTCCGGCATTTTGCAGCCGTCATCACCATTGCGCAGGCATATAGCCACGCTGAAAAAAGCGGCAGGAACGCTGCAACCTGAAAATCTGTGACATCAGGTTGAATAACCAGAACGACTCCCAAGAACCCTACGGAAATAGCAAGCAATACCGGCACTTTTGGCCATGTACGGGCCACCAGACTGGCAAGGGCTACAATAATCAACGGGGCCGTGTAGTAGGTTGCAGCAGCAACGGACAAAGGCATCAGCGGCAAGGAGATATAGTAACAGATCCACATCACGGCCAGACAGCCGCTTCTGAGGATCACCCATCCAGAAATGCGCAGTGTTTGGGCATTATTGCGGCGTGCAAGCCACCACAACAGCGGAATCACAAGGGCCGAGCGCATGACCAACATCTGCCAAAGCGGCAAGGATTGGGCGCTGGCTTTGATCAAGGCATCCCCAAGAGAAAGCGCGAACACCGCAAACACAATGGCTAGAACCGCCTGTTTGGTGCTGCTTCTGACGGCCTCCAACCTCATCAGGGCCACCTTCCAGAAAACACATTCATAATGTCCCCTCTTGCCTTGAAGCTTTCTGGCTACGGTAAAATCCGATGCCTGAAACGTCAGCAGGGGT
This sequence comes from Pelagimonas varians, assembly GCF_003208435.1. GTDB lineage: Bacteria > Pseudomonadota > Alphaproteobacteria > Rhodobacterales > Rhodobacteraceae > Pelagimonas > Pelagimonas varians. The sequence goes on along the minus strand of NZ_QKMF01000022.1, from coordinate 69,455 downwards.
GTGGCAACCGTCAGAGTAAAACACAGTGACCGGCATCGGCGTGCGTTCCAGTAGACCTCTGCCGCCCCATACAGTAACTGTCTTTTTGGAACACTCAATTTCGGTTGTTCAATTTGCCCTACACGACCTGAAAAGGTCGCGCGATACAAGCCAAAGGACGCCCCTTTATGAACACTGTATTGACCGGAATTTCTCCGATTGCACCGACCCCGTTTCACGAAGACGGAACCGTGGACTATGAGGGCATGAAAAGGGTCCTTGATTGTATGGTAGATCAAGGCGTCGATGCCATTTGCATTCTCGCCAACTATTCGGAACAGTTTTTACTATCAGACGACGAGCGCGCCAAGCTAACCCGCCTGTGCATCGAACATGTGGCTGGCCGCAAACCGGTGATCGTCACCACCAGCCACTTTTCTACAGACATTGCAGTGGCGCGCGCCAAAGACGTCATGGCGCTTGGTGGCGACATGATTATGATGATGCCGCCTTATCACGGGGTCGGAATTGCCCCCCCGCCCAATGTTGTCTTCGAACACTTTGCCGCCGTAAACGAAGCAATCTCCATCCCGATCATGGTTCAAGATGCCCCCCTCAGCGGCGTCACCATGAGCGTCGATCTCTTGGCAAATATGGCCAGGGAACTCGAAAACCTTAGCTACTTCAAGATCGAGTGCCCCTTTGCCGCCGACAAACTGGCGGCCCTGATCGCAGCGGCCGGAGACTACATCGACGGCCCGTTTGATGGCGAAGAAGCCGTGACGCTGCTGGCCGATCTGGATGCCGGTGCGACTGGCACTATGACTTCGGCGATGTTCCCCGAAAAACTGCGGCCGATTGTTCAAGAATATCGCGCGGGCAACGAAGCTGCCGCCTTGGAGCATTGGCAAGCCTGCTTGCCATTGATCAACCACGAGAACCGCCAATGCGGACTGAGGGCATGCAAAACCGTCTTCAAACATGGTGGTGTGATCGCAAGTGATCGCCTGCGCCACCCGTTGAAACCTATGTCGCAACGCACTATCGACAGGCTTTTGGTCTTGGCCCAAGACCTTGATATTATCGCCTTGAAATGGGGAAAGTAGCCACATCTGCACGGCCGCTGGCATATCTCAGCCACCATTAAACCACAGCGGGCCAGTACTTTAGCCGCCAGCTTGCTCAGACTTCATTTGAGCAAGCTGGCCTAAAACCATGAAGTCAAAGATGGTCCGTCAAGACGCCAACTAGAAGGTTGGTCAAAGCCCGACAAAATAGCGGATGATAAACGCGTTGGCCAAGTCCACGAAGAACGCCGACACCAAGGGCAAAATGATAAAGGCCAAGGGGGCCGGACCATAGCGTTTGGTAACCGAGGACATATTGGCAATCGCTGTTGGTGTTGCGCCCAGCGCAAACCCCGCAAATCCGGCGCTCAGAACCGAGGCTTGATAGTTGCGACCCGTTAGCGGGAAAACCAAAACCACAATGAATGTGACCGTCATCGCCACTTGCATCGCCAAGACGCCCAACACCGGTCCGCCAAGTTCGGCCAGAGTCCAAAGCTGCATGCTCATCAACGACATGGCCAAAAAGACCGACAGGCAAAATTCCGAAACCACAGCAAGCGAACGGCTGCCAGACGTCCACACCAGCTTTTTGAAAACGTAAGGCACCGTGTTGGTCATCACGATCCCGATCAACAAACACGGTACAAACAGCGGCAACTTTAACCCAAAGCCTGCAACAACCTCATTGGTCAAATAGCCCAACAAAATCGCGATGTGCACAGTGAGCATGGCCCGCATCAACCCAACGTGGGTGACATTCCCAGCGGCGGTGTCTTCTTGTTCGTGGTATTCAAGACCAACGATCGGGTCCGTGTCTTCATCTTCTGGCGCAGACAGCTTGTGCCGATCAATAAGCCCCTTCGCGATCGGTCCGCCAATGAGCGCCGCAAGAACCAAACCCAATGTGGCGGCGGCAATTCCAATTTCGTTGGCAGCTGCAAATCCGCTGACCTCTTGTATCTGCGGCCCCCATGCGATTGCCGTCCCATGCCCCCCGATCAATGCGGCCGAGCCAAGCAAGACCGCGACAGGTGTCGGGAGATCAAACACAATAACCCCGGCCAAGCCGACCAGATTTTGCAGCACCATAAAAGTAAGAGTGAGTCCGAGCAGCACAACCAAAAGCCGCCCGCCCCGCATCAAATCAGTTATTTTGGCGTTGAGCCCAATGGTCGAGAAAAACACCACCAAAAGGTAGTCACGCACGCTTAGGTCAAATTCGATCTGACGACCGGCCCATGCATATAACCCCCAAGTCGCCAGTGCCACTGCGATGCCGCCGGACACGGGTTCAGGAATGTTGAAATCTCGAAAAAAGGCAACTTTTCTATTCAAAAACGCCCCGAGGAAATAGACAATAATGCCCAATGTCACTGCGATGAACGCAGGTACTTCTACCACAATCATGCCTTTTCCCACCGTTGGTTCGCGCAAAGTTTTCTGCGCGGTTTTTGCCATGCGGGCGCTGAAAAGGCCACAGGTGGGCTTCAACCATACAGCGCAGAAACAGCAAACTCGGCGGTTTTGTGCAAAACCCGCCGAGTTACCTTTGTGTTGCGATCGAGATCAGCCTTTTAGATCAAACCTGTCGGCATCCATGACTTTGGCCCAGGCCGCTACGAAATCAGCGACGAATTTGCCTGCGTTGTCTGCTTGGGCATAGACTTCGGACAATGCGCGCAGTTGCGAATTGGAGCCAAAGACCAAATCAACCCGCGTTGCGGTCCAAACCACATCACCACTGCGGTTACGCCCTTCATACACGCCATCCCCTGCATCCGACCACGTCGTAGCCATGTCCAAAACATTGACAAAAAAGTCTTGGCTTAGCACGCCGACCCGATCTGTTAGAACACCGTGCGAGCTGCCTGCGTGGTTCGCCCCCAGCACCCGCATGCCACCAACCAAAGCCGTCATTTCAGGGGCGGTCAATGTCAACAACTGCGCCTTGTCGAGCAAGAGCTCTTCTGGGGCAATTGTATAGGCTTGCTTTTGATAGTTGCGGAAACCATCGGCGATGGGTTCCAGCACCGCAACGCTTTCAACATCGGTTTGCTCTTGGCTTGTATCCATGCGACCCGGTGTGAACGGCACGGTCACCGTCTGGCCTGCCGCCGTTGCAGCGGCCTCAATTGCTGCTGCCCCGCCCAGAACAATCACATCGGCAAGCGATACTTTTTTGTCCCCGCTGGCCTGTGTGTTGAAGTCGGTTTGCACCGCTTCAAGCGCGGTCAAAGCTTGCGCCAGAGACTCGGGTTCATTGGCGGCCCAGTCACGCTGAGGCTCTAGCCGAACGCGCGCGCCATTGGCACCGCCGCGCATATCTGAGCCGCGGAAACTCGACGCCGAAGCCCACGCTGTTTTCACAAGCGCACTGGCCGGCAATCCGCAATCCAGCAACTTGGCCTTTAGGGCGGCAATATCTGCGTCGTCGATCAGGCTGTGGTCGACGGCAGGAACCGGATCTTGCCAGATCAGCTCCTCTGCCGGAACTTCTGCACCCAGATACCTCGCACGTGGCCCCATGTCCCGATGGGTCAGTTTGAACCAAGCCCGCGCAAAGGCTTCGGCGAATTCGTCTGGATTTTCATGGAAGCGTTTCGAAATCGGCCCATAAACCGGATCCATACGCATCGCCATATCCGCTGTGGTCATCATGGTTTTGACCTTTTGCGAGGCATCATGCGCAGCGGGGGCCATGTCTTCCTCGGTCACGCCAACGGGTTCCCAGATCCACGCGCCTGCCGGACTTTTGGTCAGGTTCCAGTCATAGCCGAACAGCAGGTCAAAGTATCCGTTGTCCCATTGCGTCGGATTGGCGGTCCATGCGCCTTCGATCCCGCTGGTTGTGGTATCGCCGCCTTTGCCGCTGCCGTGGGCATTTTTCCAGCCAAGACCCATCTCCTCGATGCCAGCCGCCTCAGGCTCGGCCCCGACCAGGCTTGGGTCCCCTGCCCCATGCGCCTTGCCAAAGGTATGACCGCCTGCCACCAACGCAACGGTCTCTTCGTCGTTCATCGCCATTCGTGCAAAGGTTTCGCGAATATCCTGCCCTGAGGCCAAAACATTCGGCTCGCCGTTCGGCCCTTCTGGATTCACATAGATCAGGCCCATCTGAACCGCTGCCAAGGGGTTTTCCAGATCCCGTTCACCCGAATAACGGCTGTTGGGATTGTCATCATCGGCCAGCCATTCTGTTTCAGCGCCCCAATAGACGTCTTCCTCAGGCTCCCACACATCTGCGCGGCCACCGGCAAATCCAAAGGTTTTACCGCCCATGGATTCGATGGCACAGTTCCCCGCGAGGATCATCAAATCCGCCCATGAAATCGCATTGCCATACTTTTGTTTGATCGGCCAAAGCAAACGGCGCGCTTTGTCCAAATTGCCATTGTCCGGCCAGGAATTCAGCGGTGCAAACCTCTGTTGACCTGTGCCAGCGCCGCCGCGTCCATCCGCTGTCCGGTAGGTGCCAGCACTGTGCCATGCCATCCGGATAAACAAACCGCCATAATGGCCGTAGTCAGCGGGCCACCAGTCTTGGCTGTCTGTCATCAAGGCAAACAAATCTTGTTTTAATGCCGCTAAATCAAGCGCGTTGAATGCTCCGGCATAGTCAAACCCGTCCCCCATAGGGTCGGATTTTGAAGAATTTTGATGCAATATCCGCAAGTTCAATTGGTTGGGCCACCAATCCGAGTTGGACCGAAGGCTGCTGTTCGTCATACCGTGGGCTACGGGGCCGTGCGCTACGGGGCATTGTCCTGTGGGTTTGTCGCTCATGTCTGTCTCCAACTGAAATCATACCGGTGACCACCGGGGTTAACTCAGCCTAGAACGACTAGTTGATAAATAGAAATCGCGAATACTGATCGCATTGATAATTTTTATTTATCGCAATCGGTCCGGTCATGGACCAGGCAAAACGGGTTGGAAACCGCCGGTTCTGGCTAAAATAGCGTCCCAACAAAAGGGTGGCGCACCGGCTAAATCTGGCTACTTATATCGCTCATATCCCATGCCGAAGGAAAACCCGATGCTGACCCCCTTTCATCTCGCCTATAATGTAACTGATCTTGAGGCCACGCGCGAATTTTACGGCACTGTTTTGGGTTGCAAAGAGGGTCGCTCAACCGACACTTGGGTCGATTTCAGCTTTTTCGGACATCAAATTTCTTTGCACCTTGGCACCCCGTTTGAAACCAAATCAACCGGCCACGTCGGCGACCATCTGGTACCGATGCCGCACTTGGGCGTTGTGTTGCATATGCCCGACTGGCGCGTTTTGGCGGACCGTTTGCAAAAATCCGGGTTGGAGTTTGTCATTCCCCCAACCCTGCGGTTTGCGGGCGAGCCGGGCGAACAGGCGACCATGTTTTTCTACGATCCCAGCGGCAACCCGATCGAGGTAAAAGGCTTTGCCGATATGGATGCTGTGTTCGCCAGTTAACCCGTGGCTTTACAACAATGCAGGCAGCGCGGTTTTCAAGATTTTTCCTGTCGGTGCTGCCGGCAATTTTTCGACCACAACAATCCGGCTGGGCCGTTTGTAGCCAGCCAAACGGTCGGCCGCAAAGCTGCGTAAATCTGCCTCTTCCGGCCAGTCATTGCGGGCAGCTTCGACAAAGGCACAAACTTTTTCATCGCCCGCGTCCATGATGCCGATCACTGCGCATTGGATCACTTGCGGATGGTCATTCAACGCCGCTTCGACTTCGGGTGGATACACATTGAACCCGCCATGAATAATTAGCTCTTTTGAGCGGCCCATGATGTGCAAGTTACCCCCTGCATCAAGCCGGCCAAGGTCGCCGGTGCGCATCCAGCCGTCTGCCGTAAACACTTGATCCGTTGCCTCGGGGTTTCGAAAATACCCCTGCATGACCCCGCCGCCAGCCACCAATATTTCGCCGATGTCCCCGCCCCCGCCGGGCGCGTCTTTATCAAGCGCTATTTGCACCCCCGGAAAGGGTTGCCCGACAGAAATATCATCGTTGCGCCCTTCGTGCTGGGTCAAACAAATGCCTGCGGTGCCTTCTGTCATACCATAGCCGTTTTGCAGCGGCAGCCCAAAGAACCCTTCGGCCTTGCGCTTCCAATCTATATCCAACGGCGCGGCACCCGACGAGATGTAGCGCAGTGTTTCCACCGGCAGTGTCTCATGCCCCTGTTCGCGCGTATAATGCATCAATTGGGCCAGCATTTGCGGAACCGAAGACAAGAGAGTGACACCGCCAAGCAGCGCTTGGTACAGGTTCGCGGGCGAAAACCGCGGTTCGATACGGATCGAAGCCCCCGACAAAACCGAAGCCATGACCACCGATGCCAAGCCAAAGACGTGACTCATCGGCAAAACCCCATAGAGCACATCCGCAGGCGTGATCTTGCGGACATCACGCGACACCCCGCCGCCAAAACACAGATTGTCGTGGGTCAGCATCACGCCTTTGGGGGCGGCGGTTGTGCCGGTTGTGTAAAGGATGGTGCCGACATCGCACAATTCCTCTGCCGGGTCCGATGCCAGCGGGGCGGCCTGCAAACTGCCCTGCGCCGCCGTCAAAGGCGTCGCCCCCATGTCTTTGGCATGTTCCGCCGCTTCTTTCGACACAGCGCTGGTGAACACGGCAACAGCGGGCGTAGAATGTTCGATCACCCGCGCCACATCTGCTTTCAATTGGCGGGCATTGAACGGGATCAGGACCGCTCCGACTTTGGACGCGGCAAACAACATAGCAACAGCCGGTCCGCAGTTCTCCATGACCAGCAAAACCCGGTCATTTCGCTGCACTCCGAGATCAGTCAATTCCAGCGCCAGTGCCTCAACCGTTTGGTTGAGATCACTGTAGGTCCAAACAAATCCCAAACTGTCATTCAGTGCGGGTGCCTGTGGGTGCGCTTTGGCTTGGGCTGCCAGTACATCGTGAATGCGCATTGTCATGCCGCCTCTTCGCTTGGGGATCTTGCCCCATCCAGCCGCCCTAGCGACACCATCACTTCCCGCTCCAGCTCGGCAAATATGTCTGCCATCGGCGTCACCGCATTGGTCAAGCCTAAGGCATGACCCGCAGACAACAACCCGTGTGAAACATCGCCAGTCTCATAGGCCTTGCGTCCGATTTTACCCGAAACCAGAGGCATCAATTCCGCAATCGTTACATTCGGGTTGTCGGTTTCCATTTTGGTCACCGCTGCGGTTGTTTCATTGGCAAGTGTGCGCACCGTGTTGCGGACCGATGACATGGTCAGCGCGGTGTCACGCTCACTCGCTTCGGCAATGGCCCGCTTGTAATCTTGATGTGCGTTCAACTCTTCAGCGACCAACAGGCGGGTGCCCATCACGACGCCGGATGCCCCCATCGCCAATGCCGCAACAATCTGCGATCCGTGCCCGACGCCGCCGCCAATGATAAATGGAATATCCAAATCACGGCCTGCCATCGCGGCATTCACAAAGCTGCCGACCATATCCATCCCGGGATGACCGCCGCATTCTGCCCCGACAATCGTGACCATATCCACACCAACCGACTGCGCCTTGATCGCATAGCGCACTGCCGGCACCTTATGAATCACCACCAGCCCCAGTTCGCGTATCAACGGCATGTAGGGCTCAGGATTGCGCCCAGAGGTTTCAACCACCGTCACCCCTTCTTCGGCGGAAATGCGAAATACCGCTTCGGCGCGGTCCCCCGGCACCAGCTTTGGCAGCATCGACACGTTAACCCCAAATGGTTTTCCGCCACAAAGCGCCCGTGCTCTGGCAATTTCTGCACGCAGCGCGTCATCCTCGGGAAAACTGGCGGCGGTCAAAAAACCCAAAGCCCCTGCATGGGCAGCCGCAGCAACATAGTCGGCGTCAGCCAGCCACATCAGCCCCCCTGCCAGCACCGGCAAGCGCAGCCCGAAACGACGGGTCAGTTCAGTGTTAAGAATGGTCATAGCTGGAACTCTGCCTTGCGTTTTTCGATGAAGGCTTGAATGCCGATGGCCGCCTCGGAATCGCCTTGGGCCTCGGCCATAAACGCAGCCTCACGGTCCAACTGGTCTGAAAGCGTTGTGTCTTGCGCTTCGTTCAGTAATTGCCGGATGCGCGCCTGCGCGCGCGCCGGACCACGCGAAAGTTGCTCCGCCAATTTATGCGCATCACCCAGCGTTTCCCCTATGGGGCTCAGTTGGAAGACAATGCCGAGCGCGTGCAATTGTTCAGCGCTGATGGCCCCGCCAATCAGACAGAGCTGCATGGCCATTTGCCGCGGCAACAACCGCGACAAAGCATGGGTCAGCCCGCCGTCCGGCGTCAGCCCTGCTTTGACATAGGCTGCGGTGAATTGCGCGCCCCTGGACGCCACAATGAAATCGCAAGCCAGCGTCAAAGACAGGCCGGCCCCCGCCGCGCCGCCCTCGACCGCGGCGATAATCGGCACCGGACAAGCGTGCATGGCGCGTATTACATCATGCAAGATTTCGATCTTGGCCCGCCGTTCTTGTGGCGCAAGCGCAGCCCGTGTCGCCAGAACCTTTAGATTGCCGCCTGCACAAAAGAAATCGCCACCGGTCAGGATCACACAGCGAATATCCGGCGCGCGGGCTTGTTCCATCGCCGCAGCAATCGTTTGATACAGGTCAGGCGTGATCGCCCCGCGTTTTTCAGTAGAATTATGCACGATCAGGCTGCTGCCTTGTCGTTCAAGGCGCACTGTCATGCGGCACCCAGTGCGATGAACTGTTCCAAATGATGATCGGTATCGCCAAAACGGTGATCCGCCATAACAATGCGTTTTGCATAACGGCCCAGCGCATACTCTTCCGTCATGCCGATGCCGCCGTGCATCTGGATGCATTCCTCGGCCACCAACCGCCCAGACCGCCCTATCAGGTTCTTGGCGGCTGAAATATGACGGCCTCGCACCGGCTCTTCCGCCTCAAGGTGTGCGGCGGCCAATATAACCATGGACCGCGCCTGTTCTACGGCGACCATCACATCGACCAAACGGTGCGACAATGCCTGAAAGCTGCCAATCGGGCGACCAAACTGCTTGCGCGTTGTCAGATACTCTTGGGTCATGGCCACTGCCACATCCATGGCCCCCAAGGTTTGCGCCATTTCCGCCAAGGTCGCGGCGGCCATGGCCTGCACGATCGCCGCATACCCCTCAGTCATCAAGGGTGTTCCCGGCGTATCGGTTAGCGAAACCTCTGCTGCGCGGCCCCCTTGCGCGATTTCATACCCCTGCAACCGAAGCCCCGGCGCATCGCGCTCCACGAGCCATAGGCCAATGCCGTCTTGTACATCAGCCGTGCCCGAATGGCGGGCAGAGACAATCAACACATCCGCCGCCTCGCCGCCAACAACAACGCATTTTTCACCGGTCAGCAGATCCCCGTCGGCGCGGGTTTCCACCCAGTTCAGATCATACCGCGCTGCGGTTTCGCCATGTGCCACTGCAATTTTTTGCCCGCCTGCGATCAGCGGTTCGACATCTTGTCCGGCCGCCGTCATCAGCAGCCCCGGTAGCAGTGCATTGTCAATCAACGGCACGTCCAGATCAGCGCGGCCCAGTTCTTCGAACACCACAGCCAGATCAAACCCAGCGCCGCCATAGCCGCCTTTTTCTTCGGGGAACAAAGCGCCGATAACGCCAAGATCGGCCAAACCGGCCCAGACATCACCCGAGGCACCAGCCAGATACCGGCGCAGGCTATCTTGCAGCATTTGCCGCTCTTCGGTCAGCTCAAAATTCATTTCGCGTCCCTCATCATTTGTTTGGCGTAGATCTCGCGCTGGATTTCGTTTGATCCGCCAAAGATCGACAGTTTGCGGTTGTTGAAATAGCTGGCCGCAACGGCCCCAGCATCCAATGGGTCGGGCACCGGTGCGTTGCCATCCACCCCGTCCGAGGCAAAGGGCATCGCATGTGGCCCCACCGCACGGCGGGCCAGATCGGTGATTTCCTGACGAATTTGCGTGCCCTTGATTTTCAAAAGCGAGCTTTCGATCCCCGGCGCTTGGCCCGCAGCCGCTTTGGACACGATCCGTAAATTCGTGGTCGACATGGCCATCAAATCAATCTCGACCTGCGCGACCCTTGCCGCGAAATGCGGGTTTTCAATCAGCGGCCTGCCGCCAGACCGCGCGCGGATGGCGATCCGCTTCACCGTATCCAAACCTGCACGGCTAAAGCCGACACCGGCAATATTCGTGCGCTCATGCGTCAGCAGGTATTTGGCATAGGTCCAGCCTTTGTTTTCTGCGCCAACCAGATTTTCCACAGGCACGCGGACATCGGTGAACCAGACCTCGTTCACCTCGACCCCGCCGTCGATCAGTGTGATCGGGCGCACTTCGATTCCAGGGGTGTCCATATCGATCAACAAGAACGAAATGCCTTCTTGCTTTTTGGCATCCGGATCGGTGCGCACAAGGCAGAAGATCATGTTTGCGTGTTGGCCCAGCGTAGTCCACGTCTTTTGACCATTCACGACATAGTGGTCTCCGTCGCGCAGGGCGCGGGTTTGCAACGCTGCCAGATCACTGCCTGCACCCGGTTCCGAATAGCCCTGACACCACCAGTCCTGACCGTTCAGGATGCGCGGCAACCAATGGGCTTGCTGCGCCTCGGACCCGAATTTTTGCAGCACGGGGCCAAGCATTGCCAAACCAAAGGGCACCACACGCGGCGCATGGGCCAAGGCGCATTCTTCTTCATAAATGTGGCGCTGCACGGTGCCCCATTCCGCCCCGCCAAAGCGTTTGGGCCAATTGGTCGCCAACCAGCCGCGCGCATTCAACTGGCTGTGCCAGAAGTCATGGTCTTCCTTGCTCAGACCTTGGTTCAGGCGCACCTTGTCCGCCAAAGCGGCGGGGAGCTTTTCCGCCAGAAAGGCTTTGACCTCTGCGCGAAATGCGTGGTCTTCAGCGGTAAAATTCAGGTCCATTTTCCGCTCTCCTCAGTAGATTTCAAACAGGCCAGCAGCACCCATGCCGCCCGCAATACACATCGACACAACGCCCAGCTTTGCCCCGCGCCGCTGGCCTTCGTGCAACAGATGCCCGGCAAGCCGCGCGCCCGTCATGCCAAACGGGTGTCCAATCGCGATGGACCCGCCGTTGACGTTCAATTTTGCCGGATCAATTCCAAGGGTGCGTTGGCAATACAGCGCCTGAGAGGCAAAGGCCTCGTTGATTTCCCACAGGTCGATGTCATCGACTCTTAGCCCGTGCCGTTCCAGCAAACGCGGCACTGCAAACACAGGACCAATGCCCATTTCTTCGGGCCCGCAGCCCGCGACGGCAAAGCCTTTGAACGCGCCCAAAGGGTTCAATCCTCGCGCCTCGGCCTCTGAGGCCTCCATCAAAATCAAGGCAGCGGCCCCATCCGACAGTTGCGATGCATTGCCCGCCGTGACGCAGCCGCCCTCAATCACAGGCTTAAGCCCCGACAAGCCCTCCAAAGTGGTGCCGGGACGGTTGCATTCATCGCGGTCAACGGTGGCATCGACTTGCGACACCTCACCGGTCGCGCGGTCTTTGACGGCCATAACCGTCTGCATCGGCAAGATTTCATTGGCAAACACCCCTGCCTCTTGCGCCGCTGCAATCCGCTGCTGCGACACAAGGCTAAAGGCGTCTTGGTCTTCGCGGCTGACGTTATACCGCGCGCCCACCAAATTGGCCGTTTCGATCATCGAATGATACACTTCGGGCATTTTCGCCATCAAGGTCGGCTCTGGCACACGGCGGATTTTTGGCTGGATCAAGCTGATGCTTTCCACGCCGCCAGCCACCTGGGCACCGGCCCCGTCTTGAGTAATTGCATTGGCGGCTGTGGCAATCGCCTGCAAACCTGACGCGCAAAACCGGCTGACCGTTTGCCCGGCCGAGGATTTATCAAGCCCCGCCAGAAATCCAGCCTGACGGGCGATGTTGCCGCCTGTTTCGGCCTCTGGGTAACCGCATCCGATGACCACATCTTCGATGGCATCAGCCGCTAGCCCTGTGCGGGCCATAAGACCCGCAATGACATGCGCGGTCATCGTCGCCCCATGTGTCTGGTTAAACGATCCCCGAAAGGATTTCGCCAGACCGGTCCGGCCCGCATCTACAATCACGGCCTGTTTCATTGCGCGGCTTCCTTGTTCAGATCGTCAAATGTGCGGCCTTGTGCGACCAGTTGCTCCAGCAAAGGCGCAGGTGTCCAAAAGAACGCATCTTCCTTTGCGTAGGATTTGATATCGTCCAAAAGCGCGGGCAAGCCTTGCAGATCGGCCCATTTCAACGGCCCGCCATTGTAGCGCGGAAACCCGTATCCCATGAGCGAGACCATATCGACGTCCAAGGGACGGCGGGCGATGCCCTCTCCGACAATCTTGGCCGCCTCATTGACCATGGCCGCCATGTACCGGCGCAAAATCTCGGCATCCGAAAAGCTGCGCGGTGTGATGCCCAGCTCCAAGCGCTCAGCCTCGACCAAAGGCATGACATCCGGGTTTTCAACCTTGGCGCGGCCTTCGTAAATGTAATAGCCACGTCCGGTTTTTTGCCCATAATGCCCGGCCTCGCACAGCTTGTCGGCATAGGTCGGCACCCTTTCTTGTGGATCGCGCAACGGTGCAAGGCGTTTGCGATTGGCCCAGCCGATATCCAGTCCAGCCAGATCGCCCACCGCAAAAAGCCCCATGGCAAACCCGAACTCTTCGAGCACACGATCGATCTGATACGGCGTCGCCCCGTCCAGCACCATGTGATCGGCACAGGTTCGATAGGTGAACATCATCCGGTTGCCGATAAATCCGTCACAGACACCGGACCGAACCGAAGTTTTGCCAAGCCGCTTGCCCAATGCAAACCCGCTGGCGATGACCTCTGGCGCAGTTTGCGCGCCCACCACCACTTCGAGCAGTTTCATGACATGGGCGGGACTAAAGAAGTGCAAACCAATGACATCGGCGGGCCGCGACGTGGTAGTCGCGATTTCATCCAGATTTAGATAGGATGTGTTGGACGCCAAAATCGCCCCCGGTTTCGCAACGGCATCCAGTTTGGCGAAAACCTGCTTTTTGACATCCATATCTTCGAAGACAGCTTCGATGATTAAATCAGCCTCGCCCAAAGCGGCATAATCTGTTGCGCAGGTTAGCGCCTCGTTCAAGATCGCGTCATGTTTGGCTTGATCAATTTTGCCGCGTTTCAAAGCGCCAGCCAAATTGCTGGCGATGCGCGCTTTGGCAGCTTTCGCTCCGTCATCCGTCATCTCGATCAAGACCACAGACAGACCGGCCAAAAGCGCAGCAGTGGCAATGCCAGCCCCCATTGTACCGCCGCCGATCACCCCCATACTGTTGATATCACGTGGGGATACCCCCGCGAGATCGGGCTGCTTGCTGACCTGCCGTTCACTAAAGAAGGCGTGGATCATGCCTTGGCGCTGATCGGTTTCCATCAAAGACATGAACAGCCGCCGCTCTTCGGCCAACCCTTCGGCAAACGCCAATTTGGACGAGGCTTCGATGGCCTCAACCGCCACCACCGGTGACAGCTGGCCGCGCGCTTTTTTCGCCACGGCCGCCTTGGCCGCGTCAAAATCGATGGCCTCCGGGGCAGGCATCTGGCTGACCGGACGTGGTCCGGCCCCTTGCGCCAGCAGTTCGCGGGCATAGGCAAGCCCCAAGGCCAGTGGCTCACCCGCCTCGACCTTATCGACCAACCCAAGATCCAGAGCCTTGGCAGCACCAATGGGACGGCCTGAAGTGATCAGTGAAATAGCTTGTTCATAGCCAGTGACACGCGGCAAACGCTGGGTGCCGCCTGCCCCCGGCAACAAACCCAAATGCACCTCTGGAAAACCCATTTTGGCCGTCGGAACTGCAATGCGATAGTGACAGCCCAAAGCGATCTCAAGCCCGCCGCCCAGCGCTGTGCCGTGCATTGCCGCAATCACAGGAATTTTGCAGGCCTCTACCAAATTGCACAGGCCCGGCAGGCTTGGTTCTTGCAAGGGTTTGCCAAATTCGCGGATATCGGCCCCCGCGAACCACGTTCGGCCGCGTCCGTAGATGACAATCGCCTTGGCCCCTTCGGCCTGTGCGCGGGTGATGCCATCAAGGAGGCCTTGCCGTACAGCCCACCCCAATGCGTTCACCGGCGGATTGTCCGCTGCCAGAACCGCAATGTCATCGTGCATTTCGAAATGAATGGTCATGTCGTTCTTTTCTATGTTCTCAATTGGTCCAGCGCCCTGCGGCCGCCGGTTTTCAGTTCTAAATCGCGCATCGCATCGCGCAGCATCGGTCCAACCTCTGCCAAAATGCGCTCATCTGTCAGTTCTGCCGGCGTGGCTCCGCAACCAAAGACCACCGGTTCACCCAAATCGCTGGCGAAAAACGGGCGTGACACAGCATTGATGGTTTGGGAAAAACGCGCCTCTCCTTGCACAAAGACAAAGCCCTGCGCCGCAAGTTGGGCATGGGCGTCTTTGCGTTGCTGGATCAGCTCTTCGTCCGGATCCATCGCGGCAAAACGACCTTCGCTAAGGCCTGCCAAGAAACCCTGCCCCGTCGAAGACCGCGCCATAGGCACCCGATTGCCTGTCTCAAGCCAAATGGAACCCGCATTGCGCGGCCGCCATGTGCGCACCAAGGTCATCGATCCCCCATCGCGCACCGCCATCAACACCAGCGTCTGCGTCTGGTTGGCCAGCTCTTGCATCGGCGCCTCTGCCAGATCCAAAAAGGAGGTCGAAGTCTGTGCAACACTGGCCAGAGCCAAAGCTGACGGGCCAAGCCGCAATAAATTACCGTTCTGGCTCAGGTATCCCAATTCCTTCAACGTATAGGTCAACCGCGTAATCGTGGCAGGCGACAGGCCTGTCCGTTCCACAATCTGGCTGTGGCTTAGCCCGTCATCGCTGATGCGAAAGGCGCGCAAAACCGACAGGCCCCGTGCCAGAGTGTTGGCAAATTTTCGGTCAGTCATCATGCGCCCCTTACATGCTGGTCGGTAAAAGCAGCGAAATTATCGGAAATGACATGATGAGCAAAAGCACAATCAAATCCACTGACAAAAACCGCGCAACCCCGGCAAATATCCGGTCCAGCGGGGCCTCTTTTCCGACCACCCCGGCGATGACAAACACATTCAGCCCCACCGGCGGCGTAATAAGCCCGATTTCCAACAGCTTGATGATCACTACACCGAACCAGATCAGATCAAGTCCGTAGCCTTCGACCAGTGGAACAATCAGTGGCAGGGTCAGCACCATGATGCCGATGGGATCAAGGAACATACCCAGCAGCAAGTAGATAACCGCAATCGCGGCCATCAGCGCAACCACTGACAGTTCTGCTTCGGTCACCATGCCAACCAGTTTCGGGGCAACGCCGGTCAGGGCGATAAAGGCGACAAAAATCTTGGCGCTGGCGGCGATAATGAAAATGCCCGCTGTTTGAATGCAGGTTTCCTTGAGCGATTCCCAAAGTGACTGCAGCGTCAATTGCCTTTGCAGAAAACCGATGAGGATTGCGAAGCTGACTGAAACGGCTGCGGCTTCTGTCGCGGTAAAGATGCCGCCGTAAATACCCCCGACGATGACTGCAAACAACAAGAAAGCCGGCCATGCTTTGACTGCCGCCTGAAGCCGTTCGGCGCGGCTGTAAGTCAGGCCGGAATCAGGTGCGATTTTGGGATCGTGGCGCACCCAGACAGCCACCACCAGCACAAAGCCCGCAAGTGTCAGCAAACCCGGAAGAACGCCGGCGAGGAACAATTTTGACACCGATGTCTCGGTGAAAATACCGTAGATTATGAACAATACCGACGGCGGAATCAGGGACCCAAGCGTGCCGCCCGCAGCCACCGAGGCCGTCGCCAAGCGGTTGTCATAGCCCATGCGCAGCATCTCTGGCGTGCAGATCCGGCCCATAGTTGATGCGCAGGCGATCGAGCTGCCGGTGATGGCAGAAAAACCGCCACACCCGACGATCGAGGCCATAGCAACACCGCCGCGCAGATTGGTCAGCCAGACCTTGGCCGCCTCATAGATATTTGTCGTGATCCCCGCTCGGTAGGCAATATGGCCCAAGGCAACAAAAAGCGGGATCATCGACAAGTTATAGTTGTGAACCAGATCAAAGGCATTTGAGAATACCAGGGATGTCGTGGGCCGCACCGCACGTTCGGGCGCAAAGGCCCCCGTGCGGGTGGCAAAAATGAAAAACGTCCCCAAGGTTGATGCGCTGGCCAAGGCAAAGGCAATCGGCACCCGTATCGCCAACATTCCCAACACCGCCGCAAAGGCGATCAGGCCAATGGTTGCTCCGTCCATTTATTCCGCCTTTTCACCGCGCAGGAAGGCCTGCGCATCTGTCTTGAAAACCAGCAACAGCCGCAGCCAAAAGGCCACCATCGCCACAAAGAAAATCAAACGTCCCGGCCATTTCGGCAAAGACAAATCGCCAAAGAAAAAGCTGCCACTGCTCCAAGTCGCGCTCAGTTCGCGCCAACCGGCAAAGACCATCGGCGCAAAGGCAATCAACCCTATGAACCAACCGATCAAAATCAGGAACTGCGTCACGCGGTCAGGCAGCCGATTGGTCAGGACTTCGACACAGACATGTGCCCGCGCTGCCGTGACCGCCGCCAATGGCAGCAAAATGCCAGCCACCATCAGCTCGCGGACCAGTACAACACTGTCGGGCAAAGATGTGCCGAAGAGGCGCAAGACCACGTTCAACGTGATCATTGCCCCCATCGCCAACACTGCCAGGGCCGCAAGCCCCAGCAACATATTTTCAAAGCGTTTCAGCATTTAGCCAACCTTTGTTTAGCGCGCCCAAGGGTAGCCTTTTGCATCACGTTCTGCGGCATATTTCGCCAGCAAACCGCGATATTCATCCAACAAAGCCGCACCATCAAGACCGGCCTTACCAGCCGTCTCGACCCATGCGTCCACATGACCCGCGCCCTTTTCCAAAAGCTTGGCACGCTCGGCGTCGGGCAATTCAATGACCTCAAGACCTCCGGCCTTCATGTCTTCGATTGCCTTGGCATTGGCCCCCGTTAGAATCTGGCCAAAGTAGTCCACCATGTCTGATCCGGCTGCCAACAGCAGGTCTTGTTGCTCTGCGCTCAGCGCATCAAAGGCATCTTTGTTCATGAAGGTGCCGACACCGCCAACCTGCCCCCAATTGAGCAAAGTATAGCTGTCCATCACCTCGGCCTGCTTGAGTGCAGAGACCGCATAGGAATACCCTTGCGAACAATCGATCAATCCGCTGTCCAAGCCCTGATAGGCGTCATAAATCGACATGCGAACCATGTTCGCCCCCATCTCACCAAAGACCTTTCCATATGCCCCGACACCGCGCACTTTTAGACCGTCAATGTCATCGGCGGTCCGGATCGCAGTCCCCTTGCAACCGATATTGACCTGGCTGGTTGTGAAGGTGCCAATGTAGACAAGGTTCTTTTGGTCCAGAACCTGCTTGACCGCTGCATTGGTCCGAAACAATTCATCGGTTGCACGCATGCCAACCCAGGCATCCGGATTATCAAGCGGCAGATCCGCGATGCCATAACTGGCAAATTCTTGCGGATAGTAAACCGAAATGATCGTCCCCATGTCGCCGACACCATCATGGATAGACTGCAAAGCCGCATTGGCTTTGAACAGCGCGCCGCCCCATTGCACATCAATGCGCATATCGCCGCCAGACCGGTCCGCGACCTCATCCGCAAACCATTGGATCGCCTTTGCACGAGCGCCCCTGTTCGGTCCGGCTTCGCCATGGATCAAGACTGTTTCAGCGCTGGTCGCGCCTGCGCAAAGCGCTGCAATTGCGGCCACAGCCGCGGTTTGCCATCGTTTCATGAAATCCTCCCAGTTTCACTATGCGAAATTGTATTTCACAAAATGATCCTAAGAGTTTTTGGGTACTTTATTCAAGAGAAAGTTTTGATGTGCTGCAACACGCGCAAAATTGAACCCTTATATCGTCAGCTTCTCGGCCCTCTGCGCTGTGATGACGGGGCCGGAATTCGATAGCCAAATACTAGGCATTGACGATTTTTTCAGTTTTTGGTGCCGAATATGCTGTTTGAACAGATGCAGAATTCCACGAACAGTTAAACAACATGAAGTTAACGATACAAACATCTATTAATAAATGATAAAAAATCAAAAACGGCCTGAAAACACAACAAAGCAGGACCATCGATGGATGAAAACCCTAGCGTCGCCCTTTCCTGTGCATAGTTTATCCGGGATATATCGGAAAAGGGAAATTCTGATGCCTAATATTGCGAATTTTTCGATCATATAGTCGCAATAAGATGGTTATTTCCGAGCAGGCATCACATTTTTTAGCTCGAAAATGCAGTTCGATCCTACGCAGCTGATCCCAATAACGCATTCAAAAACAATCACCAATCAGGATACTCACAGAGTTATTCACAGCCGTTCTTCTGTGGGCCGCTGATGTGAAAATGTGCGGCCGTCTGCACCTCAGCAGAGCCACAGCGCTCTTGCCATTTCGGCAAGGCGCGGTCACATCGGCGGAACACTTGCAACGAATTGGGGCCTTCATGCTGCTGTATCGCATTCTTCTCAGCATCTTTGCTGCGGCAGTCCTGACCAAAGGCCATGTCGCAGCCCGACTTGGGCGCGGCCCTGCCAGCCCAGGCCCGCATGTTTGGTTTCATGGAGCGTCCAATGGAGAGCTCAACTCCGCGCGCCCGATTCTTGTTTCCCTTGTTCACGAACGGCCAGACCTGAACTGGCTGGTGACCTGCAATACTCAAACTGCGCGCGACATGGTGCACGGTTGGGAACTGCCAAGAGTGAGCGCACGTCTGGCACCCGTTGATCTGGCTTGGGTGACGAAATCCATGATGCGGCGCTGGAACATCCAAGCGCATATTTCCTTGGAGTCCGAAATCTGGCCACACCGCATTTTGACCTGCGCCGGCCCTACGGTGATGCTTGGTGCGAGAATGAGCGCTTCGACGGCCCGCAGTTGGGGGAAACTTGGGGATCTGCCCCGCCGTGTCTTAGCCAAAGTCAGTTTTGTTTCGGCACAAGACGAGGAGTCGCTTCAGAGATTGCAAAACCTGGGCTTGCCGCAGTCCGCTGTCGGTCCGGTCGCGGACCTCAAATCACTGTACCAAAAACCGACCGCCCCGCTGCCGCCTGAATTGTCCCAAGCCTTTGACCGGCGCAAAACATGGTTGGCGGCATCGACCCATGAAGGCGAAGAGGCAATCGTTCTTGAGGCACACAAGCAGGCACTGGAGCAAGATCCCGAATTGCGATTGATCCTCGCGCCGCGCCACCCGCGACGCGCTAAGGAAATCGCCGCGCATATTGAACAATACGGCCTTAGCTACAGCCAGCGCAGTCAGGACCAAGCCGCAACAGCCCAAGTTTACCTTGCCGACACGATGGGCGAGATGGCGTTTTGGTATCAGTTGGCCGGTCGCGTATTTATTGCCGGATCGCTCACCGACCGTGGCGGCCACACCCCATATGAGCCCGCAGCCTTCGGGGCCGCGCTTATTCATGGTCCCGACATGCACAACTTTGGCGTTTCTGCACAGCGCTTGGCCGCGGCACAAGCTGCCGTCCAGATTGAGACCGCAGATGCGCTGTGTGCCGCGCTTGCGGGTTTACAAACCGAAGAACTGCAGACCGCCGCAGGACAGGCAGCGCAACAAGCATTGCGCTGCGATACAGATGCAAAAGCACTGTGCACTTTGATCCTGCAGCACTTGGCAAAGGTTTAGCACCGCTTGAACCCAAGTGTGATATGCTTATCTTTGAGACAACCGAAACGCGCCAAACAGTTGGCCCGAAAACAGAACGCAGTGCATGATTCAATACAGCCTGAAATGCGCCGACGGGCACCAGTTTGACAGCTGGTTCCAATCGGCCAGCGCCTTTGACAAACTGCAATCTGCGGGTCACGTAACCTGCGCCGTCTGCGGCTCTGCGAAGGTTGCAAAGGCAATGATGGCTCCGCGGGTTAACAAAGTTGCCAAAGTGGTCGCCCCCAAGCCTGAACCAATCCCGGACAAGACCCCATCCCTGAGCGCCCCAAACAGCGAAGCCGAACAGGCGATTGCCAATCTCAAACAACATGTTGAGGCGAATTCGGACTACGTTGGCAAAGATTTCGCCACTGAGGCACGTGCCATGCATGACGGCGACAGCCCCACACGGTCGATTTGGGGTGAGGCCAAATTGGAGGATGCAAAGGCTCTTGTTGACGAAGGCATTTCCGTCATGCCTTTGCCGTTTTTACCAACACGGAAAAGCAACTGATGTCGACATTTTTGATAACGGGGGCCAATCGCGGCATTGGCGCGGCGCTGGACAAGACCCTAACGGATCAGGGGCACCACGTTCTTGGCACCGCCCGGAACCACCCTGAATACCTACCCTTGGATGTCACAGACCCCGCTGCACACTCTGCCTTGGCCATTCAGCTTGAAGGTCAGCAGATTGATACGCTTGTGTGTAATGCGGGTGTGTTTCTGGACAAGGGGCAAAATCTGGCTGATGGCTATGGCGCACAGATGTGGGCCGATAGTTTCTCGGTCAATGTCACTGGGGTGTTTTTGACCGTTCAGGCTCTTTTGCCAAACTTGCAAATGTCCAATGCGCCCAAGATTGCAATCATTGGCAGCCAGATGGGATCTGACACCCTTGCACCCGGCGGCTCATACATCTACCGCGCCTCTAAAGCAGCAGCGTTGAATCTGGGTCGCAACTTGGCCTCTGATTTGCGCAGGTTGGGCATTGCAGTCGGTGTCTATCACCCCGGCTGGGTGCAAACGGATATGGGCGGCACCACCGCCGAGATCACAGAACTAGAAGCTGCAAACGGTCTGGCCAAACGTTTTGCCGCACTGAGCCTGCAAACATCAGGCTGCTTTGAGACATGGGACGGGCGCGACCATCCGTTCTAAAGCCGAAGGTCCGGATTTTCATGTGCCGGGACAAGTTTTAAGCCCTGAGAGCCTGAAACGACCGCCTAACCGGTCGATAGCGCGCTTTGCGCACTTGCACATGAGCGCAGCAGCGCGTACACCGCCGCGCGATCTGACAGGAAAGGCGCATCATGCCCATTCTCGTAATGAAATTCGGTGGCACCTCAGTTGCCACACTGGACCGCATCCGCCGCGTTGCAAAACGCGTCGGTGTTGAGGTCGCCAAAGGCTATGACGTGATCGTCATCGTTTCGGCCATGTCCGGTGAAACCAACAAGCTGGTTGGCTATGTCAACGAGACTTCGGAGCTGTTCGACGCCCGCGAATATGACGCGATTGTCAGCTCGGGCGAAAACGTGACGGCAGGCCTGATGGCCTTGACCTTGCAGGAAATGGACGTCCCCGCGCGCAGCTGGCAAGGTTGGCAAGTGCCGGTAAAGACCACCAACGCCCATGCCAGTGCCCGGATCGAAGAAATCCCACCTGCGAATATCCTGCAAAAGTTCGAGGAAGGCATGAAAGTCGCCGTCGTCGCAGGTTTTCAGGGCATCAGCAGCGAAGGCCGGATCACCACACTGGGCCGGGGCGGCAGCGACACAACCGCCGTCGCCTTTGCCGCAGCCTTTGAGGCCGAGCGCTGTGATATCTACACGGATGTGGACGGTGTTTACACCACTGACCCCCGCATCTGTGAAAAGGCGCGCAAACTCGATAAGATTGCGTTCGAAGAAATGCTGGAACTGGCGTCGCTGGGCGCAAAAGTGCTGCAAACCCGGTCGGTTGAACTGGCGATGCGCTACAAGGTCAAGCTGCGGGTTTTGAGCAGTTTTGAGGAACAGTCGGACGAAGCCGGAACGCTCGTTTGCGACGAGGAGGACATCATGGAAAGCAATGTCGTGGCCGGTGTGGCCTATTCGCGGGACGAAGCCAAAATGACGCTGGTCTCGGTCGCAGATCGCCCCGGAATCGCCGCAGCCATCTTTGGACCTCTGGCCGAGGCTGGCATCAATGTCGATATGATCATTCAGAACATTTCTGAAGATGGCCGCACCGACATGACGTTTTCGTGCCCCACCGATCAGGTCGCACGGGCGGAAAAGGCTATTGAGGGCATCAAAGCCTCGGGCGAGCTGAACTTTTCAGGCGTCGATATCGACCAAAGCGTCGCCAAGATTTCAATCGTCGGCATTGGTATGCGCAGCCACGCCGGGGTGGCCTCCAAAATGTTCAAGGTTCTGTCCAATGAGGGAATCAACATCAAGGTCATCACGACCTCGGAAATCAAAGTCTCTGTTTTGATTGAACGCAAGTACATGGAACTGGCTGTTCAGTCGCTGCATGATGCGTTCGAGTTGGAAAAAGCCTGACCAACCTAATCTATTAGGGACACGCCGCGCACAGAAATGAGCGCGGCGTTCTCATTTTTGATGCCAAGCGAATTTTTGCTGCCCAAAGTGCCAGCAACCTGAAAAACCTTATGTTTTTGCTGCGTTGCAGCGGGGCATTGTGCTTTCCCTTCCCTATTCAACTCGCCTATAGCTGGTGTTCGAAGAGTGTGAGGAGCCGCATCTACATGGCCGATAATCTTGAAAGTGAAAGCCGCAAGTTGCTGGGGCGGCTGCGCGACACCATGGCCGAAGAGGCCGAGGGTCAAGAACGGCTGAACAAGATTACCCACCTGACAGCGGATTCTATGCGCACCGAGGTGTGCTCGATTTACCTGTTTCGGGATAGTGAAACCCTAGAACTGTGCGCGACCCAAGGCTTGAACCAAGAGGCGGTGCACGAGACCCGCATGAGGATGGGCGAAGGTCTGGTAGGCCGCGTGGCGCGGTCCGGCGATGTCGTGAACACCGCAGATGCGCCGTCTGAGCGGGGCTTCCGGTTTATGCCCGAAACCGGCGAAGAAATCTATTCCAGCTTTCTTGGCGTCCCAATCCAACGCCTAGGAGAAAAGCTTGGCGTTCTGGTTGTGCAGTCGAAAGAAAAGCGCCAGTTCACCGCCGACGATGTCTATGCACTAGAAGTTGTGGCAATGGTTCTGGCCGAAATGACCGAACTGGGGGCCTTTGTAGGAGAAGGCGCTGCGCTGAGCGCGCGCCACACCCAAGCGGTCTTGCTGCGCGGCGGCACCGGACAAGAAGGCACTGCCATGGGCCGTGTCTGGCTACATGAACCACGCGTCGTGGTCACAAATTTGGTATCAGACGATCCTGAAACCGAAAGCGCCCGCTTGCAAGAAGCTGTGGATACCCTCCGCGTATCCGTTGACGAAATGCTGGCAGGCGCATCAGCCGACGCCGAGCAAATGCAGGTGCTAGAGGCCTATCGCATGTTCGCCAACTCCAAGGGTTGGATGCGGCGGATGACCGAAGACATATCGCGGGGCTTGTCCGCCGAAGCCGCTGTGGAAAAAGAACAATCCCAAGCACGGGCGCGGATGAGCCAGATCTCCGACGGCTACTTGCGCGAACGGCTTCACGATCTGGATGATCTTTCGAACCGTCTGCTGCGGATCTTGACCGGACAGGGCCGCGAAACCGGTTCTGAAATGCCGCCGGATCCTGTGCTGATTGCCCGCAACATTGGGCCGGCAGAACTTTTGGAATATGGGCGCGGTCTCAAAGGGGTCGTGCTTGAAGAGGGCTCCGTTGGATCACATGCCGCGATTGTGGCGCGGGCACTGGCCATTCCCCTGATCATCAACGCAGACAGGGTCACCAACGAAGCTTTGAACGGCGATCAGATCCTTGTGGATGGCGATCAGGGCATTGTGCACCTGCGTCCCGATGAACAGGTCATTTCGGCCTTCCAGGACAAAATGGCCATGCAGGCCAAGGCGCAAGAACGCTATGCCTCGATCCGCGATACAGACTGCGTCACAAAAGACGGGCATTACATCAGTTTGCAAATGAACGCAGGATTGATGGCAGATCTGCCATCATTGGAAAGTTCGGGGGCCAATGGTGTGGGTCTGTTTCGGACCGAATTGCAGTTCTTGATTCGCAACCAAATGCCGCGCCGGACCGAACTCGCCGCGCTCTACAAACGCGTTCTGGATGCGGCCCAAGGCAAGCGGGTGGTGTTTAGAACGCTTGATATCGGGTCCGACAAAGTGCTGCCCTATATGAAGCCGCATGACGAACCTAACCCGGCCCTGGGCTGGCGGGCTATTCGCGTGGCCCTGGACAGACCCGGAGTCATGCGCATGCAACTACAGGCCCTTATTCGGGCTGCCGAAGGCCGGAATCTGACCATTATGTTCCCGTTTATCGCGCAGTTTAGCGAATACAAACTGGCCCGAAATGAAGTCGACACGGTTCTGGCGCGTGAAAAACGCCTTGGCCACGCCGTGCCGGAGCGTCTTGAGATCGGGGCCATGTTGGAGACACCATCTCTGGCCTATGCCCCGCAACAATTCTTTGATGAAGTCGAATTTTTATCGATTGGCGGCAACGATCTTAAGCAATTTTTCTTTGCTGCCGACCGTGAAAATGAACGGGTTCGTAGACGTTATGATACGCTAAGCGTCTCGTTCCTGAGCTTTCTTGAAGGTATTGTTGGCCGTTGCGAAGGCACAAATACGCACCTTAGTTTTTGCGGCGAAGACGCTGGTAGACCTATCGAAGCCTTGTGTTTGGCTGCGGTGGGGCTGCGTAATTTGTCGATGCGGCCAGCTTCTATCGGTCCGGTCAAAAGCTTGCTGATGCGCTATAGTCTAGCAGAGATCCGAAAGGTGATCGATGAATCCGGTGCAAGAGGCGACGAATCCGTTCGCGCAGCTGTGATGGAGTATTTGCGCCAAAACGGATAATTCCAACGACCGCCCGGCGATTTGGGCTGCGGTTAAAATGGAAAACACCCGGTCGTGGATTGCTTCCAATAACCGGGTGTAAAGTCTTCGACGTCATAGCGTGCCCCTACCATTCTGGCCAGCGGCACCTATCGCGCTTTTCTACGCGTGGTGTGGATCTGCTTTCTCCCTGACGTCCGGTATCGCCTGTTTCGTCATTTGCGCGCCGGTTCTATTTCAAGGTTCAGACCCATTCGGTGAAGGGAGTTTATTTCCCTTTTGCCCAACCAGACCTAAGGTATTTCCCCTAAAATTTGATTAAGCCTCTTGGATGTTTTTCTATTTATTCAGCTCATCGCGCAACTGCCCGACCAAGGTGACCATTGGCAGTCCGGTTTCGCGCGACAAAGCCAGCAATCCAAAATGCACATGCGCCATTTGCTGGTAGTAACTGGTGAAGGCAAAGTTTACTGCCGCGCCGGCAGCCGCACCGATCACTGGCACCGCTTGGGCCGCCAGTTTTTGCCCCATCACAACCGACATTCGCGGTACAATTGCTGCAATCAGGCGCTGCGCTGTCGACCCAGTCAATGCCAAACGCGCCGACAAAAACGCAACATCAGCGCTATCATCCGCTTCAAGCGGCCCGGCTGAGGCAAAGACAGTCAAACATTCACGCGCAATTTCAGGATCTTCGGGGTCGAACCCGTGCTCAACGGCGATACCTTGGATCGCTCGCATCAAAACAGTCACTGTCACGGGCAATTCGCCCAGTGATGACACCAAGCCACCCGCCCCGCCAACAGCGCCCATCGCCGTAGCAAAAGCCGTGTTTAACCAGCCGCGCTGGTCAGGAACCTTGCTGCGTGAATACTTGGCCGTGTGGAATGCCACCTGTAGCGCTCCGCTGGTCGCATCCTCCAAGCCGGTTTTTACCGCTTCAGGCAGCCGGGTGAGCAGACTGTCAGCCTGTGTTCCAAGCAGATGCAACACCTGCATTCCTGTGGAATTGGCAGCCCGATGGCGATTGGCCAGCACAGTGATTTCAGCCGGCAATGAATGGGTCGGCAAAGTTGTCTCACTCATGAAAAGCTCCTCTTGCGATGTCACAGATGTGTGAACGTTTTGCGCAAATTCAAGCCTTTCGTTCGACCGTCCCCTTGATCCCAGCCCAAGCTTGCGGTGTCAGTGACGCCCCTAGAACACGTTCGGGGTTTGTGGGCGGCGGCATAATCACGCCTTGCAACGGATTGAAACCAAAGCGCCTATAATATGGCGCATCACCGACCAAAAGCACCCTATCGTGTCCCGCTTCTGATGCGCGTTCAAGAGTGTCGATAATCAAAGACGACCCCAAACCCTCGCCCTGCGCTGTCGGGTGAACAGCGATCGGCCCCAACAAGAGAACCTCGGCCCCGCCAACCAGCACCGGCCAATAACGAATCGCAGCGCCCAATATTCCGGCTTCGTCGCGTGCAACGACGCACAGGCCCGACACAGGCAGCACGTCCTCGCGCAGCCGATAGGACGACAATGCAGTCCGGCCAGGCGCAAAACAGGTGTCATAGAGGGCTTCGACCTCCCACCAATCTTCAGGTCGCTCCGGGTATAGCGTGAACAAATCAGTCTCTCGTGCATTTGGGTGCAAAGCCGCGTAACACGACATAAATTCCCGCGCAAATAGGAAGCTCGAAAATTGTTCTATCGCCCCGAAGAAGGCCACGGCCTGCCGCACAACCCGTTCAATGCAATCGTCACACCGCGCCCGATCGGCTGGATCTCGACCCGTGGGTCCGAAGGCGACAATATTGCCCCCTATTCCTTTTTTAACGCCGTGGCATATGTTCCGCCGCAGGTGATGTTTTCATCTACGACTGCCAAGGACAGTCTCGCCAATATCCGTGAAACCGGTGTGTTTTGCGTCAATGTTGTCTCGGAGGCCCTGCAACAGCAAATGAATGACAGCTCAGCCGCGCTACCACGCGATGTCGATGAATTTGACGCCGCAGGTATATCCAAGGCCGAATGCACAACCATCAGCGCCCCCCGCGTCGCCGATGCTCCTGCGTCACTGGAATGCAAGTTGACGCAAATCCTCCAACTTCCAGGCGAGGCAAATTTTGCGGTATTCGGCGAAGTCACCGGTGTGCATATGCGCGACGATTGCCTGCGGGACGGTATCTTTGACGTCCTCAGCTTTAACCCTGTGTCTCGCCTGGGGTATCGCGATTTCGCCACCGTCCGCGAAGTGTTCAGCCTAAAGCGTCCGGGCGAATAGAGGAACTGGACGGCACCGGACAACATCGATTATGCTCGGTTTAAACAATGGAGGGCGTGATGGACCAGAACCTTTGAACCGCTGAACAGTCACAGATTTCAAAGGAGACATCATGTCCCTACCAGACGCCACCCGCGCCTATCCAATTACCCTGCCTGATGGCACCGGC
Source organism: Pelagimonas varians (assembly GCF_003208435.1). Lineage (GTDB taxonomy): Bacteria > Pseudomonadota > Alphaproteobacteria > Rhodobacterales > Rhodobacteraceae > Pelagimonas > Pelagimonas varians. The sequence goes on along the minus strand of NZ_QKMF01000022.1, from coordinate 42,185 downwards.
CACAAAGGCACTGTCTTTCTCAATCAAGTCGTTAGCCATCCGCGTATGCGGGTTGGCGATTTTAGCTATGCGTCCGATTTTGATCCGCCAGCAGAGTGGGCCATGCATCTGGCCCCCTATCTTTTCCCCTTTAGCCAAGAATTGCTGACAATCGGCAAATTCTGCCAGATCGCCCATGGGGTGCGGTTCATAACCAGTTCTGCCAACCATGAAACCAAAGGGCCCAGCACCTTTCCTTTTGCGGTTTTCGCACCGGAAACCAGAGTGGGGTACCAGCCGGATACCCGCGATATGACCATCGGCAATGATGTTTGGATTGGCTATGGGGCATTGATCCTACCCGGAGCACACGTCGGAAACGGGGTCATTGTGGGGGCAGGATCCGTTGTGCGTGGCACTGTGCCGGACTACGCAGTGGTTTCGGGCAACCCTGCCCGCGTGGTCCGAATGCGCTATACAGACGACGAGATATCGGACCTGAATGCGCTGGAATGGTGGAATTGGCCGCTGGATCGCATTGCTTTGGCACAGGCTGCCCTAAACGGCGGCAGTGTAGATGACCTCAAAGTATTCGCGCCGCAATAGGCGTTAGGCACATCAAAAGTTCAAACGAAAAGAGGGGGCGCTAGGCCCCCTCTTTGATATCAGTGTCCGCCCAAGATGCCGGTGCGCACCTCGTAATCCGCAGCAATCTGGTAATCGGGGTCATCGTCACTATCGACCATCAAGTGACCCGCTTTGTTCAGCAGTTTATGACAATCGCGGCTCAGATGGCGCAGCTGGATGGACTTGCCTGCCATCTCGTATTTGCCGGCCACGGCTTCGATTGCTTGCAATGCCGATTGATCGACAACGCGGCTTAGCTTGAAATCAACGATGACTTTTTCAGGGTCACCGCCAACGTCAAACAACTCTGTGAAACCATCAGAAGATCCAAAGAACAGCGGCCCTTCGATGGCATAAACCTTGGCACCATCCTCCGTCATCTGGTTGGTCGCATGAATACGGCGCGCGTTGTTCCAAGCGTAAGCCAAAGCCGAGACGATAACACCGACCACAACCGCTACGGCCAAGTCTTCCATTACAGTTACAACAGTCACCAGCAAGATGACAAAGGCATCTGTCAGCGGCACTTTGCGCAAAATGGTCAGGGAATTCCACGCGAAGGTGCCAATCACAACCATGAACATCACACCGACGAGAGCAGCGAGCGGGATCAATTCGATCAACCCGGACGCAAACAGAATAAAGATCAGCAAGAACAATGCGGCTGCGATACCGGAAATTCGGGTCCGCGCACCGGATTTTACGTTGATCATTGATTGGCCGATCATGGCACAACCGCCCATACCGCCGAAGAAACCGGTCAGAATGTTAGCGCCGCCCTGTGCGATGCATTCTTGGCTGGCACCGCCGCGCTCACCGGTCATATCACCGACAAGGTTCAGCGTCAGAAGCGATTCAATCAGGCCAATTGCTGCCAAAATGACAGCATAAGGCAAGATGATCTGCAAGGTTTCCCAATCAAGTGGAACCTCCGGAATATGAAACGGCGGCAGCCCGCCTTGGATAGAAGCCATATCGCCCACACGCGGCACATCAAGGCCAAAGCCAATAACCAACGCTGCCACGATGCCAATACCAGCCAAAGGCGCGGGCACGGAGCGTGAAATACGCGGCATCACCCAGATGATTGCCATTGTCAGAACGGTCAATCCCAACATCAAGAAGAGCGGCATTCCGGTCAGCCATGTTCCTGCGCTCATCCCTTCTGCCGTTTTCACCACGGATCCGGGCACCTTGAACTGGCCCATTTGCGCAAGGAAAATCACAATCGCGAGGCCATTTACAAAGCCCAACATAACCGGGTGCGGCACAAGGCGAATAAATTTACCCCACTGCATGATACCTGCAAAAACCTGCAAGATCCCCATCAGAACCACGGTGGCGAACAGATATTCTACCCCGTGCTGAGCCACCAGCGCCACCATGACAACGGCCAATGCGCCCGTGGCACCGGAAATCATCCCCGGACGGCCGCCAAACAGCGCCGTTACAAGGCCAACCATAAAGGCAGCATAAAGCCCAACCAGCGGGTGGACCCCTGCCACAAAGGCAAAGGCGACGGCTTCGGGGACCAATGCCAAGGCAACGGTCAAGCCGGCAAGCAGTTCGATCCGCAGGCGGGCCACAGTAAGTCCCTCTTTTGGCATCAAACTTAGATCGGGCATGGCGAGGCGGTTGGCAAAAGCAGCCAGAATGGCTCGTTTCATAGGGTATCCTGTTCGTGGGTCGCGCAGGGCCGGTTACTCCACTGCTGCCCGAAAGGCCAGTCTTATGCCCGATCGGTTGCGATTTCGTAACGAAAAGCTGCCTTTTGTTGCGGCCAGGCCTGAAACGGCCATCGCCGCTCGGGGCACCGGCGTCCATCTTCGATCTTACCCCAAAACCGGTCGAAACCGAACTGGCAATTTCGGCCAAACGAATTTGAGCCGGTTTTGTTCAGCGATCAACGCCACTTGGCTCACTTTATCCCGTGCAGAAACTTGTTGTACGGCGATCTGCCGGAAATTGTTCACACAGCTGTCAGGGGCCACGGCTTTTCTTTTTCTGCCGCTATGTGCAAAATGGCTTTCAATGATTTCACCAACAGGCGCATAAATATGACACAGACAATGATCGGCGTGATCGGCGGTTCGGGAATTTACGACATTGACGGGTTGGAAGATGCATCTTGGGTCGATGTCGCCAGCCCTTGGGGGGTGCCCTCGGATCAAATTCTGACCGGCTCATTGCACGGTGTTAAAATGGCCTTTTTGCCCCGCCACGGTCGCGGCCATGTTCATAGCCCTACCACAGTGCCCTATCGCGCCAATATCGATGCGCTCAAACGGCTTGGGGTTACGGATGTCATCTCAGTCTCGGCTTGTGGTTCTTTTCGAGAAGAATTCGCACCGGGCCATTTTGTTGTTGTAGATCAGTTTATTGATCGCACCTTTGCCCGGGAGAAATCGTTTTTTGGAGCAGGTTGTGTGGCCCATGTCAGTGTTGCTCACCCCACCTGCCCGCGCCTGTCCGATGCATGCTACGACGCCGCAGTTGAGGCAGGTGTTACGATCCACAAAGGCGGCACCTATCTGGCGATGGAAGGGCCGCAATTCTCTACTTTGGCGGAATCCAGACTGTACCGCGAACAGTGGGGGGCAGACGTCATCGGGATGACCAATATGCCCGAGGCGAAATTGGCCCGCGAGGCAGAGCTTTGCTATGCGTCTATCGCCATGGTCACCGACTATGACAGCTGGCACCCGGATCACGGAGAAGTCGACGTCAGCGATATCATCAAAACGCTTATGGGCAATTCCGAAAAAGGGCGCGGGATGGTGCGCGGCCTGCCTGCCCGCCTTGGTGTCACCCGTGCGTCCTGCCCGCATGGCTGTGATCGGGCGCTTGAATATGCGGTGATGACTGCGCCTGAAAAACGCGATCCGGCGCTGGTTGCAAAGCTGGACGCCGTTGCGGGCCGTGTTTTGGGCCCTCGAGGGTAACCCGCCTCGCATGCTCCGCTGGTTTTTTCTTTTCCTAACTCTTCCGCGTCTGGTGGCGGCAGAAGATTTTGTCGAAACCAGCGGGCTGCTCAGCGACGATGCCTTCTATAGATTGGTATCTTGCGCTGCGGTGCCCGGCGGGGCTTGCTCCAAGAACACCCTACGCTGGTCTGCCGGATCGACACTGCAAGTCAGCCTGCAACCGGTGGATCGCGCCTTTTTTGGCGGTAAACGAAATCGGGCGCGTGCGGCGCTGATCCGGGCAATTCAGCATCTGAACCGAGCGGACATCAACCTGCGTCTTGAACAAGTGCCAAGCGAGATCGATGCCGATATTCGGATCTATTTCATCGACACTGACGGAACGGCCCCGATATCAGGGACCGGCATTGACGGCGTCGATGGCCAAACTGTCAATGGGGCCCGTGTCAGTGTCTGGGCCACCAACGGAATCATCTTCCGCAGCACCATCGTATTTGGAAACCGGCTGAATATCCGCAGCTACGAAAGCGCGATGCTCGAAGAGTTGACCCAATCACTTGGCCTATTGACAGACATTCGAAACCCCGCCTACGAAGGGGTGTCGATCTTTTCCCAAGACAGCAACGCCTCAAAAACCCTTGGCCCGCAAGATATTATGGCCCTGCAGCGCCACTACCCACCGGAGTAACCCATGAGTTTCGATCTATGGCTTGCCTTTGTTGCCGCCACCTGTGTCTTGCTGTTAATCCCCGGCCCCACCATTTTGCTGGTGCTTAGCTACGCCCTATCCAAAGGCCGCTCGGTTGCCGTTGCCTCGGCCGCAGGTGTGGCCACGGGCGATTTCATCGCCATGAGCCTGTCGCTGGCTGGGCTTGGTGCATTGGTGGCAACCTCGGCCACGTTGTTTGTGGTGCTGAAATGGGTTGGCGCGGCATACCTCGTCTACCTCGGTATCAAACTGATCCGTTCGGCCCCCGCCGATGGGTTAACACTGCCGGAAACCGAAATCTCGGCCAAAGGTATCTTTGCCCATAATGCCGCCGTCACTGCCTTGAACCCAAAAAGCATAGCGTTCTTCATCGCCTTTGTGCCGCAGTTCGTCGACAGCGCAGCGCCCCTTTTGCCCCAGTTTTCCATTCTCATCAGTACGTTCGTCGGCCTCGCTACTCTGAACGCCTTGGCCTACGCACTTGCCGCTGATCGATTGCGGTCCTGGATCGCACGGCCCTCTGTTATCACGTCGCTGACCCGCGGCGGCGGTGCAGTCTTGATCGCAATGGGCATTTTCACCGCAACATTGCGCCGGACCTAATCACGGACTTTGGGGGCGCGACCCGCTGACCCCTTGCGCTCGCCCCCACGCTCAGACATTACAGCACGGCTTATTTCACTGCGCAGGAGGCTGCAATGCCCGCAGGCAAACCACAGGTCCAAGACTACATCCGCACCATTGTGGATTTCCCGCACGAAGGTATTTTGTTTCGCGATGTCACAACGCTGTTTGCCGACCCACGCGGGTTTCGCATGGCCATCGATCAATTGTTGCACCCCTATGCAGGCGTTCAGTTTGACAAAGTGATCGGGCTCGAAGCACGTGGCTTTATCCTTGGCGGTGCAGTCGCACACCAGCTCTCGGCCGGCTTTGTTCCGATTCGCAAAAAGGGCAAACTGCCTGGTGCAGTGATCGCCGAAGAATACACTCTGGAATATGGAGAAGCCGTTGTCGAAATCCACGATGACGCCATTCAACCCGGTGAAAAAGTCCTTATTGTTGACGATTTGCTAGCCACCGGTGGCACCGCAGAGGCCGGTATCAAATTGATCGAACGCCTCGGCGGAGAAATTATCGGCTGCGCCTTTATCGTTGATCTTCCAGAACTGGGCGGGCGCAAAAAGCTTGAAGCCATGGGAATGGATATCCATGTTCTGTGCGAATTCGACGGCCTATAGCGGGCGCTTGCCTTAGGCTGGACGCCAGCCTGAGGACGTCGCCGGAGGCGAAAGGACGAAACGAAAAGAGCGCGCCATTGGCGCGCCCCTTTTAACAATATTTCTACCGGTCAACTAGGCCGCGTCGGTGCCCACGGACTTTAGCTTGGCTTTTTTCGCAACAACTGGCTTTTTGGGCCCGGCATTGGCATCAATGAAATCCAGCACCAAAGGCCGGATATTATTGCGCCAGCTTTTGCCCGCGAAAATCCCATAGTGACCTGCACCATCTTCAAGATGTGACGCCTTCATGTCGTCTGGCAGGCTGGTGCACAGATCAAGCGCAGCAACGCATTGGCCCGGCGCGGAAATGTCATCCTTGGACCCTTCGACAGTTTTCACCGCAACATTGGTGATCGCGCCCATATCAACTTTGTGCCCATCGACCACAAACTCGTTGGCCGCAATCTCACCGTTTTTGAAGATCCGCTCAACCGTCGACAGGTAGAACTCGGCGGGCATATCCATCACGGCCAGATATTCATCATAGAATCTATTGTGCGCATCGTGATCCGAAGCTTCACCGCGACTCACGCGCATGATTTGATCTTTAAATGCCTGCGAATGTCGTTCGCCGTTCATCGACATGAAAGAGGCAAGCTGCAAAAGGCCCGGATAAACCATCCGGCCAACGCCTTTGAATTTGAACCCGACGCGCTGGATCATTGTTTCTTCAAGTTGGCCCATTGTGACGCTGTGACCAAAGTCCGTCACTTCGGTTGGAGCCGCGCTTGGGTCAATGGGGCCACCGATCAATGTCAGTGTACGTGGCTGCGCATCCGGGTTCATCTCGGCTAGATAGGCGGTTGCGGCCAGCGTCAAAGGAGCAGGCTGGCAGATCGCGATTACATGCGTATCCGGCCCCATTTCCTTCATGAATTCCATGAGGTAGAGCGTGTAGTCCTCGACATCAAATTTGCCAGCGGACACAGGAATGTCACGGGCGTTGTGCCAATCGGTAATGTAGACTTCGCAATTTACAATCAATGACTTAACTGTTGAACGCAGCAGTGTTGCATAGTGCCCGGACATTGGCGCAACCAGCAAGATTTTACGCGGCTGCTCTTTGCGGCCCGACACATCAAAGTGGATCAAATCGCCAAATGGCTTTTCGACCACGGTTTCAACGTTCACAAGATGGTCTTTGCCGTCTTCACAGGTAAAGGTGCGAATGCCCCAATCAGGTTTCACGACCATGCGTTCAAATGTGCGCTCAGTCACCTCGCCCCATGCAGCGGCCCATTCCAACGCCGGGTTCGGAAACAAAGAAAACGCAGGATAAGATGCCATCGTCTTGGCGGTCGCGCCAAGCCATTGGTTGGTGTTGCGCACCGTTTCCATCAAATCATAGGTCGCCATATAACGCATGCTTGCCACTCCTTACCGTGTCAAAGGTGGCGCATTCTTTCGCGCCGATCGCCCCGAGCCAATTAGTCGCTTTGCCGCAATGGCAAGTCGACGTTATGCTGCAGATGCGAAGATAGGGGGAATTTGCATCAATGACAACGAACGAACTTGACGCAGGCCAAAGCCGCGCCCGAATGGAAGCGAATTTGGCCAGAATTGAGGAGCTGCAACAGCGGCTCGTTTCGGCATTAACCAAGAAACAAAAAACTCCGGCATCTCTGAGCGGTCCAGAAGCAACTCTCTATGCGAAGGCCGGTCAGGCCTATTGGCAAGAAGCCTTGCAAAACCCCGCCAAGCTGATCGAACAGCAAGTGCATTATTGGGGGCAAACCATGCAGCATTTCGCTGAGGCCCAAAAAGCCTTCTCCGGCGGAAGAATGGAAGCGCCTGATAATATTGTTCCCGATGATCGCCGTTTTGCGAACCCTTTGTGGAACTCGAACCCCTACTTCAATTTTATCAAGCAACAGTATCAGATCAACGGCGAAGCCATTCGCAAAGCGGTTGAGAACATCGAAGATCTTGACCCGACTGAAAAACGTCGTTTGCGTTTCTTTGCCCAGCAAATCACAGACATGCTGGCCCCGACCAACTTTTTTGCCACCAACCCCGACGCCTTGGAAAAGGCGATAAAAACGGATGGTGAAAGCCTGGTCAAAGGGTTGGAAAATCTGGTGGCAGATGTCGAAGCCAACAACGGCGAGATGATCGTGCGGCTGGTGGATGAAAGCGCCTTTAATGTCGGCGGCAACATTGCCACCGCCAAAGGCGAGGTTGTCTATCGCAACCGCATGATGGAACTGATCCAGTATTCTCCGACCACTGAAAAGGTTCAGGAACTGCCCATTGTCTTGTTCCCGCCTTGGATCAACAAGTTTTACATTCTGGATCTCAAAGAAAAGAACAGCCTCATTCGCTGGATCGTTGATCAAGGATACACTTTGTTCGTCGTCAGCTGGATCAACCCCGACGAAGCCTATTCGGACGTCGGTCTCGAAGACTACATCGAAGAGGGGTACATGACCGCGATGAATGTCGCGCGTGAGATCTGCGGAACCGAGCAGGTCAATGCGGTTGGATATTGTATTGCAGGTACAACCCTTGGGCTGACCTTGGCTTTGCTGAAAAAGCGCAAGAAAAAACTGGTCAAATCCGCGACCTTTTTTACGACGCTAACCGACTTTAGCGATCAAGGTGAATTTACCCCCTTCTTGCAAAATGATTTTATCGACGGCATCGAAGAGGAAATCGACAACAAAGGGATGCTGTCATCCTTTATCATGGCACGGACCTTTTCCTATCTTAGGTCAAACGACTTAATCTATGGTCCCGCGATCAAAAGCTACATGATGGGCGAAACGCCGCCCGCCTTTGATTTGCTGTATTGGAACGGCGACGGAGCCAATTTGCCGGGCAAGATGACCATGCAGTATTTGCGCGGTCTGTGTCAGCGCAACGAATTCTCCGAAGGTACGTTTGAACTCTTTGGCGAAACGCTGGCCCTTAAGGATGTCGATGTTCCGTTGATGTCCATTGCCACCGAGACCGACCACATTGCTGCGGCCCGTGATGTTTATCGCGGCGTACAGCAAATGGGATCGAGATCTAAAACCTTTGTTTTGGGCGAATCCGGTCATATTGCTGGCATCGTGAACCCACCAAGCAAAGTGAAATACGGTCACTTCCTGAACGCCGACCTGTCTGGTGACTTCGACAGCTGGAAGGATACCGCTACGCGGCATGATGGATCGTGGTGGCCTCAGTGGGAAGCTTGGCTGAATAAACGCTCTGGCAAGAAAACAGAGGCCCGCATCCCGGGTGATTCTGCCTACCCATCTCTTGGACCAGCCCCCGGAACCTATGTTCAGATTAAAGCTGTAAAGCAAAAACAGTAACTTACAAATTATTCGCTGCGGTGCAGAAATTTCACTTGAAATGCTGCACCGCAGCATGCATATTGTTTTCAGACGCAGCGAACGGGGTGGGCCCGGGAGCAGCGGAGACAAGGATTTGTAAAATGGCACAAGCACAAGATTTCACCGCTGTACTCAAAGACGCTTTGGGTGCATTCCCCGTAGACACAAAAGCCATGGAAGACGCGTTCAAATCGCAAGCGACCATGAACGAAAAGCTGGCCGGCGTTGCGCTGCAAGCTGCTGAAAAGTCTTCCGAGCTGTCCGCTTCTTGGACAAAAGACACTTTGGCCAAACTGGCCGAAATGACTGCCGTAAAAGCAGACCCAGCTGACTACGCAAAAGCCGCAACCGATTTCGCATCCGCTCAGGCCGAAGTTGCTGCCGAAAACATGGCTGCCTTCGCTGAAATCGCGAAAAAAGTTCAGATGGACACTGTTGAGCTGCTGATGGCCGCTGGCAAAGACCTGCAGGAAGATGCAACTGCCGCAGTTAAAAAAGCAACTGACGACGTTTCCAAAGCCGCGAAAAAAGCGACTGCATAAGTATACCAACCCTTCGGGGTTGATCAGGATAATTGCGCCCCTCCTCCCAATCTGGCGCAATTTCCTAGAGGCAGGCTCCCTTAGCGGAGCCTGCCTTTTTTTTGCGACAACGGTATGGAATGTCTGACCGTCAATCATGCCACTTTGTGCCGCCGGCGGCACAGTGCTCTAATTGGCAGGCATTAGAAAAATTCCGGAGGCACATAATGCTTCGCTTGGTCGCAACCCTAGTCCTTTCCATATCAGCCGCGCTCCCCACTTCGGCACAAGAGCGCAATCTAAGATGGCAAAATCTGGACCCAACCACCATTGCAAGTGTCGAAGCCCGTCTTGCGGCGGCTGGTTTTGAATTGGATGGGATGCGGCCATTGACGTTGATCGTGTCAGCTCAGGCCTGCCGCGCGGGATGCACTGTTCGTGAAGCCGCCTGCGCCTGCCCCAAAACCGGAAATACCTGCCCAAACGGCACAAGTGAAAGCCCCGGTGGTGCGCTTTGTCTTGGTCCCTTGCCCGGCGTCCAAGTGATGCTGGAAGACGGCCGGATCAGCGGGTCGTTAGATTTACCCTGACTGTTCAGCTCCGCCAAACAAAGAAAAAAGGCCGCAGCAATCCCGCTGCGGCCTTCGTATTCTTCGCTAACTGTCGATTAAACCAGTGTGGCTTCGGTCGCGGCACGAAACTCTTCTTCGCTGACGCCATCGGCCAGTTCCACCAACTTCAATCCGCCTTCGACAACATCCATCACACCCAAGTTGGTGATGATACGGTCAACAACTTTCTGACCTGTCAGGGGCAGCGTACATTCCTTCAGAACCTTGGACACACCGTGTTTGTTGGTGTGGTCCATCACGACCACGACGCGGCCAACACCTGCAACCAGATCCATCGCGCCGCCCATGCCTTTGACCAGCTTGCCGGGGATCATCCAGTTCGCAAGATCGCCGTTTTCAGCAACTTCCATCGCGCCAAGGATCGCCATAGCAATCTTGCCACCACGGATCATCGCAAAGCTTTGCGCACTGTCGAAATAGGCTGTCTGAGGCAGTTCGGTAATGGTCTGTTTACCAGCGTTGATCAGATCTGCGTCTTCGTCGCCCTCAAGGGGAAACGGACCCATTCCCAGCATGCCGTTTTCAGACTGCAAGGTCACTTCAACCCCTTCGGGGATGTAGTTGCTGACCAATGTCGGGATGCCGATACCAAGGTTCACATACCAGCCATCTTGCAATTCTTGTGCGGCGCGGGCCGCCATTTGGTTACGATCCCAACCCATTATACGTCCTCCCGCTTGCGTACAGTACGCTGTTCAATCCGCTTTTCGTGATCGCCCTGAATAATGCGATGCACATAGATACCTGGCAGGTGGATAGTGTCGGGGTCAAGCGAGCCTGTCGGCACGATTTCTTCGACTTCAACGATGCACAGTTTACCGCAAGTCGCGGCCGGGGCGTTGAAATTGCGCGCAGTTTTACGGAACACCAGATTGCCGGTTTCATCAGCTTTCCATGCCTTCACAATGGCCAGATCAGCAACGATGCCTTCTTCCATAATGTAGGTTTCGCCGTTGAAATCCTTGTGGTCCTTGCCCTCGGCAATGACAGTACCAACACCGGTCTTGGTGTAGAACCCGGGAATACCGGCCCCGCCAGCGCGCATACGTTCCGCCAAAGTGCCCTGAGGGTTGAATTCAAGCTCCAACTCTCCGCTCAGGTACTGGCGCATGAACTCTGCATTTTCACCCACATAGGACGAGATCATTTTGCTGACCTGCTTGGTCTGCAACAAAATACCGATGCCAAAATCATCAACACCTGCATTGTTAGACGCAAAAGTCAGATCTTTGACACCGCTTTGCTTGATCGCTTCAAGAAGCAATTCTGGGATGCCGCATAGACCAAATCCGCCTGACGCAACCAGCATCCCGTCCTGCAGCACGCCGTCGAGCGCTTCTGCGGCCGAGCCGTATACTTTTTTCATGATGTCCTCCCTTGGAACACGTGGATGCAAGGAGTTGTGACGCCAGATAGTTAACCTGTCAACTAGTTCGCCGCAACGCAGCAAAGGCGGAGATCAGCTCAACCCAAAATTGTACATCTATATGGCGAAATTCCCGCTTAATTTAAGTGGGCGTATTCAATATCAGAAAACACTCAAAGGTTGATTTACTCCAGATAAAGCGAAATTCACCAACCTATTTAGTCTATTAAGGACAGTGACCCGATCCAGATTTCAAGGCAGACCAGACCCAAAACTCAGGAATTCTTGGTGAAAATCAGCGTCCCAGCGTCCAGAGGGTTCTGACCAACTGGAAAACGGAAAATCAGACCCAGACGGTGCCATGACAAAGAATCATCCACGCGCAAGTTGATAAAAAAATCCGCTCCGTAGACACCGGAGCGGCCCGGTTCTTCAAAAGAGAACGCAATGCCTTGGCACTTGAACAAGGTCGAAATGGGAAATCAAAATGCCCGGCGGTTAACCGGGCATTGAAATCATTCCTCCCCTTCGGCCTTCTTGGCGGCAGGTTTTTTAGCGGTGGTTTTCTTGGCCGCCGGCTTTTTAGCTGCCGGCTTCTTCTTTGGGGCAGCCTTTTTCTTTGGGGCTTTGTTGGTCTTTTCTGTGATCAACTCAACCGCCATTTCGACGGTCACATCCTTGGGTTCCGTACCCTTCGGGATCGTGGCATTGACCTTTTCCCACTTTACATACGGACCGTAGCGCCCTTCCATGATGCTCATTGCCCCGCCGTCGGGGTGATCGCCCAATTCGCGAAGCGCTTTGGCAGCCGCACCGCGGCCGCGACCCGGGTTTGCGCGTTTATGCGCAAGCAATTCGACCGCATGGTTCATCCCCACCTCAAACATCTCGTTGTATTGTTTGAAGTTGACGTACACCGGTTTTTCATCCCCGGGCAGTTTGTGCATGATATAGGGTCCGAAACGCCCCAAATTACCACTGATGCGCCCACCCTCGGGGTGATCCCCAACATTGCGCGGCAGACTGAGCAATTGTATCGCTTGTTCCAGCGTCGTTTCATCCTTGGGCCATCCACCATGACGGGCTTGCGGCAAGGATGTCCGCTTAGGTTTTTTATTTTCGGGTGTCACATCCCCGCGCTGAACATAGGGGCCAAAGCGCCCGTCCTTCAGCCAGATCTCGTCACCTGCATCTTCGCCAAGCAGCTTCTCTTCGCCTTCTGCACCTTCGCCCGCAATGGGACGGGTGTAGGTGCATTCAGGATAGTTGCCGCACCCGACAAAACCACCAGTGCGCGACGTCTTCAAATGCAATTGACCCGTGCCACATTTCTGGCAAATCCGAGGATCACTGCCGTCTTCGCGCGGTGGGTACAGTTGAGGAGCCAGAGCATCGTCCAAAACATCCAGAACTTCGGACACACGCAGTTCCGTGGTTTCCGCAATCGCAACCGAGAAATCGCGCCAGAACTTGGTCAGGACGTCAACATATTCTGTTTCGCCAGCTGAAACGTGATCCAACTCACTTTCCAAGGCGGCGGTGAAGTCATATTCAACGTATCTCTTGAAGAAATTGAGCAAGAAGATCGTCACAATCCGGCCGCGCTCCTCGGGGAACAGACGGTTTTGTTCCTTGCGAACATAGGAATGCTCTTCGAGACGGGTCAGGATCGACGCATAGGTGGAGGGTCGTCCGATGCCCAATTCTTCCATGCGTTTCACAAGCGTTGCTTCGGTGTAGCGGGGCGGCGGTTGGGTGAAGCTCTGCAAGGCCAAAACAGCGGCGTCTTTGGACAGCACTGCGGCGTCACAGCTTTGCATTTTGCCATCATCTACCAAGGCACCACCGGTACCAGACGCTTTGTCATAGGCCGATTGCATGGCACCGGCCCCGAAACCGGCGGCCTCGCCCATCATAATTTGCGGCAGGCGCTTGTCGTCATCTTCGACCGGCTCGTCGCGGCCCTCTTCATAGATTTTCAAAAAGCCATCAAACAGAACAACTTGGCCGCTTGCACGCAGACCAACCTGCCCATCATCGCTCCCGATCTCAACCGTGGTGCGTTCCAATTTGGCGCTGGCCATCTGGCAGGCCAATGTCCGCTTCCAAACCAGATCATAAAGCTTGCGCTGGTCGTCATCCGTCAGTTTCAGGGCAACTGCGTCACGGGTCATATCCGTCGGGCGGATACATTCGTGCGCTTCTTGGGCGTTCTTGGCCTTGTTTTTGTAAACCCGCGGGCTGTCCGGCACGTATTGCGCGCCATAGCGATCCGCAATCGCATCGCGGGCCGCCGTCACAGCTTCCGGGGCCATATCGATGCCATCCGTCCGCATGTACGTGATGTGCCCTGCTTCATACAAACGCTGGGCCGCGTTCATGGTTTGACGGGCCCCCATTCCGAATTTACGGCTCGCTTCTTGCTGCAAGGTCGAGGTCATGAAAGGTGCCGATGGATTCCGGCTGGCAGGCTTGGCTTCAACGCTGGTGATCTTTAGCGTCCGCGAGGCAATCGCCTGCACCGCCAATTCAGACTGCGTGGCATTCTCAAGGTCAAATTTATCGAGTTTCTTGCCCGCCAGGCTGGTCAGACGGGCCTCGTAGCTTTGGCCTCGCGGCGTCGTAAGCTGCGCCCTTACGGTCCAATACTCTCGCGGGTTAAAGGCTTCGATTTCCATCTCGCGTTCAACGATCAGGCGCAACGATACCGATTGCACGCGGCCTGCGGCCTTAGCACCCGGCAGCTTACGCCAAAGAACGGGCGACAGGCCAAAACCTACCAACCGGTCCAGCGCGCGTCGGGCCAAATAGGCCTCGACCAGCGGCGTGTCGATGTCGCGCGGATTGGCCATAGCTTCGGTTACGGCGGCTTTGGTAATGGCGTTAAAAGTGACACGGCTGACATGGGTCGATTTCTTGATCGACCGACGCTTGGTCAGCGCCTCTTTCAGGTGCCAGCTGATCGCCTCGCCTTCACGATCCGGGTCAGTTGCGAGGATCAGTTCATCGTCGGTTTTCAGCGCTTCTGCGATGGCTGCGACATGTTTACGCGAATCGGTCGGGATCTCCCAAGTCATGGCAAAATCGTCGTCGGCGTCGACGGCCATTCCTTTTCGCGGCAGATCCCGGACGTGCCCATAGGAGGCCAGAACCGTGTAATCGGAGCCGAGATATTTGTTGATTGTCTTGGCTTTAGCCGGGGATTCTACAACAACGACAGGCATCTTACTCTGGACCTCTTGGTAATAATTCTCGGACCTTCTTGCGGGTCGCATATGGCCGCGCACAATGCGCGGTGCAAGGGGGAATTGTCAATGTGGGCAACCAAACCACATGGAAATAACCAAGACGAGGGTCTATTGGTTGATGCCAAACAAGGAGGTATCCCGATGCGATATATGACTTTGGCTTTGGCACTAACAATGGCAATTGCGATGCCATTTCAAGCACAAGCATGGGAAGAGCCAGCCCGCGGCACCGCCCTGCGGGCCGATTTGATGGATGCCTTGCGCCCACACGCCGAATTCGCATTTGGCGCACCCGTTGTTTTTGTTGTTCAAGAGCTGCGCGTTGAGGGCGATGTGGCATTTGGTATGCTAACACCTGTGCGGCCCGGCGGTTCGGCGATCGGGTTTGACGATCTAAACCCCCGCATGCGAGAGTTTGAAGATCGTGATTTTTGGGGTGGCGCAGACATGCAAGCCCTATTTGAAAAATCCGGCCGGACATGGGTCGCGACCCATCAAACCTATGGGGCAACAGATGTGTGGTGGGCAGATCCGATGTTCTGCACAAAGTGGCATCCCGTGATTTTGGAATATTGCTCAAACTGATCCTAATGCCGTGTGTCATCAGCCCCGGGGACCAAAGACAAAAAGCCCCCCGGTTTGCGCTGGACACGGCCATCTAGCTCAAGATCCGTGAGAACCGGAGACACCGCACCGGACGTCTGCCCCAAATCACGGATCAACTGATCTTCCGCCAAAGGTGAGGGCCCCAAGCGGTCCAGTATTTGTAGATGCAAAGCTGCGGTTTCGCGCAGCGTACGGGTTGGTTCCGGTCCCGGTGGCAATCCTTGCAGTATGCCTTGCGGCTTGGCAGCCTCTTGAACAGCAGGCTCCTCAAACCCCGGTAAATCTAGTTGCGGCGCTTGGATGTCAGGCGGCAGAGCCTCTAGAATATCATCTGTGTTTCGAACCAAACGCGCCCCATCGCGGATCAAAATATTGCATCCGCTGGCACGCGCATCCATCGGGTGGCCCGGTACTGCCAGCACTTCGCGTCCCTGATCCAAAGCGCAGCGTGCCGTTATCAAAGATCCGGATTTTGCTGCGGCTTCGACCACAACAACTGCGCGGCTGAGACCGGAAACAATTCGGTTGCGCATTGGGAAATGCCGCGCCATCGGCTGCATGCCCATCGGTTGTTCACTGATCAACGCGCCGCCTTTGGCAATGATATCTTCTGCCAAGCGTGTGTTTTCCGAAGGATAGAGAACATCCACGCCGCCCGCCATGACGGCGACAGTGCAATGATCCAACGCTTCCAGGTGGGCGGCCGTATCAATGCCGCGCGCCAGACCTGACACAACGCAATACCCTGCCTGCCCCAAGCCACCTGCCAAGGACCGCGCCATGCGCAGCCCCAGTGACGATGCATTCCGAGCCCCTACCAAAGCCACCATCGGGCGCGCCATAGCGGATGCATCCCCTCGCACCCAAAGCATCGGCGGCGCATCGGCTAGAGTTGCCAAATCTGTCGGATAATCCGCGTCGCCTTGGCAAATCAGACGGGCACCGCGCAAGCGCGCCGCCTTGAGTTCCGCAAAAACAACCCCCTCTGGGCAAACCTCGTATCGGTTCACACCGGCAGAGCGGGCCACATCGGGCAACGCTTTCAAAGCCTCTTGGGCTGATCCATGTTCTGAGAGCAAACGCCAAAAGGTGGCAACCCCAACCCGGCGCGATCGCAAGAGACGAAGCCAAGACACACGGTCATCTTCCGTGGTGGGTGGGAGTGGGGGGTGAGTGGAAGAGTAGCTGTTGTCGCGCATCTTGTCCCCGTCTTCTTGCACGTTAAGAGGTAGCGCGCAGAGGGTTAACCACCGGTAAATTGTCTAAACTTTCTGTGAGATTTATCTACAAAGCGTTGAAATTACGTACTTCTCTTTTTGTGAAAAAACGTCTTTGGCGCAAGAAAACCGCGCCAAAGACCCCAAATTTCGGGCTCTGAACCCTGAAACACATGCTTGGGAAGAATCGTTCCCATTCAGTTCATTCATAATCGAATGCTTTAACTGCCAGCTCCGCCAACAGTTAGGCCACCGATACGTACGGTGGGCTGTCCAACCCCGACCGGCACCCATTGACCGGCCTTGCCGCAATTGCCCATGCCCGGATCAAGCGCCATGTCATTGCCAAGCGCCTGAATGCGTTTCAACGCATTGGCGCCGTCGCCGATCAACGTCGCCCCCTTGACGGGTGCGCCAACCTTGCCGTTTTTGACACGGTAGGCTTCGGTGCAGGAAAACACGAACTTTCCATTGGTAATATCAACCTGACCACCGCCAAAGCCGACAGCCCAAATGCCGTCTTCCAAACCAGCCACAATATCGGCCGGATCATCCTTGCCACCCATCATATATGTGTTGGTCATGCGCGGCATCGGAACATGCGCAAAGCTTTCACGGCGGCCGTTTCCCGTTGGAACATCCCCCATCAAGCGGGCATTTTGCCGGTCTTGCATGTAACCGACCAGAATACCGTCTTCGATTAAAGTGTTTTTGCCAGATGGTGTGCCTTCGTCGTCCACCGAAATGGAACCACGGCGATCAGGAATTGTGCCGTCATCCAGCACCGTCACCCCTTTGGCCGCAACTTGCTGCCCCATCAAACCGGCAAAAACCGACGCCCCCTTGCGATTGGCATCCCCTTCCAGCCCGTGCCCAATGGCTTCGTGCAACAAAATACCGGGCCAACCGGGGCCTAGCACAATGTCCATCACGCCAGCCGGTGCCGGTTCAGCCGAAAGGTTGACTAAGGCAATCCGCAACGCTTCGCGTGCCTTTGACTGCCAGTCGCGCGAATCCAGCAATCCGTCCAAGGCAACACGGCCTCCGCCGCCTGCGGTGCCGGATTCGCGGCGGCCATTCTCTTCGACGATGACGCTGACATTGACACGCGTCATCGGGCGCACGTCCGTGACCAGCCCGCCTTCGGGCCGCAAAATCGCGATTTCTTGCAGCGAGGCGGCAATCGTTGCCGTGACTTGCACAACACGGCTGTCCATTTCCCTTGCAAAGGCATCGATTTCGCGAAGCGTTTCAATCTTTACCGGAAAATCCGCACCTGCAATCGGATCGGAATCCGTATAAAGACGGCGGTTGGTTCCGCTGGGCGGCGGTGCCATTGTGCCGCCACCTTGGCCAACAGCGAGCCGCGCAGTCTCGGATGCCCGCTTTAGAGCAGATTCGCTGATTTCTGTTGCATGGGCATAGCCCGCCACCTCTCCGTTGACGGCACGCAGGCCAAACCCTTCGGAAGCATCATAGCTGGCAGTTCGAACCCGGCCATCGTCAAACACCAATGTTTCCGAGCGCTTACGCTCCAAAAACAACTCACCATCTTCGGCCCCGGACAGGGCTTCGCGCAGCAAAGATGTGCTGCGTTCTAGGTCAAGATGTGTCTCAAATGGACGGAATGGAGCGTCACTCATGGGGGCCTCGATTTGATCTGGATCAAAAAAAGCGGCGCTTTGCCGCAAGGGGGGTACTTTATAGGTGCATCAGAATATGATTTTAAACACCCAGAACGCAATGGGAGGCGCGGGAATCGGTTTTCACCGAGGCCCGCTCTTTTCTGTAAACAAACAAATTCGCAACCTATCAGGGTGAGATATGCAATTGAAGACCATGCTGACGGGCCTGACGGCCACCGTTCTTGCCGCGCCGGCCCTGGCGCAAGACCTCGAAGTGGTGGGGAAGCCTGTTGATGGCGCGATGGGCTTTCAGCCTGCTGCAACCAGTCTGGCAACACAGCTGCAGGGCCTTGATAATCTGCTGCTCGTCATCATCACGATCATCAGCCTCTTTGTGATTGGCCTGATCGCTTATGTGATGGTCCGCCACAACCGCCGCGCCAACCCAAATCCGGCCAGCTTTACCCACAACACACCAATCGAAATCATCTGGACGCTTGCTCCTATCGCGATTTTGATTGTCATTGGCGCCTTCTCCCTGCCAGTGCTTTTCAACCAGCAAGAAATCCCTGAAGGGGATATCACAATCAAGGTCACAGGGTACCAATGGTACTGGGGCTATGAATATGTTGGCGAAGAAGAGCTGGCGTTTGAAAGCTACATGATCGGCTCACCTGCCACAGGCGGCGAAAACCGCATGTCGGCTGATGTCGAAGCACAACTGGTTGAAGCAGGCTATTCCAAAGACGAATTCCTGTTGGCCACCGACACTGCGATTGTTGTTCCAGTGAACAAAACAATTGTAATGCGCATCACTGGCGCGGACGTGATCCACTCTTGGACCATTCCAGCCTTTGGCGTAAAGCAGGACGCCGTTCCTGGCCGTACAGCTGAGCTTTGGTTCACACCTGAGCGCGAAGGCATCTATTTTGGTCAGTGCTCCGAGCTTTGCGGCATTGCCCACGCTTATATGCCCATCACTGTCAAAGTGGTGTCCCAAGCGGCTTATGAAGCTTGGTTCGAGGCCAACAAAGGCGGTGCAGATTATGTTGATGTCAGCGCCTTCTTGACCAACTAAGCCAGCTTGGGGCTTTGCCCCACTTTAAAAAATCAAGGTCGGCGCTACCATTGCGCCCACCTTGACATCGCTACCGATCCTAGACGACGCACTGAAACGACCGAGCGGACAATACCCCATGAGCGACACCAGCTTTGACGCCAAGCCAATTGAAAACGAGGCCCAGTTCGGCGATTTTTTTGCCTTGCTCAAACCTCGTGTGATGTCGCTTGTTGTGTTTACAGCCTTTGTGGGTTTGCTGGCGGCCCCTACTCCGGTGCACCCGTTTATCGGCTTTTGCGCGATTTTGTTCATCGCGATTGGCGGCGGTGCGTCAGGCGCGTTGAACATGTGGTACGATTCAGACATCGATGCTGTCATGCGCCGCACTCAAAGCCGTCCCATCCCCGCGGGCAAGATTTCCCGCGAAGAGGCGTTCGGATTTGGCCTGACACTGTCTGTGTTTTCCTGCGTTTTCCTTGGCCTCGCCACCAATTGGTTGGCTGGTGGATTGCTGGCGTTTACTATTTTCTTTTACGTTGTGATTTACACCATGTGGCTGAAGCGTCTGACGCCTCAGAACATCGTTATTGGCGGTGCCGCCGGGGCCTTCCCCCCGATGATCGGCTGGGCCGCAGCGACCGGTGAAATTACGACGGCCTCTGTCCTGATGTTTTGCCTGACATTCATGTGGACCCCGCCGCATTTCTGGGCCCTGTGCCTGTTCATGCGCAGCGATTACGACGACGCAGGCGTGCCAATGCTGACCGTCACCCATGGCCGCCCCGCCACCCGCCGCCATATCCTTGGCTACACAGTCTTGCTGGCGATCCTTGCCATCGCGCTTGGCTTTACGCAGGTTGGCGGCACGGTCTATTTGACAGTTGCAGTTGTCCTGAATGCCCTCTTCCTGAAAGGCGCATTTGACATCTATCGCCGCGACGAAGACATGGCCGAAGCAGATAACTTTGCCGTAGAACGCAAGTTTTTTAAACTTTCCCTGCTCTATCTCTTTGCACATTTCGGTGCCATTCTGATCGAAGCCGGTCTCGACAAATTCGGAGTTGCTCTGTGAGCCTGACCAAACAACACGAACTGCATGAACGCCGTAAGACCCGCAACATCGGGCTTGGCCTGACTTTGGCTGCGTTTGTCGCCATTGTGCTGGGCCTGACGGTTGTGAAAATCTCCAGCCCGAGTTTCCAGATGCAACCTGAGGCGGCGGCCAATGGCAACTGATCCCAAAACCAAAACGGTACTCCAATTGGTTGGCGTTGTTGTCACGATGGGGGCTTTGGCTTGGGCATCGGTGCCGTTTTATGACTGGTTCTGCCGGGTCACCGGCTTTGGCGGCACCACAGGTGTAGCTAGCGCAACCACTGGCGAAATTCTGGATAAGACCATCAAAGTGCGCTTTGACGCATCTTTGGAACGTGACATGCCATGGGAATTCAAACCCATGCAGTTGGAAATGGAACTGCGCATAGGTGCCGAAGGCATGGCCTTTTATGAGGCCTATAACCCGACCGATAAACCGGTTGCGGGCCAAGCATCATACAATGTGACGCCCTACAGTGCGGGTGGCTATTTTTCCAAAATTGAATGCTTTTGCTTTACCGAGCAAACGTTACAGCCCGGTGAGCGTGTGCAGATGCCGGTGGTGTTCTTTGTCGATCCTGACATCGTGAACGACAATGATGCCAAACACACCAACCACATTACGCTTTCCTACACCTTTTATCAGATCGACCTGCCCGACCAAGCGCAGGCCGCTCTTATCGAAACAACGGACGATACAACGTCCGTGAACTAACGCCAAACGAGGACAGACGATGGCCCACGCCAAGAACCACGACTATCACATTCTGAACCCCTCTATCTGGCCCTTGTTGGGCTCAATATTCGGGTTTGTCATGCTATTCGGCGCCGTCATGTGGATGCATGAAAATGGCCCATGGATGTTCCTGATCGGCCTCGTTGGCGTATTATACGTCATGTTTGGCTGGTGGTCAGAAACAATTACTGAAAACCAGGTTGGCGATCACACGCCGGTGGTGCTGATTGGCCTGCGCTATGGCTTTATCTTGTTCATCATGTCCGAAATCATGTTCTTCTTCGCATGGTTCTGGAGCTTCTTTAAGCACGCCATGTACCCCATGGACCCAGGCGGCAATAGCCCTGCAATTGATGGCATTTGGCCCCCGGCTGGCATCGAAACCTTTGACCCATGGCACCTTCCGCTGATCAACACCTTGATTTTGCTATGCTCAGGCGCTGCGGCCACTTGGGCGCACCACGCGCTGGTTCACGAAGACAACCGCAAAGACATCAAGTCCGGTCTGGTAATTGCCATCGTTCTTGGCCTGATCTTCACCGTTTTCCAAGCATATGAATATAGCCACGCGGCCTTTGGCTTCTCGGGCAACATCTATGGCGCGAACTTCTACATGGCGACCGGTTTCCACGGTTTCCACGTTGTTGTCGGCACCATTTTCTTGTTCATCTGCTTGCTTCGCGTCTTGCGCGGCCACTTCACAGCCACCAACCACCTCGGGTTTGAAGCTGCGGCTTGGTACTGGCACTTTGTGGACGTGGTTTGGTTGTTCCTATTCTGCGCCGTTTACGTTTGGGGCGGCTAAGACATCCGATTGAGGTTGAAACCCAACCCATGGAATGAAAAAACAAGGCGCGCCCATTGCGGCGCGCCTTTCTCGTTGGAACCTCAGGGAATGACATTATGATGAAGCGGATCATCGCCCCCCTGCTGATTGGCCTGATCGGGGCCGCCATTTTGATCACGCTCGGGACGTGGCAGGTTCAAAGACTGGCGTGGAAATCGGCTGTCTTGGACGACATCGATCGCGTAATAGCCGGCGACACACAGCCTCTGCCCACGATGATCTCCCCATCTGAACAGCGTTACGTGCCGGTTGCTTTAGAGGGCACCGTCGAAGAAGGCACGCTGTATGTGCTGGTCTCGGTCAAGCGGCGCGGGCCCGGTTGGCGCGTGATCTCTCCTTTTTTCACAACAGACGGCCGCCGTGTCTTGCTTGATCGCGGTTTTATTCCGACCGAAGAAAAGTCCGATCCGCGCTATATCGGGCCCGCGCGGATCACCGGAAACCTGCATTGGACCGATGATCGCAACAGTTCGACCCCTGAAAATGACGTGGCGGGCAACACATGGTTCGCCCGTGACATTGCGCAGATGTCCGAACAGTTGAAGACCGAACCAATCCTTATTATCACACGCACCATGTCACCGCCGGATCCGGGGCTTTTGCCCCTGCCCGTCGACAGCTCTGGCGTGACGAATGACCACTTGCAATATGCCATCACCTGGTTCTCTCTGGCTGGCATATGGCTCCTGATGACTGGCGTCTGGATACGGCGCCTGCTGCAACAAAGGCAAACTTGATGAAATATGTCTCGACCCGTGGCAATGCGCCAGAACTCAGCTTTGCCGATGCGATGTTGACCGGCCTTGCCCGTGACGGTGGCCTGTATGTCCCAGCGCAAATCCCGACCATCTCCGCCGATGAAATTCGTGCGCTGCAAGGGCTGAGCTATGAGGAAACCGCGTTTCGCGTGATGCAGCCGTTCGTCGGTGAAAGCTTTGACGATGATGAGCTGCGCGGTTGTATTGAGCGCGCCTATGCCGGATTTGGCCACAACGCCCGCGCGCCCATGGTGCAACTGGCACCCAACCATTTCTTGCTCGAACTATTTCACGGCCCGACTTTGGCGTTCAAAGACTTTGCCATGCAGATGATCGGCCAGCTGTTTCAGGTTGAACTGACAAAGCGCCAAGAACGGGTGACCATCGTGGGTGCCACGTCGGGCGACACCGGATCTGCCGCAATCGAAGCCTTTAAGGGGCTGGATGCGGTTGATGTCTTTATCCTCTACCCACATGGCCGCGTGTCCGAAGTACAGCGCCGCCAGATGACCACCCCGCCCGAATCCAACGTGCACGCGCTGGCAATGGACGGACATTTTGACGATTGTCAGGCCCGCCTGAAGGACATGTTTAACCATTTCGAATTTCGCGATGGTGTGAAACTGGCTGGCGTGAACTCGATCAACTGGGCGCGTGTTCTAGTGCAGGTGGTGTACTATTTTACCGCCGCAGCCAGCCTTGGGGCACCTGACCGCAAGATCAGCTTTACCGTACCAACAGGCAATTTCGGCGATATTTTCGCAGGCTATATTGCCAAGCAAATGGGACTTCCTATTGATCGCTTGATTGTTGCGACCAACCAAAACGACATCTTGCATCGCTGCCTGAGCACCGGTGCCTATCAAAAAGGCGAAGTCGCGCCGTCAATCAGCCCGTCAATGGATATCCAAGTCAGTTCCAACTTTGAACGCGCCTTGTATTTTGCCTATGACCGCGACGGGACCGCAGTGGCCCAATTGATGGACGAGCTGGGCAATGGCGGCTTCGACGTCAGCCAAGGCGCGCTACAGGCACTGCGCGAACACTTTGATTCGGGCCGTGTCTCAGAAGAGGAAACACTGGAATTCATCGCCGAGGCCAACGCCACCATGGGCGAGCTGCTGTGCCCGCATTCCGCCATTGCCGCAAAGATTGGCGAAGAGACCCGCGACCCGAGCACGCCAATGATCTCGCTGGCCACGGCGCATCCGGCAAAATTCCCCGATGCCGTGGAAAAAGCCAGCGGCATTCGGCCGCCTCTTCCCAATCGCATGGCGGACCTTTATGAGCGTTCGGAACGAGTAACGCAGGTCCCCAACGACCTGACCGCACTCGAAACTCTCATTCAGGAGCGTATTGCCACGTGACCGTCCAACTCGCCACGCTATCCAATGGTTTTCGTATTGTGACCGAACACATGCCGGGGCTGCAATCTGCCGCTCTTGGCATTTGGGTCACTGCAGGCGGTCGAAATGAACGCCCCGAGCAAAACGGCGTGGCGCATTTCCTTGAACATATGGCCTTTAAAGGCACAAAGCGCCGCAGCGCGTTGCAAATCGCCGAAGAAATCGAAGATGTCGGCGGCTATATCAACGCTTACACTTCGCGCGAAGTCACCGCCTATTACGCCCGTGTTTTGGCTGCAGACACCGCATTGGCGATGGATGTGATCGCTGATATTCTGCTGAACCCCGTGTTCGATCAAAAAGAGATCGAGACAGAGCGTCATGTGATCTTGCAAGAAATCGGGCAGGCCCGCGATACCCCCGACGACGTGATCTTTGATTGGCTGCAAGAAAAAGCCTATCCCGATCAGCCGATTGGCCGCACAATTTTGGGCGAATCCGACATGGTGCGCAGCTTTGGCCGCGAAGACCTGTCGACTTTTATATCCGAACACTACGGCCCCGATCAGATGATCCTGTCCGCAGCTGGCGGTGTGGACCACGACACATTGGTGGCACAGGCAGAAACGCTGTTTGGACATATTCCGGCCCGCCAAGCCCCCGCTTTCGACAAGGCGCGGTATCTAGGCGGCGAAAGCCGCGAGCTGAAGGATCTGGAACAGGCGCACATAGCTTTGGCCTTTGAAGGGCCCGGCTATCGCGACGACAACTTTTATGCTGCACAGATCTATAGCAGCGTGCTGGGCGGCGGGATGTCTTCGCGGTTGTTTCAGGAAATCCGCGAAAAACGCGGGCTTTGTTATACGATTTTTGCCCAAAGCGGTGCTTATGCCGACACCGGCATGACGACGATCTATGCCGGCACCAGCGGCGAAGAACTTGGCGATTTGGCGATGCTCACCATAGACGAGATGAAGCGCGCAGCCGATGACATGACCCAGGCCGAGATTGACCGCGCCCGCGCACAAATGAAAGCTGGCCTTTTGATGGGGTTGGAAAGCCCGTCCAGCCGGGCTGAGCGCATGGCGCGTATGGTGCAAATTTGGGGTAATGTTCCTCCGATCAAGGACACTGTGGCGCGTATTGACGCTGTCACCTTAACCGATGTTTTAGGCTTTGCTCAGGTGCAGGTGACCAGCGCAGCACCGTCCCTTGCGCTATATGGGCCGGTGTCCAAGGCTCCGGGCTTGGCGGACATACAGGCACGCAGGGGCGCTTAATGCTTGGACTTCGGCGCAAGTTAAAGCTCGAGTCCGAGCGCCTGACACTTCGACCGCCTGTCCACGGCGACTATGCTGAATGGTCAAACCTGCGTGCGCAAAGCCGTGAATTCCTGAGCCCGTGGGAACCGAGCTGGTCTGCCGATCACCTTAGTCGCAAAGGGTTTTCAAACCGGGTTTACTGGGCCTCGCGTGCGATCTCAGGGGGCAGCGCCGTCCCGCTCTTTTTGGTCCGGCGCGATGACAACACCCTGCTTGGGGCAATCACCTTGGACAATATCCGGCGCGGCCCTGCACAGGCAGGTACGCTTGGATACTGGATCGGAGAGCCCTACGCCCGTAACGGATACATGCGCGAGGCGATTTCGGCTGTTGTGCATCACGGTTTTGAAAAGCTGGGCCTAAGTCGGGTCGAGGCCGCGTGTCTGCCTGAAAATGCGGCTTCACGCGGGTTGCTTGAGGCATCCCATTTCAAATACGAAGGCGTGGCGCAAAGCTATTTGCAGATTAACGGGCGCTGGCGCACGCATGTTCTCTATGCCGCGCTCAGAATGGACCGACGCGGCAAAAGCAACGCGGGCCTTTAGCGCTGCGCGTCTTTTCGATCAAAGGAACCTGACATGCCCCTTGCAGCAGCTGACGACACATTTGCACAAACATTGGCCCAAGCCTTAACTGATGATACGTTGCGCCGGGCCGAACCGCGATACCTCGAAGAACCCCGCGGGCAATGGCAGGGCTGTTCCACATGGGTCGCCCTACCCCGAACCGCCGAGCAAGTGTCCCAGATCATCAAGGCCTGCACTGCCGCAACGGTTGGCGTGGTCCCCTATGGGGGCGGTACCGGATTGGTTGGCGGACAGGTTGCCCCCCAAGGCCCTGCTCCGTTGCTCGTATCTTTGGAACGGATGACCAAAATCCGTGCGGTCCACCCTTTGGAAAACGTCGCCACGGTTGAGGCCGGGGCGATTCTGTCGGATGTGCAAGCCGCTGCCACACAAGCAGACCGATTGTTCCCGCTCTCTCTTGCCTCCGAAGGATCGGCCCGCATAGGCGGCTTACTGTCGACCAACGCAGGCGGAACCAACGTTCTGCGCTATGGCAATGCCCGTGATTTGGTTTTGGGGCTAGAGGCGGTTTTGCCAGACGGTTCCATCTGGCATGGCCTCAAACGCTTGCGCAAAGACAACACCGGTTATGATTTACGACATTTATTAATGGGCGCTGAAGGTACATTGGGCATAATCACCGCCGCCAGCCTGAAACTGTTCCCCCGCCCGGCAGAAACAGGCACCGCTTTACTAACCGTTGCCTCGCCGCAAGCCGCATTAACCCTTCTGGCGATGGCCCGCGACAAATTGGGAGACACTGTCACCGGGTTTGAACTGATGCACCGCACCGGTTTTGATTTTCTGACTGAATGCCTCCCCAACATCCGCCAGCCTTGGGCAACGGCCCCCGATTGGACTGTCTTGTTGGAAATCAGCCTACCCGCAGGCTTGTCACCACAAGAGGCGCTGGAAGACATTTTTGAAAAGGCATTTGCTGATGATCTGGTCAGCGACGGGCTGATTGCGCAATCCTTGGCACAGGCCCAAAGCTTTTGGGATATGCGCGAACACATCCCCGAGGCCAACCGCGCGATCGGGTCCATTTCAAGCCATGATATTTCTGTCCCGCTAAGCAGCCTGCCCGATTTTATCACCCGCGCCGGTCAGGCTCTGGCCGGAATCGGGGATTTTCGCATTAACTGTTTTGGACATTTGGGCGATGGAAATTTGCACTACAACGTTTTTCCGGCACAAGGCTGCACCCCCGCCGCATATAATGACCAACGTGATGCGATCAAAACCTGCGTGCACGACTTGGTGGATGCGCTCGACGGATCTGTCAGCGCGGAACACGGTATCGGGCGTTTCAAGGTCTCGGATCTGGAGCGTTATGGCGATCCAGCCAAGTTGGCCACCATGCGCGCGATCAAGGCAGCGCTTGATCCGGTTGGCATTATGAACCCTGGCGCTGTCTTGCGCTAATCACTGCGAAATCTGGAATACACAGCCATCAGACGCCAGCTGCGGACGTGTCAGACACAAGCCGCTGGCAACCTGAAAGGCAGCCAGAACTTTCGGGACATAATCGCGCGTCTCATTATAGGGCGGCACACCGCCGTGCTTGCCGATAGAGTTTTCACCGGCATTGTAACCAGCCAGCGTCAAAATTGGATCGCCTTCGAACTTCTCCATCAAGAAGTCGAGGAATTTAACGCCGCCTTTGATGTTATCCGCCGCGTCCAGACTATCGGAAACGCCAAATCGTTTGGCGGTATCGGGCATCAATTGCATTAACCCCTGGGCGCCGGCACCGCTGACCGCATCCGGCTTACCGCCCGATTCAACCGATATCACCGCCAAAGCCAAAGCAGGCGACACGCGGGTTCCTACAGTTTCACGCAAAATATCGCGGCCATGTATGGCGGCAATCTCTTGCATGTGTTGCAAGCGCGGCGCGGGCACCGATTGCCCCGCTGGCCCTTTGTTTAATCCGGTTAGTGCAGGCTCCAACCGGCCAGCGCCCTTGGATGCCAGATTGGGCGAGACATTCTCCCAATACCACGCATAACGCGCCTGCGGCTTGGCTTTTTCCTCTAGGGCAGTTGCCACAGCCCCCGCGACGACGGGTTCTGCTTTGAGCTTCGGGCTTGGCGGCACGGCGGGATTGGCCCGCGGAGGGACCTGAATCGTAATACGCCGTTGACCCGGTTTTGGAGGCTTCACTCTTTTGGCAGAGAAATCCGTCGCCGATTGCGCCTGCACCTGAGCCGGCATGCACAATGTGAACGCGCAAAGGGCCGCGCATATATATTTGGTTACCATTTTGACTGCTCGCACCTGCTTTGGGTGTGGTTTTTTCCAATTGTGGCACAATTGAGTGTATTTTTCTAGCTATGTCGCCAAATCGCAAACATTAAGCCATGATTAATTATCCAAAAGGATAGGAAGACCAACATAAACAATAACTCGTTAACTTTCTTTTTCTTTGAATTCATAGTGTTACAAGAATTGGGCACAATTATCTGCGAAAGCCCAAAATCACTGCATTCGGGTCAAAATCTCGCCCCAATGCGGGGGGTATAAGTGCTTCATACCGCAACGGACGGGGCAAGTGAGAGAGGCCCATCAACGTTCATGCCGGTGAAGACCTAAAACAAATTCTGGAGAGAGAACCAATGCTTAACTTGATCAAAAACTTCCGTTCCGACGAATCTGGCGCAGTTACCGTTGACTGGGTTGTTCTGACAGCCGCCGTTGTTGGCCTGGCCATCGCCGCCTACACCGCGATTGAAACAAACGCCAACACACTCGTAACCGCCGCTGGTGCAGCTGTTGCCGCAGAAAACGACTTCTAATTTGGTGGCGATCTGCTGATCGTCTAAAGATCGGCGCGCTCTATGCGGCGCGCCTCCCAATCCCAGAAGTTCCCTTATATTCGCCCCGCTGGGGCTACCGGAGAAAATCCAATGCTTAACATGATCAAAAACTTCCGTTCCGACGAATCTGGCGCAGTTACCGTTGACTGGGTTGTTCTGACAGCCGCCGTTGTTGGCCTGGCCATCGCCGCCTACACCGCGATTGAAACTAACGCCAACACTCTCGTAACCGCCGCTGGTGCAGCTGTTGCCGCAGAAAACGACTTCTAAGTCAGTCGTATAAAAGATTTGGCCCTTTTGGTAATTTTTTCCGCCAAAGGGGCCGTTTTCATATCAAAGCAGGAAAGGGCTTAAAATGCTAAAAATTATTATGGCATTCCGCAACGACCAATCCGGCGCAGTATCAGTTGATTGGGTTGTTCTAACAGCCGCAGTCGTCGGCATGTCCGCCATTTCGTTCTTCATGATTGAAGACAACTCGATGGCACTGATGAACGCAGCCGGCGGAGCGATTGCCGCAGAAAACGACTTCTAAATAATCCCATTCCCTACACACCCATACATCGACGGCTGCTCCCTTCTCTGGGGGGCAGCCTTTAATTTGGCAGCCTTGCCTGATGCAGACACGGAAGCACCTAAAACCCGGCCTGATTTGGCCACAATTATCGACAATATTTGGTATCGGATTGCACACATAGTGTTCGCGATTCCGAATAATAAATGAGGTGGAAAATGCGACTTGTATTCGGATTGGTGCTGATAGCAGGACTGGGCCTGGCCGGCTTTGCCGTCTACATGGCGCAGAACTACATCGGCGCTTATGAAAATGCTCTGCAACAGGAACGCGCCAAAACAACCGCTGCTGTTCCCACGCAGGAAATCTATGTCACGACCCGCGCCATAGCGTATGGCGAAGTCATCATGCCTGAGGACGTCCAACTGTCCGCCTGGCCCAAAGCACTGCTGCCAGAGGGACACTTCGACGAAGAGACCCCATTTAATGTTGTTGGTGAGCCCCCCCGAGTGGCGATGCGACAAATCGAGAAATTCGAAGCGCTTATGTCGCTCAAGGTGTCTGATCCCGGTGGAGATGCAGGCCTGACGTCACGCCTTGAGAGAGGGCAGCGCGCCTATGCGATCAAGGTTGATGTTGCCTCGGGCGTGTCCGGTTTCTTGCGCCCTTCCGACCGTGTGGACGTTTATTGGACTGGTCGGATTCCGGGCAACGACCCCAATTTACCCCAAGGCGATGTTACCAAACTGATCCAGACCGGTGTCCGCCTTATTGCAATTGACCAGATGTCGGAGACCGACAGCGGTTCGACCACGATTGCCCGCACTGTGACCGTCGCCGCAAGCCCACAGCAGGTTGCGTCGCTCGCTCAGGCCCAAAAAACCGGTCAATTGTCGCTGTCCTTGATGGCCAGCAATGACGATACCGTTGCCGAGGCTGTCGAGGTCGACCAGCTGTCCTTGCTGGGCCTACAAAAGACCGCGCCTGATGTTGCCCCGCGCGCACTACAGACTTGTACGCGCATTGTTCGCCGCGGCGTGGAAAAAACTGAGATCCCGATCCCCTGCACCAACTGATCACACGAACGCAGGCGATTTCAACACCTTGACGACAACGGGCACTCAAATCGAGTGTCCGTTTTTGCGCACCCAAAAGACACCATGTTGCGCTTTCTCCACATAAATATGTCACGCGAAGTCATTGATTCTTGCAAAAAATTCAAAACTGGCGCAGATTCAACCCAAATGCAGGCATCAAGACCTGCGAAAGAGGCGTGATCGAAAGGCAGGTCACATGAAAATTGACCGTTTCATAAAGGCGGCCCTTCTGGGGCTGACGTTGGCCGTTGCTCCGGTGGCGACAATTGCACAGGCGGATACCCTGCGCGTTGTTCGCAAAGGATCCGAGCAACAACTTAAGGTGCCAATGAACCGAGCTGTGGTGGTTGAAAGCGATGTTCCCTTTGCGGAACTCTCGATCGCCAATCCGCAAATTGCGGATATCTCGTCGTTGTCAGATCGCTCGATCTACGTTCTGGGCAAATCTCCAGGGGTGACGACACTGACGATTTTGGATGGCCAAGGCCAGCTGATTTCAAATGTCGACGTGGTGGTCGCAGCCGATCTTACCGAATTCAAAGAGCGGTTGCGCCAGATTTTACCGGACGAAAAAATCGAAGTTCGGTCCGCCAATGATGGCATCGTGCTTTCGGGATCGGCCACATCGACCGCCCGTATGCAGCGCGCCTTGGATCTTGCCGAACGCTATGCGCCCGACCGGGTGTCGAACCTGATGACAGTCAGCGGTGTGCAGCAAGTCATGCTAAAGGTGCGCTTTGCCGAGATGCAGCGTTCCGTAGCAAAGACCCTACGCACCTCGCTTGCCACCGGTGGATCGGTTTTGGGCGGTGATCTTGGCCTTGAACTTGGCACCGGGAACGCAGCCCCCTACGCGCATTTGGATAATGTCGCCGACAAGCTACAGCCTGAGGGTATCGATGTCGAAGGCGCTGTCATGTTCGGGTTTAACGCCGGGGGCCTAGAAATCGGGATTTTGCTTGAGGCGCTCGAATCCAAAGGGGTTGTGCGCACACTGGCCGAACCAAACCTGGTGGCCTTATCCGGTCAAGAAGCCAAATTTCTGGCCGGCGGCGAATACCCGATCCCGGTTGCGCAACAAAACGACACCATCACTATTGAATTCAAGCCTTTTGGGGTTGAGCTGAACTTTATACCCAGAGTGATCGACGGCGACCTCATCAATCTTGAGCTAGAGGCCGCGGTCTCCTCGATTGACACCGCCAATTCGATCCAACTGTCGGATATTGCGATCAACGCCTTCAAGCGTCGCGAAACCCAAACCACGGTTGAACTGCGTGACGGCGAAAGCTTTGCCATTGCCGGCCTGCTGATGGATGACTTCACCGATTTGAACGGTCAGGTTCCATGGCTCGGGGATGTCCCTGTACTTGGTGCATTGTTTCGCAGTGCGGAATACCAGCGCGAACAGTCCGAGCTTGTGATTATCGTAACACCGCACCTCGTAACGCCAACCAGAGGCGAGGCTTTGGCCCTGCCAACCGATCGGGTTGTGCCCCCTTCAGAACGGGACTTGTTCCTGCGCGGTCGCGTGGTAGGCACTCCCAAATCCAAGGCAGTTAGTGAAGTTGCAAAACAAGATTTCACCGGCTCCTACGGCTATGTGATGGATTGAGTGGAGGCTTGGGACAGATGATCAGGACGACTTTAACCGGCATCACCATCAGCCTTGCTTTGGCAGGTTGCGGCACCAGCCCTGTCGGGGATCCAGTAGACAATGCATTCGGCCGGGAAGCCGGCGCGTTGATTGACACCGGGAATTTTGGCAACGCCACGATGAACAACACCCAGTTGATGACCGGCGAAAAGCAATATGTATATGACCTGTCGCAGCGATTTGCGTCTGAAGTGTTAACCACAGTCAATTTTGCCTTCAACAGCGCGCATTTGGACCCCGGTGCTGCCGAAACACTGCGCGCGCAAGCGCATTGGATTCGGCAATTTCCCGAAGTCCGGTTTCGCGTCTATGGGCACACCGACAAGGTAGGCAACGCAAGCTACAACAAAAGCCTCGGATTGCGGCGCGCCAAAACCGCTGTGAATTACCTTGTGTCTCAAGGGATTGACCGCAGCCGGCTTGAGGCCATGGTCAGCTATGGCGAAACCCAGCCTTTGGTTGTGACAGAAGGCCAGGAGCGCCGCAACCGTCGTACCGTGACCGAAGTATCCGGCTTTTACGAACGCCATCCGACTGTGATGGATGGCAAATATGCCGAAGTCGTTTACCGAGAATATGTCCGCAGCGGTGAGCCTACGACGGGTCTGAACGGCATCAGCGGCAGTGATTTTGGTGTCGAAAGCGGGCTCGGCGGCGGAGAATAACCGTCCTGAACACCCACAAAACCCTTAGGCACCCTTCGCGGGTGCCTTTTCTTTTGACCGTCCAGAAATACCGCACAATTTCGGCTTTTTGGCCCCAATGTTGCCGCCTTTGCCAGTCAGTTTCAGCTTCGAAGGATTAGGGCACCGCATTGAGTCGGTGCCACGGGTCCGAAAATGGGTGGCTTAGACCGGCAATCTTACCCCCGTTTTCGAATGCACCCGCAAAAGAGGACTGAGGCAATGACGAGCACGACCGCGACCCCCGCCGACCCATCGCCCATTGTGGCCTGTACGATCAGCCGCGATGTGCAAAACTTCGATCTTTTGATCGAAGACATGGAAACCATCCTTGGTGAGGACTGGGGGGATCTGGGCTTTGAAGAAGCGCTGGCTTTTTTGGGGCAAAAAGACGCTGCGGGGCTGGAATTTGTGGCCATGGCGATTGACGCCATCGATGAACCCGACATTTCTTTACTATCCGGCATCATCAGCGGAGCCAAAGAGCGCGGTATCAAAGTCGTCTTGATTGCCGAAGACGTCACGCCTGCCTCGTTGCATCAACTCTTGCGCCAAGGTGCGGATGAATTTGTTCCGTATCCATTACCTGAAGGGGAATTGGCCGCCGCTGTCCAGCGTCTGCGCACCCCCCCTGCCCCCGCAGTCGAGGTGCCCACCGAAGGTAAAACCGCAGGCGTTAAGCTGAGCGGTGGCGGTGACGGTGTATTGATCGCAGTGCAAGGGATTGCAGGCGGCGTCGGAGCCACAACAATGGCGGTGAACCTCGCGTATGAGCTGAGCGAATGCCGTAAAGAAAAACAGCCGAAAGTCTGCTTGATCGATTTGGGTCTGCAGTTCGGATCGGTCGCAACTTATCTGGACTTGCCGCGCCGCGAATCTGTGCTGGAATTGCTGTCTGATATCGAAAGCATGGACGGCGACAGCTTTGGTCAGGCGCTTGTCAGCTTTGAGGACAAAATGCAGGTCTTTACCTCGCCCTCGGATGTTTTGCCGCTGGATATGATCGGCCCCGCCGACGTGCAGCGCATCTTGGATGTCGCACGCGACCACTTTGACTATGTGATCGTGGACATGCCCGGCACCATCGTGCAATGGACCGAAACCGTCCTGAACGAAGCACAGGTTTATTTCGCCGTTGTCGGGTTGGACATGCGGTCAGCGCAAAACACCATCCGTCTGAAACGTGCCCTTCAATCCGAAGACCTGCCGTTTGAGAAACTCCGGTTCGTTCTGAACAACGCCCCGAAATTCACCGATTTGCAGGGCAAAGGCCGCGTGAAACGCATGGCTGATGGCCTTGGGATCACTTTGGAACTGCAATTGCCCGATGGCGGAAAGCCGGTGGCGCAAGCCTGCGATCACGGTCTGCCACTTGCACACCATGTGCCAAAAAACCCGCTCCGCAAAGAACTCGTCAAATTGGCCCTGCAGCTAGATGCTGTTGGCAATTCTGACGCTGAAGCCGCCTGATACGAGGAAAATCAATGTTTTCGCGCTACAAGAAAAACCAAGTGTCCGAGGCTGCTCCGGTACAAACCAAAGCTCCTGCTAAGGCAACTGCGGCACCAAATGCCGTTGCAGGCAAAGCTGAGCAACCCGGCCGCCAAGCCGTGCCAAAGCGCGCCGCGCAGGCCGCACCGGTTGACAAAGAGAAAAAACGCAAAGAGCGTTTGGGTGAAATCAAGCTGGAGATGCACCGCGCCTTGCTGGAAAATCTCAACCTTGCGGCGCTGGACGGCGCAACCGAGGCAGAGCTGCGCGAAGAAATCAACGAAATCACCACCGAGGTGCTCCAGGAAAAAGGCATTGTGCTAAACCGTGATGAACGGCGCACCATGATCGCCGACCTCTATGACGAAGTGAAGGGTCTTGGCCCGCTTGAGCCATTGCTCAAGGACGAAAGCATTTCGGATATTCTGGTTAACGGTCCGCAGCAAATCTTTATCGAACAAAACGGTAAACTCAGCCTGTCGGATGTCACGTTCAAGGATGAAAAGCACCTGATGCGGATCATCGACAAAATCGTGTCCGCCGTTGGCCGCCGCGTCGATGAAAGCAACCCGTATGTTGACGCGCGTTTGCAAGACGGATCGCGATTTAACGCTATGGTGCCGCCGGTCGCGATTGACGGTTCACTTGTATCCATTCGTAAGTTCAAAAAAGACAAGCTGGGCATCGACGATCTGGTTGATTTCGGAGCCTTTACCGAAGAGATGGCCGTGTATCTACAGGCCGCCGTCGCGACCCGTTTGAACATCATCGTTTCAGGCGGTACCGGCTCGGGTAAAACCACCACGCTAAACGCGCTTTCCTCGTTTATTGACAACGCCGAACGTATTTTGACGATTGAAGACACCGCGGAACTGCAACTCCAACAGTCTCACGTTGGCCGGATGGAAAGCCGTCCGCCAAACGTTGAAGGCAAAGGGGCCGTAACCCCGCGCGATTGTTTGAAAAACGCCCTGCGGATGCGACCGGACCGGATTATCGTTGGCGAAACCCGTGGTGAAGAAGTCATCGACATGTTGCAGGCCATGAACACTGGCCACGACGGATCAATGACCACAATTCACGCCAACAGCGCCCGTGACGGCGTTGCCCGCTTGGAAAACATGATTGCCATGGCCGGGATCGAAATGCCGCTCAAAGCGATGCGCGCGCAGATTTCTTCGGCTGTAAACCTGATCGTTCAGGCCTCCCGTCTCCAGGACGGCTCGCGCCGGATGACCTCGATCACCGAGATCACCGGGATGGAAGGCGATGTGATTTCGATGCAAGAAATCTTTCGCTTTCAGCGCGTTGGCCTGACCCCTGACAATAAGATCCTTGGCCACTTTACAGCCACCGGCGTTCGGTCAGCGTTTTCGGAACGCTTCCGGATGTGGGGCTTTGATGTGCCCTCCTCGATCTATGAACCCTTCCGTGAGGAGTAAAAGCCGATGTTGAGCGCAGAACCAATTATCTATGGCATGATCTTTATTGGCGTGCTGGTCATGGTCAACGGGGTCTATCTGGTCGCGTTTGGCAAGTCGATCAGCCTGTCCAACAAGGTCAACCGCCGTCTTGAAATGCTCGACAAGGGCGAGCGCCGCGAAGATGTTCTGGCAAAACTCCGCAAGGAGATGGACCAGCACATGCAATCGCGCTCGCTGCCGCTGTATTCACTTTTGGCCGACAAGGCACAAAAAGCATCAATCGCCTTTACCCCGCAGCAGTTGATTATGGTCATGGGTGTGGCCGGCGTCGGGGCATTTTTGGGACTGACCATCGGCACCGAAGCCTCGTTGCCCATTCGCGTTGTGATGGGGGCCGTGATGGGCGTTGGCGGCGTCTATATGTGGGTCAGCCACAAAGCCAACAAACGCCTGAGCATGATCGAAGAACAATTGCCTGATGCTGTAGAATTGATGGTTCGAAGCCTGCGCGTAGGCCACCCTTTTAGCTCTGCGATCACAATTGTTTCGAAGGAAATCAAAGACCCGCTTGCCACCGAGTTCGGTGTCATCGCCGACGAAGCCACCTATGGCCGCGATGTTGGTGAGGCGCTCAAGCACATGGCCGAACGACTTGATATGCAAGATTTGCGCTTTCTTGCGGTGGCCGTGGCCATTCAACAGCAAGCCGGTGGTAATTTGGCCGAAATCCTTGAAGGCCTGGCCAAAGTTATCCGTGCCCGTTTTCGT
The DNA here is from genome assembly GCF_003208435.1 of Pelagimonas varians. Lineage (GTDB taxonomy): Bacteria > Pseudomonadota > Alphaproteobacteria > Rhodobacterales > Rhodobacteraceae > Pelagimonas > Pelagimonas varians. The sequence goes on along the minus strand of NZ_QKMF01000022.1, from coordinate 5,945 downwards.
TTGTTCCGCCGTGTCAAAGCGATCACTGCCGAAGCACAATGGTCAGGCAAGTTTCTGTCCAGTTTCCCGCTTGGTGCCTTGATCTTTATCCAGGTTGCAAAGCCTGACTACTATGACGAAGTGCTGGACCACGAATGGTTCATTCCTGCCTGCTTTATCGTGGGTATCATGCTGACGCTGAACATTTTTGTGATGCGCGCACTTGTGAACATCAAGGTCTAAGGGAGCCATATTATGTTTGAAAAAATCAACACAATGATCACGGATCTGCTTGGCCCTGCTGGCCCGCTGATACTGGTTGCCGGATTGGCTTTCATCCTTATCCTCGCCACCATTCCACTTTTGCTCAGTCAAAAACCCGACCCGATGGACAAATTGAAAAAGTCCAATCGCGAACGGATGGACGCCGAAAAACGCGAAGTTCTGCGTGACAAGAAAAAGAACGACAAGCTGAACAAATATTCTCAGTTTCTGGAACCGCAGGATGAAAAAGAACTCTCCGATATTCGGATGAAGATGCTCCAGGCGGGCTATCGGTCCAAAGATTCGGTCCAGATCTACTTCTTTGCCCAGATGGTTTTGGGCTTGGGGTTTCTGGCGGCAGGTGTGGTCTATTTCTTGCTCTTCGTGAATGGTCCAGACGCAACGATGCAGCAAAAGATTATGTATATTCTTGGCCCCGGCGCAGCAGGCTACCTGTTCCCGAAATGGTGGATCTCCAAGCGGGTTGAAAAGCGCCATGAAGAAATTCAGGGCGGGTTTCCGGACGCGCTCGACATGATGCTGGTCTGCGTTGAAGCCGGTCAGTCAATGGATCAGTCGATCATCCGGATTGCTCGGGAGCTAAAACCTTCCTTCCCGTCTTTGGCCGAAGAATTTGAAATCATCAGCCATGAAATGAAAGCCGGTAAAGACAAATCCCAAGTTCTGAACGATATGTCAGAGCGTTGCGGCGTTCAGGATGTCAGTTCCTTTGTGACCGTTTTAAATCAAGCGCAAACGTTTGGCACCTCGATCGCCGACGCTCTACGGGTTTATGCCAACGAAATGCGTGACAAAAGGGTCATGCGCGCTGAAGAAAAAGCAAACCAACTGCCGACAAAGATGACGCTTACAACTATGATGCTGACAGTGCCGCCGTTGTTGATCATTCTGGTTGGACCCTCTGCGGTTGGCATCACACAGATGGGCAGCATCGGACAATAATATGAGACGGGCACCTCTTGGCACCGCCATCCTTCTTAGCCTTTTGGCCGCCTGTGATCCGGGCGGCCAAGACGTGCCTGACGCCACTCCATTTGCACCAACCTTGGATCCAAAAGGCGAAGCCGTTGACGGTTTGATCGTAGGTCACCGATTGATGGACGCCAACCAACCTGAATTGGCGTTGGATGCCTTTACCCGCGCCGCCGGAGAACAGGGGTTGACCGGCGAAGTCTTGTTCGCCCTTGGATCGGCCAATATGGCGCTTGGACGCCTTGGACAGGCTGAACCCCTTTTGCGCCGCGCCATCATAGACGAACCCGACTGGCCCGAAGCATGGAACAATCTGGGTGTTTTACTGATAGAAAAGGGTGAAACAGCAGAAGCTGTTGAAATATTGCGTCGCGCATATGCCATGGACAATGGCGAAAGTGACGCAATCCGCGACAATTTGCGCTTGGCGCTCGCAAAACAAGAAAATTCTGTTTATGGTGAGGGCGTAGATCAAGACTACATTTTGGTGCGACGAGGCAGCGGGCAATATACGATCCGCAGCGCGCCAATAGATGAGGCAGAGCAGTAAAAGGACGCAGGCACAATGCGCCACATTACATATCTATGTTTGGCCGCGGCAGGCATTGCCGCGCTGTCAGGCTGTGAAAAAGACATCGACGTCGCAGAAATGGAACGCAAGTTTCAAGGCGTAAACGTGGTCGATGAATCCGACCTCAACGATGTTATGTTAACTGTGGGCGATCCCAATGAATCGGTCGCATACTTTCAGCGCGCATCGGCATCCGACCCCAGTCGCATCGATTTGACGCGTGGTTTGGCCCTGTCTTTGGTCCGCGCCAAACGCGTCTCCGAAGGGTCTGTGGCTTGGGCAAAAGTCGTCGCCCACCCTGACAGCACCAGCGAAGACCGGGTGAATTTGGCCGATGCGTTGATCCGGTCAAATGACTGGGCCAAGGCAGAAAGCGTTTTGAATGCTGTTCCGCCGACCTATGAAACCTTTAAGCGCTACCGCCTAGAAGCAATGATTGCCGACGGGAACGAAGATTGGAATAAAGCCGACAGTTTCTACGAGATTGCAGTCGGCCTGACCACCAAACCGGCATCAGTTCTGAACAACTGGGGCTATTCCAAATTGACCCGTGGCGACTATTCCGAAGCCGAACGCTTGTTCTCGGACGCTATTCGCCAAGACACCACGCTATTCACCGCCAAAAACAACCTTGTTTTGGCGCGCGGAGCGCAGGGCAACTACACCCTGCCGGTTGTCCCGATGACCCAAATCGAACGGGCCGAACTTTTGCACTCAATGGGATTGGCCGCAATCAAGCGCGGCGACGTCGAATTGGGCAAAGGCTTGCTTCGTGAAGCCGTGGACACGCATCCGCGCCACTTTGATGCCGCCAGCCGCGCCCTAGATGCGCTCGAAGACGCTTAAGGGGGCAATCCCATGTCAATGACCGCCTATACAGCCCTTTGGTTTGCCCCATTTGTGCTGCCGATTTGCTTGTACATAATGTACACGGACATGAAGGGGATGAAGATCCCCAACCATGCCGTGATGGCATTGTTTGGTGTCTTTGTTGTTGTGGGCTTCATCACACTGCCGTTGGATGCCTACCTTTGGCGCTATGTGCATTTGATCGTGGTCTTGATCGCAGGAATTGCACTGAATGCTGGCGGAGCCTTAGGGGCAGGTGACGCCAAATTCGCCGCCGCAGCTGCCCCCATTATTCACCTTGGCGACTTGCGGTTTGTCATGGCGTTGTTTGCCGCCAACCTTTTGGCAGCGTTTGTAACCCACCGTTTGGCAAAATCCACTGCCCTGCGCCGTATGGCCCCCGAATGGAAAAGCTGGAGTTCGGGTGCGAAATTCCCAATGGGCATGGCTCTTGGCGGCACGCTTGCTCTCTATCTCGTTTTGGCGGCTCTCTACGGTCGCTAATCTGGTAAGCGGGGTACACGTGCCCCGCAACTTCCCCTGCGAAGCCCATTTTGCGCCACAAATCCCCTGCATATTACTTGTCAAAGATCCCACAACCCCCAAGTGGCAGGACGCGAGCAATGAACATGCAGACCGGCGCAGTGATGGCGCCCCCTTCCCCCAAGACTTTGGATGACGTCGGGCTGACCGTCGTCATGATGCGGGACATTCTGCTGAAAACGCAGTTTCGCAAGAACATCAACAAAGTCACTGAGTTGGCAAAGTCGATTGCCCTGCCCGTCCCGATCACCCAAGAGCTGATCGATATGGCCCGAGCCCAAGGTCTGCTGGAAGCTATGGGCACTCTTGGGGCTGCCGGAGAAGTCAGCAGCGAAATGCCTTATCAACTGACCGATAGCGGCAAGGCGCGGGCGCTGGATGCTTTGGCGCAATCGGAATATTTTGGACCGATGCCCATTCCGCTCGAAAGTTATCGTGAACAGATGCAGCGTCAATCAATCCGCAACATCCAAATCACCCGCGAACAACTGACCGGTGCCATGGGGCATCTGATTTTGCCAGACAGTTTGATTGGCAACCTCGGTCCGGCCGTTGGGTCTGGTCGCTCGATCTTGATGTATGGCCCGCCCGGCAACGGGAAATCGTCGATCTCGAACGGGATTCGGGACGCGATGGGCGACAAAATCTATGTGCCGCGCGCGATCGAATACTCCGGGCAGGTCATCACGGTTTACGATCCGATTGTGCATTCCAAAGCAACCGAGGATGAAGAGAACCCGAACCAGCTTCGCCGGCGCGCGCAGTTTGACCGCCGCTATGTCTACTGTCAGCGCCCCACAGTTATCACGGGCGGCGAGCTGTCGCTTGATATGCTGGACCTTGTCTACAACCCGACAGCCCGGACCTATCAGGCCCCTTTGCAGCTAAAATCGTCCGGCGGCATTTTTATCGTCGACGACCTCGGACGTCAGGCAGAACCGCCGCAAAAACTGGTGAACCGCTGGATTGTGCCTCTTGAGGAAAGCAAAGATATTCTGGCCCTGCAATCGGGCGAGAAATTCGAAGTGCCCTTTGACACTTTGGTGATTTTCTCAACCAACTTCCACCCGAACGAAATTTTTGACCAAGCGGCTCTGCGGCGGATCTTTTTCAAAATCAAAATCGACGGCCCCAGTCAGGAAAACTTCCTGAAAATCTTTGCACTGGTCGCCCGCAAGAAAAAGCTCCAGTTGGATCAAGCCAGCCTCGTGCATCTGCTCAAAACCAAATACCCAACGATCAATAATGTTTACGCGAACTATCAGCCAGTCTTCTTGATTGATCAGATGATTGCTGTTTGTGACTTTGAAGGCCTTCCCTACAAGATGACACCTGAATTGGTGGATCGCGCTTGGGCCAACATGTTCGTTACCGACGAAACAATCGTCAGATAACATCTCTCGTTGATCGATTTAGCCTCCGTTTGCACCTGACATGCAACCGGGGGTTTTCAATTTGAAGCCGAAGAGAAGCAAAGGTTTGGCGGGCACCAATTTTAGCAGATATTTTTGGTGAAATTGGCTTGACCCCGTCCGTGGCCTGCCTTAATCACCGCGCACGGTAAGGCGCGGTAGCTCAGTTGGTTAGAGCGATCGACTCATAATCGATAGGTCGGGAGTTCAAGTCTCCCCCACGCCACCACCATTTCCTCATACAGCCTTGATATATCATAGATAACCCTGCAACTTGGGTACAATCAGGGCGATGACAAATGTCGAACGATCTCATCCGCGTGGGCCGGGCTTGGTCAGTAAAAGTCGGAATCCCTGCGTACGTTCAGCATATCTTTGGGAAGCGAGCCTTCAAGCAAACCCTCCAAACGGCAGACAAGGCATTGGCCATCACCCGCTCAGCACCGCTCATTGCCAAGTTCAAGGATGAGATTGCCCTAGCTAGAGGGAACCCTACCCAATATCTGGACAGTAACCTCAAGGAAACACAGGAATACTTGCGGTCAGCTCGAAGAAATAAAGACACCGATCCTGAAGCAATCTGTGGTGTAGAGGAAGAGGCACTATCGAAACTGAGCTACCCCCCGAAATTCGGACACTGACGTAAGCTGCGATTTTTAGTCTGCTGATCTTCAATACGAAGGAGATGAGATATGTCGAAACGGAAAAACATCACCCTGAGTTTAAGGCCAAGGTCGCATTGGAAGCGCTGAAGGGCGGGGAGCCGGCCAGCGAACTGGCCAGTTGGTTTGGCGTGCACCCGACGATGATCCATCAGTGGAAGCGGGCTCTGCTTGAGGGCGCGTCAGGCGTGTTTGAGCGTGGCGGCCGGAAGGCACCGGAGGTTGATGAAGAGCAGGTCAAAGACCGCCATGCCAAGATCGGGGAGTTGGCCGTCGCCAACGATTTTTTGGCCAGAAAGCTCAAGCCCTGGACCGGCAAGTGAGGCGCAAGATGATTGAACCGAACCTGCCAGGCCTGTCGGTTGGCAAGCAATGTGCCTTGTTGTCGATCTCAAGGTCCCCGTTTTACTTTGAGCCGAAGGGCGAGAGTGAGGCGTGGACCTGTCCCGCTTTTGTGGCGCTCCTTGTGCTCGTTCACGCCGCTTTGCTTTCGAAAGCGACAGGGCTTTTCCAGCCCGGTGCTGAGTGGCGGCGACGTGGGTTATAGAATCCGTTGCTGTATTCGAAGATGGCCATCTCAGCTTTGCGCCTTGTCTCCCGAGGATGCCGCCATGTCAGCTCAGCCTTGATGGTTTTGAAGAACGTCTCGACGGCGGCATTGTCGTAACAATT
>NZ_QKMF01000021.1 GCF_003208435.1 Pelagimonas varians | reverse complement strand
GCGACCGTCCGCTTCCCCATCTCATTCGCTGCACGCATCACACGTATCGCGATCTCTCCTCGGTTCGCTATCAATATCTTGCTGAACGTCGTCATGGGGGCACCTTTTTGGTTTGGGTGTTTGGGTCAGCTATAACTCTTGTTTCGGGACATTTTTCCGATACCGGGATTCAAGCTGTTTGTCGGATCTACCGACTTATAGAATGCGGCCAGATCAGGCTTGGCCGGATACAGGTGGCCAACGTTATGCTCTGCCGGATATTCAGCCCCGCGTTTGTCCAAAATCTCTAGCATCGCGGCTTTGAGCCTCTTTGGATCAGCGCCTTTTTTCACGATGTAATCTTGATGCAGGACGTGACACATAAAGTGGCCGTAATAGAGTTTGCTAACCAGTTGATCGCTGATTTCTGCGGGCAATTCTTCAAACCAGTCTTCGTCGTTTCGGCGCAACGCGATATCCAGAGCAATGATGTCTTCGACGTCGGATCGGTGCACGTTCATATAGCGCACTGCGGCTCCGGCGGCGGCAAACCGCAATAGTCCGGCCATCTTCGCCTCGCGGTCGTCGCATTCAAAGAAATCCAGTTGTCCTGCGCCCGACATCTCTGACAAGAGCGCGCGGGCCTCATCAATGCCGCCATCCCGCATTTTGAGGATCAGGTGGTGCGGATATGTCTTTCGGTAGGTGCGCATCCGCTTTGGAATGACGTTCGGCCAAATTTTTGCGGCGGTTTGCATGAATTTGTCGGTAAAGTTTCCCATGCCCGGCACAGTGGACAGGCGTGCGTCAACCGCGCCTTTGAGGGCAAAGAACATCGGCAATCGGTCAGTGCCGAGCTTGTCGATCATCACCATTGTGTCCTTGCCATAGACATCAGACAGATCAAACACATCTTCGTGCAGGTATTCTGCGCTGACCGGCAGAGTTTCAAAACCTGCCAAAATACTGCGCCGCAAAAGGCCCAAAGCTGCGGTATCATGGGAACCGACGTAAAATGTCTTTTCCAGATCGTTTTTGGGATAAGTGTCAAGCCGCACTGCAAACACCGCAAGTTTGCCCGCGCAACCCGCAGCTTCGTACAAACGGGATTTGTCGGCATTGAACCGTGCGGGCGTGTCCGCCTCGATGTCGCGCACCCGCTGGACATAGTCGGTGTCCGAGGCGCGGCGATTGCTGACTTCCATGTCCGCAGCCGAGTAGTCACCGGACTGGACACGATTTAAGATCTCCTCGGGTGTGGAACCAAGGTTGATGCCAAGATGATTGACCAGCTCAAGCACACCATCCGGTGTGATGCGGGCGAACAGCGACAGCTCAGTATAGCTGGGCCCGCGCTCCACAAGTGAACCGCCGGAATTATTACAAACACCGCCGACAACCGACGCCCCGATACAGGACGAACCAATCACCGAGTGTGGCTGGCGGCCCAGAGGGGCCAACAGTTTTTCCAGCTTGAACAGGGTCGATCCGGGAAAGGAAATCACCTGTTTGCCATTGTCCAAAAGCTGGATGTCATCCATCCGCCGCGTGTTGATCAGTACAACCCCGCGGTCATAGGTGCCCTTGGGCGTCGAGCCTTCGGTCAAGCCAGTGTTGGCGGCCTGCATGATGACGATTTTATCCGCCGCCACGCAGGCCTGAAGCACTTGCCATTGCTCAAGCAGGGTCTTGGGCTGCACCACAGCCAAGGCGTCCCCTTCGCCCGATCGAAACCCTTTGCGAAACCGCAAGGTGCGCCGTGCATCTGTCAGCACATTTCCGGCGCCGCAAACCTGTTTTAACCGGTCGATAAGGTCGTGATCTGTCATGGGTGCAGTCCCTCTTAGTATGCTACCGAGGGCAGCCATGTCGCCAAGGCGGGCCAAAGAAAGACAAAGGCCAATCCGGTGAGCTGCAAAAGTACAAAGGGGATGATGCCTTTGTAAATGTGCGTCAGTTTAATTTCCGGTGGGCACACCCCTTTGAGGTAAAACAGTGCAAACCCAACGGGCGGTGTCAGAAATGACGTCTGTAGTGTCACCGCCACAAGGATCACGAACCATACCAAAGCCGGTTCATCGATAGCGCCAAATCCGGGAATATCCATACCTAGACTATTGATGATTGGGCGCATCAACGGCAGCACGATCAAAGTGATCTCGATCCAATCCAGTACAAAGCCCAGCAAGAAGACGATGAACAAGATAATCAAAACGGTGCCATTGGGGCCAAATCCAGTGCCAAGGATCATTTCTTCGATCAAGGCATCGCCACCGAGTTCCCGCAGAACATAGCTGAACACCGTTGCGCCAAGGAAAATTGCAAAGATATAGGCCGTTGTGTTGAAGGTGGACTTCAGCACGTTGATCAGCTTTTGCAACGTAAGCTTCCGATAGCCCAAGGCGAGCAATGTTGCCCCCAAGGCACCAACACCAGAGGCTTCTGTTGGAGTGGCAAGACCGCCAAATATAGACCCTAACACAGCGAATATCAGCGCCATGGTTGGAAGAACGGCAACCATCACATCCTTGACGGCGGCCCAATCAGGACGGGTTGCGCCCTCAGGCACCGGGGCCACATCACGTTTCACCAAGGCGATGAAGAAAATATAGGTCAGATAAAGCGTTCCGATGATCACACCCGGAAAAACGGCGGCCATAAACAGATCGCCGACACTCAGGGCCATTTGATCGGCCATGATCACCAACATGATCGACGGTGGGATAAGGATGCCCAATGTACCCGAAGCAGAGACCACACCGGCGGCCAAGCTGGGGGAATACTTTTGCTCCATCATAGACGGAAGGCTCAGGACACCCAGCAAAACAACAGACGCGCCGATAATGCCCGTCGACGCAGCTAGGATGATTCCGATTAAGGTGACAGTGATCGCCAAACCGCCGCGAACAGTGCCAAACAGGCGCTGCATTGCGGTCATCAGGCGCTCGGCCACACCGGATTCGTCCAACATCAGACCCATGAAGATGAACATCGGCAAGGCGACCAGCACCGCGTTGCTCATGGTGGAATAGATCCGGTTGACCACCGCGCCAAGCGTTAGATAGTCAAGGCCGGTCAGCGTTTCTTCTAGCCCTGTCCAGTTCATCATTCCGTTGTCGAACAAATAGGCCAACCCGCAGTAAGCGACCCCCACCCCTGCCAACGTCCAAGCCACTGGAAACCCTGTGAAAAGCAGCGCAATGAAGGTCAAAAACATCGCGATAACCAGCTTTTCCTCGGTCGTATGGACCAGGAAAGTCAGTGCCGTTGCGACCACGGTAAATGCCAGCAAGGCCCAAAAGACCAAACGCAGGTCTTTGCCTTGGCGTTCTTCTTCGTAATTGGTCAACAGCGCGTGGCCGTCGTGGATCAAGCGGGCCAGAGCGGCGATGCCAAGCAAGACAAAGCTGGCTGGAATTACGGCCTTTAGGGCCCATCGTCCTGGTAAACCAGTCGGACTGCTGCTGCGTTCTGCCACGCGCCAGCTTTCGTAGAAGTAATCCCAACCCTGATCGACCATCAGGTACAAGAACGGCACCACAAGCGCCAGAATTCCGATAATTTCGATGACGCGCTGTGCACGCCGGCTAAGTTGCATGTGCAAGATGTCTACCCGTACATGGCTGTCTGTGACCATCGCATAGGAAATTCCGATCATTGTGACCAGACCGTAGAAATGCCACTGAATTTCATCCAGCTTCGGATAGTTCTGGTTTAGCAAATAGCGCAATGCCACCTGCGAAACGATGGCTGTGATCAGCAGGATATTCGCCCACATCACCACATTGCCAATGCCTTTGACAGTCTTGTCCAAGGCGACCGCTAGCCCTTGGGTGTCGCGATCTTCATGTTCGAGGATGTGTTCATATACGTCGACCGGATCGTCGGGCATCTGAATATTTTTGGCCATCGTCTCCTCCTCGGAAGCTGGCTAAATGACAGGGGGATATAGTGCGGGGCCGCGGGGGCCTCCAAATGTGGGGCGGCAGATGGCCGCCCCAATAGCGTTGTGCGTCAGATTACTTGCGTGGAAGGAACGCGTTTTCTTTCCAGACTGCGTAGCCGGTACGGAACTCGGTCAAGTCAGCCAGAACCTTGGCAAAGAATTCATCGTTTGCCGCTTCTTCTTTGGCAACTTCTTCCCACGTGCTGCGGAAGGTCGACAGCATTTCGTCGTTCCACTGTTTGATCTGAACACCGTTGTTTTCGACGTTGTCGATCATTGCAGCGTGCTGGATCGCTTCGCCTTCTGCAAAGCTGTCGGTCATCGATGCTTTGCAAGCGTTTTCGATGATGGCTTTGTGCTGCTCGGTAGCACCGTTCCAAACGTCTTTGTTGATCATCAGTTCAAAAACTGTCGCTTGCTGGTGCCAACCGGGGAAGTAGTTGAACTTGACCAACTTGTGAAAACCAAGACGTGCGTCGATTGCAGGCATCGAGAATTCAGTCGCGTCGATTGCGCCTTTTTCCAGTGCTGGGAAAATTTCCCCGCCCGGCAGCAGCGACGTAGCAACGCCGAGTTTTTGCATGACTTTGCCGCCAAGACCAAAGAAGCGCATCTTCAGACCTTCAAGATCGGACGGGCTGATGATCTCGGTCGCGAACCAGCCGGATGTCTCAGGTGCAATAATTGCACAGGGCATGACGTGGACGTTGTAACCAGCTTGGTCGTACATTTCTTGATACAGCGCATTGCCGTTGCCGTAGTACAGCCACGCCATGTATTCGCCTGCTTCGGGGCCAAAGGGAACCGCTGAGAACAACGGTGCCGCCGGGATTTTGCCCGCCCAGTACCCAGCTGTTGTGTAGCCTGAGTTGATCTTGCCCGAGGACACAGCATCAAGAATTTCGAACGGCGCGACCAGTTTGCCGGGTTCGTAGACTTTCATCTTAAGCGTGCCGCCGGACATCAGGTCCAGCTGCTCTGCGACGCGCGGGATCGGGCTTCCCAAACCGGGCAATGATGTCGAGAAGGCGATTGGGGTCTTCAGCAGCATTTTGTCTGCGGCCATGGCAGCGGGCGCTGCCAAGAGCGACGCGGCAACTGCCAGCGAGGTCAAAGTCGTTTTCATGATGGTTCCTCCAGAATGTCTTGTGGTCGCCACGCAAAACTTCATGACGCGGCGGCATGTTGTGGTAAATATTATTGACCATAGCCATCGGTCAACAACTTTATTTACCTCTTAGCGATAGAACCGGAGGATCTATATCCGCTCCAAAAATTGCTTGGGAAGATCACTGAATTCAGTTTAATGACACTATATTTATTGTTATCAATTACCTATAGCGCAATCATCTCATCCGTATTTCTGGGTAGAAGGCCCTTGCCAAGAGCCCACTTATTGGTAAAGAATACAGACGACTATTTCTTTTCCCCGACCTTCAATTTCAGGTGCGCACCATGACCGACACCAGTCCATTTGATCCAATTGGCCACGAATCAATCGCAAATGCGGTTGTGGACCAGATCGAATCAATGATCGTGGACGGCATCCTCAAGGAGGGCCACAGGCTGCCGTCCGAGCGTGAGCTGGCAGAAGCCATGGGCGTTTCCCGCCCCAAATTGAGGGAAGCACTGCAAACTCTTGAAAGCCGGGGCCTTGTATCTGTGCGGCACGGTGAAGGCAGTTTTATTGCCTCCCTGACCGGGCGCGCAATGTCACCCGCGCTGTTGGCTTTGTATGCTCGTCACGGACGCGCCTTTTACGACTACCTTGAATATCGCCGCGAACAAGAAGGATTCGCGGCGCGGATCGCAGCACAACGCGCAACGCAATCGGACAAGGAGCGCCTGTCCGAAATCATTTCAGAAATGCAAACCGCGTGGGAAAACGACGATATTGAAAGCAGTCAAGAAGCCGATCTGCGGCTACATGTCGCAGTTGTTGATGCCAGTCAGAACACCACACTGATCCACATGATGGCCTCGGTCTATGATCTGACAAGACAGGGGGTTTTCTACAATCGCAAGTTCCTGCGCACAATGGACGGCACTGGCGAGCGGCTATTGCAGCAGCACAAAGACATCGTGCAGGCCATCTTGGACGGAGATCCTGACGCCGCTGAAACCGCAGCACGAACGCATATGGATTTTGTTGAGGAATCATTCCGCATTGGGGAAGATCAAAAAGCCCGCGAAGAGCGCGCATCAAAACGTCGGAAACTCTCTGGCTAAATCTGGAACGTTGGGTCAACACGCCAACATTCTATGCCAAACTGCAAAAAAACGCCCCGCAAAATCCTGCGGGGCGTTTTGTTTTCTAATCCGGATGGATTATGCGAACCACCAGCGTTCCATCATCCGTGAGCTGTCCATCTGGAATACGTTCCCAATGGTGCCCGAGTTGGCCAGCTTGTTCGAATGCGCGTCAACATAGTTGGCGTACATCGGGATGACGGTGCCACCCTCTTTCGAAATCAGCATCTGCATCTCGGTGTACTGGTCTTTGCGCTTGGCACTGTCCAGTTCGGCACGGGCGGTCAAAAGCAGTTCTTGGAAACGTGCATTTTCCCAACCAGTGTCGTTCCAAGGCACACCGGTTTCATAGGCCGATGAGAACATCCAATCTTCGGTCGCACGGCCGGACCAGTAGCATGCGCACCAGGCTTTTTTCAGCCAAACGTTGGACCAGTAGCCATCCGCAGGTTCTTGCACAACGTTAATGTCGATGCCTGCACCTTTGGCCGAAGCCTGATACAGAAGCGCCGCGTCAACCGCGCCGCCAAAGGCCGCGTTTGATGCAGACAAGTCGACCTGAAGTCCGTCAAGACCCGCTTCCTTGATCAGGTGCTTGGCCTTTTCCGGATCATAATCGTTTTGTGGCAAGTCGCTGGCGAAATACTGGTTGGCTGGACCGATCGGGTTATCGTTGCCAACAGCACCGTGCCCTTGCAGAACCTTGTCCACCATTTCCTGACGGTTTACCGAATGCTTCAGCGCTTGGCGAACCTTGACGTTGTCAAAAGGCGACAGGCCAGTCAGCATCGGGAAAGTGAAGTGCTGGTTGCCAGTCACTTCCAAAATAGAGACCATCGGGTTGGCCTTAAGCAGAGACTCCGTTTTGAAATCAACACGGTTTACGGCGTCGACCTGACCAGTCATCAGCGCGTTCATGCGTGCAGATGAATCGTTGATCGCGATAATTTCAACACCGTCGAACCAACCGGCTTTGCCATCTTTGTAATGGCTATCAACACGGCTGAGCAGAGTGCGCACACCGGGATCGAATGCTTCGACCTTGTACAGTCCTGTGCCAATTCCTTTGGCGACCGCTTCTTCGATCTGACCGGCAGGGTACATACAAATGTGATAGTCAGACATCAAGAACGGGAAGTCCGCGTTCCCGTCTTTCAGCGTTAGCTGAAGTTCATGCTCGCCCAGCTTTTTCATTTCAACGATCGAAGAGACAATCGGTTTGGCCGCAGATTTTGCGCCCTCTGCCGTGTGCATGTTCAACGATTCCATAACATCGTCCGCACCGAATGATTTGCCGTTGTGGAAAACAACGCCGGTGCGCAATTTGAAGGTCCAAACCTTGGCGTCTGGTGTCGCTTCCCAGCTTTCGGCCAATTCGCCGACCAATTCGCCACTGGCTGAAATTTCGGTCAGGCAGTCAAAAACGGCACCGTGGGCGGCCATGATCATGTAGCTGTCGGAGTGAGTCCGCGCGTCCCAGCTGTCAGAAGTGTTTGCACCCGCAATACCAAGACGCAAAGTTCCGCCCTTTTGCTGTGCACGAACCGGCATGCCTGTTGCGGCCAATACGCCCGCTGCGGCACCCGAGGCCAAAAGACCGCGTCTGCTGATATTTGTCATCTATCGTCTCCCATATTCTTTGGTTGGCGGGGTATCCCCCGCTGATTAGTGCACCCTTTTTAGGGTGATTCTTATGTCATCTTACCAACTGCAGCGTCGCCAATGTTATCAACTCCTCGTTCCTGAAGAAGATTTGTCAGCCAATCCGGGTCCATTTCAGGCACCGAACTGAGCAAAAGATCCGTATAAGCGTGGTGGGGCGGTGTGAACATCTCTGCTTTGGGTCCCTGCTCCACAACGCACCCATCCTTCATGACAACCACTTCGTCAGCGATGGATTTCACCGTCGCAAGGTCGTGCGTAATGAACATGTAGCTGAGGTTCAACTTGTCCTGAAGGTCAGCCAAAAGACGCAAAATCCCTTCGGCAACCAATTGGTCAAGCGCCGAGGTAACTTCATCGCAGACGATGAAATTTGGTTCCGCAGCCAATGACCGGGCAATGCCGACACGCTGTTTTTGCCCGCCTGACATTTCCGATGGCAGCCGGTCAATGAACTGATCTGCTGGCAATTCGATCTGATCCATCAGCTCTTCGACCCGTTTGCGCCGCGCCTTGCCAGTTAGGCCGGTGTAAAACTCAACCGGGCGGCCAATAATATCCCCAACTGTTTGCCGCGGATTCAGCGCCGTATCAGCCATCTGATAGATCATCTGGATTTTCTGCAATTGGGACCTGTCCCGCTTGCGATAATCCAATGGCAAAGAAGCGCCATCCAACTCGACTTGGCCAATACGAGGCGGCAAAAGACCCGTTATACAGCGCGCGGCTGTCGACTTACCCGATCCTGACTCGCCTACAACTGCAACGGTACGCCCTTGGTGAATGTCAAAACTGATGTCATGCAAGACATCTATTTTGCCATAGGCCGCTGTCACGTTCTGGACCGAAATCACCGGCGTTGCCCCTGTCAGAACCGCTGGCTTTGCCGGACGTTGGAATTCGCGCACAGCCCACAAACTTTTGGTATAGGCCTGCGTTGGATTCGACAGCATCTCTCGGGTTTCGGCCTCTTCGACCTCATCCCCTTTGAGCAACACTTTGATCGTGTCGGCCATCTGCGCCACAACTGCCAGGTCGTGGGTGATATAGATCGCAGCGGTGTTAAATTCCTCAACGATCTGCCGGATCGAGGCAAGGACCTCAATCTGGGTGGTCACATCCAGCGCCGTGGTCGGTTCATCAAAAATAATCAGATCAGGGCGGCAGGCCATAGCCATCGCCGTCATCGCGCGCTGCAACTGTCCACCGGATACCTGATGCGGATAACGAAATCCGATTTCATCAGGGTTGGGCAGGCGCAATTTGCGATACAGCTCCATCCCGTCAGCTTCGCTTTCAGCCTTGGTCATAATGCCATGCTGGATAGGGGCCTCAGTGTGCTGGTCAATCAACCGGTGCGCCGGGTTAAAGCTGGCAGCGGCAGATTGCGCCACATAGGCAATGCGTTTGCCCAGCAACTTGCGTTTATCTTCTGAACTGGCCGACAGCAGATCAATGCCGTCGAAATGCACAGATCCCTTGGATATCCGCACGCCATCGCGGCAAAAGCCCATCGCGGCAAGCCCGAGGGTGGATTTCCCAGCCCCGGATTCGCCGATCAACCCCAGCACTTCGCCTTGGCGAAGTTTCAGATCGACCCCGTTGATAATGGGGTGCCAGTCCTCATCGGACCGGCCCTCCATCCAGATGCCCTTCATCTCAACCAGAACATCATCGTGTTTCGAAGCGTCAGTTTCCATGTCGTTATTCCTTCAGCCCCGAACTGCGATGCAGCATCCAATCCACCACAAAGTTCACCGCCACTGTCAGCAGGGCAATCGCCCCGGCCGCCAACAATGGTGCAGATGAAACTTGCGGTGCAAACGCCGCGTAGTTGATGAACGAAGACATGTCCTTCACCATGGTTCCCCAATCCGCCAAAGGCGGCTGGATACCGACACCCAAAAAGCTGAGTGAAGAAATCGTCAGGAAAACAAAGCAAAAGCGCAAACCAAATTCAGCCAGCAACGGAGCCGTCGCATTTGGCAAGATTTCACGGAAAACGATGTACCTGAGGTTCTCACCGCGCAATTTGGCCGCTTCGATGTAGTCCATCACTACGATGTTCATGCCAACGGCCCGCGCCAAACGAAACACCCGCGTGCTATCGATCAAGGCCATGATCAGCACCATCGCAATGGTCAAACCTGTCCCCTTGACCCACGCCGAGGCCACGGTGATCAGCAACAAGGCAAAGATCAATGCCGGGATTGCCATCAGAACATCCACCAACCGGCTCAGCGATTGATCCACCCAGCCGCGCAACGTTGCGGCCAAGAAACCCAAGCTACCACCAAGAAGGAAGGCGATCATTGTTGTGACGAAAGCGATGCCAACCGTGTTCTGCGCGCCATAAATCAAGCGCGACAGGATATCACGGCCGATTTGATCGGTGCCCAGTGGAAAAGCCGGGTCGCCCCCCAACGCAGGATTGCCACCCGGAACCACATTGGCCTGCGCGAAAACCTGCTCTTGCCCATGTGGTGCCAACCAAGCCGCGAAAATCGCAAAAAAGGTGTAAAGCAAGATTACAAGCACACCGAACGAGGCGGTCAAGGGCATCTGCCGGAACAATTTTCGTGAACCAGCGGTACCAACGGCGCGGCCCAACAGCCGGAACAAAAATGCCAATACGGCGAATAGAATAAAGCCGTGGATTGCCGTGACGAAGTAGAAGTATTTGTTCGCCTCCGCCTCGGGCAGGATAAACTGCGCCTGCACGTATGTCCAAACGGCCCAGATCAACACTGCGGTGCCCAGCGCGTAGCCGAACGCAACAGCAAAAGCCATGTCACGGAACCGCGGCGCATTTCCAGTCACCTTCTGACCAGTAAAGCGGAACGCCCAACCAGCAGCAGCGATCGCGGCCAGCGCGATAAGAAAAGTCATCAAGCCACTCATTTCGGATGCCTCAAACGTGGGTTGGAAACGATTGACAGAATATCCGCCGTCAAATTGAGCAAGATATAAGCCGCCGCGAAGATGAGACAGCAGGCCTGCACAACCGGAATGTCGCGAATTTTCACGCTATCCACAAACAACTGACCGATGCCGGGATAAACAAACACCACTTCGACAACGACGACGCCGGTGATCAAATAGGCAAGGTTCAACGCAACAACGTTGATGATCGGAGCAAGCGCATTGGGCAGCGCATGTTTCACGATAACCCGCATCGGGTTGATGCCCTTGAGACGCGCCATTTCAATATACGGAGAAGCCAAAAGGTTGATAATTGCCGCGCGTGTCATACGCATCATATGTGCCGTTACAACCAAGGTCAGAGTCAAAGCTGGCAACAAGGTTTTCTCAAGCCGGTCGCTGAACGCCATCCCGTCATAGATGTTCGACAGCGACGGCAGCCAAGGATTAAGCACCGCCAAGAACAAGATCAGCACATAGGCCAAAAAGAATTCAGGCGACGAAATCGAGCTGAGCGTCAGAATGTTGGTTGCCCGGTCAAATATCGAATTGCGATAGAGGGCAGCCAAGATACCCAGAGTAACTGCAAAGGGCACGGCGATAGCGGCTGTGACTCCTGCAAGGAACATTGTGTTGGCAAAGCGCGGTGCGATCTGCTGCGCCACCGAAGTTCGGACGCCACTGTCTTCCCCTACGAAGCTGGCGAAATTTGCTTGCGCGAATGAACTGCCTAGGTCGCCCTGAAGTGCGCCCCCGAGCCATTGCATGTATCGTTTTACCGGGTGTTGATCGAGGCCCAGATCCGTTCGGATCGCCTCAACCGCCTCAGGCGTTGCACCTTGGCCCAGAATGGCCTGTGCAAAATCCCCCGGTAGCAAATTCACCGCTGCGAAGATAACTATCGAAACGATGAAGAGCGTCAACAAGCCTAAAGCTAGGCGCTGCGCTATGATTTTTAGAACTGAGTCCAAGATCCCTGTCGGTTTTTTTTCGTGTAAAATCAGGTTAGCGGCTGCTTCCCCCATGTAAAGGGTAGAAAAACGAACCTAAATGCAGAAAAACCGTCAGAACGCTAATTCAACTGGGCTGCAATACGGTCCATCGCGGCGACCAGTTCGGCACTAATGCCCGGTTCTGAAAGCGCATGACCAGCGTTGCGCACCATGCGTAAATCAACTTCGCTCCAAGCTTGCGCCAACTCCCATGCCCGTTGCGGCGGGCAGATCATGTCATAGCGGCCCTGGATGATAACACCCTGAATATGCTTAATTCTATCAACGTTGTTTAGAATCCATCCGTCTTCCTCGAGGAAGCCGCGATTGACAAAATAGTGGTTTTCCAAGCGCGCAAAGGCGCGGGCATATTCACCGGGCGGCTCTCCGCCTTGGCCGTTCGAAAAGACGGATGCCAAGGCATTTTCCCAAACGGACCACGCTTTTCCATAGCGAATTTCTTGATGAATATCGCCGCTAAACAAACGCTTGTGATACGCGCTGATCATATCGCCCCGTTCGGATTCCGGGATCAAGTCGCGAAACCGAGCCCAAGGCTCTGGCCAAAACTGCCCCGCTCCGCCGCCATAGAACCAATCCAGTTCGGTACGGGTCGACAAAAAGACACCGCGCAATACCAGATGGGACACACTGGTTGGATGGCTGATTGCGTAGATCAGCGCCAAGGTAGCCCCCCAGCTGCCGCCAAAAACGATGAATTCCTCGATATCCAGTGCGGCACGGATGCGTTCGATGTCAGCAACCAAATGCCACGTCGTATTGTGATCGACACTGGCGTGGGGCCGTGATTTCCCGCACCCTCGCTGATCGAACAAGACAACACGATAGACAGACGGATCGAAATACCGCCGCATCGCCGGACTACAGCCGCCACCCGGCCCGCCATGCAAAACAATCACCGGCACACCTTCGGGGTTGCCGCTTTGCTCGACATAGATATTGTGCCCGTCTCCAACATCCATCATGCGTTGATCAAAGGGATCGATCGGTGGGTAAAGATACTGCACTGCGCGCTTTTGGCCCGTGAATTTGTCCATGACCCAACTATATTGTCCAGCACAGGGAAAAGACCATGGGGAAAGTTATGGTGACCACCGTTGATGCATCCGAAGTTGCCAAATTTGAGGCAATGGCCGCCGAATGGTGGGATCCTAATGGCAAGTTCAAGCCATTGCACATGATGAACCCTGTGCGTTTGGATTACATCACCACTCAGATTGCTGGCGAATTTGACCGCGATTTGAATCATGAAAAACCTTTTGAGGGTCTGCGTATCTTGGACATTGGCTGCGGTGGCGGTCTTTTGTGTGAACCCATGGCGCGCCTTGGGGCGCAGGTGATTGGCGTCGACGCCGCCGGTGGCAATATTCCTGTGGCGGCGGCACATGCGGCTCAATCGGGTCTGGCGATCGATTATCGTCACACAACAGCCGAAGATATGGCTGCAGCGGGCGAACAGTTTGACGTTGTGATCAACATGGAAGTCGTCGAGCATGTGGCCGACCCGCAGGCCTATCTCACCGCCTGCCAACAGCTGCTAAAGCCCGGCGGTTTGCATCTGTGTTCCACTATCAACCGCAATCCCAAAAGCTTTGCCGTGGCGATTGTCGGGGCCGAGGTGATCATGCGCTGGCTCCCCAAGGGCACCCATGAATGGGCAAAGTTCATCACACCGGATGAGCTGTACGGACTTATCACAACCGCAGGTTTGACGCCGGTGGATCGCAAGGGATATGTCTTTAACCCTATCACTTGGAAATGGAGCATTTCCGACCGCGATCTTTCGGTGAATTACGTCACCGCTGCTGTCAAACCTAGCTGAGTTCACCGGAGCCGAAAATATGCCCGTTATTCCACATGGTCACAATCTGTTTGCCGTCGATATCACCTACAATGTCCCGATGTCCGAGATCGAGCCGCACATTGAACCGCATATGGGCTTTATCGCCAAGGGATATGCAGAGGGGCGGTTCCTGGCCTCTGGTGCCAAAGTACCCCGCACCGGCGGCATGATTATTGCCATTGGCACCGACCGGGCAGAGATCGAGACGCTGATGGCGCAAGATCCCTTTACCATTGCCGGGGTGGTCGCATTGCAGATCACGGAGTTCAAAGCCGCCAATGTGGCCGATGCGCTGAAATAAATTTTGCGCGCAGGTGCTAACCGGTCTTGTCGTCTTCGTCCAGACGCAGGCGGATTTCACGTAGAACCGGCAGGGCCGCCCGCACCTTGTCTTCGCCCAAGTCGGTCATCATGTTGTCCAACATCGGCACAATGGCCGCCAAAGCCGCATCGCGTGCCGCCCGACCAGCCGGACTGATCGACACCAGCTTACGCCGTGCATCGTCCCAATCCGGGCGAATATGGACGTATCCGGCAATCTCGAGTTTGCCCAGAGTATTGGTCATGGCTCCGCGCGTCAGGTGAAACGCCCGTGCCAATTGCGCCGGTGTTTTTTCGCCGCCGCGTGTCAGCAGATTCAAAACTGAAAAATGCGACAGTTCCATTTTGTTGGGCAGTACTTTTCCCAAGCGGGCACGCAACAACTGGTCCGCGGTCAACAATTCGCTGATCAAGGAAATTGCCAATGCACCTTCGGAACTGCTCATTTTGGGGCCTCAAAGCTACGGTCATGGGTCAGAGATGGCACCTTGCGTCGCGCTTCGTCAACTTGGGCCAGATCTATATCGACGCAAAAGACACCTGCATCGGTCCCGGCGTCCAACAAAACCTCTCCCCACGGGGAAACGACCATGGAATGACCATAGGTGGAACGCGACTTTCCTGCGCTGGCTTTGTGTTTTCCAGTTTGCGCGGGGGCCAGAATGTAGCAGCCGGTTTCAATGGCGCGGGCCTGCAACAATGGCTGCCAGTGCGCAGGGCCTGTACCGGGGGAAAAGGCCGCCGGAGCGGTAATAATCTGTGCGCCCGCTTGCGCCAAGGCACGGTGCAGATATCCAAAACGGACATCATAGCAGATGGTTAGCCCGATATTTCCAATACCGGTATGCGCCAAAACAGCCCGATCACCCGGCGCAAAACCTGCGGATTCACGATAGGTTTCCTCTGCGCTGACCGCGACGTCAAACATGTGAATCTTGTCGTAACGGGCTTCGATCTCTCCCTCGGGATTGATCAATAAAGAGCGGTTGGCGAACCGCGTTTCCGGCGCTTCGGACTTTAGCGCCAGTGATCCGGCCAAAATCCAGATATCCAACGCTTTTGCTTCGGCCTGAAGCCCCTTGAGCACCAGATCTTGTGCTTCGCGCACCAAAACAGCCTCTTGGTGTTTGCGCGAAAAGCTGACGATATTGGTCACCTCGGGGGTCAAGGCAAACTGCGCGCCTTGACCTATGGCATCGCGCAACATGGTGCGCAGGCTGGCCAAATTTTCTTCGGGGTCATCCGAAGACGTCATCTGTAGGATCGCGACCCGCATCACCCCGCAAGCAGCGAATCAAGTTTGCCCGCGCGCTCCAGCTCGTACAGTTCATCACAACCGCCGACATGTGTCGCGCCAATGAAAATCTGCGGCACGGTGTGACGTCCACCCGCGCGGTCCATCATTTCAGACCGACGGCCTGGTTCCACCAGCACATCCACCTCGGTGAACTGCGCGCCTTTCTGTTTCAAAAGGCGTTTGGCGGCGTGGCAAAACCCGCAAAGCGGGGAGGTATATAGTTCGACGGGTTGCATGGGCATTCCTTAGTCCTGTGTGCATGTTCTAAGGGCAGTTAGGGGTCCTTGGCAACGCGCGCTAGGACGCTCACGAAAACCTGACTGGCCCCAACCGCAAGACAGGCCTCGGCCGCAGCCGCCAAAGTGGCCCCTGAAGTCATAACATCATCAACGATCAAGATCGGCCGCCCCGCAACTTGTTCAACGCGTTTGGGCGGCACAATCAGCCCCCCTGATAGTGTATCGAACCGTTCTTCACGGGTTTTCCCTTCAAGGCTGGGTGTGGCGCTAGGCCGGGCCAGCGCATCAGGAGACCATTCAATGCCAAGCTCGGCTGCCAGCGCTTCGGCCAAAAGCGCCGATTGATTGTAGCGTCTGGCCAAGTGGCGATGCAGATGCAACGGAATTGGCACCGCCAGCATGTTGTCTAGAACCATGTCCCGCGACACCCTTGCCATCCATTTAGCCGCCGGTTTTGCGATGTCTTGCCTGTCGCCGTGCTTTAGCGCCAGAACAATGCGGCGCCCCTTGTCCTTGTACTGGATCGCGGCGCGCCCTTTTGTCCATGGACGTTCTGTTTTCAGGCAGTCGTCACAATGTTCCGCCCGATCCGATTGACCCGGCAATGCGGTCCCGCAAAGGTCACAGGAAAGCCCTGCTATAAATGGCGTGTCGCGCCAGCACGTTCCGCATAGGCCAAAGTCTGTTTCAACCAAACCACCGCACGAAAGGCATCTTGGCGGATAAACCAATTGCACTAGGGTTTGCATCCCGGCCGCCCACATCATATTTGCCTTTCATGACCCAAACACCACGCCTGACCGACCGCCAAGCCCTGATCCGCAACCGCACCCGCGCTTTGCGCGATCATCCAGCGCTGTTCTTGCATGAAACGGCTCTGGACGACGTACAGGATCGGCTATTGATGGTTAACAGAACGTTTACGGATGTCGCCATCGTGACTCCTTTTCCCCAAATATGGGCGACCGAATTCCCTGACGCGACCCTTATTTCCGATGATGAAGTGCTGGACCTGAAAGAAGGGGCGCATGATCTCGTGATACATGCGCTGGCTCTACAATGGGCGGATGACCCCGTCGGACAATTGATTCAATGTCGCCGCGCCCTGCGACCTGACGGATTGTTCTTGGGGCTGACGTTTGGCGGCGAAACGCTGCACGAATTGCGCGCAGCATTAGGACAAGCCGAGGTCGAGGTCACTGGCGGCTTGTCGCCCCGTGTTGCACCAATGGGTGAGATCCGCGATCTGGGCGCTTTGTTGCAACGCGCCGGTTTGAACCTACCTGTCGCAGACGCTGCTGCGCTGAATGTCACTTACCAAAGCCCCCTGCACTTGATGCGCGAATTGCGTGCCATGGGCGAAACCAACGCGCTACATGGCCGGTTGCGCCGCCCGACACGGCGCGCCGTGCTGATGCGCGCTATGGAAATCTATGCCGAAACCTATGCCAGCGATGACGGACGCATCCCCGCAACCTTTGAAATGATCACATTGACCGGCTGGTCGCCGGATGAAAGCCAGCCCAAACCATTGCGCCCCGGCTCTGCGTCACAACGTCTGGCAGATGCACTTGGGACAATTGAAAAACCCTTGAACGATTGACCTGTCGCCCCGACGCGATAGGTATCGCTTACAGAGACCGCCCAAAGGAGCCAAAATGCCGGATATGAAACGCCCTGCCGACCACCCGACCATTCCAAAGCAAAAGATCGGTATTTTGCTGGCGAATTTGGGCACTCCTGACGCGACCGACTATTGGTCCATGCGGCGTTATCTGAATGAGTTTCTTTCAGATCAACGGGTAATCGACTTTCCAAAATGGAAATGGCAGCCCTTGTTGCAGCTTATCATTCTATCCAAACGCCCCTTTACCAGCGGCGCTGCCTACCGGTCGATCTGGAACACTGAAAAAGACGAAAGCCCGCTGATGACCATAACGCGGGATCAGACTGCTGCGATTTCTGCGAAACTAACCGAGCAATATGGCGATCAGGTTATGGTCGATTTTTGCATGCGTTACGGCAATCCATCGACCAAATCCAAAGTTGATGCGATGGTCAAAGCCGGTTGCACCCGCATCTTGTTTGCGCCGCTGTATCCGCATTATGCCGGTGCCACATCCGCCACTGCAAATGACGCCTTCTTTCGCGCCTTGATGGACCAGAAACTTCAGCCCAGCGCCCGTACGATAACGCCGTATTTTGAACACCCCGCCTATATCGACGCCTTGGCAAAATCGGTTGAAGCCGGTTACGCCAAACTGGATCACGAACCGGATTTGCTGGTTGTGTCCTACCATGGCATGCCGCAGCGCTATTTGATGGAGGGTGACCCCTATCATTGCCAATGCCAGAAAGCGTCACGCCTTCTGCGCGAACGGCTTGGCTGGGACCAAAGCAAGATAGCAACCACTTTTCAGTCCGTCTTTGGCACCGAAGAATGGCTAAAGCCCTACACAGTTAAAGAGGTCGCGCGATTGGCCAAAGAAGACGGCAAAAAGCGAATCGCCGTTATTGCCCCGGCGTTTTCCGCAGATTGCATCGAGACATTGGAAGAGATCAACGAAGAGATTCGCGAAAGCTTTGAAGAAGCTGGCGGCGAAGAATTCACCTACATCCCCTGCCTCAATGACGAACCTGCGCATGTTGATGCGCTGTGTCAGGTAATCTCGGAAAACTTGGGTGGGTGGCTGCGCTAAGCGGCCCCTCAAAAACCGATTCCCCAAAGAAAAAGGCGGCACCGTCGCGCCGCCTTTAAATTTTTTAAAGCACTAAGGCTTACTGAGCAGCAGCTGCAGCAATGATAGCAACCAGCATCAGCGGGATAACGATCGCTGCGGAAGAAGAAGACTGCTGAGTCTCTTCAACAACGATTACGGGCTCCATGACAACTTCGTCTTTTGCGTAGGAACCGGCCATTGCGGTCGATGCGGCGCCAACGAATACTGCGGCGAGTGCGATTTTTTTCATGTTCTTCTCCAGATAATTGCCTGCGGAAAATGATATCATTCCGCAAGCCCCCAAGACTTTCCTCGTGTGTATCTCTAAGCAGCAAATTTCAAGAATTGCAATTGCTTCTCAACCCTCTGGCTATCAGCGCAGCGGTCTTGTCGTCAAATTAGCAACACTTGGGTACCCACTTTGGTCATCGCGAAAAGCTGCGCGATATGCTCATTATATAGTCCGATACAACCGTTCGAAGATTGGCGGCCAATTTTTCGCGTATCATGCGTTCCGTGGATTCGGTAATAAGTCCAGCTGAGATACAAGGCATGCGTTCCCAGCGGATTGTCAGGGCCCGGCCCCACAAATTCAGGCCATTCCGGATTACGTTTGCGCATCGCCGGTGTTGGCCGCCATGATGGCCCCTCAACTTTGCGGATCACTGATGTCCGGCCACGTTTTGTCAGATCTTCAGTCAAAGGAACCGAAGACGGGTAAAGATGGTAAACCCCTGATTCTTCCCAATAATGTAGGG
Source organism: Pelagimonas varians (assembly GCF_003208435.1). Lineage (GTDB taxonomy): Bacteria > Pseudomonadota > Alphaproteobacteria > Rhodobacterales > Rhodobacteraceae > Pelagimonas > Pelagimonas varians. The sequence continues at coordinate 60,551 of NZ_QKMF01000021.1, read as the reverse complement.
CTCGAGACGAAATATCCACCAATACCGCGCCATTTCGAAGATTGTCAAAATAAGGCTGCCAATCCAAAGAGCGAAAGCTTGAAATATTGCGACGAACAACTTCTGAAATGTCGCGCTCAATCTCAACTGTGTCTTGACCGTCTACTTGCTGAGCCAGCATCGGAGTTCCGATTGTAGCCGCAGTGCCCGCCAAAAATGTACGGCGACTAAGGCTCTGTCCTGCTAACTTTTTCATTGTCCAAGCTCCTCTCAGACGATTTCATTCTTGAGGTACACATTATGGCGCGAATGCCTCAGTCGCAAATCAAACACTTGTTAACTGGCGCGCTCACGCCGATGTGGGTTTGATTGGCAACGCTCTTTTCGTTAAGCACATGGTATCCGAACGATTTTAAGAGCAGCCAAATGAACCGTCGCGCCTTTTTAGCACTGTCTGCAGCCACAGCCATCGCGGCATGTAGCTCAAATCCGTCCTCAACTCCTTTGGGCGCCGATGGCAAACCCAAAACGAAATTATATAGAATCGGTCCCGGGAGCGCGAATCGAATCCAGTTTCGGGTTCTTGATTCCGTCAACGCCCTACGACAGGCAGCTGGTGTGTCTACGCTTCAGATGGATGCCAAACTAAACGCCGCGGCGGCAACCCATTCCCGCGATATGGCGGTCCAAAACCGGCCTTGGCACTTTGGGTCCGATGGGTCGTCGCCTATCGACCGTGTTCAGCGTGCCGGATATTCCGGCCGCATGGTTGGCGAAACAATTTCCGAAACCTACGAGACAGAGCTACAAACTCTCTCTGCATGGATGGAAGAGCCTTCGACACGCGCCGTCATCCTTGATCCATCGGCACGTGACCTAGGGTTTTCTTGGCACCAGGAAAGCAATGGCAAAATTTGGTGGACCATGGTTTTGGGGTCACCTGATTTGGCCGCGATCCCCGGTATGGCAGCCGCACCTTTGGATAGCGCGGTCAGCGCCGGTTAATCACGACCTTTGGCATGGCGACCAAAAACCCCTTTTGGCTAGGGGTTGATCTGGATCGGCGTGCCGTTACCAACCATGGAATAGATATCGCGCATTTCTCGGTTCGTCACCGCGATGCAACCCGCTGTCCAATCACGGCCACCTTTGCGATCTTTCCAAGGACGACCGTGAATAAAGATGTCACCGCCCGGAGATTGCCCCAGCGCTTTAGCCTCGGCAATGTCATTGGCATTGGGGTACGAAATCCCAATGCTCAGGTAGAAATTGCTGTTGGGGTTACGGCGGTCAATGCGATAGTTGCCCTCTGGCGTGCGGCCATCCCCGCGAATTTTCTTGTCGTCGGTCGGCCGAAATCCCAGCCCAATTCGGTAGTCTTTCAGAACTTGTTTGTTGTGCATCAACAACATGCGACGTGCGTCTTTAAAGACAATCACTTGGGTGACCTCAGGCCCCTTGTATGTTTTGAACTTCGAACTGCATGCCGACACACTGAGCGCCAATAAAACAATTGAGAATACCTTAAAGAACCGCATAACACTGCCTCGTTTTTTTGCGACAACTGTACCGCATTTTACGCAACCAGAACAGCACACGATTTCGTTAGTTCTTGGGTCCGGCCTGCTCTTGTTGTGCCAGCCGGTTTTCAATGGCGATCAAACGATCAAGCACTTGATCGCGGTATGCATCCGTCTTGAGCGTGTCCTCTTCGGAATGCGCGTCTTGCATCGAATTCACGATCAGCCCGACCAGAAGGTTCACAACAGCAAAGGTTGTGACAATGATAAACGGGACAAAAAACACCCAAGCGTAAGGGAAAATCTCCATCACCGGGCGCACGACACCCATCGACCAGCTTTCCAGCGTCATGATTTGGAACAAGGTATAAGCCGACAAACCAAGGGTCCCAAACCATTCCGGAAACGCGTCGCCGAACAGCCGCGTTGCAATCACCGCCCCGATATAAAAGATAATCGCCATCAGCAAGAAGACGCTGCCCATGCCCGGCAGCGCGGTGATGAACCCTTCGACTACGCGGCGCAGTCTGGGCGCTGCTGATATCACTCGCATCACCCGCAAGATCCGCAAAGCCCGCAAAACCGAAACCCCTTGTCCCGCAGGAACCAAGGCTATGCCGACAATTGCGAAATCAAACAGATTCCAGCCGTTAAGGAAAAACCGCCAACCGCGCGCGATCAATTTCAGGGCAATCTCAATGACAAAAATCGCCAAACACGCCTTGTCGATTAGGATAATCGCACCGCCCCAACGGTCCATCAAGCTGTCAGAGGTTTCAAGCCCCAGCACAATTGCGTTCAATACGATCACACCGATGATCAGATATTGAACAGACTTTTGATCCAGCCAGTCGCCCAAGCGTGCGCGAAATTCCATTTTTTACCCTTTGTACTCAAACTCTGCTGCCAGTTCGACATGGGTAGACCAACGGAACTGGTCAACCACCTGTACCCAGTTCAACGCGTAGCCATTGGCGGTTAAATGCGCAGCATCTCGGGCAAAGGTCACCGGGTTGCAGGATACAAAAGCGATTTTGCGAACGCGGGCGCGTGCCAATTGCTCAACCTGTGCTTCTGCACCCGCACGCGGCGGATCTATGACCACGCCGTCAAATTTTTCCAGTTCGTCCGGCAACAATGGATTGCGGAACAAATCGCGCGCAGCATGTGTGACATGCTTTAGCCCTTGTGCATTCCGCCAGCCATGGTCCAACGCGGCAATCATCGCTTTGTCGCCTTCAACTGCATGTACCCGTGCATCTTGGGCCAGAGGCAGGGCAAAGGTGCCGCATCCGGCAAACAGATCGGCCACGTATTTGACGGGACCAAGGGCCTCGCGAACCGACGCCAACAAGGCTGCCTCACCATCGGGAGTTGCTTGCAAGAAAGCACCTGGCGGCGGCGTTACATCCGCCACACCAAAGCGTTGAACAGGCGGGTGACGGGTCAGTGCTTCGTCGTCCCATGTGACGCGCGCCAAATGGTATTTGCGGCCCAAAGCACCCAGCGCTTCGCGCAATGGTGTGTCAACAGGTTTACCGCCTGTAACCGACACATCCAGACCGGACTTGCTTTGCGTCACCAAGGCCGACAGTTCGCCCTTGCGGCTTGCGCCCAGCACAGCCAGATCTTCGACCAAAGGCAAAGACGCGGCGATTTCTGGTGACACCAGCTGGCAATCCGGCACCGCGACAACAACGTCCGATCCCTTTTTGTGAAATCCGGCCAATGCACCCTTTTTGGTGCGCCGCGCTGAAAAAGACGCCCGGCGACGGGTCTGCGGTGCCGATGTGATGCAGCTGCGCAATTCTGTTTCCAACCCCTGCGCATCCAACGCGCGGCGGATCACTTCGGTTTTCCACGCGCTGGCGAAACTGTCGCTGGCGTGCTGCAACTGGCAGCCACCGCAGGATTTCGAATGCCTGCATGGCCCTTTGACCCGCTGGTCAGACGGAGTCACAATCTTGGGCGCGGCCATAATGCCGTTTTCGACCACGCCCTCGACTTCTTCTCCGGGCAAAACGCCGGGGACAAAAATCGGGCCATTGGCGGGGTCAGGGGACGCGGCGATCCCGTCGCCTTTGTGCCCTAGTCTTTCAATAATCAAACGCTGCATAAAACGCCTATTGCCCGCAATTTTGCGCTGCGTCGAGGGGTTTCAGAACATCCCAGCAGCAACACGCTTATTCCGCAGCCTGTTGCGGGTCTAAAAATCCGCCCGATTGACGCGCCCAGAACCGAGCATATAGGCCGTTTTGCGCCAAAAGCACATCATGTGGCCCTTGCTCGACGATCCGGCCCTTATCCAGCACGACGATGCGGTCCATCTGCGCTATGGTCGACAACCGGTGCGCAATGGCCAGAACTGTTTTGCCCTCCATTACGGTGGTCAATGCCTCTTGGATTTCGGCTTCGACCTCAGAGTCGAGCGCGCTTGTTGCCTCATCCAAAATCAAAATTGGTGCGTCTTTGAGAATGGCGCGCGCCAAGGCGATCCGCTGCCTTTGTCCACCAGACAGCTTGACCCCACGCTCACCAAGACGGGCATGGTATCCGCTACGCCCTTCGTGGTCCTTAAGCTCCAAGATAAAATCATGCGCAGAGGCGCGGCGCGCGGCCTCGTAGACCTGCTCATCGCTCGCGTCCGGTTTGCCGTAGCGGATATTCTCCATAGCGGACCGATTGAACATCGCCGTTTCCTGAGTGACCATCCCAATGGAATCGCGCAGGCTGTCTTGAGTGATCTCGGACACATCTTGCCCATCAATGGAAATCGTCCCTGCTTCGCGGTCAAACAGCCGCAAAAGCAGCGAAACAAGTGTTGATTTCCCGGCACCCGAGGCCCCGACAACCCCCAGTTTTTCGCCCGATTTCACCACCAGATCAACATCCTGCACCCCACCGGTTGCGCCGCCATAGGCAAAGCCGACTTGGTCAAAAGCGATCTCTCCGCCCTCAACAGCGAGAGGTGTGGCGCTTGCGCTGTCCTCCACCCGCTGGGCCGGAGCAAGAGTCTTCATACCGTTTTCAACTTCGCCAACGTTGGAATAGAGCCCCATCAGCGTAAAGCTGACCCAACCGGTCATTTGCGATACCCGCACCGCAATGGCCGCCGTTGCGACCACATCGCCCGTCGTCGCAATGCCGTCGCGCCACAAAAGCAACGACGCCCCAGTTAAGAGCACGGGCAAAAGGCCGGCAAGCAACATCAAGAAGAAGCGGAAGCTGGCAGACAGCGCCCCGAAGGCCAACGATTTGTCCCGCAAACCAACCATGGCGCCTTGGGCAGCCAGTTCTTCGTGACGATCAGAGGCAAAAAGCTTGACCGTTTTGATATTGGTGATCGTATCGACCACCTGCCCGCTTACATTGGCGCGCGCACCCGCCCGTTCCCCGGAACTGATCCTGATCCGCGGCAAGTACCACCGGATCAATGCAAAATAGCCAACCAACCAGATCGCAAATACGGTCAAAACACGGGCGTCAATTGTCGCCAGCAGAAACACCGATCCAACCAAGGAGGCGAAAGCAAAAACGATAGCGCTGATAGCTTCGGACACCACCATGGTCAAAGACGTCGCCGTTTGCATCTGCTTTTGCGCAATTCGCCCTGCGAAATCGTTATCGAAAAACGTCACCGACTGGCCCAAAGTCCACCGGGTCAGCTTGGACAAAATCAGCGGCGGAATATTGGGCATGACAATGTAGTTGTTTGCCATAGACGACAGACCAAACACGATTGGCCGCATCACAATAAAGAAGGCAACAACAACGATTAAAAAGCCGGTATTCTGTGCGCTAAAAAACGCCTCTGTCCCCAAAGTGGTGGCCTTGTCGACAACCAGACCCATAAAATAAGCAGTCCCCGCCTCCATCGCGCCAGCGATTGCCGAAAACAGTGCTGCGACAAAGATCATCACCCATGCACCGGACAAGGCCCAACGGATGAACGCACCCAAAGTTGTGGGTGGCGGCGTGTCCGATCGCTCGAACGGTTTAATCCAATCGGCTACCTTCATTCCGCTACCCTCGAATCGTTAATCGGCTTTGTGTCCGGATCGATAAATCCACCAGACTGGCGTGCCCAGAATCTGGCATATAGCCCTCCCTGCGCCAAAAGCACGTCATGGCTGCCCTGCTCTACAATCATGCCTTGATCCATTACCAAAATACGGTCCATTTCGGCGATGGTGGACAGCCGGTGCGCAATCGCAATCACCGTTTTGCCCTGCATCATCCCGTACAGTGTATCTTGAATCGCGGCCTCAACTTCGCTGTCCAAAGCGCTTGTCGCCTCATCCAGTAACAAGATCGGTGCGTTTTTCAGGATCACACGCGCCAGCGTCACCCGTTGCCTTTGACCGCCGGACAATTTGACCCCGCGTTCGCCGACATGGGCGTCAAACCCCTTGCGCCCTTCGGGATCTTCAAGATCCAGAATAAACTCATAAGCCTGCGCTTGCTTGGCGGCAGAGATCATTTCGGCCTCAGAGGCATCGGGCCGGCCATACAGGATGTTGTCGCGCACCGAGCGATGCAGGAGAGAGCTGTCTTGCTGCACCATACCGATGTTCTGACGTAGGCTGTCTTGGGTCACTTGCGTGATGTCTTGTCCATCAATCTTGATTGTCCCGCCTTCAGGATCGTAGAATCGCAACAGCAGTTTGACCAAAGTCGATTTGCCCGCGCCGGACCGCCCGATCAAACCCAGTTTTTCGCCCGGTTGAATGTCGATAGACACATTCTGCATGCCACCTGAGTCGCGCCCGTAATGGTGTGTTAGAGACTGAATTTCGACCCGCCCAGCGGTGAGTTCCAGCGGTTTGGCATCCGGTGCATCTGTCAATGTAATCGGCTGCGCGATAGTCTCCATCCCTTCGGACACAACCCCCAACTGGCGAAACAACGTGGTCAGAGCCCACATGATCCACCCCGTCATTGCATTGAGCCGGAGCGCCAAGGCGGTGCTGGCAGCAACCACACCTGCACTTGCGTCGCCCTGCATCCACAACCAAATCGCCCAGCCAACAACACCAACGATCAAGAAGCCGTTCAGCGTAACCAAAGCGACATCCATAAAGGTATAGAGCCGCATTTCCTTTTGGAACGTCTGGCGCGTGACTTCGATAGCCTCTTTGGCGTAGGTCAGTTCACGATCATGGTGAGCGAACATTTTGACGGAGTGGATGTTGGCATAACTATCGACAACCCGTCCAGTGACCTGACTGCGGGCATCGGATGCCGCTTTGGACGCCGGGCCAACGCGCACAATCGTCCAGCGCATCAACACCGCATAAACCGCCAGCCACAAGACCAGCGGGATCATCAAACGCGGATCTGCGTCACCCAGCATCACCAAGGCCCCGATGACATAAGCCACCGAAAAGGTCACTGCGTCAAAAACCTGAAAGACAGCTTCGCCCGCGGCGGGCGGCGTTTGCATAATGCGATTGGAAATCCGTCCCGCGAAGTCATTTTCGAACCAACCAACCGACTGACGAAGCACATGCCCATGCGCCCGCCATCTGATCAAGGTGCCAAAGTTCGGCAAGATTGCGTTGTTGAGGATCAAAACATCCAGTGCTTGGACAATGGGCCGGACGATAAGGATGAAGGCGGCAAGCAATATCAATAGTTTGCCGTTTTGCGCCCATGCCTGCGTAGGATCACCGGTCAGGATATCGACAACCCAACCCATGGCCCAAATCAAAGCGACCTCAACCGCAGCCACGACAACAGACAGCAAGGCCGCCCAGATAAACACCTGTTTGAAGGGACGCGAATAATCCAACATGAAGGGCAGCAACCGCGTCGGCGGCGTGTCATTTTGGGGATAGTCGCAATAAGGATCTACAAGATTTTCAAAGAAACGAAACATTCGGAGGGCTCCTGAATAGAGCGGTAATCATAATGGTGAAGAGAGTGCAGCCATTGCCGGACCACACATGCAGACAGGCTCAGACGTAGCTGAAATAAAACCTGTCTCGCACCATCATGTATCCTCCTTGGGTTGATTGTGTGATAGCGCAGAATCCTACGTTTGTCACCCCTCGCCGCGCAATGCCAAAAGCGCTTCTTTGCCCAAAGTGAAATCAGAGGCGATCCAAAGGTTTTCGAGATGTTTTAAAGTCCGTCCAAGGGCTGCGCCCGAAATCTCAGGCATCAGGTCAGCGGCAATCACTGGAAACCGGAAGGATGCGGCGGCTTGTAGGCTTGGCACATCCGGCAAGGTCAAAGGGTGTTCAAAGCTTGCAGCTTGCAATGCAATCGCCTCGGTGGCCACTTTTGCCCCGTGGCGATATGCGATTACTTTGGGTGGCTCGGTCGCGCCAATCAGGCTCCGATACAGGTCAAGTTGCCTTTGCTGGGCTTTTGACAAACGCAAAGAAGGACCATCCGAAAACCCCATAACGGCCAAGCGGCGCAGCGCGTTGGGGGCCAAAGACAGCGTGGTTTCATGCAAGATCAACGGCCCCAAGCTGCGAGAAACGGCCCCCGGAAGGATCTGCATTAACACTCCTGTTTGCTCCATAACCGCGACGGCCATAACCGGATCGGCTGCCGACAACAGCTTGATCATCTCAGAACCGACCCTTTCGCGCGATAGCTGCGAAAGCCCGTCCAAATTTCCTGCAATGGCGGCCAAGGCGTCGGCATCCATGCCTGCCTCAGGATCGCCAAACCATGCGAAAAACCGAAAAAACCGCAAAATGCGCAGATAATCTTCGCGGATGCGAAGGTCTGCATCTTCTATGAATCTTAGATGCCTAGCTCGAAGGTCAGGAAGCCCGCCCAATGGATCAAGTACAAGACCGCGACGGTCTGCATAAAGTGCATTCATTGTGAAATCTCGGCGAATGGCGTCTTGGCCGATGTCGTCGGAAAACTGCACCACGGCCCGGCGGCCATCCGTCTCGATGTCAGCGCGAAACGTGGTGACTTCATAGCCTTCACCCTCCGCAACAACGGTGACGGTTCCATGATCTACCCCGGTTGGAACGGACCGCAGACCCGCTTTTTTCGCCAACTCAATCACGGTCTGTGGACGGGCGTTGGTGGAAATATCCACGTCTGCGACAGCAACATCCAGCAGTGCATTTCGCACACAACCACCCACCGCATAGGCACTATATCCGGAATCTTCGAGCATCGCCAAAACCGACTGGGCCCCAGCAGACGTCAACCAATCACCGGAGACCGTGGTCATCGCGTCACCCGATCAGCCAGCCCGCGCAACATCCGCGCTGTGGCGCCCCAGATGTAGTACGGCCCAAACGGAGCCGTGAAATAGTGACGCCGACGTCCCTGCCAACGACGGGATTGAATGCTGTAACGGGCGGGATCGACGACATGTTCAAACGGAACAGAAAAGACTTCATCCACCTCTCCCGGTTCAGGAATTGGTGTAAAATAGTCTCTAACAAGGGCCAAAACAGGCGTCACTTGAAAGGCCGTCACCGTTTCATGGCATGGCAGGGTCCCAATGACCTCTACGTTGCTTGGGTTCAGGCCGATCTCTTCGTCGGCCTCACGCAGCGCTGCGGCGATGACGTCAGCATCCCCTTCGTCGACCTTTCCACCCGGAAACGCGATCTGGCCCGGGTGGTGTTTTAGACGCGAAGACCGCTTGGTCAACACCAGCTCCAGCCCGTTTGGCCCCTTTTGAAATGCCACCAATACCCCCGCTGGCCGTAATTTCCGCCCAGCCGGCATTTGCACATCGGGATTCAAGTCGAAATCAGAGGACGGTGCCGAACTTTCGCCCAGCGCCGCCTTGAGAATTTCGATTTGGTCAGTGATCGGCATCTTTTGCCTCAAATCCAACAGTCAAAGGATCAAGAACATAATGCGCCGAGCAGAACTGACAATCTGCGGTTACCTTGCCGTCGTCCGTGGTCATCGTCTTGATGTCCTTGGCCGAATAGATCGACAGGCTTTGGCGCACGCGGTCTTCGGAACAGGTACAGCCGAATTTGACCGGCTGCGGGTCAAAGACACGGGGCTGTTCTTCGTGGAACAGGCGGGTCAGCAGGGTTGTTGGTGTCACGCTAGGGCCAATCAGCTCAAGATCATCAACAGTGTCGAGGTGGAAGTTCACCCGATCCCAGTTTTCCGCCATCTCAGCTGCAGTTTGCGCCGGCTGGGCGACCACGTGTTCCGCGCCTTTCATCAAGGGCGATTGCTTGGGCATGTGTTGCAACATGATCCCGCCAGCGCGCCAATGTTCCGGAACGCCAGGCTCGGTCGATTTACCAAAGGATAAGCCAAAACGTGTCGGCAGCTGTTCGGACTGCTCAAAGTATGCGGTAGCGCAATCTGACAGGCTGTTTCCAGCCAGCCCGGTGATCCCCTGATAGGGTTTCATTCCATCGCCCTGATCAACCAAGACCGCGAAATACCCTTCTTTGCCGAGCAGCTCAAACGGCGCAATGTCGGTAATCCGATCCTTGTCGAAACTGGCATAGGCGCGGATGCGAGCCGGCTCACCCTCTTCGGACGGGCCATAGTAGTCGGTCGCAATCATGCGTACCGCACCTTTGGTCTGAACCTGTAGCGACAATTTCCAGCGCAGCTTAATGGTTTGACCAATCAATGCAGTCAACAAAGCCATCTCAGCCACAAGTGCTTCGACGGGTTCTGGATAGGCGTGTTGTTTCAAAACACCTGACAAAACGCCGTCCAAACGGGCCACACGGCCACGCATATCTGTGCGGTCAAGCTGAAAGGGCAGGACTGTATCGTCCCAAGCGATTTTGGTGCCAATGCTCATGGGGTTTCCTTATCTGCCGGGGGATGGCATATCGCAGCCATATAGGTGCGATCAAGTCAAACGCAAAGGGCCAAGTCATGATGAAGCGCTTTGGTAGCCCGCCACAGCAAGAAAAACGATATACTTTGCGGCCCGGTGCCTATGCTATTTTGCCGAGAAACGGCCGATTGCTATTAACCGAACAGGCCCCTGGTCCCGAACTGCAACTACCTGGCGGGGGGATAGATCAAGGTGAACACCCACTGGCGGCCTTGCACCGTGAAGTCATGGAAGAAACAGGGTGGAAAATTGGCAGGGCGGTCCGGCTAGGTGCCTTTCGCCGGTTCACTTTTATGCCCGAATACGACCTTTGGGCCGAAAAGCTTTGTATTATCTATTGCGCCCGTCCCGTGCGCAAACTGAGCGCACCAACCGAGCCGGGTCATCGCGCCTTATGGCTGGGCCTGAAAGCAGCAGCATTGCGGCTGGACAATCCTGGCGATGCACATTTCGTGGAAAAATTTTGTCTATAGGTTTTCAATCAACCCGCTCCTTGAGAATGTCAAACTCTAACAGGGCGGCAGATACATCGTCGCTCAGCTTGGTCGGGTCCTCCATCTGCGAGGTCAGCCGCCAGTACAAGTCTTCTACCAAATCGGGACCCTGACCGCATCGGGCCGCTTCTTTGAAGAAGACGGCCAAACCATCCTCGCCCAACATCTCTCCGTTGTTCATAACGGCTTCTGTGAAACCGTCAGAATAGAGCAATAGCATATCACCTGAATGCATTTGGAATTCATGCTGATCATAGTCGACTTCTTCGATCAAACCGATGGGTAATCCGCCATCACCAATGAAGTCCACATCCCCGTTCGCCCGCAAAATCATCGGCGGTGAATGCCCCGCTTGAACCATTCGGACACGGCCCGTTTGAAGGTCGGCCGCGCAGTATGCCATGGTCAAATATTCCTCAACCCCCGGATCAGCTACCAGTCTTTGGTTCAGCAGACAGGCCGTTTCTGCAGGTTCTCTCATGGCATAAAATCGGGAAAACCGTTTTTCCAAAGCGACGTTTTGATCTGGGAAGTTACTGGAAAGATAACCTGCAACACGCGCCGTCACCATGGCCGAGGTGATTCCGTGACCCGAAACGTCAATATTATAAAGGCCAAGGCGATCGTATCCGGGGCGGAACATCCCCACCAAGTCGCCCCCAACATGCCCGCAAGGACGCAGCAAAAGGCTGACCCGCGATGTCGCAACTTCGCAAACCCGCTCAGGAACAAGCGATTGTTGAATTGTGCGGGCCTGACGTAAATCCTTGTCGATGGCTTCGTGTATTTCTTGCAGTTCAGTCAATGCCTCAGACACTTGTCTGTTTTTATCAGACAGCTGCCGTTCCATTGACAAGACCCGCGCACCTGCATTGATCCGCGCGCGCAATTCATGGGAGTTTACCGGCTTCGTCAGGAAGTCGTCTGCCCCTGCATCCAGTCCTTGTGCCACATCCCCCTTCTCACTCTTGGATGTAAGAAGGATGAAATATCCATAGCTGTCGCGGTGCATGTCCCGGAACTTACGGCACAGCTCAAGACCATCCATCCCCGGCATCATCCAATCGGACAAAACCAAATCTGGCTTGTCTTTGGCGCAAATTTCCAAGGCCTCTGCGCCGGACTCAGCGGACAGAACTTCGAAACCCATACGGCTTAGCATGGCGGTCATGATCCGCAATTGTAACCGACTGTCATCAACAATCAGCACAACGCGCACGACACCCGTCAGCGCGGCTGGTTTGTTGACGGGGTCAGTTTGCACGGCGATTCCTTTGAACAGAGTCTTGCTTGAGTACCGTCCTAAGCCCAGACTCTTAACGACGACTGAAACATAAAATGCAAGCTATCCCAATTGTCTCGGAAACCTCTTGTTCACCCTCAGCCCGTATTTTCACAAGCAGGAGGTGACCTATGATCGACTGGTCTCGCGTTGACGAACTCGTAGAAGAAATCGGTGCAGAAGACTTTGGTGAAGTCGTTGAACTGTTTCTGGACGAGGTTGAAAACTCTATTGGTGTCTACGCTGAAGGAGCAGATGATGCCGTAATTGCCGAAGAGCAGATGCATTTTCTCAAGGGCGCAGCGCTGAATCTGGGCTTCGAAGCCTTGGCGCAGCTTTGCCTAAAAGGCGAAAAAGCAGCAGCTTCAGGCCGTGTTGGGGTCGTTTCACCGGATGAATTGCGCACAACCTACGAAGGCTCGCGTGACGTGTTTCAGGCCGAACTTCCGGCCAGGCTTGCCGCGTAGCAGCTATCTAGTGAACCGCGTAAATCGGGTGTTAGATCACAAATTGCGCCAGGATTTCGTCTTCGGTGATGTCTTGGTATGCAAACCCATTGGCATCCAGACGATTGAACAATTGCGCAAACTGTTCTGGATCACTCGTCTCGATACCAATCAGAACCGAGCCAAAGTTTCGTGCCGATTTCTTCAGATACTCAAATCTTGCGATATCATCATCGGGGCCAAGCAGATTCAAGAAATCCTTCAATGCGCCGGGCCGTTGCGGCAAACGAAGGATAAAGTACTTTTTCACCCCCGAATACCGTTGCGCACGCTCTTTGACCTCTGGCAATCTTTCAAAATCAAAGTTGCCACCAGATGCAACGCAGACAACCGTACGTCCCTTGATCGCCTGCCCAAGATCTTTGAGCGCATCAATGGACAGGGCTCCTGCCGGTTCCAAAACAATACCTTCGACGTTCAGCAGTTCAATCATGGTCGTACAGAGGCGGTCTTCGGGAATTGTAAGCGAGCTGGCCAAACCAACCCCCTTTAGAATCGCAAAAGTCTTTGCACCAATCTTGGCCACTGCCGCCCCGTCGGCAAAGGTGTCTACCTTTGGCAGACTTGTGGGTTTTCCCGCTTGCAACGCTGCGCGCAAGCAAGCCCCCCCCAAGGGTTCAACAAACGTATATTGTGTCTGCGTTCCAAAATAGCTGAGCAAACCGGAACTAAGGCCGCCGCCGCCCACTGGAATAACCAAGTGGTCGGGAACCCGCCCCAACTGTTCGGCAATTTCCACCCCGACACTGGCCTGTCCTTCGATGACATCCTCGTCATCGAAGGGCGACAAGAAATGCCCGCCTTCGGATGCACAAAACGCCTGCGCAGCCCCAAGACAATCGTCAAAATAGTCCCCAACAAGGCGGATTTCGACATTGTCACCGCCGAACATGCCCGTTTTCTGAATTTTTTGTTGTGGTGTTGTGACCGGCATAAAGATCACGCCGCGCACGCCAAAATGCTTGCACATATAGGCGACACCTTGGGCGTGATTTCCAGCGCTGGCACAGACAAACAGACCCTTGTCTTGCTGTTTGCGCATCGCATTCAACGCACCGCGCAGTTTATAACTGCGCACCGGGCTCAGATCTTCGCGCTTGAGCCAAATATCAGCATCAAACCGTTGCGAAAGATGATCGTTGCGCAGCAAAGGCGTTTCTGGAAACACCTCGCGCATCGCTGCGGTGGCTTGGCGGGCTTTGTGCTGAAAATCACTCATTTGCGATGAGTGACCCAGACCCGGCCCGCGTGCAAGTCACTCAATCGGCCGACCTTCGATATAGTGACCGTAAAACGTTGTCAGTACACTGACGTTGACCAAGGCAAGCGCAAGGGCAACCGGGATCGAGACAAGAATGCCTAGCAGCGGAAGAATCGCCGAGAAGGCCAAAATCACCAGTTGCAGTAAAATGTTAGCGCCGAAAGAAACAATCATCAGGATAAAAATATCAAAATTCGCCCCCTTGGTCGCAGCGAAAGCAGCCCCAAGCGAAATCGGTTTTTCAACCGCACAGGCGGGCAGAATTACAATCACCCGATAGATGCCAATTGCCAAAAGAACGTACGCGGCACCAAAGGCCAGCACACCCAAAACCGGAATCACCATCAGCAGGCCAGCAACCATTCCCACAGGGATCATCAGCAGCAAAGCCAGCAACCCCAACAAAATAATACGCCCGAAATAGCCCAACACCGGACCAAATCTAAAGGGCGGCACCCAGCCTGTTGGAAATTCTTCCAGTAAAACAAACCTATGCCAGTTCACCACAATCCACAGCATGGACATCACAGCCACCAGCCAAACCACAAGAACGCCCGAAATCACCTGCGGTTGCGAAAAGACATAATCCATGTCCTCGGGATTCACGCCGCGAAACAATTCAACCGCAGCCGAGCGCAAGACCACCACGCCGAAGGCAACCACCAACAGCACCGGAACCAAACCAATTTGCAAAGCCTCGCGCCAATTGCGCAACACCATCCCAAATGCGTGTTTAAAAATCAGCCAGCCCTTCATGACACCCTCACCGTTTGTAAAAACTGCCAAATGGCTACCACGTCGCGGGCCTGTGTCAACAATGGTGCCTAGCGCGGGGTCAGGTAAGCGGCCGCTTCTCAACGTAGTGGCCATAGATTGTTGTGACGATACTGACAGCTAGCAATGTCAAAAACAGATTGGCCGGAATGAGCAGTAAAACACTGATCCCTCCCACCAGCCTTTCAACCAGACCAACCCCCAGTGCCAAAGCAACAACAACCGAGGCGCAAAGACCAATCACTATCAGAAAATCAACATTGGCCCCCTTTGTTGCTGCAAGGGCCTGCACCAGTTTGAGGTTCTTACCGATCGCAGCTGCAGGTAGGATGGGGGACAAGCGGGTAAACACAATCAAGATGATGGCGTAAAAACCGAAAATCACCATATTCCCCGTCCCCGGCATGGTTAACAGCGCTGCCGATAGGATCGTCAGTAGAACCAGCAAAAAGCAACCGATGAGCAACAGCATGAAAATGCGTGCCAAGTACGCCAGTACCGCCCGCAGATAGGGCCGCGGAATCCAACCTTTGGGATATATCCCTAGCAAAATAAAACGATGCCAGCCCACAAATACCCATATGGCACAAAGGATGATGGCACCGAAAACCCAAAAAATCGGTGCCAAAAGGGCGTTGCTTGGCACCTCTTCTGTTCCAAATGGGTCGACGTGCTGAACAAAGCCAAAGATTTCAGGGCCCACAATCGCCACCAAAAATCCAAAGAGGATAAACATCGGAACCAATCCGATTTGAACCGCCTCACGCCAATTCCGAAGCACCATAGACATGGCGTGTTTGAAAATCAGCATGCCCTTCATCGTACCGCCCCTTACAAAAAACTGTCTTATGGCTACCACGCCACATGGGTCAGTCAATCGCGCAGCCTTGCCCCTGTTGCGAAAAACCGTTACTCCGCGCGAAATCCCATTAAAGGACAGTTCCATGACCGCGCCTAAGAAAGTTGTGCTGGCCTATTCCGGCGGCCTTGATACCTCGATCATTCTCAAATGGCTGCAGACAGAATATGGCTGCGAAGTTGTAACCTTTACCGCTGACTTAGGTCAGGGCGAAGAGCTGGAGCCAGCGCGCGCCAAAGCCGAGATGCTGGGCATCAAGCCTGAGAACATCTACATCGAAGACGTACGCGAAGAATTCGTGCGCGATTTCGTATTCCCGATGTTCCGCGCAAATGCGGTTTATGAGGGGCTGTATCTGCTCGGCACGTCGATTGCGCGCCCGTTGATTTCAAAACGCCTTGTCGAGATTGCCGAAGAAACCGGTGCTGATGCTGTCGCACACGGCGCCACAGGAAAGGGTAACGATCAGGTTCGGTTTGAACTGGCTGCTTATGCGCTGAACCCCGATATCAAATGCATCGCGCCATGGCGTGAATGGGATTTGAATTCGCGGACTTCGCTGTTGGACTTCGCTGAGAAAAACCAGATTCCGATCGCCAAAGACAAACGCGGCGAAGCGCCGTTTTCGGTCGATGCGAACCTTTTGCACACCTCGTCCGAAGGCAAAGTGCTGGAAGATCCAGCCGATCAGGCACCCGAATATGTGTACCAGCGCACTGTATCCCCTGAGGACGCGCCAGATACACCAGAGATCATCGAAGTTGGTTTTGAAAAAGGCGACGCGGTCAGCATCAACGGCGTTGCTATGTCACCCGCAACGATCCTGACGCAGCTGAACGACTACGGCCGCAAGCATGGAATTGGCCGTCTTGATTTCGTTGAAAACCGCTTTGTCGGGATGAAGTCACGCGGCGTATACGAAACGCCCGGCGGCACCATCTTGCTTGAGGCGCATCGCGGCATCGAACAGATCACTTTGGACAGCGGTGCGGGCCATCTAAAAGACAGCCTGATGCCCCGTTACGCCGAGCTGATCTATAACGGTTTCTGGTATTCGCCCGAACGCGAAATGCTGCAGGCCGCCATCGACAAAAGCCAAGAGCACGTGACCGGTACTGTGACGCTGAAGCTGTACAAAGGTTCTGCATTTACGGTTGCGCGCGCATCGGATCATTCGCTGTATTCCGAGGCCCATGTGACCTTTGAAGACGACGCAGGTGCCTACGATCAAAAAGACGCGGCTGGATTTATTCAACTGAACGCGCTGCGTTTGAAACTGCTGGCAGCACGTGATCGCCGCCTCAAGGGCTAAGACCCCGAAGATAGGATTGGAAAACGCCTCGGATCTCTGATCCGGGGCGTTTTTCGTTGTGCCGCAGCGTCAGACCCCACGTTAACCTTGCCCGTCTCCAGGTGCCATTTTACCCCAGTGTCCAAAGCTGGGAGGATGGAATGCTCAAAGACTTACTGCCGCGCCTACAACAGGGCTTGGAAACTAAAAGCTTTGACGGTTCGTTAAAGTTCGACTGCGGGGACGCCGGTGTGATTGTGTTGGCCGATGGCACCGCGTCCGATCAGGAACGCGAGACGGATTGCACGCTAAAACTGTCATCGGACAATTTGATGAAACTGCTGTCTGGCAAACTGAACCCGATGACTGCCGTCATGAGCGGCAAGATCAAGATTTCCGGCAACCCTGCCGTGGCGATGAAACTGGCCGACCTGCTCAAAGCTTGAGCGCGGCCAGCTTTTCATAGTGCGGTAAAGCGCTTTGACATAGGTCTGCTGCTGCGCCGGTAAGCGCAGGCAGGTCCCCTTCAGCGCCAGCAAAACCGGTGCTCTTGTGAACCGCACCGTACCAATGCGCAGCCCAGACCCCGTCATAGGGCCGCTTTCCTGCCTGCCATGACAGCATCGCCGGATCAAAATCCAAACCGATGGCATCGCAAAGCTTGCGCAGCATGCTCTCGGGGTTGCGGCGGATGTCTGCACTGTCGATCACCGGTCCGGGAAAACGATCAAAGATATCGACCTGTTGGGCAAACCCAATATCATGCAATGTCGGGTTTTCACGTTTGACCGCATATGACGCGATCACCCGCGCAGGATGCCGGATCAAATGGACATTCACGCAATCTTTGGCCCAATCCAGTGGTGATTGATCCATGTGGATGCCCATGTGTTTCATGTACCAATGGGCTTTGCCATCCGGCACAGGCCCCGCAAAAGTGGCCGCAACCGACTCCGCATCAGCGTCATGGACGGCTATAATTTCCTCCCGCATGGGGTGATCCATGCCGGTGCGTTTCAGATAAGCTGCGTAAAACGGTTCGTCCCAAGCCGCAAAGTCTGCTCGATTGCCAAAGGAATACATCATCGCAGACGACAGATTGCGCGGCCCACTCCACATTGCGATCTTCATTGCGCCACAAGGTCCTTATAAAGCGCCCGCAGACGCAGGGTTATCGGGCCGGCATCCCCGCTGCCGATTTGCCGACCGTCAATTTCGCTGACCGGAGTTTGCGCGCCAAAGGTGCCCGTTAGAAACGCCTCATCCGCGCCATAGGTATCAACCAGACTATAGTTCCGCTCAAATACGGGGATGTCGTTGGCACGGCATAGGTCGATCACCTTTTGACGGGTGATTCCGTTCATGCAGTAATCCCCCGTCGAGGTCCAAACAGCCCCTTTGCGGACGATAAAGAAATTGCAGGCGTTGGTGGTATTCACAAAGCCATGCACATCCAGCATCAACGCCTCATCTGCATTGGCTTTTTCGGCGGCAATACAGGCAAGAATGCAATTCAGTTTGGAATGCGAATTCAGCTTTGGGTCCTGGGTCATTGGCAATCCGCGAATGTGCGGCACGGTAGCAAGGCGCAAGGGTCGCGGAATAGACGGGCGCGAATGCTCCATTATGATCACAACGGTCGGACCCTGCTGGCTGAGCGAAGGATGCTGGAACGGGCGTGTTTTCACGCCGCGCGTGACCATGAGCCGGGCATGAGCATCGGTCGTCATCCCATTTGCGGCGCGGGTTTGCTCTAGCGCTGCAATCACACCAGCGCGGTCCAGACCGATATCGATGTCGACCGCTTTGGCCGCCTCGAACAACCGGTCCATATGTTCCTCCAGAAACGCCCAGCGCCCGTCATACAGGCGCAGCCCTTCCCAGATACCATCGCCCAGCATAAAGCCGGAATCGAACACGCTCACCGTTGCTTCGGCGCGGGGTTTCAATGTGCCGTTCACCCAAATCTGGATGGCGTCATTGCGCGCATCATCTTGCGCCTGATGTGTAGATACGTCTGTCATGCGCAGACACTATCCATCGCAATCGCCGATGCAAGCTTCACGCGCGCTCACCTGTTGGTGAGATCAGATGTCAGTGGATTGTTTGGGGTCTTGGTTTTGGGCAGTGTGCTTTCAAAAGGAGAACCCCATGCGCCTATTGACCCGTGCCCGCCCCCTTGCCCTGATGGCCTTGATGACCCTCGGCTTTGCCGCGCAGGCCGAAAAAGCCCATGCTGACGAGATCATCGTCGCAGGTGGGTGTTTTTGGTGTGTGGAATCAGATTTCGAATCTGTCGGCGGTGTGCGCGATGCCGTTTCCGGCTACACCGGCGGCCATGTTGCCAACCCGACCTACAAAAAAGTAACGCGCGGCGGCACTGGTCATTACGAAGCTGTCCGCATCAATTTTGACGCATCCCGCGTGTCCCAGCGCAAACTGTATGATTTGTTTTTCCGCTCGGTCGATCCAACAGACGCTGGCGGTCAGTTTTGTGATCGCGGCGAGAGCTACCGGACAGCCATTTTTGTCTCTAACGATGGGCAAAAACGCGATGCAGAGGCCGCAAAGGCCGCCGCCGCCAAGGCCTTGGGGCGCACAATCGTGACCCCCATCCTTCCGGCCAAAAAATTCTATGACGCCGAAGATTATCATCAGGCCTATTACAAGGGTACAAACCGCGTCCTGACCCGCTTTGGCCCAATCAAGCAAAAGGAGGCCTACAAGAAATACCGCGACTCTTGTGGCCGGGATCAGAAAGTCAAAGCCCTGTGGGGGTCAGCCGCCCCATTTGCGAAATAATAGGCTCTAACACAGGCTAAAATGCCTCTGTCACCTCTTGGAGCGTCGGAATAACCTCCGCCGTCCCAAGCCGTGTCACCATCAATGCGCCGGCCTTGCCAGCCAATGCGATTGCGGCCTCCATTGGTTTTCCTTGATCCAAAGCCGCAATCAAATAACCGGTAAAGGTGTCCCCTGCACCAGTGGTATCAACTGGCGTGACAGGAATAGCTGCGAAATCGCGGCGTTGACCGCCGCGATACCACCGGCACCCAGCTGCACCCAGCGTTACAACGATATCGCGCACTGGGAGTTCAGAGATGGGATGTCCTGTTTCGGTCTGCAACTGTTCGGCCTCGACCTCATTCAAAACCAACAAGCCCAGATAGGGCAGTACCGCTTTGACCGCTTCGGCCGAAAAAGGAGCGGCTGCATAGGCTACCGAAAGGCCTTTGGCATGGGCCATTTGTGCCGCTTCGGCTTGGAGGTTTGTCTCATTTTGGCAAATGAACGTATCAGTGTCTTTGGCTTCCGCCAATGCTGCAGCCACCACGTCGGACGAAACGCAGCTATTCGCACCGGCGTTTAACACGATTGAGTTTTCGCCTGCATCATCAACGTAGATAACTGCATGACCTGTTGGCAACGACCGGTGGATGTGGCGCGTGTCCACACCCGCGCTGGCCAATGTGTCCACCGTCCATTGACCATCATCCCCCACAGATCCGATGTGGGTGCAGCGCGATCCGGCCCGCGCAATGGCAACGGACATATTCGCACCCTTGCCACCCAATCCCTTTTTAAAGGATGTAGAGGCTATTGTCTCACCGGGTCCCGGCAAATGCGGAACCCGATACACAAGATCGACATTGATCGAGCCGAGATTGAAAATGGTCATGGCGGCACCCCCTTTTGGTCAGAGGGCGCATGGTGAAAGAATCCCCCACCATGCGCAATGCTCATGTGTCTGGCGTCAGCCTACCTTGCAAGCCGCCAAAACCGCCATGTTCAAGATATCGTTCGCCGTCATACTGGTCGAACAAATCTGGATCGATTCATCAACGCCTGCCAAGATCGGGCCAATTACGGTCGCACCGGCCATTTCTTGCATCAATTTGACCGAGATCGAGGCCGAGTGTCGCGCAGGCACCACCAAGATATTGGCCGGGCCCGTCAAACGCTGGAACGGATATGACTTTTGTGAGGTCACATTCAGCGCCACATCAACGGTCATCTCACCTTCGTACTCGAAATCTACGCCACGATTGTCCAAAACCTTGGGGGCAAGGTGCATTTTCTCAGCTCGTTCAGACACCGGATATCCAAAGGTCGAAAAGCTTACAAAAGCAACGCGAGGCTCAAGACCCAGATGCCGCGCAACTCCGGCGGCGCGCTCTGCGATATTGGCAAGATCGTTTTCGTTTGGCCATTCATGTACCAAGGTGTCAGAGATCATGACAATCCGGCCTTTGTGCAGCAAGGCAGTCACGCCAGCGACACCGTTTTCCGCATTGGCATCAAAAACATGGTTGATCAGCTCCATCACGTGGGCCGATTTACGGGTGGCACCAGTGATCAAACCATCACCATGACCGTGCGCCAACATCAAAGATGCAAAGACGTGCCTATCCCGTGCTGCCATCCGGTGCACATCTTGCCGGTCAAAGCCTTTACGCTGCAACCGGTCGTACAGGAAATCTTTGTAGGCAGGCAAATACCGCGTGTTCTTAGCGTTTACAATTTCCAGTTCACGAACCGCATCACCAAGGCCGGCGGCCTCGAGTTTGGCTTTCACATCGGATTCGCGCCCAACGACCAGTGCTTTGCCGAATCCTGATCGCTGATACATCACAGCAGCGCGCAAAACCCTTGGGTCGTCGCCTTCGGCAAAAATCATGCGTGCCTGAGCCGTCTTGGCCCGTGTGTTTATCGACCGCAGGATCGATGCGGTCGGATCCATGCGGGATTTCAGACCCTCTTCATAGGCTTCGATATCGATGATCGGGCGCCGCGCAACGCCTGTTTCCATACCAGCACGGGCCACAGCGGGCGGAATACGGTGGATCAACCGCGGATCAAACGGCGTCGGGATGATATAATCACGGCCGAACGTCAGATTGGTTCCATACGCCAATGCGACTTCGTCCGGGACATCTTCGCGGGCCAGATCAGCCAGGGCTTGGGCACAGGCGATCTTCATCTCGTCGTTGATGGCGCGGGCATGGATGTCCAACGCGCCGCGGAACAGATAAGGAAAGCCCAGTACGTTGTTGACTTGGTTCGGATAATCGCTGCGGCCGGTGGCAACGATTGCGTCCATCCGCACCTCATGCGCCTCTTCTGGTGTGATTTCCGGATCGGGATTGGCCATTGCAAAAATCACAGGGTTGTCGCCCATGTCTTTGACCATTTCCTGCGTCACGGCCCCTTTTGCCGACACGCCAAGGAATACATCTGCGCCGACCATGGCCTCTTCGAGCGTGCGGTGCTCAGTAGCGACCGCGTGGGCCGACTTCCACTGGTTCATCCCAGCGCTGCGTCCCTGATAGATAACGCCCTTGGTGTCACATACGATGCAATTCTCGTGCCGCGCGCCCATAGATTTGAGCAGCTCAATACAAGCAATCCCCGCGGCACCCGCACCGTTGAGAACAATCTTAACGTCTTCGATCTTTTTGCCGGATATTTTCAGTGCATTGATCAAACCCGCCGCGCAGATAACCGCTGTTCCGTGCTGATCGTCATGAAAGACAGGAATATCCATTTCCTCTTTCAGACGCTGTTCGATGATAAAGCATTCCGGTGCCTTGATGTCCTCAAGGTTGATGCCGCCAAAGGTCGGCCCCATCAGACGCACTGCATTGCAAAACTCGTCCGGATCTTCGGTATCCAGTTCGATGTCGATGGAATTCACATCGGCAAAGCGTTTGAAAAGCACGGATTTGCCTTCCATAACCGGTTTGGATCCGAGCGCACCAAGGTTTCCAAGGCCCAAAACTGCTGTCCCATTCGAGATCACAGCCACAAGGTTGCCCTTGTTAGTGTAGTCATATGCGGTTTCCGGGTTGGCGGCGATTTCCTCACAGGGTACGGCAACACCAGGGCTATAGGCCAATGACAGATCACGCTGGGTGGTCATAGGTACGGTGGCCTGCACCTCCCATTTACCGGGGGTTGGGTCGATGTGGAACGCGAGCGCTTCTTCGCGCGTATATTTGAGTTTGGCCATGTCATCCTACCGGTATCAAATTGCGGGTTTTACCCCGGACTAAGCCAGCTTAATGTCATGCCGGAACCACGAGGGAAAGTGCAGTGAGCGCTAACAAAGGAAATAAAAGTACCGTAACGCCAATGATGGCGCAATATTTGGAAATTAAATCTGGATACCCGGATGCATTGTTGTTCTATCGCATGGGTGATTTTTACGAATTGTTCTTTGACGACGCAGTGGCTGCCTCGGAAGCGCTGGATATTGCCCTGACCAAACGCGGAAAACACGAGGGCGAAGAGATTCCGATGTGTGGCGTGCCCCATCACGCTGCCGAAGGGTATTTCCTGACTCTGATCCGCAAGGGGTTTCGTGTTGCGGTTGGCGAACAGATGGAAAAGCCCGAAGAGGCGAAAAAGCGCGGGGCAAAATCCGTTGTCCGGCGCGAAGTTGTGCGTCTTGTAACCCCCGGCACATTGACAGAAGACACCCTTCTTGAGGCCCGCAGGCACAACTATTTGGCCGCTTTGGGCAAGGTTAGAGACGAATGGGCCTTGGCTTGGGCTGATATTTCCACCGGCGCGTTTCACGTGATGCCTGTCGGCCAGTCACGAATCGGGGCGGAATTGGCCAGACTGGCACCTTCTGAATTGCTCACTTCAGAAACCGTGGACGAGGAGTTGCGCGAGGTTCTGGCTGACCTTGGTGCCGAGGTCACCGTGCTGGGCAATGCGTCATTCGATAGCTCGGCCGCTGAAAACCGTTTGTGCGGAGTGTTTCAAGTGCAAACGCTGTCCGGCTTCGGGTCTTTTACACGGGCCGAGCTGAGTGCAATGGGGGCTTTGGCGGACTATTTGAACATCACCCAAAAGGGCCGGATGCCAATGCTGTGCCCTCCGCGCCAAGAGGCGGTTTCGCGGCTTATGTCAATTGATGCCGCCACCCGCCGCAATTTGGAACTGACCCGCAGTATGCAAGGCGGGCGCGCCGGATCGCTATTGGCTGTGATCGACATGACCGTGACCGCAGCAGGCGCGCGCCTATTGGAGCGGCGTCTGTCGTCACCATCCCGCGAAGTGGATGTGATTTACGGGCGCCTCGAGGCTGTGCAGTGGGGAACCGAAGCTGTTGCCGCTGACGGCGTGCGCGAGGCCTTGCGGCGTGTTCCGGATCTGGACCGTGCATTGTCACGGCTGTCGTTGGATCGAGGTGGCCCGCGGGATCTGGCCAGTATTCGAAACGGTATAGAACAGGCCGAGGCCATTGCCACACGTTTGGATGGCGTAGAACTGCCGGATCTTTTGGCAGGTTCCTTGAAGGGCCTCCGCGGCCAAAACGATTTGTTGGTACAGCTAGAAGCAGCGTTAGTTGCCGAGCCGCCAATGCTGGCCCGCGATGGAGGTTTCATCGCCACCGAATTCAACCTTGATCTGGATGAGGCGCGGCGACTGCGCGATCAAGGGCGCGGTGTCATCGCCGGAATGCAGGTGGAATATGCTGAACTTTCGGGCATCACCTCGCTTAAGATCAAGCACAACAATGTGCTCGGTTATTTCATTGAAACAACAGCCCTTCACGCCGACAAAATGCTCAGCCCTCCGCTGAATGAGACCTTTATCCACCGTCAAACCACTGCCAATCAGGTACGTTTTACCACCGTTGCGTTATCCGATCTGGAAACCCGGATTCTAAGCGCCGGTGCCGATGCATTGACGATTGAAAAACAGCTGTATGAAACCCTGAAGGCTGCCGTTCTGGATCAGGCTCCGGCTTTGTCAGAACTTGCGCTCGCTTTGGCCGAATTTGATCTGTCTGTCGGTCTGGCAGAATTGGCAAGGCAACGTGACTGGTGCAAGCCCAAGGTTGACGACAGCCGCGCCTTTCATATCGAAGGCGGGCGGCATCCGGTTGTCGAAGCGGCTCTTAAATCCTCGGGTGAGGTGTTTATAGCCAACGACTGTAGCCTGTCTGCAAATGGGGATGCAGCCTCTGTAACGCTCCTGACTGGCCCGAACATGGCGGGTAAATCGACCTATCTAAGGCAAAATGCTTTGATTGCACTTCTTGCGCAAATGGGCAGTTACGTCCCTGCCCGCTCCGCCCATATCGGGGTTGTAAGCCAGGTCTTCTCTCGGGTTGGGGCCAGCGATGATCTGGCGCGTGGAAGATCGACCTTTATGGTGGAGATGGTAGAAACCGCTGCAATCCTTAATCAAGCCGACGATCGGGCCTTGGTCATTCTGGATGAGATCGGGCGCGGCACCGCAACCTATGACGGGCTGTCCATTGCATGGGCCACTCTTGAACATCTGCATGAGGTCAACCGCGTAAGGGGTTTATTCGCCACGCATTATCATGAAATGACCGCTCTATCTGCCAAACTGGACGGGGTAAAAAATGCCACCGTTGCGGTCAAGGAATGGGAAGGCGAAGTCATCTTCTTGCACGAGGTCCGTGATGGCGCGGCGGATCGGTCTTATGGGGTACAGGTTGCGCAACTTGCGGGCCTGCCAAAAACGGTGATCAAACGGGCCAGAACTGTTTTGGATGCGCTAGAAGCCGGAGAGCGCGATCGCACGTCGCCCAAGGCGCTGATAGATGATCTACCGTTGTTCGCGATTGCGGCCCTGCCAGAGCCTGTCCCCGCCAAATCAGGCCCATCCGAGGTCGAAGGCAAGATCGCAAATTTGGCACCAGATGAAATGACCCCGCGCGAGGCGTTGCAAGCCATCTACGATTTGAAAGCGCTGCTCAAAGAAAAGGCGGGGTAAAACCCCGCCTTTCCCAAATCCGAACGCACCGCCAGTTTAACCAGCA
Source organism: Pelagimonas varians (assembly GCF_003208435.1). GTDB lineage: Bacteria > Pseudomonadota > Alphaproteobacteria > Rhodobacterales > Rhodobacteraceae > Pelagimonas > Pelagimonas varians. Next base: position 34,970 of record NZ_QKMF01000021.1, on the reverse strand, counting down.
GGCATGGAACTGACACCCACTTGCGCGGCACGCAACAGGCGTTCGTGCAGAACAAACCCTTCGGCAGACACCTGAATGATGTCGCCCGCCTTTGTACCGGGCAAAGGAGCCTCGAACATGGCTTCGTGCATCTTGGGGTCAAAGCGGTCGCCGACCTCAGGTGTCACGCGCTTCACACCGTGGCGATCAAATACGCTGAGCAACTCTTTGAGAGTCAGTTCAACGCCTTCGATCAACGCAGCAGACCCTTCGCCTTCTGCGTCTTTGGCAGCAGTCAAAGCACGGTTCAAGTTGTCATAAACGGGGATCAGATCACGGGCGATACGTGTGCCACCGTACATCTGTGCCTCGCGACGGTCCTTATCGGCCCGCTTGCGAGCGTTTTCCGCATCCGCCAGCGCCCGCATAAACCGGTCTTTGAAATCATCCCGTTCAGCAATCACTTGCTCAACGGCCATTGCAACCTCGTCAATCTCTTCGGTTTCGAACGCAGTTTCCTGCGCTTCTGCCTCGTCGATATCGTCGAGAAAATCGTTCTTGTTTTGATCAGCCATTCTCTACCTCTAACTCCGGTCGGTAATCAGCTTTCCGACCAGCTGGGCCGTGTAATCCACAATCGGAACAATGCGCCCATAGTTCAGCCGCGTCGGTCCAATCACGCCCACGGCGCCGATGATCTTTCGATCCGCGTTCATATAAGGAGACACGACCAAAGAGGAACCCGAAAGTGAGAAAAGTTTGTTCTCAGAGCCAATAAAAATGCGCACGCCTTCGCCTTGTTCCGTAAGTTCAAGGAATTCGGCAATGTCTTGCTTACGTTCCAAGTCATCAAACAGCGTGCGGATCAGGTCCAGCTCCGCATCGGCCGTGTCTTCGCCCAAAAGATTCGCTCGACCACGCACGATCAACCGCCCCGAATTGTCTTCGGGACTTTCCCAAACCGCGATTCCCGATTCAACCAGCTGCGCGGCAAGCGTATCAAGCTCTTGGCGCCGGTTCTTGATTTCCTCGATCATGATCTTGCCAAGCTCGGACAGGGTGCGGCCTTCAACCCAGGAATTCACAAAGTTTGCCGCTTCGCGCATGGAGCTGGGCGTTTGTCCCGGCGGTGGGGTAAACAGACGGTTCTCAACCTGCCCGTCCGCAAAGACGATCACAACCAATGCCCGATCCTGCGCAAGGCTGACAAATTCAATGTGCTTTAACGGCGCCTCGTGCTTGGGTGTCAGGACCAAGGACGCACCATGTGTGACGCCAGAAAGTGCGGCGCCAACTTTATCAAGCAACCCGCCCACATCAGACGCGTTGTTGCCCACTGTGGCGTCCAGTTTGATACGGTCCTGATTGTCGAGATCCCGAACCTCAAGCAGCCCGTCCACAAACATCCTTAGACCTTGCTGGGTCGGGATGCGACCCGCTGAAACATGCGGGCTGTCGAGCAGACCCAGAAACTCCAGATCCTGCATGACATTGCGGATCGTCGCGGCCGATACCTTTTCCGACAAAGCCCGCGTCAAGGTACGCGACCCTACAGGGCCGCCGGTTTCCAAATAGGATTCGACCACAAGGCGAAACACTTCGCGGGAACGGTCATTCATTTCGGATAGAACTTCTCTTGCGTCGTTCATTCAGGCCTCTTCCTACGTCTGCATGCTGCCTCTGCCCCGATCAGGGTTGCGCGCAGGGGGGCTGCGCGTCTATCCCTGCCTCAACCAAGCTTAAAGGATCTGTCATGAGACCGTCAGGAAGAGAATTAAACGAAATGCGCGCCGTTTCAATCGAAACGAACGTAACAAAACACGCCGAAGGGTCTTGCATGATCCGCATGGGCGACACGCACGTGCTTTGCACCGCCTCGCTTGAGGCCCGCGTACCGCCATTTATCAAGGGGTCCGGCCTTGGCTGGGTGACGGCAGAATACGGTATGCTGCCGCGATCCACGTCTTCACGAATGCGCCGCGAAGCCACCTCCGGTAAGCAAGGTGGACGCACGGTTGAGATCCAACGTTTGATCGGCCGTTCTCTGCGTGCCGGTGTTGACCGTGTTGCCCTTGGCGAGCGCCAGATCACCGTCGATTGCGACGTCATTCAAGCGGACGGCGGCACACGTTGTGCATCGATCACTGGTGGCTGGGTGGCGCTGCGACTGGCCGTCAACAAACTGATCAAAGCGGGCGATATCAAAACAGATCCTTTGATTTCACCTGTCGCCGCCATTTCGTGCGGCATCTATGCAGGTCAACCGGTTCTGGATCTGGACTATCCAGAAGACAGCGAAGCCGGCGTGGACGGCAATTTCATCTTGCGCGAAGACGGTCAGTTGATCGAAATCCAAATGTCTGCTGAAGGGTCTACATTCTCTCGTGACCAAATGGGCGAGTTGATGAACCTTGCTGAAAAAGGTGTTGGCGAATTGGTTGCAGCGCAAATGGCCGCAACAGTATGAGCCGCAAGTTTGACGGCGACCGCCTGCTGGTCGCCACCCACAATCAGGGCAAATTGGATGAGATCACCGAACTGCTGAAACCCTTCGGGGTTTCGGTGGTCGGTGCCGCTGAAATGGGCCTACCCGAACCGGTTGAGGACGGCACCACATTTGTCCAAAACGCCCGGATCAAGGCACATGCAGCGGCCAAGGCAACGGGCCTCCCTGCCCTGTCTGATGACTCAGGCATTGAAATCGATGCGCTGGACAAACAGCCCGGCGTCTACACCGCCGATTGGGCAGAGACTGGGAATGGCCGTGATTTCATCATGGCAATGACCAAGAGCCACGACATGCTGGTTGCAGCTGATGCGCCGGAACCTTGGACCGCGCGGTTTTGCAGCACGTTGGTTCTTGCGTGGCCAGACGGCACGGATCAGGTATTTCCCGGCGTTATGGAAGGCCGTGTTGTATGGCCTATGCGCGGCGACAATGGCCACGGATATGATCCAATTTTCCAACCCGAGGGCTTTGACGTGACATTCGCGGAAATGCCATCCGAGCAAAAGAACGAGATCAGCCACCGTGCCGATGCGTTCCGTAAACTGGTAGCAGGCTGCTTTGACTGAAGACTGGCAAGCTGGGGGCTTTGGCCTCTACGTGCATTGGCCCTTTTGCGAGGCCAAATGCCCCTATTGCGACTTTAACAGCCACGTCGTTAAACACATTGATCAAACACGCTGGGCCAATGCGTTGGCCGCCGAAGTGCTGCGGGTTTCGTCCCAGACTCCCGGCCGCCTGCTGCGTTCGATCTTTTTCGGCGGTGGCACCCCGTCTTTGATGTTGCCAGAGACTGTGGCAACGATTTTGAATGCCGCACAGACCCATTGGACTTGGGCCAATGACATCGAGATCACGCTCGAAGCCAATCCGAATTCCGTGGAGGCAAATCGTTTTCGCGGCTTTGCAGAAGCAGGCATCAATCGCGTGTCTTTGGGCATCCAATCCCTGCGCGACAATGATCTGCGTAGATTGGGTCGGTTGCACAGTGCCAAGGAAGCGCAGCGCGCCTTTGATATCGCGCAGAATACGTTTGGCCGCGTTAGCTTTGATTTGATCTATGCCCGTCAAGATCAGACACTTGATGATTGGAAAATCGAGCTATCAGAAGCGCTGGCAATGGCTGGTGATCACCTGTCCCTGTATCAGTTGACAGTAGAGCATGGCACTGCGTTTTGGGATCGCCAGAACGCGGGAAAATTGCGCGGTCTTCCAGGGGAAGACTTGGCTGCTGATATGTACGACCTGACGCAAGACCTATGCGGGGCGGCTGGAATGCCAGCGTATGAAGTGTCGAACCACGCGGCACCAGGCTCTGAATCGCGTCACAATTTGATTTATTGGAACTACGGCGACTATGCGGGTGTTGGACCCGGCGCTCACGGCCGTCTCACTTTGGGCGGGCAAAAATATGCCAACTCTGCTTGGCTTCAACCCGGCGCTTGGCTGAAATCGGTCGAAACTGGATCTGGTGACGAAATAAATTCGAAGCTATCTGTTAAAGACCAAGCCTCTGAATACCTGATGATGGGGCTACGGGTAACTGACGGTATAGATACTGCTAGACTACACAAAATGTGCGATAACCTATCCTTAGACACCACTGTTGATAGACTACTTGAACTCGGTTTGATGTTTCGTAGTCAAGATAGGATTGGGGTTACACAACAAGGCCGGCTGGTTCTCAACGCAGTTATTGCGGAACTGCTACCAGATTGAGCCGGCCTTGACCCGGTGATTATGCTTTGCTCAGCACCGCGCAAAGGACGTCCAATTCTTCCAGCGTATCATAAGAAATTGACACGCGTCCGGATTCTCCCCCCGCCTTGTGATCGATCTGAACCTTCATCTTCAATGCAGCCGACAAATCACCTTCAAGCGCCTTGGTGTCCGCATCTTTGGCCGGCGCAGACTGAGAGGTTGTTGTCCCCTTTGGTCGAGCAGACATCAAAGTGCCTTTGGCCAGCTTCTCTGTATCCCGAACAGAAAGGCCTTTGGCGACAACTGTCCTAGCCAGCTCTTCAGGATTCGACGCAGTGATCAAGGCCCGAGCATGCCCTGCGCTCAGATCATTGCGCGAAACCATGTCCTGAATAGTTTCTGGCAAGTTAAGCAGACGCAACAAGTTAGCGATGTGGCTTCGGCTTTTCCCCAAAGCCTCTGCCAGCTTTTCTTGTGTATGCCCAAATTTGAACATCAACTGTTTGTAACCAGCGGCTTCTTCAATCGGGTTCAAGTCAGCGCGTTGGATATTTTCAATGATCGCGACTTCGAGAACTTCGGTATCATCAAAATCCCGGACCAACACGGGAATCTCATGCAGTTTTGCCATTTGAGACGCCCGCCAGCGGCGTTCACCTGCGACAATCTCGTATTGTTCGGTATTCTTAGGATTAGTTCGAACGATCAAAGGTTGTAAAACACCCTTCGCCCGAATGGAATTTGCTAGTTCTTCCAGCTGAGAATCTGTAAAAACACGTCTGGGCTGATCCGGATTAGGAACCAATTTCTCGATCGGAACGACAAGATCAGACCTTGGCGTAGATACCACATTATCATGATTTGGCCCAACGTCAGCCATCAAAGCAGATAGCCCACGCCCCAAACCACGCCGTTGTTCTTTTTTATCTGCCATTTTTGCCTCCGTTCGCGTTTCTAAGCCGCAATATTTTCGTGTTTTTGTAGGAGCTCCGTCGCCAGAGATCTATATGCTGCGGCGCCCTTGGACCCTGTATCATAAGACAGAACTGGGAGTGCGTAAGAAGGCGCTTCGCTGACCCTCACATTCCGCGGGATAACAGACCTAAAAACCAAATCCCCTAGATTCGCGCGGGCATCTGCCTCAACTTGTTGAGAAAGATTATTCCGAGCATCATACATTGTCAGCACGATACCTTCGATCCGCAAGTTGGGATTAGCTGTTTGCCTTACTTCCCTGATTGTCAGCATGAGCTGCGAAAGACCTTCGAGGGCGAAAAATTCGCTCTGCAGTGGTACTATAACCGAATGCGCTGCAACCATGGCATTCACCGTCAAAAGGTTGAGCGATGGAGGGCAATCAATCAGAACATAATCAAATGCAAATGCATCCAACGCAGTTTGCCTAAGTGCATCATGCAACAAAAAACTACGTTTTTCGTTAGTGAACAATTCAATGTCAGCCGAACTCAGATCAACAGTTGCCGGAATCAAAGATACCAGTTTCGTTGATGTATTGAGAATAACCTGCTCCAACTCGACTTCATCCACCAAAAAATCATACGTGGTGAATTTTCGATCTTCGGGTTCGATTCCCAAGCCTGTCGATGCGTTGCCCTGTGGGTCCAAGTCAACCACAAGGACATTTAGATTTTTTTCGGCCAAGGCCGCTGCCAAATTTATGGTAGTCGTGGTTTTGCCAACACCGCCTTTTTGATTGGTGATCGCTACTATTCTTGGACCAGTTGGACGAGACAGATCAGACACGAGATATATCTCCAATTTCCAAAATTGCTGCCATGTGGTTTGTTTTACTTTTATGGGGTGTCATGGAAAAATTCCATGATTTCTTGGCCTCAGCTACTTCTTTTTCCCATTTTTCACCTTTAAGAAAAAGAGCCCGGCCACTCGGCTTCAAGTGAATCTGCGCCATCGGCAATAGATCTGTTACCGACGCCAATGCTCGCGCCGACACTACATCGGCATTCAGTGGTTCAACTTCCTCTATTCTCTTCACCAGCACGGTCGCACGCAAGTCGAGTTCTCTGATAACGGTCCGCAAAAATACTCCTTTGCGCGCATCGCTTTCGATCATTTGGAATTGCAGGTCCGGGCATCTTCCTTCGGCAAGAACGGCACAAACCAGCCCTGGAAATCCACCCCCGCTTCCAAAATCCACCCACATTCCAGCGTCGCTGGATCGGTGTCTAAACGTCTGCGCTGAATCAACAAAATGTCGGGACCACGCGTCTCCAACTGAACTTGGTGCGATCAGATTTATTTTGGGTGTCCACTTTTTCAGGAGTCCCAGAAACACTTTAAGTTTGTCTTCTGTTTCACGTGAAACATTGACATCACTAACATCCGCCAGATCCATCACGATACGTCCCTTTTCGGAAATTGCCGAACCTTTGCCAAAAGGAGTGCAAGTGCAGCGGGAGTCATACCATCAATACGTGCAGCCATCCCGAGATTTTCAGGCCGAGATTGACTCAATTTGATCCGCAACTCATTGGACAGACCAGAAAGATTCAAATACTCAAAATCCAATGGAATCTTGACCTTAGTATCTTTTTGAATAGCAGCCACATCACGTTTTTGGCGTTCAATGTAGGACGCGTATAGCGCTTCTCTCTCAAGTTGATCCGAAATTTCGATGTCAATCTCGGACAACGAAGGCTCTGCCGATTTTAACATAGAAAACGTAAGATCTTTCAAAGCCAACAGTTGGTAACCGGACCTCTTTACACCGTCCAAATTTGCATTCACACCAAGCTTGCGAACCTGATTTGGTGACAAAACCAATTTGTCCAACGCTTCCCGACCACCTTTAAGTCTTGCCATCTTATCCTCAAACGTTCGACTGCGGATGTCAGAAGATGCTCCGATCGAAATTGCAACGGGTGTCAAACGTTGGTCGGCATTATCAGCCCTCAAGGCTAAGCGGAACTCCGCGCGTGATGTGAACATTCGATATGGTTCAGTAACACCTCGAGACGTCAAGTCGTCGATCATAACCCCAATATAGCTATCTGTTCGAGAAAATTCGACAGTATCCCTGGAAAGACTCATCGCAGCGGCGTTTAGACCAGCTACCAACCCTTGGGCCGCTGCTTCCTCATATCCCGTTGTCCCATTAATCTGTCCTGCAAAATACAGCCCGCTAAGATCCTTGACCTCTAATGTCGACATCAGATTTCGAGGATCGATAAAGTCGTATTCAATCGCATAGCCTGGCTGCACAATTGAAACATTTTCCAAACCCACTATGGAGCGCACATATTGTTCCTGGACGTCCTCTGGCAAGGATGTTGAAATGCCGTTGGGATAAACAGTCGAAGTGTCCAATCCCTCGGGTTCCAGGAAAATTTGATGTGACTCCTTGTCTGCAAACCTAACAATTTTATCCTCTATCGAAGGACAATACCGAGGACCAACGCCATCAATATGTCCACCGTACATCGCTGACCTATTTAGGTTTTCTCGAATAATGTCATGCGTTTTACTGTTCGTGTGCGTGACGCCACATGAAATTTGTCGCGCTATTGGTTTCTTAGACAGAAACGAGAACATGACAGGATCTTCATCCCCTGGTTGGGTGCCCAGAATGTCCCAATTGATAGTTTTCCCATCCAGTCTAGGTGGCGTACCAGTTTTTAACCGGCCTTGGGACAAACCAAAATCCCGTATTCTATCTGCAAGCTTTATGGAAGCATTGTTTCCCATTCTTCCACCAGAATGGGATTTGTCACCTACATGAAGAACACCATTCAAAAATGTTCCACTGGTCAAAACGACGGATTTACAGCTAACTTCAGATCCATCGGCAAATGTGACGCCACAGATCACATTCCCCTTTTGGATGAGATCTGTGATTTCTCCTAAAAGAACCGTCAGTCCGGAAATAGTGGAAATAGTTGATTGTATCCCACTTTTATATCTATCTCGATCTGCCTGTGTCCGAGGACCCTGCACTGCTGGACCCTTTCGGCGATTCAATAATCTAAATTGAATTCCTGAAAAATCAGCAACGCGGCCCATTATCCCGTCCATAGCGTCAATTTCTCGAACCAGATGTCCTTTTCCTAAGCCACCAATCGCTGGATTGCATGACATTGTCCCCAAGTCACCTTGCTTAAGTGTAATCAGTGCCGTTTTAGCACCAAAGCGGCATGCGGCTGCCGCAGCCTCGGTTCCAGCGTGCCCTCCGCCGATTACTACAACATCAAAATCAGATTGTTTCACGTGAAACACTCCCTATTTTCCTACACAGAAGCTCGAGAAAATCTCATCCAATAAGTTTTCAACATCAACCCTACCCAAAAGCGCTTCAAGCTTTCTAACTGCACTTCTTAGTTCTTCACTCACCAAATCGTATACATCTGGACCAGAAGCCAATAAATCTCGACCGGCCATTAGAAAAAATACACCATCCCGAAGTACAACTCGATGGCGCTCCCGATTAACCAAACTGGAACCACTAACTCTGTCAGACAGTACACTGTGAATTAAAGAAATCATCTCACTCACACCGTCACCTGTGACGCCAGATATACCGTGAATCCCAGAAGAAATATCAGATTTGGGTGAATATACCAAATCACCCTCAGTGACCTTCAATTCAGGATCCATTCCCTCTGGCACTAGATGAATTCTGATATCCGCGTCGGTTGAACGTTGTATGGCCCGTTCGACGCCAATTTTCTCCACTGCATCCTCGGTCTCTCGCAAACCAGCGGTATCGAGGAATGTCACTGCCAGGCCTTTAACATCCATATGAACTTCAATAATATCTCTGGTCGTTCCTGCAATTTCCGATGTAATTGCTGCTTCCCGCCCCGCCAAGTAGTTCAATAGAGTAGATTTTCCAGCATTTGGAGGTCCCACAATAGCAATTTCGAATCCAGTCCGAACACTTTCTGCCGCATCCAACCCCGACAACTCTTGGCCAATAGATAAAATTGTTCCGTCAAGCAATGCGGTGACTTCAGCTGTAACATCAACTGGAACTTCTTCATCAGCAAAATCGATTGTCGCCTCTAAGAGCGCCGCCGCCCTTATGATATCCTTGCGCCAGAGTTCGACTTTTTTACCTAAAGATCCTGACAGTATACGAAGGGCTTGTTTCCGTTGTGATTCTGTTTCAGCTTCAATGAGATCGGACAGGGCTTCAACTTGCGTCAAATCCAATCTACCATTGTCCATGGCACGGCGTGTGAATTCACCCGGCTCGGCCATCCGCAAGCCATCAAGAGTTCCCAGTTCCCTCAAAATGGCGGACACGACAGCAACACTTCCATGCACCTGAAGTTCCACAACATCTTCACCAGTAAAACTAGCGCCGGATTCAAATACCAGAACCAACGCTTCATCCAAATGCAATCCATTTGAATCACTGAGAATTCTGACCGCCGCAGTGCGTGCTTTTGGAAGGTCTCCCGCTAAGTTTATTCCAGCAGTCTTGGCATTTGGACCCGAAATTCGGATGACAGAAACACCCGCTTTTCCAGGTGCACTGGCCAGAGCAAAGATCGTTTCCATGAAGCCATCAACTGTTCATTGAGTCGAAAAATTCGGTGTTCGATTTGGTTTGTTTTAACTTCGAAATCAGGAATTCTACCGCGTCAGTGGTCCCCATTGGATTAAGGATACGGCGAAGAACAAAGGTTTTCTGCAGATCAATTTTGTCAACCAACAGCTCTTCTTTCCGAGTGCCCGATTTGAGGATATCCAGCGCTGGGAAAACTCGTTTATCTGCAACCTTACGGTCCAGAACAATCTCAGAGTTACCTGTACCTTTAAATTCTTCGAAGATGACTTCGTCCATGCGCGATCCTGTGTCGATCAGCGCAGTTGCGATAATAGTCAACGAACCACCTTCTTCGATGTTCCGCGCGGCACCAAAGAAACGTTTAGGTCGCTGCAAGGCATTCGCGTCAACACCACCGGTAAGAACTTTACCTGAAGAAGGTACAACCGTGTTGAACGCCCTACCAAGTCTTGTGATTGAATCCAAAAGGATCACAACATCTCGTTTATGCTCGACCAAGCGTTTCGCTTTTTCGATCACCATTTCGCTCACTGCAACGTGGCGTTGTGCGGGTTCATCGAAAGTAGAGGACACGACTTCACCGCGAACAGAGCGCTGCATGTCAGTGACTTCTTCCGGACGTTCATCAATCAGCAGGACGATCAAATAGCATTCTGGGTGGTTCTTTTCGATCGAGTGCGCGATGTTTTGCAGCAGTACTGTCTTACCAGTACGTGGTGGGGCTACAATAAGGCTACGCTGTCCTTTGCCGATCGGTGAGACCAGATCAATGATCCGCGCTGACCGGTCTTTGATAGTCGGATCTTCGATTTCCATCTTTAGACGCTCATCGGGATAGAGCGGTGTCAGGTTATCAAATGCAATCTTGTGACGGGCTTTCTCAGGTTCTTCGAAGTTGATCTTGGTTACCGATACAAGTGCAAAATAGCGTTCTTCGCCGTCAGGAGCCTTGATTTCACCGTCGATGGAATCACCGGTTCGCAGCGAGTATTTCCGTATCATGTCAGGCGACACATAGATGTCGTCCGGACCGGGCAGGTAGTTTGCCTCAGGTGAACGAAGAAATCCAAACCCGTCCTGGAGCACTTCAAGCACACCATCGCCGTAGATGTCCCAACTGTCATCTGCGCGTTCACGCAGAATCTGGAACATCATTTCACCTTTGCGCATGGTCGAGGCGTTCTCGATCTCAAGCTCTTCGGCCATAGCCAAAAGATCTTTGGGGCTCTTTGCCTTTAGATCAGCAAGGTTCAGTCTTTCATCAGTCATGCAAACATCCAGAGGACCATAGGCCCTTACGTCTTTATTTCATGGGAAACTCACTCCAGAACAGGAGCAATGACTGCGTACCTGCCCGTAGCGAACAAGTCAATGAGCGGGAATTCGAGAGCCTTTCTTATATTTAAGTAAGAAAATAGAAAGGATTTTGGTGTTATAGTGTCGCCAATTGTCTGGGGATTAAATGTTCGTCCCCGGTCTTCCCCACAGGGTTCTTTCTAAGGATAAATGTGGGGAAGCTTTGTCAGTACTTGTGAATACAGTTCATATTTATTTAATAAATTCAAGTGTCTATGTATCTCTCTGGCCTGTTTGAACAAGTGGTGTAAAACCTGCTTTAGCGTGGTGGTTGGCTGTCTCGAGAGTTTTCCCATCCCCACCCTAAACAACCATGGCTGAACGTTTGGCAAAGTCCTTAGTTTTCCCCAAGCTTGCAACCGACCGGATTTTTCCCCAAAAACATACCTGAAAACCCACACAGAGTTGCCCTCAGATCTATCCACATGAATCCTCATCTTATTCTCGCCTCTGGCTCAATAATTCGGGCTGAAATGCTGCGTTCTGCAGGTTTAACGGTGATAACAGAATCACCGCGTGTCGATGAAGACATGATCAAGCAGGCTCTCAAGTTGGAGGAAGCCTCGCCTCGGGATATTGCCGATACACTGGCTGAATCCAAAGCGCGAAAGGTTGCCCAGAAAAATCCGTCCTTGCGCGTTTTAGGATGTGATCAAGTCCTTGCTTTCGATGGGCGCATTTTTGATAAGCCAAAAACCAAGGATGAAGCCCGCGATCAATTGTTGCAGCTTCGTGGGAAGCCACATCAGCTATTGTCAGCTGCCGTTATGTATGAAAATGCGGAACCTGTTTGGCGCCATGTTGCGACAGCTAGAATGCTTATGCGTGATTTTTCAAATAGTTATCTAGAAGAATATTTGGACAGAAACTGGCCTGACGTTGGTCAATCCGTTGGTGGTTATAAGCTTGAACTTGAAGGTGTACGTTTGTTTTCCCGTGTTGACGGGAATCATTTCACGGTACTCGGGTTGCCACTTCTGGAACTTCTCAATCAACTTTCAAACCAAGGAGCCATCCCAGCATGACCCTAGACCGTATCCCTTTGGCCGGTGTTATTGGCTCTCCTATTGCGCATTCTCGGTCTCCGCGGTTGTTTGGACATTGGTTGCGGAAATACGGGTTGGCCGGCCATTATATTCCGATGGACATTGCTCCAGATAAGCTGGAGCAAACGCTCCGAATGCTTCCGGATTTAGGGTTTGTTGGCCTCAACGTTACTATCCCTCACAAAGAACGCGTTATGGAAATCGCAGATGTTGTTTCGGATCGGGCGACTTTGATCGGGGCGGCAAATACGCTGATTTTCCGGAAAGACGGCACAATTCACGCAGATAACACTGATGGGTACGGGTTTGTCGAAAATTTGCGGCAAAATGCAGCAGATTGGCAGCCGGACAGAGGTCCGGCGGTGGTCTTTGGCGCTGGCGGCGCAGCGCGGGCCATTATTGCCTCGTTACTGGACGTAGGGGTTCCAGAAATTCGCCTGTCCAACCGCACACGCGCAAGGGCGGACGCGCTACGGGACGCTTTTGGAAACCGCGTGCAGGTCTATGATTGGATCAAAGCAGGAAACCTGATCGAAGGTGCTGCCACCGTTGTAAACACAACGTCGCTCGGTATGGTTGGCAAGAAAGAGCTGCGCGTACCTTTGGATGCCCTTGCACCAGGAATGCTTGTGACGGATCTGGTTTATACGCCGCTGCAAACCCGACTTTTGAAAGAGGCAGAAGCCAAGGGATGTCAGGTTGTAGACGGTTTGGGGATGCTGTTGCATCAGGCTGTACCGGGCTTTGAACGTTGGTTTGGAACCCGCCCCGAGGTTGATGAGTCCACACGTGCTGCGGTTTTGAGATGAGTTTTAAGCTTGGACTGACCGGATCTATTGGAATGGGGAAAAGCACAACAGCCCAGATGTTTGCGGACTTGGGTTGCCCGGTCTGGGACGCGGATGCTGCGGTGCATCGTCTCTATGGAATTGATGGCGATGCGACCTTGGCAATTTCTGATATTTGGCCGGAGGCTGTCATAGACGGTATGGTTTCGCGGGATGAACTGCGCGCAATTATCGCCAAGGATCACACTGCCTTGCCCCGAATTGAAGCGATTGTACACCCTTTGGTTCAGGCTGATCGCACAAAATTTATTTCTCAACATATTGATAATATTTGTGTATTTGACATTCCTTTACTGTTTGAAACCGGCGGTGAATCGGAGATGGACGCGGTTGCCTGTGTGTCGGTGTCATCCCAGATACAGCGCGACCGGGTGTTGGCGCGCGGAACAATGACGGCCGCAGATTTGGATCGCATTTTAGCGCGTCAAATGCCGAACGAAGAGAAATGCGCCCGGTCGACCTATGTTATAGAAACCGATAGTCTGGAGCATGCCAAGGCGCAAGTTGCGGCAGTTGTGGCAGATATCAAAAGGCAGTTGGCTAATGCGTGAGATCGTCTTGGATACAGAAACCACCGGCTTTGATCCATTTTCTGGTGACAGAATTGTCGAAATCGGTGCTGTAGAGCTGTTTAACCATATGCCCACCGGCGAAACCTACCATCAGTATATTTTTCCTGAACGCGATATGCCTGAAGAGGCGTTCGGTGTTCACGGAATTGGTCCAGATTTGTTGGCTAGCCCTCGGGCAGCCAACCCCGGCGAGGTGAATCTGAAGGGTAAACCGGTTTTCAAGAAAGTGGGTCAGGCCTTCTTGGACTTCATTGGGGACGCACAGCTTGTCATCCATAATGCTGCGTTTGATATGAAATTCTTGAACGCTGAGCTTGACTGGATCGGTCTACCAAAAATCGACAATGACCGTGCGATTGATACGCTGATGATTGCTCGTAAACGGTTCCCCGGATCGCCTGCATCATTGGATGCACTGTGCCGTCGGTTCAGTATCGACAACACAAGCCGCACATTGCACGGGGCCTTGTTGGACAGTGAAATTCTAGCTGAAGTGTATTTGGAGTTGATCGGGGGTAAACAGCCTGATTTTGGTTTGACGACTGTATCGTCGAACACGGCTTCAGGTGTGTCAGAGATGAATTGGCGTCCAACAGTACGTTCCAATCCCTTGGCGTCACGTGTTTCGGACAAAGAAAAGGCGGCACATGCCGCCTTTGTCGAAAAGCTCGGTGAGAATGCGCTCTGGTCTAAAACCTGAGCGCATTGATTGATTTATGCGTTGGCTGTTTGGCCTTCGGCTTCGGCCTGACGGCGCTGAAGCTCGGTGCGGTATAGCGCGACGAAATCGATTGTTTCCAGGTTCAATGGCGGAAAGCCGCCGTCACGGGTCACATCTGAAACGATGCGGCGAACGAAGGGGAACAACATACGTGGGCATTCGATCAGCAAGAACGGATGCATCTGGTCTTCTGGAATGCCTTCGATGTTGAAAACACCTGCATAATCCAGTTCCAACAAGAACAGCTGTTCTTTGGCCGAAGCGGACTTGCTGTCCACTTTCAACTTCATGACAACTTCGTACTGATTCTCTGCAGTGCGTTTTTTCGCGTCCAGGTTTACCTGAACGGATACCTCTGGCTGAACTTCGCCAGAAACACCTTTTTGCGCCAAAATGTTTTCGAAAGAAAGATCGCGAATGAACTGAGCCAGAACATTCATTTTGGGCGCTTGGGGTGCTGCTTCAGCACCGTTATTTTCTGCCATGGTTCGGCCTCCAATTTGAAATCGATCCAATGCATATCAGCCATCAATCAAAGGCTCAATGCCCGGTCTTTATGTCGGACTTTAATGACGTGTCCATCCTGATCCGGGGTGATTTGGATTCTTCCCATCAGGCACTTCTGTGAACTCACCTTCGATGACTTCTTCGGTGGGACGTGCAGCTGGACGGTGCTGATTTGGATGCTGACTGTGCATTTCTCCTCCCATCTGGAAGCTGGATACCGTTACCCGCTTGCGCGCCCAAGCAAAGACTGCGGATCGGACGGGCGGTGCAAGCAGTGCAAAACCAACGAAGTCGGTGAAAAATCCGGGTGTCAGCAGCAATGCGCCGGAAATCAGGATCATTGCACCATGCGCCAAAGGTTCGCTTGGATCATTCAGCTGAGAGAAACTGCTTTGAAGATTGGATATAGCTTGCCGGCCTTGTGCGCGTACCAACCAAGTGCCCAAAATAGCGGTCAATACCACTACAGCCAAGGTCGGCCATAGGCCAATCAGCCCGCCAACCTGTATAAACAGTGCGATCTCGATCAACGGGACAGAGAGAAAGGCGATAAACAGCCACATTGCTTTTGGTTCCTTTTGTCGGCTCAGGTGGACTAACCCGCCTGCAACACCTACATAGGTATTCAAACAAGAATATTCCATGACCGCCCCCAAACGAGGTGCAGATGAACTCGCATATCATTGAACTTCTGGTACTTGCCGGAATCGCCGTTTTTTTGGTTCTGCGTTTGCGCAGTGTATTGGGAACGCGTGAAGGTTTTGAAAAACCGCCCGTTCCTCAAAGTGAGGGCCGCGATGCGCGGCGTGATTTTGAAGTTATCGAAGGCGGCCCAGATCGCGACATCGCCGATCATGTTGCCGAAGACAGCGATTCTGCCAAAGCGCTTGCCGCGATGAAACGCATTGATCCATCCTTTTCTGTGGTGGAATTCTTGGGCGGTGCCCGCGGCGCCTATGAGATGATCCTGATGGGATTTGAACGTGGAGAGATCGATGATCTTAAACCGTTTTTGTCCGAAGAGGTTTATGAGACGTTTGAAACGGTTGTCGCCAGCCGCGCTGAACAAGGCCTGACAATTGAGGCCGAATTCATCGGTGTGCGTGAATTGGCACTGGCCGAGGCAACGTTTGACGATTCTACAAACACCGCGGAAATCACCGTCCGCTATGTTTGCGATCTGACGTCGGTCGTAAAAGACGCCGAAGGTCAGGTGATCGAAGGATCTGCTACTGCCGTCAAAAAGCAAAAAGACGTCTGGACCTATGCACATGTCATGGGCAGCTCGGACCCGAACTGGCAGCTTGTCGCCACGGACGAATGACGCAGATTGTCCTTACGTTTTTTTCGGTAGTATTCTCGGCGGTGTTGGCAATGACACAGGCAGCAAATGCGGAATCTGAGGTGTCTTACGCCATTTTGGGGTTCGAAGACCTTGATGGTTGGGACAAAGACGACCACGCCGCTGCGCTGACTGTGTTCCGCAACACTTGTCGCGATATGAAAGATCCGGATTGGACATCCCTGTGCAATCTCGCAAGTGAAGCAGGCAATGCCCGCCAGTTTTTTGAGCTGTTTTTCAGGCCAGTGCAGATTACAAATGGCACCGATGGCCTGTTCACCGGCTATTTTGAACCGGAGCTGGACGGCGCACCCTACAAGAGTGACCGTTACCGTTATCCGATTTATAAAATGCCAAGCGAGGCGCGCAGTCAGCGCCCTTGGCTGACGCGGCGCGATATTCTAACCAGCGGTGTTATGGACAATCGCGGCTTGGAAATCACTTGGGTTGACGACGCGGTCGAGCTGTTTTTCTTGCAAATTCAAGGCTCCGGCCGGGTTCGCTATCCGGATGGCAGTTACATTCGTGTTGGATATGGCGGTGCCAACGGGCATTCCTATCGGTCAATTGGTCAAGAAATGGTTCGGCGTGGCATTTATTCTCCGCATCAAGTGTCTGCACAAGTGATCAAAAGTTGGGTGCGCCGGAATCCAGTTGAGGGACAGGAACTGCTGTTTCACAATCAGTCTTACGTCTTCTTTCGCGAAGTCAGCGAAGTTCCGTCCCACAAAGGCCCTTTAGGGGCAATGAACCGGTCGATTACGACAATGAGGTCGATCGCTGTTGATCCTGACTTTACACCTTTAGGTGCTCCGGTTTGGATCGAAAAAAGCGGCAAAAACCCGCTGCGGCGTTTGATGATCGCGCAAGATACTGGATCAGCGATCAAAGGTGCGCAGCGCGCAGATATTTTTATAGGAACGGGTGACAAGGCAGGGCAAATCGCTGGCAGGATCAAGGATCCCGGTCGACTTGTAGTACTGATGCCCATTCAGCGTGCCTATGCGCTGCTGCCGGAAGCGGTGCAATGACCAAACGGCGTCTGCGCCCTGAGGAACTTGAGCTTTGGCAACAAGTGGCGCGCCGCACGGATCCTTTGCAAAAGCAGAGACCGAAGCCGGTCGAACCCTCAATGTCAAAAAAGATTTCGCGGCCGAAAGTGGAACCACCGCGCGAGTCGATATCACCATTTTCGATGGGTGAACGGGCTATTAGACAAACTGAAACCCATGTTTTTCCCAAATCGACGTCGCAAAAGATCAAGTCCGATCCCCTGCAGATGGATAGTAAAGCCTTCACGCGAATGAAGCGCGGAAAACTGGTGCCAGAGGCGCGAACTGATTTGCATGGGTTGACGTTGGATCAGGCGCACCCGGAATTGATCCGCTTTATTTTGACGTCGCAGGCCAGAGGCCTCCGCTTGGTTCTGGTGATCACAGGTAAAGGCAGCCGCGAAGACCCGTATGATCCGATGCCTCGGCGCCGTGGTGTTTTGAAAACACAGGTCCCGCAATGGCTCCGTATGGCACCTATCGCACAAGCGGTTTTGCAAGTGGCGGAAGCGCATCAACGGCACGGCGGGGCAGGGGCTTACTATGTGTATTTGAGGCGGTTTCGTTAGCTAGACTGCGAAAATCCGGTCGGAGTATTTCGCCAAGTATATCCGCAGCCACGGAGTATACAGGTCAGGCGTGTCCAAAACACGCTGCTTTAAATCGCTAAGCTCAACCCATTCATAGGCCATCACTTCGGATGGATCTGGGGTGATGGCCAGATCGCGATCCGCTTTGGCAACAAAAAGATCAACGACCTCATGTTCAATCAGACCGCTGCCAACATCTGCACGATACTCGATTTGATCGCGGTATCTGGGGACGATGCCCTTGATCCCCAACTCTTGGTCTAAACGCCGGATTGCGCAATCCAATGGTTTTTCGCCCCAATGCGGGTGGGTACAGCAGCTGTTGGCCCACAAGCCGGGCGTGTGGTATTTCCCCAATGCGCGGCGCTGGATCAATGTCTGTGTTCCGGACATTACAAATACTGACACGGCCTTGTGACGTAGCCCCTGTTGGTGCGCAGCCAATTTCCCGACCGGAGCCAGCATTCCGTTGACCCAAGCGGGAATCACCGCTGTCCAATCTGTGTCTTGATGATCTGTCATTTTGGCTACTTGGCGGGCGAAATCATCTTGGTCAAGGGCCAGATCTGGCAGCTTGATCATGCCAATGGTCTTATGGTCGCATGTTTTTCCCATTTAGGACTATTGTTGCCCCCCCGTGCGGTTTGATAGGCTGTTGCTCAGGACTGCGCGACTATGATGGAGAACAACATGAAATTGACGATCGCATCGGCTTTGGCCGTAGCAACTATCGCTTCTGGTGCTTTGGCTGAATCTGGCGACGCAGCTGCCGGTGAAAAAGTGTTCAAGAAATGTAAGTCTTGCCACATGATCCAGGATGCTGCTGGCGAAAACATCGTAAAGGGCGGCAAAACTGGACCCAACCTTTATGGCATTGTTGGCCGTACAGCCGGTTCATTTGAAGGCTTCAAATACGGCTCGGATATTGTTGCCGCTGGCGAAGGTGGACTGGTTTGGGACGAAGAGACTTTCGTTGCCTACGTTGCTGACCCCAAGGCTTTCCTGCGGGAACATCTGGGTGACGACGGTGCAAAGTCCAAAATGACTTACCGTCTGAAAAAAGGCGCGGAAGATGTATACGCCTATCTGGTTTCGGTTGGTCCAGCTGCCGAATAAAACAGGCTTTGGCTCTGATCGGAGCCGGTCAAACTAAAAGGTGCGCCTCTCGGGGCGCACCTTTTTTGTGTGTAGAAAGTTAGCACTCAAGTGGCAGTCTCTTACTGCGTGAGATTTGCAGTCTGGGCCGATACGCCAACCACAGAGCCGATCAGCTCGAGAATCGTGCGTACAGCTGTAATCGGAGATTCAGTTGCCAATACTGTGTCGCCAGGCTGCACAGGGAATTTACGCGCGGCGAAAAGACCGTCTGCCGTGATTAGGTTAAACGCGAACACAACTTGTTGCAGGTCTGGACCGGCTTGGCCACTCGACGACAAAGCGCTGACCGGATAGTCGCGCAACACAAGAACCCCCTGTGGGTCGGCGCGGTAGTCCGATAGTCCGCCCATCAATGAAATAGCTTCAAGTGCTGTCAGTTCTTCCTTAGGGAAGTAAATGAGATCCTCTTTGCCAGAGGCTCCAAAGGCGACAAAACTCCGGTCGTCCTCTTCAATGATCAAAGAATCCCGAGGCCGCAACAGAGCGTTTTTAGACCCGTCAGACATCAAAAGTTCTGCGGAAATTTCATATGTTTCACTGCCGCGCAAAAGACGAACGCGCGGATTGCGAAGTGCAGGAGGGATGCCGCCGGCATCAGCCAAAACATTGAGAACTTTGTAGTTTCGGGAGGGCATCGGATAGCTGCCCGGGTTTTTCACACCGCCAACGACATCAATCGAATGATCGCGGCCCTGTTGTAGGCTGACCTGAACCTGTGCGGATGGCACAATTGGTTCCAAACGTTCCTGTATTTTCGCGCGTGCGCCAGAAGAGGTCAAACCACGGATACCGACCTTGTTGACATAGGGCAAAAAGACGGAGCCATTTGAATCAACTTCGACGTTGTCAATATTCGTGTAGCGTTCACCCGGGTTGGTCAAAAGAGAATTCTCTTGGCTGTCCCAGATGGTCACGTTTATTTTGTCACCGGTTCGAATGATAGATGAGTTGCTACCACTTGATGTCTGCGGCCAATGGAAATGACCATGCCACCCTGCCGATGGCCAAGCCAACAATCCGGGAATATTGGCGCGGGTTACTTCTACAACTTGGTAAGTCGGGTTTTCCGAATACTGCACATCGGTCACTTCGGATTGGACACCCGACCCCCGAGGCAATACGGAGCACGCCGAAACGGCCACAAGCGATACAACAGTCGCGATCAATTTCAGTTTGGAATGCAATTTCGCCCCCGACCTTCAAATGGCCACTAATTCATTTGTAGCTTTTTGAGTAACTGATAGACAGTTCGACGATCATTTGAAAGCAGATTGAGGTCAAACCGTGGCGCCAAGTCCGCAAAATATGAAAGTTCTTGTGCTGGGCGCAAGCGGGAAACTGGGAAAAATGCTGCGCGCAGTTTGGGCGGAACAGCGCTCGCCTTTGGTCGATCTCGTATATTGCGCTAGGCAGAGCCCGAAGAGGGCGGGCGATGTGCAGTGGTCTCCCGGTGATAGAACAGATCACCTCCCATGTGTTGATGCGATTGTAGCGCTTTGGGGGGCCGTTCCGGGGTCTGGGCATAGTCTGGACAGCAATTCTACGCTTGCACGCTCTGCCATTGAGTTGGCGTCATCCCTTGGTGCGACCCGCGTTTTGCATTGTTCGAGCGCTGCGGTTTATCACCCAAACGGAGCGCCGCTTCGGGAAGAAGACGATGTCGAACCACCCACTGAGTATGGCAAGTCCAAGCGAAGCATGGAGCGTTTGATTGAGCAGTTGTCTCAGGAACCGGGCGCACCCAGCATGGTTTCTATGCGCATTGCCAATGTGGCTGGTGCGGATTCGCTTTTTGCCAATATGAAACCAGGCGGCAGCTTGCGGCTGGATCGGTTCGCGGACGGGCAGGGACCCCTGCGCAGTTATGTCGCGCCAGATGATC
Source organism: Pelagimonas varians (assembly GCF_003208435.1). GTDB lineage: Bacteria > Pseudomonadota > Alphaproteobacteria > Rhodobacterales > Rhodobacteraceae > Pelagimonas > Pelagimonas varians. The sequence goes on along the minus strand of NZ_QKMF01000021.1, from coordinate 14,162 downwards.
TGGCCCGTGCTATTGTTGCGTTGGTACTTGTCAAAGATATTGCGGGGCCAGTCAATATTGCCGCACCCGCAGTGACGGCGATGCATGATTTAGCCTTGGCCGTCGGGTGTCGGGTGGCTTGGCAAGATGCGCCGCCGCAGGCGATTGCGTCAGTGTCTCTCAATACGTCAAAACTGGCGCGAATATTGCCTTTGTCAGACCGTTCATCAGACGCGTCTTACTTGGTTAATAGTGCGCGCCGTGGGGGCGTTTGGCCATGACATTTGGAAAGCGCGCCGCGGATATCTTCTTTGTGCTGTTGTTTCTGGTGCCTTTGGCACCAGCGATTGTTTTGGTTGCTTTTGCCATTCTTATTCGCGAGGGGCGGCCTGTGATCTATGTGTCTGAACGGATGAAGACACCGGATCAGCCGTTTGGCCTGATGAAATTCCGCACAATGTATCATGACGATGCTGATAGCGGTGTTTCGGGCGGTGACAAGTCGAACAGGATCACTAAAACGGGTCAATTCCTGCGACGGTATCGGCTGGATGAGTTGCCCCAGCTGTGGAATATTTTTCGCGGTGACATCAGTTTTGTGGGTCCACGCCCACCGCTTCGTAGATACGTTGACATGTTTCCGGAGCTGTATTCGAAGGTGCTACAATCACGGCCGGGGGTCACTGGCCTTGCCACTCTAGCATTTCATCGGACAGAAGAGCGGTTGCTTGAGCCATGCAAAACGGCGGAAGAAACCGAAGAGGTTTACTGCCGCCGTTGTGTGCCTAAAAAGGCCAAGCTTGACTTGATTTATGCGGAAAACCAATCCTTTTGCGGTGATGTGAAACTCATGACTGCGACGGTTCTTCGCAAAATTTCGCTCCACTAATTCGTTGGTTCCGGTTTTATTTTCGGATGGGCTGGATGTTCATGTAGCCAATTGTTGGCCCCATCCATTGCCGACCGCTCAGGATATATCCTCCGCTTTCGACAACATATGTGTTGGTAAATGACACATAAGGATCAGAGCAATCTGCAGTGACAACGGTGCCCCTGCTATTTACGGCACCCAAGGCCACCGGAACCGTTCCGCCAGTCGCAAGTTTACATTCGTAAACCGAAGTGATCGTTCTGTTGTCAGATGTCAAAAACCGCTGCGCATAGTTGACTGTGCCGGCTGACCGTGACCGAACCTTAGACATCAACGCGCCTTCTTCGGAGGACATCAAGTCACCGCCAAAACCGCGTGTTGACACCATTTTGCCGCGATCAACAACAATGGCCTGACGTGATGACGACCCAAAGGTTTGCATCCGTCCATTTCTTTCGACTTCAACCATAATGAACTGAGCTGTCGTTTTTTCTATCACAAAAACCGACGACGGTTTTCCAGAACTGGCCAGCAACGCGTTGATCTGCTGCGGGCTCACAACCGGCGGGGCTGGCTTCTTGTTCGACAGCATTGCCGGAAAAGACTTGGCCCTTTCAAGCGCATTAGGTTGCGAGCTGCTGCACGCTGCGACTGCCAATAGGCTGGCGACCGCAAGCCCCAGTTTGGCACAAGTTCGAATGTTCATCGCCAGAACCTTCCCCAGGATTTTGCAATTTCAGGTTCGTGGTATTCCCGAACATGTTCATAAAGCCGCCCACGTACTTTCAAACGGGCACCGCCATCACGTGACAGGGATTGAATAACTGTCGGGTTAACTTTGCGGCTTGGTTGACCAATGAACGGCGACAACGGAATCCAAAAACGTAGTCCTTTGTCAAACGACCCTTCGCCAAATTCTTCCGAAGTTACATCTGTAAAGGTCGCATAAGCGCCAACTTTCCAACCGTTGCTGAATTCTTTGTCTAGCGTGATGGTGGCACCATAGTCGCCAGCAAGGTAGCGACCCACGTCTAGCTGACCGTGAAAACCTTTGCCCATATCGTAGTAGGCAGAAACATGGCCGTTCAAGTGAGGTATCTCAAACTCTTCTCCGGAAACGGGGTCTTCAGTTGTCATATCCTGAAAGCCGAACAGCTGATTGTAATCACGGCGTTGGATGTAGTTCAACTCAGCTCCAAGCGCCAAACGGCTGCCGACGGGTTTCCACAGGATTTCTGTTGAAAGTCCACCATACATGCGTTCCAGATATCCAACAGAAACGCGGGAATAGAACTGTGATGCTGGGCGCCCGTACATTGCCAGTTGTAAATATTCGATCGCAGGGTCGCCTTCGGCCGAATATAAGGCGTTGTCGGTACGTACACGAGGCAGGCCGGATTCATCTTGCCGCGGATCTTCGTCGAGGTTCCCCAGCAATTTTTTGGTGATCGATCCGGATAAAATGATGTTCGATGTAATCTCGTAATCAGCTTTTGCGCGAATGCCAGCGTCAAGTCGAACCGGTTGATCGGGATCAAACACCGAAGCATCTACATAAGGTGTAATTGCCCAAGTGAATTTGGGATAAATTCCGGGGTTCGGGGCAGGGGCCAACTTGTAAGCATCCACAACGCTGGTTTGAACCAGCATGTCAGTGGCGGCCTCATGCTCCAACCTTTCCAAATCCGAACGTTTCAAAACAATCGCTGACATTGGAATGCCAGTCGCGATTGGAATGATCACGAATTCTTCGACCGACGCGGGCATGCTGCGCGACATGGAGCGTGCCAATCGTCCGATGGCCTGTGAAGGAACGTTGTAAGTTGGATTTACGACACGAACAGTTGCCCGATGTGCTTCGAGGGTCAGGCCTTCGACAATCAAACCGTCTTTGGCCGCAAGTTGCGTCAATGCAGCTTGTGCCGAAGCGGAGGCATTTGGATTTGTTGTCCAGCCCAGATCGCGGACATCGCTTGGGTTTCTTGGCTTTATGGGCAGGCCAGCTGTTTCAAAGCCACCGGGAACTCCTTGAGTTCTGGGATTAACAGCGATTGAGAACTGAGCGCCTAATGTGTCACCATAGGCGTGATAAATCGACATCTGATTGCCGTTTTTGAAATGGTAGTCGACGCCAAAATTCCAAGGACTTGTGTAGTTGATTTGACCGCGCTCATCTTCAGCTTCATAGATGTCTGAGGAATATTCCAGTTTGAAATTCCAGCGATCGTTTGGCGCATACGAAACCCCACCAAAGGCCGCAACGTCACCACGGAACCAGCGATCAACAGTCGGAATTCCGCCTTCTTCCAACGTTTCATCAGGGCGTGTTCCAGTGGTGGCAAAAGGGTTATTCCCGCCAAATCGACCCCAACCAAAGCCGCCGGTAACTTTCAAACCCGGAGTGAGGGTCTTGGTGGCAACCAAATATTCGCCGCTGTATAGGCCGGTTCCCAACACATCTTGGAGGCCCAAGGTCAAGGATGGCCGATATTGCGATTCAGTCAATATTTGATAGCGTAGGTCGAAGCTTCTATCAAAATATGTATTGTCCCAGCCGCCGGTATATCCTGCCAAAGCCGAATATCGAAAGCTTGCGCTCAGACGTTCAGAGATTTGAAAGCTAATCGATGTTCTGGTGGTTTCACCCAGCTGTGCGACTGTGGTGGTCAACGTCCCGTCAGGCAGCGCTTCGGCTGTCGGCATGTCCACAAGCCCGGGCGAGCCGTAAAGGTTGTTGGAAACAATGTTCCTGTTTTCTTGGGCTGAAGCGAAAAACGCAACGGAACCCAAGGCCGCCGAAAGAGATATGCAGCCAACCAAGGCGCGGCTTTTGACCGTTTTCATGCGAAATTGCGGCATGCCTGCTTCTCTCCAATTCATATTTTCAATGCACATTTCTAGAATTTATAGAGGAATCTGTCCATTCATCAATGCACGATGTTGTCCGGCTGTGTGAAATTCGGAACACAGATTTCGACCATCTTTTAACCCAACATTTTTAAACATTAACGCGGTGGTAAACCCCTACGGGTTAAACCTTTCCTCGGTGAGTAAAAAAGGTGGTGAGATGAGTGGCGACAGCAATGTGCGGCCAGTCATCATCAAACGAAAGAAAATCGTCGCTGGCGATGGGCATCATGGTGGTGCTTGGAAAGTGGCGTATGCCGACTTTGTGACAGCAATGATGGCTTTCTTTTTGTTGATGTGGCTGTTGAATGCAACAACTGAAAAACAACGCAAAGGCATAGCGGATTATTTTAGTCCTACGATTGCCATGGCACGGGTTTCCGGTGGCGGGAGCGGTGCGTTAGGCGGGGATTCTGTCTTTGCCGAGAATACTTTGCCCCGAATGGGAACGGGTTCCACGAGCTTGAAGGCGCAAGCCAACAACCAAGCTGCTGGTGGTTTCGCGTCGGGTGAAGACGCCGACAAAGCCGCAGAAGACGAAGTGTTCGAAGAGGTCGAAGATTTTTTGATGGGGAGAGGCGGCGAAAGCATGGTCGCCGACGAACTACTAGAGCACATAATGACCCGGGTCACCGACGAGGGGCTGGTTATCGAGTTGTTCGAAACGGAAAACGCCCGGCTGTTCGATGATCGAGCCAGACCGACAGCCCTGCTGAAAGACCTGTCGAGAGTGCTGGTCGAGGCATCCTATATCGTATCCAATCCGCTTGCTGTTGAGGGGCATACCTCTGCCTATCCAATTGTTTTGGCTGAAAACCCTTCTTGGGATGTGTCCGCACAACGGGCCTCTGAGTTCCGGCAGCTGATGCTTTCCTCTGGCTTGGAGGCTGGTCGGGTAAAAAGGGTCACTTCATATGCGGACCGTGAACCTACCCGCGAGAACACAATGGATATCCGTAACAACCGAATTGAAATTGTGTTCTTAAGAAACTTGTAGCCGATCATTTAAGATTCAATCGAATTTTAGCTGTTAGGTCAGCGTTAAGCTGAGCGCCTTATCTGTTGTCTCCAATATTGAAAGAGACAGCAGAAAGGCGTTTCCATGACGATATCTTCTTCGCTCAATGCAGGTGTGTCTGGCCTAGCAGCCAACGCAACCCGGCTTGGGACTATTTCCGATAACATCGCGAATTCTTCGACCAGTGGGTACAAGCGGGTAGAAACCGACTTTTCTTCGATGGTTATGGCGAGCAACGGCGGTGGCTATACCGCTGGTGGCGTACGAACAACAACACAGCGTTTGGTTGATCAAAGTGGCGCGCTGGTTGGCACGACGAATGCGACGGATTTGGCTGTTCGTGGAAATGGATTTTTGCCAGTCGCAGAAGCAACGGAGGTGAAGGCTGGCGCTGAAAACCCTCAGATGTTTCTGACTTCGACCGGTTCTTTCCGGGTGGATGCAAATGGGTACCTAAAGACTGAATCAGGATTGATGCTTTTGGGTTGGCCGGCGTCCTCCGATGGCACTATGCCAACCTACCCGAGGGACTCATCGAGTAGCCTTGAACCTATTCAGATCAATTTGAACCAGTTCACCAGCGAACCGACAACCACAATTACACTGGGCGTTAACTTGCCGGCGACCGGGACAGATTCCACTGCAACAGGTGATCCGGTTACGCAGTCCGTCGAGTATTTTGACAATCTTGGGCGGTCTGAAAATCTCACAATGACCTATACGCCAACGATCCCGGCGACAGGCTCATCAAACGAGTGGACGGTGGTCATTAGCGACTCCGCAACGGATGCAGCAAGTAACCCCATCGGTGAATACGTCGTTACATTTGACTCCTCGTCTGGTTCTGGCGGTTCGATTTTGTCGGTCGCGACTACGTCTGGCGGTACCTACGATCCCTTGACGGGTGACTTGATTGTGAACGTCAACGGCGGGCCGTTGGAGATTAGTATTGGCGAACCCGGCAGCAACGCTGGTTTGACACAGGTTGGTGACAGATTTCAGCCGCTAAACATTTCCAAAGATGGTTCGCCGGTCGGCAAAATGACAACCGTGGAAGTGGATGAAAACGGTTTTGTTCATGCCTTTTTTGACACCGGGATTTCAAAAACAATCTATCAGGTTCCGCTGGTTGACGTTCCCAATCCAAACGGGATGGTCGCAATGGACAAGCAAATCTACATGGTTTCTCCCGAAAGCGGAAGTTTCTTCCTTTGGGATGCCGGTGATGGACCAGTAGGTGATGTCGTCCCATACGCCCGAGAAGAAAGCGCCACCGATGTTGCTAACGAATTGACGGCAATGATCCAAACGCAGCGCGCCTATTCATCGAACGCCAAAGTCATCCAGACCGTTGATGAAATGCTGCAAGAAACCACAAATATCAAACGCTGACGTAATACCGTCAGACCTTTGAAGGAGGTCGCCAAATGTCTCTTACGGGTGCACTTTACAACGCTTTTAGTGGCCTTACGGCCAATTCCCGGGCGGCCGCACTGGTTTCCACCAATATTTCTAATGCAACAACCGAGGGGTACGGGCGGCGCGAGCTCGCCCTAACCCCCGGGTCGTTGGGCACGTCTGGAGGCGTCCGCATTGCTGGAGTTATCCGGCACAATGACCCTGTTATTATTGCTGATCGGCGCGTGTCTGACGCCGAATTGGCCTATTCAAATAGCATGTATACCCATTCTAAACAGCTGGAAACACTGGTTGGAGAGTCTGGTAGTGCAGGGGCTCTTGCTACCCGGGTCACTGCTTTTGAAAATTCGTTATTGTCGGCTGCAACCGACCCGTCTTCGTCTCAACGGCTTGAAAACGTTGCAACATCGGCAACGTCTTTGACACAGTCCTTGCATAAATTATCAACTGAAATTCAGCAGTCCCGGCAAGCGGCCGATACTTCCATCGGCCAACAAGTTGAATCACTAAATATCGCGCTGGGCCGACTTGATGCGATCAATGACGCGGTTGTTAAAGCCAGCTCCACAGGGTCGGACGTTGCGACGCTGTACGATGAACGTGCCGTAATTCTGGACAGTATTTCCGATATTGTGCCCCTACGTGTTGTTCAACGTGATCGGGGTGCAATTGCACTTTTTACGACCAATGGGGCAACTTTGCTTGATGGGTCACCAATGGAAATTGGCTTTGAAACCGTCAATGCAATCGGCCCCGGCATGTCATTAGCAGATGGAGACTTGAACGGTTTAACTGTGAACGGCCTTGCAATGAATTCGACATCATCGGGTTTCTTCGCGGGTGGCAGTTTAGCGGCACAGTTTGAAATTCGAGATCAGGCCGCCCCAGAGAGCCAAGCAGAACTGGATGCAATTGCACGCGACCTGATTGAAAGGTTGGGGCCAGGCGGCCCAGACGCGACACTTGGTGCTACAGACCCCGGCTTGTTTACCGATGCTGGCACTGCTTTGGATCCTCTCAAAGAAGTTGGCCTAGCTGGCCGAATTGAACTCAACTCTCTTGTTGCTCCTGACTCCGGTTCTGTTTGGCGATTGCGGGATGGTCTTGGAGCTGCGGTTCAAGGTGAAGTTGGCGAAGGGCGTTTGTTGCAGTCAATTTCTGAAGCGTTGAACACGTCATCTATTCCCAGTTCAGCCACGCTTCCTTCAGTTTCTCGAAGCTTTGTTAACCATATCTCAGAGTTTTCATCAAATGCTGCGGGTACGCGGGTGCGGGCCGAAAATGAACATAGCTTTCTTTCGTCACAAAACACTGCGCTAAGCGAGTTGGAGTTTTCAAAAGGGGTCGACACCGACCAAGAGCTTCAACGGCTTATGCAGATCGAACAACACTTTACCGCAAACGCAAAAGTCATGTCTGTCGTTGATGAGTTGATGGAACGTTTGATGTCTATCTGAGGAGGAAGACAATGGAATCAGTAGGGGATATGGCCCGCTCTTTGGTCTTGCGGACAAACCAAGTGCGCCTGCGTGAGCAGATGGACCAGTTGGCAGTTGAGGTTGCAACCGGTTTTGTCACCGATTCTGCGCAACATTTGAATGGGGACTTGACCAGTTTGCAAGAGGTCGACCGAACGCTTTCAAAATTGTCTGCCTATCGCATCAACACAACCGAGGCGACGTATATTTCAGGAACGATGCAGTCATCTTTGGGTGAAATGCAGTCCCGCAGTGAAACGCTGTCGCAAATTCTGATAGCTGCGGAATTGACACCAACTGCGCCGCTACTGAAAACAATGTCTGATGACGCCGAAAACGCTTTGGGGCAGGTCATGAATGGCCTCAACCGCTCTGTGGCCGGGCGTTCTCTGTTCGGTGGAACGGCGACGGATCGGCCTGCCGTCTCTTCAAGTGAAGATATGCTTGCTGACCTCCGGATTGCATTGGCAGCTGAAACCACATTGGCAGGAGTCGAATCTCAGCTGGACACTTTTTTTGGTGCCGGTGGCGGCTATGAAACGGTCACTTACGAAGGATCGGCAACTGGGTTGGCAAGCCTTAAGCTGAGTGAAACGGAAACCGCCGATATTGATATTCGGGCAACGGACCCAGCATTTCGCGAATTGCTAAAACCGTTGGCTATGGCCGCGTTGGCCGCAGATGACAGCTTGGGTTTCGATACAGATTTACAAGTCGAGTTACTGGCGAAGTCGGGGCGAGAACTGCTTGCGGCTCAACAATCGATAGTCGAACTGCGGGCGGGTTTGGGCGCAGTGGAGGCCCGCATCGAAGACACAACCGCACGCAATGCAGCAGAAACAGCCTCTACCAGTTTGGCGCGTTTGGATTTGGTTGGAACGGATCAATATGAGTCAGCCACTAAATATGAAAACGTTCGTGGCCAGCTAGAAAGCCTTTATGCGATCACAGCCAGATCTCAACGGCTGTCGCTGGCGGAGTACTTATGATGATTTTTCGCGCCGTAGCAATTTTTGCATTGGTCATGGGATTTTCCCACGTCACAGATGCGCACGCCCAGTCAGTCCGAATCAAAGATCTCGTCGAAGTGGATGGCGTAAGATCAAATGATCTGGTGGGGTATGGTTTGGTAGTGGGCTTGAACGGTACCGGGGACGGTCTTCGAAACTCTCCATTTACCGAAGAAATCATGTCCAATATCCTGGAAAGACTGGGTGTCAATGTCACAGGTGAACAGCTCAGGCCTCGAAACGTCGCTGCAGTTCTGGTTACGGGTCGGTTACCTGCCTTTGCACGGACTGGCGGGCAGATTGATGTTACGGTTTCTGCTATTGGCGATTCCAAAAGTCTCCTGGGCGGCACTTTGATTATGACGCCGCTCAATGCCGCCGACGGCCAGATCTACGCTGTTGCCCAAGGAACGGTAATCGCAGGTGGCATATCGGCAGAAGGGGATGCTGCAAAAGTAGTTCAAGGCGTGCCCACAGCAGGTGTGATCCCCTCAGGGGCACGCGTGGAGCGGGAAATTGAATTTGATTTCAGTCAGCTGTCATCATTGCGCCTAGCTCTCAGAGAGCCTGACTTTACAACTGCTGCCCGCATAGAAGATGTGATCAATAGGGCTGTGGGTCGTGGCGCTGCGACAATGTCCGATGCAGGCACAGTGAATGTTGACCTGACTAAAACCGGAGCCAGGTCCCCGGCCCGCGCTGTTGTTGCCATTGAAAACTTGTCTGTTGAGCCAGAGCGCAAGGCTCGGGTTGTGGTTGATCAACGATCGGGCACAATTGTTATGGGGTCAGATGTACGCATTTCTAGAGTTGCTGTATCGCAGGGAAATTTGACACTGCGTATCGAAGAAGCTCCCTTGGCCATTCAGCCCAACCCATTTAGCGATGGTGATACTGTTGTCGTTCCTAGAACTGGGGCAGCAATTGAGGAAGAGCCGGGGATTGGGTTGGCTGTTGTTCCTGAGGGCACTTCCTTGTCCGAGGTTATCGCCGGACTGAATGCTCTGGGCGTGAGCCCAAGAGACATGATCGATATCCTAAAAAGTATCAAAGCTGCCGGGGCCCTTCACGCTGATTTTGTCGTTATGTAAAAACCTGCAGTTTTGCAGAGGTTTCTTTAACCGCCTGCTGTCAATGTAATGACTGAATTTATACTGGGAGTTCAGATATGCTGGGAATCATCGGAATTGTCGTGATTTTCGTAATGGTATTCGGTGGCTACCTGGCCGCAGGGGGGAAACTGGGTATTATTCTCAAAGCACTGCCATTTGAGTTCATGATGATCGGCGGTGCAGCCGCAGGAGCCTTTCTAATTGCCAATGATGGTCCGACGGTTAAACATACTCTCAAAGATATCTCAAAGGTATTCAAAGGTGCAAAGTGGAAAAACGAAGATTATCGCGATCTGCTATGCCTTTTATTTGAGTTGATTCGCTTGGCAAGGCAAAATCCAGTCGCAATTGAAGAGCATATTGAAACTCCCTCCGAGTCCAATATTTTCGAAAAATATCCAAAAATTATGGGCGACAAGTATGCAATGGAATTGATTTGCGATACAATGCGTTCCGTATCAATGAACTACGATGACCCACATCAAGTAGAAGAAGTATTGGACAAGCGAATCGACGGAATGCAGACACATGCACTTCATTCAAGTCATGCTTTGCAAGCTATGGCTGATGCGTTGCCTGCACTTGGTATCGTTGCAGCGGTTTTGGGTGTTATCAAAACAATGGCTTCTATTGACCAACCGCCAGAAGTTTTGGGAAAAATGATTGGCGGTGCATTGGTTGGTACATTTCTAGGCGTTTTTCTAGCCTATGGCATCGTTGCACCCTTCGCTTCCAAGGTCAAAGCTGTAGTGGATGAAGATCTTCATTTTTATCATTTAATTAGAGAAGTGTTGGTGGCCAATTTGCACAATCACGCAACCAATATTTGCATCGAAGTCGGTCGTCAAAACACGCCTTCCTATTTTCGCCCCACATTTGAAGACCTAGAAGAGGCATTAAAGTCAGTGAAGCAGGAGGCTGCATGACTCGTATCCTGACTCTGCTGTGTTTAATATTTTTTCCCACTCTGGGCTCAGCGCAACAAGTATCTGTTCGCAGCGGTGAGCATGGTGATTTTACACGGCTGGTTTTTAATATACCAACTGGCACCAATTGGAGCATATCTCCCTCAACCAAAGGCAATAAATTGCGGCTAAATTTGGAAATGAACCCGACATATTTTGACACTTCGACTGTGTTTGAAAAAATATCAAAAGCTAGGGTTTCAGCGTTGATGGCGGTGCCTGAAGAAGCAGCAATTGATATTGAGTTAGCATGTAACTGTGTCTCAGAAGCATTTATTTTCCAGAACAAAATGTTAGTGGTTGACGTAAAAGAAAAACTGGTGAGTGCGACTGACGATACGGGTAGGGAAATTGATTTGCCTATTGAATCTCAATTACAGGCAGGCAGTTTGACGCGATACCAAGCAGATTTTACGAAGGTATGGTTGAGTCAAGGCCCACGAATTGGGCCGAAAAAATCAGCAAATCCGATGGGATTTGATACTCCTCTGGCAAGTGCAGAGGTTAGTGGGCCAGAAATTTCAAACTCTGACCCATTTGATAATTCACAAGCAGAAATGGTCCGAGCGCAAATATTTGGCGATGTGGCGAGTGCTGCCACTCAGGGTCTATTGAATCCCACTAGCATTTTAAAGCAGCCGCCAAGAAAATTCGATGATGTGTCTCTTCAAAAACCCGGTGATCTAAATGATTTATCGGCTGATGTCGCACTACGGGAACTTGTTCTAGATCGAACTTTGGAGGCCAGTGGTAGGATTTCAATTGGTGGCCAGCAGTGTGTGCCTGACGCCTTGCTGAGTTTTACAAAATGGGAAGAAGACACTGATGACGTAAGCCTTGTGTTAGCGACCCGTCGCGGAGCCGTTTTCGGCGAGTTCGATAAAATTAACAATAGTGTTATGAATAGTTACGTTAAAAGCCTTTTGTATTTTAGCTTTGGAGCCGAAGCCCGAGAGGCGTTGACGATGATAGGCGGAGCCGAAAACAAGGTTTTCCATGCGCTGAGCTATTTGGTGGACGGAGATTCCGATCCTTCGCAGCTGTTTCAAGACCAGTTCGCTTGTGAAGGGCTGGCGGCAGTCTGGGCTGTCGTTGATGGTACCGGTCTAAGATCCACATCTGAAATTGATGAAGAATCGGTTCTACAGGGGTTCGAAATGCTGCCTAAACATTTGCGTGAACAACTAGGACCTAAAATTTCGCAAAACCTCTCGAAGAACGGATTTTCAGCACCGGCAAAAGATATACTTCGCAGATTGGAGAGAATGTTAGGTGAGGAAACGAACAGCATTACACTTGGTAAAGCACAGATTCAGCTCATGGGTGGTAACATTGATCAAGCTTCCACGGCATTCAACAATCTGGCAGAAAGTCAAAGTCCAGAGACAGCGGAAGCAATTGTGTCGGCAGTTGAAATTGCGGAGCAAACTGGCGTCAAAGTTTCCGACAGGGTTGTCGAACTTTCCGCAGCCTATTCAACCGAACTACGGAATACTGACGCTGGTTCTGAAATGTGGGAAGCACACCTAAAGTCTCTGACGATCAACGGAAGATTTGAAGATGCACTCGATGTCCTGAACAAAGTCGAAGGGGTGAATCCAAAGCTAGTTGAGGAAGCACGCAATGACATATTCGAAGCGATCTTTGATCGAGCGGATGATGTGTCATTCCTTAGGCATTTTTTCTTGATAGACTCAGAGCACTGGAACGCTCTAGGCAGTACCCAAATTTTATCTGCAGCGCGCCGAATGATGGAATTGGGGCTTCCAAACGCGGCGATTGGAGTGTTGGGGAAAGTTTCCGAGCAGCAACTAGACCGCGAAAAACGATTATTACAGGCGAGGGCTCTTCTTGATCTATCCCGACCTGAGGAGTCTGAGATTTTGTTAATTGGGTTGCAAGGGCAGGAAGTTTCGAGATTGCGCGCAGTAGCAAGAAGTCAAATGGGCGACCACAATTATGCAAGAAGTATTTTTTCTGAACTTGGACAAAAAAGTGATGCGCAAGTGGAAGCCTGGCTTTCTGGTGATTGGGAGCGAGTATCGGAAGTCGATGATGGTCCGTTATCCTCTGCGGCGGACATGATCCAATCGGAACCCAATCTAAATTCACCCAATCGAGTTTCGTTGGCTGATGTTGAATCGCTTTTCAAAGAGAGCTATAAATCTAGGGAAACCATAAAGGATATTCTGGAAGCAACGCTTCTGGAGAATTAAAGTGAATGAATTCACCGGTGTCAGGGCTCATAATCGATAGTTTGCGGTTGAGGAAAATATTATAGCGAACTGGATGGAATTGGGGTCGCGATCATGGTGCGTTTCGATACGCCGGAGGTCGAACCGTGGCTAGATTGCCCATTAGCCCTGATCCTGATCAGCCATGGCGAATACACTGGTGGTGTGCTATTGAGTGTTGCTTAGTCATTACGCGTTCTTTATTCAGCGACGCTGCGGGGCTATTTATGTTGAAAATTCCAAATTGGACAATGGAGTAGGTTGCCACGCCCCCTCTTTACGATGTCCATATTTGCCGTAGGGCGATGAGCTTTGTTAATATCCCTAGGATTTGTAATGTTTAAAGGCCGAATTTTCTCGACCAGATACCTGAGGAGATTTTGGATAAAGACAGCACATTGCAGCGACGCATAAATCATGACGGTCCTGAAGCAGGCGGATGGTGGTGCGCCGATTCCTGAGCGATGTGAGTGCCAGCTGGCTGAGTTAATAAGCCCTTGGGACCATTCAGACAGAAGACCAAGTAACCGGGTGGTTCTGGACTTAAAGCAGCGGGCGATCCAACATAGGCTTAGTCGGCCTAACACCTGCCATGTAACTGAAGGCAGTTGCCTGAATTCTACGGCCGGAACCCATTTGGTTCAATTTTTTCCATCGTTGTAGAGCTTGTAGAGACGCCTGGTTGCCTGCGGTGCGTCAGGCCAGCGCAACCAATTGCGGTTGATGAATATGATCGAAGCCACAATACCCGCACTTTCATAGCGATTTGGGCAAGCGCGTCGCCTGCCGACCTTTGAAATATACCGAGATTTTAACGCGCTTTCGCGGGTACATTGACGGCCACAGATCAATGCGCAGTCATACGTGGTTGCAACAGTGTCGCCATAAGGCTAGCTTTCTGCTTCTTCATCCACAGTTTTGTACAACTCTTCTTCGGAAAATCGTCATGCAGGCCACCGCTGAATGATCAGATTAAGATCAAGTTGTCCGGCAAACGGCTTTGTTGCACAAATCGGCTGCGGGGATTCATGTCGCGAATCCAGTGTGATAGCAGGCGGTCATGAGCAGCTGGACCCCGACGAAGTACAAGACCACAAACTGGTCGTCTTACAATGACAGCTTGAAGCAGCGCGGATCGTTGTCGATCTGGTTTGATCCGGAGATGGCTT
>NZ_QKMF01000020.1 GCF_003208435.1 Pelagimonas varians | reverse complement strand
GCCATTCAGCACTGGGTTGGAAAAGCCCCGTCGCTTTCGAACGCAAGGTGGCTTAAACGAGCACTAGGAGCGGCACTAAAACGTGACAGGTCCAAAGTATCCCTGCACTTGGGGTGACTTTGCAAACTCCGTTATCTGCGCATTGCTGCCCTTCACATGTTCGGTCGGTGGTCGGCAGCGAGCCGCGAGCCGCCGAAGGACCGGTGTCAACCCAAAGTGACTACTGTCTGATGGCTGCGAACGGCATTTCTGCAGCTGCCAACTGTTTGCCTCGACTTCCCTAGAGCGGGCATTCATACTCAACAAGACTGATTTTGACGGTCAAAGGCGGCTTGGAGCCCTCTTTGACGGATGCTGCACAATGACCCAATGGCCGCAAAGGCATGAAAATCGGACCTTGGCAGCGATAGTCACCACCCAATCTGCCCTTGTTCAGCAGATCGAATGCCGCGGATTGTGGAGGCAGATTATGCTGGGCTACTTGTGAATGCCCAGCGAGTGCCCGCCCCAATTGAGATCAAATCAGTCAGGCAAAAGCCCAAGAGGAATGTCTTGGTAACAAACTGGCCTGATGAAACGCCTGATCGACATGGTCCCGACAGACGTCGCTCCGAAGTTGGTAGAGGCCGGATAAGGTCCACCATGAACCATCGCCTCGCTGACCTCGACGCCTGTAGGGAAGCCATTGGCCAAGATGCGTCCGGCCTTACGTTCCAAAATCGGCATCAGAGATTTAGCGACGTCTTTGTCGGAGGCATCCATTTGTAGTGTACATGTCAGCTGGCCTTGCAGTGCATGTGCCACGCTGCGCATTTGATTTACATCGTCGGCGAGGACGATCAGACCAAGCGGGCCGAAAACTTCTTCACCCAAGTCCTTATTGGTCAACCATTGTGCGGCGGTCGTTTGATAGAGGAAAGGTGTGGCATCGCGCCCATCACAAGTTGTCGTCAGTACGGCCTGAACGCCGTTGCTGGCTGCGATGCGCGATTGTCCTTTTCGAAATGCTGATGCGATCCCATCCGTCAGCATCGTTTGCGCAGCCGTCTGTTCCAGCGCTTTGGCTGCTGCTGTGGCAAACGCGTCGGCCTGATCTTTCAGGATCACAACAATACCGGGATTTGTACAAAACTGGCCCGCCCCCATCGTCAGGGAACCTGCCCACCCTGTACCAATGTCAGCCCCTCGTGCCTTAGCCGCAGCGGGAAGAATAAACATCGGGTTGATTGAGCCAAGTTCGCCAAAGAAGGGGATGGGTTCAGCTCGCCGCGCGCAAAGGTCAAACAAGGCACGGCCCCCGCCTAATGATCCTGTAAAGCCGACCGCTTTAATCAGTGAATGCTGCACCAAGGCTTGCCCGGCCTCAAGATTGCCACCCTGCACTAATGAGAAAACGCCGGGGTGCATGTCACATTTGACGATTGCTGCGTGGATCGCTTCTGCGACAATCTCGCCGGTGCCGGGATGGCCTGAATGGCCTTTGACAACCACCGGACACCCCGCCGCCAAAGCAGCAGCCGTGTCGCCGCCAGCGGTCGAAAATGCGAGTGGGAAATTGGACGCGCCAAACACTGCGATAGGGCCGATGGGCCGCCCAATCATTTTCAGATCTGAGCGCGGCAATGGCGCACGTTCCGGCATTGCTTCGTCATGTCGGCGATCCAGGTAGTCCCCTACCAGAATGTGATCCGCAAAAAGGCGCAGTTGGCCTGTTGTGCGACCACGTTCCCCTTGCAGGCGCGCCTCTGGTAGGCCTGTCTCTTGTGTGCCTATCTCGGTGATCGCGTCGCCGCGCGCCTCAATCTCATCCGCAATTGCGTTCAAAAATGCAGCGCGGTCTTTACGCCTGGAATACCCAATTGACCAAAAAGCCTCTTCAGCGGCAGTGACGGCTTGATCTATGTGATCAGGCGTTCCGACTGAGAATTCATATGCAGAGCCCTGTGCAGGTTCTGAGGTGAATTTGCTTTCTCCCGCAACCCAGTTTCCGGCGATCAGATGTTTGCCATGTGGTGTGAATGTCATGTCTTTTGATGTCCCATTGGTGACTAATTTTCATAATTTTTTGATTGCTCAGCGGATGATCAATGCCGGAAACACGCTGATCAGAACCACGACCACAGCGGCAATAGCCACAAAAGGCAGCGCCGATTTAAAGATCGCCCCGGCTCTTACATTTGACACCGTTGCGGCGACGTAAAGCGCGACACCTACGGGCGGCGTGACAAGGCCCAAGGTCAGGTTCAGACACAGGACAATCCCCAGATGATAAGGATCGATTCCGTAAACCGATGTCGCCACCGGCAGCACAATCGGGACGACCATAATCAGCGCAGGAATGCCATCAATCACCATTCCAACCAGCAGCATGATGATGTTCAGCAGCAACAAGAAGAGGATAGGGTTGTCAGCAATGAAGACAATCCAGGCGGCCAAGCTTTGCGGGATCTGACTATAGATCAATATCCAGCTAAAGACATTTGCCGTGGCCACCATGAACAGCACAAGTGCGGCATTGGACCCTGCTGTCAGCAGCATTTGCGGGATGTCCCGCTCAACCAGTTCGCGTGTCACGAACTTGCCGATCAGATAGGCCATGACAGCAGCAATAGCCGCGGATTCGGTTGGCGTCGCCAATCCCAGTGTAATGCTGCCAATAATCGACGCCGGAATGACCAACGTTATCAAGCCATCGCGAAGCAGTGCGATGCGCTCAACCCGTGACAATCGAGGGGCCTCGGGAAACGGATTGATCAACCCCATAATGAAGATCACAACCATGAACCCGCCAGCCATCATTAACCCCGGAATGATGCCAGCAATGAAAAGATCACCAATGGAAATTTGAGCGAGCACCCCATAGACTACAAACATCATGGAAGGGGGAATAACGGGCGACAAAAGCCCGGCAGCCGTTGTCGTGGCAACGGCGAAAGTCTTTGAATACCCTTCGCGTTCCATTTCGGGCACCATAACCTTTGACATGATCGCAATTTGCGCTGTAGCCGACCCAAGGATCGACGCCATCATCATGTTTGCAAGGATATTCACATAAACTAGGCCACCCTTCATGGTCCCGACAATCGCGCGGGCCATGCCAACCAGCCGAATGGTGATACCGCCTCCGTTCATCATTTCCCCAACGAGCATGAACAGAGGGATTGCCAGCAGTCCGTACTTACCGATGCCTGACATCAATTGAAGCGCGTAGGATCCGATCAAGGCAGTGTTGCCCGCATCAATCAGATAGGCGGCGGCAGAGACGGCCAGAACAACCCCGATTGGCGCACCAACAAACAGCAATACGACAAAGACAATGGCGGTGATCATTTTGGTGTGCCTAACGTGGTTTCTGCACGTATGTCCTGAATGAGACAGGCCGCGCTGTGAACCAATAATGTGAACGCGAAAAGCGGCATCACAAGGAAGAACCACACTCGGCGCACTCCGATGGTGTTGGTGACCTCTTGGTAGATGCTGTTGTAGGTTTCTTCAAAAAACCCCTGCAATTGAAACCCATTTCTTGCCAGAGTCAGCGGGTCAAACCAAAGCCAGGTGGCATAGGCCAAAAACAGAGCAAACAGCACATTCACGCATTGAACGAAGATCGACATGCGACGGCGGATCTTGTCGGATACCGCATCGGACACAAGCGTGACAGCAAAGTTTCGTCTTTGCGCAAACATCAGGCTGGACCCGATAAAGGCGAAGATAACCATCAAGTTGATCGCAAGCTCGTCCGCCCAATACAAAGACGAATTCAGTGCACGTGCTGCGACGTTGACAACCATCAAAAGCAATACGGACGCCACCAACACCTTTAATGCGGTGGCCTCAATTCTGGTTATCTGGGCCGACAATTTGACGATAGAGTTCATAATAACTGCCTCTTGTAATCCGGATGAACCGCCTGTTTAGGAAAAACAGGCGGTTCTTGCTCTTTACATCAAAGCCGCGGCTTCTTCGCGCAGACCAATGATGGATGGTGCTTTCGGCTCCCAGATACCTGCCCATTCGCTCAGCGTATCTCCAAAGAACGCGGGCTCAGCCGTTGTGACGTTCATTCCCGTGCCCTTAAGATCATCAAGCCACTTGGGTTCAAACTCAATGTACTGACTAAAGAGCCAATCGATCTGCTCCGAAACGGTTTCCGACAACATCATCTTTTCCTCATCGCTCAGAGCGGCCCAATACCGACCCGATACGACGGCGACGACGGGGAACATCATCTGGCTTGTGGTCTTGAGGTTCGGAGCCTGATCATACAGCTTCAATTTCCAAGCCAGTTCAAGATCGATATCTGCACCATCGACCTGGCCATTTGCCAAAGCGTCAAACAATCCCGGCAAAGGCACCGGAGTTGGAGCGACACCCATCAGTTCGTAAAAGTCACGCAAGGCTGCAAAGGGTGTAATCCGGTATTTACGGCCCGAAAGGTCTGCGGATGTTTGCGCCTCATCCCGAGAGATGAGATGGCGCATGCCGCCCAGACCAAAGCCAAGCCCCTTCATGCCCAAGGTTGAGAACTGATCAAGCATACCTGTCGCGGTGGCACCTGTCAGAAGCTTTGAGGCATGGGTGACATCCGGCACAAGGTAGGGCGCAAACAGCGCACCCATATCGTCGATGCGGTTAGAGAATTCGGCGACCGTCAGAAAACCCATCTCTAGACCACCAGCCTGAATCTGCTGGATCATTGTCGCTTCGTTGCCAAGCTGCCCTGATGGGAACACTTGGGTTTCGAACATCCCGCCACTTTTTTCAGCAAGTGATGTACCAACTCGGTCCATTGTCTGGGTCCAGAAATGGCTGCCCGGTGTGATCGTGCCGATCCGCAGCGTTTTCGCCGATTGTGCCCGAACCAACCCAGGTGTTGCCAAAGCGGCAGCAGCCAGTGTTGTTGTTTTCAAAAATGTACGTCTTTCCATGTCGTATCCTCCCGGTTTTGTTGATAGAAAGTTCTAGTGAAAGTAAGCACCGCCATCGACGACAAGCGTTTGGCCAGTCATGAATGCGGCTTCGTTTGAAGCGAGGAAAACCACTGCGCCGACAACATCTTCGGGCAGTTGATCGCGGGCGATAACGCGCGATTTCAGCGAAATTTCCTGCAGCTTCTCGATTTGATGTGGGTTTGCTTTGACCCCGTCCGACATTGTGAAACCGGGCGCGACCCCGTTGACCCGAATGCCATCTGCGCCAATCTCTTTGGCCAAAGCTTTTGTCATCGCGTTGATGGCGCCTTTGCTGGCAACATAGTGCAGCAGATAGGGCACGCCTTTGAAGGGTGTCCCTGATGACATGTTCACAATCGAGCCTGCACCTTGCGCCTGCATGGTGGGTAAAACGGCAGCAGTCACCAAGGCTTGGCCCATCACATTCACATTCAGAACCTGTTGCCACTCATCAGGCGTGATCTTGGAAAACTCGGTGAGTTTCAGCGTGGAATAAAGCCCCGCATTGTTTACCAGCGTGTCGATCCGACCAAAGGCATGCACCGCAGCTGCAGCCATCGCTTCACATGAGGCAGGGTCTGAGATGTCACAAGTCACGCCAATGGCCTTGGCACCAGTTGCCATTATCTCGGCAGCCGCCGTTTCGGCACCTGCAACATCCGCAATCACGACCGCAGCCCCGTCCCTGGCAAATCGATCCGCAATGGCGCGCCCGATACCCATTGATCCGCCCGTCACGATTACAACTTCTTGATGATCCATTGATTTTCCTCCCGAAATTTCTGGCATTGCGACTATGTCGACTGCGCCGCCCGCCTGATGTCTTCTATTGTCAGCGTGGGCGTGATCAGCTCAGGATCCACCTGCAGCTCGATCAGACTTGGCCCCTCATGGGCGCAGGCACGTTCCCACGCACCCGCAAACTGATCGGTTTTGGTCACGGTTTCACCGTGACAGCCATAGGATTGCGCGAGGGTCGCAAAATCAGGATTGACCAAATCAGTAGCACTTACGCGGCTCGGATAGTGCCGTTCCTGATGCATGCGGATTGTGCCATACATCCCGTTGTTAACAACAATCACCGTCAGATTTGCATTGTACTGCACGGCGGTCGCAAGTTCCTGACCGTGCATTAGAAAACACCCGTCACCGGCAAAACAGACCACTTGCCGATCAGGCATGACACGCGCCGCAGCAACAGCAGCCGGTAGCCCATATCCCATAGATCCCGAAATCGGTGCAAGCTGCGTGACATAGCGGCGATGTCTGTGAAACCGGTGCACCCAAACGGTGTAGTTTCCGGCACCGTTGGTCACGATCGCATCTTTTGCAAGCGCCCCCTCTATATGGCTCATGACCTCTGACATGGCCAAATCACCGCGCCCCTTGGGCAAGGTCGACCAAGCAAGGTAATCCGCATTGCATTCTGCAACGGCTACCTGTCGGTTGCTCAGGTCAGTGTCTGGACCTGCACAGCGCAACAGCGATGCAATGACCTCATCAGGAGGGGCTGCAATACCAAGCTGCGGTTTGTAGACGCGGCCAATCTCATCTGGTTCAGGGTATACATGGATAAGATGCTGAGCGCACTTCGGAATACCAACCAACGAATATCCACTGGATTCCATTTCGCTGAAACGTGTGCCGAGCAATATCAAGACATCCGCGTTTCTGATCCGAGCGGCCAGATTTGGGTTGATGCCGATGCCTGAATCGCCAGCATAACAGGGGTGCTCGTTGTCAAAGTAGTCCTGACACCGAAAGGAAGCAGCGACGGGTACGGCCCATTTTTCAGCGAATGCTTCCAAATCGAGGCGTGCCTTGTCTGACCACACACCTCCACCGACTATGATAAGCGGGGCTGTTGCTGTCGCGAGCGTATTCAAAAACTGGTCAGCATCATGCGCAGTGATTGTTGCGCGCGGTGGCTTCGCGGCCCCTAAATTCGGCACTGGGGTTGTTGCGAGTTCGGTCAGCATATCTTCTGGTAAGGCCAGCACCACGGGTCCGGGACGCCCTGACATAGCCACGTGAAACGCGCGCGACACCATTTCTGCCATGCGGCCCGGGCTATCAACCTCTGCCACCCACTTGGCGACCTGACCAAACATCCGGCGATAGTCGATTTCCTGAAACGCTTCGCGCTCGCGCATGTCACGGGCCACTTGACCAACAAACAGGATCATTGGGATCGCGTCCTGACGGGCGATATGCAAACCGGCCGACGCATTTGTCGCCCCCGGCCCGCGCGTCACCATGCAAATGCCGGGTCGCCCGGTTAGCTTACCGGAGGCCGCAGCCATCATCGCCGCACCGCCTTCCTGGCGGCAAACCGTCAGTTTGATTTCAGGTGCATCTGTCAGGGCATCAAGCACCGACAGATAGCTTTCACCTGGCACAAGAAACGCGTGCTTCACGTCCTGCTGGCCCAGACATTCAACCAAACTTTGAGCGCCTGTCAGAGCGATATCTTGATGCGAGATGTTCACAGGGCTAGCCCGATCTCACCAAAGTTTCGATAGGATTGCGACTTGGGTTTTGCGCGGTCTTCTTCGTTCACATAGTGGATAGATGATTTTCCAAGCAGCGTTTTTGGCAGCACCATGGCGCGAATGAAACGGCTTGGGATGTCCTCAACGGCTTGCAAGAAAACCGGCTCTGGCCCACCTTCGAACCATGCGCCACCGGGGCCAAAAGCGGTTGACGACCCTTCGGTATCAATCCGGACGTGGCCTTCACGAAGGCAGCGAATGCCAGGCCCCTGATGCGTATGCAGCATGGCTGTTCCGGCGGGCGGGAACGCCACACTATCGAGCCGCAGAAAGCTTTCGGAAATCGCCAAAGCGTCAGGCACTGACCCTGACAGCTTGTGGGCAACCCTGTGCGTGGACGCTTGTTGGTCTGTGCCCGACAAATCCCAACGCCACAACGATGCGCCTTCTGGTCCTGCAACAAGCGTTACCGGCCCATCAGCAACAAGTCCGTCGTCACAGGCAATGTCCTGTCCATCGGCCGAGATTTTGCCAGCAGTCACATAAATCGCCCGCGCAACGGTTTCTGAAAACGTGACCTCCTGCCCAGCCGCAATATTGTCTTCGAACAAATGAAGTTCCATCTGTAACTCTCCTTAAAACTCTAAGATTTTGACTGCATGAAGGGCGCAGGGATCAGCAATTTGTTTTCCTGATAGCGCACGAGCGGGCGGATTTTCTTGACGTAGGCCTGCCAGTCGGGATCGCCGGCTAGCGCTTTGCGCCGCGTGGTTCGGTCCGCAAGATCAGTGTAGGACCACATGTGCACGATTTGATTTTGAGGGCCAAATTCGACCTGATAGTAACCAAGCAGGTTGCCCAGAATACGTGTCTGTACGGCAAGCCCTTCTGTTTCATAGAGCTTGAGATATGTAGGAACCTGGCCGATATGCAGGGTGTAAATGCGTTCTTCGACGATCATGCTGCTGCCCCCAAACCTGCGAGGCAGATGTATTTAAGCTCGGTCCAATCATCGATGCCATACTTTGATCCCTCACGGCCGATGCCGGATTCTTTGACGCCACCAAAGGGGGCGACTTCGGTTGAAATGAGACCGGTGTTTACGCCGACGATACCGACCTCAAGCGCGTCAGCGACGCGAAAGATCCGACCAACATCCCGGCTATAGAAATAACCGGCAAGGCCATAGGGCGTATCGTTTGCCATCGATATGGCGTCTTGTTCATCGCGGAACGTCGAGATTGCCGCGACAGGGCCAAATAACTCTTCGTGGGCCAGATCCATTTCCGTCGAAACGCCCGTCATCACAGTTGGCTGGAAATAGGTCCCACCAGCCTCGTGTCGCTTGCCGCCCAGGTGAATCTTCGCACCTTTGTCAGTTGCATCAGCGACAAGGCGTTCAACTTTTTCCAAGCCCCTTTCGTCGACCAAGGGGCCCATTTCTGTTGCTTTCTCAAGCCCATGGCCGACTTGGATTTGCCTGGCGCGCGCGCTTAGGGCAGCCACGAATTTGTCGTGAATGCTCTCCTGCACAAGAATGCGGTTTGCGGCGATGCAGGTCTGACCCGAATTTCGGAATTTGCAGACTTGAATGCCGTCCAACGCGGCCTCAATGTCCGCGTCGTCAAAGACGATGAAGGCGGCGTTGCCGCCAAGCTCTAGGCTGATTTTTGTCAGGTCGCCGGCGCAGTCACGCATCAGTTGCTTGCCTACGGCTGTAGATCCAGTGAACCCAATCTTGCGCACCAACGGACTATCAACCAATGCCTTTCCGATTGCGGGAGCATCTTCGCGCGCGCCTGTCACCACATTAAAGACACCTGCTGGCAGCCCTGCCATTTCACCCAATGCAGCAACCGCAAGGGCAGAGAGCGGTGTTGCTTCGGCAGGTTTCAAGACCATACAATTACCGGCGGCCAGTGCGGGTGCCGCTTTTCGCGTGACCATGGCCACTGGGAAATTCCAAGGCGTGATGCCACCGACTACACCAAGAGGGTTGCGGGTCACCAATATGCGGGCGTCATTGCGGTGGGGCGGGATGATATCGCCATAAAGCCTACGGCCCTCTTCGGCAAACCAGCTTAGGAAACTAGCAGCGTACTCGATTTCCCCAAGGGATTCTGCAAACGGCTTGCCCTGTTCCTGCGTCATCAGCCGGGCCAGATCATCCGCATGCGCGCGCACTAATGAAGCCCATTTTTGAAGCACCAATGCGCGTTCGGCAGCAGTTCGGCTGCTCCAGTCAGGAAATGCGGCATGCGCCGCTGCAATCGCCGCGTCCGTTTCTTCCGCGCCCATGCGCGGAACTGAGGCCAATACATCGCCCGTCGCGGGGTCGGTTACGTCCAGACGCTTGTCCGAGGATGCAGCCACCCATTTGCCACCGACATAGCAGTCTGTTTTCAAAAATTCTGGCAGTTTCACCACGATGGATTCCCCTAGCTTTCGCGTGTCGCAACACTGTTCTGTTGGAACGAAACTAAGGGATCAGATCAGGTTGGTCTTTGGCTCACCAAATCGCAATTTACCTTTTTGTCCGATTGTTTTGGTGGGCGAGATCATGAATGGGCTATGTCGGGGCGGACATCTGGGCTTGGGGTAGCTTTCGCCGCCCTCAGGTGATATTTACCTTTTTGTCCGATCTTGTTGAGCGCGCTGCAGAAGGGAGACAGCTTGGCCGATGCACTAGGAATCGCTGTTGGCGCATTTGGGCGGGTTGCTCTTTTGTCCGCAACGGAATCCGTTCAGGATCATGCTCATTCTCAGGTTCATGCGTTGATCAAAATTTCCGGAGCAGACACAAGCTTCCTGGTTGATGGGCAAACCACCCCAATGACGGATCGTCAAATGGTGTTGGTCAATCCATGGATCGTCCACTCCAATGACAGAGAGATCGGCATCGAACCCACAATCTTGTTGGCGCTCTACATAGACCCGCTGTGGTTTGGTGAGCAGGGCAATCAAATTGTAGCTGGCTTCCACAAATTGCCCTTTCATCAGGTGGCAGCCGAGGTCAGTCCTGAATTGCACAGTCAAGCTCGGTACCTAGCGGATCAAATGGCCGACTTTCACACCGAAGAAGATCATTTTGACCCATTGTTGCGCGAATTAGTCTTTTCAGTCCTTCAGTGTTCGAAAACAGATGCTATCTCGGATGTAAGTTCTCAGCGGAATTTCGCGAGCGATCCCCGCGTCCGCAAAGCAATAAAGATCTTTCGAGAAGAGCCTTCAAAAGAAATAGATCTAAGCGAAGTCGCCAAAAACGTCGGACTGTCTCGCTCGCAATTCTATTCACGGTTTCGATTGTGTACGGGACTTAGCCCTAGAACATATATCGACACGCTGTGCTGCGAACGGGCCGCCGGTCTGCTCAGTAACCCAGAGATTTCAATCGCAGAAATCTCTGAAATGCTGGGTTTTTCTGCTCAAGGTCATTTCACTCGGTTTTTTAAATCCAAAACTGGCGTATCACCGAATAATTTTCGGATGGGCCATATAGAAGTCGGCAGAGTTCTTAGATGAGATAACGTTTTACGCTGTCCCTAGCTTGCGAGCGCATACTTCCCTAGATCGTTTTCCGTGCAAGGTTGAATTTTCCGCTGTCTTCTACAACCGCGATGCGCCAGAAGCAGACATCGGCGCAGGCGCGGCGAATTGGTGCTTTGTCCCGCACTGCTGACCTCCGGCCCGTGAATTCATCGATTTGACCCACCAAACTTGTCATATGACCGCTCTGAGCCCACACTCACCGATGCTGCGCGATGACTGAATGTCTGCTTTTCCTCAAACTGCGAGTTGGTTTACGTACTGATGCTCGATAGCAGCTGATTGGTCATCGAGGCTGCGTCGGCCCATGGGTAGTCAGGCATGGTATTCATGCAAAGAGCGATACCGATCAAACCAGATATAAGTGTGTCCGTGCTCATTTTAACGTCATGTTCCTCCGGATGAACCTCTCGGATAAAACCCGAAAACATCAAGAAGTGTGCCAAGGTATCTTCGTCCATAATGAACGCACTCACATCCGCCCGTGTCACATCGTTAGACATAAAGACAAGTCGAAAATGATCGGGGTGATCAATCCAATAATCGACAAAGGCTTGGGCGGCTGCCCGCAGCCGTTCACGTGCGTCAACGACCGATTTCAGCTTTTTCTCGATATCATGAGACATGTCCCTGAGTACGTCTGCCCAAAGGAATCTTAGAATATCCGTCTTGCCCTCGAAATGCGCATAGATTGTCATCGGGGCGCAGCCGACCTCCTTGGCCAATCGACGTATTGAAACCGCTCCGAAGCCTTCCACGCGGTAAATCTCAAGCGCGTGCTTCCCGATCTTTGATCGGAACTCCTGAATTTCTGCCTTGCTGCGGGTTGGCCTGCCAGCGGTTCTAGCCATGATTGGGCCCTTTCAGATTTATTTTAGTACGCGTCCCAAATAATACTTGCCTTGTCAAGATTGTAATAATATAGAACGCGTACCAAATATTAATCGCCCATCGGGCATGATTGAGGAAAAGCGACATGAACAAGACAAACTTACTGAACGCGGTTGTTGTGATCATTGGCGCTGCCATTATCTTTCTAGGCCTAAATATCGGCCTGGGTGGGATTAGGACACTGGGGTGGCAATCGACGCGCGATTTTGTTGCGATCACGGATGCGGCAACTTTTCATGCCCAAGACAGCCACATACGGTTCATTGGTGGCGTCTGGTTTGGCGTCGGTGCTGTGTTCATGATTGGCGGCTTTGCAATGCGCAGGTTTCGCTCAACCTTGATTATTCTATCGGCTATGATCGCAATCGCGGGTCTGTTTCGACTGAGCGGCATGGACACTGAGGTAGTATTCAGCTCTGCCATTGCCCCGTCACTGACTTTTGAGTTGGTGGGTTTTCCACTGCTTGCTTGGTGGCTGATGGTATCTGGCAAACGAGACGTTTAAGTTATGAAGGGCGAGAAACCCTGATAGCGGACAGTTACTCGATTGACTTGGAAAGCTGGTTTGTCCGCATGTCCGTCATCTAGCCCAGATCTTTGCTGCAAGAGACGCCAATGACCGGTCTTCTTGCAGCGTTGCAGCGTGTTTATGCTGAAGTGGCTGGGTGAGGCCCCGACTTTGCAAAGCTCACTTTCTGCGCACAGCTGCCCTTGGTGGCCTATACTGCATAGTTGGCCTGACCATTTGCGGTTGAATGGCCGCTTCTGCCCGTCCGGCACGGAGCCTTCGCAGAAGCAGCTAAGGTCTTGTGTGGATGGCTCCTGCATAGCAAGACATATTTGATCCGATTTGTGCATTAGTCAGAAGCAGTCATGTGTCCGGCCTGTTTGCGGGGTTTTGACCGCTGGCTCTGATGGGTTCCGCAAACCAAGTCCCTTACAGCTTAGCGGGCAATTGCGCCCGGGACCTTAGACGGGGTGTCTTGGTTTTGGCGGCAGACTTATGCACTATCATCTCGCGGGTCTTGCTAACTCGTTGTTCTTTCTCCTTTAGGCCGTGTGGGGGGGGTATGGTTTGTTGCGGGTTAGTACTGCCCAGACGATCCGAGCGGTCTTGTTGGCCATAGCGACAGTCGCCAAGCGCGCTGGTTTTCGTTCCAGGAGCGATATCAGCCATTTGCTTGCACGTTCCGGGTGCGACTTGGTCTGTCGAACAAGCGATGTCATGCCAACGACCAACAATGATCTTAAGTATTGGTCGCTCATTTTAGTGATGCGCCCGAGCTTCTCTTTGCCGCCGCTGGACTTGTTCGCAGGCGTTAGACCCAGCCATGCTGCAAATTCCCGCCCATTACTGAACTGATGTCCGTCACCAATACTAGCGATTATCGCGGACGCTGTTACAGCACCAACGCCCGGAATGGTCCGCAATAACCGCACCCGCGCGTCTTCCTTGGCGACCAACTTGAGCCGATCTTCATACCATCGGATTCGAGTGTGAAGCACCATGAGATGCTCACACAGATTATGGATCACCTCATTGGCAATATCGGGCAGGTCCAGCGTTTCGCCGCTCAAAATATCCTCCGCAAAGCCGACCACCCGCGCGAGGCCTTTCGCGATATAAACGCCGAACTCAGAGACCATACCGCGCAAACCATTGATCAGTTGTGTGCGTTGGCTGACAAGCAAACTTCGGGCGCGATGGAGCGACAACAAGGCTTGTGGTTCAACGGTTTTAATGGCGACAAATCGCATTGTAGGACGAGTAACTGCCTCACAAATGGCTTCTGCATCAATGGCATCAGACTTGCCGCGCTTCACGTATGGCTTCACACAAATCGGTGGGATCAACCGAACCTCATGACCAAACTTCGTCAACTCACGTGCCCAATGATGCGCGCTGCGGCAAGCTTCCTTGCCAATCAGGCAAGGTTCAATTTTTGAGAAAAATGGCAACAATTGTACCCGTCTCAAAGGCCTGTTGAAGACAACCTCTTCATCTTTCGTAATCCCGTGAACCTGAAAACCGTTCTTGGCCAGATCAAGGCCGATTGTGGTAACTTGCATTGGGTGGCTCCCCTATAAGCAGATATAAACATCTGCAGTATGGCGCATTGCGATGCCGGTTGGAGCAGGAGCCATCCACCCCATCAGGTTTCCACCCAAAGTGTCTAAGGTAGCGAACGGCCAAGCCTGTATCCGAGGAGAGGTTGCACTACATCTGATGGTGGTTCAGAGCCCAACCTCATCTATGCTACGAGATGGATAAATCTCTGCATTGCTATCAGAACGACTGCGATCCGATATCTCGTTTACTTTTGGAACCAGTCATTTTCAGTTGTTCAACGGCACGCAGCTTTCGCTGAGTGCATCAATCATTGTCCTCATGCGCTTGTTGACGCGGCGCTTGCTGCTGTGAACAACGTAAATGCCGTAGTCCGCGTGCTTGAGATGGGTGAACACTGGGATTAGGTTGCCCTTTTGGACCTCGCTATCGACGACGAAAAGTGACAACCGAATGATCCCGTCATCATTTACAACTGCATCCAGCAGAAACGTCCCGCAGTTGGACCATAAGGCGGGGCGAAACTTTAACGTCCGGCGTTTCCCATCGTGTTCAAAAGCCCAAGTCGCACGGCGTTCTGATCCGTGGTGCAAGAGCGGGTGGTCTGACAATTCCTCGATGCTTTCCGGCAGCCGATGGGTGGCGGCATATCCTTTGCTCGCGGATAGCCCGTGCTGCATGGTGCCGAGCCGATGGCAATGCAGACCGTGCAATTCGGTGACTGTCACGCGCAACGCGAGGTCGCAGTTTTCACTATCCAGATCAACAGTCCGGTCATCGAAGTCTATGGTCAGGTCGATTTTGGGATGACCTCGGGCGAACTTGAACAACGTCGGCTTGAGCTACGCCAGTCCGAACTCACGGGCGATGCTGATGGACCGCGGCCCCTTCAACGTATGACCAACTTGTAAGAAGTCGGAACCTAGTTCATCGACTTCTGCCACCATTTGGCTGACACGTTGAAAAAGCTTTTGTCCGGCGCGCGTTATCTCTCGCAAGCGGGGTTGGCGGTCGATCAAGCGGACAGAGTAGCGGTCTTCCATTTGGGCCAACCTGCGCCTGACGGCTGACGGCTGATTTGGCGATGCTCATCTCTTCCGCAGCCCAGGCGATCCCGCCGCTGTCTACGACTTTCACGAAAGGGCAGGGTCTTCGATCTGGCCCATGGTTAGAATGCTCCGTTGATTAACGCGTGTATGGCTTCGGCTTGAAGGTCCGTTCTGATACGATGGCCGAGCCTAAACGGAAAGCATATCAGTGTTCCCATTTTGCGATCCTTGGGGTCACCTTTTTCTGGCTAGAGAGATTTTCGGCATCTGTTTGTTTGCGACCAGTCCAGTCACAAACCCGGAGATACTCATGAGACTGACAAAATCCATTTTGACCGCGAGCGCCTTGGCGCTGGTTGCGGCCAATCCGGCTATCAGCTTGGCCGCGCACAGGCCTTTGAAGGGCGCACAATCTTAACCAACCTTGATGTTGAATTCGCTGCCATGCAAGGCATTGAGCCAGAGCAGATCGTGATCAACGGCATGGTGGCCCATAAGCCCAGCAAGCAAATATTCCCGTCGGTGCATCGTGGGCACGGGCCGGATGCAGAGGCGGTGATCGTGTCGATCAACAACGGCGCGCTTGAGTTGGTTGATCTGGCCAGTGACGATCATTCCTCTATGTCGGTTGGGCCTGTTCCCACCTCTGCTACGCTGGAATTCGGGTAACCGCTCAACACGCTTTCGATCATGGAAATCGATTACTACAAAGGCGAATTGCTGATCGCCGGTGTGTCGAACGAGGAGTTTGGTTCCGAGCTGCGGCGCATGCCATTCCCCTTTAATGAAAAGATCAGCACATCATGCATCGAGATTTGGCATGCTGTTCATGCGCAATTCGGGACCCGTGCCCCAATCATCACCCAGACGGTGGTTGAACTGGACGGCGTTGCGACCTTGATCGCGATCTACGCCTGAACGCCCATCGTGAAGATCCCGTTGTCTGAATTGACTGACGGTGCAGGAGTGAAAGGGGTAATGATTGCTGAGATGGGTTTTGGCAACATGCTACTGGACACCTTGCCCCTCAGGCCAGAAGCTACAAGCTGATCATCATTTCAGAACTCGAGTAAGTTTCTGGCTCCACAATCGGCGCAGCTCTTGATGCGACTGCGGGCACCATCGGGTCCAAACAAGGCCCGATCATGCTCATTTTCAACACTACGAATTGGATAAGTAGGAGGCACATCATGGGATTGCTGTAGAACGGCGAATGCGTCGACAATTGGTACGACACGAAATCAACGGATGGGCACTATGTGCGCAATCCGTCCGCCTTTCGCAATTGGGTCACAGCAGATGGCAGCGCCGGACCGTCCGGAGTGAGCGGGTTGAAGGCAGAGGCCAGGCGTTTCCATCTTTACGTGTCGCTTGCCTGTCCTTGGGCGCATCGCACCTTGGTCTTCCGTGCGCTGAAGGGCGTTGAGGATATGATCGATATATCATTTGCGCATTGGTTCATCGGACCGGATGGCTGGACTTTTACACCCGGCGATGGATCAACGCCGGGCCCGATCAACAATGCTACGTTTCTGCATCAGGTCAATACCGCTGCCAAACCGGATTTCACGGGGCAGGTAACCGTGCCGGTCCTGTGGGACAAACAACAAGGAGCGATCGTCTCAAACGAGTCCGCAGATGTTATCGGTATGTTCAATGCGGCCTTCGACGACATCGGCGCGGCCCCCGAGGGCTATTGCCCTGAGGGCGAGCGCGAGGAGATCGACGCCCTCAACGCTCGCATTTTCGACACGGTCAATAACGGGGTCTACAAGGCGGGTTTGCGACGACGCAAGCTGTCTATGAAGACGCATTTGATCCGGTTTATGTCGGACACTTCAAATGCAATCTCCGTCGCATCGCCGACTATCCTAACCTCTCGGGATATCTCCGCGATCTGCATCAGCATCCATGCGTCGCGGCGACTGTCGACATCGCCTACATCAAAAACCACTACAACGGCAGCCATAACACGGTGAACCCGATCCGCGTCGTTCCTAAATGGTCGACTGTTGCCTATGCTGCCCCTCATGACCGTGCCTCATTGATCAAGGAAGCTTCAGTATGACCCAATCTGTTCCCATCATTGCCGCCAAGGCCCCCGCGAAAGCCGATTTGGAGGCAGGCAAAGAATATTTCTGGTGCCGCTGTGGCCGCTCCAAAAGCCAGCCGTTTTGTGACGGATCCCACGCCGGCACCGGGATTGAGCCGCTGAAATTCACGGCCGACAAGGATGGCGCGGCGGCCTTGTGCCTATGTAAATCCAGCGCCAATGCGCCGTTTTGCGATGGATCGCATACGCGGCTTGGCGAGGCCGCGGTGGGCGGTGCGGCCCCTGCGCCCAAGACAGACATCCCGCAGGCCACACCGACTCCCGAAGAACCCACTGTTGCGCGTATCCATGCGTTGGCCAAAGATGGGCTGTCCAAGCTCGGCCACCATGGCGAAATGGGCGCAATGGGCGTGCCGCGCAAGGACCTGCCCCATTGGGACGATATTCAGGTTTTGCCTGCGCAAATGGCCCGCAAACCGCTGCTTGATGAAGCTAGTGTGGCGACCTCGGTCATCATTGGGCCGCGTGCAACCAAACCCTTGCAGCTGGATATCCCGCTCTTTGTCTCGGACATGAGCTATGGCGCACTGTCCGAAGAGGCCAAAACTGCACTGTCCCGCGGGGCGCAGATGGCCGGAACCGGCATTTGTTCAGGCGAGGGCGGGATGCTGCCTGAGGAGCAGGCCGAGAACAGCCGATACTTCTATGAACTCGCCTCCGCTGGCTTCGGCTGGTCGTTGGATCATGTCGAAAAGGTTCAGGCTTTCCACTTCAAGGGCGGCCAAGGAGCAAAAACTGGCACCGGTGGGCACCTGCCCGGGGATAAGGTGCAAGGGAAAATCGCCAAGGTACGCGGGCTGGAGCCGGGGCAGTCTGCGATCTCGCCTTCGACCTTTCCTGAACTGCACACTCCGGCTGACTTCAAACGCATCGCGGATCAGGTGCGTGAACGCTCGGGCGGTATTCCGATCGGGTTCAAACTGTCCGCGAACCATATCGAGGATGACATCGACTTCGCGCTCGAGGCCAGCGCAGACTACATCATCCTGGATGGACGCGGCGGCGGCACAGGGGCGGCCCCGCTCATTTTCCGCGACCATATCTCGGTGCCGACGATCCCGGCATTGGCACGGGCGCGCAAGCATCTGGATGCGCGGGCGGGACGCGAGGTGACGTTGGTGATCACTGGTGGGCTGCGTGTTGCGGAAGATTTCGCCAAGGCGATGGCCTTGGGTGCGGATGCCGTCGCAGTCAGCAACTCTGCCATGCAGGCCGTCGGCTGTATCGCCGCGCGGATGTGCAACTCCAACAACTGCCCTGTCGGTGTGGCCACACAAAAGCCGGAACTGCGCAAACGGCTGGATGTGCAGGTCGGCGCTGAACGGCTGTCGCGTTATTTTGGTGCAAGTGTGGAACTAATGCAGGTTCTGGCTCGGGCCTGCGGCCACGACAGCTTGTCGGGCTTCACCCAACGCGACATCACTTCGTGGAAGCGGGAAGTCGCAGGGCTTAGCGGAATTCGTTTCGCAGGCGTGACGTAGGTGCAGACCCGACACTGGCTTGGCGTCCATCAGAGTTTCCGCGGGTTTATAAGCGGGTGAGGCGGGACGCAGATGCGCTCTTGAACAGGGACATGGCACTCGACGATTATGCCGGGCGCTTGTCCTACTGCGGCGGAAATCTGGTCGGGAACCTGCATGGCCATCATGCCTGGGAAGCTTCCAGTTACTTCCCCGAACTTTCGAGTGCTGGCCCGCGTTTTGATGCGGGGCAGGAGGTACTAGAGAAGAACCATGCCGGTCTTGACCGCGTGCTGGATGATTTCACCTGTCAGGCCAACCGTGTCATCTAACTGGCCCATCTGGATGAGTTGCAAGCGGGTAAAGAGGCGGAAGGCGTGCATCGGGCCGGTGCGGTGATCGAAGCCTTTTTGAAACGCAATCTTGGTGCTGAGGATGAACTGGAGGTGCTCATCATTTACACCACCGGTTAAGAAGGCGTGGGGGTTTGCATGAGAACAAATTGTGATGGAAGAAGATTAACCCAAGGTCCCAGAACGCCGCGCGCGTGTTAATTAGTAAGCGGCGTGAGTGGCCTTCGGGTGTGATTTGGCGGCCCGAACTTTCCTGCGGAGCCGGGACGTTATCACTTATTTGTCGCTCCGAAATACCAATTTCGACAAAGGGTTACGGACGACTTCACAGCTGAAAAATTAGTCCCAATTCGTAGTTCCTTTTCAAATGTGGCTTTTAATCACAAGTCAACCGGCACGTCGGAACGCAAGTAAATGCCCTGTAGTCTTCTTCATCGGGACAAAATGGGCTGATTGACCGACGCCGCATCTCTGGTGAAATCTTTTGCCAGCTCTTCCCAAAATGAAGGGACATCGTCCCAGAGTAAAATATCTTCCATGAAAGTCCGCGGCATCATCGTAGGTATATAGTCCTGTTGAGTCTTTGGGTTCTGCATTCTCGTCGCCGTTGTATGCCTGTTCTTTATCAGGCGTTTGAGGCGTCTTGGCTGGTTGATGACGACAAATATTGCATACCGGTCGAGCGAGATTGAGTAGTTGATCACCCAAGTTTGCCCTGCCATAGGATCCAAAATTTCCTTTCGTTTGCACCAAGTACTGCAGGCACGATGATCTCGTCGGCGATAAACAGATATAACTGGGATTGTGTCATACACACTGCTTCTTGATATGCTTTGGCATCAAGAAGTGTTTTGGTTTCTGAAAGAAAATGCTGTGCTTCTGCAGCATCAAACAAGGCCCAAGCGTGGGGACACTTTTGCATCGCTTCGCTGAACAGGCCATCAGCTTGGAGCATCTTTCGAAGTCGGCGCGCATCAATACCTGTTGGTTTGCACGCAGTCTTTTCTGAGTGTAGGCGTCGTTTTGTGATCGGCTCTCCAAGGAGTTCATCTCTTGGTCCAAGCGGCTATGTTTCTAGAAAATGTTCTTAGAGAAATGGAAAGAGTTTTTTGGACCGTCACTCGGACCGCAGGTAATTCTTGTAGGTCACGCAGGGCTTGGTGAATGGCCACCCCATCTTGCAAAGCAACCTTGAATCCAAGCTCATAGACAAGCCAGAGATCATCATGACACACGCGAGAGGGTTCTGTCATGAGCCGGCGCAACACTGCATGACCAAGCAATTGACTGCACGTTGCTGCTGCATGCAATGGGAACAGATCGAGCCAGACTTCGCCGCTCCTGTAAGCAAGGTGGTTGTCCACCCACTTGTCAAAATCGGTTGTCTTTCTGGAGTGAGACTCCAAGTCATCCCGCAATACGCGATCTTTGATGCTTTCGAGGTGTTTGGCGCAATCATAACGAGGGTAGATACCGGGCTCCCTCCAAAGTTGGACCACCCGCAAGCCGTGTTTGACGCAAGCGCTCACGTGGGAGATTGCCCCATGACCGCGCAAGTACCAAGTACATTGTGTCATGACGGGCATCGTCTTGTTGTATGCAGGCCGTGCAACCGTGTACCCAAGGGCACTTCACTGTCTTTCCGAGAAACGTTTCGGCTCTGAACAGGTAGTGTCGGCTGTCTTGATGCAGATATCACCAAACGGCGATTTGGCCCACTTCAGTCAACCCCAGTCCAGTCAGACCTGCCAAAGCAGCGCTGCCACCATTGACTACATCGCCAAAAACTTCCCCTGTTTCTCGCCCAAGAGACGCAGCCTAGATCCCGTTTGCCGAGGCACGCCGTGACATGTGAGACGATGCTTTTTCGCATGGCAGTGGATCAACAGTGATGAGCAAAGCTGACAATGGTTGTGTGTCCCCGTGGCATTTTGAGATGCGGACAGTCGATCAAACGAACATGGAAAAGCACCGACTTGCATCATGTTTAAACAATTGAATTTTCAACGTTAAGGCAATGCAGACATTGACCACTTGCCGTCGAGAGACCGGTGTGCGGATTTAGCGCCATTTCGCTGCACCTGGGCCAATGGCAGCTTTGCTCAGGACAGTCTGGATCTTGGTATATGCGGGCGGATATGCGGGACCAAAGCCAGCCATTCATGGGGCGGCCAGCGAAATTAGATCGTGTAATACGACGTGCTGTTCAGCGATATCAGTCACCGTTGTTAGGGCAGCTAATGCCGATACGTAAAAAGCGGGGGTGTCGCCACAATTCGCCCGTCTGAATCACATCTCCGAAGACGTTTCAACTGCGTGAAACTCTGGGCTGAGCCTGATCGCTGCTGGCGGCATTCAGTATCCTTCTAAAAGAGTCAACAAAACAATTTAATATCCGACTAAAAAAGTCGGATTGACTTATCTGATTGAATTACTCAGGTTCTGCGCAACATTCAGCCACCCCTCCCAATACTGGGGAAGCCCAACAATCGTCAGATGAAAGGACTTCCAAGATGAGAGACGCCGTGGACCATTTGAAAGACCAAAACCTTGACCGCTGCACACCACGCCTCGACCAATCTGAGATCGCTGAAACATGCCTTCTGTCGGGATCGCCTGAGGGGTTCAGCATGGAATGGGTGTTTGACCGCTACGACCAAAGCAGTCCCCAAATTGGACGGCGGAACTGATGTCGTATCATTCCGTCTCAGAGACTTCGAAACCTGTTCCGAATGCCTTACCGACCCATGCGGCAGTAGACCTGACCAAGGGGGCAGATCAAGCCCGGATCGTGCTTGGAGATCAAACCTACATCCTGCGGATTACGCGGGCTGGCAAATTGATCCTGACCAAATGACCAGCGCACGGGAAAAACGCGGCGGTGCACCTGTCGGTTTCATTGCAGAGCTTGATGGGATCGAAGCAGCCTCGGTCATTTATCTTCGTCTGTGGTGCGACGGTCCTGAAAGTCAGGAAAGCGTCTGGAACGATTTCGCTTCCAGCCTCGGACCAGCGCAGGCACGCAAAGCCCTGAAGTCATTTGAGAACCTATGCAGTCTGTGCTCCAAGCATGGACGCAGGCCGCTGATGCGACACTCTGTGAACTGCAAATGCTTGGGGTCAGACGAGGCATGCTTTGCAAACTTCATTGGCACCGCAGTTACGGGTGATCGGGACGATTCCATACTGATCGCAACTCTGTTGGTCCGTCCTGATGTAGCCCCATTGCTTGCATCTCTTGCAACCGAATTCGGCCTTGCCCTGAAACGGATGAACCTCCGCGTTCCCAAACGCATGGCAGGCAAAGAACAAACCTTCCACACACAACCAGCAATTCTTCACTAACAGGATTTTCCATGAAACACGCCTTCCTTTCTTCCACGGCGCTGCTCGTCGCCTTGGCCACTCCCGCTCTCGCTGTTGATAAGGCCGAGGTGCTGGACACCTATGCCAACATCGCCGCCGCGAAGTATGGGGACAGCCTGACAACAGCGCAGGCACTGCAAATTGCCGTAAATGCTCTTGTCGCCAATCCATCGGCTGAGGCGCTGCAAGCAGCCAAAGATGCATGGTTGGCGGCGCGTGTTCCGTACCAGCAGACCGAGGTTTACCGGTTCGGCAACGCCATCGTTGATGACTGGGAAGGCAAAGTGAATGCGTGGCCACTGGATGAGGGTCTTATCGACTATGTGGATGCATCCTATGGCGGGCCGTCAGATGAGAACGCATTTGCCGCTCTGAATGTGATTGCAAACCCAACTTTCACGCTTTCAGGTGCTGATGTGGACGCCACGACCATCACCCCCGCTTTGCTGGAAGAAACCCTGCAAGAGGCGGATGGAATCGAGGCGAATGTCGCGACGGGCTATCACGCCATTGAATTTCTGCTGTGGGGGCAAGATCTGAACGGTCATGGCACCGGTGCAGGTAATCGCCCTTGGACGGATTATGCAGCGGGTGAGGCGTGTACAAATGACAATTGTGACCGCCGGGCTGAATACTTGGTTGCGGCAACCGATCTGCTGATATCCGATCTGGAATGGATGACATCGCAATGGGCCGATGATGGTGCAGCACGTGCCGAACTGACCGCAAATGCCGACGCTGGTTTGGCTGCGATCCTGACCGGGATGGGGTCACTGTCTTATGGTGAGGTCGCGGGTGAGCGGATGCGGCTTGGCGTCATGCTCAATGATCCAGAGGAAGAGCATTCCTGCTTTGCCGACAACACCCACAACGATCATTATTATGACGGGCTGGGTGTGCAAAACATCTACCTTGGTGAGTATATCCGCGTTGATGGTGCTCTGGTATCCGGTCCATCCCTGTCCGATCTGGTGTCC
This sequence comes from Pelagimonas varians, assembly GCF_003208435.1. GTDB lineage: Bacteria > Pseudomonadota > Alphaproteobacteria > Rhodobacterales > Rhodobacteraceae > Pelagimonas > Pelagimonas varians. The sequence continues at coordinate 79,344 of NZ_QKMF01000020.1, read as the reverse complement.
GAGACGGACGCTGCTTTGGATGCGGAGATGCAAGGCAAGCTTAGCACGACGATGCTGTCACTAGGACGCATCAAGACAGCGGCCGAGGCAGGCTTTGCATATGATCAGATGCTGAAACGTGGCAACGAAGCGGGCGAAGCCCTGATCATGGGCGGTGTGGCTGGCTTTATCGACCAGACGCGGTCCATCGAACGTGTGGTCACGACCCTTGGTCTGGATCAGATCGCATTCGAAGGGTCAGACAGCCTCGACGACCCTGAAGCAGTCTTCCAATAGAAATCCCAAGGTCTTGTCATCATGATCATCTGTCATTGTCAGAACATCACAGATCACGACATCAACGCAGCCATCGACTGGGTGCGGGCGTCGGATGGCAAGACCATTATTACCCCAGGAAAAGTCTATTGGGCATTGGGGCGGGCAGCGGATTGCGGCGGCTGCATACCGCTCTTCCTGTCGACCATGCGCAGTAACAACAATCTGGAAGTCCCCATGCACCTGCGGAGCCCGTTGCCCGCAGCAACACAGGAAAACCATCATGAACGGCAACAAGAAAGTCATCGTCTACCTTAACGATGCTCTACGCAGTGTGCTAAACGCAGTCAGTCAATACTGGCTGCATTGCCGGATGCAGGAGGACCGGGGTTTTGGTCACATGGCCAAGAAATCCCGCGACGAAAACATCGAAGAGATGAAGCATGCGGATAAGAACAATGCGCGTTTCTTGTTCCTTGGCGGTCACCCGAACCTGCACAAGCTCGCCCCTCTCCGTATTGGTCAGACACCAAGTGAGACCTTGAGTGCGACTTGGCCGCAGAACACGGTCCGCGGGGCTTGAATTTAGATGCCCGTAAGCACTGCGAAGCGGTCGGCGATTTCGTCACCAAGAACATCTTTGAAGAATTCTTGACGGATGAAGATGGCCATATCGACTTCTTTGAAACCCAACTCGACCTGATCGCTAAACTTGGTGAAGAAAAATATGTGCAACTCAACGCATCGAAGATGGATGAAGCCGAGTGGCTTCCTGCTCGTGGTACTCGCCATGGGGTCTGTCGCACTGGCTCAAACATCCACCGAGGACCCATTTGGAGGCCTCGGTGACCCGCATTTGAACGTTGTGCCCCGCACGACCGAGGAAGCAGGCCGGATCGCGGCAGTGACTGCCCTTACAAATGATTTCACGGCCTCACATCGGTTCGAAGAAAAATCGGCCGGAGCCGCAACAGTACGTGCCATGACAAACGCCGATGCGTTCTCTCAACCGTCGGGCAACATCAGTTTTGAAGACCAGCTGGACTTCAGGGTCGGGAATGGATTGTTTCGCAAGCTCTGGGTGTCGTCGCCATCATCAACTTTAGCCTCTGACGGTCTGGGGCCGCTCTACAATGCGCGGTCATGTCAGCGGTGCCACATCAAAGACGGGCGCGGCCATCCACCTGAGAACGTTGATGACAACGCGATTTCAATGTTCCTTAGGGTGTCGATCCCCGGGCCTTCAGATGCAGCTATTACAGAAATACAGGACTACATCGCAACCCTACCAGAGCCGACCTACGGGACACAGATGCAAGACTTTGCGGTGCAGGGCCACATATCCGAATACCGCCTCGACATCACTTACGACGAAGAGATCATAACGCTGGCTGATGGCACCGAAGTGTCCCTGCGCCACCCAACCTATGAGGCGGCTGATCTGGGCTTTGGCCCGCTGCATCCCGCTGCGATGCTGTCCCCTCGTGTAGCGCCGCAAATGATCGGTCTGGGTCTGCTCGAAGCGGTCCCTGCAGCCGATATCCTTGCCGGAGCCGATCCTGATGACCGGGATGGCGACGGCATTTCAGGCCGCCCAAATATCGTCTGGTCCGTTGAATATGACCGCCCGATGCTGGGCCGCTTTGGCCTGAAAGCAGGCAGTCCGACTATCATGGAACAATCTGCGGCTGCTTTTGCGGGTGACATTGGCATTTCCAGCCCGCTGTTCCCAGCGAGTGCCGGAGAATGCACGGCGGCTCAGACGCAGTGCCAAGACGCCATTCACGGCGACAATGATGATCGCGGCACCGAAATTGATGCGGAGGGAATGGACCTTGTGACCTTCTATAGCCGCAATCTGGCCGTTCCAGCACGACGTGGCGTTGCCGACCCTCAGGTTCTACGAGGCAAAGAGATGTTCTATTCAACAGGCTGCACGTCATGCCACACACCAAGCTTTGTCACGCATCGGCTTGAGGATCAGCCCGCACAAAGCTTCCAATTGATCTGGCCCTACACCGACATGCTGCTGCATGACATGGGAACAGCACTTGCAGACAATCGCCCCGAAGCCCGTGCAACGGGTCAAGAATGGCGTACGCCACCATTATGGGGGATCGGGCTCACTGAACAAGTCAGCAACCACTCCTACTTCCTACATGACGGACGCGCACGGTCGCTGTTGGAAGCTGTGTTGTGGCATGGCGGAGAAGCCCAACTTCAACGCGATGCTGTGGTCGAGATGACAACTGCGGACCGCGCAGCCCTGATCGCATTCTTGGAGAGTTTATGAAGTATTTATCCCTTACCTTGGCAGTCATGGCAGCCCCTGTGACAGGCTTGGCTGAAACTCATAATGCCGTGATCACGGACATCGTAGATGGCCATATCCTGCCGCGATTTGAAACACTCGCCACGCGTACGCGGTCACTGTCTAGCGCGGCACGGACAGATTGCGATCCAACCTCTGACACCCTACGTTCAGCCTATGGAACAGCCTTTGACGCATGGGTATCAGCCAGTCATCTGAGGTTCGGCCCGACCGAGGTAGACGACCGGGCATTTGCACTGGCTTTCTGGCCCGACAGTCGCGGTGCTACGCCAAGGGCGCTGTCCACCCTTCTGGCAGATCAAGACCCGATTGCGACCTCTGTCGAGGACTACACCCAGGTATCCATTGCGGCGCGAGGGTTCTATGCGATGGAGTTTTTACTCTACGATAAGGCTCTCATGGAAGAGGGTGATGCCAACTATCATTGCCAACTGGTCCAAACAATCAGTGCTGACATCGCGGCAACATCCCAAAGCATCCTGGAAGACTGGGAAACAAGGTACAAAATCACGATGCAGGCCCCATTTCTTGATGGGGTGTACCGGAGTGATGAGGAAGTCCTGCAAGAAATGTTCAAATCTCTGTCGACGGGTCTTCAGTTTACCTCCGAGTCCCGTCTTGGGCGGCCACTCGGTACATTTGATCGCCCCCGCCCAACACGTGCCGAGGCGCGAAGGTCCAGCCGGTCTGCCAAGCACGTCGACCTAAGCTTGCAGTCTCTTCAAGACCTCGCCACGCGATTGGCGGGCAACAATGGAGACATATCGACGAGGCTAAATGCCAGCTTTGATCGCCCGCTCTCACAGCTTGCAACACTGGATGACCCAACTTTTGCCAGAATCGCAGAGCCGCAGTCACGTCTCAAGATCGAAATCATCCAACAGTCAATCCAAGACATCCGCAGTCTTGTCCGTGATGAACTTGGACCGACACTTGGTGTCGCGGCAGGTTTCAACTCCTTGGATGGGGATTGATATGGGCCTACCAAATAACGGACGCCGCCAGTTCCTCGGTGGCCTTCTCGCAGCGGGTATTGTTCCTCAGATGACTTGGGCCGATGCCGGGTCACCAGCCTTTTTGTCAGCAGCAGTGAAGCCAGATGGCAACTTCGTTCTTTGCGGCATAGGTGAAGACCTTTCTATCCGCTTTGAACTCCCTCTGCCTGCCCGTGGTCATGCAGCTGCAGCCCATCCGACTAGACCTGAGGCCGTGGCCTTCGCAAGACGACCGGGCACTTTTGCGGTGGTGATCGACTGCATGACAGGGGCACAAAAGGCGGTGCTGACCTCACCCGAAGGGCGGCATTTCTACGGGCACGGCGCGTTTTCTTCCGACGGTCGCCTCCTGTTTACGACCGAGAATGACTACGAGGCAGGGCGCGGCTGCATTGGGGTCTGGGACGCACAGAAGAGCTATGTTCGCATTGACGAGTGGGACAGCGGTGGTATCGGCCCTCATGATATCAAACGGATACCCGGCACTGACACGTTGGTGGTCGCCAACGGCGGGATTGATACGCATCCAGATACTGGCCGCACCAAGTTAAACATCGCGACGATGGAACCAAACCTTGCCTATATCGAAGCGGGTCAGGTTATCGGTACCGCATCTTTTTCAGCCGAGTGGCACAAATGCTCGATCAGGCACCTTGATGTTAGCCAGAATGGCACTGTGGCCTTTGGCATGCAGTGGCAAGGGGATGGTCCAGTGGACATGCTGGTAGGCACACATCGTTATGGCGAGAAAATTGATGCCTTCGCGGCGAGCCCACAGGACATGCGCAACATGCAGGGCTATATTGGCAGCATCGCGTCTTCAGCCGACGGTCGGTTCGTCGCTGTTACGTCCCCTCGGGGAGGGATGGTACAGATTTATGACGTGCTATCGGCCATGCTCGTACGCACCTTGGCGCTGGAAGATGTTTGTGGGATTTCGGTTTGCGGCGACTGGTTTGTGGCGACCGCAGGCACGGGTGCGCTAAGATCAATCTCAAAAGGCCAGCAGAACACACTTCAAGCTGCTGAATTTGCATGGGACAATCATCTCGTTCGGATCTGATCCCTAGACCGGACATCCACATACTCTGCAGCTTTTAGCAGTTTGGGCTCATATTTTTGAAAAACTCGAAAATCTGGCAGTGGCAGTTTACTGTCAAACTCCGTTGCAGGTGCCAAATTGAAACCGAAGTCTCGATGGGGCCACAGAAGGCGTCGGGTATTGCCGACGCCAGTCCTTGGCCGTGCCCCCTCAACAAATTCTGGGAAAGGCTTTCTATGGGTCGATTTTCCACTCGCTCTCGCGAAAATCGTTTATTTTCAGAATTATAGGCCCAAAGTGACCTTCGCTGGGTGACGTGTGAAGGTCCGATTTGTCGGTCTGCTTGCATGTGTTGGCCGAAAAGTTGATGATGTTTCCTGTCGACTTTCAGCACGCATGTGTAATGCCTTAGCTGCTATCCGGCACTGAGAACCCACATCAAATCGTGCAACTGTGACCCTTTCGGAAAACTGTCTCATGGCAACTGTCCCTGACCACGACAGGGCCAGGATGCGTTTGAATGACGGAATATGCCGCGCTATATGCGGGGGAAAGCAACTGAAATGGCTCCGCACGCGAAAACATACCTGTGCCAGTAGTGCGAGTACGAGTTTTCCTTGAACGCTGGCTCCTTCATGTTCCGCTCCAGACATACCGTATGAAGGTGGTTTCTGACTGCGGAAGAGCACATCGAGCTAAACACAACTGCCCCGTATGTATCGGCATCGATAGCGTCCAAGCTTTGGCGGATAAGTATGGCCTTACCTACATGACCGCCCACGGGGTTTGGACCTGTCGCGGTTTGATGCCGCTCCTAGTGCTCGTTTAGGCTACTTTTCTTTCAAAAGCGACGGGGCTTTTCCAGCCCATTTCTGACTTGGCTCATCCGCGTTGAAACCACGATCCAGCAGGTTCCGCGCGATGTTGAACTGGTGATCGCCGTCGGTTGTGACCTTGTGTTTTCGGGGCCGTAGGACAGATATGTCGTTCTGACGCATCAAACGGCGAACATGACGATGACCTGCAATTAAACCAATCTATTTCAGCTCTTCGGTCATCAGTGGCCTGCCATAGCTGCCTAAACTAAGGCGTGACTGTTCCTTGATATTCGCCAGCGTAACCCAATCAGATTGTTGCCAGCGGCTGGCAGGCCGGGTGCGCAAAGCACTCAAGCTGCGCGAACTGACATCCAAGACATGGCATATCCGGCCAATGTGAAATGCGGATTGGTGTTCTTCCCCTCTCGTGCATTTACAATGGACTGCCGGGGGCGGAAGGACGAAGCCGCTTGCGCGGCAATGGCGCTTGTGGCCTGTGTTGAGCGCTAGTCCAGTCGTTTTGTGATCTGGCTAACCTGTATGACGATTGGGGTTTCTCAATTTGATGACAGGAGGAACTCATGAAAGAGGAGAAAACGACACCGCTGCGCGAGCGGATGATTGAAGACATGCGTATTCGAGGAATGTCGCCGAAGATCCAGCAAGGCCATATCAGCGCGGTCCGGTAATTTCCAGAGTTCATTGGGTGCCCACCGGATACCGCAAGCCGGATAAGTTGCGTGCGTATCTGCAGCATTTGACCGATACTGGCGTCTCGACCGGCGTGTTTAACGCGAGGATCGTGTTGCTTCGCTTCTATTTTGGCATGACCTGCGGGCGTGAAAAGATGAAGCGTTACATGCAATTCCGGTGCAAGCCGAAGAAGCTGCCCGTTGTCTTGAGCGTCGAGAAGGTTGGCGATCTGCTGGCGGCGGTTCCCGGTCCGGGGCTCAAATATCGTGCGGCCTTGGGGATCAGCTACGGTGCCGGGCTGAGGGCATCCGAGGTCTGCAGTCTCAAGGTCTCGGATATAAAAAGCGACCGGATGATGATCCATGTCGAAGAGGGCAAAATGACAAGGATCGCTTGGCCATGTTGTCGCCGGCTTTGCTTGACTTGCTCTGCGATTGCCGGAGGGAAGCACGCCCCGAGGGTTGGCTATTTCCTGGGAAGTCCACGATCATGGCTCCGTCCCCACGCCAGCTGAACCGGGCGTTCACGTCGGCCAAACATATAGCCGGGGTCAACAAACCCGCCATGCTGAACACGTTGCGCCACAGTTTTGCCACGCATCTCCTCGAGGCCGGAACGGATGGTTCGGGTGATCCAGGTGCTTCTGGGTCATTCCAAGCACAGTACAACAGTGCGTTGCACCCATGTCGCGACCAAGACCATTCGTGGTGCTGACAGCCCGTACGAGATGTTAGAGAAGCCGCAAGTTCGCTCCGTCAGGCGGGGATTGGAGTCGTGGCTTGGGCTGTTGCCGCGCCCCGGCTGGAAATCGCTGACATCTTTCGGAAGTATGGCCCCGCGTTGCGGCCTGCATGTCAGGGTTCCTTCTGCATGTACCGGCCCAAGCACGGCTGTTCAGGCACCTGATCCTGGAAAGGACACGGACTTGCATCGTGCGGGTCAGCTCACCTTTTTTGGCGTTCTCGGTCACTTGGCACAGACAGATGCATTCGCGCAGTGGCTCGCCCCGTTCCGTAAATTCGAATGGGTCGTCTATTCCAAGCCGCCATTCGGTGGGCCGGAAGCTGTTCTGGCCTTTCTGAGCCGGTACACACATCTGGTCGACATCTCGAACCATCGGTTGGTCAGCGTAGATGCGGATACCATCGCGTTCCGCTGGACGGAATATCGCATCAAGTCTGGCGACCGCCAAAAGGTCATGCGTTTGGCCACGCCCGAGTTCATTCGCCGCTTCCTAATGCATATTCTCCCCGACGGATTCCACTGCATCCGCCACCACGGCCTTCTGGTCAGTTCAGTGCGCAAAACGAACATCACAAAGATCCTGGCCTTGCTTGGTGCCCAACGCACGGAAGAAACCACCGAGCCAGAACTGGGGGCCGAGGCACCCCCGCTCATTCTGCGCGAGCCATGCCCCTGCTGCGGCGGCCACATGCGCACCATCGAGATCTTCCGGCGAGGTCAGAAACCAATGTCGCTTGCACCACCAAGGAAACAGACAGCATGACAATATGCCTGCCCATTCTACACAACATAGACCGGTCACCTTTGATTGACCGGTCAAAACCGCCTGCGGCCACCATCCAGCACAACAGTCTGAATTGCTTTCTTTGCACCAAATCAACGAAAGGCCTGCAATCAAGGCGGCGAAAAATTACTGCCGCAAACGCATTAAACACGGTCGACGCCGAATCTGCGGCAATCTCAGTCTCACCCGCCGGCGCTCTTTCCCCAGAACTCGATCCCAGAACCACGCCTTCCTCCTTCCGAGGTTTGTCAACGTGGGCCGCCGTCAGTGACCAACGGCAAAGTTACACCTCGGCCCGCATCGAAAAACCTTCAGGGCTGCTGACTTTCGCAGCGGTGTTCAAGTTTTGCCAACGCAGGCTCAAACAGGACTTCCCTAGTAATTTCGAACAGTTTTCCATGCGGTGAGCTGGGACGGGAACTGCTGAACCGCTTAGTGCTTTTGGTGAACTGAACCGACAATCTCTTTGCGTATAACCTAGTTAAATGTCATGCATGAAATGTTTCTTTTTGTTTCCAAGGATTCCCCTAATCCAATTCGAGAATTTGGAAAACAACGCAACAAGAATTCGGAGATATATCAATGGCAGTTTTTCAGGTGACGACAGCTCTGGATACCGGCGTTGATAACACCGTCTCTGACAACCTGAATCTTGCCGATGAAACACTGGATGGTGGTGGGCTCTCCCTTCGCGAAGCCTTGCTGCTTGCTCAGGCCACTCCCGAAGCTGACACGCTGATCTTTGCAAGCGAACCGGGGGACACATTTGCTTCTGGCGGTGTCATCCACTTGAGCAGCACGTTGGAAATCTGGTCCGATGTCACGATAAATGGGGATCTCGATGGGCCGGCGTCGCAGATTTAACCATCAGCGGAGACGTGGCCGGGGATGACCAACTCATCACTTTGCCTACCGGACATAGCGTTACTGCGACAACCAACACAAACACTGACGACAATGTACAAACACTCTTTGTCGGAGGCGGAAATGTTGCGCTCAACGGGATCATCATCACTGGCGGCAACAGTGTTGTGGCCGATCTATCCGCTGTTCCGAAATCTGGCGGGGGAGGCGTCGAAATCGCTGACGGCGCATCCTTAACCTTCACCAAAGGGACAATCGCCGGTAATGTCACCAATGGCTTTGGCGGTGGTGTTCTCAACTATGGCACAGTGACTACGACATCCTCTTATATCGCTGCAAACGATGGCGGCGGGGGCGGCGGCATCGCAAACTTAGGCACCGCGTTAATCACAGGCACGACGATCGAGGGAAATTCTGCTTTCGCCTATGGTGCCGTCAGCTCCGAAGGCACGACCACATTCGTCAACAGTACAATTGTCGGCAACCAAAGTGTCTGGGCTCCCTTTTTTGGGGACGTCGTTCACACCGGCGTTGAGATGTCTTTCATTCAAAGTACCATGACGGCCAATTCAGGAGGATTGTCATCAGACCTTGGATTCGGAGGCGATACAATTCAGAACTCGTTGTTGGTCGGAAATGGCGGGTATAATTTTTCCGGATTGATACATGACGACAGCGCTAACTTCCATATCGGTGGGTACCTAGCTGATATCGTAGGATTTTCTGGTTTCACCGACGATGTGAACCTTTTCTTTGCAGATATTGTGGATGGGGTTGCGCAAGCGGGCGACAACGGGGGCCCTGTGCGGACCGTTGCCTTGCTGAATGATTGGGAAAACCCTGCCATTGATGCGGGGGGCACTGGCTTGGCCGGTCTGCCAATAACCGATGCGCTTGGAAATGACCGAAACGTCGACTTTCCGTCCCCTTCCAAAGATTTAACGCCGCGTCCTGACCTTGGCGCGGTTGAGCTTCAGATAAATCCTCTGCGACCTTTGCCCGTCATCTCGACAGATTTGGATGCCCCTGAAACCTTTCAGTCATTTGTTCTGACAGTTGATTTCGGCGTTGAGGTCACCGGTTTTGACCTGTCTCGTCTTTCAGTGACGAATGCGACGGTGGACGGTGATCTTTCTACGGCGGGGTCTCAGGTTTTTGAGGTGACATTGCAGCCAACGGGGGGCCCAATCACCATTGATCTGCTTGGGGGTGTCATCGGGGCCAGCACGGGGCTTCCAAGTTACTCAATCCCGACTGTGACACTGGATGAGTTTGACTTTCCGACCCCGGTAATCACGATCACAACCGACTCTGATCAAAGTGTGTTTGGATCCGACATTGCGGTCACGATTTCATTTGACCGTGAGGTCAATGGATTTGACGCGTCGGACCTTGTCATCACCAATGGCGAACTAAGCGGCCCACTGGTTCAAATTGATGCCACAACCTATAGCGCAACCGTTCAATATGGCGGATTTGCACCCGTAGGGATTGACGTCGCTGCAGGCGTTGTTCAGTCGGTCACCGGCACGCAAAACGCCGCCGGCGCGTCCAAAACCATTACAATTATCGAAGAACCTTCATTGGTGGTGACAACCAATGCAAGTGGCATGTCCAACACAGACGGACAAACATCGCTTGAAGAGGCGATTGCCTACGCCAATTCCAATCCGGATTTTAGCGCAATCACCTTTTCAGATGCTCTGTATGGTCGAGAAATCATTGGCATCGATCTGCTTTTGACGTCCGATTTGTCAATTTCCGGCGACATTGACGGGAACGGCACTGCGGATGTTTCGATCAGCGGCGCAGGCTTTGGCAAGATATTTAGCATCCAAAGCGGTGCGACGGTCTCGCTCGAAGCGGTGCAATTGGTGGATGGCTATGGCGAAGGCGTTGTGGGGCAAAAAGCCGTCGGCAGCGCAATAGAAAACCACGGCACCTTAACATTGGAACGCGTCACCATACTCGGCAATGACGCCCAAGGCACCGTCGGTATAACGGGCGCAACCGGAGAACGTGCAACAAGATACAAACCACTCCCCAATGATGACACGGTCAGCGAATGGGCCGGCGGCACAACACGAGATGGTGAAGACGGGGGCGACGGGCATAGCGGCGGCACAGGACAACACGCTGGCACAATTCTGAACTATGGTACGATCGAGGTATCAAACAGTTGGCTAACCGGTGTCGCGACCGGCGCCGTTAGCAATCTTGGGTATGCCGACAACACCACGTCCGGTGGTGCAGGTGGCATGGGGGGCGATGGCGGAAGTGGTGCCGATGGCTCCCCTGCTTGGATGCGGCAGCTTCCGTCACTTGGTGTCACTCTTGGTGGAAGTGGCGGAATTGGCGGCGAAGGGGGGAACGGCGGTCAAGGCGGTAGCGCTGTAGAAGGTATTGCAAACTTTGGGCAGGCCGTCTTTCACACTCACATCGTGGGCCAATTGGCATCACATTCCGCGATCGCAGGTTTAGGCGGATCGGGTGGCCATGGCGGCGCTGGCGGAGAAGGGGGAGTAGGGCTTTCTCCAGATATTTTGGTCGCAATCACAAACAATTATATTCCTCATCCTCACGGTCTTTGGAGCTTAGAATTTCTCCAGGAACTATTTGCACCTGGTGCTGGCCGGAATAGTCACATTCCCATAGATGGAAAATCTTTAACACACTTGCACGCTGCCTCGGGGCAAACAGACGGAATACTTGCAAACTACGAGGGCGGAACCGGCGCGGCCAATGCGGCGGACAGCATCGTGTACCTGCATTCCGCGACAAGCACTGTGCATGAACGCGATTCCGCGGTAGTGACGATCAACGTCAACCGGCTTGGTGACCTGAGCGAGGGAGTCAGCGTTGGTGTTAGAGTCGTTGCCAGTGGTGGCAACTCTGTCAGCGCCGCTGATTTTGTCGGTGGCGTGCTGCCGCAGAGCACAATTTTCTTTGACGTCGACGGGGATACGGATTCCACCTTCTCATTCGAACTCAGCGCAGGAAATTACGGCGAGGGTGTCGAGAACTTACAGGTTGAGTTATTTGATCTTCAGGACGAAGCGGGCGGCGCGATTACGGCTCTTGGAACCAGTACAATCCTACTTCATGTAGAAGACAATCTGCTGCGTGAAGACACGGATAGTGCAGACCTCGCGAACTGGCAAGAAAGGACCATCACCTACTCTGAGACTGGCCAAATTGAGACGGTCGACATCGTGATGGACGACGGAACGACACGTCACCAAGAGCGCATTTATCAGGATGACATGTTGTTTCAACGTGTGACCAGCGATGGTGAGGGTGTGTTTAGCAGCGCTAAATGGGCCACAAAAACTGAGACCCTAAATAGCCACGGCCAAATTGAGACGGTCGCCACCGTGATGGACGACGGAACGACACGTCACCAAGAGCGCATTTATCAGGATGACATGTTGTTTCAACGTGTGACCAGCGATGGTGAGGGTGTGTTTAGCGGGGCTAAATGGGCCACAAAAACTGAGACCTTAAATAGCCACGGCCAAATTGAAACGGTCGCCACCGTGATGGACGACGGGACGACACGTCACCAAGAGCGCATTTACCAAGGTGACATGTTGTTCCAACGTGTGACCGGTGATGGAGAGGGTGTGTTTAGCGGAGTTAAATGGGTCACAAAAACTGAGACCCTAAATAGCCACGGCCAAATTGAGACGGTCGCCACCGTGATGGACGACGGAACGACACGTCACCAAGAGCGCATTTATCAGGATGACATGTTGTTTCAACGTGTGACCAGTGATGGTGAGGGTGTGTTTAGCGGGGCTAAATGGGCCACAAAAACCGATACCTTTGATAGCTTAGGAGTAATCACCCAGACCGATTTAAGGTTAGACGATACGGATACAATTGTTTTGACTTTTTTGGATGGGAATATTTCCCAAAAAATAGTTACCGATGTGAATGATGATGCAGATTATCTTCAAAAGATAGAAAACTACGCGATCGACGGTTCACTTTTGGAAACGTTGTACGAGTGGGATGTGTGAGCAGAGAGCTGCGCTTGACCAAATAATGCAAGTTTACCCAAATGGGTAAACCAAATAAGTGACTATTTTTTGACATTGTATCCAGCGGGCCTACCGAGAAGACCGAACCGAGAAAAACGATCCGACTTCCCTGCTAAATGATCATCTAAATAGTCTTTGAGACGTTTTCCCAATCCCTGAGCCCTTGTCCAGCCGACATAAGAAGGGCCGTATTCATCGTAGAGAAGGTAGATGCTTTGTTGAAATCGAAATTCTGAAATTTGAATTGTGCCTCGATTGGCACCTTTTCTGCCGAGAAGACGAAAGCTATCTTTGCATCGTTGGCCGGGATTCTAGTCGATCACGCGTTTTCGCCAAAACAATCCGAAGCTTGTATCTTTCACAGAATCTTCTCCCTATTGCGGCGAAGGGTTCCGGAAGGAAAGATGATGGCAACAGCCAACCCCTGGCCGCCTATAGATGTCCGCTTTTGTTTAACTGCATAGCAGCGTCTTGATCCTCATTGAAGGGCCGTTCCGGGCCGTGTGTGCTGTGGTAGCCGGTCGAGCTTAATGCTCGCCGTGCCGGCGCAGGTCAGGCGGTTTACTCACGTCGGGAAGAACCGAAATCGTGCGGTTAGGTTTGCCCCGAAGCACGGCGATATCGGTACTGTCAGCAACTTAAACTACCAAGAATTTTCTCGCTGCCTGAACCCTTTGCAGTGATCAACGATTGCAGAGACGTTCTTAAACGTCAGAGCGGAAAGATCTGGCGTTCTTTCCGCGGAATTGTGCGGAATTAACCCCTGTCTTGTGTCGGATACTTGCTTCCCCCCTTCGATCTCCACCGCCGTTCTGGTGATGCCATTTGTGCAACCGACGGTTAATGCTCTCTCACGATTCCGATTTTTCGCGGTATCTTGTCCGGCGTTCGGTTCCAAGCATCGCTTGGCTTGATGATTTCCGGCTTTTCAAATGCGGTGCACTGCATTCGAAAAGAGGAAGACAATGCTAGTTGGGAAGGCACCATCCAAACGGTTGCTCCGCCACGACTTCTGTCAGGTGATGGTCTTCACGATGCTGGTTTTGACTTTGTCGGTGTAGCAGCAGGCGCGATTTGACCTGCTGACTGCAGCTTGCCAGCTTTCATGAAATCCTTGGTGCGCATCTGGTAGCCGCCTTGCTAGGTCCCTACGCGGTGATGCAGTTCGTCGGCTTCAAGGATTGCGACCGACCTAGGGATAGTCATGCCAAGGGCGGCGGCAGACAAAAACCTTTCGCAACCCTGTTCAGGAACGCCCAGAGCCTTGTTCTAGTCGAATATGTCCGACCATCAATCCATGCAAATTCGCATATCAATCGACAAGATTTGGTCAATTCGCATGAGCCCAAGGGTGCCGTAAACCAGAGCCAGCACATCTCACACCAGAAAGAACCAGCAATATGTATGCCTATACTTACACCGAATACGGCAGCCCAGACGTTTTGAAATACGCCGAAATTCCCACTCCTACACCCAAAGCAAACGAGGTTTTGATCCGTGTGAATGCCACCACCGTCAGTGCAGGGGATTGGCGGGCACGCAGCCTTATCGTTCCTGCAGGTATGGGCCTGATTGCGCGACTTGTCTTTGGTTTCAACCACCCGCGTAAACCCGTTCTTGGGACGGATTTATCGGGGATCATTGAAAGCGTAGGCGCTGATGTGTCGACATTCGAACCCGGTGATGCCGTCATTGGGTTTCCCGGTGCGGGATTTGGTGCGCATGCCGAATTCATCACGATGCCCGCAGATGGAAACGTCGTTCGCAAACCGGAAAACCTGACATTTGAGGAGGCGGCCGCCATCCCATTTGGGGCAACCGCAGCATATGATTTCCTGATCAACAAAGGGAAACTGCGCACGGGTGAACGGGTTCTGGTCAATGGGGCGTCTGGATCTGTTGGTTCGGCTTGCGTACAGATCGCCAAACACTTCGGGGCCGAAGTGACGGGCGTTTGCAGTGCGTCGAATGCTGATTTGGTTCGCAATATCGGAGCTGACCGGGTTATCGATTACAAGACCGACGACTTTGTAAAAGAGGGCGCATTGTACGATATGGTCGTGGACACGGTCGGCACTGCGCCGTGGGGCCGGACGCGGCATGCATTGGTTCCGAACGGCCGCATGTTGATGATCTCTGGAAGTACTTCCGATATGATTTTCGGCGGGTTAAAAGCACGGCTTCGCGGCAAGTATCTGATCGCAGGCGTCTCCTCGGAAGACGTCGATATATTGCGGAAAGTCGTAGACCTCGCTGCAAGTGGTAACTTTTGTCCCGTCATCGATCAAAGCTTTGACTTTTCCCAGATGATTGCTGCGCATGCGCACGTCGATACCGGACGCAAAAAAGGGAACGTCGTCGTATCCGTCAATCCAAACAGCAAATCCCTGCGGTTCGATGACGAAAACTGTCAATCAAGGAAAACAGCACGAGCCTGACATTATCAGATTTCAGTGCATTATCAGCGGCATTCACAACGGGCAACGCAATACGCAACCCTTGTCTGGAAATCAAAGGCGGTTTCAGCTCGGCATCATTTCTTCATTTAAGGTCTTTTGAATACGGTAAAATGCGTCGATCTCTTCTGGCGTGAACCGATTTGCGAAGGCTGTAAATTCCTCCATCTCACGTGCTCGGATCTCTCGAATGACGGCCTCCGATTTTTTTGTGAGACTGTGAAAATGTGCTCTTTTGTGCTCAGGGTTGGGTTCTGATTGAACCATTTCATTTTGGATTAATTCCTTCAGTTCCCGCCCTACAAACTGCCGCTTCAATTGCAAAATGCGAGTGATCTCTGGTGCTGTGGCCTTTTTCTTAGTCAACAACACATCCAATATGGCACGCTGTCCCACACTTATTCCGGTGCCATGTAAATCAGCTTCTACACGTAGGGTGATGCTGCGCAGCAGGGGATTTATCAGCTGCACTCCAACATAGAGCTTTTGCACGGTCGTTAATTTCGTCTGGTCCACCATTTTCACCTCCATTTGTCTTTGTACCATATGGCGGTGCCATGTCTAAATTGTCAACTGAGTTGACAAGGTGCGCAGGCAAGCATACCGGTGTTTCAAGATGACAATTGGAGATTCGGCGATGAAATGGCGCACACTTGTTGAAAACCAAATCAACAAAGCAAAAGCCCAAGGTCAGTTGGAGGGTCTGAAAGGAGAGGGCAAACCGTTGCCTTCTCGTCAGGGGGGAGACATCGTTTCTGCCGGACTTGGCATCATGGCCGACGCCGGCGTTCTTCCCAAAGAGATTGTCTTGAAGAAAGACGTCGCAGCGCAGCAAAAGGTATTGAAAAAAACCACTGATCCTGCCGCACGAAAAACAGAAATGCGAAAGCTCGCCGAGTTGCAAATGCGTTTGTCCATCGAGCAAGAAGCCAGACAAAAATTTTATCGAACCGCCTAATCAGGAGGGATCCAAGGCATGAACGCGCACGCCCTGCCTGACGCCGCCATTTCCACCCCCCTGGTCACGCCGACCGGCGACTTGAAAAAGTCCACGGTGTATTTGAAGAACGTCATTGATCATCCCAACTTCGACATCGGGGATTGGTCTTACTACAATGATCAATCCATGCCAGAAAACTACGGCAGCACGCTTGCGCCATTCCTTCGGCCGGGGGAGTCAACACGCGCAATGATTGGAAATATCTGTCAGATTGCGCAGGGATTGCAAATGGTTACGACGCTGGCGAACCATCCAATGAAGAGCATGTCCACTTACCCGTTTGCGATGTTCGACGGGCGCTGGGGGGACTATGCAACGCAGGTTCCTGCGCCGAAGGAGGTTGTAATTGGCAATGACTGCTGGATCGGTCGAGAGGCCATCATCATGCCCGGCGCGGTGTTGGGAAATGGCTTCATTGTCGAGACCCGTGCTGTCGTCACAAGGACTATTCCTGACTACGCAATTGTCGCGGGAAATCCCGCACAGGTTAAGCGAATGCGTTTTGACGACGAGACGATTGAGCGCTTGAAAGCGGTTGCATGGTGGGACTGGGACCAAGAAAAGATTGAAAGAGCCATTCCCGCCCTAAAGGCCGGTGACCTTCATGCGTTGGAAATATTGAGATGAGCGACAAGCCCGAAACCATACACCCAGCCACTGACCCATGAACACTTTTGGCATCTTTTCAATCGTTGCATTGGGCGCGGCAGCGATTGGCCTGACTGGAGTTTTTGTCGCTGGAGTGCCTGATCGAGATCTGCGAGGTGTCTGGGTTTCCGCCCCCTACGGACAGATCCTGTCAATCTCTGCGTTTCGGATCCAAGCCTATAGCATGACTTCGATCAGCTGCTTTAGGGAGAGAGGTTTCCTTGCACAGCTTGACCTAATCCGAGAACTGGCGGGCGTTTCGATGGAAGCGAGCGAGACGGGTTTGAATATATTCGTGGACGGAGCAGTGGAACCGATTTCCTACACCCGCTCAGCGTTACCTGAGAGATGTCAGAACCCCACCCACTTTGACGCTGGCCCTCGGCACACATTCGATGTTTTCTGGACCGCGTTCCACGAACGCTATCCGTTCTTTGAGGTGCACAACGTTGATTGGATGGTGCGAAAAGACATGGCCCCTAAGTCGGACGATGTGTCTGATGCGGAACTCTCGGCAATACTCAAGCACACAATCGCAGGGTTGGATGACGGGCATGTCATCCTTCACATGGCCGAGCAAGGAACATACTCGCCTTCGGTGCGTCCTACGTGGCTAGAGCAGGGCGTGACCTCTGCTGCATTGTGGGACACAGCAATTTCTTCCGCGAACATACCCGTGTCCAAGACGCAGGACATTTCCATTCAATATGGCCTTCGTCCAGACCACATTGGCTATATCGCCATCAAGGAAATGGAAGTTCAAAAGCAGTGGGGGAAAACATCGGGCGACACAGCCCTGTCCGCCTTTGCTCCTGTTGCTGAGGCTTTGAACAGCGCAAAAGGCATCATTGTTGATGTTCGGTATAATCCGGGCGGGTCCGACAGTGTTGCGCTCGCGCTTGCTTCGGTTTTTGCCGATCAACCTCGCACTTTGTTCACAAAGTGGCTTTGGGATGCTGGCGCATTCTCATCGCCATTTGTGGCATCAATAAAGCCGAACAATGAGGTTAGGCTTACTCCGCCAGTTGTACTTTTGACCGGTAGTTTGACGGGAAGTGCCGCCGAAGTGTTCACGCTCGCGATGCGGGAGTTTCCGAATGTCACGACGATGGGAACGTCAACTGCGGGCGGGCTGTCCGATGTCTTGGAGTTCACGCTCCCTAACGGATGGCGGATCGGAATGTCCGCACAAAAATACACATCTGCGGATGGAAAAGCCTTTGAAGGCAAAGGCATTCCGCCGGACATCGGGTTCGCTTCTGAAGGCACCGATGAGGCACTTGATGGTGCAATTCAATATCTAAAGGAGAGATGACTTGGACTTCGGTGCAATACTAATCTTTGTGGGTCTGATCGTATCCGCATGCGTTATTGGAGGCTCAATTTATGCGGGCCTTGCTTTGATAGCGGCGGCCTTAGACGCAGCATGGGATACACGACCCTCAGGGAGGGGCGTTGCACGATGCGGGGTTACTTTTGTGCTTGCGCCAAAAACCACTTTACGGCGGCGTCAATCGCGTTGATGTGCGTGGATTTGCGCGCAACCAGAAGGTAGAAATCCTGCTTGCCGGACATGGTTTCTGGTGTCACCTGAAACAATCGATTGGCTGCAATCTCTGCTTCCACGAGGAAGCGGCTGACCAAAGCCACTCCTTGACCTGAAAGTGCCGCGTCCACGGCCAAAGCCGTCTGACTCATGCGCAATCCATGGCCCCCCTTATCCTCGACATTCAGTAATCCGAGGAAATCAGGCCAAAGATCATGAGCATCGTGAAGTTTGGGCAGCTGCGATATTGCATCAGCGTCAAGAGGAAAGGCCTGCTCTTCAACAAGGCTTGGCGCTGCTACTGCAATGACCTCCTGGGGAAACAGACGATATGCATCCAAGGCTGCGCCAAATGGCGGTTCTCCTTGCCGGATGGCTAGATCAATCCCGTCACCATGAAAACTCGAGACCTTTTCTGTTGCCAGAATCCGAAGATCGATTTCGGGATGTTTGGCTGAAAAATCCGGCAAGTTCGGGATCAGCCATTTTGCCGCGAATGTTGGTGTGACGCTAACAAGGATTTTTCCAGGTTCTGGCTTAAGATCATTGGTCGCACGCCGCAGTGTTTCAAAGGCAGCAGCTACATTCAGATGATAGCTCCGGCCTGACGACGTAAAGGCCAGTCCCTTGGGCAATCGCTCAAACAACTGCATACCCAAATGCGCCTCAAGCTGACGTACTTGTTGAGCGACCGCTCCTTGGGTCACGCGGAGTTCATCCGCAGCGGCGCGGAAATTCAAATGGCGGCCAGCCACTTCAAATGCACGCAATCCGTTGAGAGGAGGGAGCTGAGTCATATGGCAGTAGTATTCCTACAGTCACGAAACATCAATTCTCAAGGCAGATAGTTGGGTTTTTAATCTACAAAGCCTCAAGTCATGGATGGAGAGTAAAATGTCAGATGCAAAAGTCGCACTCATCACTGCAGGCGGAAGTGGCATGGGCGCGGACGCCGCACGCCAGTTGGCTTCGGATGGATTCAAGGTGGGCATCTTGTCTTCGTCAGGTAAAGGCGAAGCGCTGGCAAATGAATTGGGTGGCTTTGGCGTAACCGGTTCGAACACTAACTCCGATGATCTGACTGCGCTGGTTCACGGCGCTATGGAACGTTGGGGCCGCATCGACACACTGATCAATTCTGCGGGCCATGGTCCCAAAGGGCCGATTTTGGAAATTTCGAATGATGATTGGCACACTGGCATGGAGGTGTACCTCATGAATGCAATTCGCCCGACGCGGTTGGTAACACCGGTTATGCAGGCGCAAGGCGGTGGCTCGATTATCAATATTTCCACTTTTGCGGCTTTTGAACCTGATCCGCTTTTCCCGACTTCGGGCGTGTTCCGGGCAGGTCTGGCAGCCTTCACTAAGCTGTATTCCGACAAATATGCCGCTGATAATATTCGTATGAACAATGTCTTGCCGGGTTTCATCGATAGCCTGCCAGAAACGGAAGACCGCAAAGCGCGCGTTCCGATGAATCGCTATGGACGCGCACAAGAAGTGTCGTCGATGATTTCGCTGCTGGCGTCGGACCGTTGCGGCTACATGACAGGTCAGAACTTGCGTATCGACGGGGGGCTGACCCGTGCCGTCTGACGCGGACTTAAAGAAACCGCAGTCTGATCGCATTGTTTTCGTGGTTAAATGGGGCGCGTCAATCATTCAGATCATGGGCTACACGGCCACTGGCTTTGGGTGGACGCCGTGGAATCTGTATCTGTTTTTAATTGGCGTGCTTGGATGGTTTGCTGTGGGCGCGATGTGGAATGATAAAGCCTTGATGCTGGTCCATATTGTTGCTCTCGGGGCGATGCTTGCCGGAATGGCGAGCGCTTAGTTTTCGCAAAGAGAGTATCCGAGCAGAACACAGCACTTGGGTGCAATGGCTCTTCCCTAACCTTCGCTGCTTTTGCACAAACTGTGGCGTATAGTTTGGACGAGATCCATTGCGCCCTTGCCCTTTTCAAAATGGCCAGCTCACTCAAAACTGTCGGTGTGCAAAATTGGTTTGGAGAACCACGCTCTGCACTGTTAATTCGTGTAGCGGGTAGGGGCGATGTCGCAGTTCACCGAGTTCACGGAGCTGGACGAGGGCGCTGGTGTTCCGACTTCGGATGCAGTTGTGCATTTCGCCGCCATCCCGCGCGTTCCGATTGGGACGGATGCAGAGTGTTTTCGCCAAATTACCCAGACCACCTACAATTTGATTGAGGCTGCAGCTAAACTCGGCATCGCGAAGGCAATACTTGCCAGCTCTGAGACAATTTATGCAGTGTGTGTCGCGGATGGGGAGCCGAAACCGGACTTTGTGCCTATTGATGAAACCCACCCGACCGTGCCCCATGATAGTTTCGCAATGTCGAAGGTCTGTAACGAACTAACAGCCAAATCGTTTCAGGTGCGGACTGGTTCGGACATCTATGGTTTGCGGATCAACAATGTTGTCGAGCCCGACGAAAACTCTGAGATGTTTCCGGCTTTTCTAGAGAACCCGGCTCTGCGCCGGCGCAAGATTTTCGCCTATATCGATGCCCTTGATTTGGGGCATATGGTTGATTGATGTTTGAAAAAAGATGGTCTTGGATACGAAGTTTTTAATGTGCCGAATGACGATATGTCTGTCGGGATCACTTCATCTGAGGTGATAAATCAGTTCTATCAAGGGGTGGAAATTCGCAGTGAGATAGAGCCGGATGAAACGTTCTTTTCCAACAAGAAGGCCCAGATTATGGTCGGCTTTCATTCGAAATATTCGTGGCGGCAATAGGTGGTGTCAAAACCCGTGACCTAAGAGCGCAAGAAAAAATTCAAACGTGCTGTTCGGTCAGGTAATGTTCTGGCTCGACTGGTCTGGTCAACACTTGCTTGGCACCCACTCAACCCTTGGTGCAGTGGGTGCCAAGAGGCCCTTTTCTGAGGCTCGCTACTAGGGATTGGTTGGTTTCAACCTGGCAATGTTTGACGTGAACGCCCGGAAACAGATTTGGGAATTTTGAACATGACGGATTTTGGGGTCAACTTATGGAACCACAGATAGAGACAACGGGTGCCTATCCAGCAGGCTTCAGGGCCTTCTCTATAAGGCCCAGCAGGGTGGTGCGTTCGGTTTCCGTCAAATCAGGCAGGATATCATTCTGCAATTCCAGAACGATAGGCCTGATTTTTTCGAGAAGGCAGTGCCCTTGCGGTGTCAGGCTGACTTGAAAGGCCCGGCGGTCTTTATCATCGGGCAGCCGTGATACCAGCCCGTTTTTCTCTAGTCGTTTGATCACGCTGCCAATTGTTGCGCGGTCATAGGCAATCCGTTTTGCCAAAGAAGCCTGATCAATCCCCGGCGCTTTTTCCAAGGTGTCCAGCGCCGCAAATTGAACTGAGGTGAGGTCAAACCCCGCAGCTTTGGTACGCTCCGTGAAGACAGACACTGACTGCTGTTGAAGACGTCGTATCAAATGCCCCGGTAGTTTGCGAAGGCCCAATTCTTCTGACATTTTGACGCCCTTATGGTATGTACACTTACATTATTGACAGGCTGCGGTTTGTCCGTCTATTTAGTATGTGTACATACAAAAATAGGCGGCGCAACATGCAATACCACCTCAACGGCTTTTCGATCGGTGATCCCGCTATCGCTAAACCATCCAACGGTGAGCCGACTGCCAGCGACATCGTTGATGTGCTGATCGTCGGTTGCGGTCCAGCTGGGTTGACGCTTGCGGCGCAACTATCGGCATTTCCTGACATTAAAACGCGCATCGTGGAACGCAAATCCGGTCCATTGGAAGTTGGTCAGGCGGATGGGATTGCCTGTAGGTCTGTCGAGATGTTCGAGGCGTTCGGTTTTGCTGAAAGAGTTCTCAAAGAAGCGTATTGGGTGAATGAAGTGGCCTTCTGGCGGCCAAACGAAAACGGCACTGGCCTCCACCGTGCTGATCGTATTCAGGATGTTGAAACCGGCCTCTCCGAAATGCCGCATGTGATCCTCAGTCAGGCACGGGTTCATGATTTCTATCTTGATATGATGCACAGGTCGGCAAATCGACTGGTGCCGGACTACAACCGGGAATTGGTTGAGCTGACCACGGATGCCAAGGCCGAGTACCCCGTTACTGCTGTCTTCCGTTGCCTCGATGCGAAAGACACCGTTGAGGTGATCCGCGCACGGTTTGTTGTGGGGTGTGACGGTGCGCGCAGTGCGGTGCGCAAATCAATGGGGCACGCGCTCAAAGGCGAAGCAGCCCGGCAACTCTGGGGGGTGATGGATGTCCTCGCTGTCACGGATTTTCCTGATATTCGGCTCAAATCGGTTATCCAGTCGGAAGACTGCGGCAGCATTCTGATCATTCCGCGCGAAGGGGGCTATATGGTCCGCATGTACATCGAGCTGGACGCGCTACATGGAAACGAACGCGTTGCAGATCGCGGTGTGACCGCCGGGATGTTGATTGCAAAAGCTGGCGACATTCTGGCTCCCTATTCGCTCGACGTTAAGGATGTGGCATGGTGGTCTGCCTATGAGATCGGGCAACGTGTCTGCGACGCCTTTGACGATGTGCCCGACACAGAGCGCGCCATCCGAACGCCGCATGTGTTTATCGCAGGGGATGCGTGCCACACGCACAGTCCCAAAGCCGGGCAAGGCATGAATGTCTCTATGGCTGACACGTTTAACCTTGGTTGGAAACTGGCCTCTGTGTTGCGTGGTCAAGCCAGCCCCGATCTCTTGCACAGCTACTCACGGGAACGACGTGCGAAAGCCAAAGAGCTCATTGATTTCGACCGTGATATGGCGCGCCTGTTCAGTGCCAAACCCAAAAATGCCGCTGAAGCAGAGCAATTCCAGACGTATTTCAAGAAACACGGGCGCTACACAGCCGGAGTCGAGACCCGTTACGATCCGTCGCTGATCACGTCCCCCAACGACCACCAGCATTTGGCCTCGGGCCTGAAAGTAGGCATGCGGTTTCATTCTGCGCCTGTTATCCGACTGGGCGATGCCAAACCCTTGCAGTTAAGCCAGACAATCAAGGCGGATGGCCGCTGGCGTTTGATCATCTTTGCGGGTGCTGGCGATGAAGGGCAAAAGGGCGGCTGTTTGGCCACGCTTTGCCACTATCTGATAGATGATCCGAGTAGCCCGGTTATAAAATACACACCAGAAGGCCAAGACATCGACAGTGTCATTGATGTGCGAGCGGTTTTACAATCTTCGCATAGACACCTGAAAATCGGGACCCTGCCAAAGCTACTTTTGCCGACCAAAGGTCGCTACGGGTTGATCGACTATGAAAAAGTTTTTTGCCCTGATGGTGCGAAGGATTGCGACATCTTTGATCTCCGTGGCATAGATCGGGAGCGTGGTGCTTTGCTGATCGTGCGCCCTGATCAGTTCATCGCGCAAGTTCAACCATTGAATGATTTGGCAGGGCTTTCCCATTTTTTTGACGGGTTCATGCTGTCTCAATGCTGGCAGTTTGAAACTGCCAGCACGCTTGCGAACGTGTTTCGAAGAAAAACGTAGTGCGGCAAGTCATATTCTCACACTAGCCAACCATTGTGTTGGACGTCATTGGGCGTCTTGGATCGAAAACCAGCCAGTTTGCCCTGCGCATCCAATGCCTAAGAATAGGATCCCATGTGCCACTTGCCGTTCTTTAGGTTTAAACTTTGAAACCGTGCAGGCGGGGCGTGTTGGCAGTGTTTTGAGGGCTTGAGCAAGCTTGGCTTATACATACAAAAGCCGGCGGAACTGTTTGCGCTAAAACTCTGTCTGAGAAGCTGTGGGGCCGAAAGTTCATCCATTAAGCATTGATATTGCTTGATTAAAAAGTATTGCATAATAATGGTTATTAATCATAATCAAAAAGGGAGTGTTGACCCTGTGGATCGACACAGACGTCATTCTGGGAGGAAAACAATGACACTTGACCGTAGAACCATAGTGCGGACCGCTGGGGCGGCTGCCGTTTCTATCTTTGCTCTGACAAGCAGCGCGATCGCGGCGGAGGTGACTTTGCGTTTGCATCAGTTTTTGCCAGCGCAGGCCAATGTTCCCAAAAACATTTTGGATGTTTGGGCCGACAAGGTAGAGGCCGATAGTGAAGGCCGGATTGAGATCCAGCGTTTTCCGGCGATGCAGCTGGGTGGCAAGCCGCCTGAACTGTATGATCAAGTCGTGGACGGCATTGCTGACATCACTTGGACCGTTGCAGGATACAGCCCGGGCCGTTTCCCCCGTGCCGAGGTGTTCGAACTGCCCTTCACCATGACCAACGCCGAGGCTGTGTCACGCGCCTATTGGGAGTTGGCCGAAGAAAGCATGCTTGACGATGACTTCAAACAGGTCAAAGTTTTGGGCCTGTGGGTTCATGGCCCAGGTATTATCCACTCCAAGGATCCGATCACATCCGTGTCTGATCTGAATGGTGTCAAATTGCGTGCCCCAACCCGCGTCACCAACAAGATGTTTTCGAACTTTGGTGCGACCCCGGTTGGCATGCCGGTTCCGGCTGTGCCCGAGGCGCTGTCCAAAGGGGTCATCGACGCGACGATCATTCCTTGGGAAGTTACCGGCGCGCTGAAGGTCAACGAAATGGTGTCAAACCACACCATGTTTGGGGATGACGTTCTGTATACCACCACCTTTGTTTTTGCGATGAACAAAGACCGTTACAATGCACTTCCTGATGATCTGCAGGCTGTGATCGACGCCAATTCTGGTCTGGAATTCTCGGGCTTTGCGGGCAAGCAGATGCAGGTAGATGATGCGCCATCCCATAAGCAGGCAATGGAGCGTGGCAACAACATCATCGTGTTGGACGAGGCTCAGGTTGACGAATGGAAAGCGGCGGCTGCTGCGACCACCGATGCCTGGGTTGCCGAGATGGACGAAAAGGGTCTGGACGGCACGGCGCTTAAGGCCCGCGCGGCCGAGTTGATCGCGAAGCACACCAAGTAAATTTTGGGATACTGATCGGACTGCCCCGGCTTTGTACTGTCGGGGCATCCTTGCCGATCCAAGGGGGGGCATACTCATGTTAAATTGGATGGAACGCCTTGCGCGGGTGATGGCAATCATCGGTGGCATCGTGCTGACGGTGCTGGTTGTTTTGACCTGTGTCAGCGTCTTTGGACGCGGATTAAACACGCTGGGTCATGCGGGTTTCATGCCCGAGGACTTGGGCGATGCGCTGATTGCAACGGGCGTTGGCCCAATCACAGGCGACTTTGAACTGGTCGAGGCCGGGGTTGCCTTTTCGATATTTTCGTTTTTACCTGTAGCTCAGCTATATGCCGGCCATGCAACGGTGGACATTTTTACCAGCTTTTTGTCGACCAGTCTGAACAAGATCATTCAAGCCTTTTGGGAAGTGATCTTTGTGATTGTGATGATTTTGATCACATGGCGCTTCTACGAAGGTACGGTGAATAAATTCGAGTACGGTGAGACGACGTTCTTGCTGCAATTTCCGATCTGGTGGGCTTACGGAGCCAGTCTGTTTGCAGCCTGCGTGGCGACAATCACTGCCATCTACACGGCGGGCGCGCGGATCGCCGAAGCCCTGACCAACCGGAACATTCTCCCTTACTCCGAAGGAGCATCCCATTGAGTATGCTTGAAATGGGCTATGTGTCCTTCCCGATCCTGCTGCTGATGATCTTTATGCGCGCGCCAATCGGCCTTGCAATGATGCTATGCGGTATGGGTGGGCTGTATTTTTCGATGGGCGGCAGTGCCATGGTGCTGGCCAAGCTGAAAAACGAGACCTATTCGACCTTTTCCAGCTATTCGCTGACTATTATCCCGATGTTTCTGTTGATGGGGCAATTTGCGACGCTGTCAGGCATGTCGACGGCGTTGTTCAAGGCTGCCGAAAGCTGGTTGGGCCACCGCAAAGGCGGCGTGGCGATGGCGGCTGTCGGGGCCTGCGCGGGCTTTGGGTCGATTTGCGGTTCGTCGTTGGCGACAGCGGCCACGATGAGCCGGGTCGCGCTGCCAGAGCTGCGCCAATACGGATATGCGGGTGGATTTTCGACGGCAACATTGGCGGCAGGCGGTACGCTGGGCATTTTGATCCCACCCTCGGTGATTTTGGTGATCTACGCGATCCTGACCGAACAAAACATCGCCAAGCTTTTCTTGGCGGCCTTTATTCCAGGCATTCTGGCGGCACTTGGCTATATCATCACCATCTCAATTTACGTTCGCGTCAATCCGGAAAGTGCGGGCACCCGCGCGCCGGTTCCTATGCCCGAACGGGTCAAAGCCTTGGTCGATGTATGGCCGGTGGTTGTGGTATTTGGTTTGGTGGTTGGCGGCATCTATTTGGGCTGGTTCACTCCAACCGAAGGTGCTGCCGTGGGTGCGGCGGGTACAGGTGCGATTGCTTTGGTGTCCGGAAACTTGTCTTGGGACGTTTTCAAAGAAAGCATCATCGCCACCGCGACATCGACTGCGATGATCTTCTTTATTGTGCTCGGAGCGGCGTTTTATAATTCGTTTCTGGCGCTGTCGCAGGTGCCACAGGAGTTGTCAGAATGGGTAATAGGGCAGGGGTTTAGCAGCTGGACAGTGCTGATCTTGATCCTCGCGTTCTATCTGGTGTTTGGCTGCTTGATGGATAGCCTGTCGATGATCTTGCTGACCATCCCGATCTTTTTTCCGGTGATATCAACACTTGATTTTGGCATGTCACCTGAACATGTGGCGATCTGGTTTGGCATTCTGGTGCTGATTGTGGTCGAGGTTGGCCTAATCACTCCGCCGGTAGGTATGAACCTGTTCATTATCAACGCTATGGACCGGTCTACCCCGATGGTCGAAACCTACAAAGCCGTGATGTGGTTCGTAACCTCGGACATCGTCCGTGTGGTGATCCTCGTCGCCTTCCCGGCAATCACACTCTTCCTAATTCCCTAACCAAGATCAGGGACGGAATTACAACAGACCTTTCAAAGGAGCGATTTCAATGCAGATAGAAAACAAGATCGCATTGGTTACCGGTGGCGGCAGCGGACTTGGGGCAGCAACGGCGCGGCATCTCTCAACATTGGGGGCCAAGGTCGCGATCCTCGATTTCGACAGCACGCGTGCGTCCGCCGTTGCCGAGGAAATCGGTGGAATCGCGGTCCAAGCCGATGTTGGCGATGAGGCCGCGGTGAATGCGGCGCTGGATAAGGTAGAACAGCATTTTGGTTCCGCGCCACGTATCGCGATCAGTTGTGCCGGTGTTGGAATGGCCGCCCGTATCGTTGGCCGTGAAGGCAAGCTGTCTTTCGACGTATTTGAAAAGACACTGCGGGTGAACTTGTTTGGCACCTATAATGTGATGAGCCATGCCGCACGCCGTATGGCCGAACTGGATGCCTTAGAGGATGGTGAACGGGGCGTTGTGATCAACACCGCATCAGTGGCTTGGGAAGACGGGCAGCTTGGGCAGGCAGCATATTCGGCGTCCAAGGGCGCGATTGCGGCCATGTGTCTGCCTGCGGCGCGCGAATTTGCGCAGCTTGGCATTCGCGTCATGTCAATCGCCCCGGGCCTGTTCAACACGCCGATGATGGAAGGGTTGCCTGATGAGGTCACCGCTAAAATCACCGCCAATATTCCGTTTCCGGCCCGCTTGGGGAAACCGTATGAATATGCGCTTTTGGCGGCGCAAATCGTTTCAAACCCGTTCTTGAACGGCACCACAATCCGGCTGGATGGCGCTACACGCCTACCGCCGCGCTAAGGAAGTCACGTATGTCTGACCCCATGCTAAAGGTCGAAATCAACGGCCCTATCGCCACGTTGACCATGAACCGCCCCGACAAGCGCAACGCCATGTGCGAAGAGTTGCTGGTTGCTATTCACGACTTCTATTTTGCGCCCCCAGACGGGGTACGCGTGGTTGTTCTCACGGGTGTCGAAGGGCATTTTTGTTCCGGGCTCGATCTGTCCGAGCATGTGCATCGTTCCGCCGAGGAAAACCTGTACCATTCACGCCATTGGCACGGGGTGATGGAAAAGATCCAGTTTGGTGGTTTGGTCACTGTCTCGGCAATGTTTGGCGCTGTGATTGGTGGGGGGCTGGAATTGGCCGCGTCCACCCATGTGCGCATCGCCGAAGCCTCGTGCATTTTCCAGCTGCCCGAGGGGCGGCGCGGGATTTTTGTCGGCGGTGGGGCAACAGCCCGTATTGGGCGTCTACTTGGCCCCGACAGGATGACTGAAATGATGCTGACAGGCCGCAAATATGGCGCAGATGACGGTCTGTCCTTGGGTCTTGCGCATTATTCAGTGGGGGATGGCACGGCGCTGGAACTGGCCCAAACATTGGCCGGCAAGATCGCCCGTAACGCACCAATGTCCAACTATCTGATGGTGCAGTCAATTTCACGTATCAACGACATGTCGCATAGCGACGGGTTGTTCACGGAGTCCTTGGCTGCGGCGCTGTCCCAAACCACGCCAGATGCCGAAGAAGGACTGCGTGCCTTCCTCGAAAAACGTGCTCCAAAGTTCCGGTGATGTGATGAAGAAACCTATGGAAATCCAGCCCACCAACAACGACGTGACAAGGGTGAACGACGCCACGCTGCGCCAGTTTCTGGGCTATCACATGAAGCGTGCCTTTAACGTTGTGCAGGCTGATCTACTTCGCACGCTCAAGCCCTTTGAGCTGAGGATGTTGACCTATACTGCGTTGGTTTTGATCACCGACAATCCCGGCCTGCGTCAGTCGCAACTCGCGGCTGCGATGGATATCGAACGCCCCAATCTTGTGGTCATCCTCGACGAATTGGAACGACGCGAACTGATCTTGCGCGAACGGGTTCCCACCGATCGGCGCGCCTATGCGCTCGCGCCCACACTGGCTGGACGGCAGTTGTGTGACAAGGCCGTTGCTGCGGTCACGGCGCATGAAAACCGATTGCTTGAACATCTGGACCAAGACGCCCGCGCCGCTGTGGAAGCGGCCATGAAGCTGATCGAAAAAGGCGCAGGTAGGGGGTAATCATGATACGAACGAAACAGTTTCTACCGCATTCGGTGGCCAGCGAAAGCGGTGCTGATGGCACAATTTTGTTGCGCTCGAACTATGAATTGGGGCCGGTGGCCAAGAACACCGGTGAATGGCTACATTCGTGGGCTGATCAAGCTCCGAGCCGCGTGTTCCTGGCCGAACGCTACGGGGCAGGCTGGCGAAAAGAGAGCTATGCCGCAACCTTGCAAAAAGTCCGCGTGATTGCGGCCTCGTTGTTGGCGCGCGGCATGGGGCCGGATACGCCGATCATCATCATGTCGGGAAACGGTGTTGATCACGGATTGCTGTCCCTGGCGGCGCAATATGTTGGTATTCGGACCGCCCCTGTTGCGGAACAGTATTCACTGATTCACGGGGCGCATGGCCGATTACAACACGCGATTGAACTCATACACCCTAAAATGGCCTATGTCGTCGACGCGGATCAATATGGGGAAGCGTTAAAACTTGATGCGCTAAACGGTGTAGAAATTGTTGCGTCTCGTCCGGGTAGCAACACCAAGGTCACCGCATTTGATGACTTGCTCAAGGGGGACACCGGCGTTGATGTTGACGGTGCTTACAGCACAGTGACACCTGATACCGTCGCCAAGATCCTTATGACCAGCGGGTCAACTTCGGCACCCAAAGGGGTGATGACGACCCAGCGGATGATGTGTGTGAACCAGACCCAGCTGGCAGATTCCCTACCGTTTCTGCGAGAGCGCCCGCCGCGAGTGATGGATTGGCTACCGTGGAACCATGTTTTTGGAGGTTCGCATAATTTCAACATGATGCTGGCCAATGGCGGGAGCTTTTTCATTGATGATGGCAAGCCGGTGAAAGGCCTGTTTGATCGGACGTTGGAAAACCTGTCGATGGAAACCGGAACACTGGTGTTCAATGTGCCCCTTGGTTTTTCCATGCTGCTGGATGCGCTGCAAAAAGACAACGGATTGAAACACCGCTTCTTTGAGGAACTGGATCTGATTTTCTACGCTGGGGCCTCGCTTCCGCAGGATGTTTGGCAGGGCTTTGAACAGATGGCGATGGAGGTCAAAGGTGAGATTCCTTTAATGACATCAAGTTGGGGTCTAACCGAAACCGCCCCTGCAACGATGATGCAACAAGAGCCGACGGAACGATCCGGGGTTGTTGGGGTGCCAATGACAGGCATCACGTTAAAATTAATCCCGGACAGTGACATGCGCTGTGAAGTGCGGGTCAAAGGCCCCAACGTCATGCCGGGCTATTTCGAAGCCGTGGAAAAGACCGCAGACGCGTTTGATGATGAAGGGTTTTTTATCACTGGCGACGCGATGGTTTTTGTCGACAAGGACGATTTGAACAAAGGCATGCGTTTTGACGGACGTATGTCCGAAGATTTCAAACTTCTATCCGGCACTTGGGTGCGGGCAGCGGGTCTTCGGATTGATATGCTGGCGGCCTTGGCACCTTTGGCCGCTGATCTAATTGTGACGGGGCAAGACCGCAACGAAATCGGGGTGATGATTTTCCCAAACCGGGATGCATTGCAGGCGGCTGGCTATTCGGACGAACAAGACAATGGTGCGCTGGCCTGCCCGCAATTATTGGCGGAATTGCACCACCGACTAAACGAACGGGCAGGGCGGATATCGGGGTCATCAACCCGCGTTACGCGTGCCATTGTTCTGGCTGAAGCCCCGTCCCTGACCGAAGCCGAGGTCACCGCAAAGGGCAACCTCAACTTTCGCAAGGTGCTGACCCGCCGGGAGGCACTTTTGAAACGCCTGTATGACGATGCCGATAGCGGCGTTGCGAAACTCTGAAAGGAAACGCAATGGTTGATATTTCTAAAATCCGTGCGATCGATATTCACACCCATGCCGAAGAACCTTGTGGGTGTCACACCGATGATGGTTATGACGATTTGCAAGCGACTATGGCCAAATATTTTCGCGCACCATGGGAGCACCCGCCAACAATCCCGGAAACTGCGGCCCACTACCGCGCGCAAAACATCGCCGCGGTGATCTTCCCCGTTGATGCAGAACGTGAAACCGGCTACCGGCGCTACAAGAATGAAGAAGTAGCTGAATTGGCTGCTGAAAATGACGATGTCCTTATCCCCTTTGCATCTATCGATCCGCACAAAGGCAAGTTGGGCGCGCGGGAAGCGCGCCGCTTGATGAAGGATTTTGGCATCAAAGGCTTCAAGTTCCATCCTACCATGCAAGGGTTCTACCCCAATGATCGCATGGCCTATGAGCTATACGAAGCCATTGCCGAGGAGGGTGGAATTGCCTTGTTTCATACAGGGCAAACCGGTGTTGGGTCGGGCATGCGTGCTGGCAATGGTATGCGGCTGAAATACTCCAACCCCATGTATATGGACGATGTCGCCGTGGATTTTCCAGACATGAAAATCATCCTCGCGCATCCCAGCTTTCCTTGGCAGGAAGAAGCGCTGGCCGTTGCTCAACACAAGCCCAATGTCTACATAGATCTAAGCGGGTGGAGCCCCAAATATTTCCCCGAAATTTTGGTGAAATACTGTAACTCGATCTTAAAAAAGAAGGTTTTGTTTGGGTCCGATTGGCCGATGATCACCCCTGAACGCTGGTTGTCTGACTTCGAGAAAATCAATATCAAAGACGACATTCGCCCAGATATTGTCAAAGGCAATGCTGCCCGTTTGCTGGGTTTCGAATAGTGCAAATTCCGGTCCCGTCGCTGCACCATTCCTTTTCGTTGCGGGTTGAACTGTCGACCCCAATCGAGATGGGGCAGGGGCGGGGCGGGCAGCGACGGATCATTCCGATTGTCGGCGGTGTTGCCTTGGGCCCTGAAATTAAAGGTAAAATTTTGAACCTTGGCGCAGATTGGCAAACGATCTATGCGGATGGTGCGGCCTGTTTGGACACGCGCTATGCCCTTCGCACAGGTGATGGTGCGGTTATTGAGATCGTCAATATCGGTGTGCGCCACGGTCCGGAAACTGTCCTGAAACGCTTGACCGAAGGCGAAGACGTTGACCCTAACAGCTATTACATGCGCACCGCTGCCCGTCTGGAAACCGGTAGCGATCGCTACTCATGGGTTAATCACACCTTATTTGTCTGCGCTGGTGTTCGCCGCGCAGATGCCGTTGAAATTGCCTACTACAAAGTGACATAGCCAATGAAACCTTTCCGAGCACCGCTGGATGACATCCTGTTTTCCTTGACGCATGTGGCCCGCGCCTCTGACCTTCCTGATTGGGACCCTGCGTTT
The DNA here is from genome assembly GCF_003208435.1 of Pelagimonas varians. GTDB lineage: Bacteria > Pseudomonadota > Alphaproteobacteria > Rhodobacterales > Rhodobacteraceae > Pelagimonas > Pelagimonas varians. The sequence goes on along the minus strand of NZ_QKMF01000020.1, from coordinate 46,860 downwards.
GCAGCAGAGTTGGGCACGCATTTCGCGGCCTTTGCCGAAGGGGAAATCGCCCCTTTGGATGAAGCTGGAGACTTGCAGGGGTGTTGCCTTGAAGGTGGTCGGGTGGCCATGCCGGATGGGTTTGTTGAGGTCTACAAAAAATATGCTGAACAGGGCTGGCCGTCTTTAACAGCCCCCGAGGAATTCGGTGGTCAGGGGATGGGGACACTGATGCTTGCAATCACTTCGGAGATTTTTTCCGGGGCTAATCACAGCATGCAGATGGTGACGGGGCTGGTTCCTGGTGCGATCCGAACCTTGCTGCGATTTGGCTCCGATGATCAAAAAGCCCGCCACATCCCACCGCTGGCTTCGGGTGAGACACTTGCGACCATGTGCTTAACTGAATCTGGTGCCGGGTCTGATTTGAGCCGGGTGCGTTGCAGGGCCGAGCCCAACGAAAATGGCTGGTCAATCAGTGGCGAAAAGATATTCATTTCAGGCGGCGATCAAGACATGAGTGATCGCATTTTACATCTGGTGTTGGCTCGATCATCTGGAAGTGGTGTCAAAGGGTTATCGCTTTTTTTGTGCCCTTGTACCCGAAAAGATGGCCGCCGAAATGCGGTTCGCGTAGCCCGGATTGAGGAAAAAATGGGGCTGCATGCGTCCCCCACATGCCAGTTAGTCTTTGACGAGGCTGAGGGGGAATTGATTGGCCACGAGGGCAAGGGTCTTGCCGCGATGTTTACCATGATGAACCACGCGCGCGCGGATGTTGCGCTGCAGGGGGTTGCCCATGCTGCTCGTGCCTATGATGTTGCCTCCACTTATGCTGTGGACCGGGTGCAGGGCCGTGGGGCGGATGGCGCGCAGGTCACTTTGGACAAGCACGCGGATGTGCGCCGCATGTTGGATGAAATCGACGGGTTGGCTTTGATCGGACGTGCAATTGCACATTTGGCTTTTGTAGCGATGGAACGTGGCGATGCCCCGAACCTTGTAGAGTTTCTGACGCCTGTGGCCAAAGTCTATTGCACCGAGGCCGGAATACGTGGAGCCGACATTGGCATTCAAGTGCTTGGTGGATACGGATATTTGCGGGAATACCGGTTGGAACAAACCTACCGAGATGCGCGGATCACTGCGATCTACGAAGGGGCCAATGGAATTCATGCGCGCGTATTGGCAACCCGGTTGGCCCATAGCCCGGCAGGGGATGCATTCGAAGCCTTTGCCATGCAAGAGGCCCAACTCTGGGAGGACGACGACATTGTGCAAGCTTTGCAGACTTGGGGTGAATTGCGTAAGGAATTGAAAGAGGCAGCCGATTCATCCGCCTTGGCAGATCGGTTTATGAAAGCCAGCATTGCGCTGCTTCAAGCCTGTCTGAGTGCGCGTTTGATCCAAGCCGCTGGACACCATAACGACCCTGCAAGGATTGTTCGGGCCGTAACGACTCTGCGCGCCTGTTGTTAGAGCGATATCGCAAAAGACCGACCTTACCGCCGGTCTGGATTGGCGCGGCACCGGATGACCCCCTTATTGGGCTGTAGGGCGCATTGGTTTGCAAACCCACCCTCTTCGTCGCGAAAAAAAAGGATGCGAGCGCCCGTCCACAGGTAGACTTCATGCTTAATGAGTCAGGCAGGCAGTCGCCCCAGCGCTGCGCTGTTTATCGATGAAACGTTTCTGGTCTGTGTGCGAGCCGATCACCAATAGACAGCACCTCAATAACCTTATGAGCGATCCTTTTGTGGTCACTTGGTAAAGCAAATATTTCATTGGTAACAACGGGGTAAGCACGGGGCGGCAAGGTTGGCATACGGTATATTCACAAGTTTGTATTTGGTGCTCGGGTCGCCGCCCTAACACGCAAACGAATGCACAAACAGTGGGTGATGGTTGCTGTTGATTTTGGCAATTTGATATCCATTGTTGTAATCGGGTGCAAGCGGATCGCCGCCAGCCTTGGGTGTTACTTGGCATGCTCAACTAATGACTTGCCCTCGATCAAAGCCTCACGTTCTTACGCATTTGGAACCGTTTGTATTCCATTACAGGGGCTGTGATATTCGGATGCAGATATATCGGCTGACTGGGCATCCGCAGCGCTTGGCCAGCAAAGGAGCGGCATCAAGCCGACTGGTTCAGGTGTGACCCGAAACGAGCCTGACACGCCCCACACAGCCCGAGAGGGAGGGTCAGCGGTCAAAACCGCTCAAGCAGGCCGCTCTTGACAGATTTGTTATGCAAATCGCCTGCCGGCAATGGGAACACATGACTACTTCTGACTAATGCACAAATCTGATCAAAATATCCTGCTACGCAAGTGCCATCTACACAAGATATTGGCAGATCAACCAGAAAGTGTTCGAAGGGTTCCACAGTAGCTGTCCCTAAGCCAACCATCTGGCTGCACACGCCAAAAAAACAGCAATACGCAGATAGCGGAGTTGTCATAGGAGACCGTCATCCTGAGGCATCAACACAGGCGCGCTGCAACACTGTGAGAAAACCGGACATTGATGGGCTGGGCAACGAAAGTTCGGGTGGAGGACGGCTGAGCGCCGCAGCGGCTTTTGCGAATGCGGCCTTTGCTTGCGAAGCATGTCTTCGTACCAGCAGCAGAATTTTTGCCGCGTTGCAGTCTGTTCACTGAAGTAGGCCGTTCATTGTTGTCGGATTTGATGGGCTTGAAACCAGTTTTTCAACGCAACATGCTCGGTCGAAACGGATGCGAGACTTTGGTGCCGCTCATGAACTGGTTGCTGTGCGGGCTTCGCGGCTGCGAAGGAGATGATGAACAACCATGGATCGCCGACCCTTGCTACACAAACGCAAGCTTTCCCTCACCGTTCAAACAGCTAACATCAAGATGTTGAATGCAACACAATCGGCAAAATGTTGCAGATCCAGATCAATTTTCCGCCCTGGTGTGCGGCATCAAAAGCAAGGTCAGGTCGTTTCGCCATCGATGATTTTGAAAGACAAATCTTTGACTTGCGGCCCTTCGAATTTCGACGACAACAGCAGGCGCGCGGCCTCTTGCCCCATCTCGTAGCGCGGTGTTTCCACCCCTGATAGCAACAGAGGCGTAGCCTTGCCGATGTCGATACCATTGAACCCCATCACTCCCAATTCGGTGGGCACGTCGATCCCCGATCGCATGGCATAAAACAGGCCACCCAGCGCGAGATCATCATTTGCGTAGAAAATGCAATCCAGTTCGGGATGCATTTCGATCAGTTTCGCCGTCGCAGATGACCCTACGCTGGCCGAAGATCGATCATCAGATATGTATGACCCGATCAGTGGTGAGCCGAGCGCCGCTAACCGCTTTTCGAAAGTCAGTCTGCGCGCACGAGATCTGTCAGGCTTCTCACGCCACGCACCGACGTACCCGATGTTGCGATAGCCTTTCGCGTACAAGTAATCTGCCGCTGCACTTGCAGCTTCATTTTGAGAGATGCCAACGGCCGAGCCGATAGGTGAGCCATCAATGTCCATGATCTGGACAACTGGGATGTCCAGCTGACCGATCATTCCGGCGACAGCCGGATCTTGGTGCAGGCCGGTCAGAATGATCCCCATTGGCGACCAAGCCAGCAGTTCCCGAACGACTTCAAGCTCTCGTTGCGAATCGTATTCGCTCACACCAAGGACCGCGTGCAGACCATGTTTACTTAAGACTGACTCAATACCATCCAGCACTGATGAAAAGACAATGTTACTCATCGAGGGAAGAACTACCGCAACTTGATTGCTGGTCTGGCTCTTTAGAGCGCCCGCAAGACGGTTCGGCGTGTAGCTCAAAGCATTCGCAGCTGTCATGACCTTTTCGCGCAATGATGCCGAGATGTTAGGCGCGTCACGCATCACCCGCGAAACAGATATTTCAGACACACCCGCCAAGTTGGCGACGTCTTTCAGAGTAGCGCGTGCAGGCTTGTGGAAGCGCAGATTGGAACCGTTAGTCATGGAGAGATTGTAGATCATGCGCGGGCAATTGACAACGCTATCATTATTGATTGACAACGTTGTCAATTGCATGACAACGTTACCAAGATGATTTTCTATGGGAGGAAAACTAAGATGCTTAAGATTTTTTCTATTGCGGCGGCTGCTGCAGTCGTTGCGGCAAGCAGCGTCTCTGCTGAGGGCTTTCCTGAGCGTCCAATCAACCTGATCGCGCCGTTCAATGCCGGCGGGGGCACAGATCTTTTGTTGCGCGGTTTGGCACCGCATTTCGCCGAAGCCATCGGCTCTGACGCTTATGTGTCCAACATGGCAGGCGGGTCCGGTACGGTCGCGGCTTCTGCTTTGCAGGCTCAGCGCCCTGATGGCTATCAGTTGGCCTATATGTCGGTGACCGTCTCGACCATTCAGCCACAAATCAAGAATGTGCCTTACGGCATCGACAGCTGGACGCCGATCTGTTCGATCGCGGCGTCTCCGACGATGCTTTTTGTATCTGGTGATAGCCCCTATCAAAACATGGACGATGTGGTCGCTGCGGTGAAGGCAGCCCCCGGCGAGCTGGTCTATGGGTCATCCGGTCCGGGCGCGATCACGCATTTGACGATGGTGTCGGCCTTTGCAGGTCTTGGCATTATTGATGACATGAAACACCTGCCATTCCAGGGGTCCGGCCCAGCCATCAAGGAACTGACAGCAGGCAACATCCAGTTCTTCGGCGATACGGAGTTACTAGTTGAACGTGGTGATTTCCGCCCGTTGGTGGTGTTCAATGATGCGCGTGTCGAGAACTTTCCAAATGTTCCAACGGCAACAGAAGTCGGAATCGAAGCGCCTCTGAACGAGCTGTACCTTTGGGGCGGTCTCTTTGCACCAGCAGGTTTGGAGCCGGAGGTGACTGCAAAGCTCGAAGCAGCTTGTGCAGCCGCCGTTGTATCCGAAGGTTTCCAAGAGTTTGCTGCAAACTCGGGTACTGTGGTTAACTATCGTGGAGCGGAAGAGTTTAATGACTTCTACCGCGCGCAATACGACGCGAACGCGGCTTTGATTGAAGCTGCAGGTCTGTAATTCGCCAATCGCACCTGCGGGATTGATCCGCAGGTGCACCTTCATTCTTCTGATTAAAGGAACAAATCATGCAGCGCTTCGTGAGCGAACGCATTCTGGTGCAAGTGGGACTTCTTATTGTTGCGGTCGCTCTTTTCGCGTCGACGTTTGGTCAAAGTTTCTCTTCCTCGGATCTTGCACAATCGCCGATGTTTTTTCCTAGGATAATTCTTGTTTTGTGGATCGGTTTGGGCGTGATTTCTCTGATCCAATCGTTCAAATCAGATGAAAAAACACGTCAGATTGCGAGTTGGCCGCGTATCGGAATCGTTTTGGTCGCTGCTTTGATATATACCAACCTTATTGGTTCTGAAGGGTTCTTTATCCCATCGGTTGGATTTGCTGTGATCAGTCTTTTGGCTTTCGGCATCCGCAATCCGATCTTGGTGCTCCTTTTTGCGGTGCTTGTTCCGGGCTCTCTCGTCCTGCTGTTCAATCACACATTGGGCATGCCTTTGCCAACATCCCGTTTTTCCTATTTTTTCTGAGGCCGCTATGCTCTCTTCTTTGCCTGAAGCCGTTGCCATTCTGTTGAGCCTCGAAGGACTTCTCGTTCTTGTGGTCGGCACCATCCTTGGGATTATTCTTGGCGCAATGCCGGGGATCGGGTCGACAGTCGCCGTGGCGATTGTGCTGCCCTTCACTCTCACTATGTCGCAAGCCCCGGCGATTATCTTGCTGCTGGCCGTTTATGCCGGTTCCGTTTACGGCGGTTCTATTGCCGCCATCCTGATCAACACACCGGGCACACCTCAATCGGCTGCGACATGTCTCGACGGCTATCCCATGGCGCAACGCGGAGAGGCTGGACTGGCTCTTGGTTGGGCAACCGTCGCCTCTGTGATTGGCGGGTTGGTTTCGGCAGTTGTCTTGATATTTGCAGCCCCGCAGCTGGCTGCTTTCGCGCTAGAGTTTGGCCCGATTGAGACATTCGCGCTCATTCTTCTTGGCATGACCTGTATCGTTTCTGTGTCGACCGGGTCGGTCGTAAAAGGCTTGATGGCCGGGATGATCGGTATTTTTCTATCCACCGTTGGCGGTGATCCTATCCTTGGCGAAATGCGTTTTACCTTTGGAAATTGGCAGTTGTTTGCCGGATTTAATTTGCTGGCCGTCGTCATTGGTGTCTTTGCGCTTTCTGAAGTGTTTATGCGGGCAAGCACCAAGCAATCTACGGTTTCCGAGTTGGTAAGCTTCAACGGTATCGTCTTGCCAAGCCTGAGCATGTGGAAAGGTCGCTTCAAGAACCTCGCGAAATCCGTGGCCATCGGCAACGTGATTGGGGTGCTGCCGGGAACGGGCGCTGCGACAGCGGCTTTTGTTTCTTATGCAGAAGGGCGCAGGTCATCCCCCAACGGTGACGGTTTCGGCAAAGGCGAACCAGACGGCATTGTTGCATCCGAGGCGGCAAACAACGCCGTGACGGGGGGGGCTTTGGTGCCCACAATGGCCTTGGGTATTCCTGGTGATGCGATTACTGCCGTGATGCTGGCGACACTTACGCTACATGGCATCACGCCCGGCCCGAAATTGGTCGAAGACAACCCGGTGCTTATCGCGACGATCTTTTCGGGGTTCTTCGTTATCAACCTCCTGCTATTGCCGCTTGGCATGTTGCTCTCTCGCGTTGCGGCCCCGATTTTGCGCGTGCGAGAGGCGTTTATGATGACGGCCATCGTCATCCTTTGTGCGGTTGGTATCTATTTTGTGCGCGGCAACGTATTTGACCTGCTGGTCATGGGCGGCGCGGGTTTCATTGGTTTTCTTTTACGCCGTCAGGGATTTCCTATGGCACCGCTGGTGATCGGCATGGTGTTGGGCCCAACGCTTGAGCTAACTCTGCGCCAAGGGCTGATCCTGACTGATGGGAACTTTTTGGCGTTCTTCACGGGTCATCCGATTGCACTGGTATTGGGCATTACGGCTGTTGCGGCCTTGCTGTTGCCCGTCGTGCGTAGTTTGCAGAAAAGAGGCACAGCATGATCGAACCAACCAACTGGCTATTGATCACTCCGATCCTCTTGTTCGTGGGAGCAGTTGCAGGCACGCTTGCCGGATTGCTTGGAGTTGGCGGTGGTATTGTCATCGTGCCAGTCTTGTTCTGGCTGACCGGAATTGGATTGTTGAATGTTGCGCCGGATGTCGCGGTTCACTTTGCGGTCGCAACGTCCCTACTGACCATTATTCCCACCTCGATCTCGTCCGCGCGGGCACACCACAAAAAAGGGTCGATTGATCTGAGCATGTTCAAAAGCTGGGCACCGTTCATGACTGCGGGGGCTTTGATTGGAGGGGTTCTTGCAGCCAGCATCGACTCATCCGCACTTGCCGCTGTCTTCGGTGTGATTGCAATCATTGTGGTGATAAACATGTTGAACCCCAAACCCTTCACCCTGGCAGAGGCTCCGCCCGAATCCTTGGCCGCGCGGGCCGCTATTGCCGGACCGATTGGGATGTTTTCTGCAATGATGGGAATTGGCGGTGGTACTCTTTCAGTGCCGACCATGACTTTGCTGTCTTTTCCGGTGCATCGGGCCGTTGGCACAGCGTCCTTGTTCGGTTTGATCATCGCCATCCCCGGAATTGTCGGCTACGCCTTGGCGGGCCAAGATATTCCCGGCCTGCTGCCAATGTCTGTCGGCTATATCAATATACCGGCAGCGATCATCATTTCATGCGCGACCTTCGTGTGCGCACCTTTTGGTGTGAAAATTGGGCACTGTTTGAATGCCCGCGGGTTGCGGATCGCCTTCGCGATTTTTCTGGGCATCAGTGGCCTGCGTATGTTGTCCGGTGTATTTTGATGAGCGGCGGGATCTTTGAATCGATGCTCACCACTGAGCGGCTGGGTCTTTATCACTTGCGCAATTCCCATAGTGGCAATCTGCCCCGTGTCCTGTTTCTAGGCGGGTCCAATTTTGATTTACGGCTCAAACGGGCCTTTCTGGCAACCCCGCTTGTCCAAGAGTTCGACTTCGCCACTTATGAACCCCGCGGAATCGGGTGCACGGAACAGCCAACGGGTGACTGGGACATGTTGGACTACGCACAGGATGCAATTAGCTGTCTTGATGCGCTGAACTGGCCTGATGCACATGTCATTGGCGAAAGCTTTGGTGGTATGACGGCCCTCCATTTGGCAACGGTTGCACCCGAGCGTGTCAAGAGCCTTACAATTGCATCGGCCACCGCAGGCGGACCGGATCATCACTCTCACGACATTTCGGAATTCTTGACCTTGTCACGCGAAGAGGCCGCCACCGCATCACTGAAACTGCAAGACAACAGAAACGCCTCCTTAGCCGAAGAAGACCCGGCCGCTTTCGGCGAAAAACTTGCGGCGCGACTGGCCTTTGAGGTTCAGTTTGCTACGCCATCAATTGCAAACGGCGGCTATGCGCGTCTGCTTGATGCACGGCGCGACCATGATTGTACCAACAGCGTGGCGCAGATTCAGATACCTTCCCTCATCCTCGCGGGTCGCTACGACAGGCAGGCACATCCAGACGCGCAACGCGTGCTAAGCGAGGCGCTTCCACGGTCTGAATTCCAAGAATACGATGCCGGACACGGGGTTCTTTTTTCTGACCCAAAGGTGCTCCAAACCGTCACGTCTTTCCTCGCCCAACACGCAGATCGTTCAATGGTAGAGATCACCTAATTAAGAAACTCGCAGTCATGGGTCCTGTCATGGGCCTTGGATCAATGGGTTTTGGCATTGAGCATTGAGCATTGAGGGCTTCGGGCGGGGCACAAGGTTTGGGGCAGTGACGTCAATGCAAATCAAGCCGCCCGGCGCGAAGGTTGCCAGCCTTACGGTAGATTTCTGCAGCTTTGGTCCGGCGCAGCGAATGGCTACTATAGCTGATCGGGGCAAGTCTGATCGAGGTCACCCAATCTGGAACAAGGCGACCATACTGGCGCGCCGCGAAATGCGCATGGTCATGGACGCTGTTAGGGAACATGAAAATGGCAGCCGATCATCTTTGGAGATCCCCCCACGCAATGACGGTGTCTCTTGTGTTTTCAGTCAGTTCAAACTGAACCGGAAGCTTGGTTTTGCTCTGAACCACCGAAACCCGTTCGCGACTGCGTCCCTCTTTGACCAATTCGGTCACGGCGAGTGTGACGAGATCATCGCTTCGCAACTCGCTGTCCACCGTAACGTTGAACAGCGCAAGGTCACAAAGATAACCTGCAATTTCAAGACGCGTGCGGATAGCCCACACAAGTTGGGAAACAGCGGTCGTTTCTGTCCGGTGGTCCGGCCCTTGTTCCAGGCTTTACGATTCAGGGTCACTGCGGGAAGTTGGACGCTAGGCATACTAAGTCCTCCAATCCTCCCTCCATGCCCAGACATCAGCCCCCTGCTTCAAAGGCCGGGCGCGGGATCGTTCAACACCAGTCTCTAGTGAAACCGACACCAGCTTTGCAAACTGATCAATGTCATCGACGGCTAGCGATGAAGACGCGTCTCAAGTGTTGAAAGCGCCGTGAAACAAATTACCCAAATGTGCCTGTTCGGAAATGCAATCGCAGCATCGGGTTTCGCCGTTAACTATCAGGCGATGATGATTTTTCGCATGATGGGCATGTCCGGTTTTGGTTTTTAGAGACCAAACAGCTTTCAAGCCAGATTTATGCGCTCCTTCAACGGCGAATTTGTTTCTTGATCTGTCATCGAAATGGTCAAGTTCCTTCATATGGGCCGCGGCTGGCTTTCTGCTCCTTTTTGTCATCGTCGCGGTCCTCGACGCCTGAACGCACTTGCACCCAAAAAGAAACACGGCCTTTCGACTGGGCTTGCGACATGGCGTTTTCATTTTTACCTAAAAGGCGAAGACTGATCGCTGGGAAACAAAAAGCTGACTGAAAAGTCTGTTTGCTGAATGTCCGCAAATCGTACGGCAGTTTGTGTGTTCGACCCTTTGTCCGTGCGGCAGCCAGTATGAATGGCGGGTCTGCTTGCCGAGCCACAGCGAAGGATTTTGCGCTATTGGCTTGTATCGGGCATCTAAAAAACTTGGTGGGCCAAATCGTTGATGTCTTATGTCGGCAGTGCTGACAACGCGAGCTTTTGTGCTGCGGGCGCGCCAACGGGGCGTTCCCAAGACAGAGGCCAACCCCGAGAAACTACGGGAAACGACCGACCGGTGATGTCACGTATAGGGTGCCCTAAAATCTTCAAGCCGGATCTATGGCATTTTCATCGGGCCTCGAAGTCGCGAAGCATTGCGAAAACTTGCGCTCGTTCACGGCCTCCCATAATGGCGTGATCCGCGGCGTCCTCAAGTTCCTTGAGCACAAAGTAATCGATCTCCTTGGCAATTCTACCGATTTTGAGAGCCTTTTTCATCGTCTCCGCAACCAGCCCTGCCTCAGATTGGAAATCAAAACCTATTTCGTCTCGAAAATCCTTCAGGAACTGACGAATTCCAGCGGAACCCGCCTCATTCCCCGCGTTCATCAAATAACAAAAATCGGAGTATGTGAACGAATACCACTGTTTTACCGCTTGCAGAATTTGGTTGTATTGTCCGCCGGCGTTGTCGAATTCCTCGAGGAATACCATGCTGGGTTCAACGATCTCGTTAAGGTCTTCTTGCAGAACTGTTCCCTTAACCATTTTTATGCATGAAATTCTCCAGACCCGATAGAACTCCAATCCTTCCAGCAGGCGGAGCAGCTCCCGCCTAGCCGCTTCCCGCTTTGCATTTTTGGCCATACGTCCACCTTGGTTACATCACTTTCTCAAAGCATAGCGGCCCTTCATGCACTTTGCAGCATGGTGGTCTGCGCTCATGCCGCCATTGGTGGCAAATGCCTGCTCGTGACCGCTCAGACCGGTACTCAGGCGTCCAATCGAGCGTTGCACTGCCGCAAGGCAGCTTGGAGCCCAAACCGTCAAATGCTCCGCCAGATTGACGACCGATGTTTACGGGGTTCTAATAAAGTCGCGTTCCTTCATCTGCAGTGTGGTCCTGCTGCACCTCATCAAGCGTTTGCTCTCGATCCACGGTGGCGATCACCCACTCTGCGAGTGTGGGGGCTGACTTTCGCTCAGGCCAATGATCCGGTTGCCACAAACGAGAGCGAACAACCGACTTCGAGCAATGCATGAAGGCTTCTTCGACGTCGATCACGAGAGCCAGCAGCGGTGACTTTCCATTGATCGTGTGACGCTTGTTGATCGCCGCGTCCCGGACGATACGTGCTTTGCCCGCGACACGCAGCGTATCCCCATGGCCAGGCACAACAAAAAGGAGCGCTATATTGGGATCTTCAAGAAGGTTCTGGAAACCGTCTACCCGATGATTTCCAAGCCTGTCCGGGATGATCAGGGTCTTGTCATCATAGATTTCGACAAACCCAGCAGGATCACCCTTGGGTGAAATGTCGATTAGGCCCTCGGACGCTTTTGTTGCGACGATGACCAAAGGCGCATGCGCAATGAATTTCCGCGCAACATCGTTCAACCGATCAGTCACTTTGAGGAAAGTATTCTTAAACCCTTCTGTAGGAAGAAGTTCTCTAAGCCGTTCGACACTTTCGATTTGTTCATCAATATCTAACAATTGGCTCCCTCCTTCACTTGGCGTTTAGACTTTTGGTCTCATGGCATTGGAAGCATCTGCAATTTGTTTCATATGCCGCATGTCTGTCCCGCAGCATCCCCCAAAAACACGTATATGAGGAAACCTGTGGCGGATATCCGATAGCTGTTTTCCAAGCTCAACCGGATCGCCGTCATCCAACGCCTTTGCTTCGTCCAACTCAGCGTGACTGCAACGCGAGGCATTTGCCACTATGCCCATGACCCGTTGAATCCAGGGACGATCTTCAAGGATGGAAGCGAAGTGGTCGGGATGCGCGCAATTGATCATGAAATAAGCGGCGTATTCGTCGGTAGCTGCATCCACCTCCGATATAGCGATCTCCAAAGGGACACCGGTTGGCAACCGTCCGTCAGTTTCGACGGTGAACGCGATTACGACGGGCAGTCCGAACCGTTGCGCCGCCCGGACAATGCCAATCGCCTCGGTGCTGTAGGCAAGCGTGTAGCCACTGACGATATCAATTTCTGTCTCGGCCAGAGCCGAGATCTGTTCCGAGTGATAGCGTTCTGCCTCGTCAGCATTCATTTGATCTTTTGGAGCATAGGCATCAACGCGCGGCCCTATGTTGGCGCTGATTATGGTCGGTACGTCACCAGCTTCCGCGCGCAGTTCTGCCATCAGTGCTATCGCCTGTTGGTTTAATTGTTTGAGCTGTTCAGGGGAGTAGCCGATGGCGGCTCCACGGTCTCGGTTTGCAACCCATGTCGGACTTTCTAAAATCACGCCGGTGCCGCTCGCGTCGCCCAACGCAATCATATCCTTCAGGTACCGTTGGATAAGTGCGCGACCGTCTTCCGTTTCCAAGAGCGGGTAAGAGGCAAAACCCGGTAGGTCGATGCCATGCGTGAACATCAGGTCGGTCTCCATCCCCGCATAGGCCAAGAGCAGATCTACTTGGACATTCGGAAAACTGCTTCGATGAATGGACATTGAAATAAATCCCCCTTCGTTACTTGTAGCACATTGTAACAGAGCTGCGGGGAGCGATTGTTAACGGCTCTCAAAAGACGTTGAGGCAAAAGGATTTTGAGAGCAGGACAGGTGCACCTCCTTGATGAAACACCTAGAGCGAATATTGGAGACAACGCAGCGAAAAAGCGCTTTGTCCCGCAGAGCAGATTTCCGACCAGCAAAATGCTGCACTGTTGGACCAATGGCTGTTTCTGGGAAACTGCGGCGCTGCATCCAAGCGCCAGGTCAAGGTCGGCTGTGGGCCGCTGTAGAAGTATGCTGTGGTAAGCTTTAGGCAATTTTCAGGTATGCGTCACCTTTTTCGCGATACTGAGCTTGACTGGAACCCAAGTCTGCCAATGGAAAGGCGTCCGATTCAAAATCTCCAAGCTGCCCTCACATTGACGTCGCAAAAGTTTGTTTCTCGTAGAGCCGAAAGGGATGACGTACCGCGGTCCTCCCGTTTGATAACCGGTGCCCCGCCGATGTAAGCCAAGGGCACGATTTCGTGGCGGAACAGGCTTGGTCCGTTTTCCAACCTCATATCCGTGCCCACGCTTGGTGTTCGATTGAATAGGGTATTTTAGCCCAAACCAGACGTGTTTCCTATGGTGAGCTTGCGTTGTTCATTGCGGCTGATTTGTACGTAGCTGCGCAAAGCTGCCAAGACAGACCGCATCGTCGGTTTGCCCGGAACGCTCCAACATGAGAGGGACCGGCCCGGTGCCCGTGGGCACAACTGTGGCTGGCGGGCTCAACCGTTTGCGCCAGTGTGATATGGCCGCGATATGCACCATGATTTCAACCTTAAGCGCTTTTAAAAGGAGCGCATCAAGCCCTGTGCCAGCCCAAACGCTTGGCTTGAACACCTTTTGGAGCTTTTTGACAAAACCGTTTGTGTTGGCCTTAGCCTTTGCGCGCTCTTGGTTGAGCTTGAACAGGGGCGATAGGAATTCGTCGTCGGCTTTCTATTGTGCCACTCATCATCCGAACCGTCGGCCTTGGTGACAGGTCTTCCGGCGGGTCGGGCAGCTTTTGGATCAACACACCCATTCGGGACATTTCTGCGCAATGCCCTGCCGGGCAGCGAACAAGGCGGCTGGCCCTGTGCCGCCAGATGTCATGACCGCCAATAGCATGAGATGCTGCGGCATGGCGTACAGTTGGCGTGGTCGGTTTTCCCGAAATGCCCTCTATTCGGGGGCTGTGTTTCGATCGGACCGCGTGAATGCGGAATGAAGCCCGATCAGCAAGGCAGCCAAGACCAGCCCGATCCACATCACTGTCACAGTTTTCCAAAGAACCAGCACAGCAGCCAGAAGTCTTAGGGCGACTTCCCAACCCCGAAGGGCATGGCGGTCAAAAAATGCCAATGCTGAGGCAATCAGATACAGCGCCAAAACCAAACGTGCGCCCAGCATCGACAGTGCGGGCCAATCTACTGTGCCACTGTAGCCGTCGATCAGGACACTTTGGCCGGTGCTGTCTGTAATCGTCACTGCTTCTTCGATCAGGAGCAGTTCCGGATACCATGCGAAGACAAAGGGAATGGTGAACATGACAATCCCAACGCGAACAGCCGAGATGGCGGTGCGCATGGGTTCCGTACGGGTGATGGAGGCCGCTGCGAATGCAGCAATGGCCACAGGCGGAGTAATGGCCGATGCGACAGCAAAGTAAAATACGAACATATGTGCCGTGAACAAGCTAACGCCAAGATTGGCCAGCAACGGCCCAAGCAGCAGCGCCACGTTCACATAGGCGGGCACAGTTGGCATCCCCATGCCCAACAAAATGGCGCAAAGCATGGCACAGGTCAGCGCCAGCATCAGGTAGACACCGCCGACGATCTTGATCTCCATTCCAAAAATCCGCAGGGCTTGCGCCGTTTCTAGCCACGAGGTCACGGCGCGGGTCAGCTCTCCGGTCAGTCCGCTTTCGTTTAGGAAAGCCGAGATGATCGACACCGCAAACAACAGCAGAAAAAGGCGCGATATCAAGATGCCGCCTTCGGCCAGCGACACGATCACTTTAGACGGTTTGGCCCGTGTGTGCGGGTCAAGGAACAACAGCGGCAGTAACACAGCGACAGCCCACCAACCCGCCGAGGTTGCATCACCGGTCGAATTGACAATGGTTTGTGTCACAAAGGCGGGCATAATGCTGGAAATCCAACCGGTGCTGACGATGTCCTTGCTGCCCAAAAGCAAAAACAAAATGGTCAGAATCGGCACAAAGACAATAACGAGGTTTAGCCAGTCTTGGCGGTCCATGACCAGATCATCGGGAACTTCGCGCATGGTTTCGATCTTTTCGCGCCGCGCTTGAAACATGACCGCCAAAAAGATCGAGAAAAAGAAACACATAGCAGGCAGAAAAGCCGCTGTGATGACCTTGGTGTAGGGCACTGCCGTCAAAGCAACCAAAACGAAGGCGGCCACGCCCATGACGGGCGGCATAATTTGCCCCCCTGACGATGCCGCTGCCTCGACCCCGCCGGCAAACTGAGGTGAGAATCCGTTGCGCTTCATCATTGGAATGGTCAGGCGGCCTGTTGATAACACGTTGGTCACCGGTCCGCCCGTAATTGTGCCGAACATGGCAGAGGAGACGATGGCCGCATGTGCCGGGCCGCCGCGTAGATTGCGGGTGGCGCGAACGGCCAGTTTTATCAAGGAAGTACCGCCAGCCGAGGTGCCAAACAGCGCGCCCAAGATCACGTAGGGAAACACTTGGTTCACGATAATGTCCATGAACCGGCCCATGAAACCGTCCGGCGTGATGAACACATTGGTTGCTTTTTGGATTGCAGCGGCCTGTACATCGCCGCCGTCAGCCCCAAGTTTCGTGAGCAAGAAACTGTTGTCGCTCAGGTCAAACATCCAGATCAGCGCGGTGCCGACCGTATAGATCACGACAATGCTGGCGACGGCTACCAGCGGAATGCCCCATACCCGCACATTGTAGAGGAAAAACAGAGTGATGATGGTGAACAAAAGCGGGATGATCCAGACGCCAAATCGCGCCTGACAAGCCGGTACTTCAGCGTCAAACGAGATGCCGGGAATAACACCGGCAGACCGCTCGGCTGCATCTTGGATAAGGCGTGCGCGTTCGCCGGTGATTTGATCGATAAGGCAGACAGAGTCGATTTCGACAAGATAGCCCAAGGACGCGAGGAAGGCGGCAAAAACAAGACCGAAGTCTAATAGCAATCCAAGCCAGGCCAACTGCGGTTTGTCGGTTTTCCAAGCCCGGTACACGCTGGCATCAAGGGCCACGATAACCATCATCAGCAAGAAGACCGGGGGGTAGAAGAATTCGGGGGGGAAGCCAGAGACCCGCAAAGTGCTTTGCCCAGTTATGTCTCGTGCCCATGCCTGCAAACCGGGGATTTCCGGCATTGTGTTGAGCATGCCAACGACAACAAGAATAAAGCCCAAGGCAATAGTTATCGGGCGGCTTATGCCAGTGGCATCAGCGGGATGTGACATGAGGTCTGCCTTCCAAAGTCGAGGTCGGTCAGTGCCGACCCCGCTTGATTTTAGGGATTAAGGGCGCAAGCAATCCGCAACCGAGTGGCCAGCATCTTCGTAGGCACGGATCGCGCCGGGATGCATCTTCATTTGGACAGCGCCACAGACGCCTTGGCTTTTGCCATCAAGATCACCGAAGCTTAGCCCCAAAAAGGGTCCGCGTGGCGATCCGGTTAAAAAGCGGTCTTCGCCTTCCAGATAGGCCTTGGTGATCTTGTAGGCCAATTCCTCATCCATGGATGCAGTTACGATCTGCGCAAAGGCCAAAGCAAACGTATCAAAGCTGTCATCATCGGTGACGACGGTGATGTCATTGCCCGCATAAGCCGCCCGGAAGTCATCAATTGGGACAGAATAAGGCGCGTGGCCTGGGGCCGCCACGATCTGCTGGCCCAACTTGCTTGCCAATAGATCGGATGGAACATCATAGATGGTGATCCCACCGGCAGCTGCGATGGCAATCTCTCGGCCCGATGGCAACCCCTCGGGAATTGTCCATCCGTCAACTGCGCCGCCAGTGATGCTGGACACTGTGTCAGGCCAAGGGCTTTGAACGCCTTCATAGCCTTCACCCTCTTTGAGGCCCGAAAGAAGCTGGATCATAGCGCGTCCAGAGGTCAGTGCCGCGCCGCGCGGTGGACCGTTCCAGATGCGCTTACCCTTAAGGTCGCGAATATTTTCAATCGGATTGCTGTTGTAGTGGCCGAACATTTGCGCCGAGGCCACCTGGAAGAACAAAGCGCGGATATTTCCGGCCGCTTCAGCGCCCTTTTCCGGGCCGACGCCGCTATAGGGGCCGATGCCGCGCGACAGCAAAAATGGTAAAATGAGTGGTGCAGGAGCCATGTCCAGACGCCCATCAGCCACAGCTTCAACCGAATTGGTCAGCGTTGCCCCTTCGGTGATTTGCAAGTTGGCCACACCGGCACTGGCCAGAACAGCAGCCAGTGTTGTGTCGACATAGTGCGGGGTCGAGCCCGGCGATGTTGTTTCAGCGGTCAGCGTTGCCTGCGCAGCGACAAGCGATGGAGCGAGGGCCAATAGGCCACCCAATAGCGCTTTTTTGATCATAGTATCCTCCCAAATGATCTGCCCCCTCCCAAGGGCGGAGGTTCTCGCAACGCGAGGCCTCTCTTTAAAGGTATGCGGAAAATATATGACTTGTCACGCAATTTTTTTTGGGGCTTTATCACATAGGAGGAGACAGACCATGACCAAGAGTGCCGAGCGCGACGTAGCCCGCATCCGAGCGCGGCAAGCCAGAGAAGACACCAACGTCTTTGCGCGGCTGGCCTCTATCTATGCGGCATCCCGCAAACAAGCCCAACGATTGCTGAAGGGGGGCGGGGGGATTTCCATTGTCGAATGGCGCACGATTTGGGACCTGCATGAGGCTGGACCGATGACAATCAGCGATCTGGCATCAACCCAGCGCGCGGATCATTCATTGCTCAGCAGGGCCTTGCCGAGAATGCAGGAAAAAGGGCTTGTGGACATGCGGCGGGCTGCCGACGACGGGCGGCAGACGATCGTCACGCTCACGGATGAGGGGCGCAGAGCCTATGATCTTGCTGCGCCGGTGATGGGGCGTCGACGCGCAGCATTGCGCGATGTCTTCACAGAAGACGAGATTGTAACCTTCGTCGGTTTTCTTGACCGGTTCGAAGAATTCGCACATCGACCTGCCAGCGACATCGCAGCAAAGGAGCCGACGGAATGACAAACAGACCGAATGTACTATGGATCATGGCAGACCAGCTGCGGTTCGATTATCTGAGCTGCTACGGCCACCCGCATCTACATACCCCGCATATCGACGCGCTGGCGGCCCGTGGGGTTCAGTTCAATAATGCCTACGTGCAATCACCTGTCTGTGGTCCGTCGCGAATGTCGGCCTATACCGGACGCTATGTTCGCAGCCATGGATCAACCTGGAACGGCATGCCGTTGCGGGTGGGCGAACCAACGCTGGGCGACCATCTACGCGACGCAGGTGCACGTGCAGTTCTGGTCGGTAAAACCCATATGACCGCAGATGTCGAAGGCATGGCGTGGCTTGGGATTGATCCGGCCAGCGAAATCGGAGTCCGTGTCTCGGAATGTGGGTTTGAACCGTTTGATCGCGATGACGGGTTGCACCCTGACAGCGCGCGGCAAAACTGGTCCAACTATGACGATTATCTATTGGCACATGGGTACGCATCAGACAATCCATGGGAAGATTTCGCAAATTCCGGGCTGGATGAGGACGGCGAGCTTCTTTCGGCTTGGCTTCTCAAAAATTCGCGTCTTGCGGCGAATATCCCCGAGGAACACTCGGAAACCGCGTATATGACCAACCGCGCTATGGAATTCATGACCGACGCCGCCAAGGGGGATGCACCATGGGTGTGTCACCTGTCCTACATCAAACCACATTGGCCCTACATCGTGCCTGCACCCTATCACGATATGTATGATGAAACACACATCATTCCGCCTATCCGGTCGTTGGCGGAAAAGGAAACGCCACATCCACTGATGCAAGCCTACCTAGGCGCGCGGGTCTGCAAAAGCTTTGCGCGGGACCACGTCCGCGAACATGTGATTCCGGCTTACATGGGGCTTATCAAGCAGCTGGACGACAATCTGGGGCGTCTGTTCGCATGGATGGATGCGCAAGGCCTGAGTGACAATACGATGATCGCCTTTACATCTGACCATGGCGATTACATGGGCGATCACTGGATGGGGGACAAGGATTTCTACCACGAGATGGCAGTGAAAGTGCCGCTTATCATCTCTGACCCCCGGCCCGCAGCAGACATAACACGCGGCCAAGCCTCGGATGCTTTGGTCGAGATGATCGATTTGGCCCCCACGTTTATGAAGGCGCTGGGCTGCCCGGATAAACCTCAGGTTATCGAAGGTCGTGACCTGAGTCCGCTGTTGCAGGGGACTGTGGGCTTCGATCGGAAATATGTGATCAGTGAGCATGACTACCACTGGTCTGACATGGCACGAACATTGAAACAGCCGCAGGATCAAGCCCATACTACGATGATTTTTGATGGACGCTGGAAGTTTATACGCTGCGAAGGGTTTGATCCGGTGCTGTTTGATCTCGAAACCGACCCCGATGAGGTGATCGATCTTGGTACATCGCCAGCAGACGAACACGTTGCGACACGGGCAAGGATGGAGGCCGCTCTTTTGAAATGGGCAACCCAGCATCACACCCGCATCACAGCGACACCAGAGGTTTTGGCCCGCCAGAAAAAAGCCGCTGAAACGGGTATCTTGATCGGGTTTTGGGACGAATCCGAATACTTGGAGGCTGTCGGCAAGCCTTTTGATGCTTTGACACCAATCGGTCGAAACTGAGTCTTCCCGAAAGGCAGTGCGCTGCCTTTCTTCTAACATCCGGTTTGGGCCGGCACCGGTCATCCGGTCTGGGGCAAGGCCTTTCGAAAAGCGCTCAGGACAACTGATTACTGCCGCGGGGCTTCACGATGACTTTCAGGGGCAGTGTGGAGGATCATCAACAAGATCAGCCACTCGAACGGTGTCGCGTTGCGCAAGGGCCCAGCTCGGGGGACAATCACCAGCCACGGGCAGTTGGCACAACGTTGAAATAAACACCGACGTCATCTGGTGCAATGAACAGCTTAACCGCGCCGGATGCAGCCCAACAACTGCGAAAAAGCGCACAAACTTCGTCATAGACGGTGGCTTATTCCAAAAGGGTCATGATTTCGGTGAGCGGCTTTTTCAATTTGGCCACTTTCGGAATTTTCGCATCTGCACTTGGATGACCAACCGCGACAATCATGATCGGTTTTTCGTGATCTGGACGCCCGAGCAATTGGGTCAAAAATTTCATCGGGTTGGGCGTGTGCGTCAATGAAACGAGCCCAGCGAGATGCAGTGCGGTCAACAAGATTCCTGAGGCTATGCCGGTACTTTCTGGCACGTAATAGTTCTTGAAGCGGGTGCCGTCGTCAAAATGCCCCCAGCGCTGCGCAAATATCACGATCAACCAAGGCGCTTTTTCCAAATGCGGTTTGTCTTCATTTGTGCCAAGTGGCTCCAACGCTTTTAGCCATTCATCACCACCGGCTCCTTCATAAAACTTGCGTTCTTCCTCCTCGGCGGCCAAGCGAATTTGTCTTTTAATTTCGGGGTCCGAGATGGCCACGAAATGCCAAGGTTGATGATTTGCCCCAGAAGGCGCTGTCCCTGCAGTGGCAATACACTTCTCAATTACATCTCGTGCCACTGGCCGGTCAGAAAAGTGGCGAACCGTGTGGCGGCGTTTCATTGTATCGTAGAATTCCCGAGCCTGCGAAAGCATCTCTTCGTCGGTTAGGTCTGCGCGATCCGGCAGGTCCAAGGCTTTGTATTCAATATGCTCTCGCGCAAACATTTCCCAAGTCTCTCTTTCTTTATTCGACGGCAGGCCCCGTCGCACTTACATTACGGGGCAGGGGTAGCTTCAGTTAATCGGTAGCGTTTTCCAAAGGCAAGGGGCTTCGTATGGCGGCAGGTTTTCCGATTGGTCGCGGCCTTGTCCCACGGATCGAGAAACCGGCAATCCGTAGACTGCGCAGATGTTGGCACGCTGGGCAGCGGCAACCCGCTGTACCATACGAGGATGAAAATCACTTTACGGCATCACTGCTTAGAGCTTGACGGCGCTTTGGAGATTTCTGAAGCTATTGAAAATCAAAATTGGGGCCGGTCTTTAGTGACTGCACGATGTTGAAGTGCAGCGTAACTGCAGCGCGCCACGCAATAACCTGCCGCAGCTGCCATTCGCGCAATGCTCGGCGGTTTGCATTTTGAAAGATCAATATTTGAAACGAGGGAGTTCTTCATGACCTACACAATCAATCGCATTATCCAAGACGCAAGCTTTGATGATGTCGATGCGCGGGTTCGCAATGCGTTGGCGGAAAACGGGTTCGGTGTCCTCACGGAAATCGACGTTGCAGCGACTATGAAGAAGAAGATCGACAAGGATATGGCAGCGTATCGCATCTTGGGGGCCTGCAATCCTACCATGGCTTGGGAAGCTATCGGCATGGAGCCTCGGGTCGGCGCGATGTTGCCTTGCAACGTTATCCTGCGCGAGACCGAAGAGGGGATCGAAATCAGCGCCGTGGATCCGGTCGCATCGATGCAGGCGATCCCGAACGATGATCTCAAGGACGTTGCGGACAATGTGCGCCAACTGCTGAAAAATGCCATAGCTGCGGTTTGAAGTGGGGGCAGGCGGACCAGACTTGACCTTGAACTGACCACGATTGAGATCGGCGCAAAGCTTCGCGCTTCCAATGTGACGTCAATATCAATCCCTATGGCTTTCGCCCTTGGAATCCGAGGATCCCCTTTCAAACCTCATGTGGAAAGGTTTTGTGTTAAAAACCTGTATCGCAATCATGTTCGTCAGCTTCGGTTTGGTTCATTTCAAACGCGCTGCCATCGGTCCGTCTGGCAAAGCCGGATGGCCGGTTTTAAGGCCTAGCCGCAGAAATTCTTTGCGCGTACCGGGTTACGTCATGCCCGCTCCGGTCAGCGCGGCGATCAGGCCGTCACGGACTTTGGCGACCGGATAGGGAAACATGCGTTCTGCGTGTGCGAGACTGTACTTCGGGGCGATGGTTTTGATCTTTGCGACTTCAGCGGCCGCCGCTTCACGGTCTCCAGCCTCACAATATGCCCGGACAAGTTGGACACGAGCGGGAATAAAACGGTCAACTTTTTCGAGAACAGAGCAGAATTGCGCGATCGCCTGGGCATGTTCCCCCAAAAGAAGTGCTGTGTGTCCGCGCGGAAAATCCCAGCTTGGCGGAAAATAGCTGTCTTTGGAGAACGCGGTTCGGAGCAGCGGTTCGGCAAGGTCGGGTTGTGCCAAACGGTTCATCGTTTCGCCGTAGGAATGGTAGACTTCAGCACTGTCTGGATTTCGCGCAAGGGCGGCCTCAAACGCTGCAATGGTTGCGTCGGGTTGTCCGCGATAGCCCAAAACCCAGCCCAATTTCGCGTATCCTAGCGCCGATCCATCATCGAGTTGGATCGCTCGTCTGGCAAGCGCTTCGGCCGCGTCGAGCGTCTTGTCAGCGCCCGGCAACCCAAAGACATAGAGAGTGTTTCGGCAATAAGCCTGTTGGGCGACGGCATCGGCAAATGTCGGGTCAAGCTTGGCTGCGCGGGAAAAATGATCCAGTGCTTCGGCAAATGCGGCGGGTTCATATCTAAAGTAGGCATAGCGCCCCTTCAAGTATTGGTCATAGGCCTCAGGATTGCGGGTTCCGTGTTGCAAAGGGTGCGCCACTGGCCGGCCTGGCGATAAAACATCGGCCAAACGATCCCCGATCCGGTCATGCCCTGCCAGCAGGCTTGCTCTGGTCAGATCGAACCGTTCTGCCCAGACTTGATCCGTCCCTGTGCTGTCTAGAACCGATACATTGATGCGGATAATGTCGCCAAATTGGCGCAGGCTTCCGTCGACGATATTGGAAATTCCGATGTCCTTGGGCGGCTCTTTATCCGAAAGAGCCCGTGATGAATTGTAAGACATTACTTTCAAACCATGGTGGCGCGACAAGCTTGTGATCAGATCATCCGTTAGGCCATCGGCCAAATAGGCCGCGCTCTCGACGTCTGGAGGGACGCGAAACAGGCGCACCAGCACGGTCGGCTTTGGTGTGTTTTGAACTTGCGGGATGACATCGGCAACGAACCGATAGCCCCTCGAATGGATGGTTCGAACAAATTGCTTTTCCTTGCCCTGATCGCCAAGGGCCGCCCGTACAGCCTTGATTGCACCGGACACCGCCCAATCGCTAATGGAGCGTCCTTGCCAAATCGTTTCGATCAGGTCATCGCGGCTGACCACTCGGTCCCGGTTGGCAATCAGATAGGCCAAAATGCGCAGGCTTTGTGGCTCGATGCCGACGGCCTGTCCATCGCGGGTCAATTCGGAGGCGGCCATGTTCAAAACAAACGGTTCAAAGCGCCAAATCTCGGGATGAGCAGTATCCAAAAGTCGATCCTCCCAAAATCCTCCAGAAACGGGCCAGCCCCGCCCAAGCACTATGACCGTAGATCCGGCAATAATCGAGCATTGAAACATATCGGAGATGGAAATGGGAAACTTCAGAACACTTGGAACCGCAATCCTCATTGGTCTTGCAGCGAGTACAGCCATGGCAGAGCGCATCAATATCGCCAGCAATGCAAGCGTTGAGACATCTGTTGAAAGGTTGACAGGTGCCGTAGAAGCCGCCGGAGCGCGGGTATTCACAATCGTCGATTTTGCACAGGGCAATGCGTCGGTCGGGGAAACCTTGCGCCCAACGACAGTTGTTCTGTTTGGCAGTCCTAAAATCGGGGCGACGGCGCTGCAACAGGGGCAAACCATGGCACTCTACCTGCCTTTGCGGATTTTGTTTTTCGAAGACGTGAATGGACAGACATGGGCCACATATGATGAACCGACGGCGATTGCACCGTCGCATGGTTTAGCCTCCGACAATCCGGCCGTTCTACGGATGCAGGGCGCGCTAGAAAAGTTTTCGGCCATCGCAGCCGGGCTATAGCTGGGAATGCGCGATGGGCGCGGACAGCATGCCGCGCTATCATCGCGCTGCTGCGCAGGACAGAGCCAGCGCAGCAGCCCCTCAATATCGCGGGAAGGCGCTGAAACCGCGTATGATCATCAGGGTTTTGTGTGTCTTACAGTGTAGTGTTGGGCAGATGGCAGCGAAGCGGATCTGGCTCACGTGCATTTTCACACGGGGCACCAATCTCAAGTGTCATCCGTCAATCAAAAAATATCGCGCTATCCCGTAAATATAAAGCAGCGTGAAAACTATGTTGATGTACTTCAGCTGTGGCTCGGTGCGTAGCCATGCACAATAAATCCATATCAAACAGAACGGCAATCCAAACATCATTGCAGCAAGCTGCCAGTCTTGAACGATAGAAACGGTGCTCATAAGCCCCAGCGCAACAGCCAGCCACTTGAGTGGCTGCTCATAGGCAGCCATCTTTGAGAATGTCATAGAAGGTCTCGGTGTAAACAGCGCCGTTGACCCGGCGTTCTGCTAAATCCACTGTTAGCGACTTTCGAAGCGCCCTGCAATATCGGGTGCCTTGGGCTCAAATCTGCCTTGCGGAGATACAGGTGCTCACATGTCACCCCAAAGCAGAAATTGAAAAACCCGCCGATCCGGGAAAAGCGAACCCTGTGCGCCGCAAAGCTTCAGGACGGCGAGAGGGGTTAATGCCACTCCAATTTTCGGGTTTTTGTGCTGCCATTCAGACCGCACTAGACAGCCTTCAAAAGAAGCGAGGCCACGAATGGTGGGGCATACCGGGTTAGTTCCCAGTCACATTCAACAAGGTTGACCTCAAAATTCGAATGGAAACCGCTCTGACTTGTGCCTGCGACCCTGTGCTCGGGGAGGAAACCGAAGTGTGTCCATTGCGACCGATGGCGCGGCTCAATGCTGCGCGCCGATATTTGTGGGGATCGCTTGTTGCGGCCCCCATCCATTTCTGGACTATCCTAGGACACTACCATCGACACAGCGCAAATCTGTTCAAAAACACGACGAAAAAACCGGGTGGAGCGAATTTTGAAGCGACCGCTGCGACGATGAAAAATTTCATGGCTGTTCAGGTGAGCCGTCTCGATTATTCCGGACGGAATGCTTTGGTTGGAAACAGAACGTGCCGATATCTACGTGATCGAATTGTCAGGTCCAGATGGCAGCACTGACCAATTACCCTTGCCGCCATCTATTGCCTGCAAGAGCATGTTTCCATGCATGGGAGGGGAGACTTTGAAGCCATCCCGACGCAGCCTTTTGTGATACTCATCGGACCAATACCGGCTGCTACGCTGGGTGTGATGGGTGCCGGCTTTGACACGAGCTTGAGTGCAGCCTTTTTGTGGGTCGAACGCCGGCCAAGCGGATGAATGTGCCGTTGGCTGCCTATCGCCCTAGGTCTTCTTTTGGCAATCGCGTCCAGATTATTCCGATGAGAAACGCCATTGAAACAGCCACAGTTGTAAGACACGACTTTACAATTGTCGCTGCGCTCGCCGAAAAAACAAGTGGTGCGGAAATGTCTGGCCAGTTCAAAATCATAGCCGCGATACCAAGGTTTTCGACATAATCGAACAGAGCGGCCCCAACCGAAGCGGCGATGCCTGCGCGCACAAGTTTGCTTTTTGGCATGCGTTGGCCAAACCAACAAATGGTAGCGATCAAAGTCAGCGCGAGCATGGCCGGATAAATGGTATCCAGCAAGATCTGGTGGCTGAGATAGTATTTGCGGCCATCGGCACCCAAGGCATCAAGCATCATCGCGGCATCTGCGGGGGCATACCCGAAAGGGCGCATGTCAAAAGGGATCTGGCCAGAGACAGCTTCGATATGGGCGAGCGTTACATTGATCATAAGCAGATAGATTGATACGCCTGTTACGCCCGCACCAATCGCGATCCATCCGATGTGTTTGAACTGAATTCTTTTCGGCATTTTGCAATCTCCTTGTGCTGTGCCACACATGGTCGTTGACGCAGTCAGTCGCATTATCATTTGATAAGGTACGCCAAGATGGATCTACGAACCTTTCTTACACAATCGTCCGATCTTGGTTACATGGCTGGGGCGGGCGGTTTTGCGTCTGATTGGACAGGCAAGCAATTGAACAAAGGCTCGTACCTGACACAGCAAGGGCAGCCCGAAACAGACGAATTCATTCTATTGGAAGGGTGTTTGGCAAGCAGTATTTGTGACCAGGAGGGCAAAGAGATTTGTGTCGGATTTTATGTGGGCCCCGTTGTCGTCACGCCAAATATTGCCCGAACGCGGCTCGGTATGTCTCTCGTGTCTATTGTGGCAACGACGGATGCTTCGGTTGTTCGGATCGACAATGAACTGCTCTCAAACCTGATGATCTCGTCCGAGCCGATCCGGAATTGGGCCAATGGTGTTTTGCGTGACGCCTTAAGCGATAAAGCCGACCGAGAGTGGTGCCTCGCAGCCCTTGGCGGGGCTGAGCGGCTAAACTGGTTTCGCCAAACTTTTCCCGGCTATGAAGATATTTTTACACATTCATTGATTGCATCATTTTTGGGGATCACGCCGGTCACAATGAGCCGCTTACGCGCCAGCGACAAACACAGATAGAACACGGGCGACGGTGCCCAAGTATCTGAACAGGGCGCATCCGGTTCGAAGTCTGTGCTGGCTGGAATATTTTCGATTGAATAAGTGCAGCTTGGACGACCGCCCCAAAGGTGCGGCCGCATACAGTCCGACAGAGCCGGAACAGTTCAGGGTTCTGGGTTGAACCAGATCGGGGAGGAATAGGCGCGTTCCTGCACGGTCAAAGGGATCTTTTCTGGCAAAGTGAGATTGAATTTCACAGCATCATACGCCGTCCAACGCGGAGTCGGAATTTCGATCACACGGGCGTAGTAGAACGCTTGTAGTGACGGATCAAAATCAGGATCTTGCCACACGGTTCCCAGTTCGGCTGCCCCAATTGTGTTGGTCCAGTATGGAACGGACAGGTCAACGGTGTTCCCGACGGCAGGCAACTTGCCGTCGCTGCCCGGCACCCGATTGTCAGACCATGCGACATCGTACACTTGTTCGCGCGGGCTACCATCTGCATCCAGCCATCCTTTGACGATTTGCACGCGGTCCAAATTTGCGCCTTGTGGATCCCGAAGCGCGTAGACCAAGAATGAAGGTGCTTGCGATGTGCTGGGGTGTAAATCGGCCCCCATTGGCACGCCTTTGGTGTATCCAACCACGGCCAGATCGCGCCGGTTCGCATCGTCCGCCGTGAAATCCCATCCGCCAAAGAAACGCACTCTTATGCGTGGACCCGTGGTGGAATAGACTTCGCGCCGCTCCATCGCGTCAAAAATGGCACCGCGGGTGTTGGCTGTGGCCCAAACGGCGGTCAAACCGCCGGTGATATACCGCCAGGAATGATATTCGATATCGAGTGCTTCATTGCGTTTCGACAGGTGATTTGCGCGATGCTCACTTGGCTCATAGGCCGTAAATTTGCCGAAAAAGTTGTCGTTGTCCGGTGTCGAAAGCCCCGTATGCGTGTCGGACGCACCAACAAGGCCGAATTTGAACGGGTTGATGCCCAATGTGTTTTCAAGCTGAAATCCACGTTGCAAACCGGACCGGACATATTCGCCCGGCAACATCTCGGGGGTTTTGGCTTCGGAGGCATCCAGATTTGCCCAATCCCACGTTTCGAAATCGGCGAACTCGTCATCTGGGGACAGCATTGGATGGGCCTCTCCGTCACCCTTGATTTGAGTGGCCTCGTACAGGCGTTCCCATTTGTTGCGCTGCTGGGCATAGTCGGCATCATAGGCGGCCCCGCCATTGAAATCGTCTTGCAAGGCAAACATCATACCATTGGAAAGATTGCCGTTATGCGGGATCGCGGTCACATCGCCGCCAGTTGCGGCTTCGTAGTTTTCCAGCCATTTCCATAAATCTTTGGGATCTGGGCTGCCGAGTGGCGGTGTGGTGGTATAGGGCACAATTTGTCCGGCCCGTTCAGGCCCATCGCGAAAAATCACGTTGCGATGCAGGTTGTTTCCTTTTTCCAGCGACGTCCACTCATAGGCGATAAAGGTGGTGAAATGGCCCGGATCGTTGAATTCTTCAGCGGCTTGGATAATCCCGTCCCAGACACGTTTATAGGCGGGGTTTCCCGGTTGATAGTTCAGGGCTTCGGACAGCTCCCCTTGTGAAAACTGTCGAACCAGCTCGGTGGCGGCTTCCTGTGCTTGCTGGCCACCGGCGCTAAAGCCTTCGTGAAACTTTTTGCCGTCCGGATCAGCCAATATGTTCGGGGTGCCGGCGATCATGTCCGTGATCGCCCCCATGCCATCGGAATGGTCGGTAATCATGTAGAAATCAAAGGGTGTGCGCAGTTTAACCTGCTGACCGGTGTTTGAAGTGACCTCTTCGCCGCGTGCAAAACGATAGGCATCACGCGGCATCAATCGGGTGCCGCCGCCGCCGGCATCGCCTGACAGGCCGGTATGCACATGCGTGTCGCCAAAATAGACGTGTTCGGGAAAGGCCCGTTCAGCATAGGGCGAATACGGACGCGGTGAGAAAACCGGAGGCAACCCGTCCAAGCTGGTTGAATCCCCAGCGCTGGCGATGTGTGGAATCGTCAGGATCGCGGCCGTGGCCAAAAGCAGTTTTTTCATTGGTTTTCCCCGAAGAGTATAAATTTGATGTCTTCTAGATCCATGGCAATGGGCGAGCTGCTTTGGAAGCATCCGCCCGATTTTTTGATAGGTCTTGCTTGCACGGTATTCTGACAGCATTTTTCTGGCAATTGGTTTGGTTCGAAAAAAGCCATTTGGGCCCGCTAGGGCCGCGATCCAAACGGGCGGTGGGCGGGTATTCCCAGTGTTTTGCGCCGCGTCACGCTGAGCTAAGTAAAATCGAGGTTTCGCTATTGGTTATGCCTTCGACCTGCCGGACTTCGCGCAGCACCCTGTCAAAATCGGGTAGGCTGTCAGCGGTGAGCTGTGCAACCAGATCCCATTTTCCATTGGTGGAATGCAGTTGCCGCAATTCTTGAAGCCCGCGCAAACGGCGAATAACCGCGCTGGTTGAATGGCCTGAAACTTCAATCATCATGATGGCGTGGACACCGTCGGGACCATGTTCCTTACGGGCCCGAATGGTAAAGCCCAGCACGGCCCCGCTGTCTAGCAGCCGATCAAGCCGTGCCTGCACTGTGGTCCGTGTCACACCCAGAATAGTGGCCAATTTTGAGATGGGGGCACGCCCGTCTTCACGAAGGATAGAAATCAGGCGGCGATCAAGGTCATCAAGGTTTTGCATGGCGATCTGTTAGGTGGGAATACACATAGTGTCAATTGTGAATGGTAGATATGTGCTTCTTGTCTATATAATTTGCTAATTTTCCTGTGCTATTTTGATGTATCTTCAATCAGTATTAGGAATGAGACATGCGCCAGCGTCTACGTCATACGCCTTGGACTTTGGAAATGATTGCCCCGAACCTCACCCAAAGCGCAGCTGGGACAGAGGCATGAGCCGTATTGCACTGCTCGGAGCCCCCATCGAAGCAGGGGCCGGACGCCGCGGATGTTTGATGGGGCCTGATGCCTATCGAACAGCCGGTTTGGCACAAGAGCTTGAGACGCTCGGCCACACAGTCACCGATTTGGGAAACGCAGTACCCGAAGATGTCGCGCCGGTCGAAACCGGCTACGGCCATCTCAAACAGGTTGAAACTGTTGCTGGTTGGACGCGCGCTTTGCACAAGCAGGCAAAAACCTTGGCAGCGGGCAAGGACATCCCGATTTATTTGGGGGGGGATCACGCGCTGTCAGCTGGGACAGTGACTGGCCATGCTGCTGCCGCGGCAGAGCAGGGGCGGCCGCAGTTTGTGCTCTGGCTGGATGCGCATGCGGATTTTAACTCTCTCGGGTCGTCTCCCAGTGGCAATTTGCACGGCACACCGCTGGCCTATGCCTGCGGCATGTCGGGGTTTGATTGCTATCTTGGTAGGCCAGTGCCAGCCCCTGTCGATCCGGCCAATGTCTGTATTATGGGGCTGCGTTCCGTTGACGGTGAGGAACGGCGATTGCTGCAAGCTACGGCTGTGACAGCGCATGATATGCGGGCCATCGATGAAATCGGAATTGCACCGCTGCTGCGGGCGTTTTTAGACCGTGTCGTTGCCGCTAACGGGGTTTTGCACGTCAGCTTGGATGTGGATTTTCTGGAACCTGATATCGCGCCTGCAGTCGGAACCACGGTCCCCGGCGGTGCCACATTCCGTGAAGCCCATCACGTGATGGAACTGCTCCATGACAGCGGCCGCGTCACATCGCTCGATCTGGTCGAGCTTAACCCGTTTCTGGATGACAAAGGCCGCACCGCGCGCCTGATGGTTGATCTCACGGCAAGCCTGTTTGGCCGCCGCGTTCTTGACCGCGTCACCCGCAGCTATTGAGGCCCGATATGGCACCGCAACCTTCCGAACTTGCATTCGTCCCGTTTGTATCAGTCGAACATATGATGGGTCTGGTCCATCACATCGGCATTGAAACCGTCCTGCGCGATTTGGCAACCGCCATCGAGGCAGATTTCAAACGCTGGGAGCTGTTTGACAAAACCCCGCGTGTCGCGTCGCATTCCGATGTCGGGGTGATTGAATTGATGCCGACATCTGACGGCGAGATGTACGGCTTCAAATACGTTAATGGCCATCCGAAGAATACGCGCGACGGCTTGCAAACGGTCACGGCCTTTGGGCTGCTGGCCGATGTTGACACCGGCTATCCGAAACTGCTGTCTGAAATGACCTTGTTGACGGCGCTGCGCACAGCCGCGACCAGCGCTATGGCTGCTCGGCACTTGGCCCCGAGGGGGGCGAAATGCATGGCGATGATCGGCAATGGTGCACAGTCGGAATTCCAGTGTCTGGCGTTCAAGGCGATCTGCGGCATCACCGAGGTTCGTTTGTATGACAATGATCCGGCGGCAACTGCCAAATGCGCGCGGAATTTGGCTGGCCTTGGATTGAAGGTGGTGCCGTGCACGTCGGGCGAACAGGCCATGGAAGGCGCACAGATCATCACGACCTGCACAGCAGACAAGCAAAACG
Organism: Pelagimonas varians; assembly: GCF_003208435.1. Lineage (GTDB taxonomy): Bacteria > Pseudomonadota > Alphaproteobacteria > Rhodobacterales > Rhodobacteraceae > Pelagimonas > Pelagimonas varians. The sequence goes on along the minus strand of NZ_QKMF01000020.1, from coordinate 15,995 downwards.
CGACCATCCTGACCGACAACATGATTGGGGCGGGGGTGCATATCAACGCCATAGGCGGCGATTGCCCGGGTAAAACCGAATTGCACCGCGATATCCTGCTGCGGGCAGACATCTTTGTCGAATACCCGCCGCAAACATGGATCGAAGGCGAAATCCAACAGCTGGATCAAACCCATCCGATCACCGAGCTATGGCAAGTGATCAGCGGAGCAACCAAGGGCCGCAGGGATGACAAGCAAATCACCCTGTTTGACAGCGTCGGCTTTGCCATCGAGGATTTTAGCGCACTGCGCTATATCTTGGGGGCGATACAAGGGACGGGTTTCTATACGCAACTGGATATGCTGGCTGATCCCGATGATCCGCGCGATTTGTTCGGAATGCTGCAACGGTCGAACCCCTAGTGCAAACCGCCGCATGGCATGGATGGGAATGCAGGCGTAGGCTGCCCCCAATTCATCAAGCCAAAAGGTGCGCTATGAAAATCGGAACAGTAGGCGCTGAGGGGCGCGGCGAAACGGATCGACTTATCTCGCAGGCCGCTGCACGCCTCGAAGAAGAGGGATTGCGATTGAGCGGCATCATCAAGGTGCTGCAAGATCAACCGGAAGGCAGCCATCATTGTGACATGGATGTCCGGGTCTTGCCGTCGGACAAAACAATTCGGATCACTCAATCTTTGGGGCAGGGGTCAACAGGGTGCCGGTTAAATCCCGCCGCCATTGCGGATGCCGTCGCTTCCGTCGAGGCGGAGGCCTGCACGGGCTTGAGCGACAAAGCGGATTTGTTTGTCTTAAACAAATTCGGCCCGGAAGAATCCGAAGGTCGCGGATTCCGCACGGCCATTGCGACCGCACTGGAACAAGATATTCCGGTTTTGGTCGGGATGAGCGGCGGCGCTGACAATAAAACAGCCTTTGCCGAATTTTCCGCCGGTTTGGCAGAAGCTTTGCCCGCGGATGTCGATGCAATTGTCGCGTGGTGCTTGGACGCGCACCGCAAATGATTTCTTTGGAAGGGGGGATTGGCCAAGGTTGAATGTTTAAACTTGGATTCCCCCTGAAGTATTTGCCAAAAAGGATTTTTTCGCTAGCCTGACTACATTGAAGAAGGGTTCTTGCATGTTATTGTTTCAAGTGTTGCAGGATTTTTCGTTCCTGTCTCTCAGCGGTGTTGGATTATACGCAATCCGTTCTTCACTCACTCTTGAGCAGAAACCAGCCCTGAAACAGCTGTTGATCGGGTTGGTTTTTGGCAGTGTCTTTGTCTTGATATCAACCAACACGTCGCAAGTCTCGACCGGTTCAATGCATTTCGAAGCAGGATTGGGCCCATTGTTTTTTGCGGGCTATCTGGGCGGCGCGCTTGGCGCGTTCATTGCGGCAACGGCCAGCATCTTTGTGCTGATGCTGGATGCCTCTGACGTGCCGCTGTTCAGCGCCAGCTTGTATCTGAGCGTTGTGTTTTTTGGCTTTCTGGCGCATCGGTTGCATCAGGGGGCACGGGACAACGACATCTCTCGGTATGCGGTTTTTGCCGGGGTGGGCGCTTTGGCTTTGGGGCATGGTCTTGCCACAGTCGCTCAGGCCGTTTTGTACACGGACGAACCTGTGCCGGACCTGCTGGTCTGTTTGGTGTTTGGCACGATTGTTCTATTGGCATCAGCTGCGGTTATCGCTGTGTCCGACTACGTCTATGCCACCAAAAAACGGGCGACTGAACTTGCCTACCGCCTGAACATGGTGACCCAAACCGGCCGGATGGGGGTGTTTGAATTCAGCAAGACCGCACAGGGGGTCAGTTTTGATCAAGGGATGATGCGGTTGTTCAAGTTGAACGGTGCGGCGAGGGATGTGCCCCTGCCTGTTTGGATCGAACGAATTCATCCCATGGACCAGTCAAAGCTCATGGAGGCGATCAAATCGGTCGTCGTTGACGGCAGCGATCAAGATCAAATCGAATTTCGCGGTGTGATGCCGGACGGGAGCATCAATGAGTTCCAAGCCCATTGGGTGACTGAACGCGGACCGAGCGGTGATTTTGTACGTTTGGTGGGTGTGCATGTGGATATGTCGGAAATACGGCGGTCGGAGCGCGGGAAGTCCAATGCAGAACAGTGGCTGGCGGCCATTGCCTCCAACCTGCCCGGTGCCGTTATGGTGGCCGAAAAAAAGAAAGGGACGCCGCCAAGACTGGTTTATGTCAGTGACTACTGTGCGGAAATCTGGGGGTATTCAAATCAGGAGATCATCGAAGACCCTGAGTTGATCTTTTCCACCTTGGACCCTGACAAAAGGGACGCGCTAATCGCTGACTTGAGCGCTGCGACGCATGCGCTTGGAAAGTTGCAGCGCCGGTGCAGAGTCACAACCAAAGACGGAACGGTGAAGTGGCTTGATTATCATGGCAACTCGGTACGCATTGATGACACGTGCATTCGTACTGACAGCATCATTTTGGATGTCACCGCCGAAGTGTTGGCACAAGGCCAACTCAGAGAGCAAAGCGCCCTGACAACACAGGCCCAGAAGATGGAGAGTATCGGACAGCTCACCGGCGGGGTTGCCCATGATTTCAATAACCTGTTGGCGGTTATCATTGGAAATCTCGAACTGCTCGGCGAAGAGATCGAGGACAAAGATCATCTTCAAATGATAAATGGCGGTGTCGGGGCGGCCCTTCGGGGTGCAGACCTGACGCGCAAAATGCTGGCTTTTGCCAGACGGTCCCAACTGGAAACGCAGGCCATCGACCTCAACGAGATTGTGGGCGAAACCAAAAATTGGGCCGGGCGGACATTGCCTGCCACAATCAATATCGAAACGCCTCTGTTGGAGGGGCTATGGCCCGTTGAGGCAGACCGCGCCTCAACTGAAAGCGCATTGCTCAACCTGATTTTGAATGCCCGTGACGCTATGCCTGATGGTGGACAGCTGACATTGGAAACCGCCAATGTGCGGATTGACCATGATTATGGGGGGCCGGGCACAGATGCCTTGGAGCCGGGATGCTATGTCTTGCTGGCTGTATCCGACACAGGTTCGGGGATTGATCCCAAAGTGCTCGCCTTTGTGTTTGAGCCGTTTTACACCACCAAAGCTCCGGGGGCTGGTTCAGGGTTGGGTTTGTCCATGGTGCAGGGGTTTATGCAGCAATCAGGCGGTGCGGTCCGCGTCTATTCCGAGCCGGGAGTTGGAACCACCTTCAAGTTGTTTTTCCCTGTCACCGACGTGCAAGATATCCCGGAAGCGGCAGTTGTGTCCAATGGGGCCGCCCAGCACGCATCGGGCGCGCGCATATTGGTTGCCGAAGACCAATCCGATGTTCTTGAAGTTCTCGTGCAAATCCTGACACGGGCAGGGTATCAGGTTAGGGCAACATCCTCGGGGGATGCCGCGAAAGCCGTGTTTGAGGCAGACCCCGGTTTTGACATGTTGTTGACCGACATTGTCATGCCCGGACGTTTGCAAGGGACAATGCTGGCGCGGGAGCTGCGGGAGATCCAACCAGATTTGCCTGTGGCTTTCATGTCAGGCTACGCAAATGAGGCGACGGTTCATGGAAACGGCCTACGTCCTCAGGACGTGCGGTTGATGAAGCCAGTGCAAAAACGTGATCTGTTAAGAGCAATCGAAGGGCTTTTGTCGACGCGCGGTCACTCCGAGTAAGCGACTATTTAGCATAGGAAATATTCTTAAAGCATTACGAATTGAAAAAATGCACCTTATGCGTGTATTTTATTCTTGATGGAATAATTTTTCACCGCTACTCAAACTATAGGGGATTGGTTCTGTCTGTGCCTCGCACGGTCACCCAACTGATTTCCATAGGACGCGGTTAAACGACTTACGGGACATGAAATGCACGCAAAGGCCCCAAACTCCCTTCTGGGTGAAGACGCTCAGGAAGCTGACGCAGGTGTAAAAGATGTTGTAGGGGCAGTGAAAGATGTAGCGACCGATTTAATGGATGCTGCCCGCATGATTGAAAATGCGGCTATCGCATTGGCAGGTGAGGTGTCGGGTGGGCAGGTGACACACTTGATGCTGATATCGCAGCAGTTGGACCGCATTTCCAAATCTCTATCTGATTAAACCTTTGCCTTGGGCCGTCGGTAACGCTTTGCGCTATTGCGGCGACAGGGGGGGGAAGACGGGCTTTGACCTTTGCAAAATGGCACGCCAAAGTCGCCCCTGACACTGACAGGGGAATACAATGTTTCTTAAGAACGCTTGGTATGTGGCGGCATGGGCCGACGAGGTGACACGCGATTTGGCGCAAATCAAAATGCTAGGCGAAAAGATCTGTGTTTTCCGCACACAAGCGGGTGAAGTGATTGCTCTGGAAGATGCCTGCCCCCACCGCAAACTGCCGCTGTCCAAGGGGCGGATCAAAGGGGATACTGTGGAATGCGGGTATCACGGGCTGACCTTCGATTGCGCTGGGCAATGTGTCTGGGCACCGGGTACGGGCCGTATCCCGTCACAGGCAAAGGTGCGTGCCTATCCGGTGCATGAAAAATATGGGCTGGTCTGGATCTGGATGGGCAATGCCACCATCGCTGACCCGTCCGAGATCTTCGAAATCGAGAATTTCGACAATCCCGATTGGGGGATCAACCGCGGCGCAGCGATGGAGCTGGCCTGCAACTATCTTTATATGACGGACAACCTGTTGGACCCGACCCATGTCGCTTGGGTGCATGAGGGCAGTTTTGCACAAGCTGCAACCAAGGACACCCCGCTGCGGGTGACCAAGACAGAAAGCGGCGTCATTGTGCATCGCTGGATGATGGATGTGGACGCAGCTCCGTTCTATGCCAAAGTATTGCCCTTTGGCGGAAAGGTTGACCGGTTACAGCACTATGAGGTGCGCTATCCCTCACATGCATTGATCCGTGCTGTGTTCACCCCTGCGGGGACGGGCGGCCCAGAGGGCCCGCTGCATCCCGATACGTTCATTATGGACAGCTATAACTTCATGACGCCCACATCAGAGGGCGAGACGCGGTACTACTGGTTCCAACTTCGCAACATCCGGCCTGATGATGAGGCACTGAGTGCCATGATGTCCGAGGACGTGCGTAAGGCCTTTGAAGAAGATCGGGCCGTGTTGGACGCGGTGCAGATTGGCATGGACGAAAAGACCTCGCCGCATATCGATTTGCCGATTGACGGCGGGCAACTGCGGTTTCGCCGACAGTTACAGGCCATGATCAACGAAGAGGCGCAGGTAGACGCCCAGATGAACGGATAAGACGCATGGGAGATTTCTCTGACTGGATTGGTAAGACCGAAGAGCGCTGTGAAGTGCTTGGTCTTGGACCTGCTCAGTTCATGGCAGCCACTATGGGGCGCGATGATCGTTTTAGCACGCATAGCCCGCTGCCGCCGCTTTGGCATTGGCTCTATTTCCTGGAGGCGAAACCGATGGCGGCGCTGGGCCGCGATGGTCATCCGCAAAAGGGGGGCTTTCTTCCTCCTGTCGATCTGCCGCGCCGCATGTGGGCAGGGGGGCGGTTTACGTTCCATGCGCCTTTGCTGCTCGGTGTGGAGACTTTGAAACGGTCGACCGTTGTCAATGTTGCGCAAAAGTCTGGCCGCAGCGGTGCGCTGTGTTTCGTAACCGTCCGCCATGAGCTGTTCCAAGGCGACGGTCTTGCACTGAGCGAAGAGCATGACATTGTCTACCGCGAAGACCCTGCACCGGATGCGCCGGCACCGGTTGCCAAACCTGCCCCCGGCGGTGCCCATGTCTGTGAAACCGTCCAGCCCAGCCAAGTGCTGCTGTTTCGCTATTCAGCCCTAACGTTTAATGGGCACCGCATTCACTACGATGTGGACTACGCCCGCCAGACCGAAGGTTACGACGGGTTGGTCTTTCACGGTCCGCTTACAGCCACACTGTTGGTCGATCTTGCTGCCCGTGACGCGGGCAAACTGCCCAAGAGTTTTTCCTTTCGCGGATTGGCCCCGATTTCGGGCATGTCTGCCTTTCATATCGAAGCCAATGGCGTGGGCACGCAGCGCCGTCTTTGGGCGCGCCGGGCGGATGGTGCGTTGGCTATGCAGGCAGAGGCCTCGTTTTGAACCTATCGTGACCTGTTAGCGCTTGGGGCATTGACCCCGAGGCAGGCTTTGGCCATTCACGGCGCTGAATAAACTTGCCCAAATTGGATGAGCAAGGCGGCAAAGCCGGAGACGAAAATATGAGACGCATCCATAAAGGCGTTACATCGGTGGCTTGGGCTATGGCGGTGCTGGGCGGGCTGGTGTTGCTGGCTTTGATTGTCATGACCTGCCTGTCCGTATCGGGGCGGGCGATTGGCACCGCGCTCTACTCCGATATCATGGTGGCTTTGATGCCCGGATTTACCGCAAGGGCCCGTGATTTAGGGATTGGCGCGATACAGGGGGACTTTGAACTGGTCGAAGCAGGGATGGCGTTTTGTATCTTTGCGTTTCTTCCGTACTGCCAAGTCACCAGCGGCCATGCTGCCGTCGATATTGTGGCCAATGCCTTGCCGATGCCCGCCAACCGGACTTTGGTATTTATAGGCGAGCTGTTGTTCGCCGTCGCTTTGGTTGTGATTGCTGTTCAGCTAGAGGCAGGGTTTGAACGCAAACTTCGGTCCGGGCAAACCACGCAGCTTTTGCAGATGCCGATATGGTGGGCCTATGGGGCCAGCTTGATTGGGGCCGTTTTGGCGGCGCTAACGGCGATCTATATGGCCGTGCTTCGTTTGGCAGAGCTTGCGCTGGGCCGGGATGTGGTGCCGCTCCATTCAGAGGCGAATGTATGACCCCGCTTGAACTTGGCCTATATTCCTTTCCGGCATTGCTGGTGATGATCTTTTTACGGGTGCCGATCGGGCTGGCGATGTTTATTGCCGGCTTCGTCGGAATGTGGGTGCTGACAGGCAAACCCAACCTCGCGTTGGCGCGGCTGAAAAGCGAAAGCTATTCGACATTTTCAAACTATTCGCTGTCGATTGTGCCGATGTTTCTACTGATGGGGTATTTTGCGACTTTGGGCGGGATGAGCCAAGCCTTGTTTCGCGCCGCCGAAAGCTGGTTGGGCCACCGCAAGGGCGGAGTGGCCATGGCAGCAATCGGGGCCTGTGCGGGCTTTGGTTCGATCTGCGGATCGTCTCTGGCGACGGCCGCCACCATGGGCCGTGTCGCCCTGCCAGAGCTGAAACGCTATGGCTATGATGGCGGCTTTGCCACGGCCACATTGGCCGCAGGTGGCACATTGGGAATTTTGATCCCGCCGTCGGTGATTTTGGTGATCTATGCGATTTTGACCGAACAAAATATCGCCAAGCTGTTTCTAGCGGCCTTTGTACCGGGCTTGTTGGCGGCGCTGGGCTATATGATCGCGATCTCGATCTATGTGCGGCTAAATCCAACCGCCGCCGGAGTGCGCCCGGCGGTGCCTTATGCAGAACGGTTCCGGGCGTTGCGGGCGGTTTGGCCGGTGTTGTTAGTGTTTGTGACGGTTGTGGGCGGGATTTACGGCGGGGTCTTTACCCCAACCGAAGGCGCTGCTGTCGGCGCGATGGGAACCGGATTGGTGGCCTTTGCCAATGGCGGTTTGAATTGGCGGACGCTGTTTGCCAGTTTCGCGGATACGGCGCGTTCCTCGGCCATGATTTTTTTCATCGTATTGGGCGCGGCGTTTTATAACGGCTTTTTGGCGCGCACCCGCGTTCCGCAAGAACTGTCGCTTTGGGTGGTGGATTTGGGGCTGTCACCGGTCTTGGTCTTGGCGGCGATCTTGGTGCTATATCTCATTTTTGGCTGCTTTATGGACAGCCTATCGATGATCCTGTTGACCATTCCAATATTCTTTCCGGTTATTTCGGCGCTGGATTTCGGTCTAAGCCCCGAGCAAGTGGCCATTTGGTTCGGTATTTTGGTGCTGATTGTGGTCGAAGTTGGCTTGATTACTCCGCCGGTAGGGATGAATCTTTTTGTCATCAATGCGATGGATGGCGGAACGTCAATGATACAGACCTATAAATCGGTGTTATGGTTTGTGGGCACAGATTTGCTGCGGGTGGCGCTTATGGTGGCGTTCCCAGCAATCACTTTGTTTTTGTTACCTGGCTAGGGTGGCAAGGGGGCTCAGCCCTCGTGACGGAACGAAAAAAGGGAGGTTTTCATGGACATCAAAGGGCAAGTGGCCGTTGTCACCGGCGGGGCCAGCGGTTTGGGCGCAGCAACAGCGCAGCGTTTGTCAGCCGAAGGGGCCAAAGTTGCGATTTTGGATTTTGATGCCGAAGGCGGCGTAAAGATGGCTATGCAAATCGGTGGAATCGCCATTCATACTGATGTGGGCGATCAGGCCTCCGTTGCGGCTGCGTTTGACACAGTGATCGACCAGTTGGGAAAACCGCGGATTGCGGTCAACTGCGCTGGTATTGCACCGGCGAAACGGATTGTAGGCCGCGAGGGTGTCTTGTCTGTCGATGCCTTCGAAGCCACCATTCGGGTTAACCTGATCGGGACGTATAATGTCATGTCCTACGCGGCCCGCGCCATGATGGAACAGGAGACGCTTGACGGCGGAGAGCGCGGCGTGGTGATTAACACGGCCTCGATCGCCTATGAAGACGGGCAATTTGGTCAGTCGGCCTATTCTGCGTCGAAAGGGGCAATCGCGTCCATGTGCCTGCCAGCAGCGCGCGAAATGGCTGCGCAAGGTGTTCGGGTTATGGCCATTGCACCGGGGTTGTTTCGCACTCCGATGATGGAAGGGCTACCCGATGAGGTCACAGCGGGCATTGTTGCGAATATTCCGTTCCCGCACCGCTTGGGTGATCCGGCTGAATATGCGCAGATGGTTTGCCAGATTTGTGAAAATGCTTATCTGAACGGAACCACCATCCGCTTGGACGGCGCGGTTCGGCTGCCGCAGCGTTAAATGACGGGGGAGGCGCTGGCTTTTGCAAAGCGTCGCCCCACCCACCGTCCCGTAGATGTTTGCCTGTTAGTTCAAATCTTCCAGCAAGCGGCCATGGCGTTTGGTTTCTTCAAGAACGTCACCAAAGGTGACCAACCCGCGCGCTTCCAGCATTGGCAGCATCCGTACCAGCACTTCGGCGGTGGCTTGGGCATCTCCAAGCGCTGTGTGGCGCAGTTCTGGCGGAATGGTCACATCCAGACGCTCGCACAAGGCGTCCAGCGTGTGGGTTTGCGAGGCCCCGAACAGGACTGCTGACAACAGCACAGTGTCCAAAATCGGATGATCCCAATCAACGCCCATGCGGTCTTTGTCGCGGTGCAAGAACGCCATATCGAAGGGGGCATTGTGCGCCACAATCACCGAACCGCTGGCAAACCGGTGAAACATGGCCCCAGCCGTTCCGATGTCCGGTGCATCTGCCACCATTGCATCCGTCACATGGTGCACTTTGGTGGAGGCTGGCGGGATCGGGCGGCCCGGATTGACCAGTTGGTTGATCCGCTCACCCGCAACAATACGGCAGTTGAGGACGCGCACGGCACCGATTTGGACGATGTCGTCCTTGTGTGGAAGCAAACCGGTGGTTTCGGTATCAAAGACGGCATATGTCAGATGACGCAACGGTGTGTCCGCGCCTGTCCCCAGATCTTGGCCCTCCATAAGGTCGAAATCATAGACCAAAGGCCGCGAAGCTTCGGGGGAGATATTCACATGTTCCGCGTCAATCATAAGCATGTAGCCGCCGCCTTGCATCGGCTTCATCCGCGCGTCAAAGCTTTGGTCATGGTGTCGGCCCTGAGCGCAAAAGCTGACTTCCTTGCCGGTTTTATTCAGTTTTGCACGAGCTACGCCAATCGAATTATTGTCGAAATAGTCGCTCATGGAGGCGTTGAGGCGCGGGGTCCCCAACTGCGATAACACCTCGGCGGCCTGCCCATCGTAGAGCACAATTTGATCGCGCGGGTTTACAAGGATCATCGCCACCGGAATTTCCGTCAGCAGCGCGGTGAGCCGGGCTTTTTCATTGGCCAGCCGTTCCGTTTCCGAGGCAACCTTTTGGGCTGTCAACAGGGCCGTGTCGGAGAGCGCTGTTGTCACGGCACTGGCCGCAGGGGCCAGATCCCCGAGGTAGCGGGCGGCATCGGTGTCGACATGGCTTCCGACACCGGCATGGGCACGAGTGCGCATTTCCGCAGCCAGCTTTTCAATCGGTTTGGCGACGTTTTCATCGAACAAAAGCCAGATACCGGCGGTTAAACCGACGGTTCCAAGCACTGCAATCACACCGGCAAAGACGAACCCATCGGTCACAGTTGTCGAAGTGGCACGGCCATGACCTAGCCAAAGAGCAATCAAAACCAAGGTGGTGCCGCCCAAAGCGATCAGGCAGAAAAACAAGAAGATCCGTAGTCGAAGGCTGAGTTTGGTAAACATATCAGCCTCCGTTGCAAATGGTTTTGACAATCGGATCATCAGGGCCGACATCGCGCCAAACCGGCTCTGATCCATCGCCCATGGCTGGATCTGCACGGCGGTTGCTGTTGCAATCAGCCATGATTTCGACAACTTGAACGGTCTTCCAGCGGCCAAAGAAATACAGATCGGCCAAATACAACCCCGGTTCTTCGGTGTTGGCGACCATATTGCCGGTATCGGCGGCAATAAAGCGGTCGGTCATTGGAAAAACATATGTCCAAGGTCGCCAAAAGGCTTTGTTGTCTATGGTTTGGGCGATGGTGATCCCATCGGGAAGACTATCTGATGTCCGGCTATACCAACTGTATTCATTGGATATCCCAGCGGCCAACATGGCAGCGCCAGCACCGAGCGGGATAAGCCACTTTGGCAAACGCCCACCGGTCGTTTTGTTGAGTAGCATTATTGCGCCCGCGCCAGCAAACCCGGCAACAAAGACCGCGATCAATTCCAAAAACATGTTCTCTCCCCAACACACCCTACGGGTGTTTTATGTCGTTCCCTCGCCGGATGCGCTGCCAAAACTCTTGCAAGAGTTTTTCAAATTCCATGTATGGAATTTTGGCTGCCTCACCCAAGCATCCCTTTTCCATGTCCAACTGCAGACTGAAGCGATTTTACCACCACAAAGGCGTCGCGCAGGTGGCTGCGTTCAAAGTCGGACAGGTCCGCCGGTGCCAGATAGTTGTCCGGTGCCTGTCCAGCCTTAACTTGCGCAGCTTGATGTTCCAACCGCGACTCCGCAATCAGGTCATAGGCATCAAGCAAATCTTGCCCGCCCGATTGGCTCAACACACCTGCGGCCATTGCCCCTTCCAGACGGGCGCGGGTATTGGCCTCTGGTAGTTTGCTTTGCAAGGCGTAGATCCGGCCCAGATCAACCACCGGCACCACGCCATTGTGTTTCAAGTCCAACTGGTTCTTATGCTCGCCCGACCGAATGGTTGCGAAACCGCGCAGCAGACCCAAGGGCGGAGTGTGTTTGAGCGAGTTGCTCAGCATATGGGCCACAAAGATCGAGTTCTTGGCAGCCGCCTTAAGTGTCTCTTCTTGTAGGTCCTCAAACAAGGACACAGCGCCGCCGATGGGCCGCAGGTCAAACATCACCGAGGCAAGCATTTGCGCTTCGGAGTCGGGTTTGTTGATCCACTTGCGGAAATAGTCACGCCAGACGCGGGCAGGTTGGCACCAACGCGGGTTGGTGGCCATCATGTCGCCGGGGCAAAAGATGTAGCCGCAGGTGTCCAGACCGGTACAGACAAAATCGGCCATCCGTGTGAAATACGCCATCTGTTCATCGGTGACAGCGTCGTCCAGGATCAGGCAATTGTCTTGATCGGATACGCCGGCTTGTTCTTGGCGCCCCTGACTGCCGCAAGCCAACCACAAGTAAGGCACAGGGGCGGGGCCGAATTGCTCTTCGGCCAAGGCTAGAAGGCGCCGGGTCGCCGTGTCGGCGATATCCGTGATCAGGCGGGTTACAACTTCGTGGCGGTTGCCGCCCGCCACCAGTTGCAACAACAATTGCGGAATGCGGGCGGTCACAACAGCCATTTCAGCGGCGGTTCTGGCATGGGCAATTTCCGAGACAAGCTCTGCAGAACTGACGGCTTGAAATCGGGTCAGATCGGTTTGTGTCACGATGCCAACCAGTTTGCCTGCGTCGGTCACCGGAACATGGCCAAAGCGGCGTTCCATCATCATGTGCAAGACATCCGAGCCAATGGCCGACGGTGGCAAGGTCAACGGATTGGCCGTCATGATCTGGGATATAGGGGTGTCAAAGGGCAAGGCACCGGCAACGACTTTGCCAGATACGTCGCGGATCGTTGCAATGCCTTGGAGTTGCCCATCAATCGTGATGCAGACTGAGGACACGCGGGTGTCCCGCATTAAGACTGCCGCCTCTTGGACTGTTGCGTCCGGGGCGCAGGTTAGCGGGTTGGTCGCCATCAAGGTTTCAACCCGGCTGGTGGCCAGATCGGCTTTGCGCGGTTTGGTGGTGCGGGTGCGGTCAAAGAATTTGCGCGCGGCTTCTTCTTGTTTCAGAAGGTCATGAAATGCATCGCGGGGCAAAATTACCATAAGGCTGTCGTCGAGGGCCCGCGCTGATGTGACAGACACGCCTTCGCGCAGCAGCCCGCGTTCGCCAAAGGAATTACGTCGGCCCAAGAGCGACACCGCTACATCGTTTTCGTCGCGGATTTCAACCTGACCTTCATGGATCAGGTACAATCCTTCCAGCTCTGCGCCCAAGGTATAAATTTCATCGCCCGCAGAATACAGCCGCGTTTCAAAGCGGGGCAGCAATGCAGTGAGCGCCTCTTGGGGCAGGGCATCATAGGGATGCACAGCGCTGAGAAAACGGGCAAGGGCGGCAGTGTCCAGAGGCATCAATCAGGCTCATTTTATAGAATTCAGTTACATGCGTTTCTACGCGGCATTGGTTAATTGCTGCCTTGATTTGGAGCAAGGTTGGCAAGAACAACCTTTGTCATTCGTACCGTTTGATCAAAAAAATCGGGGCACCGCGTGGGTGCCCCGATTGGTTATGAATTGCCCGACTGAATGGGAAACAGCAGGGCAATCATATTTTAGTGGTCCACGGCTTCGCCAGCACCGCGTGGGATACGCACGCTTTCGACCAGTTCTTCGATCTCTTTCGGGATAGGTGTAGAGAACTTGGAGACTGTGAAGGCCACACAGAAGTTGATCATTGCGCCAACCGCACCGAACGAAGTCGATTTGATTGTACCCAGCAAAGGATCTGCATCTGTAAAGCTGTTGGTGCCTGCAACAAAGAACCAACCTTTGTGCAAGAAGATGTAGATCAGGGTCACAATGAGACCTGCCAGCATACCAGCAACCGCGCCTTTGTTGTTCACCTTTGTAAAGATGCCCATCATCAGTGCAGGGAAGATAGACGCCGCCGCCAGACCAAAGGCCAAGGCAACAGTTTGCGCCGCAAAGCCTGGAGGGTTCAGACCGAGCCAAGTCGCAACCGCAATGGCAACACCCATGGCAATACGTGCCGACAGCAGTTCGCCTTTTTCCGAGATGGACGGGTTGATCGAACCTTTGATCAAGTCATGCGAAACCGCAGACGAAATCGCCAGAAGCAAACCAGCAGCCGTTGACAGAGCAGCCGCAAGACCACCCGCGGCAACCAGACCAATAACCCAGCCAGGCAGGTTCGCAATTTCAGGGTTCGCTAGAACCAGAATATCGCGGTTGAAGTTGGTCAGCTCGTTTTCGGAACCCCAGCCAGCAGCTTCCATTTTGGCAACTTGGTCGGCGTTTTTGTCGTTGAAGTAAGCAATACGGCCGTCACCGTTCTTGTCTTCCCAACCCAAAAGGCCGGTTTTCTCCCAAGTCGCCATCCAGTCATACTGCTGCTCGCCGTCGATCATTTCGACGGACACAGGATCACCAGATGTTCCATTTGGCCACATCAGTTCAGTGATGTTCAAACGGGCCATGGCACCAACCGCAGGGGCTGTCAGATAAAGCAGGGCAATGAAGACCAGTGCCCAACCAGCAGACCAACGTGCGTCAGATACTTTTGGTACAGTAAAGAAACGCATGATGACGTGGGGCAGACCCGCAGTACCGATCATCAGCGACAGGGTGAAGAGCACCATGTTGAGCGTGTCGGAGTGATGCTGCGTGTACTCGGCAAAGCCAAGCTCGGCCACAATAGCGTCGAGTTTCTGCAAGAGAGGCTCACCAGAAGCAACGTGATCACCAAACAGACCCAAAGCTGGAACGGGGTTGCCGGTCAGCTGCAGGGAGATGAAGATCGCAGGGATGGTGTAGGCCATGATCAATACGCAGTACTGAGCAACCTGAGTGTAAGTTACACCCTTCATGCCGCCGAAAACAGCGTAAGCGAAAACCACACATGCACCGATCAGCAGACCGGTTGTGTTTGAAACTTCCAAGAAACGACCAAAGGCAACGCCAACACCGGTCATCTGACCGATAACGTATGTGGTCGATGCAACGATCAGACAGATCACGGCCACAACGCGTGCGGTGGGGCTGTAGAAACGGTCGCCGATGAATTCCGACACGGTGAATTTGCCGAACTTACGCAGGTAAGGGGCAAGAAGCAGAGCCAGCAGAACATAGCCACCAGTCCAACCCATCAAGAAGGTCGAGTTGTCATAACCGGTGAAAGCGATGAGACCGGCCATACCGATGAACGAGGCTGCCGACATCCAGTCAGCGGCTGTCGCCATACCGTTGGTGACGGGGTGAATGCCGCGGCCAGCCGCGTAGAATTCCGATGTGGAGCCCGCGCGGGCCCAGATCGCGATGCCGATGTAGAGCGCAAAGGACGCGCCAACAAACAGCAGGTTGATTGTAAACTGATCCATTACGCTTATTCCTCTTCGACGCCGTATTCACGGTCGAGTTTGTTCATGCGCCAGGCGTAGAAAAAGATCAGAGCCAAAAAGACAATGATCGAGCCTTGCTGAGCAAACCAAAAGCCAAGGTCAGTGCCGCCAACGCTGATACCAGCAAGGGCAGGGCGCAGCAAAATGCCAAAGCCGAAACTGACAAGAGCCCAGATAACCAAGCTAATCAGAATGATACGCACGTTTGCTTCCCAATAGCCCTTATCGGACTTACTGGCGTCTTGCGCGTTGTGAGATGTGTGATCCGTCATGCGGGTCCTCCTCTTCCTCCGTTTGCCTACCCCCGCTAGGGGGTAGGGCATGAATTGCGCCCCGGATGGGGAAGGGGCGCCAGATGGCTGTGCCTTAGGCAACAGCCTCTTTAACAATTGCGCTCATTGCTGAAGCGATATCGTCGATAGCTCCCATGGCTGGAACGCTTTTGAGCGCGCCTTGGGTTTGGTAATAGTCAATCAATGGAGCAGTCTGGGCGTGGTATGCCTCAAGGCGGCTGGCCACTGTTTCGGCATTGTCGTCAGCACGGCGTTTGAAATCCGTACCGCCGCAATTGTCACAGGTGCCGCTGGTCTTTGGCTGCTTGAAGCTGTCGTGGTAGCCTTCGCCGCATGCGCCGCAGGTGTAGCGTCCCGAAATCCGTGTCACCATCGCGGCGTCGTCAACCTCAAGGCTGATTGCAGCGTTGATGCGCTGGCCGGAATCTTCCAGCAGGCGATCAAGGGCTTCGGCTTGGACGGTGGTGCGTGGAAAGCCGTCAAGGATGACCCCCTTGGCGCAATCACTGTCATTCAAACGGTCGCGCAGGATGGCAATGACGATGTCGTCGCTGACCAATTCGCCCGCTTCCATCACCGCTTTGGCGCGTTTGCCTGCATCGGTGCCGGCCGCAACCGCAGCCCGCAGCAAATCGCCGGTCGACAGTTGGATCAAGCCGAAGGTTTCTTCAAGCATCCGCGCTTGGGTGCCTTTGCCGGCCCCGGGGGGGCCAAGCAAGATCAACACAGGAGCGGCGAGAGTCGTTGTACCAGTTGTCATGGTTCAGCTCTCCCGGTTCATGCGATTTTCGACGAGGTCGTCGACGACGGACGGATCGGCGAGGGTTGATGTGTCGCCGAGCGCGCCAAAGTCGTT
>NZ_QKMF01000019.1 GCF_003208435.1 Pelagimonas varians | reverse complement strand
TACGCACCGCATCTTGGCGAAATTCGTCCGTACGTTTCAGTCCCATAGTCTGTCTCCTTTGTTGCAGTAAATGCTATCAAAGGAGCGGCATCAAACCGCGACAGGTCCATGCTGGATTGCGCCCTTGGAACACCAGATGCTTGAGCCGTCGTCACTCGCCTTTTCAGCCAAGAACCTGATGATCTGTTTGCGTGGAGCACTCCCGAACTTGCATTCAGAACACTCCTTAGCCAGGCACCAGCGCATTGGAGGGCCTCAAAAGGCGGAAAACCCAACGGGTTTCTACCGGTTTAATACAGGAATTTATCCACATCAGCCGACATCGGCATGCGTCGCGGCGTGAGTTTCTGCGCAAAGCGCTGCAAACAGGCAATATTTTAAGGGTGTTTTGGTGATCCCGATTGGATTCGAACCAATAACCTGCCCCTTAGGAGGGAACCGTTCATAGCGTTATTCCTTATTTGATTTCTGTTGTTTGGGTGATTGTACAGGGTCTTCCTGTACATGGTTTGTACGAAAACGGGCCCTAACATCGGCCTCATCCGTCTCTGCGTGGGCATAGATGCGCATGGGCAAATTCGGGTCTGACCAGCGCCCGGCCTTGGCTGCGGTGACCGGATCGACCCCTTGTCGGACAACCAATTCAGTGAAGAACCCGTGCCGCCCTGCTTGGTGCGCGGATAGGTATTGGATGCCAGCCCGCTTGCAGATCGTCTTCCAGCGTGTGTTGTATCCGGTCGAGCTGCCATAGCCAAAAACGCGCGGCTTCATGAATTTACCGGTCTTGCGGTTCTTGGGTCGCTTTGGTGGCAAGGCCTGCAGTTCGTCCATCATCTCTGGGGATACCGTGATCCAGCTCTCGGGGTGTCCCTTCTGGGCCTTTACCCTTACCTTGTTCTCGGCGGGCCGCAGATCATGAGGCTCTAACGAAACCGCCTGATCGATCCGCGCCGCCGTCTCGAACATGAACCGGACCAGCGCCGCGTTGTATGGATCAGCTGCGCTACAGAACGCCTCGATCCACTCCTTGTCCGCAGGCGTACGCTCAACGCGGCTCGGCTTGTCGCGCAGTTTGTCCTGTGAAATACGTTCAAATTTATCATAGGGCTTTACGCGGATCAGAGGCGTCCCCAACAACTGGTGTGCATTATTGATGACAGCGCTTGCTGGAACAATAATTTCCCTCCACCAAGTATCGGTCGATGCCATCGGTTTCCAATCTGGCCCAAACCCTTTCAACAAAGCGCCTGTGATCGCCGTCAGCGGCATGGCCCCAATCGCTTTGACAATTGGAATGAGACGCTCAGCGTCTTCTTCGGAGGCGTTATAGAGCATGATTGCATCTGAAAATGTCTTGCTGATCTCATCACCGACAACATGTCGACGTATCTGCATTTCAGTTTCAAGTGCTACCCAGTCCCGCGCGCCCGCTTCTGTAGATGCCTTAGTGCTTCGCCGGTATGGGCCTGCGATGCGCCTGCCGTTGTACTCGACCCAGCCCTTAACCCAGTAGAAGCGACCCCTCTTGTAGATTTGGAGCGGCATGACTGACCTCCTTCAAAAATCGTGTCGATCTGCGCGGGTGTGATTAGCATGGTCCGCCCTAGCCGATAGAACGCGCCTGTATCATTTGCCCGCTCGCGCAAGGTGCGCTCGGAAATTTCAATCTCCCGCTCGGCCATGATCTCAACCCATTGAGCTGGCGTCTTGCCAAGCCCCAGGATTTGCGAGCTGTCTGTTTTGTCAATTTCTGCCATTTCAGTCATCCTTCTCCGTTCGGGTCGAATTTTCTGTACACGTGGAATCGCTTGTTCCGCACCTTCTGACGTGTTCTGATGGATTGAAACGTGAATATACGTCATTTTGTGCTATGTTTATACAAAATTGCGCAACGGTCAATTAGGAAACTTGCATGCCGCGAGAAGATGCCGATTTGTTTGCTGAGATAGGCGCACGCCTAGCGATCTGTCGCGGTGAAATAGGTGTTTCTCAGGCTGCTATGGCCGAAGCCATTGGCGTCTCGCATAGGGCGTACCACAGTTACGAAAAAGGCAAGCGCGGCGTCCCTGTCGAAGCCTTAGTTAAGATGCAGGACAAGTTCGAGGTTGACGTCGCTTGGTTGCTGCTCGGCACGAAATCAATCCGCGTTGGCCATGATTTCGAAGCTTTGAAACGGATCGAAACTTCGCTGGATCAGTATCTGGTGAGCGCTGGCATCAAAATCAAAAGTGAGAAGCGCGGGGCCATCGTGGCGCGCTGGTACGAGTCAGAGGTTAAAGGTAACGAAGTAACGGATGATGCCGTTCACACTTGGATTGAATTCTCAAGGGAGTAACCAAATGCAACAACCAAGCGATAACTGGAAGCGTATTCGACGGGCAGCTTTGGAACGGGCGCAACGAACCGCGATTACCCCGCTGACGCCCCTCTATACCATCTATGCAAGTGTCTGTGTCTGCTATTTAGTTGGCTTTCTACGTTTTCAATTTTTCGACATATCCGCGGGTCCGGATTGGATTACGGCCATGCAATTGCTCGTCGTAGTTATCTCCGGCGCTCTGGTGCCTGTGCTAACGGGATCAGTTCTGACCTTACACGTCACTAGGCTTCGCCTAGACCAGCTTGTCGAAGAATAGCTCCCCCAAAACTGGGCTTAGGTTTATGTAAACATCGCAATATGCTTATGGACAATCCAGCATGGGTAGCCTTATGAATGACCCACAAATGTGGGTTTGCACATTTATTCGTTTACATGGCAATTGGTGCGATAAGCAAAGGATGAGTTGGCGCAAGCCATATGCGGGCTGGGCAACTAAATTAACGGCCATGAATGCAGAAAAGGCCCCTAAATCAGGAAAAACAAGACTGATGAACACTAACGGCAACAACTTTTCCACTAGCCCAGAAGCGTCATCGAGTGGACCTATGAAAAGGGTCTCTATTGATGTTCCTGAAAGCTTACACACACGCTTCAAAGTCGTTTGTGCTAGGACAAAAAGCAAGATGGCTTCAGAAATTATCGCATTCATAGAGAAGAGAGTTTCAGAATTAGAAGATGAGAAACAATAACCTTATGCTACTGAAACTGGTTCAAATTTTTTCTGAAAAGCGTGTGAACCGATGAGGGTGGTGTCACTCTTTAGCGGAGCGGGTGGGTTAGACCTAGGGCTGATTCAGTCGGGACATAAGATCGTCTGGGCAAATGATTTCGATGCCGACTGCGTGAGGACATATGCTCACAATATCGGCAACCACGCCATTCTTGCCCCTATTGAAAATGTGCCCTCCGAAGAAATCCCCAACTGCGATGTCGTGGTGGGCGGATTTCCGTGCCAAGGCTTCTCTCAAGCTAACCGTTTGAGGGTCGGGGATGATCCACGAAATAGTCTCTATAAAGAGTTTCTTAGGGTCACAACTGACAAGCAACCTAAATGGTTTCTTGCTGAAAATGTGCGTGGGATTTTAAGTCTTGATGGTGGTCATGCCATCAAAAAGATAGAAGACGATTTCTCGCGGGCTGGTTATCGGGTACAGAAAAGGCTCTTCAACACTGCCGACTATGGTGTTCCTCAATCTCGACGACGGGTCATTATTGCTGGAACTCGCAAGGATTTGCCTGAGACGTTGGATTACCGTTATCCAGAGCCGACACACGATGCCAAAGGTTCAGGTAACTTGAAAAAGTGGGTTTCCGTTGGGACAGCATTGGCAGACATTCCTGAGCCAGAAAGTGATCACCAGTTGTTGAACCACATCTGCTCCCTGTACAAAGTTACAAACAGGAACTTTACTGGCCATAGAACAACTAACCCAGACATGCCGTCGCCAACAATATTGGCACGTGGCAACGGTGGCGGCGGCGTTTGTGCAATACAACACCCAAAAAACCATCGACGCATGTCCGTACGTGAGCAAGCAATCATTCAATCTTTTCCCATAGATTTCGAATTTCTTGGTCAAATGAACTCGTGTTATCGGCAAGTTGGAAATGCAGTCCCAGTCCTGTTTGGAAAATACTTGGGCGAACAACTTAGCACCTTAGCGAAGATGGAGCGCGTGTCTTTATGAAAATCATTTCTCTTTTTAGTGGCGCTGGCGGATTGGACTTAGGACTCATAAAGGCTGGGCATACAATAGTTTGGGCCAATGATATTTTTGCTGATGCGGTTGCAACCTATCGCCGCAATATCGGTGATCATGTTGATACGCGTGACATCTGCAAAATTCCCTCCTCCGAAATTCCAGAGGCGGATGTTGTTGTCGGTGGCTTCCCTTGTCAGGGGTTTTCAGTAGCCAATCGAGGGCGGACGGTTTCGGACGAACGAAACAAATTATATGTCGAAATGGTCCGTGTGGTTACGGAAAAACAGCCGAAGTTCTTCATCGCAGAGAATGTTAAAGGGCTAGTCTCGCTTGGAAAAGGCGAAATTCTCAGAAGGATCGAGTCCGATTTTTCTGATGCTGGCTACAGAACTGTATGGAAAGTCCTTAACTCTGCCGATTTTGGAGCACCACAAAAAAGAATGCGCTTTGTGATGCTGGGCGTCCGGAATGACATTACGCAGACTGAACTGTTCTTTCCACCAAGCCCAAGTCACCAAGATCCGAAGTCCAAATCCAGAGACGCAACGTTGAAGCCTTGGCTAACGGTTGGCAAAGCGCTTGCCCACATACCTGAGCCCGAGGATGCACCAAATTTACCCAACCATGAATGTTCGAAATACAAACTTCGGTTCAACGGTCACCTTGGACATCGCGTGATCGATGCTAATCAACCTGCACCGACAGTCACCGGGCGGGGGGACGAAAAAGGCGGTGTCGTTGTTCTTCACCATCCAAACAACCATCGAAGGATGTCCGCCAGAGAGTTAGCCGCAGTTCAGTCATTTCCAGACGACTTTGTTTTCGAAGGCACGAAAACGTCCGCATATAGGCAAATTGCTAACGCAGTTCCTCCCGCTCTCGGCTACGCGATTGGCGTAATGCTTGCAAAAAACGCCGACCGCATTACTCAGAACGTTGAGCTTGCGATATGAACACTCCTGTTAAGCCTTTCCCATCGTACAAATGGCGATGGCTAAGCGTCGCGCCAAGTGAAGGATTGTTAAAAGCGCCTGTATTCTTAGGAGTTCTGAGGGCGCTTAGTCAGTTTGAAGGGGATGCATTCAACTCAGATAGGCTAATTGAAGAACTTGATCGGGTCCGGCTAGATACGAGAACTGATATCAATCTAGCCAGAACCGGTGATCGAAACCTCATTCGAAATTCCGGGCAGTATTGGCGAGGCACTGGGCTTCTGACATCAAGAAGAGGCCAAGTTGAACTGACAGAATTTGGACGTAAAGTTGCGCTAGGTCGAATTACAAATGACGAGTTTGCCGCCTTAATGGTCCGAAATACCGTGCTACCTAATCCCGCAACATATGGTGACGCAGAAATTGCTAATTGGCGAGGGGCTGGGCTTCGCATCAAGCCGTTTGAATTGATCTTGTCCGTTATGAACCAGCTGGGGCGGGCGTACGGGATTTCTGAAGCTTTTCTGAGCTCCAATGAGCTAATAGAAGTTGTCATTCCACTCGCTGGTACGATGGCTCCTCATGGTGACATAGCTGTATCAGTTTTTGAGTTCCGCAAAGGACGGCTTGATGTCAGTGACTGGCCAGACTGCGTCCCAGCGGCTAATGACAAAAGGCTCGCTCGAGAATTCTTACTGTTCTTAGCAAATTTTGGAATTTGTCAGACGGATCAAACTGCCGATCGATACGAACAAAAATTCTATCTTGATGAAGTGATGAACACGGAAATACAGCAAGGCGAAGAGCAGTCCTTCCTCGAAAACATAGAGCGCATTGATGAGGAGGTCGCTACCTCGCGCAGCTCGGAAATCCCTTTGATTATCGAACGCACGCGCGTCACAGCAAGTGTGCTAAGGCGTTCCAATCAATCGAGATTTAGAAGAGACGTACTTCAGGCAGGTGCGGGTCGCTGTATCTTAACACAAGAACCGACTCTTGAAGTACTGGAAGCCGCTCATATCATTCCGGTTGGTGATGGCGGCACCGATTTTGTCGGCAATGGCCTTTGCATGCGTGTCGACATTCATCGCTTATATGACAGCGGAAAAATCAGGATCGCACCTGATGGTGGGGTCACTCTACACGAACAAATTGAGGGGGCGGTTAGTTACGCTGGCCTCCCAAGACACATAAATTTTCCGCAAGAAATTGGAGTCGGGAACTTAGAATGGCGCGCTCGGTATACCTAGCATGCTTACAGTTTCTGGTAACGTCGCAGTTGCCTGAACGCGTCGAAGTCGGATCATTGGGCAATGGCACAGACGTATGGCGTCGCCTCCGAACCGCCCAACGCTATAAAATGGTAATTGCATATGCTCATGGGACTGCTCGAAGAACCAATGCATCCGGGTGAAGTCTTGAAGAACTTTTACCTTGATCCCCTAGAAATTCCCGCAATAGTGTTTGCTCGCCGTCTTGAAATGCCTCGGGTTCGGATTGAACAGTTGATCAAGGGAAAAAATGGCATCACGCCTGACACAGCGCTGCGACTCGCCCGCGTTTTCGGCACCACACCAGCCTATTGGATGAACTTGCAAACGAATTTCGGCATAGCGACTGCAGCCAAAGAGATCGATATTTCGGGCATCGAACCATTAATCGCACCTTAGTGCGTCATCCCCCGATCCATCTCGACTTCCCGCTCTTCTAGTTCTGTCTCAGCCTCTCTTCGGCGTCCTTCGCTAAGCTCAAGCTCCTGCTCAATTGCTCGTCCAGCGTCGCGTAGCTCGCTTCCTCGTTCAACAATCCACGCAATGCTTTCAGTGACACGGCTTGCGAACGCACCAGCAGCGTCACGCATTGTGCGATACCATCCATCTGGCTCTGCATCCTGGTCGTCGAGCGTTCCTCTAACCCGCTCAATTCCTTTGCTGAGACCTCGCAGGCCGTTACCAACCGCTCGACGCAGACGAGCAAGTCGCGTTCCAAGGCTGTCAGGGGTGTCGTCATCTAGTCCTCCTCGATCTTGATGCAGGTCACTGATCTGCCGCCCAGTGTGCAGGTCCTCAGACGCGTCTTGGTCGGGTCCAATACCAGCCATGTCGAGTCCTCCCTGTCGATCCGTGTCACCCCCAAGTCCGTCAGTTCCGAGCTGGTCAGCAACAGCGTCCAGAGCAAGCTCGCGGCCATCATCAAGACGATCCCCGCCAAGAATGTCCCCGTGATCAGCCAAGGCGAGATCGTCAGCCAGCTCTTGTTCTGTCGCAGAAAAGTGCGGGTATCGATCTCGATTGTACGCTGCGCGTTGGTCGCAATGCTGCTCAAATCGCTCCTGAAGCTCTCCAGCTGGGATGCCATCGAGGCGGCGTAGTCCTGCCGGATCGTGTCCAGCTCCGCGTTCAGCTTCTCGCTCAACCGGGTCGGCTTGCCAGTCTTCATGGAAAATCTCTCCTTTCAAACGCCACCGCTCGCCGGTGTCAGGGTCTTGGGCGGTCAGGTAGGCCTTGCCGACGCGCGGCAGGTCGTAGCCTGCGTCTGCGAGGGCATCGATCATCGTGGCGCGGTCTGTGATCAGGCCCACGCTGATCTGGTCTTGCAGCCACGCATGCAGCTCGTCGCGGCCCTGTGCGCGGGTCGGGGTTTCGATGGTGTCGCGGACCTCCTGGGTTCGCTCCAGCTCCATCGGATCGGCCCAGTCGTGGCGCTGGTTCATCACGTCGCGCAGACTATCGAAGGCTTTCTCGTAGCCCGGCGGCGCGATGTTGAGGCTCCGCCCCGAGGTCAGCTCCAAGCGCGGCGTGCAGAAGTGAAGCTCGACGCGGTCTTCGTGGGTATGTCGGACCCAGAGCACCTCATATTGCTCAGGGTCCAGCCCCGCGAAGGCCAGACCCTCGAAGTGGTCCATGACCTCGGCCTGTTGTTCCTCGGTCGGGGCATCCTCGGCGGCAAAGCTGATCACACCCGCGCGGTAGGTCCACTGGTGGCGGCTTGCGTCGATGAGCGCTTCGGTGCGGTCGGGATTGCCGCGCAGAACCTCTGGCAAAGGCTCGCGCGTGACGGTGATCGGCTGGCCGTCAGCATCGCGGATCAGTTCGCGGTTGTCGTCATAGGCCAGCACCTTGTCCGCGACGAGGTAGCCGACCGGACCGGCCCCCGCGCCTTTGCCGTTGCGGAAGAACTTGATCAGCATCGGCGCGCCGCCTCGACGATCTGGGCAAGCTGGCGCTCGATGGTCAACAAACGGCGGGCAACGGTGAGCGCGTCAAGATCAACGCGCCCCACCAGCATCGCGCGGTTAAGCCAGCGGGCGATCTGGTTGAGGTTGCCCCCAATGCGCCCGACGGCCAGCACCAGCGCCGGATCGACGCGAGGGATGGGCTTGCGGCGGCGGGCCTCAGTGAGGCCAAGCGCCTCGCGCAGCAAGGTCGCTGCGGGCAAGCCAGCAGCCTCGGCTTTGGCGCGGAGCTGGGCCTTCTCTGCCGCTGTGCACCGGAAGACGAAGGTCTCGGTTAGCGGCTCTTTGGTGCGGGCATTTTCCGCGCCTGTGTGGTTCGAAGGGGAGGCTTGCCGCCCCTCGCAAGGTCCCGTGTCAGCAGCGCCAGCGTATGACATGGGTCGCCTTGCTGTTTGCTCTTTGGTTGGATCGGTTGCGGTCATGATCTGAGGCCCGCGGCTTGGAGTTGCGCCTGTGTCACCAGCTTTGAGGCAAGCAAATCTGCAACCTGCCTCGGCGTGATGTGTTTGCACATCGGGTGGTTATCGCTGATCCAGCAAGCCAGTCGAGCGCGATGATCGGCCCCCAACGCCGTCGCTTTTTCTCGGTCTTCCGCCTGCCTCTCGACATAGGCCTGCCAACGCCGCGACTGAAACCAGTTGTCGGAAAAGCAGACCTTGGAGCGGGTGAACCCTGCGCTGTCGGTCGCGTAGGCTTGGACCGCCTGCCGCAAGTCCTCCGGTGCAATTCCTTCCTTCATGGCCTCTTCGATTTGGGCAAGGCAGGCCGCTTTGCCGCGAAGTCGGTCGGGTGGATAGGCTGCCAAAATCTTATCAGCATCTTCACTCACCGCCGCCTCGCGCTTGCGCGTAGGTGGTTTATGGATGGTTTTAGGATGGTTTGGGGGCCGTGGTGGCCCCGGTACCCCGGCCACAGTGGCCCCCGTACCGGGGCCAGACTGGACGGGGGCCACTGTGGACCCCGTCTCAATCTCGGGTTCTGCGGTCGGTTCCAGCGCTTCGACTTTCGCCAAATCGATCCGGTAAACGACCGTGAAACCGTTCTTACAGGTCCGTGCGCCGGTCTCGACTAGGATGCCTTCTTTCAGGAACTCTCGCACGGTTCGCTTGACTGTGGTCTCGCCGAGCTCGGTATGTCGCTGGATCGTGCCCTTGGAACACCAGATGCCCGAACCATCATCGCTCGCCTTGTCAGCCAGAAACATGATGATCTGCTTGCGCGTGGCGCTGCCGAACTTCCGTTCCGCGCATGTGTTCGCAACCCGCCAGCTCATTGGAAGGCCCCAAGATACGCAAAGACGTGCAAATTTTGTACAGGATTTGTACGAGATTTCCGCCGTTTCAGCAGAATTGAGCGCGAAAGCTCGCGGGACTTTCTGCACGCTCCTGCACAAGGCCCTGTAAATAAGCCATATTTTTCAGGTGTTTTTGGTGACCCCGGCAGGATTCGAACCTGCAACCTGCCCCTTAGGAGGGGGCTGCTCTATCCAGTTGAGCCACGGGACCACACCGAATCTCATAGCTTGCCTTCCACCGGTTGTCATCCCGTCACCGCGTCACATTGGCCATCTTGTGTCATGCACCACGTTTGCGGTAACGTTTTTCAAAACAAAAGGATTTGCGCCTGTGACCAATGATGCTTCTCGCCCGCTGACTCTCCGCGATGTATCCGAAGCTTCGGGCGTTTCCGAAATGACCGTCAGCCGGGTTTTGCGAAACAGGGGCGATGTCAGCCAAGCAACCCGCGAAAAGGTTCTCGAAGCAGCAAAGACACTGGGGTATGTACCCAATAAAATCGCTGGAGCCTTGGCCAGTCAGCGTGTAAATCTAGTCGCTGTGATCATCCCGTCGCTGCGCAATATGGTCTTTCCCGAAGTCATGTCCGGTATCAGCAGCGTGCTCGAAGAAACCGATCTGCAGCCTGTGGTCGGCGTTACAGATTACCTTCCTGAAAAGGAAGAACGCGTCTTGTATGAAATGCTGTCATGGCGGCCATCGGGCGTCATTATCGCCGGTCTGGAACATACTGACGCTGCGCGCGCGATGCTCAAAGCCAGCGGAATTCCGGTGGTCGAGATCATGGACACCGATGGCAAGCCCATTGATAGCGCCGTCGGCATTTCGCACCGCCGTGCAGGCCGCGAAATGGCGCGCGCTATTTTAAAGCAAGGCTATCAACGTATTGGTTTCATGGGAACAAAAATGCCGTTGGACCACCGCGCCCGCAAGCGTTTCGAAGGCTTTACAGAGGCCTTGGCGAAAGAGGGCGTCGAGGTGGTCGACCAAGAATTCTACTCCGGCGGCTCGGCGCTCGCCAAGGGCCGCGAAATGACGGCCACCATGTTGGAGCGCGATCCTGAACTGGATTTCCTCTATTACTCCAATGATATGATAGCAGCTGGGGGTTTGTTGCACCTATTGGACAAAGGCATCGATATTCCCGGACAGGTTGGCCTTGCTGGTTTCAACGGGGTTGAGTTGCTGCAAGGCTTGCCACGCCAGTTGGCCACGATGGATGCGTGCCGGACTGAAATTGGCACACGCGCCGCGCAAATCATCGCCAATCGTGTCGACAACGCTGACGCGGAACTTGAGAAAATCGTCGAACTGACCCCGACGATTGCCTACGGGGACACGCTCAAACGCCGGTGATAACGCTTTCAAACGCACAGGCGCGGCGGCTGTTTTTGGACAAACACGCCCTTGGCGAAGCACCGACAGGGGCCGGCAAGGGCGCAGACCTGCTAGAACTGATTACACGACTTGGTTTTGTTCAAGTCGACAGCGTGCGCACAGTTGAACGCGCTCACCACATGATTTTGTTTTCAAGACGGCAGGCCTATCGCCCGGGGAATCTGGATCACCTTCTGGAGCACGACCGATCCCTGTTCGAACATTGGACGCATGATGCGTCTATCATTCCAACTGATTTCTACCCCCACTGGAATATGCGTTTTGACCGGAACGACACCAAGCTGCGCAAACAGTGGCGTGCATGGCGCCGTGACGGATTTGAGGACAAAGTGCAGGGGGTTTTGGACCGCATAGAAGACAAAGGGGCCTGCGGTTCGGGTGACGTGGGTGACGACGAAGCAAGGGGATCAGGTGGATGGTGGGACTGGCACCCATCTAAGACCGCGCTGGAGTTCCTTTGGCAAACCGGACAGTTGGCTGTGTCTCGCCGCGAACAGTTCCGCAAATTCTTTGATCTGACAAATCGGGTCATCCCCCAAACCCAATTGACCAGAAAACCAACAGAGAAACAGAGCATCGATTGGTTGTGCAACGCCGCCATTGACCGTTTGGGTTTTGCCACCAGCGGTGAAATCGCTGCCTTTTGGGCATCTATTTCCGCTGCTGAGGCTCGTATCTGGTGCAACGAGGCTGTCACCTCCGGCCATCTGACCCCAATCCAGATTGAGCAAACCGATGGCCAAATGCGCCAATGCTTTGCAAGACCAGATGTTTTGATGGCTGCAGACAAC
This sequence comes from Pelagimonas varians, assembly GCF_003208435.1. Classification (GTDB taxonomy): domain Bacteria; phylum Pseudomonadota; class Alphaproteobacteria; order Rhodobacterales; family Rhodobacteraceae; genus Pelagimonas; species Pelagimonas varians. The sequence continues at coordinate 93,475 of NZ_QKMF01000019.1, read as the reverse complement.
GCTCCCATCCCGCAGAATCGCATGCGTATCCTAAGCCCGTTCGATCCAATGCTGCGCGACAGAAAACGGGCGGAAAAGCTGTTTGGCTTTCACTACCGGATCGAAATTTTCACACCCGCTGCAAAACGCCAATACGGGTACTATGTCTTCCCGATGTTGGAAAAAGATCGGCTGGTTGGACGGATCGATGTTGCTACAGATCGCAACGCAGACAGGCTGCATGTCACCGCCGTCTGGCCGGAACGCGGCGTTTTGTGGGGCAAGGCGCGTCAGGATCGACTGAATGCAGAACTGGCTCGGATGTCCCGTTTTTGCGTAACTTCAGGTGTCAGCTTTTCCGACAATTGGCTGCGGGATCCTAAATAGCTGGGATCAAAGGGGACGCCGATGACTTTTGCCAGATATGCCATTTTCGCCACAATGCCTGAAGGCCAGGCACTGGAATTTTGTACCAGTCTTCTTGGCTGGGATTCTCGGTCGGTCAGAGCGGTTCCCCACCCCCGGATTGATGGCCTGCCGATGCCCATTGAACAATTGACGCATACCCCACGCAAATATGGCTTGCACGCCACCATCAAACCTCCCTTTCGATTGGCTGTCGGAACCAGTCTTGAGGATCTAGCCAAGAGCATTCGACAGCTTTGCGAGGATCGGACACGCGTTCAATTTGACGGTTTGTCCGTGACAAAGCTGGGCGGATTTCTGGCTTTAACTCCGCAGGGCGACACCGCGGGTGTGAACGCATTGGCCGCTGATACCGTCGCGACGTTGGACGCGTTTCGCGCCCCTATGTCACAGGCCGAACTGGACAAACGCAAGCGTCCAAATATGCCCCCGCAGCTGCTCAACAATCTGGAACACTGGGGTTACCCCCATGTCATGGAAGCGTTTAAGTTTCACATGACCTTGACTGGAAAGATGCCTCGAAAACAGGCTGAACAGGCATTAAGCGTCCTGAGGCCCATCATCGACCCGATGTTGCCGAAGCCGTTTTCCATAACTTCGATGTCCCTCATGGGTGAAAATCAGACCGGCATGTTTCACGAAATCCAACGCTTTCCTTTCACCCAGTAGATTCGCGACGCACGGAAATGCGCCCTATTTCGAACACGAAACCGTGAACTGACCCCAATATTCGCACCTGTACGATGAAAAAGTAATCACAAACCAACAAAATCGGCTTTATTTCTGCCCGATTGCGGCAGTTTTCTTCCCTTAAACCTACACCTTCGGCTATCCTTATTGGGTGAGTGTGACCGAAACCCGGGCGACGGATTTAGCTCGGGAACGGCTTTTGGACAGATTTCAAAGGGGTGGCCAATTGGCTGCCCCTTAATTCTAACAGCAGCTATGCAACCAATCACTCAGCTATGCATCCAATGAAACGCGGCTATGTTACCGCCAACCTAGATTCTTTCTGTGCCGCAGCATAAGTTGATTGCAAGCGAGAGACGCAATCAAATTCGAGGTACGTACGATGGCAAATGTAACAACCAATATTCACGCAGTGGGCGCGCCCGCGACTGGCTTTTTTGAAACCATCTTCAATGCACTGCTGCGCTTGGCCGAGGCCAATTCACGGTCTCAAGAAGTCGAACGCCTGCAAGGGATGAGCGATGAACAACTTGCCGCCAAAAACATTCGCCGCGAAGATATCGTTCGGCATGTGTTCCGGGATGTCTTGTATATCTGACCCGCCAGACACAGTTTGTTTGTTCAAAACGCGCCCTATTCCGGGCGCGTTTTTTGTTGTCCGCTTACCTTTTTCAAACCACGCACAAAAAAAGGCCGCCCAAACTGGACGGCCTTCGCATTGCTTCGATAACGACGCTTAGTTCTGAGCGTAGTATTCGATGACGAGGTTTGGTTCCATCACAACTGGGTAAGGCACATCGGCCAGACCAGGCGAACGAACGAACTTCGCAGACATTTTGGAGTGGTCGGCTTCGATGTAGTCAGGAACGTCACGCTCGGACAGCTGAGTTGCTTCCAGCAGAACGACCATCTGGCGAGACTTTTCACGCACTTCAACAACATCGCCTTCTTTGACGCGGTACGAAGGAATGTTTACGCGCTTGCCGTTGACCAGAACGTGGCCGTGGTTCACGAACTGGCGTGCGGCGAATACGGTCGCAACGAACTTGGCGCGGTAAACAACCGCATCCAAGCGGCGTTCCAGAAGTGCGATCAGGTTTTCACCAGTGTCGCCTTTAACACGCTCGGCTTCGCCGAAGATGCGACGGAACTGCTTTTCGGTCAGGTCGCCGTAGTAGCCTTTTAGCTTCTGCTTGGCGCGAAGCTGCAGACCGAAGTCAGACATTTTGCCCTTGCGGCGCTGACCGTGCTGGCCGGGGCCATATTCGCGACGGTTTACCGGGGATTTAGGACGGCCCCAGATGTTTTCGCCCATGCGGCGGTCAATTTTGTACTTGGCAGATGTGCGTTTGGTCACAGCTGATATCCTTCGTTTAGGTTTCGAAGGGCGTTGTCCTCTTCCCGGATTTTGCCGGAATGACAGGGATCCCCTTGCGGAGGCCACCAACACCAATGAATGCGCGCTTATACGGCAGTCTTGGCCGGTGTCAACGGCTCTGGCGCAATGCTTACAATTCTTAGCAAACACGATCTTTAAGGGAGGCTTAAAACCTTCGCGTCACAAATAAGGCAGGTTCGATACGGAGGCGGATTTGGGACGCGACCATAAGAACAATTCAGGCGGCGCACGCAACGCGCTGGAGCATGCGGTAAGCACGCGCGACGCGAGCACCATGGAAATGGTGCACCGTGCCATCCAGCATCGTCAGGTGATGCTGGCCTTTCAACCTGTTGTGCAGGCTCAAGCCATGGACCGCGTCGCGTTCTATGAAGGGCTCATTCGGGTTTTGGATGAAACCGGCAGGATTATCCCCGCTGGCGAATTCATCGGCGCGGTAGAAGACACCGAATACGGCCGAACGCTTGATTGCATCGCCTTGGAGAAGGGGCTGGCCGAACTGCACCGCGTTCCCGACCTTCGCTTGTCGATCAACATGTCGGCGCGGTCGATTGGGTTTCAGAAATGGATGCGCACGCTACAACGCGGCCTTTCCCAAGATCCCACTGTCGCCGAACGCCTGATTCTCGAAATTACGGAACAATCAGCCATGATGGTGCCAGAACTTGTCACCAGTTTTATGGATGATTTGCAGGGCAAAGGTATTTCTTTTGCAATCGACGATTTCGGGGCTGGCTACACCGCACTTCGCCACTTTAAGGAATTCAGTTTTGACGTCCTTAAGATTGACGGGGAATTCGCTGTGGGGATTGCAAACGATCCTGACAACCAGGTTTTGGTTGCTGCCATGGTCTCAATTGCTGAGCAATTTGATATGTTTACGGTTGCCGAGTATGTCGAAAACCTACCGGATGCCGAATGCCTTGCCAGATTAGGCGTCGATTGCCTGCAAGGATATTATTTTGCGGCACCAAGCGTCCGCCCCCCCTGGCGCGACAACGAAGAACAGCAGTCCGCTTAGCAAAAATGACGTTACGGCACAACTGAGACACCCTGTCCGGTTTTGCCGCAACGCGGCTTGATCTATTCCTCTCTCCTGACAGGCGAGCAAAGTACGGTTTTGCACAACGCAGAATCGCGCTAAGCATGTCTCGTATGCTTGGCCGGAGGAATTCATATGACCAACGTAGTTATCGCAAGTGCAGCACGGACAGCCGTGGGCAGCTTTAGCGGTTCTTTTGCAAACACACCTGCGCATGATCTAGGTTCTGCTGTGCTCGAAGCACTGGTCGAACGCGCCGGTATCGAAAAGGCCGAGGTCTCAGAGACCATCCTTGGTCAGGTTTTGACTGCGGCACAGGGACAAAACCCTGCACGTCAGGCACATATCAATGCAGGCCTGCCGCAAGAAGGTGCCGCATGGGGTATTAACCAGGTATGTGGTTCCGGCCTGCGCGCTGTCGCATTGGGCGCACAGCACATCATGTTGGGCGATGCGTCCATCGTTTGTGCAGGCGGTCAGGAAAACATGTCCTTGTCGACACATGCCGCAAACCTGCGTCCAGGCACCAAAATGGGCGACATGAAATACATCGACACGATGATTCGTGACGGTCTGTGGGATGCCTTCAACAACTACCACATGGGCCAAACAGCTGAAAATGTTGCTGCAAAGTGGGAAATCACCCGCGAGATGCAGGATACATTTGCTGTCGCTTCGCAAAACAAAGCCGAAGCAGCACAAAAAGCTGGCAAATTTGACGACGAAATCATCCCGTTCACGGTCAAAAACCGCCGCGGCGACATCATTGTCGACAAAGACGAATACATTCGCCACGGCGCAACAATGGAAGCGATGCAGAAATTGCGCCCCGCTTTCGCCAAAGACGGATCGGTCACTGCCGCAAACGCTTCGGGCTTGAACGACGGTGCCGCAGGCACCTTGTTGATGAGCGCAGACGACGCAGAAAAGCGCGGCATCGAGCCATTGGCGCGAATCGTGTCCTACGCAACAGCCGGTCTTGACCCATCGATCATGGGCGTTGGCCCAATCTATGCGTCGCGCAAAGCATTGGACAAAGCGGGTTGGTCGGTTGCTGATCTGGACCTCGTCGAAGCCAACGAAGCCTTTGCCGCACAGGCTTGCGCAGTGAACAAAGACATGGGTTGGGATCCAGCCATTGTAAACGTCAACGGCGGCGCAATCGCCATCGGCCATCCGATCGGTGCTTCCGGTTGCCGCGTTCTCAACACCTTGTTGTTTGAAATGAAGCGACGCGGTGCCAAAAAAGGCCTCGCAACGCTTTGCATCGGCGGCGGCATGGGTGTCGCTCTTTGCGTAGAGCGTCCGTAAGAGACGGTTCAGTCTATTATCAGGGGCGCCTTCGGGTGCCTCTTTTTTTATATTTCACACGATTCGCAACAATGATACGCAATATTGTTGCGCAAGGCGTCGAACTTGAATAACAACCTTACCCACTGGGTAGTCACATTTTGGAGAAGACAATGGCAAGAGTTGCACTCGTCACCGGCGGTAGCCGCGGTATCGGTGAAGCGATTTCGAAAAAGCTGAAGGCCGACGGATACGAAGTTGCCGCGACATATGCGGGCAACGACGAAAAGGCCGCGACCTTTACCGCCGCAACCGGAATCAAGACGTACAAATGGAACGTTGCCGATTATGAAGCCTCAAAGGCGGGCATTGCGCAGGTAGAAGCCGATCTCGGCCCAATCGATGTTGTGGTCGCGAACGCTGGTATTACCCGCGATGCGCCGTTCCACAAAATGACCCCCGACCAGTGGAAAGAGGTCATCGACACCAACCTGACCGGCGTTTTCAACACCGTCCACCCGATCTGGCCTGGCATGCGCGAACGCAAGTTTGGCCGCATCATTGTGATCAGCTCGATCAATGGTCAAAAAGGCCAGTTCGCTCAGGTGAACTATGCTGCGACCAAAGCAGGCGATCTGGGCATCGTGAAATCGCTGGCACAAGAAGGCGCACGCGCAGGCATCACCGCCAACGCCATCTGCCCTGGCTACATTGCCACCGAAATGGTCATGGCGATCCCTGAGAAAGTCCGCGATTCTATCGTTGCAGGCATTCCAGTCGGCCGTCTTGGCGAACCTGAAGAGATTGCGCGCTGCGTGGCCTTCCTGGCGGCAGACGACGCTGGTTTCATCAACGGCTCGACCATCTCGGCAAACGGCGCACAGTTCTTCGTTTAACGAAAGACCGCGCTCGGGCTTACTAGCCCGGAAAACATAAAAAAACGCCCCCGGAGCCTTGCGGTTCGGGGGCGTTTTCAGTTCCGTCCATGGCAAATACGATTAGCCGGCGGGCACGGCCTGCGGCTTGGGACGCAAATGAAATTTCGGCCGGAACGAAAATAGGCGGGTCCAAACCGCGGCAAAGGCAGCACTGCGTTCGGCGCGGGCCAATTTAATGGCACGTTCCATTTGGCGGGTATGAGCGATCTCAATCATCTTGGCCTCCTGGGCTTTGGGTTAGCATCTCTTGACTGATCTGAACTTAACCGCCACCATCACGCTTAACAAACGAGACTATTTTCAACTTCAGTTAAGAAAAACTAATCCGTGCCAGAACGCCTTCCACCGCTAACTGCCCTGCGCGCCTTTGAAGCAGCTGCCCGCCATATGTCTTTTGCAAAGGCCGCAGACGAACTTCATGTCACGCCAGCCGCCCTGTCTTTCCAAATAAAAAACCTCGAAGAGCATCTCGGCCACCCGGTATTCCATCGTCTGAACCGGGCTGTTGAATTGACCGAAGCCGGACGCATCTTAGCCCCCGGAACCAGCGAAGCGTTCAACAGACTTGAAAGCGCGTGGCGAGCAACCCGGAAATTGCAGGACACCAGCGCCCTGTCTGTCACTGCCGGGCCTGCGTTCACTGCAAAAATTCTTGCCCCACGCCTCTATGACTTTGCCCGCGCCCATCCGGAAATTGAACTGCGGTTTGCCGCCAGTCTGCGCATGATGGATTTTGACCGCGATGAAATCGATGTGGCCGTCCGATACGGAGAAGGCCCTGACGTTGGGCTCTACAGCCGGACCCTTCTTAATGATGCGGTGATGCCGATGATGCGCCCCGATCTAGCAGAGCGGTATATGTCCCCGAACAGCTTGATTGATGCGCCGTTGATCTATGGGGATCCTCTGCCTTTGTTGCACGCCAAGGCGAATTGGAAACATTGGTTTTTGGCAAATGACATCGAGCACAACCCGCCACTGGCGGCCCAGTTTTCTCAACCCGATCATGCGCTTGATGCGACCCTGGCAGGCGACGGCGTTGTGCTTGCTCGCTCTGCTCTGGCCACACGATACCTTGCCAGTGGCCAGCTGGTCGCTCCCTTTAAAGTTGCATTGAAGGTGCCGACATGTTTTCGGTTTCTATGCGTTGCTGGCAATGAAAAAAGGCCGCAGATAGCGGCCTTTGAAGAATGGTTATTTACCGATCTCGGCAAACTCCCAAACGGGACAGAAGGGAAAATCCAAATCCCTATTGAAGACCTGATTTAATCACCAGGTCATGAGGTGAAAAGTCCTTACGCGACTGGCGCGCTAAGCCGTTCGATTTCTTCTTTGATCTTCAGCTTTTGCCTTTTCATGTCCACGATTTGCAGGTCATCGATGCCCGGCGCGCGTTGTGCCGTCTCGATGCTGTCGGAAAGCGACTGATGTTTTTTCTTCAGTTCCTGCACGTGTGAACTCAAGCTCATAGTTTCCTCCTTTTGATCGGTAACAAAGACAGTCCAGCACAATCAGAACCGGTTGTCACGCTGCACCTGCACAGTATTACAAAGGAATTATGTCAACCGCCCAGTAATTGGCCATTTTATGCCGAAAAAGGCAGCGCGGCACCTGCGCCCAAGATCGCTTGGAATGGCGCTTTGTATCGCTTTCCGTCTTCTGTGTGGCTTGCCCCTTCATGGATGACCTGCGGGCTGTGAAACCGAAAATCCGCGCGGCCGTCTTTGCGTCCACGTAGCAAAATAAGACGAGGCGGCCGGCCCGCACGAGGCAATAACGGTAACAGTTCAAGCGAGCCGACATATTGAGTCATCGAAGACATAAGTTCAGGCAAGCGTTCAGCCCGCTGAATAAAGGTCACATAGCCGCGAGGTTTCAGGCGTTTTGTCGCAGTCTTGACCCACGTGTGCAGACTCGTGGTCCCAGAAAGGGCGATTTCACGACCGTTATCCTCCGCTCCCACCCGCTTTCCACCTTCGAAATAAGGTGGGTTGACGATGACATGATCGAAGTTTTGAGCCTTCATTTGCGCCGGAGGATCAGCAATATCGCCCTGCCATATGGTTCCTTGTAAACCATTCCGCTCTAGGTTCTCGCGCCCCAAAGACGCATATCCGGGTTGCAGTTCCAAGCCGTGCAAAACAAGGCCCGGCAGCCGCACACCCAAGCAACACAGGGCCGGAGCGGCCCCGCAGCCCAATTCCAAGACCGATTGGCCTGCTAATGCCTCGACTGAGGCAGCCAACAAAACAGGGTCTGTCCCCGCCCTGTATCCGTCGATCGGTTGTCGGATGCGAACCTTGCCGCCCAAAAAATCGTCTTCGGTTAAATCTGCCGCGGCAAAACCTTCAGTCCTCAAACCGCACTCCGTTTTCGCGCAAAATCCGCCGCGCTTGATTGATCTCGTCAGCGCGGACCATCAGGCGGCGCGGCAAAATGCCGATGCTACCTTCTAGAATGCTCATGTTTACGTCCAATTCAAAGCTGTCTATACCCTTCTCGTTCAGAAGGGTTTTCGCCAGCGGGATCAGCGTGATGTCGTTTGTTCTTAAAAGCTCTTCCATGACAGGGATGTAAGGACAAGGAACGGCAAATGTCGACCCTTGTACGGGAGTGTGATGAGCGTGAAACAAACACCGCTAAAACCGCATGAGCGTTTGGCAACCTTGCTGGACGAAGATATGGCTGCTGTGAACACGTTGATCCGTGATCGCATGGCGTCGAAGCATGCACCGCGCATCCCCGAAGTCACGGCCCATCTGGTCGAAGCTGGTGGCAAACGGCTGCGCCCTCTGCTGACACTGGCCGCTGCTCGGATGTGTGGTTATACGGGCCCCTACCACGTGCATCTGGCCGCCACAGTTGAGTTTATTCACACCGCAACCTTGCTGCACGATGACGTTGTGGATGAAAGCAACAAACGGCGCGGCCGTCCGACGGCCAACCTTTTGTGGGACAATAAATCCAGCGTTTTGGTCGGCGACTACCTGTTTGCCCGATCCTTTCAGTTGATGACGGAAACCAAAAACCTCGATGTTTTGCGTATTTTGTCCAATGCGGCGGCCACAATCGCCGAAGGCGAAGTGCTGCAACTGACAGCAGCGCAAGATCTGAAAACATCCGAAGACATTTATTTGCAGGTCGTCCGCGGCAAGACCGCAGCGCTGTTTTCGGCTGCAACCGAAGTGGGCGGCGTGATCGCGGGAAGTCCTGCGAACGAAGTGCAAGCACTATTCGATTATGGCGATGCCTTGGGAATCGCGTTTCAAATTGTGGATGATTTGCTGGACTATTGGGGATCGGACGCCACTGGCAAAAACGTCGGCGATGATTTCCGCGAACGCAAACTGACATTGCCTCTGATCAAGTCCATCGCCAAAAGCAATGACGAAGACCGCGCGTTTTGGAAACGGGTCATTGAAAAAGGCGATCAGCGCGACGGCGACCTTGAGCATGCCATCGCCTTGCTGAACAAACATGGCGCGCTGGAAGACACCCGCCAAGAGGCATTGGCTTGGGCCGAGCGCGCCAAATCCGCGATGCAGACCCTGCCTCAAAGCGAATTGCGCGACCTGCTTATCGAGCTGAATGATTATGTGGTGTCGCGGGTCAACTGATCCTTAACTAAGCTGAACGGCCCGTACCCACCAATCTGGATGGGCCTTTTGGATGTGCTGTGCGGCCCGCTTTGCAAATTCGGCGTGTTCGAAAATGCCAAAACATGTCGCGCCGGATCCCGACATCCGCGCCAGGCGCACGCCAGCAAGCCCTGACAGGCCCTCTAAAACGCCGCCAATCACCGGCTGCGCTGCAATTGCGGGTGCCTGAAGGTCGTTTCTTTGGGCCACAAGCCAGTCCCAGACGTCAGACGGCACATCAGGCTGCGGCAAAGCCCCCATCCCGGGATTCTCCTTGGACGTCAAACCTTGGAAGACCAATGGCGTCGGCACCAGCACTCCGGGGTTCACGAGAACAGCACACAGCGGCGGGAAATGACAAAGGCCCAGCTGATCCCCAATGCCCTGCATACGCACCGCTTTGCCCACGGCGCAGACTGGCACATCGGCGCCCAAGGTCAGCGGGTCACCTTGGATCGCGCGATCGAATATTTGCTCCATCGCGGATATAACAGCGGCAGCGTCAGACGACCCTCCGCCAATGCCCGCCGCATGGGGCAAATTCTTCTCCAGCTCGATTGAAACGGTTTCTCCGAACAGCTCAGCAGCCCGCCAACACAGGTTGCGCTGATCCAGCGGCACCCCCTCCGCAAAAGGGCCGGTCACCGTAATCGACATTTCAGAGGCCGGTGTCACCCGCAGTCTGTCACCGAAATCGGCGAAGACCACCAGCGAATCCAACAGGTGATACCCGTCGGATCGCTGCCCGGTTACATGCAGTGTCAGATTAATCTTGGCGGGCGCAAATACCTCAGTCGCCATCAGCCAGTTTCAGCGGCGGAGCGCCCTCTTCTTTCAAAACAGCATCAAGACCAATATCGATTTTGCGGCGAATGCGGTCTACATCGGCCTCTTCCGCAGCTTCTTCCCAATCCGCAAAAGACAGCGCCCGCTTCCACATAAATTCGGCTTCGCGGGCTCGGCCCACAGACCAATAGACATCACCCAAATGGTCATTGACGATTGGATCAATTGGCATCAATTCCGCAGCACGTTCCATGTGGGGAACCGCTTCTTCGTATCGACCCAGCCGGTACAAAACCCAACCGAGGGAATCTACAATATAACCTGCGTTGGGCTGGGTCGCTGCCGCCCGTTGGATCATCGCCAGCGCTTCGTCCAGTTTCATCTGCTTTTCGACCAAGGAATACCCCAGGTAGTTCAACACCTGCGGTTGGTCGGGGTTCAGCTCAAGCGCTTTGCGCAAATCCGCCTCGGCACCGTCCCAATTACCCTGTCTCTCAAGGGAAATTCCGCGCGTGTAATACAAGAACCACTGCCGGTTCGTGACTTCTTCGAGCAGATCAATCGACGTGGTGTAAGCGACAGTAGCCTCTGCGAATTGCTCATCCGCGCGATAGAGATCACCCAATGTCGAATACACGATCGGCAGATCACCATGGCTTTGGGTCAGCTCTTGCAAAACGGCAATCGCCTCGTCGGACTTACCTTGGGCGCGTAATGCGGCAGCGCGGCCCAACTCAGCCGCATGAAACGAGCTGTGGTCCTTGGGCACCCGCGCATAAGTATCTACGGCAAGGTCGTAGCGCTGCATGGCATCCATAATCTCGGCAGAAAGCAAAATCGCATCCACGTGATCGGGACGCAGATATTCCGCGATCTGCGTATACATCAACGTCAATTCATCGTTGTTTTCGTTTGCCAAGGCCCCGCCCAGCGAAAAGAACACCTCGGAAATTCCGTCGCGCGGCGATCTGATATGCGTGAACGCCAGTTTTTCTTCGGCCTCTAGCGCCAAGCGCATTGCGTCAAGCTCGGGATCAAGGTCACGTCCAAAAGCGCGATCAAGCAAGGTCACCGCATCAGCATTGCGATCCAATTGACTTAGGATTTCCGCATGGGCCATGATCCCGCGCCGTGTCATTCCCAATCCACCAGCGCCATCCGCTGAAAATATGGTCTCGGCACTCTCAAAATCACCAACGGAGGCCAGCGCCAATGCTTTGTGATAGATCGCAAACCCTGCAAGCCCTTGGATTTTCTTGACCTCTTCGAAACCAACCAAAGCGGCGCTCATGTCGCCCTGCCCAAGTTCCGACCAAGCCCGCACCATGCCATCGGCCAGCGGCCCCAGCCCGCGCTTGGTGTCAATCGCCTGTAAAATGGCATCATAGTTTTCGTTTTTGGCATCGCGCGCAATCAAGGCCATGTGCGAGATCTGACTGGGTAGCTCCAGTTCAGCCATCCGGTCCGCCAGCCCAGCTGCAACTTCGATCTGCCCCAAAGCCAAATTCGCAAGAATACCTCGCTCCAGCAGCTCGGGTTTTTCGGGGTCAAACATAATAGCCCGCCCGTAATAGTGAGCGGCAGTTTTAAAATCACCGGCAAAGCTTGCCTGACGTGCGGCCAGATAATCGCCAGCAATCCCGTTGGCTGCGACAACCGCAGGCGTTGATATTGCCGCTGCGATACATGCTGCTCGAACTGTGTTTGCCCAAAATGCCACTATGCGCCCCTTTGTTTTCTGCTCGGTTGGTCAGAGCCTAAGCTCCCCGCTACCCCAAAGCAATCGCACAAGTCTGACAAGGCCGTTAAACCGGACCTTGCCGAATGGCTCTGGAAACTTAGATATCGCAAATTGAACGGCGCTGCCGCATGATGGCCAATTCTGTCGGGCTGATCGTTTTTCGAAAGACCACTGCCCCGGTCTCCGAAGAAATGCGTGCGATTTTTCCGGTAACAACCTGCCCAAGCACTTTGAACTTTACGATCTGGCCGAGGCGCGCCGCGACCTGCCCTTCAAACCGCAGACCAGAGGCGCTGACATTCGTTACCCGCACAAGAAAAGGAGCCTCGCGGGTGCGAAGCTCAATCGCCCAAGAACTGGGCCAACGTTGTTCCCGTACCTTCATTTTCTGCCCACGCATTCCGTAACCGGACTGTCGCAGGCAAAAATGAAAGCTCGCTTAACGTTTACATATTCGGGTAGTTCGGCCCGTCACCACCCTGCGGAACCGTCCAGGTGATATTCTGGCTTGGATCTTTGATGTCGCAGGTTTTGCAATGCACGCAGTTTTGGAAGTTGATGACAAACCTCGGGTCCTTACCCTCTTCTGTCACAACTTCGTAAACCCCTGCCGGGCAATAACGCTGAGCAGGCTCGGCAAACTGGCGCAAGTTGATCGAGATTGGCACGTTTTCGTCGATCAATTTCAGGTGCGCCGGCTGGCTTTCTTCGTGGTTGGTAAAGCTGAACGCGACATTGGTCAGGCGGTCAAAACTGATTTTTCCGTCGGGCTTTGGATAGTCGATCGGTTCATAGGCCGCTGCTGCACCGGTGCTTTCGGCGTCGTTTTTGCCATGTCCGATGGTGCCAAACAGCGAGAAACCAAGCGTGTTGGTCCACATGTCCATCCCGCCCAGCGCCAAAGAGGCAGTCAAACCCCATTTAGACCACATCGGTTTGACGTTGCGGACTTTCTTCAAGTCCTGACCGATAGCGCCGTTGCGCACCTCGGCCTCGTAGTCAATCAGCTCATCACCGGAACGGTCTGCGTTGATTGCAGCAAACGCGGCTTCTGCCGCTGCTTTGCCAGACAACATGGCATTGTGGTTGCCTTTGATGCGCGGCACGTTGACCATCCCCACCGAACACCCAAGCAGCGCGACACCCGGCGCAACCATCTTGGGCATCGACTGGAAACCACCTTCGGAAATGGCGCGCGCGCCATAAGCCACACGTTTGCCGCCCTTCAGCAGCTCTTCGACCATCGGGTGATGCTTGAAGCGCTGGAATTCCATGTAGGGATACAGATGCGGGTTTTTGTAGTTCAGATGCACGACAAAGCCGACGTAAACCTGATTGTTCTCGATGTGGTAGATAAAGGAACCACCGCCGGCGTTGCCGCCCAAAGGCCAGCCCATCGTATGGGTCACAGTGCCTTCTTTGTGCTTGGCTGGATCGATTTCCCAGATTTCTTTCATGCCAAGACCGAACTTTTGCGGCTCTTTTCCAGCCTGAAGGTCATATTTGGCGATCACCTCTTTAGACAGTGATCCGCGGACCCCTTCGGACAAGAACACATATTTGCCAAGCAGCTCCATACCCGGTTCATAGCTTGGGCCTTGGCTGCCGTCGGCTTCTTTGCCGAATTCACCGGCGACTACGCCGCGTACTTCGCCATTGTCGCCGTAGATCAATTCGGAACACGCCATTCCGGGGAAGATTTCCACGCCCAGCGCTTCGGCTTGTTCCGCCATCCACCGGCATACGTTGGCCATCGACACAATGTAATTGCCGTGGTTGTTCATCAGCGGCGGCATCGGCCAGTTGGGGATCCGGATCTGGCCCGCTTCACCCAACATATAGAAGTTGTCTTCTTTGACCGGCACCGTCAGGGGCGCGCCCTTTTCTTTCCAATCCGGGATCAGAGCATCAAGACCCGAGGGGTCCAGAACCGCGCCGGATAGGATGTGCGCACCGATCTCGGATCCCTTTTCCAGCAGCACGACCTCAAGGTCAGCATTCAGTTGCTTGAGACGGATCGCTGCAGACAGGCCAGCTGGGCCGCCGCCTACGATCACAACATCATATTCCATCGCTTCGCGTTGTACGTCGGTCATGCCGGTGTCCTCCCGGGGTATTGGCTTTTGTTTTTTTCAAAGCGAGACGTAGCGCGGCGGCGCAGCATTGGTCAATCGGAACACGGCGTCCATTTCAGGGAATGCGACAGAATGCTGCCAAATGACTCGGTGTTAGCGCAATTTCCTTGCACACAGAACCTGCCGGTTCACTGGAGGCAGACTCCATTGGCATAGTTCCCAACTTCTCGAAGCACTGCCGAATCTGTGGCCTCATTGCGAACGCCACTGAGTTCTGACGCCAAAACCCGAACCAACAGGTCTTTGAGAGCGGTCACGCGGTAGCAGGCGATATCCGGTTCGGCATGGCTGTTCCCAACACCGGAATCGTCGGTCAAAAACAAATACCGCCCCCCGGACAAAACCGAAGCCTGACGCATCAGATATTCCGATTCAGCGCCGACGCCACTGGCCCCCAACCCAAAGATCTGTACGTTTTGTCCGGCCGCAATTTGGGCCGCACGTACATAAGACAAGGCACCTTGCTTGTGCGGCGGCGCATCAGCAATGTGAAAAATGATCCGTTCGCCTTTGCCGCGCCGCCAGTCCAGATTGACCGCCGCATGCAGCGCGCGATCTGCAGCTTCGGGGTAGTCGCCACCACCATTGGCATCCAACTTGCGCAACCAGCTTTGCATCTCGCGCTTTTGATCCGTGAAACCGTAGTTCTGCACTTCATAGTCATCGCCAACATCACGGTAAGCGACCAACCCATAGCGCACATCAACACCGGGCGCAGCGCGCCTTGCTTGGCGCACAATGCCAGCGAATTCCTTGGTCAGCCAAGCCAGCTCATCCCCCATGCTACCCGTCGTGTCGAAGACAAACACCAGATCGAGAAAATCCGGCGTCCACCCTTCAGAGGCAGGCACTGTGACCCGATTTCGCTCGCCTGTCGTTAGAACCTTGCGAAGCACCTCTTCGCCATTTTCAAACGCGCGCAGCTCAACCTTGGACTGGCGGTTTGCCCCCAATGAGGCAGGAAAGACTGAAATGCGTCCATCCACACCCGAATACCCGGAATGAAAAGGGTCAGGGGCGCCCGGCTTACGAAGCGTATAGGACACCCCCGGTGCCGGACGATTGTCCGGCCCGACCATCTGCACCTGAACAGGCGTTAATAGATTGGCGCGCGGCAGATCCAAATCTTTGGCCGCCCGAGATTGATACCGCTTGAAGGCGTCTAAATTCAGCCCGTCGTCAATGTCGCCAGCCGTCACGACACCGCGGCGGGAAGCACCCGTTGAAGCTGTGCCCGCATCCGGGAGAGCAGGCAACACCATCGGCTCGACCATGGCCTCTTCGGCAACGACAGGCGGTTCAGAAGCGGCTTTGCCATCCAATACCGCCCCCATTTCGAAGTCGCTGATCTCAGGCACGCTACAACCCGCCAAGACGCTTAGCCCCAACAAAATGGCAATAAATTTTTTGCGCGGCTGACCGGTTTGGACATTTAATTGATCCACAATCACCATCGCACTCTCCAAAAATGTGTCAATTACACATTAATCAACCCAATTGCATCAATCAACATAAATGTGCATATTGCACATTATGCTGGAAACCTTCGACTCATTGCTCGCAGCGCTCGCGCGCCTCATGGTAGCACGTGGTGTGCCTTTTTTCGAGCTATCAGAAAGACTAAAGGGGCATTACGTCCGCGCTGCGCAGGTTCAGTCCGCAGATAAGACCACCGACAGCCGCCTGTCGGTTATGACTGGTTTGCAGCGCCGCGATATTGCACGACTGCGCGCCTTTGAGGCCAAACCCGCGCGCAAAAACCCACTAAGCAAACTTGTGGCGATGTGGCAAACCCATGCAGAGTATTGCATTGAACGCGGGCCGAAACCGCTTCCTCGAAACGGACCTGCGCCGTCGTTTGAAAGCCTTGCGCGCAACGTTCGGCAAGACGTTCATCCGCGCACCATGCTCGATACACTGGAGGCGGCGGGAACAGTTTCCATCGGGGAAGATGGCCATATCACATTGCAGCAAAAGGCCTATGTGCCGTTGCGCGGCAGCGATGAACAACTCACCTATTTGTCAGACAACACAGGCGATCATGTCTTGGCGGCTTGCGAAAATGTCCAAGGTGCCCGTCCGGCACATTTTGAACGGGCAGTGCATTACACTGGATTGACGCCTTCGCAGGTTGCCACTTTGGCCGCGGATTTTGAGGTCGGACAAATGGCAGTGCTGGCTGACATAAATGCAAAAGCAAACGCCATGAAATCCAAAGCCCCAGACAGGGCCGATCAGCGGTTTCGTGCCGGAGCTTATTTTTACACAAGCAAGGATAACCCTTCATGATCTCCAGATGCCTTGCCCTCGGAATTTTCGCGCTTGTGACAGCCTGCGCCGCCCCAGCTCCCTCCCCCAACACCGCTGAACCGGTTCTTGAGCAAGTCTTCGAGGCAGCGACCCCTGCCAAATCCAACGATCCTTGCGAGACAACCGGCGACGGAATCGGCGGAACTGGCTGCCCGATACAGTGAATCGCCCGCTTTTGCTGGACTTTGGCATTGCCTTGTTGCAATGCACAGGCGCATGCGCACATTGTGTTGCGATACTGGATCGGGCCCAAGGGGCCGCCCGCCCCGGATAAGTTAAGAATAACAACGGATACGACATAATGGACAAGTTCCCGATGACCCGCGCAGGCTTCACTGCGCTTGAAACTGAATTGAAGCAGCTCAAATCCGTTGAGCGCCCTACGATTATTCAGGCCATCGCCGAAGCCCGCGAGCTCGGCGACCTGAAGGAAAACGCCGAGTATCACTCTGCCCGCGAAAAACAGGGCTTTATCGAGGGCCGTATCAAAGAGCTGGAAAGCGTGATCGGTCTCGCCGAAGTGATCGACCCCAAGACCCTGTCCGGCACCATTAAATTTGGCGCTACGGTCAAGCTTGTGGATGAGGATACGGACGAAGAAAAAACGTGGCAAATCGTCGGCGAACACGAAGCCAACGTCGAAAAAGCCCTTTTGAACGTCAAATCCCCGATTGCACGCGGTTTGATTGGCAAAGAAGAAGGCGACAGCGTCGAAGTGCGAACACCCGGCGGCCTGAAATCCTACGAAATCCTCGAAGTCGTCTTTAAGTAAGCAGCATTCATGTCAGACCGCAAAGAAGCCCGCCCAACGCCCCCCGGTCTTTACGACCGGACGGCTGTGTCGGGCATCACCTCGATTGAAATGGCCGCGATTGTGGCCACTGTGCTCTGGCTTGGATTGTCAGGCTCGTATTTCCTGACGGGCGGTCCGGTCGAAGCCGATGGCATGAGTTTTTTGTTGCGGGTGATGGTTATTATGATGCCAATCGCCCTGATTTGGGTTGCGGCAATGACGGTGCGGTCAACCCGCGTCATGCGCGAGGAAAGCGCCCGCTTGGCAGCCGCTATTGACGCAATCCGGCAGGCCTATGTGACCCAAGCACAATCCGGCCGGAGCGAGACACCGCATCCAGCTGTTCTTAAGCGGCTCGACGAAATTGCCGCGACACAGAAAAATCAGGAAACCACCCTCGCGATGCTGGTAGGCATGCGTCAGGCTGATCCGACCCCAATCGTGACCCCGGATTCCGCTCAAGAGCCGGTGGAAGAAGATCAACCAGTGTTGTCTCTTGGCACACCCGCCGAAGTCCACCGCCCGCCGCTGAGCAACGAAGACTTTATTCGCGCGCTGCATTTCCCTGAAACTGCCGAAGACACCGAAGGGTTTGCCGCTTTGCGCCGCGCAT
Organism: Pelagimonas varians; assembly: GCF_003208435.1. GTDB lineage: Bacteria > Pseudomonadota > Alphaproteobacteria > Rhodobacterales > Rhodobacteraceae > Pelagimonas > Pelagimonas varians. Next base: position 75,695 of record NZ_QKMF01000019.1, on the reverse strand, counting down.
TGAAGGACAGGCAGGCGGCGCAGCTGATCCAAGCCGCCCAAGACGTGCTCACCCTGATGTCCCAAGACGGCATCTATATGGACGACCTGCGCCCCGATATGGCCCGTCCAGAAGTCTGGCGCACTTTTGCGCGCGGCACGCGCGGGCGTGAAGTGGCGGGTTTGGGCGGCGTGCGCGACCGTTCGTCCTTGGCCCTTACCGCTGGCCGAATGAAGCAAGATCCTATCTTTCGCGACGCTGCGCACCATTTCTTGCGACGCTTTGATCAAAATATCGCGTTGTTCGAACAACACGCGACCGACGCCGAAATCTCTGAATTGGCCGCCACCCGGACCGCCCGCGCCTTTATGTTGCTTGGCCGTGTCGCGGGTACGTTTGACTGAGGTTAGAAGCTATTGGGCTGGACCGCCTTGGCGGTCAGAGGCCAAAACTGCCGTAGGGATAAAAGCGCACCAGATCGCCTTCGGATATCTCGCGGCCTTCGTCCCCCAGTTCAACCAGCCCCTCGGCCCAGCTGAGACCTGACACGCGGCCCGATCCTTCGGACTTGAACACCTCAACGCGACCGCCGCGCATCCGCGCCCGCAAGTATTCACGCCGGCCCGGCTTTTTGCGTTTTGAAAAGGCGGCAGGTACATCAAAATAGTCCGGCACGCGCCAATCGCTGCCCGCCAAAACCGACAGCGCCGGACGGGCAAATATCAACGTACACACAAAGGCCGCAACCGGATTTCCCGGCAGCCCAAAGACCGGCACGCCGTCCCAGATCCCTAGCGCCAATGGTCGCCCCGGTTTCAGGGCAATCCGCCATTCAGCCAAGGCCCCGCTTTCACGCAGCAAAGCCGAAACGTGATCCTCATCGCCTGCAGATGCCCCGCCCGAGGTCAAAATAACATCAACTTTGGCGGCGGCGTTTTTGAGCTGATCCGTCAAAGCCACACGGCTGTCCGCGACGCGCCCCAAGTCCACGGCCTTATATCCAAAACGCGCGATGGCAGACAAAAGCATCGGACGGTTGGCGTCGAAAATCTGCCCTACGCCAGCCTCTTGTCCCGGTTCGACCAGTTCATCACCCGTAGACAAAACACCGACCCGCAAAGGCAGAAAAACCGGCAGTTCGCCAAATCCCACCGCCGCCGCCAGTGCCAAATCGGCAGGCGTCAGGACCCGCCCCTTCGAAAGGGCAATATCGCCTTCGGCGACGTCTTCGCCGGCTTTTCGTGTATTGGACTTGTGCTTGACCGGCCCGTTAAAGGCGATTTGGGTTTCACTGATCGCGCAGTCTTCTTCGAGCACCACCGTGTCAACGCCGTCCGGCAAAGCGGCCCCTGTTAGGACCCTAATCGCGTGCCCGTCTGGCACACGCCCTTGATAGGGAACACCGGCCGCAGAACGCCCTGCGATCAAGGGAAATACCGCCTCGCCTTCGGGCACCGCACCGGCAAAGCCATAGCCGTCCACCGCTGTATTCGGCAGCGGCGGGTTTGACCGTTTTGCGACCAAATCTGCGGCCAATACCCGTCCGCAAGCCAGTTCAAGCGGCACAGTTTCCCGGCCAACCACTGTTGTCAAACGGGTGCGCAGGGCCTCCAAGGCCTCATCCACAGGGGTCCAGTTCACCCCTGGAGGCAGCGCAAAACAGTCGTTCTTAAGTGGGGGCGGTTTGAGATTCGAGGTTGGCTGCGCTTCAGCAATCAGCCCGACCTGTCGCAACACAAATTCCGTAATCCGCGCGGTGTCATCCAGATCAAAAACAGGGAGATCCACCTCTAGCGCTATGTCGGCGGCCACAGCGGCAATTGTCCCGTCCTGCGGAGCCATCAGATCATGACCGGCCACTTCACGGAAGGCTTCGATCTTCGGATGAGGTTCGCGTTTATAGCCCTCGATCAGCACCAGATCGACCGGTTTCAGACGGGCCAAAAGGTCGGATAAAGGCGGCTCGGCGCTGCCGCGTAATTCGCTCATTTGAGCGATACGCACACCTGACGCAAGCATCACTTCATGGGCTCCTGCTACGCGGTGACGGTAACTATCCCGCCCTTCGTGATCGACATCAAAGGCGTGATGAGCATGTTTCACCGTACTGACGGAAAACCCACGCTTGGTGATCTCGGCGACAAGCCGTTCCATCAACCCCGTTTTACCAGCGTTCTTCCATCCAGTGACGCCAAAAACCTTCATCCCAAATAACCCTCGGCCATCGCCAGATCTTCGGGCGTGTTGACATTAAAAAATGGATCAAATCTTGTCACGGGAAACAGCGCCTCGCGGCCACCATGTTTGTCGGTCCAAAGCACCACTTTGCGCAAACCGCCGTGCAAGGCCGCGCGCAGATCATCGCGCAGCGCAACGGGCCAAATGCCAAAGGTCGGATGCCGGTTCACCTTGCGACCACCGCCAGATTTCAGCGCTTCACCTGCCCCACGCGGGGTGGTTGCCAAAACAAGTGGGTGTTCTTGCCCATCAGCAGCCAGCAGCAATTGCGGCACCAGATCACCGGGGAAAAACGGCGTATCAGCGGCGACGGTCACCACCGTGTCTGCGCCTTGCGATGCCGCCCAATCCATCCCCGCCAGAACACCCGCCAGCGGGCCGGGAAACTCGGCAATGCTATCGGGCACCACCGGCAAGCGGAACCGATCAAAACGCACGGCATCGCCATTGGCATTCAATGCCAGACCGGCCACTTGTGGGTCGATCCGGTCGATCACACGGGCCAGTAACGTCTGCCCACCCAATTGCAGCAGCCCTTTGTCTCCGCCGCCCATGCGGGTCGCCTGACCACCAGCAAGGATCACTCCTACGGGTTGTTTCATGGAAACGTCCTAACTTTGCTGACTGGTTTGGTACTTTTTAAAGCCGAGACCACAGGAATGACAACCACGACACGCCTCGGCCAAACAGAGATCATTCCGCCGCCTTCCGCCGCGATTTCTTGGCCTCTTCAGGAACGCTATCGGGATCGATATCGCGGACTAAGCGTTCCTCGCCACTCAAACACACAAACCGTTTTCCGCGCATTCGGCCGATGCAGGTCATTCCAACCTGCCGCGCGATTTCGACGCCCCATGCGGTAAAACCAGACCGGGACGCCAGCACCGGGATGCCCATCAGCGCCGCTTTGATCACCATCTCCGAGGTCAAGCGCCCGGTGGTATATAGCATCTTGTCGCCGCCAGAGACCCCTTCGGACAACATCCAACCGGCGATTTTATCAACTGCGTTATGGCGCCCGACATCCTCCATATAGACCAAAGGCCGATCGCGTTGACACAACACGGTGCCATGAATCGCACCGGCCTCCAGATACAGCGACGGCGTTGTGTTGATGCGTTGCGCCAAGGCATAGAGCCATGACGTCCGCAGTTCCGAAGCCGGTAGAGTAACCTGATCGAGCCCTTCCATCATGTCGCCAAACACGGTGCCAACAGCGCAGCCGCTGGTGCGGGTCTTTTTCTGTAGCTTTTCTTCATAAGTCGTCTCGGACGCGGTGCGCACCACAACGACCTCAAGCTCTTCGTCGTAATCGACGCCCGTTATGTCAGCCTCATCCGACAGCATCCCTTGATTGCGCAAAAACCCAAGCGCCAGATATTTGGGATGATCGCCAATGGTCATTGCCGTCACAATTTCCTGGCGGTTCAGGTAAATCGTTAACGGGCGCTCTTCGACCACCGACACATCCACGGGGGCACCGGTGTGATCGGTGCCGACCACTGCACGCGTCAATCGCGGGGCGCTGGGGTCTGGGGCGATCAGATAATCGTTTTTCGGCAATTGCATATGGCTCGGGCCTTGGCTACGGCTTGGGTCTAGGGATTGAGGGGTAAGTCATGGCGCGTAGCGATGTGATGTCAAGCTACTGGAGAGGCTTTCGCGACGGGATGCCCTTCTTTTTGGTGATTGCCCCCTTTGCGACGTTGTTTGGGGTCTTGGCCACGGAATCAGGACTTTCGGTGTTTGAAACCGTGGCGTTTTCGGTCGCGGTGATTGCAGGGTCTGCCCAATTTGCAGCCCTGCAATTGATGAATGAAAATGCGCCTTTACTGGTTGTCATCGTTTCGGCCCTGATCGTCAATTTGCGCATGGCGATGTATTCAGCCGCCCTTGTGCCGTATCTGGGCCCGTTGCCACTGTGGAAACGGGTAATCGCGGCCTATTTCATCGTTGACGTTACTTATGCTGCATCGGCCATTGATTACGAAAAACATCCCGACGAAAACGTGTCGCAAAAATTTGCGTATTTCATGGGGGTTATGACCCCTGTGTGCCCGCTCTGGTATGTCTTTGCAGCACTTGGGGCCTTTCTTGGCGCATCTATTCCATCTGAAAACGGGCTTGATTTCGCCCTGCCAATTGCATTTATCGCGATGGTGGCCCCCGCCTTGAGGACAAAGGCACATCAAGGAGCTGCGATGACATCCTGCCTCCTAGCGCTTGGACTGATCTGGGTGCCGTTTAACCTTGGTTTGATTTTTGCATCCCTTGGCGGAATGGCCGTTGGTGCCGAAATGGAACGCAGGGGTCTGCTATGATTGATAAAACGGACCTTTGGATAGTGATTACCGCATTGGCCGTCGGGTCCTTCGGGCTTAGGTTTTTGTTTTTGGGGTTGGTTGGTGATCGCGCCATGCCCGAATGGGTCATGCGGCACTTGCGATACACAGCCGTTGCGGTACTGGCCGCGCTGGTCACACCGCTGGTCGTCTGGCCAGCGGCGACGGGCGGGCAAACGGACCCTGTCCGCCTATTTGCGGCGCTATCTGCTGTCTGCGTCGGCTATTTCAGCAAAAGTGTTTACGGAGCCCTTGGCACAGGGGCCGCCGTAATGATCGCAGCGGCCTATTGGCCTGCTTGAAGAATTTCGACTGACTTACCGATCGGCCTGTTTGGCTTCGAACTCAGCTATGGCAACCTGTTTATCGTCGTCATCGTTTTCACGCAAAACGCGTTCCGACACGCCGGGAACTTTGGCAACCTGGTCAGCCAATTTGTTTGGGAACCACGTGCTGTTGACGCCTTCGAACCCCGGCAATTGTTTCAAAATCTGGGACGTCGACGATGCGCATTGCGCGGACGCAACCGGACCAGCTTTTTGCGCCAGCCTAATGGCCTGCATCGCCACTTCCATTGGCACTTCGACCCGCTGAATGCGGACATGGAATGTATTGCGGGCATGGGCGCGTTCGTAGAAATCTTTGACCTTGGGCGTGACACCGTAAAGGACATCATTCAACTCGGGCACGGCCTTTAGGCGGACGGTTCCGGCGGGGTCAAAGACCACACGTTGGTTGGCGTTGATCATCAGGCTGGTATGCGCACCCGCACCCGAGTTGTTGTTGATCATTGTGTAAAGCGTCAGCGCTGGCGGACCGTCATGACGGTACGCTGATTGCGCTGCCTGCTCCGGGGTAGAATCGGGACCGGCTTTTTGAGTTTCACATCCAGCCAACGCAAATGCGGCCGCAAACATAAAGGCCAAGGAACGTAGTCCCATCAGCTTCCCCCTTAAATGAGTAACAACGGTGCTTTTACGCTCCGAAAAGAGCCAAAATAACCACAATCGCAAAGATCGCGATCAGCGAACGGATTGTAAAAGTGATGAAACCGTCAAACGTTTTTGTCTGTTCGGTGATGTCCATGCTGCCCATTTTATGTTCGGCCATGATGTTTCGTCCTATTTCTTAGCGTTTCCAGCTGGAGTTAGCGCATTTTGTAGATTCTGTCACGATCACAATCGCGCAGAAATGTCGCGGCTCATTTGGTGCCCAGTTCACTAATGAGATGAAATCCGATGCGGCGCGGCGGGCTATTTTCTTCTTTCGCAGCCTTCGGCAAAGCCCGCAAAATAACACTGAGCTGACTGACGTGCTGGATCAATTGCGTGCGCGCGCCAGTTGGATCCGTACCATAGAAGGTCACAATATCAGGGTCGTAAAACCCAAGGCCTTCTATCCGCAGAATACCAGCATCCCCACCAGCAAAGCCCATTGCGACTTCATGCTCGTTATCCAACTGCTTTTCAAAATTTTGAATATAGAGAATCAGCCGCTCATAAGCCCATTCCGCCGGACTTTTCTGTTGTACCGGTTTTTTGGTGATGGCCTCTGGCAAGTCATCCGTCGGAATTGCGGATCCCTCGGTATGCACATCGATCCGGCGTGGCATTGCGTCTGCTTCATGCGCTTCGGCAGCAGTGGCGATTGCGTCGGTCATGTGTCCCCTTCATCGGTCTATCCAATGTTCCTCAGAACATTTTGGCAAAGAACCACACAAGAAGCCAGAGCCGTTCCGAATTAATGCATCCAGAATATCGCTTCAGTTCGCTTGAAAAACCCAAGCACCATCGCTGCGCAAAGTCCGGGTGGCGCGGCCTTCGTGCCAAAGATGCAAACAATGCGCCATGGATTCAACCAACGCCAAACCATATTCCCCGCCAGAAATGTTACGTTTGAACAGCGGCATAAAGCACTCACCGGCAGATTTTGGCGTATCCAGATGGTCCAGCAAGCGCTCTAGCGCGCCGTGGTGATTGTCGATCAGCTGCCGCATGCGTTGCGGTACACCGGTAAAGGGCAACTTGTGCCCGCCAAGCGCCAAATGCTCGGGCCGGGCCAGTTTCGACAGGCGTTCACAAGATTCGAGCCACTCGCCCACAGGGTCCGCTTCGGGTTGGGTGGCGTAAACGCCGAGGTTTGAGCTGATCGAGGCCAGGATTTGATCGCCGGTCAGAACCAGATCGCAATCGCGGGACCATAGTGTCGCATGCGCAGGTGCGTGACCGTTTCCGATATGAATGTCCCAATCACGGCCACCGGCACGGATCACATCGTCTTGCTGGATACGGGTAAAGCCCAGTGGCATTTCATAGACACAATCGGCAAAATTGAACGGGCGGCCCGCCACGCGTTCCGCCAATTCATCCTCTGCCATCCCGCAACCCTTCCAATAGGTTACCGTCTCTTCGGTGGGCAGTTCCTGCACATCGAGTTGTAGCATTCGCGCCATCAGCCACGCCGTGCGGGTCATCACCAGTTCGGCACCGTGTTCCTTTTGGAACCAACCGGCCAGCCCAATATGATCGGGATGGTGGTGCGTTCCGATCACACGGCGAACCGGCTTGCCCTTTAGCGGGCCGGCCAGAACCGTTTCCCAAATTTCACGTGATTTGCGGGTGGAAAATCCGGTGTCGACAATGGTCCAGCCATCGCCGTCATCCAGCGCATAAAGGTTTACATGATCCAGCTTCATCGGCAGCGGCTGGCGCATCCACAGCACGCCATCAGCAACTTCGATGGCTTCGCCGGGGGCGGGGGGCGTTTCAAACGGGTAGCGGATCACATTGGTCATAAGGGCCCTTACACTGCCAAGTCGTCGGGTGAAATAGCCATCAAATCCGCTGCACCTTCGCGGGCATGCGCCAAAAGCCCGACATGTTCCGGCAACAAGCGTGTGATGTAAAACCGTGCAATCCGTGCCTCGGCCCTGTCCGGCTTTGCCATCGCCGCGCAAAGGTGGAAATATCCGCCCAACACCCGCGCAAAGCCGCGCAAGAACGGCACAGCCACGGCAAAACGATCCGGCATATCGCGCGCGACCAAAGCCTCGGTGGTTTCCCGCAGGTTTTCCGATGACTGCCAAACAAGCTCTGCCAGTTCGGGAAAAGTGGTCCGCGCGCCTTCCGCGAAGGCTTCGATTTCGTCCAGCAAGCGATACGCTGCCTCGCCACCATCCATCAGTTTACGGCCAACCAGATCCATTGCCTGAATGCCATTCGTGCCCTCATAAATTGAGGTCACGCGCACATCACGGACATATTGGGCCGCGCCGGTTTCTTCGACAAACCCCATGCCGCCATGCACTTGCAGGCCAATGTTTGCGACATCAATGCCGGTATCGGTGCCAAAGGCCTTGGCGATCGGAGTCAAAAATGCCGCCCGCGCTTTCCACTCTGCATCCCCTGTCGCATTGGACATATCAATCGCCACAGCCAAGGACAGGGCAATTGAACGGGCGGCAAACGTGTCTGCCTTCATGGTCGCGAGCATCCGCCGCACATCGGCATGGCCAATGATTGTGCCTTCTTGCGTGTGGCCTTGTTTACGCTCAAGCGCATATTCCATCGCCTTTTGGGTGGCTCCCTCTGCCGTGCCAACACCTTGCACTCCGACACCAAGGCGGGCGTTGTTCATCATCGTGAACATGGCGCGCATGCCGTCGTTTTCCTTGCCAATCAGCCAGCCTTTTGCCCCTTCAAAGGCCATTACACAGGTCGGGCTGCCATGCAGACCCAGCTTATGCTCAAGGCTCACGACTTTGAGACTGTTCGCTGTCCCCGGTGCGCCTGTTTCATCAGGAATATTGCGCGGGACCAAAAACAGGCTGATGCCTTTTGTGCCCGGAACCCCGTCCGGCAAGCGCGCCAAAACCAGATGACAGACGTTTTCGGTAAAATCGTTGTCGCCCCAGCTGATAAAGATCTTTTGACCAGTGACACTATAGGTGCCGTCGCCATTCGGCTCTGCCTTCGAAGACAGCGCGCCAACGTCCGATCCCGCCTGCGGTTCCGTCAGGTTCATTGTGCCTGCCCATTCACCGGTGACCAGTTTGGGTAGATACAGATCCTTGATCGCGTCACTTGCGTGATGCTCCAGCGCTTCGATCTGGCCTTGGGTCATCAAAGGGTTCAAATGAAGCGCCATGCAGGACGCAACCATCATATCGTTGACGATGGATGTCACCGTCATGGGCAAACCCATTCCGCCATATTCAGGATCCGCTGAAACCGCGACCCAGCCGCCATCTGCAACGGCTTTGTACCCTTCAGCAAAGCCCTTGGAGCTGCGAACCTTACCGTTTTCCAAAACCGCAGGATCAAGATCGCCGTTGCGGTTGAGCGGGGCCAGGACTTCTTCGCACATCTTGGCGGCTTCGGTCAAAATAGCATCCACCGTTTCGGGGGTGGCATCCGCAAACTTGTCCGTCCCCGCCACGGCATCAAAGCCGACAACATGGTTCAACAGCAGACGATATTCATCCAGCGGGGCACGATACGACATGGGATCTCCCGTATGGCTTGGCATTGGCCAAGCGCTCTTGTAGCTAAAGGTGTCTGTGAACACGATGAAATGGACAGGCCCGGCCATCAACCGAAACGCCGCGTCACACAAAACATGAGGGCGAGATGGCAGAACTTGGGACACAGCGGTTGCAGCCCGATGCGGCGGGACTAAGCAGTGCTGCGGCCATCTTGCGGGGTGGCGGTTTGGTCGCCTTTCCGACCGAGACGGTGTATGGCTTGGGTGCTGATGCATGCGACGATCACGCCGTGGCGCGCATCTATGCGGCCAAGGGGCGGCCCAGCTTCAATCCCTTGATCGTACATCTTCCATCTGTGGCCGCCGTCAAAGAGCTGGTTGAATGGAACGACGCGGCGGAACGGGCTGCGCAGGCCTTCTGGCCCGGCCCCTTGACCTTGGTTTTACCGCTCAAACCCGATGCGGGGGTGTCCAAACTGGTCACCGCTGGCCTTGATACCCTTGCAGTGCGCGTGCCTTCGGCCACAGTGGCCCACAACTTGTTGACGGAATTTGACGGGCCAGTGGCGGCACCGTCGGCCAATACATCAGGCCAGATCAGCCCGACGCGCGCAGAGCATGTGCTGGGCGATCTCTCTGGTAAAATTGATGCCGTTCTAGATGGCGGAGCCTGCGCTGTCGGCTTGGAGTCAACGATTTTGGGCTTGGCGGGCACGCCCACGTTGCTGCGTCCCGGCGGTGTCACCCTTGACCAGCTAACACAGGTTTTGGCCGCGCCAGTCACCATCCGAGACGACGCAGCTGAGATCTCTGCGCCCGGTCAAATCAAGTCACACTATGCGCCACGGGCGCGTGTCCGGTTAAATGCCACATCTTGGGCATCTGGCGAAGCGCGCCTCGGGTTTGGGGAGGTCGATTGCGATCTGAACCTATCCGCAACGGCTGATCTAACCCAAGCCGCTGCCAATCTGTTTGAGTTTTTGCACCGTTTGGATGCAGGTCACGCTAAGATTATCGCTGTATCTCCCATTCCAAATACCGGTATGGGCGCGGCTATCAATGATCGGCTTAACCGGGCTGCAGCTGATCGTTAAATCGCATCGCAGAAACCAAATCACCTATTCCGCTTGGCGTTGCTGCATATTCAACAACCATAACCGTTGAATGGGCTTCGGGGGAAAATTGGCACAATTCATAAACATCATCGAAGACTTCGATTTCGATTTTGGCGCTGGTCCAATTCAAGCAGACCGTCGGCCAATCGCCCCGCCCTGCCCAATCGGGCAAATGCCCCGAAACGGCCAAGGCAACCATCAGGCGTTCCGCATTACCGATCGCAAGGTCCGACGGTGCATTTTCAGCGCTCCAAGCCACCCGAACCGGTGACCAAATTGCAGATAGCGTCATGTTTTTGTCGCCTTTTTCGTCATTTCTCATTCAGGGCTTTTTTGGGCTAGCCGACGGCATCACGCTCTGCCGCCTTCTGCTGACAAGGCCAAGGCCCCAACCCCAAGCGTTTCAAGCGCGGCTTCCCATTTGGCAACATCCGGTAGGTCAAAAACAATCGAAGGCACGGCATCGCAGATCAACCATCCATTTTCGGCGATTTCACCTTCAAGTTGCCCGGCCCCCCAACCAGCATAGCCTAGCGCCATCATCCATTTTTCAGGACCTTCACCTTTGCCAAGATCCTCAAGAATGTCCTGCGTCGCGGTCATGTGAATGTCGTCCCGGACCTCAAGCGTCGTCACCAGCGATTTGTAGTCCGGGCTGTGCAACACAAACCCGCGCCCCATTTCGACAGGACCACCAAAATGCACCGGATGTTTTTCAAAGTCGTCTTTCACGTCAATCGAAAGTTGCGACAGCAAAGTCGGCATATCGAGATCATCACTGGATTTGTTGATGATCAGCCCCATTGCTCCCTCATCAGAGTGGTCACATAGCAAGATCACACTGTGCTCAAATCGAGGATCACCCATGCCGGGCATGGCAATCAACATGTGCCCGGTTAGATTTGTAGGGGCAGTCATGTCTTTTATCGTCATCACAGGCCTTTCAACAGTCTTGTACTCAACATGGCTTGGTCGCACTCATTGCGCAAGAGCGACTGGTGCCGCAGGTCAAGCGAACAACTCTAAGGTGTTTCACGCACATCATCGCCAGAATGTGACTTTCATTTCTGCGCGAAAAACCCCAAGTCAGAGGCATGATACGCAAAATATTGACACTTGCCGCTTTGCTATTGCCGTCTATTGGCGCTGCCGAAAGCTATGAAAACATCGTCCAAGCGGAACTACGCCCCGGTTGGCGCATGGCTGATGGCTCGCATATGGCTGCGTTGCATTTGCAATTGGCACCGGGTTGGAAAACCTATTGGCGCGCGCCCGGAGACGCAGGCATCCCGCCGCAATTCCAATGGACGGGTGCCAAGGACGTCAAAAGTGTCTCCGTTCACTGGCCCGCCCCTCAGGTGTTTCACCAGTCAGGCATGCGCTCAGTCGGGTATTCCGGCAATGTTGTGCTGCCATTGCGCATTCAAATGAACAAAACAGGCAGCAACGCGCAGCTAAAGGGCACGATCAACATCGGCATTTGCAAGGATGTCTGCCTTCCGCATCGGGTACGGGTCAAGACCGTACTCTCAGCTGACCAAACACGCCCCGATCCGGCAATTGCCGCCGCCTTGGCAGATGAACCGTATAACGCAAAAGATGCTGGCGTTTCGAAAGTGTCCTGTGTGGTTTCCCCGGCAGACGGCGGGCTATCGCTGCGCGCGCAAATTAAAATGCCGAAAGGGACGGGCCGCGAAGAAACCGTTATCGAAACCGCGAACCCCCAGATTTGGGTAGGGGAGCCGCGGACATGGTGGGAAGGCGGGCAATTGCTGGCAGAAGCACGCATGGCCCATATGGACGGGAACGCCTTTGCCTTGGACCGATCCCGTGTCCGTATCACCGTTTTAGGCGGCAAAATGCCTGTAGACATTCGCGGCTGCGACGGCTGACTTAACTCCGCATCATCCGCTTTATACCCAATCCAAATCCCCCCAAGATATAGAACACGAGGGCAAGCGCCCCTGCGCCGACCAAGAACAAGCCAAGGGCCGCAAAATTGGGGGCAACCTGTGCCACTGGCCCCTGCGCCAGCACCTCCGGCAATTGGCCGAACCATGCGGTGTACCCCAAAGTGACACCCAACCAAGCCAACATCACCGCAAAGGCCAGCGCCAACCAAACCCGTATGGCCATGCCGCGGAACTTGATCCCGCGTTTAAAGGCCGCAACATACCGCGCGACATCGTGCTGGATGGCAACCAGAGCTGGAATCACCAGCAAAACCAAGAACATCCCAAAGCCCAACCCATAGACCAGAGTGATCACGGTTGGTTTCAAAAACTGTGCTTGCGCGGATCGTTCCGTCAACAATGGGGCCAAACCCAGCACGGTTGTGGCTGTGGTCAAAAAGACAGGCCGCAATCGATCCACCGTTCCGTCAATGATCGATGGCACAAGGCCGCGATCCGCAGCGTATTCATCAATCTGCGTCACTAACACGATGGAATCGTTGATGATAATGCCAGTCATCCCCAGCAGGCCAACAACTGTAAACATGCTGAGTGGCACGCCCCAATAGTCATGGCCGTAAATCGTGCCGATCAACCCAAAGGGAATAACGGCCATCACCACCAAGGGCCTTGTCCAGCTTGCAAAAACCCAAGCCAGAACGAGATAAATCCCCAAAAGTACAAGTGTCAAACCCGTGCCAGCATCCTTTAAAAAATCGCCTTCTTGCTCGCTAAGTCCAGACAAGTTGTATTCGACCTGCCGGTTGACAGAGATTTCCGGCAAGATCTCTTCTTCCAGCAGTTTGATTATTTCGGTGGCGCGGGCAGGATCATCTTCTGAAATGTCGCCTGTGACTGAAATCAGTCGAATACCGTTTTCACGACGTACAGTGGAAAACCCCGTGCGGCGTTCGACACTGACAATATCGGCAAGTTGCACATAGGCTCCGTCTGGCGTGCGCATCTGGGACGTCTCAAGGAAATCGGCTGTCAGCTCTCCCTTTGGTAGTTCCACCCGGATTTCAGCACTGCGCGGCCCGTCTGGATAGGTGGCGGCCTCGATCCCGCCCAAACGATCCCCCAGAACATGCCCCAAACCTTCGATATCGAAGCCAAGCGCCCGCCCCTGTGCCGTCAGCTGCAAGATCAGCTCTTCTTTGTCATAGGACAGATTGTCCTCAACGGCAGAGACCTCAGAGAATCGGGCAACCGCAGTTTTCAGGTCTTCCGATGCAGATTTCAGGACACTGGACGAGGCCCCGTAAAATTGCACATCCAGCGCGTCTCCGCCCGGACCAGATCGCCACCCCCGAAAGGACAGGGTCTCAACCAAGGGATGGCGCGGAACACGCTCTTGAAGATCACCCACAAAGGCAAAGCTGGAATAAGGGCGATCATCCGCTTCGATCAGCTCAATGGAAATACCGCCCAACTGGTCGGCGTCTTTGGTATCCGCGCCGGACAAGCCGCGCCCTGCGTTGCCGCCCAATTCAGCAAGCACATAAACCAGAGGGTTTGTGCCATGTTCGTCTTCGTATTCTTTCGCCAATTCTTCAGTGGCCTGTTGAAACAGTTTCAACTGTTCCAGCGAATCCGCACGCGTTGCCCCCGGTGCCATCGCAAAATTGCCGGTAACCGACGACCGCTCCGGCGCGTTAAAAAACCGCCACTGCACATCACCGCTTATCAGAAGCGTTACCTGCGTGGCCAAGGCCAAAATAACCCCTGCAATCACCACATAGCGCGCAGAAATCACCACCCCCATAAAGGGGCGAAAAAGCTTGTCACGGAAAAAACAAAACCCGACATTCACCACTCTGGAAGGGATATCATACCAATGCTTGCTGGCACTGTGAGCAAGAGCGTGCGCCATGTGATTGGGCAAAATTAGGAAACATTCGATCAGTGATGCGATCAACACTACAATGACAGTGTACGGGATATCCGAAATTAAGTTGCCGAACCTGCCGCCAATGGCCGTTAGCCCGAAAAACGCGATAACGGTGGTCAAGGTTGCAGCCACAACAGGCAAAGACATGCGTTGGGCTGCCGTTTCGGCGGCGACAAAGGGATCCAAACCCTTTTTCGCCAAATGGTCGGCATGCTCTCCAACAACAATGGCGTCATCCACGACAATACCAAGGGTAATAATCAACGCGAACAAAGAGATCATGTTGATCGTCAATCCCGCCACATACATCAACGCAATTGCGGCCAGCATTGCAGTTGGAATACCTGCTGCAACCCAAAGGGCAGTCCGTGCATTCAAAAACAAGAACAGCAGCAGCACCACAAGCATGAGGCCGGTCAAACCGTTCTCCAGCAAAATGTTCAGCCGGTCGGTGATTGCTTCGGCGCGGGTGCGGATCAAGTCCACGCTGACTCCGTCAGGCAACGATTGTTCAAACTCTCGGGCGACATCTTCAACACTGTGCTGAATGCGAATTGCGTCCCCTTGAGAGGATCGATCCACGCGGATCGAAATTGCGGGATTGTCGCCAACAAAATAGCTTCGATCACGGTCAGGGCCTTCGACCCGAATAACCGCAACATCTCCAATCGTGAGCTTTGATCCGTCAGGGTTGGACCGCAAAGCAATGTCAGAAATATCATCAGCGCTGCGTTTTTCGACGCCAGTTCGGACCCGTGCGCCGGCGGTGCCGACATCCCCCGCAGGAGAGGTATTAACTTCGGCGGCAATTGCGTCTGAAATATCGCTCATTGTGACGCCGAATTCCACCAGATTGGCAGACGGGACCTCGACCACGGTTCGCGGCGCAGCAAGCCCTTGGATCGTTGTTCGTGTGACCCCTTCGGCAAACAAACGCACCACCAGTTCATCCGCGAAACGTGCCAGTTGATCGACACCAACCGGGCCTGTGATAACCAGATCAGTCACACGGTCGCGCCAAACCCCGCGCCGGACCACGGGGTCCTCCGCCCCGTCGGGCAAGGTCGATACCGTATCAACAGCGGTTTGAATGTCATCTGCGGCGCGCGACATGTCCCAGTCAGGCTCAAACTCTAACCCGATTACAGCGCGGCCTTCACTAGACGACGCGCCCGAACTTTCTACCCCTTCAACCGCCAGCAAGACCGGTTCCAGAACCTGCACAATCGCGGCGTCTATGTCTTCGGCACCGGCCCCTTCCCATGTGACACGCACACTGATGTCGTCCAAAACAACATCCGGAAAAAACTGTGCCCGCATGTTCGGTCCGGCCATCAGCCCCGCCGCGACAAGCATCACAAGGAATAGGTTGGCCAACGTAGGGTGACGGGTGAAATAGCTTAGAAGACCGCGCGCGGACTTGGGAACCTCGCGTGCCATACCTTAGCCCCCCATCCGTGCTTCGATGCGTTCTACAACTGCCGCTGGCACTTTCGGTTGATCCAATTGTCCCAAAATCCGCGTTTTTGCGTCCGCCGGCATACGCGTGTTTGCCTCGACAAAGGCGCGTATTTTCTGCCGTCTCTCATCCGTCAATTCTACCAACTCGGGCGCTGCTGGCGCCTCGCTCCCATCAGCGCGGATCGGTTTGACCCGAATGCCAGCCCCCAACAATGGCGTGCGTTCGGCGACGATCTCTTTGCCATCAAGCCCGCGCGCGCGCACAAGAACATCATCGCCCTGACGTCTTAATAGCGTGACCTGAAGCGCATTTAACCGGTTGTCTTCGCCAATTTCCAAGACTTCGGACTGGGCATTCAAGGCCGTGGCGGGCAAACGGGCCACGCGTTGCAATTCGGGTTCTTTCAAACTGACGGTGACAAAGTCACCGGGCTTGAACCCGCGCGGAGCCTCTAGCGTCGCAAACAGCAAACGCCCTGTTTGACCTTCACCAACGGCAGCCCCCTCGCGGCTTAGTTGACCCGTCGTGGAAATGTTGGTGCCAAAAACGTCCAAACTGACAGAGACGGGTGCAACTTTCAGTTGCCCTGCATCATCCAATAGCCGCGCGTATTGCTGCGTCGACACCCGAAAGGCCACCTCAAGCGAGTCCGGGTCAACCAATTGCGCCAAACGTTCATTGGCAGACACCAAACGTCCGGCCACGACGGCCACATCAGACAGCGTTCCGGAAAATTCAGCGCGTACTTCGGTATCTGCCAAGCGGCGCATTGCTTCGTCGCGGGCAATTTCAGAGCGCCGCAACCGTGTTACGGCCTGTTCAATGCGGCCTTCTGCGATTGCAATAGCGCGGCGTTGGGTCAGGACCGATTGTTTCGCGGCAGACACCGCCAGCTCGGCTATTTCAACCGCCGCCGACGTTCCGACATTGCGCGCCTTCAAATCCTTTTGGCGCTGCAAAGCCTGTTCACGCAATGCAACCTGCTCTTCTGCCGCACTCAACTCATCTCTGGCCAGAATAATGGCGCGGTCTGCCTCGCGCTGCTCGGCGACGGCATCCAAAACATCGCTTTCGGCACGGTCCAGCGCCGATTGGGCATTGGCCGGATCGACGCGCGCTAAAAGTTGACCGGCAGAAACGCGCCCCCCTTCAACAAACAAGGGATCAAGCGCCAAAAGCGCACCGCCCGCTGCGGCCCGAAGCTCAAGCGTCCGGCGGCTTTGCACTTCGCCAAATGCCGACATTTCCGGAATCACATTGCCAATTTGAACTGGCACCACATTGACCGCAAAAACCCGCTCGCTGGCAGGGCGCGACCGAGGTGTTTCGTCCAGCCGGGCCTGCACGGCATCACGCACCATAATGCCTGCGTAGGCCAACATGCCCAACGCCAAGGATATCAGGAACAGGCCCGTTAGGCTCTTGCGTAAAAAACGCATCGCGCCCCCCTATTTGAACGTCTTCTAATCATGTAGTGGCTGGTGGACAAATTCCAAGCAGCCAAGCTTATACGCAGATCAAACCTATTTCCGTCGCTTATGTTCATCGAGACGCGGAAAAATCTCAACAAAATTGCAAGGGCGGTGCCGATAGTCGAGCTGAAGCTGCAAGATTTCGTCCCAAGCGTCCTTGCAGGCACCCGGACTGCCCGGCAAAGCAAACAAATATGTGCCGCCCGCAACGCCGCCGGTGGCACGACTTTGAACCGCACTTGTACCGATCTTTTTCATCGAAACGATGGTGAAAACGGTGCCAAAGGCTTCGATTTCTTTTTCATAAACATCGCGGTGCGCTTCCACGGTGACGTCGCGCCCGGTCAGGCCAGTGCCGCCCGTTGAAATGATGACATCGATTTCGGGATTTGCGACCCAGATCCGCAACTGTTCCGAAATAAGGGCACGCTCGTCTTGCACGATGGTGCGATCCGCCAAAACATGTCCGGCTGCCTCCAGCCGCCCGACCAGAGTATCACCAGACCGATCTTCGGACAGTTGCCGGGTGTCGCTGACGGTCAATACAGCGATGCGAACCGGGATGAAATCTTTGGATTCATCAATGCGGGACATTTTGTTTCCTTGTTAGAAGATGATCTTAGTGGCGCGCCGAAAGGGCCAGCCGCAATGCCAACCCACCGAAGAGTGTTGAGGACATCCAGCGCAAGATTCGTTCGGTTGGTGTTCCGGCAGAAAGCTGCCTACGCAAGCCTCCGGCAAACTGGCCGACCAACCCATTGATGATCAAGCCGCCAATCGCAAGCATGGTGCCAAATACCAAAAACTGCGGTAAAACTGGGCGGTTCGGATCAACAAATTGTGGAACAAAGGCAAGAATGAATAGGATAACTTTCGGGTTGGTCAAATTTACCGCAAATCCCTGCCAGGCAGAGCGAACAGAATTCATCGCAGGAGCGTTATCCCCCGCCAACGGTGTCCGGAAGGTTTTCCAAGCAATATACAGCAAATAGGCCACGCCTGCCCAACGGATCACCTCAAAGGCCGACGGATATGCCGCAACCAATGCCCCAAGGCCCAATCCCGCCAAAACAGTATGCACAAAGGCGCCACAAGAAACCCCGACAGACGCCGCCCAACCCGGCCGCGCGCCCCCTCGCAAACCTTGGGCGAGGCAAAACATCATATCCGCCCCCGGGGTTATATTCAAAGCAAGCCCAACCGGCACAAAAGCCAGCAAAACAACGGGCTCGACAATCATGAAACACCGTCCAGTTTTGCGCGCACTTCCAACAGGTCGGCCCAGCTTTCGCGTTTGGCAGCAGGGTTTCGCAGCAAATACGCAGGATGGAACATCGGAATAGCAGGAAGACCTTCTGCTTTGGCCCATTGGCCACGCAATCGGCTGATGCCACGTTTGCCCAGCAAAGCCTGACAGGAAATGTTCCCAACAATCACCAAGATATCCGGCTTTGCCAAAGCAATATGTCGCTGCAAAAATGGCAACATCATTGCGATCTCTTCGGGTTTTGGTTCTCGGTTTTGTGGCGGACGCCAAGGCAGGACATTGGTGATATAAACGTCCTTTGACCGCGACAAATCAATCGCTGCAAGCATGCGGTCCAAGAGCTGTCCCGTGCGCCCTACAAACGGCTTGCCTTGCATGTCTTCTTCGCGGCCCGGAGCTTCACCGATCAGCATCACTTTTGCGCCCGGAACACCGTCCGCGAAGACCAAATTGCGCGCGCCTCTTTTCAACGGGCAATGCGGGTACTGCGCCATCGCTTGCTGCAAGGATGGCAAATCCGGCGCGGCCAAAGCGGCATTAACAGCCTCTTCGATCGGGTCAATCTTTGGCTCAACCACCCTGACTGGCGCTTTGCCGGGCAGCGCTTGCGCTTTGGCCGCTTCTGCCTTTGAGCGGGCTTCTTGTTCGGCGGCAAAACGATCCACCGGACTGGACAAGATCGCCTCGTCCACCCCCAGTTCCACCTGCCATTCCAGCAAGGCGCGCGCCATATGCCAATCTATCGCCGAATCCATCGTTGCACACCCTACTCCGCTCCGGCGGCAGAGGGAACGCCAAGAAACACTGTGGCGTTCGGGGGAGGGCGGGTGGGCCGAATGCCACAGTGTTTCCGAGGTCTATCCCCCCCGCCCTGCCCTTGCCTTGGCAGCCCTCGCTTTCTATGAAGGCTCAAACTCGGCAGGAGCTTCCTTATGCGTTTCGACCAGCGTCACCTTCTCGGCATCGAACCTCTGCGTCCCGATGAAATCACCACGATCCTTGATCTGGCGGATCAATATGTCACCTTCAACAGAAGCCGTGACAAACATGCCCGCGCCCTTGCTGGCCTCACCCAAATCAATATGTTTTTCGAAAATTCGACCCGCACCCAGTCGAGCTTCGAGATTGCCGGAAAGCGCCTTGGTGCCGACGTCATGAATATGGCAATGCAAGCAAGTTCGATCAAAAAGGGAGAAACCCTGATCGACACGGCCATGACGCTGAACGCCATGCACCCTGACTTGTTGGTTGTTCGGCACCCTCATTCGGGTGCGGTGGACCTTTTGTCGCAAAAGGTGAACTGCGCAGTTCTGAACGCAGGTGATGGCAAGCACGAACATCCAACCCAAGCCCTTTTGGACGCCCTGACCATCCGCCGCGCCAAAGGCCGTCTCCACCGGCTGAACATCGCGATTTGCGGCGATATCGCCCATTCGCGCGTTGCGCGTTCCAACATCTTGCTGCTGCACAAGATGGAAAACCGCATCCGTCTGGTTGGCCCGTCGACGCTCATCCCATCGGGGATCGAACACTTTGGTGTCGAAGTCTACGATGACATGCGCAAAGGTCTGGAAGATGTCGATGTCGTTATGATGCTGCGTCTGCAGCGCGAACGCATGGACGGTGGATTTATCCCGTCCGAACGCGAATACTATCATCGCTACGGGCTGGATGCTGAAAAACTGGCAGTGGCGAAACCAGATGCCATCGTCATGCACCCCGGTCCGATGAACCGCGGCGTGGAAATTGACGGCACTTTGGCAGATGACATCAACCGCTCTGTGATCCAAGATCAGGTCGAAATGGGCGTGGCTGTGCGAATGGCCGTGATGGATCTTTTGGCACGCAACCTGCGCGCCAACCCAAAGGAGATCATGGCCTGATGCAGATTGAGATCAACGGATCGGACCGCGGGACTCTTTTGGTTTTTCAGCTCGATTTGCCCGGCGAAGCCGTAGAACGCTTTACCGTTCAAGCCGGTACCGGTGAATGGCCGTTGAAATACGCGCTTGGGGCTACATCTTTGCGCAACGGATTTGTTGACGTCGTCAATATCCGTGACCTTGATCAGATGCGCCTGTCGCGATACCTGACCGAAGCCCACAACGCTTCGGGTGCTGAATTCAAAGCCGACCAAGCCCGTTTGGATGCTCTGACCGGCCATTTGGTGGTCTTGCCTGCGCAGGCCTTCGACAACACGTCACAAACTCTTAGGATTGCTCCGCAGTTGCGCTTGATCGGCAGCTATAGCGAAGCAACAGGCAAAGCTTCCGGCCCCAAGCTGGGCAGTGCATCTGCCAAGGGTTTACTGGGCCAAGGCCCATCACCACAATCGGCAAACGGTGGCTCGCCCTACTTCAAATTGGCACTGGCGGGTGTAGCTGTTCTCATCGTTCTTATTTTGGCGGCGCTTCTCCTATGATCACATTTTCACCCGACAAAAAGACGTACCTGCGCACCCATCTCAACATGGGCGTTGTGGCCATGGCCCTTGGCACTGGCGTCATTTGGATGATGGGAAATCCGCACTATTGGACCGGCCTGATTGGCGGAGCCTTTGCCGTTGCCCTGCGCGGCTGGTATCTGCAGGACGAAGAGTTGGGGCACAAATGGACCATGGACAAAGGTATCTTGTCCGGCCCCGCTGAACGCCGGGTGCATCTGTCGGATCTGGCACAGGTCAAATCAATTGGATCGGCTGTGCAACTGATCACCACAAGCGGTGACAAACATCTGATCAAGTTTCAGGCCGATACCCAAGCGACAATCAATCAAATCAACGCCGCACGTTCCGCCTCGGGAGAGACCGAATGACCAAGACCCTTTTTATCAACGCCCGCCTGATTGACCCCGAAGCAAATAGTGCCGCGCCCGGGGCTTTGCTGATTGACAACGGGGTGATCGTAGACCGGTTTGACAGCCCTACCCCCCAAGGCATCGAGGCCGAGGTCATTGATGCGGGCGGCAAGTGTCTGGCTCCGGGCATCGTTGATATCGGTGTAAAAGTTGGCGAACCCGGCGAGCGCCACAAAGAAAGCTACGGCACTGCTGGTCAGGCCGCCGCCGCTGGCGGGGTGACAACCATTGTGACCCGCCCCGATACAACACCCTGCATAGACATGCCCGAAGTGTTGGAATTCATCCGCCGCCGCGCCAACGAAGCTGCTCCGGTCAATGTCCTGCCGATGGCTGCGTTGACGAAAGGCCGTGAAGGTCGCGAGATGACAGAATTTGGCCTGCTGATGGACGCCGGGGCCGTGGCCTTTACCGATTGCGATCATGTCGTCGCCAACACCAAGGTATTGGCCCGCGCCATGTCTTATGCACGATCATTGGGCGCGTTGGTCATGGGCCACCCCCAAGAACCGACTTTGTCCAAAGGTGCGGCCGTAAGTTCGGGCAAATTCGCGACGCTGCGCGGTTTGCCGGGCGTGTCGCCTATGGCCGAACGGATGGGCTTGGACCGCGATATCGCATTGGTCGAAATGACCGGCGTACGCTATCACGCCGATGCAATCACCGCTTCGCGCACCCTGCCGCCGCTTGAGCGGGCCAAGGCCAACGGGTTTGATGTAACGGCTGGCACCTCTATGCACCACCTGACACTGAACGAATTAGATGTCGCAGACTACCGCACCTTCTTTAAGGTCAAGCCGCCCTTGCGCGCCGAAGAAGACCGCATGGCCATGGTGGCCGCAGTGCGGGACGGTTTGATCGATATCATCGGGTCATTCCACACGCCGCAAGACGAAGAAAGCAAACGCCTGCCTTATGAAGAAGCAGCCAGCGGCGCTGTCGGCCTTGAAACCATGCTGCCGGTTTTGCTGCGCTTGTACCATTCGGGCGAATTGGAACTGCCCACCCTGTTTCGGGCCTTGTCGCTTAATCCGGCCAAACGCCTTGGTCTGGCTTCAGGGCGGGTTTCCAAAGGCGCTCCGGCGGATCTGGTTATGTTCGATGCAGACAAGCCGTTTGTACTAGACCGCTTCAAACTGAAATCGAAATCCAAAAACACCCCCTTTGATAGCGCCCGACTTCAGGGCAAGGTGTTGGGAACATGGGTCAACGGCACCCGCGTCTTTGAGGCATAAGCGTTAGGAACAGCGATGTTTAACACCGATCCAACCACCATCGTGCTTTGGGCGTTGATTGGCTATCTTCTGGGGTCGGTGCCATTTGGCATCGTCATTACCCGCCTGTTCGGGCTGGGTGACCTGCGCAAAATCGGGTCTGGCAACATCGGCGCAACCAATGTGTTGCGCACCGGGAATAAACCCGCCGCACTGGCCACACTGGTTTTGGATTCGTCCAAGGGGGCCATCGCTGTTTTGATCGCGAAATTCGTGACCGGCGACGTGGCGGCCATGCAAATCGCTGGCCTCGCGGCCTTTGCCGGGCATTGCTATCCCGTGTGGCTAAAATTCAAGGGCGGCAAAGGCGTTGCGACCTATTTGGGTGTTGTTCTGGCCATCAGCTGGCCCGTCGGTTTGCTGTGCTGTGCGACTTGGGCCTTTGCTTTTGCAATCAGCCGGATATCGTCGGTTGGGGCGCTGGTTGCTGCCATGTCGACGACGGTTTGGATGTTCTTCATGGCGCGCACAGATCTGTTGCTGATGGGCTTTTGCCTGACGGCCCTGATCTATTGGCGCCACCGCGAGAATTTGGCGCGGATCAAAGCCGGAACAGAACCGAAAGTGGGCAAAAAGAAATAGGGAGGCGCGCCGCCCCCCTATTATCTAAGCTTGCACAACTGCGCCCAGATGTGCCGCAATGGCCTGCGTTACTGCGTCAGGATGCGTGATGGGCAACATATGACCTGCCCCATCAACCACAGCCTCAACCGCGTGCGGCAGGCGCTCTTGTAGCTTTTGATGGGTCACGCGCACAACGTCCTGAGTCTCACTGCCCCTCAAAAGTGTGATCGGCATGGTCAGCCTCTCAAGCCGACCGTGGCCCAACAAATTACATGAGTCTTCGGTCAGGCAGCCTTCGGATGCTCCAATCATGGGCATCAAATCAATCATGCTGTCTTGCGTCGCCTTTGAAACTGCTGCCCACGGCTTGCCGCCGCCCCAAGCCGCATGAAAAGCCAGCGCCATGGCCCGCCAGTCCTGACGATCGTTCGCCTCCAGATAGTCCTTGAGCTGCGCCCGATACGCCTCAAACACGCCTGTGCCACGTGCAATGGCCACGATGACCGGTTCTATCAAGGTCAGCGACAAGACCATATCAGGGCGTTCTATCGCCAAACGTATGGCGACCGTGGCCCCAAAACTATGGCCAACAATATGGCAAGGACGATCCAGCAAACCGCGCGTACTGTCTGTAACAGCATCATGGACCTCGCCGATCCCGTCCCAAGGGGCACTGCGCCCATGGCCGGGCATATCCGGTGCGATGCATGTCAACCGGTCCGCCAATGGGGCGACAACCGGTTTCCAAACGCCACCGTGCGCAAGCGAGCAATGTAACATCAAGGCACGGCCCGGCCCTGAACCGAACCGTCTCACGTTAGTGTCGCTCAAAGGTCGCCTGCCAGATAGGCATCAAGGTCATCAATCCGATCTTGTCCAAAGAACCGCTGGCCATCATCGAGAATATAGAAAGGCGACCCGAACACACCGTTTGCAATCGCCTCTTCCAGATTCCGGCCATAGGTTTCCGCACCCGCCAACAAACCGCTGTCCGCCAGTTTTGGATCGAAACCGGCGGCTTCCAGACAGGCCTTGATCACGTCGTCTTGGGCGATGTCTTTTTCTTCGTACTGGCACGCCCGAAGCACGCTATGGACGAGCGCCCCCATGTCACCACCACCCGCATTTTGTGCTGCGATGATCGCATAAGACGAAGGTGCCGGATTTGTTGGCCAAAACATTGGCTTTAAATTGATCGGCAAACCGGCTTTTTTCCCACCGCGCTGTAGTTCCTGCATGCGATATTCCATCCGGTTAGGATGGCGATCCTTTGGGGCTGTGCCTCCGGTTCTGGAAAATAGCGCCATGATATCAAGAGGTTTGTAGGTAATCGATGCACCATGTTTGGCTGCGACTTCCTCTAGCCGCATGCCGGCCAAATAGGCAAACGGTGACAGAGTCGTGAAATAGTAGTCGATATGAGCCAATGCTCTTCTCCTGCTGGTGTTACTGGCACCAATGCTAGGCACATGTTAAGGCGACCGCAACGTCACGAATCCGTCATCCTCCGGAGCTATGCCCATGCCCACCGTCGTTGAACCCAAAATCATCTCAGGTAATGCCAACCGCCCGCTTGGCGAAGCGGTTGCTCGCCGCATGTCGCTATATCGCGGCATGAGCGTCAATCTGGTCGATGCTCGCATCGAACGTTTTAACGACGGCGAAGTCTTCGTCGAAGTTTTCGAAAACGTCCGCGGCGAAGACATGTATATCATGCAAAGCACGTCGAACCCTGCAAATGATAACCTAATGGAATTGCTGGTTATGGCCGACGCGCTGCGCCGGTCCTCTGCTGCGCGTATCACAGCTGTTATGCCTTACTTTGGCTACGCCCGTCAGGATCGCCGGACCAAAGCGCGCACACCGATCACCGCCAAGCTGGTCGCCAATATGATCGCCGAAGCCGGTATCGAACGGGTTTTGACCATGGACCTGCACGCAGCCCAGATTCAGGGCTTTTTTGATATTCCAGTCGACAACTTGTATGCCTCGCCGATCTTTGCACTGGATATCCTCAAGCAATTTGACGGCGATCTCGAGGACGTCATGGTTGTGTCGCCCGACGTCGGCGGCGTTGCCCGTGCCCGCGAATTGGCAAAACGGATCAATGCGCCCCTGTCGATTGTCGACAAACGCCGTGAAAAACCCGGTGAAATTGCGGAAATGACCGTGATCGGCAACGTCGAAGGCAAAAAGTGTATCATTGTCGACGACATGTGCGACACCGCTGGCACACTTTGCAAAGCTGCCGAAGTGATCCTTGAGCATGGCGCAACCGAAGTCCACGCCTATATTTCGCATGGTGTTATGTCCGGCCCTGCAGTTGAAAGGGTGACCAGCTCGGTTCTCAAAACGCTGGTATTGACGGATTCGATCCAGCCAACGGATGCCATCAAGAACGCTTCCAATATCCGCGTCTTGCCCACGGCCCCTCTGTTTGCCCAATCGATCCTGAACATCTGGAACGGCACCTCTGTATCATCCCTGTTTGAAACAGACGTTTTGGGGCCGATCTACGAAGGTATTTTGTAAGCCACTTCCGCTTTCTTTTCAAAAGCGCAAAAATGTGGGTTCAAACTGACCAGCGTCAATTTGCATGCGCTGCAAGGCCCGATACTTAAAACCAAAGAGGCTGATCGCTTGCCCTCTTTGGTTTTTTGACAAGGAGTTGCACTATGCTGGAGACCCGAATGCTCAAGACTGCTCTGGCCGCACTCGTTTGTGCCGCCAGCTTTGGCCCTGCTCAGGCTCAAGGCTCCGATGCCCAAACTTTGTTTGAAACAAAATGTGGCAGCTGCCACGTTCCAGATGCAAGTGAGTTTCTCGAGCAGAAAGTGATTGTAACCGGCGACGGATTGGTTGGCGAGGGCAGCAAAATGCCAGTGCAAACATTCTTGGAATCCGGTCACGGACGATTGGAACCGGCCGAGATCACGCTAATCATGGAGCATCTGGAAACCGTACAGGACAGCAGTCAGCTGATCTTAAACTAGAGCTCGGCTTTCCATGGCTGCGCAATTCTTTAGCCGCAGCTTAATCTGAACCAAAAAAATGGCCAATTTGGGGGGTGATACACGGATCGTAAGATTTGTGAAATTCCCGTGGTCTTTGGCGCATCTGTCAGACAGCAGATGCCGCCAACACGGCCTTAGTACAGATCCCAATCATCCTCTGAGGACACTTCCCCGATCGCCGTCCAGCTAAGCCGTACACGTGCGACCCGTGTATCGGACCATGTGCGGAATACCATCTCGAAGCCCTTTTCAGTGACTTTATCCGTTCCGATATCAGCCCGCACATTCGCCCCTTGATCCACGTCCCACAAAGACAAGGCCACTTGGACCGTCGGAGTGCTGCGAAAAGGTTCTGAAAATATAACTTTCTTACGTCTCTCGCGCGCACCGTGGCCTGTCCACATGTCACCGCCAGATGCAAAGTCCGAAAACACTTCCTCATTGCCCTGATCCACCCCAATGAGCGAGCCTACATATTTACGCATGTCCGTTCTTCTCTTTCCTATTGGGGAAACCGCTTTTATCGTGTAGGGGGTATATCGTCCTTCCCGACGCAAAGGGAATGCCAAAGAAACCAGCTGATTGCTTTGTCATTCGGCCTGTGACGCTTTTGGCATATACTTCTTCACCTTTGATCTGTATAGGCCAGCCCTTAGCCCCCTCCTCCGCTGAAAGAATCCCTGATGATTGCCCCATTGCAAGACGCCTTAACCGAACGCGGTTATGACACCCTTACAGACGTTCAAACCGCCTGTTCCAACCCTGAGCATGTTGATCGGGACCTTCTGGTTTCGGCCCAAACAGGATCTGGTAAAACTGTAGGTTTTGGTTTGGCTATTGCCCCCACTTTGCTGGGTGATGCTGTCAATATGGGGCGTGCCGACGCACCCGTTGCCTTGGTCATTGCGCCGACGCGGGAACTTGCTTTGCAGGTTAAGCGCGAATTAACATGGCTTTACGCCAAAACCGGAGCTTGGATCGCGTCCTGTGTTGGGGGCATGGACATGCGCGAAGAACGCCGGGCTTTGTCACGTGGGGCACATATCGTTGTAGGGACGCCGGGCCGTCTGCGAGATCACATCGAGCGCGGCTCTTTGGTCATGGATCAGCTCAAAGCAGTTGTTCTGGATGAAGCCGACGAAATGCTTGACCTTGGGTTCCGCGAAGACCTGGAATACATGCTGGGCGAAGCACCAGAATCGCGCCGGACATTGATGTTCTCGGCCACTGTTTCCCCGATGATTGCGAAGCTGGCCCAGAACTTTCAGAACAATGCCGAGCGTATTTCGACTGTTTCTGGCAAACAGCAACACGCCGACATCACCTATCAGGCTGTTCGCGCCGCTCAAAAAGACGCAGAGCATGCGATTATCAACATCTTGCGCTTCCATGAAGCTGAAAAGGCGATTGTTTTCGCCAACACGCGCGCTGCTGTAAACCGCCTGACTGCACGTTTCTCTAACCGTGGGTTTGCCGTGGTGAGCCTGTCAGGTGAACTGAGCCAGAACGAACGGACACACGCGCTACAAGCCATGCGTGACGGCCGTGCACGTGTCTGTGTGGCGACTGACGTTGCCGCCCGTGGCATCGATCTGCCCAAACTTGAGTTAGTGATTCACGCCGATCTGCCGACCAACACCGAAGCCCTGCTTCACCGGTCCGGCCGGACGGGCCGGGCTGGTCAAAAAGGTATCTCGGCAGTTGTCGTGACACCAAAAATCGAGAAGAAAGCCGAACGCCTGTTCAAATGGGCAAAAATCAACGCTGAGTGGGTTTCTGCCCCCAGCGCCGAAGACATCCTGAAAAAGGACGAAGAGCGTCTGTTGACAGACCCGGTGTGGACCGAAGACATCACTGACGGTCAAAAGGAATTTGCAGCCAAACTGGTGGAAGAACATTCGCCAGAGCGGATCGCGGCGGCCTATCTCAAGCTGTATCAATCGCGTCAGTCCGCCCCCGAAGAGCTGTCCGACCCAAGCGCCCGCCCCGAGCGCAAAGAGCGTCAAGAACGCGGCCCCTTCGGCCCAAGCACTTGGTTCTCCATCTCTGTGGGCCGCAATGACCGCGCTGAAGCGCGTTGGTTGCTGCCATTGGTGTGCCGTGCCGGAGACATCACTAAAGATTCCATCGGAGCGATCCGCGTTCAGCAAAAAGAAACCTTTGTCGAATTGGCCCAGCCTTCGGTCGCCGGATTCCTGGACAAAGTTGGCGATGGTGGCGAGCTTGAAGAAGGCATGACCATCCGCAAATTGGACAAGGCACCCGACCTTGAACGCGGCGGTCCACGCGGTCCGAAACCCGGTGGTGGCAAGCCATATCGCGGTGGCAACGATTCTGCGCCCCGCGGCGAATACAAAGGCAAGCCAAAGCGCGATTATGACGATCGCCCTGCGAAACCCAAGTCGGACTACAAACCGCGCCGTGACGATGACGCCCCGCGCGAAAAACCACATGTAAAATCCAGCGGTAAAGCTGTTTGGGGTGGCAAAGCCGACGCCGGAGAAACTGAGTTCAAGAAACCGAGCGGGCCGAAGAGAGATTTCGACAAGGGGCCGCGCAAAGACGCAAAGCCCTACGAAAAATCGGACCGTAAACCCGGTGGTAAACCGTTTTCTAAGGGTCCTGGAGGGAAGCCAGACGGCAAACCTAAGGGCAAAGGCAAACCCGGTGCGGCCTCGGCCAGCAAACGTTTAGGGCCACCTCGCAAAGGCGGCGACGCACGCCCCATCCGCAAGAAGTAAGATAAAGACATTTTAGACAGGCGGGATCTTTTGGGTCCCGCCTGTTTTTTGATGACCCGAAGGTTTGATGCGCCGTCAAAACCACGCCAGAATTTGGTCGATGCGCTGCGGGGAACCGCCCAAACAAAAAGCCCCGGCTGCAGTGATGCAACCGGGGCTTTTGTTCGTGCGCTAAACGCCGCTCTTACAGAGCAGGCTGCTTTGCTGTCAGGCCAATAGACCCGGCAAGCGCGACCATGTCGTTCAGCAGCTTGGCTGCGTCATCCACGGAAGCACCAGCTTCTTTTGTATGGGTGTAAGAAGCCTGAGCTTCATCCACCAATGCGTCATAGGTCGCCTGATCAACGTCTGCCTTTGGCAGCGCCTGTTCAGCCAGAACCGACAGGCTTTCGCCGATTTCGGCAAAGCCACCAGTGACCACAAATTCCTGAACACCTTTGTCAGTATCCACAGTCAGGATACCAGGGCGTAGGGTGGTGATCAGCGGAGCGTGGTTCGGCATCGCGGTCAGGTCGCCATCGGCACCCGGAATCTGCACCGAAGTGACCTGCGCAGTGAGCAGGCTACGTTCGGGGCTGACCAGATCGAATTGCATCGTGTCTGCCATGTGTATCTCCTTTTATGCCGGGGAAGCGGCGAACGCTTCCCCAAACAGGATGGAATTAGGCAGCTTCCGCAGCCAGCTTCTCGGCTTTGGCCAGCACTTCGTCGATGCCGCCAACCATATAGAAGGCACCTTCTGGCAGGTGGTCATATTCACCAGCCACAACAGCCTTGAACGAGCTGATGGTATCTTCCAGAGGAACCTGAACACCGTCAGAGCCAGTGAAGACCTTCGCAACGTCGAACGGCTGCGAAAGGAAACGCTGGATCTTACGCGCACGGGCAACGGTCAGTTTGTCTTCTTCTGACAGTTCGTCCATGCCGAGGATCGCGATGATGTCCTGAAGCGACTTGTAGCGCTGCAAGATACCCTGAACGTCACGGGCAACATCATAGTGTTCCTGACCAACGATTTGCGGATCCATCAGGCGCGACGAGGAATCGAGCGGGTCAACCGCCGGGTAAATACCCAGTTCGGAGATCGCACGGTTCAAAACCGTCTGAGCGTCAAGGTGCGCAAAGGTTGTTGCAGGTGCAGGGTCGGTAAGGTCATCCGCCGGAACATAAACAGCTTGGATCGATGTGATCGAGCCGTTCTTTGTCGACGTAATACGTTCCTGCATCGCACCCATGTCGGTGGCCAGAGTTGGCTGGTAGCCAACCGCCGAAGGAATACGGCCGAGCAGAGCCGAAACTTCGGAGCCCGCTTGGGTAAAGCGGAAGATGTTGTCCACAAAGAACAGAACGTCTGTACCAGTCGCATCACGGAACTGTTCCGCCAGGGTCAGACCTGTCAGAGCAATACGCATACGCGCACCGGGAGGCTCGTTCATCTGGCCGTAGACCAGAGCAATTTTCGAATCGGTCAGGTTATCAGGGGTGATAACGCTGGATTCGATCATTTCGTAGTACAGATCGTTACCTTCACGAGTCCGCTCACCAACACCAGCGAACACGGACAGACCCGAGTGCACTTTTGCGATGTTGTTGATCAGTTCCATGATCAGAACGGTTTTGCCCACGCCGGCACCGCCGAACAGACCAATTTTACCACCCTTGGCGTATGGAGCCAGAAGGTCGATAACTTTGATACCTGTTACGAGAACTTCGGCTTCTGTCGCCTGGTCTTCGAATTCAGGAGCAGGCTGGTGGATGGAGCGGAATTCAGTCGCGCCAACATCGCCTTTTTCGTCAACGGGCTCGCCGATAACGTTCAAAATACGGCCCAGGGTGGCTTCGCCAACCGGAACTGTAATTGGGCCGCCAGTATCTTCTACTGCTTGACCACGAACGAGACCTTCGGTCGCGTCCATAGCGATGCAGCGAACTGTACCTTCGCCGAGGTGCTGGGATACTTCCAGAACCAGTTTCTTGCCATTGTTGGTCGTGTTCAGGGCGTTCAGGATCTCCGGCAGTTGGTCGCCGAACTGAACGTCAACAACGGCGCCAATCACCTGCGTGATTTTGCCTTGTGCGTTAGCCATGTTTCTACTCCGGTTCTTAGAGCGCCTCGGCGCCCGAAATAATTTCGATCAGTTCGTTCGTGATGACGGCCTGACGCGAACGGTTGTACTGGATGGTGAGACTATCGATCATGTCCCCAGCGTTCCGTGTTGCGTTGTCCATGGCCGACATCCGGGCGCCCTGTTCCGAGGCACCATTCTCAAGCAAGCCTGAGAAGATCTGTGTCGCCACACCACGTGGCAGCAGGTCAGCAAGAATGGCTTCTTCGTCGGGCTCATAGTCATAGAGCGTCGACGCACCATCATCGCTTCCGGTGCATTCATAAGCGGCCGGGATGATCTGCAGCGCAGTTGGGTCTTGGCTGATGACGGACTCGAACTTCGAGAAGAAGAGCGTCGCCACATCAAATTCGTCAGCATCAAAACGTGCCAAAACATCGCGGGCGATATCCTGAGCGTTGTTGTAGCCAAGACGTTTGACATCGGACAGGTCAACGTGGCCAACGAAATTCGCGGCGTAATCACGTTTCAGCTGTTCGCGGCCTTTTTTGCCAACAGTGAGAATTTTCACTGTTTTACCTTGGCCAAGCAGCAACTGGATGCGCGTCCGAGCCAATTTGACGATCGAGCTGTTAAAGCCCCCGCACAAACCGCGTTCGGAGGTCATGACCACCAGCAGCTGTACATCATCCTTGCCCGTACCGGCCAAAAGGCGCGGTGCGCTATCACTGGTGCCAACACCGGCAGCCAGCGATCCCATTACGGCATTGAAGCGCGCGGCGTAGGGCCGCGCAGCTTCTGCAGATTCCTGGGCGCGGCGCAGTTTTGCTGCCGCGACCATCTGCATAGCCTTGGTGATCTTGCGGGTCGATTTGACCGACTCGATCCTGGTTTTTAGATCCTTGAGATTCGGCATCTGTTCTCCCCCTTACGAGAAGTCAGCGGCGAAAGCATCCAGCGCAGCTTTGACCTTGTCCGCCAGCTCACCTTTAACCTTGCGGTCATTTTCGGTGATGTCTGCCAGCAAATCAGCGTTTTTGCCACGCAGGTGCGTAAGCAATCCAGCCTCATAACGACCCACGTCTTTCACGTCGACTTTGTCGAGGTAACCGTTGGTACCTGCAAAGATCACGATGACGATTTCGGCGTTGGTCAGCGGCGAATACTGTGCCTGCTTCATCAGCTCGGTCAGACGCGCACCACGTGCCAGCAGCTGCTGGGTTGCGGCGTCAAGGTCGGAACCGAACTGCGCAAAGGCAGCCATTTCGCGGTACTGGGCAAGACCCAGTTTAACCGGACCGGCAACCGAAGACATCGCTTTGGTCTGAGCCGAGGAGCCAACGCGCGAAACCGACAGACCGGTGTTCACAGCAGGACGGATACCTTGGTAGAACAGTTCGGTTTCCAAGAAGATCTGACCGTCGGTGATCGAAATCACGTTGGTAGGAATAAACGCGGAAACGTCACCACCTTGGGTTTCGATGATCGGCAGAGCGGTCAACGAACCCGAGCCATTGTCTTCGTTCAGCTTGGCCGAACGTTCCAGAAGGCGCGAATGGAGATAGAATACGTCACCAGGGTAAGCTTCGCGGCCTGGTGGGCGACGCAGAAGCAAGGACATCTGGCGATAAGAAACAGCCTGCTTGGAAAGGTCATCATAGATGATCAAAGCGTGGCGGCCATTGTCACGGAAGTGCTCGGCCATCGCGGTCGCGGCGTAGGGTGCCAAGAACTGCATAGGCGCTGGGTCAGAAGCCGTCGCAGCAACAACGATCGAATATTCAATCGCGCCGGATTCTTCGAGCTTTTTAACCAACTGGGCAACGGTCGAACGCTTTTGGCCGATCGCAACGTAAATACAGTACAGTTTCTTGTTTTCGTCGTCGCCAGCTGCGTCGTTGTAAGACTGCTGGTTCAAGATCGCGTCAAGAGCAACGGCAGTTTTGCCTGTCTGACGGTCACCAATGATCAGCTCGCGCTGGCCACGACCGATCGGGATCATCGCGTCAACGGCTTTGAGGCCAGTCGCCATCGGTTCGTGAACCGATTTCCGCGGGATAATGCCAGGTGCTTTCTGGTCCGCGATGCGGCGCTCAGATGTACCGATTGGGCCTTTGCCATCGATCGGGTTACCCAGACCGTCAACTACGCGACCAAGAAGTTCGTCACCGGCAGGAACATCCACGATGGAGTTCGTACGCTTAACTGTGTCGCCTTCTTTGATGTCACGGTCGGACCCGAAGATAACGATACCGACGTTGTCGGTTTCGAGGTTCAGGGCCATACCCATGATACCACCAGGGAATTCGACCATCTCGCCGGCCTGGATGTTATCAAGGCCGTGGACACGGGCAATACCGTCCCCCACGGAAAGCACACGACCAACCTCAGCAACTTCGGCATCTTGGCCAAAGTTTTTGATCTGGTCCTTTAGGATCGCAGAAATTTCTGCTGCTTGGATACCCATTTATCCGACCTCTTTCATTGCATTCTGGAGGGAGTTGAGCTTGGAGCGGATCGACGTGTCGATCATCTTCGAGCCCACCTTAACGACAAGACCGCCAATGAGGCTTTCATCAACGGTCGCTTTGATCTTAACGTCTTTGCCAACGCTTGCGGAAAGCGTTTCGGCAAGTTTGGAAGCCTGTGCGTCGGACAGCGCAGTTGCTGATGCAACATCTGCAGTCACTTCGCCTTTTTCATCGGCCAGCATGTCACGCAGCTTGGCGATCAAATGCGGCAGAACAAACAGACGGCGCTTTTCGGACATCAAGCCCAGCGCGTTGGTGACGGCCGGAATAAGGCCCATCTGGTTGGCAATTGCCGCCACAGCCTGACCTTGCGCTTCGCGGCTGTAGACCGGCGACGAAATCAAATCGCGAAGGTCGGCACTGTTATCCAGCGCAGCCGAAAGTTCATTCAGGTTAGCTTCGAGTTTGGGGAGATCATTCGTCTCCTTAACAATCTCGAAGATGGCGGTGGCATAGCGCACGGCAATGCCGGAGGAAATCGATGCAGATTCTGACACGTCCACCCTTTCGATATTCAGCCCCCGTGACGCGGCGGGAATCCGGCGCATCCGAGGGCAGTTCGAGCTCTTGGTTTGCACCAAGACACATAAATCGACGCGGATGTAACAGAGCTATTCGCACCTAGCAACATACTAAGGCATATTTACCTTTAGGGCTAAATTCATACAAATCAGACACTTGGCTCAAAGTGCGACTTTGTGCGCGCCTTCAACATGCATCTATTTTCGATATTTTAGAGAGAATCCCCCCCAAACGCCGATTTTTCGACCGTTCAGAACCCTGCTGGCCACACCTTGCCTGTGCCGTCTTTGGGGTGAAAAATCCTCTTTGGCGCGGTGGAAACCCGCATTTTCGAGGCTCCGAAAACACATAGTCAGCAAGCCGAAGTTCGCCTTCGACTCAAAAAGTCGTTTCAGTAGCCATCCAGACGTCTGCCGTATTAGGCTGGGCCTGCTACTTTTCCAGGCTTGGGGGTAAGAACATCAAGCGGATTGAGGACGCGCGCGGCTTCGCCCAAGCCCTTGTGACGAGGCGGGTGGCGCTTGGATGCGACGACCATAATAACACCGCCAGCCATAACCGCTGGAATGGCTCGGCCTGTCTGCTCCCAAAACGATCCGGTTTTCATCCAGAACCGCCGGTTTGATGGCGGTTGGTACAGCACCGACACATGTGCCTCTGGCATAAAGTCATGCCTCTTCAACTGCGCCTCCAATTGGCCAGAGGTATAGGGCCGCCCATAGCCAAAAGGCGTCTTATCGGCCCGCGCCCAAAGGCCTGTGCGATTTGGCACCACAAACAATGCTTTTCCACCGGGCCCCAAAACCCTGTAGGATTCTTCTAGAACTTCGGCAGGGTTTTGCGATGTCTCAAGTCCGTGCATCAAAATGAGCCTATCGACATGACCCGTCTCTAAAGGCCACAAAGCTTCTTCGCTCAGCACGCTGACATTTTGCATACCAGCAGGCCAGGGCATCACCCCCTGCGGCGCTGGCATCAATCCAACAACACGGCGCGCCGTCGGCAAGTAAGGCCTCAGCAATGGCACCGCAAAGCCATAGCCAGCCACAGTCTGACCTTTGGCTTCGGGCCAAAATGCCAATACTTGATTGCGAATGATTTTCTGAGCAGCACGCCCAAGCGCACTTCGATAATAGAAATCTCGCAGAACTTGTACGTCCAGATGCATTGCAGCCCCTCGGCGGATGCGTCACTCTGGGATCAGTTTGTCATTGCCCGCGAGGAAACACCATGCCCCTTGATATCGTTACCGTGCCCTGCCTCGATGATAATTATGCCTATCTGGTCAATGGTCCAGATGGTGTCGCGATCATTGACGCCCCCGAGGCCGCCCCGATTATCGACGCGCTAACCGCGCGCGGTTGGACGCCCGGCGTCATCATGTTGACACACCACCATTGGGATCATGTTCAAGCCGTTGACGAACTGAAAGCCAAATATGGGTGCATGGTCATGGGCCCCAAAGCCGAGGAAGACAAACTTCCAAAACTGGATTTCGCTTTGCCCGACTGCTTTTCTGGCGGCAATGGCGACGGGCTTTGCGAAGTTATTGCTGTTCCGGGGCATACGCTCGGCCATGTCGCCTTTCATTACCCCAAAGCCGGTGCTGTATTCACCGCTGACAGCCTAATGGCGCTTGGGTGCGGCCGCCTGTTCGAAGGCACGCCTGAAATGATGTGGGACAGCCTGTCGAAGCTTGCAGCGCTCCCACCCGAGACCATGGTTTATTCCGGCCATGAATACACACTGTCGAACGCGAAATTCGCGCTGTCTATTGACCCTGCGAATGCGCATCTTATCTCTCGTGTTCAAGATATCGAAACCCAAAGGTCCGCAAGCCAACCAACAGCGCAGGTTCCTTTGTCATTGGAATTGGCCACGAACCCCTTCTTGCGCGCCTCTGATCCGGGCCTGAAACAGAGCCTGGGGATGGAAGACGACAGCGACGTTGCGGTGTTCACCGAAATACGGGCCAGAAAGGACCGTTTTTAGCGGAAATAACGTCCGTTTTCGGGAATGACGATAAAAGTGACGTGCCCGAAGGAAGAAAAACCTTGAAGCTTGGCGGTAATCGACCAAACTTTAACTTTAAGAAGACATGCTACCAGTCAACGGCAGCGAATAAGCAAGAGGAGCACACCCGTGCCTTCATTCTCGAATACCCTTGAGCAGGCAATCCATGCGGCTTTGGCATTGGCCAATTCGCGCAGTCACGAATTCGCAACTCTGGAACACTTATTGTTGGCGCTGATTGATGAACCGGACGCGGTGCGGGTTATGAAGGCCTGTTCCGTCGACACCGATGAATTGCGCACCACACTGGTTGAATTTGTCGATGAAGATCTTGCTAATCTGGTCACTGACATCGAAGGGTCCGAAGCCGTACCAACCGCCGCCTTTCAGCGGGTGATCCAGCGCGCAGCAATCCATGTCCAATCATCGGGCCGAACCGAAGTAACCGGTGCGAATGTTCTCGTTGCCATCTTTGCTGAGCGCGAATCCAATGCCGCCTATTTCCTGCAAGAACAAGAAATGACCCGTTATGACGCGGTGAACTTTATTGCGCATGGGGTTGCCAAGAACCAAGCCTATGGCGAAAGCCGCCCGATTTCCGGCGCTGAGGACGAAGATGAGGCCCCTCATGTTGAGCCTCAGCAATCGAGCGTCGAAAAAGAAAGCGCGTTGGCCAAATACTGTGTGGACTTGAATGTCAAAGCTGGTGAGGGCGATATTGATCCCTTGATTGGTCGTGATTCAGAAGTT
Organism: Pelagimonas varians; assembly: GCF_003208435.1. Classification (GTDB taxonomy): domain Bacteria; phylum Pseudomonadota; class Alphaproteobacteria; order Rhodobacterales; family Rhodobacteraceae; genus Pelagimonas; species Pelagimonas varians. The sequence goes on along the minus strand of NZ_QKMF01000019.1, from coordinate 39,164 downwards.
GAACGCTGCATTCAAGTGCTGTGCCGCCGCCGCAAGAACAACCCCCTTTTGGTGGGTGATCCCGGCGTGGGAAAAACCGCAATTGCCGAAGGTCTTGCACGCAAAATTGTTTCTGGTGAAACACCCGAAGTTTTGTCCAAAACCACCATCTATTCACTTGATATGGGTGCATTGCTGGCTGGCACGCGGTATCGCGGTGACTTCGAAGAGCGTCTAAAAGCCGTCGTGACCGAGTTGGAAGACCACCCAGATGCGGTCCTGTTTATTGATGAAATCCATACTGTTATCGGTGCTGGGGCTACATCTGGCGGCGCTATGGACGCGTCGAACCTGCTGAAACCAGCTTTGCAGGGCGGCAAATTGCGCACGATGGGATCAACCACATACAAAGAATTCCGTCAGCACTTTGAAAAGGACCGCGCGCTGAGCCGCCGGTTCCAGAAAATCGATGTGAAAGAGCCATCGGTCGAAGATACGGTGAAGATCCTCAAGGGTTTGAAACCCTATTTCGAGGAACATCACAGTGTGAAATACACCGCCGACGCAATCAAATCCGCTGTTGAGCTGGCAGCGCGTTATATCAACGACCGTAAGTTGCCCGACAAAGCAATTGATGTGATCGACGAAGCCGGTGCAGCCCAGCATCTGGTTGCCGAAAGCAAACGCCGCAAGACCATCGGAGCAAAAGAAATTGAAGCCGTGGTTGCCAAAATTGCGCGTATCCCGCCGAAAAACGTCTCTAAAGACGATGCGGAAATGCTCAAGGATCTGGAAAAAACCCTCAAGCGTGTGGTTTTTGGTCAAGACAAGGCGATCGACGCTTTGTCATCGGCCATCAAGCTTGCGCGGGCAGGCCTGAGAGAGCCTGAAAAACCCATCGGAAACTATCTCTTTGCCGGCCCCACCGGTGTTGGCAAGACCGAGGTGGCCAAGCAATTGGCTGACAACCTTGGCGTGGAATTGCTGCGTTTCGACATGTCTGAATACATGGAAAAGCATGCCGTTTCGCGGCTGATTGGTGCCCCTCCTGGCTATGTCGGGTTTGATCAGGGAGGTCAATTGACAGACGGGATCGACCAGCATCCACACTGTGTACTTTTGCTCGATGAAATGGAAAAAGCACATCCAGATGTGTACAACATCTTGCTGCAAGTGATGGATCATGGGTCTTTGACCGATCACAATGGTCGGACAGTGGACTTCCGCAATGTGATCTTGATTATGACATCGAACGCGGGCGCAACCGAGCAAGCAAAATCCGCGATAGGCTTTGGCCGAGATCGCCGTGAAGGCGAAGACACCGCTGCAATCGAGCGCACGTTTACACCGGAATTTCGCAACCGGCTGGACGCTGTTATCAGCTTCCAACCCTTGCCGAAGGGGGTCATTCTACAAGTAGTCGAAAAATTTGTGCTTCAACTCGAAGCACAACTGATGGACCGCGGCGTGTCGATTGAATTGACCACCCCGGCAGCAGAATGGCTCGCGAACAAAGGCTACGATGACAAAATGGGCGCGCGTCCACTGGGCCGGGTCATTCAAGAGTACATCAAAAAGCCGCTGGCAGAAGAATTGCTGTTCGGCAAGCTGACCAAAGGCGGCCTTGTGAAAGTGTCGGTCAAGAACGGAGAATTGGTTTTGAACCTCGAAGGTCCCGAAAAACCAAAAATCAGCACCAAGAAGAAGCCACCTTTGCTGACAGCTGACTGATGCGTGTTTCAGCCCTTGCCTTGGCCGGGGCAATTGCCGCCTGTGCTACTTATACCCAAGCGGAGGAGCTTCGCTTGGGTCTTCCTATTGAATGTGAAATTGGAATCAGCTGCCATATATCCGACTATGTGGATCACAACACACAGCCCGACGTTCAAACCGATCATGCCTGCAATTTCAATTCACGCGACGGGCATAAGGGGACAGATTTTGCTCTCGTCAGCTATGACGCCTATGAGCACGGAGTCGAAATCCGCGCTGCTGCAAATGGCACAGTGCGTGCCGTGCGTGACGAGATGCAAGACGACCGCTTGATGCGTGGTGTCACAGACCAAAACGCCTGTGGCAATGCAGTTGTGCTGGATCATTCAGATGGATGGCAAACGTGGTATTGCCATATGAAATTGGGGTCCATCGCAGTCCAGCCAGGCGACCAGGTTTCCCGAGGCGATGCATTGGGATTGGTAGGATTGTCCGGTCAGACAAATCACCCCCATCTACACTTTCAGCTTCTGCAAGGAACCGACCTTGTCGATCCATTTCAACCTGGCCCGTTAGATCAGTGTAAAGTGGATTCAGCCTCGATGTGGGAAGTTCCGATTCCATATACGCAGACCGGATTTCTGACCGCTGGTTTTTCAAATCAAGTACCAACTCTTAAGGCCGTGTCAGATGGCACAGCCCTTGCCGAACGCATTGCCAACAGTCAACCAATCGTCATGTTTATGAATGCTGCCTACGCAGAGCATGGTGATGTTTTGCGATTCTCGGCGCGCGGACCGGATGGCATTATTTTTGACCATGACATGATTTTGAAAAGTCCCAAAATTCAACAAATGCAGGCTTTTGGCCGCAAAGCCCCAGGAAACGGTTGGGCAACCGGCGACTACCTTGGCAATATCTGGCTAACCCGCAAGGGCAAAATAATTGCCCATCGGTTCACACATCTTGTTGTCGAATAGGCAAGTTTAGCGCTCTGTCAGCTTCAACTCGATCCGGCGATTTTGGGCCCGGGCTTCTGCAGAGTTTTCTGGATTAATCGGTTGGAATTCACCAAAACCGTTTGCTGCTAGACGCTTGGGTGAAATCCCGTAAGAATCTATCAACACTCGCACCACAGATAGGGCCCGTGCTTGGCTTAGCTCCCAGTTGTCCGTGAACTCCGCACCCGGGCGAACAGGTACATTGTCGGTGTGACCATCTACACGGATCACCCAATCGATCCCGTCAGGAATGTCATCAGAAATTGCTCGCAAGATATTGGCAACTTTGGAGATTTCACGCTTTCCGAGCGCTGACAATTCTGTTTCGCCCGGCGGGAACAACACCTCAGACGAAAAGACGAACCGGTCGCCCTCGATCCGCACGCCTTCGCGGGCACCGATGACATCGCGCAGACGTCCAAAGAATTCGGACCGGTATTTCTCTAAGTCTTTCTTCTCTTCTTCCAGACGCTTACGCTCAGCCTCTTCAAGTATGCGGCGTTTACGTTCCTCAGAAGCGACTCTTGCGATTGCAGCGTTGAGCTCTGACCCGAGATTTTGCAATTGTACCTGCGCTTGGATATCGCGCACCTTAGCATCATCCAAAATGGCTTGCAGTTCACCCAATTGCTGACGCAAGGCAGACACCTGTTGGTTCAGCAACTCCGCCTGTTTTTCAGCTTTGCTGGCACGCTCAACATTTAATGCGAGCTTTTCCCGTGCTTCCGACAACAAAACTTGTTTCTCTTCCGCTTCTGTCAGCTGCGCGTCCAAATCTGTTTCGGCAGATTTCTGAGCGGCCAACGCGGCGACCAGTTTGGCGCGAACGTCTTCAACGGATCCTTGCGCTTCGAGACGGGCCGCCAAGGCCGCAGCCAAGCGTTCTTCCAGAGATCGACTGTCGTCGTCTTGCTGAAGTGCACGTGCCTCGGCGACCGCCACGGCCTGACGCAATTGAGCAATCATCGAATCGCGGCTGGCATCGCGGGCTCGGGCAGCATCAAGTTCTATCTGCAACCGAAGCGCACGATTGCGCGCCGCAACAAGTTCAGCCTCTCCTGCAGCCTGCCCGCTAAGCGATGAGAGTTGCGCGGCAAGCGACACATTTTCACCCTGCAAGGCTTCGATCCTGGCCAACCGTTCGTCTGCCCGCTTTTGGGATGCGTCCAATTCGGACTGCAGTTTTGCCGCCCTGCCCTGAAGTTCGACATAGCGTGCATCGCCAATATCGCCGCGATCCTGTGAGGCCTGCAGTTGCGCCGCCAATTCCGCAGCTTGCGCATCGAGACGATCCAGACCTGCCTGCGCGTCGGCAAATTTTGATTGCGCATCCTGCACCGCAGTTTCCAGATTTTGGCGATCTGTTTCAGCGGCTTGCAAGGCTGCCGAGACGTCCACAACCTGCCCTTCTGCGGCAGACAATTGCATTACCAAATCGGAATTTCGGGCTTCTAAGCTGTCTAACTCGGCCCGCAGGCTGTCCGCCTGATCCAGCTGGGCCAAAGCAGCGGCCAGCTGTGCAGACAAATCCGACAAACGAGTTTCAGCTACACCGCTGTTTTGCTGCGCCGCTTGCAATGCACGATCGGTTTCGGACCGGGCTTTTTGCTCATCACTCAAGGCCGCTTCGGCTTGTTGGCGGGCCGCTTGCTCAGCGTTCAATTCCGCCCGCAGGGCAACCAAACGGTCGCTGACATCCGTGCCTTGGGCCCGGACATCTGCAAGGGTCGCCTCCAATGCGCGCTTCTCGGCTTCCGCAGTATCTAACTGCGCTTGCAAATTGATCGCTTGAGTCTCGCCCGCTATCAGCGCCGCTGCCAGTTGCGCATTCAAACCCACTTCAGCTTCTCTTGCAGCCGCCAAAAGCGTCAACGTTTCCTCGGCGCGTTTACGTTCTTCCTCCAATGCAAGGGACATCGATGTCAGTTCGGCACCGGCATTCTCAAGCTCATTGCGCAACAACTCTGCTGCCTTGGCTTCTGCAAGACGCTGCGCTTCTTCGTCTGTCAGCGCTTTTTGCGTTTCATCCAATTGCGAGGTCAAAGACCCGATTTCAGTCTCTTGGTCGGCTGCTTTGGCCTGAAGATCCGCCAAAACAGCCTCAAGCGCCTCGCGTTTCGCTGCCGCAAGTTTGGCCGTTTCGATCTGCGCATCGATTTCAGACCGAGCCGTTCCCAAAGCAACCGTCAGATCGTCTTTCTCTGCCAAAAGCCCTGCGACCTGTTCTTCAAAGGAAACGATTTTGCTGCTGGCCTCGTCTAGATCCGCTGCTTGCCGATCGCGTGTGGCCGTTAAGGACGCAATGATCTGTTCTTGTTCCGACAAACGAGCTTGATTGGTATTCAAAGACGCCTGCAGTTCACCCAACTCATTGGTAAGCGCGGTATTCTGGCGCTCTTGCACACCCAAGGCCTGAGCCAGCGCCGCAACCTCAGATGCGAGGGTATTCAGTTCGGTTTCTTGCCCGGTGATCGTTTCGCGCAGCACAAATTGCACCGCCATAAAGATCGACAACACAAAGGTCAGGACCAACAAAAGCCCAGTCATTGCATCCACAAATCCCGGCCAGATCGAGGCCTGAAGACGGGCTCCGGTACGGCGGGACAAGGCCATGGGTTACTCCTCGCCCTGACGCGGACGGGTGGCTTGGCCCAACTTGCGGCCCAGCGCCGCCAAATCCGTGCGCAGCTCTGCCATGCTTTCTTGGCGGCCGGCCGCAATCTCTTCCAGAATCCGCAACATTTGCACGTCGATGGAACGAAGCCGCATCCGGCTTTCTGCGTCCAGCCCTTCGCTGCTTTCTTTTTCCCTAATCGCCTCGGCAAGCAGCTCTTGGCCTTCGGCAATCCGCGCCATGGAGTTTGCCGTGGGCGCAGTCGCCTCAATCCGCTCAGTCAAACGTTCAAGCGAATCCGCCAGCTGTGCCAATCGGTTGTCCACATCCGCCCGTCCCTGTTCAGACCGCGCAAACAGCAATTGCAAGCGTTCCATTTGGTCCGCCATTTTGTCCAAAACGATGCCAGCGGCACCTAAATCAGGCCCCTCGCCGTCGCCCGATGAAAAGCCCAATTTGGTGATCGAGCTTAGCCATTCTTCAAGTTCCCGATAGAACCGGTTTTGACCGTGGCCCGCGAACAGCTCAAGCAAGCCAACAATCAAAGAACAGGCTAGTCCCAAAAGAGACGACGCAAAGGCAACGCCCATCCCGCCCAATTGGCTTTCAAGACCGGTCATCAAGCGATTGAAAACTGCAACACCTTCTTCGCCTTCTTGCGGGGCAAGGCCGCGAATCGTATCGACCAATGCCGGAACGGTGGTCGCCAACCCATAGAATGTTCCCAACAAGCCAAGGAAGATCAGCAAAGATACGATGTAGCGAGTGATTTCACGTGCTTCGTCAATCCGGGTCGCAACAGAATCAAGGATAGACCGCGTCGAGGCCGTGTTGATTTGCATCCGGCGATCGTGACGCCCCAGCAGGGTCGCCAAGGGGGCCAACAGCAATGGAGCTTTGGCGCGCATCCCTTGGTCGCCAGGTTTGGCAAACTGCATGATCCAGCGCACTGAATACATCAGCTGCACCACCTGCCAGAAACAGGCCAGCACACCAATAACAAAGACAAAGAAGATAAAGCCGTTCAGCTCAGGGTTGGATTCGAATACCGGCAGCACCCGCGGCAGCGCTACAAAAGCGCCCGCAATGGATAGCCCCAAAACCGCCAGCATAAGAACGACTTGGCGGATCGGTTGCGAAAAATACGGCTCGGCCTGTAGGTCGGGCTTGTCCATCGGACTCCTGACGCCTTTGTTGTGTTATCGAGAGCCTAATCAATTAGATACGTTTCGCCAAGCTCTTATGCACGCAGGTCTTTGACCCGCTGCGTCAACCAATGCAAATCCGCATCAGGGACACCCAATTCGTCCAAATGTGCAGCAGTATTGTAAAGATATTCGCAATTCGGGCCGCGCCCGCCATCGGCCTTGGCAATGATTTGCGCCTGCCGTTCCAACGACAATTCACCGGTGTATTGGACATGATCGCGATCAATCACATAGGAAACCGCTTCGGCTGTGCGGCCATCTTGCAAATCCACCTGCAAAAACCGCTCTAGATAGGCGGCAGAGACCAATTCCCGTTCGCGCAAGTATTCCAGCGCGGCCTCTTCAGTCCCCGGTGCTGCCCGCAATGCCAACCCGTCACAGGCCGCAGCGGGATGTTCATCCAGCGCCAAGACGAGACCGGGAAGGTCTTCGGTCCCGCGATGGTGGATCGAGTACATGCAAAAACTGCGCGTATAGCCAGTCAGGCGTGCCGGTTGGCTTTCCACCACCTCAAACCCAGGATTCCATAAAAGTGACGCGTAGCCGAATACCCAAAGTGTCATGGTCTGGTCCTTGTTGAATGACCGCTGTAAACACCATCATGTGCGGCGGGAAAAGGGGGCACCTATGAAACGGCTGATCTTGGTTGTTGTTCTGGCTGCATCAGCTTGGGCAAGTTGGTGGTTTTGGTCGGCGCAAACCGTCAAAGGCGATATAGAAGCCTGGTTTAACGCGCGCGAAGCTGATGGTTGGGTTGCGAGCTACAGTGATTTGGCCGTTCGCGGTTTTCCCAACCGGTTGGACGTCACCATCAGCGATATTGCCTTGGCAAACCCCAACACCAACGCCCTTTGGGAGGCCGATTTCATCCAAATTTTTGCTCTGACCTACAAACGGGACCACAAGATTGTAATTTTCCCCGAGGTTCAGACGGTCACAGCCGCTGGAAAAACCTATGAAATCACCAGCGATGGGTTGCGGGCCAGCCTTGTGTTCACCGACGAGGGGATAATTGACCGGCTGAACGCAGAAGCCGATGTTTTGAACTGGCACGGCGTCGCCATCGCCAATGCAAAGGCCGCGCTGCTGCGGCAGGACGAAAAGCTCTATCAATTTGGATTTGTTGCCGATTCAATAGCCCGCGCCGAAGGCAAACTTACCCCGCTGGCTGAGGGCCGCGTCGACAACACCCAAATCAATACCGTGATCACCTTTGACAAAGACTGGACCGCATCAGCATTGCAAGACGGCCGCCCGCAACCCGAACATATCGATGTGTCCTTGATGTCCTATAAGCTGGCTGTGCTCGATCTGGATCTCGCCGGGGATTTGACAATCGCCCCTACCGGACGGGCTTCGGGCAAGCTGACCTTGAGGGCGGTGAATTGGCAAAGCGCGTTAGAACAAGCGCGGCTGGACCAACATCTTCCGGGCAGCATCACCGAAAAGCTGGTTCAGGGCTTGTCCATCGTGGCAGGCCTCAAAGGGCGCACCGACACTTTGGACCTGCCATTGACGCTGCAAAACGGGCAAATGTCCTTGGGATTGATCCCGCTCGGGCCTGCGCCCCTGTTTCAAATGCCATAGGGGTTGCATCACCCGCACTTCGTGTAAACACTCCGGTTTCGGAGGCAACATGAGCAACAATGATTTTCAGGCGATCAGCAGCAGGATAGACGGCAAGCGCGATGATTTGATCGCATTGACCCAAGAATTGATCCGCATCCCGACCTTGAACCCGCCTGGAGAAAACTATCGCGACATATGCGAATACTTATCCAAGCGTCTGGAGAATAAAGGATTTTCTTGCACTTTAGTGCGTGCCTTTGAGGCACCCGGAGACAGTGACCGCTATCCACGCTGGAATATGGTTGCCCGCCGCGAAGGGGCATCCTCCGGCGATTGCGTCCACTTTAATTCCCACACAGATGTGGTCGAAGTCGGCCACGGCTGGACACGCGATCCCTTTGGCGGTGCGCTGGAAGATGGCCGGATTTATGGGCGCGGTGCCTGCGACATGAAAGGCGGGCTTGCCTCATCAATCATCGCAGCAGAAGCCTTTATCGAAGCGCACCCGGACTATAGGGGCGCTATCGAAATCAGCGGCACCGCGGATGAAGAATCTGGCGGCTATGGCGGCGTCGCCTATTTGGCCGAGCAGGGATATTTTGACCCCAAACGTGTGCAGCATGTGATCATCCCGGAGCCGTTGGGGCACGATCGGATTTGCCTTGGCCATCGCGGTGGATGGTGGGCAGAAATCGAAACCAAGGGTGAAATTGCCCATGGCTGCATGCCCTTTCTGGGCGATTGCGCGGTACGACACATGGCGGCGGTTCTGGATACGTTTGAGGAAAAATTGTACCCGGCCATGGCCGCGCGTTGGACAGATATGCCGGTGATCCCCGACGGTGCACGACAATCAACGATGAACATCAATTCCATCCACGGCGGTCAGCCGGAACAACCCGCTGATTACACAGGCCTGCCTGCGCATTGTGTGCCTGACAGTTGCAGGATCGTGATTGATCGGCGGTTTTTGATCGAAGAAGGGATTGATGCCACGCAGACCGAAATTGTCGGCCTTTTGGATGATCTGAAAACCAACCGCCCGGGGTTTGACTATGAATTGCGCGAAATCAACCGTGTGATCCCTTCTATGACAGCCAAAGATGCGCCTGTTGTGGAAACAGTCAGCGCAGCCATTCGAGATGTTTTAGGTCAGGACCCCGACTATGTCGCCTCGCCCGGCAGTTATGACCAAAAGCATATAGACCGGATCGGGACGCTAAAGAATTGCATCGCCTACGGCCCCGGTGATCTGGAAATGGCCCACAAGCCTGACGAATTTATTGAGGTTGGCGATATGCTGGACAGCGCCAAAGTCATGGCCCGCAGCTTGCAAAAACTACTGCTGTCTTAGCGTTGCGGGATGGTGGGTGGGGCGATTTTTGGCCTCGCCAAAACAGCGGCTTGCCAACGGCAAGCCCACCCACCTTTCACACTGCGATATTGTCGATCAGCCTAACGCCCGCCAACCAGACGGCCGCCAATAGTCGCGCAGGTCGCGTCGGGGTCTCAAGCAGGCTCAGGTCATCGCAGGCGCGCAGGTCAAGATATTCCACCTTATTGAAGCCTGCCGCCAATATCCGTTTTTCCGCATCAGCTTTCAACTCGGCCAACGTTTGACCCGCCCGCAACCCATCTGCCATATCCTCCATGGTTTCGCTGAGCACAGGTGCCTTGATACGAGCACGGTCTGACAACAAGAGATTGCGCGACGACATTGCCAATCCATCTTCTTCCCGAATTGTCGGGCATCCAACAACCTTGGTCATCAAATCCAAATCAACTGCCAACCGTGTCACCACCTGCAATTGCTGGAAATCCTTTTCGCCAAAAAACGCCTGATCGGCACGGGTCTGGGTGAAAAGCTTGGTCACAACCGTCGCAACACCGTCAAAATGGCCCGGCCGATGGGCCCCGCACAGCACTTCGGTCAGCCCTGAAATTGAAATGTTTGTGGCAAAGCCAGCCGGATAAATTTCATCTGGCCCCGGAACATAAACCATATCCACGCGGTGATGGGACAGCTTTTGCGCATCCTCATTCTCTGTGCGGGGATAATTTTCCAAATCCTCCGGATTATTGAACTGCTTGGGGTTCACAAAAATCGTCACAATCACCCGATCACACGCCTCTTCAGCAGCGCGAACAAGACTCAGGTGCCCCTGATGCAACGCTCCCATCGTTGGCACAACACCCACGGTTTCACCTGCTGCTTTCCAATTCGCAACCTGTGCGCGCAACTCTGCCTTTGTTCGGACAATAGGCGGGATCATTTGTTTTTCTCCGGCAACGTATCCGCAAACAAATGCTCAACCGCAGGAAACTCGCGCGCGCGCACCTCGCGGGCGTATTCGGCAAAAGCCGCCTCTGCATCCGCACCCAGATTTGCGTAGCGTTTGACGAATTTCGCTTTGAAGGCTGTGAACAATCCAATCATGTCGTCCACAACCAAAATCTGCCCGTCGCAGCCTGCCGATGCCCCGATTCCAATCGTCGGAATCGCAACCGCTGCTGTCACTGTGTCCGCCAGCGTCGCGGGCACTTTTTCCAAAACCACGGCAAAGGCCCCGGCCTCGGAAACTGCCTGCGCGTCTGCCAGTAAAGCGTCGCCAGCATCGCCGCGCCCTTGTACCTTGTACCCGCCTAATGTGTTGATCGATTGCGGAGTCAGCCCGATATGCGCCATCACCGGAATGCCGCGCGCCACTAGAAACGCGATGGTTTCAGCCATTGTCACGCCGCCCTCAAGTTTGACCGCTGCCGCGCCGGTTTCAGACATGATCCGCGCTGCATTGCGAAACGCTTGCTGTGGGCTTTCTTCGTATGATCCGAAAGGCATATCAACGACCATCATCGCGCTGGACAATCCCCGCGCCACGGCCTGCCCGTGCATGATCATCATCTCCATCGTCACACCCAAGGTCGAAGGCAAGCCGTGCAACACCATTCCAACGCTGTCGCCAACCAGAACGAAATCGCAATGTGCGTCCATCAGTTCTGCCATCTGCGTTGTATACGCGGTCAGGCTGACCAGCGGTTCGCCCCCCTTGCGGGCCCGAATATCATCCGGCATCGGGGCCCGTTTCTTTGCAGTCGCGCTCATATCAGCATCCTCCACGCAAGAATATTTCGCGACGGTGTATCAGTCGCTGCGATGCAGAACCAGAGTGGATTGTGCGACAGAGGCTTGATTACCGCGCGTTTCGCGGGAACACTCACCGTTAAGCGCCCAAAAACTGGCGCAGTGTAGGGAGACCATGATGACACATTTTCGCAAAGCCCTGTTGGCTGCGACCTTTCTAGCTGGCGCTGCACAGGCCCAGCAAACCGATCTGACCATCGCCATTCAGCTAGAACCACCGCATTTGGATCCGACATCTGCAGCCGCCGGTGCCATCGACAGCGTTCTATACTCAAACGTCTTCGAAGGTCTGACACGTTTCACCGAAACCGGTGCCGTGGTGCCCGGCCTGGCCAAAAGCTGGACAATCAGTGACACCGGCTTGATCTACACCTTTACCCTGCAAGGCGGCGTGATTTTTCATGACGGGACCAGCATGAACGCAGGCGATGTCAAATTCAGCTTGGATCGGGCCCGCGCCGAAGACAGCGCCAATGCCCAAAAGGCGCTTTTCGCCGGAATTGCCGAAGTGAATGTTGTCGACCCGATGGTGGTCGAAGTCATCCTATCCGCGCCCGACGGAAATTTTCTGTTCAATATGGCTTGGGGGGATGCTGTGATCGTCGCGCCCGAATCCATTGAGGGCATTAAGCAGACCCCGATTGGCACCGGTCCTTTCAAGTTCGCCGAATGGAAACAGGGCGACAGCATTAAACTGACCCAGAATGACGCCTACTGGGGCGAAAAACCCGCTCTGACAGAGGCGACTTTCAAGTTTATCTCTGACCCGACCGCCGGTTTTGCCGCGATGATGGCCCAAGACATTGATGCGTTTGCGGGCTATCCGGCCCCCGAAAACCTGCCACAGTTTGAAGCAGACCCAAGGTTTCAGGTGCTTGTTGGATCGACCGAAGGTGAAACAATTCTCTCAACCAACAACCTCTTGCCGCCACTCGACAATGTCCTTGTCCGCAAGGCCATCGCCCATGCAATCAACCGGCAAGATATCATCGACGGGGCTATGTTTGGTCTGGGCACCCCGATCGGCACCCATTTCGCCCCGCATAACCCAGCCTATGTCGATCTGACCGGCAACTCGAATTATGATCCCGAAAAGGCCAAAGCCCTGCTTGTCGAAGCAGGCCTGCCGGACGGGTTTACCACCACGCTCAAATTGCCACCTCCATCCTACGCCCGCCGCGGCGGTGAAATCATTGCTGCCCAACTGCGCGACGTCGGTATCCAGACGGAAATCAGCAATTTGGAATGGGCCCAATGGCTGGAAGAAGTGTTCCGTGGCAAGGATTTCGGCCTGACCATTGTCAGCCACACGGAACCTTTTGACATCGGGATCTACGCGCGGCCCGAATACTATTTCCAGTATGACAATGCTGATTTCCAAGCCTTGATGACCGAGCTAACCGGCACAACAGATGAAACCGCCCGCGCCGATCTGATGGCAAAGGCGCAGACCATCATCTCCGAGGATTATGTGAACGGCTACCTGTTTCAACTGGCCTATCCAACAGTCGCAGATGCCCGCCTTGAGGGGTTATGGCTCAATCAGCCGACACAAGCCACGGATTTGACCGGCGTGCGCTGGACTGAATAAGCAGTTAGGACTTGGCGGCGGCGCGTATCATGTCCGCCGCCTTTTCCGCGATCATGATAACCGGTGATGCCGTGTTGCCCGACACGATTTTCGGCATGATCGACGCATCAACCACCCGCAACCCCTGTAGCCCGTGCACCCGCAATTGCGTGTCCACAACTGCGTGTTCATCACTGCCCATTTTGCAGGTGCCAACGGGATGGAAAATTGTGGTGGCAATATCGCCAACGGATTTCAACAAATCCTCTTCACTGTGAACGGATGGTCCCGGAAGGATTTCCTCCGGCTCATATTGCGCCAAAGCTTTGGCGGTCATGACTTGGCGCGCTTGTTTTACAGAGTTCACCGCAACGGCCTTGTCTCGCTCTGTGGACAGGTAATTAAGCTTGATATCGGGCTGTGTTTCGACATCAGCGGTTTGGATGTGACTGGCCCCCACACTTTCAGGACGCAAGTTACAAACGGACATGGTGATCGCGGGAAACGGATGCAGCGGATCGCCCAATCTATCTGTGGAAAGCGGCTGTACATGATATTCCAAATCCGGTGTTTCCAAAGCCGGATCGGACTTGGTGAACATCCCGAACTGACTGGGTGCCATCGACATCGGGCCGGTTTGCATCATTGCATATTGCAAACCAATCTTGGCCTTGCCGATCAGACTATTGGCCATGGTATTCAAAGTTTTGGCGTTTTTGACTTTGTATACGGTTCTGATTTGCAAGTGATCCTGAAGGTTTTCACCCACGCCGCTTTTTGCGTGTTTGGTTTCGATCCCGTGTTTGGACAAAACGTCAGGCCGACCAATGCCGGACAGCTCCATGATTTTAGGAGAATTGATCGAGCCCGCCGCCAGCAAGACTTCGGCCTGCGCAGTGGCAACCTTTAGCTGCCCCTTGTGGCGAAATCGGACACCGGTCACTCGCGTGCCCTCCAGCACCAGAGTTTCCGTTTCGGCATGGGTTAGAACCCGCAGGTTGGGGCGCTTTTGCGCCGGCCGCAGGAATGCCTTGGCCGTATTCCAACGCACACCCGCCTTTTGGTTCACCTCAAAGAAACCGGACCCTTCGTTGTTGCCATCATTGAAATCGGGCCGTGGCTGGATGCCAAATTCTTTCGCCCCCTCCTGAACGGCTCCCAGAATTTCCCATTCGACCCGCTGTTTGGTGACCTTCCATTCGCCGCCACCGCGATGCATGTCGCTGTTACCTTGGTGATGATCTTCGGACTTCAAAAAATAGGGCAACACATCATCCCAGCCCCAGCCGGTATTGCCCATCTGACGCCAGATATCATAATCCGCCGCCTGCCCGCGCATGTAAATCATACCGTTGACCGAGGTGCAGCCGCCCAGAACCTTGCCGCGCGGATAGACCAGTGACCGGCCGTTCAAGCCCGGCTCTTCGGCTGTTTTCATCATCCAGTCGGTGCGTGGATTGCCAATGCAGTACAGGTATCCCACCGGGATATGCACCCAGTGGTAGTTATCTGAACCCCCAGCCTCAAGCAGCAGCACCCGACATTTTGGGTCTTCACTCAGGCGGTTGGCCAGAACGCAGCCAGCAGTCCCCGCACCCACGATAATATAGTCGAAATCGCCGTCCAAAACTGTTGCATGCGCCATGCTGCCTCCCCGCTCGCCCACCATGTCGCAAGCCTTTTGGGGATACAAAGCCCTTTCGAAAGAAAGGTCAACGGGAGCCCCAACGCCCTTCCCTCTTTGCGGATAAACAATGAGCGCCTGCACCATCTTGCCCCACAACAACTGGCATCGATGTGTTCAAATCAGCCAGAGCGTTTCAACATTATAAAACAAGGCAAAGTTGACTGTTATTGCACAGCGGATGCCTATACGGTCTGCCATCATTGCCGAAGTCCAGAAAGTGAGATTCGCAACCGCGCCACGTCAAAAATGGATGCGTACACGCATGTGAGACATCATGCCGCCGTCAAAAATCTTGCAAACACATCACCCTCGGTATACGACGGCATACAGTTGGCTTTACGCAGGTCTGGACGTTGTACTGGCCCCGGCGTTTAAGCTTCTTTTAACGCTTAATCTTCGAGGCCTCTATGAGCTTGTACACAGACTATCTAAATGAGATCGAAACGCGGAAAGAGCAGGGTTTACATCCTAAGCCTATTGATGGCGACGCCCTGACACGTGAGATTATCGAGCAGATAAAAGACGTCGACAACGCTCACCGGGCGGAGTCGCTTCAGTTCTTTATCTACAACACCATTCCGGGCACAACCAGCGCCGCCGGAGCAAAAGCCGAATTTCTAAAAGACATCATTCTGGGCAACGCGGTTGTTGAAGAAATCTCCGCAACCTACGCGTTTGAGCTGCTGTCCCACATGAAGGGCGGCCCGTCCGTCAAAGTGCTCTTGGATCTGGCACTCAGCGACGCCGTTGCCCTGCCCGCCGCCGAAGTACTCAAGACCCAAGTGTTCTTGTACGAAGCTGACACCGACCGTCTGACGGAAGCCTACAAAGCTGGCAATGCAATTGCCAAGGACATCCTTGAAAGTTATTCGCAGGCCGAATTCTTTACCAAGCTTCCCGAGATCGACGAAGAAGTTAAGGTTGTCACCTACATCGCCGCCGAAGGTGACGTATCGACCGATTTGCTGTCTCCCGGCAATCAGGCGCATTCGCGCTCTGACCGTGAACTGCACGGAAAATGCATGATTTCCGAATCCGCTCAGGCCGAAATTCAAGACCTGCAAAAACAGCATCCGGACGCACGGGTGATGTTGATCGCTGAAAAAGGCACAATGGGTGTTGGTTCCTCGCGGATGTCCGGTGTGAACAACGTGGCACTTTGGACTGGCAAGCAAGCCAGCCCCTATGTTCCTTTCGTGAACTTTGCTCCTGTTGTTGGCGGCACAAACGGCGTGTCCCCGATCTTTTTGACCACTGTCGGCGTGACCGGCGGCATCGGCCTTGACCTGAAGAACTGGGTCAAAAAGCTGGATGCTGACGGCAACCCGATCATGGGCAACAATGGCGACCCGATCCTTGAAAAAGTATACTCGGTTGATACAGGCACCGTTCTGACAATCAACACCAAGGAAAAGAAGCTGTATAACGAAGATGGCGACAAAGAGCTTGTCGACGTTTCCTCGGCTTTCATTCCCCAAAACGTAGAGTTCATCAAAGCCGGTGGCTCTTACGCGATTGTCTTTGGCAAAAAGCTGCAAACTCTCGCGGCAGAAGTCCTCGGGGTTGTTCCTCCGGTGGTTTATGCACCGTCCAAAGAAGTATCGCACGAAGGCCAAGGCCTGACTGCCGTAGAGAAAATCTTTAACAAAAACGCCGTTGGCGTTGCTGAAGGCAAGGTTCTGCACGCAGGGTCTGATGTCCGTGTGAAGGTCAATATTGTCGGATCCCAAGATACAACCGGCTTGATGACATCACAGGAACTGGAAGGGATGGCTGCGACAGTTATTTCCCCGACAGTTGACGGGGCCTATCAGTCCGGCTGTCATACAGCGTCTGTTTGGGATCTGAAGGCAGAAGCCAACATTCCAAAGCTGATGAGCTTTATGAACAAATTCGGCCTTGTGACCGCGCGCGATCCAAAAGGCGTCTACCACGCCATGACCGATGTTATTCACAAGGTTCTGAATGACATCACGGTTGATGACTGGGCGGTTATCATCGGCGGCGACTCGCATACCCGCATGTCAAAAGGCGTCGCCTTCGGGGCTGACTCCGGCACTGTTGCGCTTGCTTTGGCGACAGGTGAGGCAACCATGCCGATCCCTGAGTCTGTCAAAGTGACCTTCAAAGGCACATTGAAAGACCACATGGATTTCCGCGATGTGGTTCATGCAACCCAAGCGCAGATGCTACAGGAATTTGGTGATAACATTTTCCAAGGCCGTGTGATCGAAGTCCACATTGGCACTTTGATTGCTGACCAAGCGTTTACTTTCACCGACTGGTCCGCAGAAATGAAGGCCAAGGCGTCCATCTGTATCTCTGAAGACGACACTTTGGTTGAATCTCTTGAGATCGCCAAAAGCCGTATCCAGATCATGATCGACAAGGGTATGGAGCATGAAAACCAGACCTTGCACACCTTGATCAAGATTGCGGATCAGCGGATTGCAGAAATCAAATCCGGTGAAAAACCAGCCCTGACACCTGACCAGAACGCCAAATACGCTGCGGAATTCGTTGTGGATCTGGATCAAGTCGTCGAGCCAATGATTGCAGACCCCGATGTGGCCAACATCGATGTCTCCAAGCGCTACACCCACGACACGATCCGCCCTGTATCCTTCTACAAGGGCGAAAAGCACGTTGATCTGGGTTTTGTCGGGTCATGTATGGTTCACAAAGGCGACTTGAAAATCGTGGCTCAGATGTTGAAAAATCTGGAAGAGCACGGCACCAAAATTGAATTCAAAGCACCTTTGGTTGTTGCAGCTCCGACGTACAACATCATCGACGAGCTGAAAGAAGAAGGCGATTGGGGTATCTTGCAAAAGTATTCCGGGTTTGAATTCGACGATGCAGCCCCCAAAACAACGGCCCGTACCGAGTATGAAAATATTCTGTACCTTGAGCGCCCCGGTTGTAACCTTTGCATGGGGAACCAGGAAAAGGCTGCAAAAGGCGATACCGTCTTGGCCACGTCCACACGTTTGTTCAAAGGCCGCGTCGTAGAAGACTCAGCCGAGAAGAGCGGTGAATCCTTGCTGGCCTCGACACCGGTTGTTGTTCTGTCTGCCATCCTTGGCCGGACGCCAACCATGGAAGAATACAAAGCCGCAGTGAAAGGAATTACACTGACGACCTTTGCGCCTCCCATGAGCAAACCCTTGGACCCACTTTCGGTTCACTACTAAACCCTGCATGGCAGTCTAAGCAAACCCGGTTTCAACCGTTCGCTTGAATGCCCGCAGACTGATACTGAGCAACCGCGCGTTCACTAGAACTGCGCGGTTGTTTGTTTCTTGAGTGTGGATTGAGGGATTGGTTTACATCTCGCCAGATAACAGCGCCACCGCAGCGAAACTGATCTGCCTGCTTGCAGGATAGGCAAGTAATTTGCCCTTTCTAACGACACTGACATTGGTTGGTTTTCCGGGATAAGGCAGCGACCTTGTCCGGTTTTGCACCAGACCTAGAGCCTAGGTTTACCCGTTCAGCGACAGGTGCAACTCGCCGGTCAAAATCTCACCCGAATTGATCCTGCCCTTTTTAGGCTGGTTGTTGTGGCATCTACGGGCGGCTGTGCAATACGTGAACCCAACGGAGTGTTCGCGCGAAACTCAACGCCCAAGTTTCGCGCTCGCAACACTTTGATCCATTAGAACTGCCCGTTAGCGACCGTTCTCGGCACGCCACTCATTAAATTCTTTGAGATTTTCTTCTTTGGTCGCGGGGTACAGGCCAATGATTGATGCGCCTGATTGAACCCTGCTCAGCGCAAAATCCTCAAAGGCGGTCATTTCAACGGCTTCCTTGGCAACTTCTTCGGCCATATACGCGGGAATAACGATCACACTGTCGTCGTCACCCACCAGAATGTCGCCCGGGAAAACCGGCGCATCTCCGCAGCCGATAGGGACATTGATGTCTATGGCTTCGTTGGTGGTGAGGTTGGTCGGGCTAGAGGGCCGGCTGTGATACGAGGGCATCTCTAGCTCTCCGATGTTCATCGCATCGCGAAATCCACCGTCGGTCACGACCCCGGCGGCACCGCGCATCATCAGGCGTGTAATCAAAATATCCCCAGCTGAGGCGGCATAGGCGCTCTTGCGGCTGTCCATGACCATCACATGACCAGCAGGGCAGGTTTCAACTGCATGACGCTGCGGATGCATCGGGTTGCGAAACTCTACCAACTGATTGCGATCTTCTCGGGCCGGCATATAGCGCAGGGTAAAGGCCGGTCCGACCATATTCTTGCCTTTTCGAGCAACTGGACGAACATCCTGAATGACCTGATTGCGCAGGCCACGTTTATAAAGAGCTGTGGCAAGCGTCGCGACGGAAACCTTTTCCAGAAGTTCTCTGGTTTCTGATGAGAGCGGGTGTTCGGACATCGGGTTTCCTTTTTTGTGTTGTTGCGAATCTAGTTCTTGGGCGTGAGTGGTCATGTATTTTGCTCGGCATTGTTATGTCTAATTGAAGAGTACAAGGACAGACTGATTAACGCTGCGCCGATCAGTCCGGTAAAAAGCTCGGGGATATGCAAAAGGGACTGGGCATACATAATGATGGAAAGTGCCAACACCGAATAGAATGCCCCATGTTCGAGATACCGAAATTCGGACAGGGTGTTTCGTTCAACCAGCATAATTGTCATCGACCGGACATAAAATGCGCCAATCCCAAGACCAATCGCGATCAAAAACAGATTTTGCGTCAGTGCAAAAGCTCCGATCACACCGTCAAACGAAAAGCTGGCGTCAAGAACCTCAAGATACAAAAAGGCCCCGAACCCACCTTTGGCTGCCGCGCTTTTCACTTCCTTTTCCGAGTCGAGAAAGTGTGCCACCAATTCTACAGCCAAAAAGGTCACCAAACCGCAGACGGCCGCGAACAGGAACGTCGCGCTTTTTCCGAGGGGCAATGCACTGGCCAGCATCAGTGCAGCAAACAGGACTACGGCGATTTCCAAACCGCGAATAGAGGCCAGACTGCGCAAGCGGCATTCCACTGACTTGATCCAATCGACCTCTTTGGATTGATCGATAAAGTAGGTCAGCGAAACCATCATCAAGAAGGTGCCACCAAAAGCGGAAATCCCGATATGGGCGTCATCCATGATCCGCCCATATTCCAGAGGCTCTGTCGCCGCGAGAACAATCGCGGAAATCGGGCCGATTTTGGCGGCCAACACAACAATGGCCAAAGGGAAGACGATCCGCATCCCGAAGACCGCGATCAAAATGCCCCATGTCAAAAACCTGTGCTGCCATTTGGGGTCCATCGTTTTGAGAATGTTGGCGTTGACGATGGCATTATCGAAACTCAACGAGATTTCGAGTACAGCCAGAATGCAGCCAATCAAAAAGAAGGACATCGCGCCGGAAATTGTGCCGGTCGTGTGATAGCCAAGCCAATACGCCAAAACCAATCCGAGGGCCGTAAACACAAATGGCCATCGAAAGTATGCAAGTGTCTGCTTCATGTTGATGCCTTGTACTTGGGACGCGGCCCATCGACCGGCGTGAGAAGCCGCGCGCCTTGAAAGTGAGCGATGAGATTGTCCACTGCCAAGTGCGACATGGCATTGCGCGTTTCGATCGTGCCGCTTGCGTGGTGAGGATTGAGAACGACAGTCTTAAGGCGCGTCAGCGCAGGGTCAGGATTGGGTTCGTTCTTATAGACGTCAAGACCTGCTCCCCCCAATTTACCCGTTTTTAAACAGTCGATTAGCGCGGTCTCATCAACAACACTACCGCGTGCGACATTGATCAGCGTGCCATTGGGCCCCAGTTTTGAAAGGACATTGTGATTGACCAGATCGAGCGTCTCAGATCCGCCCGGAACAACAACAATCAAAATATCGGACCAGTCAGCCAGTTCTTCAGGATCGGCAAAATACGTCAGGTCAGTCTCTCTTTTCCGGCGGCTACAATACCCGACCTCTAGACGCATCGGTTTTAGCCGGGCTGCGATTTCTTGCCCGATCACTCCAAGCCCAAGAATACCCGCGCGTTTCCCCGTGAGACTGGACAACAACGGATATGGCCCATTTTGCCCCCAATCACCGGTCCGCACATAAGCATCGCAAGAAACAAGCTGGCGCGTGGCCGCAAGGATCAACATCACCGCCGTATCAGCCACGTCGTCTTTGAGAGCAAAGGACGTATTGCTCAGCAAAACTCCGTCTGCATGAAGCGCGCTTGCGTCAATTGCCTCAAATCCAGCTGTCATACAGGACACAACTTCGAGTTTTGGCATCAACTGCAATTCCGGTCGGCCAAAGCTGTCGTGGCCTTTAATGATGACGGCGCGACAGTCCTTGCCATGCGCCCGCAAAAAGGCCTCACGATCCGTTGCTTCGTCACACCGTAAAAGATCAAACTTTGCCTCCAGCACGCGAAAGGCGGCTGGCAAAACAGGGGACATCACCATGATCTGAGGGCGGCTCATACTGCAGCCTCCTGCATCTTGCGCAATGCCGTTCGGCGAACCGCTTGAACATCGGGATCCGGGCTAAGGCTGGCTGCGATCAAGCTGCGGGTGTATTTTTCACGCGGGGCATCAAAGATCTGTTCGACCGGACCTTGCTCAACAATTTTCCCGCTTTGCATCACGATCACACGATGGGCAAAATCGCGCACCAAAGGCAGATCATGTGCAATGAAAAGAAAGCTCAACCCAAGATCGTCTTGCAATTGGGTCAACAAGGCCAGAACCTGCGCCTGGATCGAGACATCAAGGGCTGACACCGCCTCGTCGCAAACAATAAGCTTTGGTTCCAGCGCCAGCGTGCGCGCAATCGCGATACGCTGGCGTTGACCGCCGGAAAACTGGTGCGGGTGACGGTACATGTGTTCGGCTTTCAGCCCCACCTGCTCCAACAACTCGCACACCCGCGCCTTCCAATGTTGTTTTGCCAAAATTTCCGGATGGATAACAAATGCCTCTGCGATGATATCAAAGATCGACATACGGGGATTCAACGATTGCGTCGGGTCTTGGAACACCATCTGAATGTCCCGCCGGACCTTGAACAACGCGTTGGCATCCATGCGAATAAGGTCTTGGCCTTGGAACAAAGCTTGACCGCCAGTTGCCTCTTCCAGCCGCAAAATTGTCTTGGCCAAGGTCGACTTTCCCGAGCCAGACTCTCCAACAATTGCAACGGTTTCGCCCGGCAAAACGGTCAGACTGACATCATCCAACGCAACGAAGGCACCATAGTGTTTCGACAGCCCCGAAATTTCAAGAATGGGCTCAGCTCCAGACCCCAAAGGTTCTGCCATATCGCCTTCGCCCGGAATCGCCGCAATCAGCTTTTTGGTATATGGGTGTTGAGGGCTGTGGTAGACGCCGCTGGCGGTTCCGGTTTCAACGATTTGGCCGGCGTTCATCACCACAACGCGATCTGCCACTTCGGCCACCACACCAAGATCGTGGGTGATCAGCAAAAGCCCCATGCCCGTCTCTTCTTGCAATTCTTCCAGCAAGGTCAGGATTTGGGCCTGCACCGTCACGTCCAATGCAGTTGTCGGCTCATCGGCAATTAAAATGTCCGGTTTTAGCGCCAAAGCCATGGCAATCATGATGCGTTGACGTTGTCCGCCGGAAAACTGGTGAGGATAGGCATCGATCTTGGTGTCAGGGTCTGGAATTCCCACCCGCGCCAACAGCTCGATCGTTTTTTCCCGAGTCTGCCCTTTGTTCACACCATGCGCTGTCATCGTTTCAGCAATCTGAAACCCGATAGAGTACACAGGGTTCAAATGGCTCAAGGGATCTTGGAAGATCATTGCAATCCGGTGGCCGTTCAGTTGTCGCCGGTCCTCGGCTGACATCAGCAACACATCCTTGCCCTCGAACAAAATCTCACCCGATGTGATCTCGCCGGGGGGCATGTCGATCAAGTTCAAAATGGCCGAGGCGGAGACAGATTTTCCAGATCCGGATTCGCCCAGAATTGCCAGTGTTTCGCCACGTTCAAGGTGCCAGCTGACATCTCGGACCGCATGAACAGTGCCGTGGGTGGTGTGGAAATCAACAGAGAGGTTTTTGACGTCTAAAAGGTGATCACCCATTTTGCTTCCTCACATTTTCGAGCCGCCAGCGCTGCGCAGGATCAAGCGCCGTGCGCATCCAGTTCGAGACCAGATTCAGGGATAATGTGGTAAGAATGATTGCCAAGCCGGGCCACAAAGACAGCCCCCAAGCTGTGGTTAAATAAGGCCGCCCTAGCGACACCATCAGTCCCCATGTGATCTCGGGTGGTTGAATGCCAATGCCAAGAAACGACAGCGCGGATTCGGCCAACATGACAAAGGCAAAATCAAGCGTGGCTATCGTGACCAAGGTCGGGAAAACAACGGGCAAAATATGGCGAAAGATAATCCGGCGCGTTGAAGCCCCCATAACCTGTGCGGCTTGGACAAACATGCGTTCGCGAACTTCCAATGTCTCGGCACGGGCCGTGCGCAAATATACAGGTATGCGGGTGATCGCCAAAACAATCACCAAATTGAACACCGAACTATCCAACATGAACAACACGATCACCGCAAGTAGAAGCGACGGAAACGCCATGATGATGTCCGCCAGACGCATGATCACCTGACTCCACGTCTTGGTGGTATACCCGGCAACAAGCCCTAGAGCCGTGCCGATAATGAGGGAGAAGAACACAGCGCCGGCGGCTACGAAAATCGTATTCTGCGCAGCCACTATGATCCGCGCAAGCAAAGGCCGACCCAGCGCGTCACCCCCCAGCCAATAGGGCCAGCTTGCCGAAAAATCGAATGGTGGTGCGTTGCGCCCACGCAGGTTTTGTTTGGTTGCGACGTCTTCCAGCAGAAGCGGCCCGAAGAGTGCGCAAAGCACTACAATCAAAAGAAAGACAACCGATACAAAAGCGAATTTGTCATTCCAGAGCATTTGTAGCGTTTGCCCAACCGGATTGGGGGCTTTGGGGATATCTGGCAGGTCAGTGTCTTGGTTTTGGATCTGTGTCATGGGTCAATACCTGATGCGGGGATCTAGGATCGAATAGAGTATGTCGATCAGGAGATTCATGACGAAAATCGCCATGGCCGTAACCATGATCGCAGCCATGACCACCGTGAAGTCACGTTGCAGGATCGAGTCGATCATCAGTTTTCCAACGCCGGGAAAGCCAAATATGGATTCGATGACCACGGCTCCGTTCAACAAGGCCGCTGCCTGATCGCCAATCACCGTGATGACAGGCAGCAAGGCATTGCGCAGTGCGTGGACGAAAATAATTGGGCGGTTCTTGATGCCTTTGGCGCGGGCGGTTTTGACATAGGCCGACCCAAGCGCGGTAATCATCGCCCCCCGCACAATTTGTAGAATAAGACCGAAGGGCCGGATGAACAGCACCGAAACCGGCATAACCCAGTGCCAAACGGTTCCGGTGCCCGACGTCGGGAACCACCCCAGTTTGACGGAAAAGATCACAATGGCGACAATGGCGATCCAAAAGTCTGGTGCGCTTGCCCCGATCAACGAAAAGAACGTTGCGATGCGGTCAAAAACCCCGCCGACGTTGAAGGCCGCCAGCGATCCGAAAATCACCGCAAATACCACAACAAGTGACATGGTCACAAAGGTTAACTGCAAGGTCCAGGCGAACCCGCGCATCACAACGTCAATCGCCGGCTCCGATCTTCGGATTGAATCGCCAAAATCAAAGCGGATCAGGTCAGCCATGTAGCTGAAAAATTGTACGATCAACGGGTCGTTAAGACCGTGGATTTCCCGAAACTGGTTGCGTGCCTCCTCAGAGGCATCCAGCGGCAAATAAAGGCCTGTCGGGTCACCGGTCAGTCGGCTTAGAAAAAAAACCAACAAGACCAGTCCGACAAGAGAAATGGCACTGGCGACAGCGCGTTTTCCCAAGAAATTCAGCATGGCAACAGACCTTTGAAGGGGTGCGGCGCAGGCAAATTCGCTGCCTGCGCCAGAAGTCAAATTACTTGAATTTGATCTGCGAAAGTTGAAGTTCGCTGTTGGTGCGGATTGACGGCGCGAAATCCAGACGTTCGTTGACACGGCTGAACCCAACCATGTGGAACAACATCACGTCGGCAATCGACTCTTCATGAAGGTAGCCGAACAGCGCACTCCACTTGGCTGCACGTTCGTCGCCGGTTGCGGCTGTTGCCTCGGCAATCATCGCGTCAACCTTGGGGTCTGTCAGGCCGGACTGCTGACCTTCGGAGTGGTACTTGAAGTACATCGAGAACACAGGATCACCATTGGCGTTGTCATGCTGCGCTTCGATCAACTGAGGGCCGCGATTTTCCGGGAATGGCTTGGCGTAGCGCTCCAGCCATTCGGCGACTTCAACCATCTCGAGTGTCATCGTAAAGCCGATTTCCTGATACATCGCCAACAACGCTTCCATCGTTTCCAGAACGTTGGCAAAGTTGTTTGTACGGCCGATCAAGGTAATGTTGGTATCAACCGGAACACCGTCCGCACGGGCCTCTTCAAGCAAGGCACGGGCGCGATCGGGATCATAGGCGTAGGGTTTCAAATCTGCGTCATAACCGATGGTGGACGGCGGTGTGATGCCAGTTGCCAGCAGCGTGCCATCGGCAAGGATCGTGCCGACAAAAGCCTCTCGATCGACGGCAAGGTTCAACGCTTCGCGCACACGGCGGTCATTAAGCGGGGCCTGCGCGTGTTCAATCCGAAGGAAGACCGTTTCCGAGTTCGGGTATGAAAAGTCCATTGCCGGATTAACAGCATCCTGAAGCGCGATATTCGGAGCGATGTCGGCTTCACCTGCTGCAACCATAGCCGCCCGTACAGCACTGTCGCTGCGGAACACATATGTTGCGGATTGAACGGTCGGCTGTTCCCCCCAATAAGTCGGGTTGGCCGACAGCGTGATGGATTGACCGCGAACGTATTCATCAAATGTATACGGACCGGTCCCGATTGGATGGTCTACGAAACTATCAAGCGGCGCATCTTGCGGCGTGACCGTTACAGTGGACATCAGCATCGGCAAAATCGGCTGGGCCGGATCTGCGGTGACGTCGATTGTATGCGCGTCGATGATATTGGATGTGATGTCGATGCCGCCAAAGAACTTCGCACCAATTTCGCAGGCAATATCGGGTGATTTCATCCGAACCAGGGAATGCGCAACGTCCTCGGCATCCATGACCGTGCCGTCGCTAAAGGTGACGCCCTGACGAAGCGAGAAGCGCCAAGTGCCATTACCCATATCTTCCCAGCTTTCGGCCAAACGTGGCTCCAGTCCGGTTTTCGGGTCCATTTCGGTTACGGTTTCCGAGATGTTTTGAAACAAAACCCGGCCAACGTTGGATTTAGTGGACGAGCAAGGCTCCACAATTTCAAGCTCTTCGGACAGCACGACCGTGACAGAGTTGTCTTGGGCCTGCGCACCGAAAGCGACTGCTGATGCAAGCGCCGACGCCACAAATAGATGCGTTTTACGAGTCATTTGATCCTCCCTAAATGATAGAGTTCCAGCACTTGTCAAAGCAAAATCTGATGATGAAAGCTGGCCCCCTGCCGATACAATTGGAAAAAAGGGGGGGCGTGTAAATTCCAAATTTGGATTGCAATGATACACAATTTGTATCACGCATTTGGAAATCGCCACCGCGTCAGGAGACTCAAGATGGCCCAAGGACAGTTCGAATATTTCCAAATGAGATGCTTCGTTGCAGTGGCGGAAGAGCTTAGTTTCCGACGGGCCGCAGCCAGACTGAACATGACCCAGCCGCCCTTGTCCCGTCAGATAAAAATCCTCGAGGAAAGGGTCAATCTCCGGCTTCTGGAAAGGAGTAACAAGCGTGTGCGCCTAACTTCTGCAGGAGAAAGTTTTTATCAAAGCGCTGTCGATATTATTCAACGATCAGAGCATGCTGTCTTGAATGCGCGGCAAGCTGAACGAGGGGAAACAGGACATATTGCATTGGGGTTTGTGCCCTCGGCTGCGTTCAAATTCATGCCCTTGATCGCCCAGAGAATGGCCGTTGAAATGCCCTTGGTTTCGCTCTCTCCGATTGAGATGATGGGGTACGAAGTCATTCAGGCCCAGCGGTCCGGGCGGATCGATTTGGGCCTCACCAGAATGGAAAACGCGCGCGGCGAAATAGAGCGCACCAGAGTCATCCATGAGCCCTTTGTTTTGGCGATCCCGAAATCGCACCCCTTGGCCGAAAAAAATGATCTTTCCATCTCGGACTTTGATGGAGAGCCTTACATTTCCTTTACCAAGGACCGCGGCGGGTACTTAAAAGAAACGCTCAACGCGCTTTTCTATGCCTGCAAAATCACGCCCGATACCCGATTGGAGGCAAGCCAGACCCACGCAGTTATTAGTTTTGTGAACCATGGCTTGGGCTTCGCGCTGGTTCCAAAGTCTGCTCAGGTCATTCAGATGGCAGATACAGTCTATCGCGATATCGATCTGCCAACGGAATTTCGGTCGGACATGTATTTGGTGTCCAAATCCGGCACCAGTTCGGTCGTCATTGATGGGGTCAAAGAGCTTATCCACGATGTTCTCAGCCAGTTCCGGGAGCCGGATCGAACCCTAGGCACAGACCTCAAATGAATCTGCACCAAGCATGCCTCAAGGCCGCTTAAAATGACGTGAGCCGTCTGCATGTCGCACAAAGCCTGCGAAGCTTTAGGTCCAGAACCCGCTGACCCGTTCAATCAGCCAAAACGCCGAAATCGAACCGATGCAATAGGCCGGAATCGGATCAGTCCATTTCGGCCAACTGCTCAGAAGTTTTTTGGCCAAATACACAATCGCCAGAACCACGCAAACAAAGGCCAGCTGCCCGAGTTCAACCCCGACATTGAACATCAGCAAAGCCAATGGAATTTCATGTTCAGGCAGGCCAACGTCAGCAAGTGCACCCGCAAACCCAAGACCGTGCAAGAGACCGAAGGTAAAGGCCACCAGCCAAGGAGATCTGGCCGTCAAGCTTGGCTTTCCCTGTTGAATTTTCAGCATTTCGCCGGCCAAAAACAAGATCGATAATGCGATAATCGCCTCAACTGGCGGTCCCGGAACCCAGATCAGGCCAAGCGTCGCCGCAGCAAGGGTTATACTATGCGCGGCGGTGAATGCAGTGATCGCCCAAAGCAACCGTTTGGTTGGCCCCACAATCAGTAAAAGCGCCAAAACAAACAGAAGGTGATCAAAGCCGGCCAGAATGTGTTCAAACCCCAAGACGGCATAGTCCCAAGTGATTTGGACCGCTGTCTTGGGGCCTTCAACGATCATCCACGGCTGAGATGGTTGTAGCAGCGTCGTCGTTGCCACCCCATTAGCAAAAGCGATCCGCACAAGCACGTCTGTTCTGCTGTCACGCAACCCGCTGATCTCGATCCGGCTGCCCAAGAACGTCTCAGGTTCGGCCTTGACCAAGCGGCGCTCTAACACCGACGTTGGGAAATCTGTGGTCACCGGAGGAGTCAAGGTTTCGATGTTTTCCGGCAGAACCAGCTGCAACACAGGCATCTTGGCCGACAGCTTTGGGCTGCGCCAAATCACATTGAACCTGCCCTCGGAAACCTCGGCAAACTCGAGGTAGCCGGGTTGTGAATCGTCCGCCTGCGCCATGCCACTTAGCAGTGCACCGCAAACCCCTAAAACCGTAATGAATAGAAAAATCCGGCGCAATATCATGGATCAGAAGCCTCGACAGAAGGTTCGAAAACAACCTCATACCGCGATAGCAAGGCTTGGTACGTTTCTTCTTCCAAAGCTATCTTTCGGTCATGTTGCCATTCCTGCACGACCTTTTCGCGCATGTCGGCCAAGTCAGGCAAACGCCCCTCGACCTTTTTGCGCACAAAAACCAAATGCCAACCGAATCCCGACCGGACAGGCCCTGCCCATGCCCCTTCCGATACAGACATAAGCCCGTTTGAAAATCCATTTCCAAACGCCCGGTCAAAGATTGAAACCGACTGCAAATCATAGCTGGCAGGCAGCATAAGAACATCGCCCAGTTGGGTGGCATCTTCGCCAGCATTCAGGCGCGCCAGTATATCGGCGGCATCTGTTTCAATGTCCGAATGCTTGTCCGGGTTCAAATAAACGTGCTCAAAAGCGATTTGAGGCTCAAGCTGAAACCGCTCCGGGTTTTGATCCAAAAAAGTTTTCAGGTCTTCTTCTCGCGGCGGCGTGGCTGCTGAAACGTCTTCCAGAACAAATTCCATTTTCTGACGCAAACGGCGCCGGATCACGCTGTCGCCCATGTCCAACCCCAAATTCAGTGCCTCGCGGTAGAAGACTTCGTCACGGATATGCTCGGAAATCAACAGGTCACGTTCCTGAGCGGTTGGGGCGCGTGTCCATGTCCGCGTAAAGGCCGATTCGAGCTGTTCTATTTGCCCCGAAGTTATAAGGATCCGATTGGGCGGGGCCTCTTCTTCCGAATTGAGCGCGCCAAACAAGGCAAAAAGACCAGCCCCAACAACCAAAAAATGCAGCATCGGTTCACGAATGATCGTTTTAAAATCTAGTTTCATGGAAAGAGGTCACCTTAAACGACAGAGTTGATCATCTGAGGTATTGTTACGTGGATTTCCGAACCTTAGAAAGACCGCAGGATTTATTTTTGCGGACAAGACAGCGCTGCGCCTGCTGCAAGGTGCCGCCAATCGTATTTGATGATCGGTCTTGGCTCGCTGTTATAAAGCGAGCGCGCCAACACAGTTTATCCCCATGGTCCAAAGCATTGGTCCCATCCGGATACAGACAGGCCTCACTGAACGTCTGCTGATGCAGTGACCCTTTGCACGTGCTTCACCCAGCCAAAAGCCCAGCGCCAAGTTGAACAATTTGACGTAGAAGGCGACCTATCGATTTTGCTTGGCCAAAGATTGCAAATCATTGGGCGAAAGCGAAGCTATGCACACCTGACGCACGTGATCACAAACCATACCCGATTGCGACGAGCGTCAATGCCCGGCGTCTTTCCATTTGACCGGTGTCACGTAAACGATGCGGTCGTCGACACTGACCATCACTTCGCCGTCCTGAATATTTACCTGAAGCTTCATTGAACGGCTTGCCAGTTTTGCCAGCTCTCTGGTTTCATTCTCGGGAAGGTTTATCACCTGAAGATTGTCAAACCGGGTGGTACTGTTTTTGATCTTGTCCCACCACACCTCGGCCGTTCTGCCACCGTAGGGATAAACAATCACTTCGCTGGCTTTACCGCAGGACTGACGCATCACCTTCTCGCTTGGAAGCCCCAAGGCGACCCACAACTCAAGTTCGCCGCTCAGGCTCTTTTGCCAAATGTCTGGTTCGTCATCTGTAGAAAGGCCCTTTGTCATCTCCAGATGCTCATGTGCATTCAGCGCAAAAGCGAGAATGCGCACCATCAACCGCTCATCCGTCTCCGAGGGATGTTTGGCAACGGTCAGTTTATGGGTTTCATAATAGTGACGATCCATATCGGAAACGGAAAGTTCAACTCTATAAATGGTGGCTTTTTGCGCCATGATTTTTCCAGACAAAACGAAGATAGGGATGCCTAGTGCGTATGCGGACTTTGTGAAAGCAGATAACGCTGCCCTTCAATATAAGCGGCATTGCCAAATTGTTTGATTTTTGAGGAGAAACCGCCGCATTTGATCCGCCCGATGCAGCCCAATCAACAGACGCCTCTGTGCAGTGGTGCCCCTGCGATGACGGCCAAAAGGCCCAACCAGTCTTCAGCAGTGATAATGCCCCCGGAGCAAAACGTCTCAGGAGGCACCTTGAGTTTAGCCCGGCATTTTCTCGAAGGCAGGAAGCGCTTCGTCCAAAACGGTCGAGTCCAATTTACTTGAAACATACACATTCACCTTGGGAGTGAATTCTTGTTGTTCATTGATGACACCCGCGCGCAAACCGAGCATACCTTCACGCGCTGAGTTCTGCGTGAAAAGCGGTGTGCCGCAGTTTTCGCAGAAATGTTTGGTCATTACTGTTCCGGCATCCGATTTGTGTTGGTACGTTTTCGGTGTGCCTGTGATCTTCACATCGTCCTGTTTCATGAACATCAAGGAGGCATAGGCACTGCCTGTAGACTGGCGGCACGCTGTGCAATGGCAATTTGCCATGACGGGAACCTCGCCTTCGGCTTCGAATGAGATGGCACCACAGAGGCATTCGCCGGTGAGTTTGGTCATAGGTTTTTCCTTCGTTTCCGACATCATGGATATCACGCCACTCAAAACATTGCGATGATCATTACGGATTGAGGAAATGCCCCTGACATGGGAATGATCGCAAGACCTATCGGTCACGTCTAAGATGCACTTTATTCACGTGTCGCGCAGTGCGGTTTGCAGCAGTCAGGTTCC
Source organism: Pelagimonas varians (assembly GCF_003208435.1). Lineage (GTDB taxonomy): Bacteria > Pseudomonadota > Alphaproteobacteria > Rhodobacterales > Rhodobacteraceae > Pelagimonas > Pelagimonas varians. Next base: position 8,301 of record NZ_QKMF01000019.1, on the reverse strand, counting down.
CCAAAGGGCGAAACGTCGGTCTTCGCATCCTTTGGGCGCGCACCAAAGAACGATCCCTTGCCGTCGCTGGCGATATAGTCGGCAAGCCCCAAGCCCGCCGAGGGAGCACCCGAGGCTTCGATGGCAAGGTCGTCGCACAACACCTCCTCGATCACTCACCGGCGAAAATTTCCGCGGATCACAGGGGCCGCATCATCGATGCCAAAAGTTTTGCCACGCTCGAACTCCATGGGTCCGGTGGCTGCCAAGATGCATCGACCACCCAATTGGGGAATGTGCAGTTGTTCTCGATCCAGCCGGCACGATCAGGATCAGATAGGCGCGCAAGCCTCAGCAGCGTCTGACGTAGGATCCCCCCGTTTCATTGGAAGGTGTCACAGGTTTGCCCAGTGAATGGCCTGAACCCGCCGCGCGGCGCGGTTTCACGGCTGGGGTCGTGGCTCCGAATGCTGTGCGGGGCGCATCGTGCTAGGTGTCCGTATGGTCGGCATCAAAGGCTTTGACCTCTTCTACAGGGACAAAACCAATCATCGGGCCCATGACTTCGGCAGACCAACAATTCGGTCCAACTCATTGAAATTGCTCAGACCTATATGCACAATGCCTTGGGTGTTCCAGATCGGTCGCCGATCGGCCTGCGGGCACCTCGGTTTCGACTGCCGCCTTTTTTTGTTCGGGTTACTTACCATTTCGAAGTGTTCCTTTGACTTGGCCCATTTCAAAAACCCCTTGGCAGTGTCGACTTGCTTGGAGCTTGCAGTAAAGGCAAGTGCCAAGGAACAGACCCAGCCCATGCCCTTGTTGGTCACTTGCATCGAGCCTTGAAGAAGCCAGTCACATCCGCAACAGAAGATGTTTCGGGATTGCGCAAGTCGCTAATGTTGCGTCACCCCAAGTTGCGCGCCTGCCACCATTGAACAGCGCACAGTTCTCGTTGTGACCATTTGCAGATGCACCGCAAGGTGCCCGAAGCAGTCATCAGGTCGGCGCAATAGATGACCGCAGAGTGCCACTCAGGGGAATCAAGCTGTGGGTTCCAATTCATGTCAAACCAGTCCGCACCAATGCGTTTGCGACAATCCCAAGAAAGGCTATGTTCTCGCCCCAGGCAGCTTTACCGCGCTGGCAAGTTCCTTAGGTGCCTTTTCGGGATGATGTGCAGCGGCAGCCATTTTCACCGAGTTGAGTGTATCACAGCGCGCCGCTTGGACACGGATACTCAACCATGACCCCGACGCTTTTTGCATTGCCCGCCACAACAACGTCACGTTGTGCTGGTGGTCGCCTGGACAGGAATCCGAAAACCAATAGGAGAATCCTCACCAGCGGCCCCAAGAGCTGAAGCGTGCGCCGCAACTTCGACTGTTTGTAGCAGGCTAGCATCGAACAAATCTTAGAAATGCGGGATCACCGCCCCAATCAGACCTGTCGATTTTCCATTCCGCCTTGCCGCCAGAAAATTATAGAATTAGCCGACCTCGGCCAAACCCTGTTTGATCTTCTTTGCATAGACAGAAGGGCATAGTCTTCATCTTTAAAGTAACGCGCCATTGTCGGACGCGAGATCGAGATTGCCTCCGCAAGTGCCTGCATCGTTCGGATCTTTGGCATGGTCATCTGTTCAACGCTGTTGTTTTGTGCAGTGGTTGATACCCTCTTCGATCCCACGTATCCAACTTTGCATATGTCGGCGACATCACACGGCAATCCGCGCATGCGCGATCTGATCAAGGCGACGCTGCGCCGCGTTAATGCGGCTGGCGACCAAAAGGTGCATTTCTTCTTCATTTGACAGTTTTATCTTCAACATCAGATACATCTTGGCTCGCCGTCCATTTGTGCCGGGCCATCTCAGCGTTTGTACCAATCATGGACCGCAAGGTCTTGAATGGTCGAATTCGAATGACTTTTGACGCCGTTTAGGTTTAGGTGCACTCCACAGATTTCTTCCATTTTATTGCTACCGACATTCAACCAGATATTTCCGGTACTCGGGTATATTGCCATTAAAGAGCCCACATCACCGACATCCGTTTCAAGCCCCTACATAGTACATAATTCGACCGGATCCTCGCTGTCACATATCAATGTTGGCTACGGAGGTTCACCCGCATTTGCGGACATTGATGGAGACGGTGATCTTGATCTTGTCATGGGGTCAGCCGATGGCACGATTCTTAGTTGGCGAAATGACAATGGCATCTACAATTCGACAGGCGTATCTAACCCCTTTGCCGGTATTGATGTCGGTACAAACAGCAAGCCTGTGTTCGCGGATATTGACGGGGACGGCGACCTTGATCTTGTGGTTGGGGACCAAACCGGGGCGCTGGCGACTTGGCGGAATGACGGAAACGGCGGCTACCTAAGAACATACGCAGACCCCACTCCGCATGTGGATACCTCGCTCGATCTTTCTGACCCCTTCGGGCTGGCGGATGAAATTCAGCGTATTCAGGATGAATTGGCAGAGCTGACCAACCCGTTCTCCGAAATTGATGTCGGGTATGCCAGCCGGCCGCAGTTCATGGATATAGATGGTGACGGCGATCTTGACCTTGTGGTCGCTGCGTCGGCCGGCTCGGTGAACAGTCCAACGTTTTGGGTCGAAAACACCCAAGGTGCATTCCCCCCCTACGACGTCAACACACCGCAAATCTACGCCACTCGCAACGTAACAGTCGAAGAAAACCAAGTTAACGCCAGAACAGAAACCATTTTCGCGGACGCCATTGTCCTTGATGTAGAAGGCAACTTCACCACCGGCGGTTTGGTCGTGTCGGGCCTGCTGGTAGAAGACCGGGTGTCGGTGCTTGAAATAGGCGGCATCACTGTCTCGGGCAGTAGAATCAAGTTCAATGGAGTGGAAATCGGAACTTTCACGGGCGGGAATGGCACGGACCTTCAGGTGACCTTTGGCAGCTACGCCAGTACTGCGGCAGTACAGGCCACAGCCCGTGCGCTGGGGTATTCCAACTCCAGCGACACACCTACACTAAGCCGGGATTTTACGGTTAGGGTGACTGAGAAAACTCAGCTTCACGCAACCACGACGGTCACGCTGGATATAACGCCCCAAAACGATAGCCCTCAGTTCGCAAATGCCCCAACGTCCATCACTGTAGAGGAAAATGCAGCAAACGCAGCGCCCGTGGCGCTGGCTGCAGATATTTTGGTAACGGATGCAGAAGGGAACATTTCGGACGGGACATTGACTGTGTCTGGTTTGCTATCCGAAGACCGCGTGTCGTTGCGCGACGCAGGCGGTATCACAGTCGTAGACAACACAGTCCTCTACAATGGTGTGAACATCGGTAGGGCTTCGGGCGGCGTTGGCGCGGATTTTTCTGTGACGTTTAACGGATCTGCCACATCTGCTGCCTTGCAGGCCACGACGCCGGCGCTGGGATATGGCAATGTAAGCGACAGCCGACCGCCCTGCGCGATCTGACTATCACAGTAACGGACGGCGATGGCCTTTCCTTGTTCCTTAGGACGCAGACGATTCACCATTTTCTGGTATTGATGTCGGCAATCTGAGCATACCAGCCTTTGCCGACATTGATGGTGATGGCGATCTTGACCTTGTGGTAGGAAACAGCGATGGCACACTCGACAGCTACGAAAACAACAACGGCGTCTTCAGCTTGCTGGTTGATCCACCCAGCCCTTATGCCGATATCAACGAAGTCATATTTTCCGATCGAAAGGCAGCCTTAACTTATTTAACCGTGTATCAAACACTAACCGGTGAAGCGTTACCGCAGGAAATGATCGAAGATGTCATCGGGCAGCCGTTCCACACCAGGACCGAATACCTTCCTGACACGTTGGATTTCCTGCTTGGTCTCAAAGACGCACTTGAAGCATTATACTATAAATCAGTTGATCTGGAGAACCCGTTCGAGGGCATCGACGTTGGCAGCAACAGCACCCCTGCCTTTGCAGACATCGACGATGACGGTGATATTGATCTTGTTGTGGGTTCGGCTGATGGGACACTGCGCGTTTGGCTAAATGACAACAACGTCTACACTGAACCCGTTTGGTATATTAACCCGTTTAACAGCATCGATGTTGGCTCAAACAGTGCGCCTACGTTTGGCGACATCGACGGTGATGGTGACCTTGATCTTATCGTGGGGTCAGACAGCGGCCATCTGCAAACCTGGCTAAATTTCCCTGATCAAGGCGAATACCGTACAATCGGATTTCTGGACCCGTTCAAAACCATCTCTGGCTTCACAAGCGTAGTTGCCGAATCCCGAACCGGAAATCAGGCGGCAATGCCTGCCTTTGCCGACCTAAATGGTGATGGACTTGACGATTTGGTGATTGGCGGCGGGAACGTCTCTTCGGATAACCGTATTGAGAGCTTTCTAAACGCATATGACGATGAAAGAGGCATCCACACTGGACTTAGATTCACTCAGTTAAATTGGTCAAACCCGTTTGACTCTGTTGAGCTAGACGAAGCCAACGCACCCGTTTTCATCGATATCGACAATGATGGCGACCTTGATGTCGTGGTAGGGCTAGAGGACGGCACCCTACCCCTGATTGAGAATCTGGAATCCTCTGTGGTCATCACAGTTGGCGTAACAGAGCAACAAGAAGCACCGGTCATTTCAGGCGCACCAGCCGCCGTTACCGTGACAGAAAACACCGTAAACGCCGCGCCCGTAGCGCTGATTTCAGACATCGTGATTACGGACGCTGAGGATTTCTTTATAGCCGGAACATTTACGGTTGAAGGCTTGCTTGCCGAGGACCGGATTTCCCTGATTGATACGGGCGGCATATCGGTCGCAGGCCAAACCGTCAGCTTTAACGGAATTCAGATTGGTCAAACATCAGGTGGCATCGGCGCGCGTTTTGCGGTGACGTTCTTCGAAAACGCCTCGACCGCTGGGGTGCAGGCCGTGGCCCGCGCCATCGGTTACTCTAATATCAGCGATACCCCGACGCCAAACCGCAGTTTGACAGTCACAGTGCGGGATGGCCACGCAGCCGAGGCCGTTACAAACCTAACGCTCAACGTGACCCCGCAAAACGACGCGGCTGAGATTAGCAGTGCGCCCGCCCTGTCTTTGACGGTCGCGGAAAATACTGTCAACGTCGCGCCGGTTGCGCTGGCTGCTGCCATCGTTGTGACCGATGCAGAAGGAAATTTTGACGGCGGCACCGTCGCCGTGCGGGGCCTGCTGGCCGAAGATCGGATTTCCCTGATTGAAACAGGCGGCATATCGGTTGCAAGCGAAACAGTTAGCTACAACGGCTTGGTTATTGGCGAAACATCGGGCGGAACTGGCGCGGGTTTTACCGTGACCTTTAACGCAAATGCTACCACTGCAGCAGTGCAGGCCACTGCCCGCGCGCTCGGCTATGCCAATGTCAGCGACACTCCAACGCCCAGCCGCGACCTGACTATCACTGTGACAGACAACTCAGGCGGGTTCAAATTCCATGAGGCCGACGCCGCGCCATTCTCGGGTATTGGTGTTGGCAGCGAAAGCGCCCCGACGTTTACGGACATTGATGGGGACGGCGATCTTGATCTTGTCGTGGGTGACGATTTAGGCAAGCTGCGCAGCTGGCGCAACGACAATGGTGTTTACAATCAAACCGAGTTGGTGAATCCATTCGGAAGCTTTGACGTCGGCTACCGTAGTAAACCTGTGTTCACGGATTTTGATGGCGACGGCGATCTTGACTTGGTTGTTGGCGAATACTTTGGCACGCTTTTGAGTTGGCGGAACGACGGGAACGGCATCTACACCAGCCTTCCGATTGGGTCGAACCCTTTTGATGGAATCGACCCCGGTTTTGAAAGCGCGCTTGCTTTTGCAGATCTCGATGGCGATGGCGATCTTGACCTAATTGTAGCCGATGGTGACACGCTTCTTAGTTGGCGAAACGACGACGGTGTATACACCACCGTCGACTGGACCAACCCGTTTGACGGGATAACGATTGGCGGACGCAACACGCCAACAGTTGCGGATATTGACGGGGACGGTGATCTTGATCTTGTTGTTGGAGCCCAAGATGGCACTCTTCGGTTTGTTGGAAACATTCAAGCAACCGTAAGGATTAGCCTTGGGGTGACGGAAGAAAATGACGGGGTCACCTTGATCGGAGACGACACCAACGATATCTTAGTCGGTGGCGCGGGCTTTGACACGCTTGTTGGCAAAGGCGGCAGTGACCGCCTACACGGCGGTGCGGGCGGGGATTCTCTATCCGGCGGTCTTGGGGTCGATTGGCTGCAATACACCGGATCCGCAACAGGCGTGACCGTTGACCTCAACTTCGACAGCTTTGGCTTTCAGGCCGCCGATGGCGGAGACGCAACCGGCGACGTCATTTCGGGTTTCGAGCGTATCAATGGATCTGATCACGCCGATCGCCTGACCGGCAACGACCAGAACAACGTTCTGATCGGCAGAGACGGTGAGGACACGCTTGTCGGCGGCGACGGTGATGATCACCTGCGCGGCGGTGCGGGCGCGGACACATTTGTCTTCGCCGGCGGCGATGGCAGCGATCGAATAAATGGAGAAACCGGTACGGACATCTATCAGCTGACCGGGTTTGACAGCAACAAATTCTCCATTGTCCGGACGGCTAATTCCAATTGGACTATAACCGAAACGGCAACTGGCCATATTGATACATTGATCAGCGTTGAAATTCTTGAATTTGATGACCAGACTTTTTCGGTTTAATCTCAATAAATTAGTCTCGTCCTTGTTCGCAACCTTCCCGGCATTGTACCATGCAACTCATGAGCCAACCAACAATCCAATAAGCGAAACGATTTTTCAGGCTTCTACATTTGACCCTAGTCAAAGTTCCTTCCTGACTTGAACCGAGACTGTCAGTTTACAACCTGCGACCTAGGGCGGCCAATTTTCCTATCGTCCTTCTATGCAAGAATTGCATGGGCAAGGGGGTGCCCAATGCTGAATATGGTCTGCGAATTTGTGTTCCTGTTGCCATTCTTACAACGATTTCCGCGCATCGCCGAATTGAAGGACGGCAGAAAGGCTGGCCGATGGTTTTCGCAGCTGGAACTGCATGTCCTTCCCAAACCGGGAAAAATTCCTGTTTCCGAAATTGACCAACGCGACATCCGCGACACCTTGGCCCGATTTGGCACGACAATTCCGATACAACCCGCAAGACCATGAACCGGCAATCTGCCTGCGCCCTACTGTGGCAAAACGTGCCCGAGTTTAATCAGGGCTTGAGTGAAAGTAACGTGACGCACTTGGCCCTGCGCTTGCTAATTCTGACAGCCGTTCGGTCATGTCCATTTCGCTTCCCGCATATGGATCCAATTGAAGGCGATGTTTGGACCATTCCTGGCGAGGCGAGGAAGGAGCGCAAAGATCCGGCTTCGGATTTTCGTGTTCCCTTGAGCGCTGAGGCCCTAACGGTGATCGAACAAGCCAATCCCATTGTCCGTGTCGGATACCAGTTCCCCCGCAACCGCAAAGGCGTTATTTATGACATGACAATGAGCAACCTCATGAAGAGATGCGGTATGGACGCCCGCACGGGTTCGGGTCCAATCTTCGCGATTGGTTAACAGAAGCAACCGGCACGCCTCACGACATAGCAAAAGCCGCGTAGGGCCACACACTGCAACACTTGGCTTCTCAGTGGAACAAAACTCGAAATTTTGCCTTTTCTGGACGATGCCCCTTAATATTGCCAAACAGATGGCCGGACCATCTGGCCTGATTGCTGAATCTACTTGCAAAAGGTGCCATTTCGCGAGGAGGCTACACCCCATCCAAAGTAATGCGGGAATGAATCAAGGACAGGGCATTCCTCCTAGCGGTAAACGCAATAATTCGTGTAAAAACACTGCAAGCTGCAGCTGGGATTGCATACGTATGGAATCCCAGCACCCGAAGCCCAGTAAAGGCTAGCTCTTTGGAAGCACTTTATACTCAGACATGGCGGACAGGCTCACCCTCTTTAAGGAAAAGTTCAAAATGAACACACGAACACCAAGAGCAAACATCATGATTAAATCTGGGAACGTGAATTAACCAGCTCCCCTGAACCTACCGGTGAAAAGAGGGGCAGGCGGCGCTGGTTCCTAAGGGAAACCTAAATCTGTGTGAAGTGCCCCTAGATCTGCATACGGTTTTCTTGGTAATTTTGAAACCAAGGACAGGCGGAGATGAGCAAGGGAATTCGGTCTACAGATGAGTTTTAGCAGGACGCTGTGGCGCAGGTCGTTGAGCGTGGCTGAGCGACTGGGGATTTGCACCAAATCTATGTAAA
>NZ_QKMF01000018.1 GCF_003208435.1 Pelagimonas varians | reverse complement strand
AACGACTTTGGCGCGCTCGGCGACACATCAACCCTCGCCGATCCGTCCGTCGTCGACGACCTCGTCGAAAATCGCATGAACCGGGAGAGCTGAACTCCAAACATTTATTTGCAAAGGCGGGGGTAACCCCGCCTTTTTTATGTCTGGGTCGCAGCAAAAGATTAATCAACAGCCAAGGGAATACACTCAATTATAACGACCTAGCTGCATTTTTGGTCATCATATGCTAACCTATTTGAGGTGGGGGCGCACTGGATGGAGCACGAAAATGCAAATAGCAGGCCCTTCCCTGTGGATTGCGCCGTTGGCCACGGGTCACCCCCATGGTTTGCCCGGCGTAAAGCGCCCAGAGAAACAATCGACCAAGGTTCAACCTTTGGATCAATCTCGCAACCCCGACGCTGCCTTGGCCCGACACCAAGCCCCCGAAAACTTTTGGAAAGCAGCTAATGGTGATCCTGTTCCTGAGGAACACATCGCGCCGCCCACCATCATGCAACTGAAAATCAGTCAGATGTTGGACGAACAAGCGCAAGAAATGGAAGCGACACTGCCAATAGAGAACAGCGAAGAAGACCCGCAACAACCGGCGAAAGCGACTGAAATGCCGCAAGTTGATGATGGCAGCAAAGGCCAATCAGCCGAGTTGTCCAAACCCCCCCCTCACCCGCAACAACCAAACCGCTGCCCGCTTATGACGAGGTCGCCAGCATCTCCCGCAATGAGGTCTTGAGCACTTTACCATAGTTGTTTTTGGGTAATTCGGGAATCTGAAAATACGCCTTGGGCCGTTTGAACCGTGCGATCCGTGAAAGACAGTGAGCATCCAGCGCCGCTTCGTTAAATCCGTGCGGCGCAACAACAAATGCCACGACTTCTTCGCCCCATTCGGGATGAGGACGGCCCAAGACAGCCACTTCAGAAACGCTGTCATGCTCTTGCAGAGCTTCCTCTACCTCGCGCGGATATATGTTTGTGCCGCCTGAAATAATCATGTCGCGCGACCGGTCTTTAAGGGTGACGTATCCCTCCGCATCCATTGCGCCCATGTCGCCAGTCCACAGCCAGCCATCCACCAAAGTTTTTGCCGTTGCCTCTGGATTGTTCCAATAACCGTTCATAACAATGTCGCCGCGGACCAAAATCTCGCCCACCTCGTCCGGTGCGAGCGTGCGGCCGTCAGTGTCCGCGATCCGCACCTCAACGACGGATTGAGCCCGGCCCACAGATCCCAAACGTTCACGCCATCGAGGATGGCTGCGATCCGAAACATCATCACGTGGCAAGACGGTGATTCCCATCGGACATTCGCCCTGCCCGTAGATTTGCGCAAATACAGGGCCGAAATGATCGACAGCCTCAATGATGTCCGCACTATACATCGGCCCGCCGGCGTAGATAATTGTCCGCAGCCCTTCTCCGTTTCGCCCAGCGGCTTTTGCATAGCGGGTCAAACGCTGAACCATCGTCGGGGCCATAAACATCTGCGCATTTCCGAAATGCTCGGCCAGATCAAGAACCTCTGCCTCATCAAAACCGCCTGACGGCGGGAAAACATGCCGCGCTCCGGCCCGCATGTGCATCATGTTATAGATGCCAGCCCCGTGGCTGATCGGAGCGGAATACAAGGTGGCATCATTGGCCCCGACAAGATCACAATCGCTTTGATAGCAATCGCTCATGGTCATCAACATACGGTGGGTCATCTGCACCCCCTTAGGGCGGCCCGTCGTGCCTGAGGTGTAGAATAACCATGCAAGATCATCCGGTTCGCGATGTGTGACCGCGTCCAAAGCAGGAGTATCCATCAAAGTTTGCCAAGCCGCCCCGCCTGTTTCAATCACAACTACAGAGCAGGTGCCGGACAGAGTTTCTGCCAAATCAGGTGTCGCAAAACACAGCTTGGCCCCAGCATTTTCGATGATCCAAGCAGCTTCTTTGGGGTGCAGTTTCACGTTTATCGGAACAATCGCGGCACCGGTATACCAAGTGGCATATTCAGCAATCAGATAGTCCGGCACGTTTTTCATAAACAGCGCAACGCGGTCACCGGGCAACACACCGTGCCCGAGCAAACCGTTCGCAACCTGCGCAGCGGCCGTATGCAAGTCGGCATAACTACTCAAGAGCTGCTCCCCCAGATACAAAGCAGGGGAATCAGGGGTGATTTGGGCCCGACGAGCCAACCAGTGCGCAATATTCATTCCATTCCCCTCGCTAATTCTTTCCGATTAAGACCTTGCAGCAAAAGGAATGCAATCCCATGTCAGCTTTGCTTTTCACCGCCGAAGGCTTGGCCTATAAGCGGGCAACCGACGTTGCGGAATACTTCGCTTCGTCATTCGGGAATGGGCGAGGAACGCATGAGTAAAAAGAACCACGACTCGGATGTAGCTTTTATCAAGGCTTTGGCAGAGCTTTTGCAGGAAAACGACCTGACCGAACTAGAGGTCATGCGTGAATACGGCGAAGATGACAGCCTGAATGTACGTGTCAGCCGCCAAAAGCATATCACAATGGCCGCAGCTGCGCCTGCTTTGGCCGCCCCGGCAGCAGCACCTGCCGCTGCACCGGTTGCAGCCGCACCGGTTGCTGTCGAAATGCCCGAAGATCCCGCCAGCCATCCCGGCGCGGTGACGTCGCCAATGGTTGGAACAGTCTATATGCAGGCTGAACCCGGAACGCCTGCCTTCATCTCGGTCGGCACCCAAGTCAGCGAAGGCGATACATTGTTGATCGTCGAAGCCATGAAAACCATGAACCACATCCCTGCCCCGCGTGCAGGTACTGTTAAGCGCATTATGGTCGACGATGGTGCCGCAGTGGAATTTGGTGCTCCTTTGATCATCCTTGAATAAGGACGGACCGAATGTTTGATAAAATCCTGATCGCCAATCGCGGCGAAATCGCGTTGCGCGTTGTACGTGCCTGCCGCGAAATGGGCATCCGGTCGGTTGCGGTGCATTCCACCGCAGACGCCGATGCGATGCATGTCCGAATGGCGGACGAAAGCATCTGCGTTGGCCCTGCATCCAGCACCGACAGCTATCTGTCTATTCCGTCGATTATTGCCGCCTGCGAAGTCACCGGAGCACAGGCGATTCATCCCGGCTACGGCTTTTTGTCGGAAAATGCGCGCTTTGTTCAGATCGTCGAAGACCACGATCTGAAATTCATCGGCCCAACCGCAAAACACATCAGCATGATGGGCGACAAGATTACTGCCAAAGACACGATGAAAGAGCTTGGTGTGCCCTGCGTGCCCGGTTCAGACGGCGGCGTTCCTGATTTGGAGGCCGCTCTGAAGATCGGCGAAGAGTTCGGCTATCCGGTGATCGTCAAGGCGACCGCTGGCGGCGGTGGCCGCGGCATGAAAGTCGCCAATAGCGCTGAAGAAATGAAATCAGCGTTTCCGACAGCCCGCGCCGAAGGCAAGTCAAACTTCGGGAATGACGAAGTCTACATCGAAAAGTACCTCACCACACCACGCCACATCGAGATTCAGGTTTTTGGCGACGGCAAAGGCAAGGCTGTGCATCTGGGTGAACGCGACTGTTCGTTGCAGCGCCGGCACCAAAAGGTTTTTGAAGAGGCCCCAGGCCCCAGCATCACCCCTGAAGAACGTGCCAAGATCGGCAAAACCTGTGCTGATGCCGTTGCGCGGATCGGGTACGCTGGTGCGGGCACCATCGAATTCCTCTATGAGAATGGCGAGTTCTATTTCATCGAGATGAACACGCGTTTGCAGGTAGAGCATCCGGTGACCGAAGGCATCTTTGGTGTGGATCTGGTGCGCGAACAAATTCGCGTTGCTGCTGGCCTGCCGCTTTCGTTTTCGCAAGAGGACCTAGAGATCAATGGTCATGCCATTGAGGTGCGGATCAACGCCGAACGTCTGCCGAATTTTGTTCCCTGCCCCGGCAAAATCACCCAATACCACGCCCCCGGCGGCCTTGGTGTTCGGGTCGATTCAGCGCTGTATGACGGGTATAAAATCCCACCCTATTACGACAGTTTGATCGGAAAACTGATCGTCCACGGACGTGACCGGACCGAAGCCTTGGCCCGACTGAACCGCGCGCTGGGTGAATTGATCGTAGACGGTGTTGAAACCACGGTGCCGCTATTTCACGCTTTGCTGCAAGAAAAAGACATCCACACCGGGGAGTACAACATCCACTGGTTGGAGAAATGGTTAGAGGCTGGTGGTCTTGACCGCTGACTAAAGCAAGACAAGCAGCCGGGGTTTCGCCCGGCTGTTTTTTTGTTCCGCGCGTGTTGGTATAGAGGCCTGCGGCGTTTCAGACCACGCAGGGCCGCATTGCGCCTACATTCAGGAATTCGAAATGAAACGATTAATCGCTCTGTCTTCCGCCACCGCAGTTTGCCTGTCACTGGCTACCCCTTTGCAAGCTCAGGAAGCCGCAGCTTCATCATCAGCGGCTGGATCATCTGCGGTAATTGGTGGGAAAACCTTGTTGATCCTGGTGGTCATCGGGGTTGGTGCCATCATCGCTGGAGCAAACTCCAACTAAGCGGAGGGTACATATCAGTGCTCGGTCGGTTGCATGCCGATGTGGTATAATCCGCCGACTTGAACATATCCTTTCATTCTGATTAGCTTGTCTAACACCTTGCCACAAATGGCGTTTTTATGTCTGCCATCTCTTCTCATGACGTAACTGCCGACCTGCTCTTGCAGGCCTATTGTTCTGGCATCTTTCCAATGGCGGAACATAAGGACGACCCGGAACTATTCTGGGTCGATCCGCGCAAGCGTGGCATACTTCCGCTGGACGGGTTCCACATCTCGCGCTCCTTGGCGAAACGGCTACGACAACAGAACTATCGCATCACCTTGAATTCAGCTTTTGAGGACGTTCTGGCTGGTTGTGCCGATAGAACAGAGACCTGGATCAGTCAGAAAATCCACACTCTGTATTGCGAGTTGCACGCCATGGGCGCTGCACATTCGATCGAAGTCTGGATGGATGACACCTTGGTTGGCGGTGTCTACGGCGTGACTGTCGGGCGCGCGTTTTGTGGAGAGTCGATGTTTTCGACCCGCACGGACGCCTCAAAAATTGCCTTGGCTTGGTTGGTGAATTTATTGAATCGCTGTGGCTTCGTCCTATTCGACACTCAATTTCTCACCCCGCATTTGGCCAGTTTAGGTGGAGTGGAAATTACCAGAAACTCTTACCATCAAAGACTGGCGCAGGCTTTACAGGGGAGGTCGGATATATTGTCCGTACCACTTGCAAGCAGTGGTCAGGACGTCGTGCAGCGCATCACCCAAACATCGTAACGTGCGTGATCCAATGGGTTTAGCGCCGGAGAAGATGCCACCATCCAGCCGCGGAACACCGGTTCGGGTACTCCCGCCTCGCGGATCGTCAAAAAGGCATAGGCATCTCCCGACGGGTTGCCCTTCGGATAACGACATTCGTTGAGCGTGATTTCGATCAGCCCCATTGCCTGCGTGGCACCGTTTGCAATGGTAAAGTCCGAAACCTTGGCATTCAGCTTGTCCAACGCGCGTAGAACAGCTCCGCCGCCAGAGTTCACGGCCTCTTGCGCGGCAAGCGGTGCAGCCAAAAGCATCAACAAACATGCTAGCGTTTTCACTCGCTGCCCCCATCCCCGCCGACGTATTTCAAAAGCAATGTCAGCAGACTAACGGAGCCTTGCGTGTCGAGGATTTCATCCCCAGCCGAGAAATAGAAAGGAGATCCACCGGGAGAAATTTCAACATAATTTCCGCCCAGTAACCCTTCTGAGGCAATAATGATTGCGCTGTCATCCGGAATTTCAATACCGTTGTTGATGGCAACCACAGTATCCGCGCGGTAGGTTTCGGTGTTCAATTCAATGCCCGAAACAGTGCCAACTTTGACTCCGGCCAAACGAACATCAGTCCCAACATTCACCCCTTCGAGTGAGCGAAACGAGGCGCGCAAGTCGTATCCCGACTCGTTTAAGGTCAGGCCAGTGCTTTGCACAGCATAAAGGCCAAATGCCAAAGCGGCGGCCAATACGCCGCCGCCCATTACCACTTCGGTTGCCGAATGGCTCATTCCGGGCTCCATGCCTCATAGTCACTACGATCAGCCGGCGCAGCCGCCCGAAGCGAGCCAGAAGGTGCATAGGCCAAAGCCGAGCCTGTGACGTTCTCTTGGTGCGGCTTTTCCCATGCTTTGTGAGACAATTCCTTGTCGCCGGGACGGTCATCAAACGTATGGTGCAACCAGCCATGCCAATCGGGACTCACACGGGATGCTTCGACTTCACCGTTGAACATCACCCAACGCTTTTTGGCATCATGGGATTGATAGTAGACATTACCTTGCTCATCTTCGCCGACTTTAACGCCGTTGCGGCGCGTATAAAGTACGGTTGTCAGCGTTCCACCGTTCCACCAGGTGACAACGCGAAGAATTTTGCTGAGAATGCTCATGGGCGACTCCTGTCTCTCTTAGCGTTGTTATGGCCGGAACCTTCGGCAAGGTCCAGTGGTCGGCCTGCCGCAGGGCTGTTTTGGGTGCCTCTGGACACGAATTTTCGCCGAAAATTCACCGCGATTGCGGAGCCAATGCCGTAACCTCAATCTCAATCCGATATTTGGGATCGATGAGGCCGCATTCAATCATGGTTGCCGCTGGTGGGTTTGCGCCAAAGGTGTTCGACAACAAATCAAAACACGCCGCAAATTCATGCCTGTCCGGTAGAAAATAGGAAACCCGAACAACGTCCTTGAAACTCGATCCGGCTTCATTCAGCGCTTTTTCAATCACCCCCAGTGCGTTTCGACATTGCTCAACTACGGTTTCGCCCTGCCCAACGGTCCCCGCGACATGCACAAAGCCCCCTGCGACGACGGCACGGCAATACCCGACTTTGGCTTCAAACTCACCACCACTGGAAATACGTTTTATCACGGCTCTCTCTTATGAAAAAGGCGGGGAAAACCCCGCCCTGCTTTCGAATTGGCCTTGGCTGCGTTTAGCTCGCAGATGCCTCTTCTTTTTCTTTATCGGCATGAACCATCAAAGGTTGCGCGTCCGAATTCACAGATTCGTCATTCACAACAATCTCGGTTACATCGTCTTTGCCCGGAAGTTCAAACATTGTATCGAGCAAGATCCCCTCAAGGATCGACCGCAATCCACGCGCACCGGTCTTACGCTCAATCGCCTTTTTCGCGATCGAAGACAGTGCTTCGTCGGTAAAGCTGAGCTCGGTATCTTCCATTTCGAACAAGCGTTGATACTGTTTGACCAAAGCGTTCTTTGGCTGGGTCAAGATAGTGACAAGCGCATCTTCATCCAAATCTTCAAGCGTTGCAACAACCGGCAAACGACCCACAAATTCCGGGATCAGTCCAAACTTCAGAAGATCTTCTGGCTCGAGGTCTTGGAAAATCTCTCCAACGCCGCGATCGTCATTGCCGCGCACATCTGCACCGAAGCCCATGGCAGACCCTTTGCCGCGCTGTGCAATAATCCGGTCAAGACCAGCAAAAGCACCGCCGCAAATGAACAAAATGTTCGTTGTGTCCACTTGCAAGAACTCTTGCTGAGGATGCTTGCGCCCACCCTGCGGAGGAACAGACGCGACGGTCCCTTCCATCAGCTTCAGCAAGGCCTGCTGTACCCCTTCGCCCGACACGTCACGCGTGATAGACGGGTTTTCCGATTTACGAGTGATCTTATCAACTTCGTCGATATAGACGATGCCGCGCTGCGCCCGTTCGACATTATACTCAGACGCCTGCAACAGTTTGAGAATGATGTTTTCAACATCCTCGCCCACATAACCGGCTTCGGTCAGCGTCGTGGCATCTGCCATGGTGAACGGGACATCCAGAATGCGTGCAAGAGTTTGCGCAAGCAACGTCTTACCACAGCCCGTGGGGCCAATCAGCAAGATATTGGATTTCGCCAATTCTATATCAGAGCTTTTCTGCGCGTGGTTCAAGCGTTTGTAGTGGTTGTGCACAGCCACGGACAAAACGCGTTTCGCCTTGGCCTGACCAATCACATAATCGTCCAGAACATTGCAGATTTCCAATGGCGTCGGCACCCCTTCAGAGGATTTCAAGCCGGCACCTTTGGTTTCTTCACGGATGATGTCCATGCACAGTTCGACGCATTCATCGCAGATGAACACTGTGGGTCCCGCAATCAGTTTGCGCACCTCATGCTGGCTCTTGCCGCAAAAACTGCAGTAGAGGGTGTTCTTGCTATCACCACCTGAATTCGTCGCCATTTTGCACCTTTCCCGGTCATCGTCCCGGTTTATTCACTTTGCGTGGCAGCCCTATGCCAGCACCCCGACATCGCACCGGTCGCCAAGTTCCCGCCAGCTTAGGACAGGCACCCGGCCGCGACAATCGGAAAATCACCCCGGCGCGCCGCCATTGAAGCGGGCGCCGAAATCTTCGTCAGTCTTTACTCTTCGTCGCCTTCTTTGGCGCGGGAAGATACGATTTCATCGATCAAACCCCATTCTTTTGCCTCTTCTGGAGACATAAAGTTATCCCGCTCAAGACCGCTTTCAACTTCGGCGTATGTACGACCGGTGTGCTGAACATAGATTTCATTCAAACGCTTTTTCAGTTTCAGCGTTTCTTCGGCATGGATCATGATGTCAGTCGCTTGACCTTGATACCCACCGGACGGCTGGTGAACCATGACGCGGCTGTTTGGCAGCGAGAAACGCATGTCTTTTTCGCCTGCCGTCAACAAGAGCGAACCCATGGACGCAGCTTGACCAATCACCAAAGTCGATACTTTGGGACGGATGTATTGCATGGTGTCGTAGATCGACAACCCGGATGTCACAACACCGCCGGGAGAGTTGATGTACATGCTGATTTCTTTGGACGGATTTTCCGCTTCGAGGTGCAGCAACTGCGCCACAATCAGCGATGACATGCCATCATGGACAGGACCATTCAGGAAGATAATCCGTTCTTTCAAAAGGCGCGAGAAAATATCATACGCCCGTTCGCCCCGACTGGTCTGTTCGACAACCATTGGAACGAGGGTGTTCATATATACGTCTAATGGATCTTTCATCACGGTCCCGCCTGCTAAATCTCTGGATACTGCCTAAAGCCTAGGTATTGAGAGAGTCTTAGTGCTGGCCTTGGGGGGCTGCAAGGGCATGGGGGGATAAAAGCGGCTCAACTGATGCTTGCACCAAGATTTGGACCAATCCGACGCCCAATCGTTTATGGACTGTTAACGGATCGCTAAATTCCAGACCTGATGACACTTTTTATTGCGCAGGAATCTTGACCTGGCGCGCTTCTCTGGATGAAACTTCGATCGCTTCAATCAACTGATGCACTGACAAAGCTTCCCGGCCGGTAACCATGGGCGCGGTGCCGTTTTGAATTGAATTCAGAAAATCTTCGATAACGCCTTGGTGCCAGACAAATTTGTGGATCGGTTGCACGGCTTCAAAATCGTCGCTTTCCCGGCCCCCGTCCCGCCAGTCCAGATCAAGACGTTCTTTGTCCAACCGCAGCGATCCATGCTCAAAATGTAACGTGATCACCTCAAGCCCATGCGGGTAAGTGGCGGTATTGGCAACCAAGGACCCAACCGCCCCACAGGCAAAACGCAGGCCGGCTACGGCAAAGTCTTCGGCCTCCATCTGGTGCAGTGGGCTGGTCGCAGTCATCGCCTGCACCGAGGTCACAGGCCCCGTTAAACTCAGCGCCAAATCGAGCGTATGAATCGCCTGGGTGATCAAGACACCGCCCCCGTCACGCGCATAAGTCCCGCGCCCTAGCTCATCATAATAGGATTGGTCGCGCCACAGCGGCACAGCAATATCGACATGCCCAAGCGCCCCAAGCCTCCCGCCTGCAACATAGCCCGCTGCCGCAATGGAGGGTGCGCGCATCCGGTGTTGGAACAGTATCCCAAGTGTCACGCCAGCTTGTTCGCAAATCTCCACAACAGTTTCGGCTTCTGCCACCGTCCGTGCAATGGGTTTTTCGAGCAAAACATGCTTGCCAGCTTTGGCCAGCGCCGAAATCAGATCGATCCGCACACTTGGCGGTGTCGCGACAATCACAACCTGAATCTTCGGGTTTTCAGTCACCTTGGACAAATCCGAAGTGAATTCAGGCGCAGGGCCGGAATAGAACTCCGCCAGATGCCCTGCCTTGGAAGGTCTACGCGAAACGACAACCTCCAAACGGGCATGACCGATCGCTGACAAAGCTCGTATATGCGATTCGGCGATCATTCCGGCACCGATCAAGGCAACCCCGACCGGTTCATGGTTTGAGTGTGCGGACATGCGTGATCTCTCTTTGGCCATCGACGAGTTGTAGAACAAATCCTTACAAATTACGCAAGCCCGCACCCTTAGCGCAAACAAAAAGGGGCACCCGATTGCGCCCCTTTTTTCAAATTTTACCAAATGCTGGTTCGGATCAGCCGAACATGTCCGCTGTGATGCCTGCATACCAGCCAACACTTTCCTCATAGGTGCGTTTGCGTTGCTCCGCATCTTCGCCGGTTGCGGAAATGAACCCGTCGACCTTTGCGATTTTTTCATCGGTTGCCCGATAGGACGCGCCTACTTTGACGCCGTCATCCGTGTCGATCAAAGACCAGCAGGTGTTGGAAAACTTAGCCGGAAACACCTTGGATCCGGTCAGCGCGCCGCGCACGGCCATTGCTGCAACCTTGGCTTGGCTGTTCGCGGAAAAGCCTGATTTAGGCATATCGCCCTGAGCAGATGCATCGCCCAAAACGTGGATGTTTTCATCCAATCGGCTTTGCATGGTGTGACCGATGACCGGTGCCCAGTTGCCATCTGTGATTCCCGCGGATTCACAAATCAAACCGGCTTTTTGGGCCGGAATAACATTGCAAACGTCGGCTTTGACAACTTCGCCATCAATGTCGACTTCCATCGTATCAGGATTGACCGAAACGTTTTCACCGCCGAAGTCAGGGCCAATGCGTTCGACCATGCCTGCATAGTGTTTGGCCCACCCTTCTTCAAACAAAGCTTGCTTCGAGAAGTTCGGCTTAGGATCAGCTATGATAATTTTAGCGGTCGGATTGTTGGCCTTTAGGTAATGCGCCACCATCGAAATCCGCTCATATGGTCCGGGAGGGCAACGGAACGGATTGGGAGGCGCGACCATGACATAAGTGCCGCCTTCGGACATCGCCATGATCTGACGTTTCAGCAATTCGCTTTGCGTACCCGCCTTATAGGCATGAGGCATTTTGCCTTGGGCCGCCGTTGACCAGCCGGGAACGGCACCCTCCACAAAATCAATGCCCGGGCTGATGATCAAACGGTCATAGGGCACCTTGCCACCACCAGCCAACGAAACTGTTTTGGCATCACGATCCACTCCGGTAGCCCAATCATGAACCACGTTGATCCCGTATTCTGCCGCCAGTGTGCCATAGGTATGACCGATCGAGCTCAGCTCGCGAAAGCCGCCGATATATAGATTGGAAAAGAAGCAGGTATAATAAGTCCGCGTCGGTTCGATAAGCGTTACGTCAATCTCGCCTTTGCTGTCTTTGGCGATATAGCGTGCAGCGGTTGCGCCGCCTGCCCCGCCACCGACCACCACAACACGTGGTCTGGCTTGAGCGCGTACCATTGGGGCGGCCAATGCGGCTGATGCGGCCACGGAACTGCCAATAAAGGCCCGTCTATTCAAAGTCATTGCTGTCTCCTCCTTGTTTGTAGAACTCATGCAAACGGCATGAAAAAACCCGCAGCCAAAAGGCTACGGGGTGAATACACTGCGAAAATAGGGACGATTCAGAGAGGCAATAGCCCGAAGGCAGCCGCCAAAGATAGAACCGTTCCCAAGGCAATAATGCGAGCGGGAAACGACATTTACAAAATCTCCGATCAAAAACGCCGCGGTAACACTCACGGCAAACATACTGGATAAAAAGGCTGTAATCTCAGCCTGTAACACCAGTGTGATGCTTTTGATATTCGGACACAATTGCGGAATACCGGACCCTCCCTACTCGATCTCGGCAAAATAGCTGGCAAGGGCCGCTATTTCTTCGTCACTTAGATGGCCTGCCATCATCTGCATCACTGGATGTGGACGCAGCTTTTGTTTGTAGGCGTGCATCGCAATGACGAAATCTTCTTCGTACCAATGCGCAATACCAGGGATGCCGTCATCCGCCCCGTCAGGTTGGTGGCACGTCAGGCATTCCGACGCCAGATACGCCCCGTATTCAGGATCGCCCACAAGGGCCAGTGTTTCGGCCGTCAGTTCAACATCATAGGCCAAAGCGGTTGGCTGGGATTCCGGAATGTCCTGCGGGCTGGCGGAAAACGTCCGCAAATAGGCTAGAATATCATGACGATCCTGCGCCTTTTTGACACCTCGAAAATCCATGTTGGTGTCAGACACCAAAGATTTTGGGTTCTGAATGTAAACATCCAGACGCTCAAACGTCCAATCCATCCCATCCGAGTTGGCCCGAGCCAACCCTTTGGAATAGGTGAAGTCTTCCATACTGCCTGCCCGCCGCCCAAACAGATCATTCAGGCTTGGGCCAGTGTCATGTTTGGCACCTTCACCAACTTGGTGGCAGGCAACACACGCGCGGTACAAACGCTCTCCGCGTTCAATATCCCCCAAGGCTTCAGCCGCCTCTTCGGCCTGCGCGGCCCCCAAAGGGGCCAGCGCGAGAGAGAGAATATAAGCCAACCGGCGCATTACTGCGAAACCGATTTGAGATATTCAATCATCGCAAGGATGTCTTCGTCCTTCTTTAGACCCGCAAAGGACATTTTCGTGCCCTTCATCATCTTGCGCGGGCTTGTCAAGAAAGTGGTCAGGGTCGCTTCATCCCAAACACCGCCGTAGCCAGCCATTACTTTGGAATACTTGAACCCTTCGGACGCTGCGATATCGGCACCAAAGACACCATTCAGAACCGGACCGGTCTTGCGCTTGGCATTGTCACCAACCTGATGGCACGATTTGCACTTTTTGAAGACCTTTTCACCTTGGGCAACCAGTTCGGCATCAAGGGCGGCCACGACTGGTTCCGGCTCTGGGGCGGGTTCGGCTGCTGCTTCTTCAACAACATCGTCGACAACCGCTTCTGCGCCCTCTTCTTCCGGCGTGACATCCAGTACAGACGCCCGCATGGTGATTTCCACGCTCTCCTTGCAGTTTTCCATGCAAGGTTCCGCCCGCCACTGGCTGTATTCGGTTTCTGCCCGATCATCGGTAATGAAACCACCCGCATTGGGCATTTCCACATCCAAGAATGTCTCGTTGGACAGCTCGAATTCCTCATCCACCAAATCGTTGGAATAGAGGATATAGGCGACGATGGCATAGACATCATCCGGCTCAAGTGTCTGGGCACTGCCGAACGGCATAGACCGGTTGATATAGTCGAATGACGTCGACAAATATGGCCAATAGCTGCCCACCGTTTTCAACGGATCCTCATCCGCCAAGGTTCCGTCGCCGCCTGCAAGTTTGGGCCAGTTATCAACGCCTTCGGCGAAATCACCGTGGCAGATAGCACAGTTGTCGGCAAAGATTTCTTCACCGTCCAGCGCATTGCCTGACCCAACAGGAAGGCCGGTGCCGTCAGGGCTGACGTCTTTGTCCCATGCCGCAATTTCTTCGGGCATAGCTGTGCGGCCTAGACCGTGTTTTTCTGCCAATGCGGGGGTGGCTAGAACCAGCGCTGCTGCTGTTAGTTTAAGAAACTTCGACATTTTCGGCCTCCCCATCGGCTTTCACCCACCAGGTCTGGATACAATTGTTGTGATAGATCGAGTTCAGCCCGCGCACTTCGCGCAGCTGGGTTTTGGTTGGTTGCACATAACCGGTCTCGTCGATGGCACGGCTTTGGAGGAACATTTCCTCACCATTCCATTCTGTATCGAGATAGAAACGCGTCAGGGCTTTGTCCTCGCCCTCTTTGCCGAGTCGGGCGGTTTCCCATGTTTTGCCGCCGTCCTTAGAGACATCCACGCGGGTGATCTTGCCATGGCCGGACCATGCAAGGCCAGTGATGACTAGCGGGCCATGACCGTGTTTGATTGGCGCTTGCGGACTGGGTGATGTGACGATGGATTTCGCATCCATGACCCATGTCCATTTGCGCGCCGTGCCGTCCTCAAGAACGTCGGTGTATTTCGAGGTTTCTTCGCGGCTTTCGACCGGGCCGTCCATGACCTCGATACGGCGGATCCATTTGACCCACATGTTGCCTTCCCAACCCGGAACAACCAGACGCACGGGATAGCCATGCTCCATCCGCAGTGCTTCGCCATTGGCTTTGAACGCAATGAGGCAATCATCAAGCGCTTTTTCCATCGGAATCGAGCGGCCATTTGAAGACGCATCCGCGCCCTCGACGTAGACCCATTTGTCTTTCAGATCGCCCGCAGCGTCCAAACCGGCTTCTTCCAGCAAGGTGCGAAGGGTCACGCCGGAATATTCCATGTTGTGGATCATGCCATGGGTGAACTGCGCGCCGTTCAGCTGTGCGCCCGCCCATTCCATACCGGTGTTCGCGGCGCATTCCAGAAAATAAGTGTGGTTCTGGCGCGGGAAACGCTCAAGATCTTCGTAACTGAAGACCAAAGGCGTATCGACCAAACCGTTGATCATCAGACGATAATCTTCTTTCTTCAGCTCAATCGCGCCCGAATGATGCCGTTCAAAGGCGCAGCCCTGCGGGGTGATTGTCCCGTCCAGTGCGTGGATGGGCGTAAAGTTGATCGAGCTGATAGTATCAGCGGTCAGCCATTCGACATTGCGGCGGATCACGTCACCTTCGAACTGGATTGGCACGCCATAGGGGGACGCGTCAACGCCATCCCCAAGGCCCGAGGCCCAGTCTTGCACTTCGGTAATCAGCGGGTCGGGGGTGGCTGCACTGGCGCTGCCTGCAACGGCGCTTATCCCGGCTCCGGCCCCAAGCGCCGCGGCGCTTGTCAGGAACTGGCGACGTGAGGGACCCTGATTGGGTTGATCTGCCATGGTGGTCTCCTTTCGGATCATCGAATTCATCTATGTGAATGGTTTCTCTAAAAAAAATCGAAACCGATAGCCGCGAGGGCGGGCGCTTATGCGCCCACCACCGTGACTGAATTGTTTGGCTCAAGGGTGACGGTGCCCAGCTTGCGAATGTGATCTTCGACCACGTCCCAAATCTGCGGCCCTTCCGTGCCTTCGTTAACCGAGGCCCAGCCCGCAACGACATAGTTCTTGGACGCATCAATGGCTTCGCCGGTTTTCAGCAAAGTCATTTCGGAAATGCGTTCGCCCTGCGGCTTGGTCACATCGCAGCGATAGGCCATGCCACCAATGCGCACCATATCCCCCCCCTGCTGATAGTAGGGATCGGGGTTAAAGATGTTGTCGGCCACGTCCTCAAGGATAACCTTGATAAACTCACCGGTCATTTCAGAACGGTAGGCTTCGCCATAGCTCATGGAAGTCACATTGAAGATGTCCTCGCGGGTGATGTCATCACCGGGCAACAGGCTTGGGCCCCAACGGACACCGGGCGACATCGCAATGTCGGCATCGCGTTCGTCAATCAACGCGTTGCAAATCAGATCATCCCATGAGCCGTTAAAGTTACCACGTCGGTACAAAGTCGACTCGGTTTGCCCGATCACTTCGCTCAGCTGGTCTTGGTAGGGCGCGCGCTGTTCGTCGATGACTTTGGTCATGACGGGATCAGGCGTAATCACATCCGAGAAAATCGGGATTAGCTTGTGACGGAAACCCATCATGCGGCCATCGCGAATGTCCAGGTCCACGCGGGATACGAATTTACCGTTAGAGCCGGAGGCCACGATAATCGTCTCACCAACCAGAACCGGTTCGGGCAGCGCATCATGTGTATGCCCCGACAAAATCACGTCGATGCCGGTGACCTTTGTCGCCATTTGCTTGTCGACGTCAAAACCGTTGTGGCTAAGGCAAACAACGCATTCCGCCCCCATGCTACGCACTTCGTCCACCATGGCTTGCATGTTCTCGTCCCGGATACCGAACGAATATTCGGGGAACATCCAACGCGGGTTGGCGATGGGCATATAGGGAAAGGCCTGACCGATAACGGCAACTTTGACACCGCCACGCTCAAAGAACTTATATGGCTTGAACAACTCTGCGGGTTCATCCCATTCGGAATCAAAAATGTTTTGACCAAGCGCGGCAAAGGGCAGCCCTTCGACGATCTCGTTCACCCGCTCGCTGCCCAATGTGAACTCCCAGTGGAATGTCATCGCGTCCGGTTTGAGCACATTCATGGAATTGACCATGTCCTGCCCTTCGGTTTTCAAGCAGGTGTAAGAACCATGCCATGTATCGCCGCCATCCAGCAAAATCGCGTCGGGTCGATCGGCGCGGATTGCATTCACAACGGTCGAAACGCGGTCAAGCCCGCCGACTTTGCCGTACCCTTTGGCAAGCGCCTCGAAATCACCGGCACTGAGGGCGTAGTGCGATGGCGAACCGTCTTCGATACCGTATGCTTTGCGGAAATCCGCACCCGTCAGATGCGGCACGACCCCTTTGTTGCCGCCGACCCCGATGTTGACTGAAGGTTCACGGAAATAAATCGGCTTCAGCTGCGCATGAATATCAGTGATATGAATCAACGATACATTGCCAAAGGTGTCGAACTGCAACAGCTGGTCTTGCGTCAGGGTTTGCTGGGCGGCGGCGCGGGCCCAAGTGCCGTAGCCAGATGCGCCCATCATGGCAGTGGCAGCCATGGAAACCTGCAAGAAATCGCGACGTGAGATCATGGGGGGTACTCTCTATCTCAGGATGTTACCGCAAACTTATTCATAAATGTGAATAAGTTCAGGGAAAGAAAAACCCGCACCGGTAAACCGATGCGGGGTCTTAGATTTTAGTTACGGACTGACGGACCTTCGACCGCAAGACCATTGCCGCGCGAGGCGACATAAAGCTCAAGCGCGATGAACTCGGCAGAACCGGGGCTGTAGGTTTCTGCACGGGTATCACGTACGCAGCCCTTAAAGCGTGAATGCACGCCGTTCAGCTTTGCGTTCTTCAGACGATAAGCCGGAAAGCCGTTGGTCTGGCCTTGGCTCAGGTGGTCTGCGCGAATGTAGTTGCCGTAGTTGTCTTCGTGGCAATTGGCGCAGCTGAGTTCCAGCTGACCTGTGCGCGTATAGTAGAGCTCTTTGCCCTTCGCCCAAGTATCTGCCGCGCCGCCATCAATGGCCACGTTCATTGGCATACCGCGCGACTGAACCGAAATCATGGCTTCCATGTCGACGGCTGTGCCGGCGTCATATTTCCATGCTTCCGCGCCCATCTGGTTCACCCGGCAGTCGTTCACCTGCATTTGCAGTGTCCGGACTTCGCCAGCGGCTTCGTTCCATTTGGGGTAAGTTGCGCGCACGCCTGCCATGCTGTCTGCCGGATCGTCGTGGCAGTCTGCGCAGGCTTTGCCTTCAGTCCCTTCGGCGGCATTCCATGTGTCCATGGCCTTGTCGACAAAGATCATGCCCGGATTGTCAAAATCGTCGAGCTGAAGTTGCTGCGTTTCATCAGAACGGAAATGCCAGCCCGAGATTACCTCGTCTAGCGCGCCGTCCAAATGCGCCGCCGCAGCGGCTTTGGTTGTCATGTCAGTGTCGCCGTTGATGACCATGTTGTCATCGTCTGCGCCGCCTGCCATGGCCAGAGGTGCCGATAGGCCTGCCACAAGGGCTATAGCCGTCAGTGCCTTGAAATTCATATACTTTCCCTCCCGTTGATCCCATCCCCCAGATACATTCTCATGCGTTCGCTATCCGGGGGATGAGGGGCCAGCGTTTAGCCGATGGCGATTTTCTTGGTCGTATCATAGACGTCACCGTCATCATCGTACCAAGTGAATTTGAATTCACCGGCCTCGGGGACCAAGGATTCAAATTCAATATATGGGTTGGTCGAGATGGCCGCTTCGAGCGTCACATCGATCACGTTCTGACCATTGAAATCGCAAGTAAAGCGATTGATGATCGAGCGTGGAATAATATTGCCGTCGCCGTCTTTGCGCTGACCAGATTCCATTTTGTGTGAAATCAAGGTCTTGATGGTGATTGCATCACCAGCAGCAGCTTTTTTCGGGACTTTGACGCGGGGTTTAACACCGGATGCCATTGTTCAGATCTCCTATTGCTTAGCCGCCGCAGCCGCCAATGGTGACCTTTACGGTCTTTGACGCACGGGCAAATGTTCCGTCGGCCATTTTGGCAACAGCGACAACATCCTGAGTGCCTGCAAGGCGGATACGGGTCGAGGCCGACTGGCTTGCTGCCAAGGGGCCAAAGTTGAATGTTCCAACTGGCGGCGTCGGGTTGCCGGTGGCCAGAACCATAATCGAAGCCGCGCCAGGTGCGGACACCGCGATAGGCACAGTGTTGCCGTTTTCAGCGATCTCGGGTGCGGTCAATTCGATCCCGGTATCTGCGATCTCGGCTCCGCCTGTGAACGCGGCAATCAGATCGTCCGACGCGGATGCGCTTGCGCGCAGCGGCAGGACGGTCATCAGCGCAGCACCGGCACCCATGGCCAGTGTTTCGCGACGTGTAAATTCCATCGTCTGTCTCCTTAGTTTAGGTCAGCTGTCCTTGAGCGTGAGCAAGAAAGCGACCACATCTTCGATATCTTGTGCCGACAAAAGCGGCGCCAACTCTTCGGTCGGGGCCTTACCTGTGTAGGCGTTGCCCGGACGGATATAGCCGGTCGTTTTGTAGAATGACGGCATCAGCGATTCTTCAAAGGTCATCTTGGCGTCTGCCACGATACCGCGAATTTCCGCTTCGCTCCGAACGTCTCCGATGCCATCAAGCATTGGGCCAACTTCACCATGGAATGGCGCATCGTTCAGCGCTGTCACGGCGTGGCACGAAATGCAGTTGCCGCGGCCTTTCGAAGACATGATGATCGCGCCTTCGGCTGCATCCCCGGCTTTGCCGGTAAGTGACATTTCGACTGCGCCGTCTTCTCCATAAGCCACATCGGCCGGAAGCACGGTTTCGGCTGCGGACATTCCCGCGGCCAGCACCAGTGCTGCTGTGATTATTGTAAGCCTCATGTTCCCTCCCTGGGCTTGCAGACCTTACGGCCTTGCTCGCTGCCCCATCGCGCTGGGGCCCTCGTTCGCGTTGCTATCCGCGTCTTGGCTGTTGCATACCGTAGGGCACTGACCCTTCGCAACGCAACAACAAATTCGTAAATGTGAATTTCTTATTTTTTTGCTTGCGCTATCAGTCCGCACTGCCATTATCGCGTTCTTGGATCATGCGGGCATGATAACGTTGAAAGTCTTCCCCGTTTTCAAGCGCATAGCGCTTTTCAGCGACCCAAGTAAACATGTCCAAAGTGGTCCCCTTACCAAATGCGCCAGGCATCACCGCGACAGCAGCCGAAATGGCATCTTTGCCCTCAGAAACATCTTCTGGAAGGAAAACGATATTGGGTGTGAACATGACTCGCCACTTGCGGGCCATGTCTTTTTCGCTCAGCGATTCCCCGTCAAAGTCGGTCACTTCGACGTCGCCATACAAGTTCATTTGCACTACAAAAAAGTTCTCTTCGATGTAGCCGGCAACCCCGGCGTCCGAGAAAACTTCCTCGTGCATTTTTCGACAATAGATGCAGCCGCGCTGCTCAAAAAACAGCACCAAACGCTTGCCTTCAGCGTTGGCCTCATCCAGATCTTCGCGCAGATCCATGAAAGTGTCACGCATCCATGGCTGCTTGTGCAACCCGTCATCACCGACTTCTGCAAGCGCAGGAATGGCCATCAGCGCGGCAACCGCGCCCAATATCCAGTGTCTCATTTCAACTCCCCCTCTTAGACCCAACTTGGGAATATCTTTAACATAAATCCGGCGATTACGCTTACCGTATCGGTCGCAATCAAGATCGCAAACAGAATCAGCATAACCCCCATAGCCTTTTCAACATGGACCATTTTGGATCGGTGTTTTTGCAGCCAGCGCAGAAACGGCTGGGCAAAAATCGCGGCCACAACAAAGGGCGCAGTCATCCCAATTCCAAAGAAGGCCAGCAAAAGCGCCCCGTGCCACAACTCCCCCATGCCGGACGCAATGGCGAGAATGGTGGCCAAGATCGGGCCAACGCAGGCCGTCCAGCCAAAACCGAACGCAAGTCCCATGACATAAGCACCAAAGACGGTGGATGGATCAGCTTTGCTCTCCATCCGCGCCTCTCGGTACAAAAATCCAATTCTAATGATTCCCAGAAAATGCAAGCCAAACAAAAAGATAATCGCCGCAGCAACGTAGGAAAGCGTGTCTTTCCAATCCGCAAACGCCTGCCCAAGCGCCGTCGCGCCCAGACCAAGCAACATGAAGATCGTCGTGACCCCAAGGGCAAACATCGCCGCCGACAAGATCAATCGCCGCTGGGCACCCGGTGCGATCCCGCCTTCGTCGCGCAGCTCTGTCATCGACAGCCCCGCCATGTAGGACAGGTAAAATGGGACCATCGGCAGAATGCATGGCGTAAAGAATGCACCCAGCCCGGCCAGCAAAGCCCCGGCATATGTGATGTCAAACATGGGTGCTCCTTGAACTATTCACATATTCAGATTATGTTGTCCGAAAGCAAATGGTCAATCGGTGTTCCATGTTAAAACGAATTTCTATGGCGGCGCTGTTGGTCGCAGGCTTAACCGGTTCGGCACTTGCTGACCCCCGGTTGATCATGGTCGAGCAACCCGGGTGTGCCTATTGCGCAGCTTGGAATGACGAAATTGCACCGGCCTACCCAAACACGGCCGAGGGGAAGTTTGCCCCATTGATGCGGGCCGACCTGCGTGCCGGCCCGCCTGAGGGCATCGAGTATGCGAGACGAGTAAACTTTACCCCAACGTTTATTCTGGTAGAGAACAACACAGAAATAGCGCGCATTGAAGGCTATCCCGGAGAGGATTTCTTTTGGCCGATCTTTGCGAAGCTGCTAACAGACAAAAGCGCCTTTGAACCGGCGAGCAACTGAGGTTGATTTGACCCATGGCCCTTCCTGTACTGTCCGACGACCTAAGCGACGACGAACTGGATAGCATCGTTGACAAAGCGACCACTGCGTCTGCCTTTTTGAAGGCGATCAGCCATGAGGGTCGCTTGATGATCCTGTGTCATCTGGTGTCAGGTGAAAAGTCGGTCACAGAACTGGAAGAACTTTTGTCAGCGCGGCAAGCCGCCGTATCCCAGCAGCTGTCCCGCTTGCGTCTGGAGGGATTGGTTATCCCACGCCGCGAAGGCAAAGCAATCTTTTACCGGCTTGCAGATGACAAACCGCGCAAGATGCTGGAGTGCGTGTACGAATTGTTTTGCGCCGACGATTAATTCAAGGTCAGCTGCGCGACCTTGAATATTGAGTTTGGACACAGCTTGGCGATGGTCGGAGGAGGACCTAAGCATGCGCGATGTCATGACAGATTACCAATTGGTGGCTTTGATCGGGCTGGCAGGTGGCGTGTTGCTGGGACTGGCGGCGCGGCTGGGCCGTTTTTGCACGCTTGGGGCTATTGAAGACGCTCTATATGGCGGCTCGACAGTTCGAATGCGCATGTGGGGCGTTGCCATCGGGTTTGCAATTTTGGGCAGCTTTGGCTTGATGTCCCTTGGTTTTATGGATGCAGCCACAAGCAACTATCTTTCGATCCGCTGGATGCCTGTGGCGTCCGTGGTCGGCGGCCTGATCTTTGGGTACGGTATGGCGCTGTCCGGCAATTGCGGTTACGGCGCAATCGCCCGTCTTGGAGGCGGTGATCTGCGCAGTTTTGTGATTGTCTTGGTGATGGGGGTTTCTACCTACGTGGTCTTATCCGGTCCACTAGCCCCGCTTCGCAACACCTTTTTCACCCAGATTGACGTCACAAGTACTGAGATCCCGCCCGGAATTGCACATCACCTTAGTGCCATCACGGGTTTGTCGGTCCATTTGATTGGCATGGCGATTGGCACGTTGATCTTGGCAGGCTCTTTGATGTCACGTGATCTATTGGCCAAGCCGCATCAGGTGATCTGGGGCATCGTGGTCGGGATGGCCATTGTCTCTGGCTGGGCCGGGACCGCGTGGGTGGCAGGCAGCGGGTTTGAGCCGCTTCCAGTCGTCTCTCACAGCTTTGCCGCGCCGATGGGCGAAAGCATCTTGTGGTTTATGACCGGATCTGTGCGCCCTTTGTCTTTTGCCGTTGGATCGGTTGCAGGGATTTGGATCGGGGCCTTTGTCGGCTCAATGATCAAGGGTCATTTCAGGTGGGAAGCCTGCGAAGATCCACGTGAATTACGTCGCCAAATCTTTGGCGCAGCGCTGATGGGTCTTGGGGCCGTATTGGCCTTGGGATGCTCTGTTGGTCAAGGCCTGTCCGCTTTTTCCGTTCTGGCATTGTCGGCCCCAGTCACCTTTGCGGCGATCTTTGCCGGAGCCGCTATTGGCTTGCGGCAACTCATTGTTGGCTTCCAGCCCGCCGAATGAAGCGGGCCGGAGACGATTTTTCGCCGAAAAATCGATCAGCGCATTTCTAGAAACAATCGCCAGAAATCAGGACAATTCATTCAGTCGCGCGACGTAGCGGGCCAGCGTATCAATCTCAAGGTTCACCTTGTCACCCACTGCCGCCCGTCCCCAAGTTGTCACATCCTTGGTATGTGAAATCAGGTTGATACCAAACGAAGCTCCGTCCACTTCATTCACCGTCAGCGATGTGCCGTTCAGCGCCACCGATCCTTTTGGCGCAATAAAGCGCGCCAACGCCTCTGGCACCTCAAAGGTTATACGCGTGCTGTCACCTTCGTCTGTAACGGCAGTGATCAACGCCACACCGTCAACATGGCCCGACACAATATGCCCGCCCAGCTCGTCCCCGACTTTCAAAGCGCGCTCAAGGTTGATCGTGCGCCCCTCAGCCCAACTTCCGAGATTTGTTTTGGACACGGTTTCCGCGCTGATTTCCATATCAAACCAGTTCTCCCCCAGCGCGACAACGGTCAGGCACACACCGTCGCAGGCGATAGAGGCCCCGATGTCGATCCCAGCGGTATCGTATGAGGTTTCGATCCGAGCGCGCAGATCCCCGCGCTGCTCGAGCTGGGCAATACGGCCTTGATCTGTGATAATGCCGGTGAACATGTCGCGTCCTTTCCCCTCGGCTGGTGGC
This sequence comes from Pelagimonas varians, assembly GCF_003208435.1. Taxonomy (GTDB): domain Bacteria; phylum Pseudomonadota; class Alphaproteobacteria; order Rhodobacterales; family Rhodobacteraceae; genus Pelagimonas; species Pelagimonas varians. Next base: position 85,204 of record NZ_QKMF01000018.1, on the reverse strand, counting down.
GCAATAAGGCCTTATTTTTGCCGAGTTCAGCGGTTAACAGTATGGTTGAGACAAGGACATAAAACGCCGACATGAGCAACGCAACCAACCAAAAACGGGTCTTTTTGTTCCTACAGGGGCCGCACGGACCTTTCTTTCACCGCTTGGGCAAAATGCTGCGCAAGACCGGCGCCGAGGTTTGGCGCGTTGGTTTCAATGCCGGTGATCGGGCCTTTTGGTTCCATTCTGCCAGTTACATCCCCTTTCGCGGCACCCCGGAAGATTGGCCCGCGACCTTCGAGGCGCTTGTCGAAGATAAACAAGCCACTGACATCGTACTCTATGGCGACGTGCGGGCCATCCACGCCCATGCAGTCGCCGAAGCCGAAGCCCGCGGATTGCGTATTCATGTCTTTGAAGAAGGTTATATGCGCCCGTATTGGGTGACCTATGAACGCGGCGGCTCTAACGGACATTCGTGCCTGATGCAAACCAGTGTCGCTGAAATGCAGGCTGCGCTGGCGCTTTCGGACATGGAGGCCCCCCTCCCCCCCGGACACTGGGGGGACATGCGCCAACACATGTTCTACGGAGCCCTTTACCATTGGTTTGTAATGTTCCGAAACGGCGACTATCGCAATTTTAAGCCCCACCGCTCCCTCACCGTTGTCCAAGAATTTGCCCTTTACGTCAAACGCTTGCTGTTGATGCCAGTCACTTGGATTGACAGAATGATGTCCACGCTGCGCATTCGCTGGGGTGGATTTCCGTATCACTTGGCCCTGTTGCAACTTGAGCATGACAGCAGTTTCCAAAAACACTCCCCCTTTGCCACTATGCCAGAGTTCCTGTCGGTTGTTGTGCAGGGGTTCGCCAAAGGCGCGCCCGGTCACCACCACTTGGTATTCAAGGCACATCCGCTTGAGGATGGCCGCGTAAACATGCGCCGAACTGTACGAGATCTGGCCCGAAAACATGGCGTTAGCGACCGCGTGCATTACGTTCGGGGTGGCAAGCTTGCGCAGCTTCTCAATGACGCGCGCTCTGCCGTCACAGTCAATTCCACCGCTGGGCAACAGGTGCTTTGGCGCGGCATCCCGCTCAAGGTGTTTGGCGATGCTGTGTATGCAAAGCCGGAATTTGTATCCGAACAACCGCTAGATGAATTCTTTGCAATGCCGTCGCGGCCGGACAACAAGGCCTACAAAGATTACCGGCGCTATCTGCTTGAAACTTCGCAACTACCCGGTGGCTTTTATTCGGCGGGCGGGCGCCGCCAACTGCTGCGCCAAGTGGTTGATATGATGCTTTCTGCGGATGATCCTTATGACGCCCTCAAACGCGGCACCGCGGCTCCTCGGCAACAGTTGCGTCTGGTGCACTGACCGGCACAACCCCAAGTACTGGCTTTTCTTATTCAAAGCCGGTACGTTGTAACAAAAAAGACTGAGGCAGAATAATAAGGTCGAGGAGACCGAGCAGTGAAACACTCCACTACCAGGTGGGCGCGTATTGTCGCCCTTCTGGCCGCGGTGTCGATTGTGGCATCTTGCGGCCTTCTTCCCCGTTTGGGCCCAAACAAACGTGAAATATACGCTGGTTCGGTACAACGCGAAGGCGACGCCTTTATCGTTTCTATCAACGACCGCGTCACCCGCACGACCGCCGTCGTACCCGCATTGGGCTTTTCCGAAGAGTTCAAGAACGCAGGTTCGCTCGGGTCTGACACGATCAGAGCCGGGGATACCTTGGGTCTCACGGTGTGGGAAAACGTTGATGATCCGCTTCTGGGTGCCGGTGCAGGTACTGCAGGCGGCAGCGGCGGCCCTGCTACCTTGGAAGAAGTTCAGGTTGACGGATCCGGTTTTATCTTCATTCCTTATGCTGGCCGCATCAAAGCAGCAGGCAATACGCCCGAAGGAATTCGCCAGATCATTACCGCAAAGCTCGAAGATCAAACACCCGACCCACAAGTTCAGGTCCGGCGAATTGCTGGTGACGGATCTACCGTTAGCCTGATCGGATCAGTGGGCGGACAGGGTGTCTATGCAATTGAACGTCCAACCCGCACTCTGACTGCAATGCTGGCCCGCGCGGGCGGCATCACAATTGTCCCGGAAATTGCACAAGTCACGGTGTTGCGCGGCGATCAAACCGGCAAAATCTGGTTTCAAGACCTGTACAAGCACCCCGAGGTTGACATCGCTCTGCGCGGTGGAGATCGCATTCTGGTCGAAGAAGATACCCGCGCCTTTACCGCTTTGGGCGCAACCGGCAGCCAAGCACGCATCACCTTTGAATCGCAAAGTCTAAGCGCTGTTGAGGCCATTGCCCAAGTGGGCGGCCTCCTCTCTATTGGTGCCGATCCAACCGGTGTCTTTGTCTTCCGAAACGAACCCGCAGAAATCGCAAATCAGGTTCTGGGCCGCACAGATCTGCAAGGTGCCCAGCGTATGGTCTACGTGTTGAACCTGACGGAGCCGAACGGATTGTTTATGGCCCGTGACTTTGTCATTCGTGACCAAGACACGCTCTATGTAACCGAAGCCCCCTTCACGCAGTGGAACAAGCTGATCGCAGCCTTCACCGGTTCACTAGGGGCCGTGGGCACGTTGACCAGCACAACAGACGGGCTTTTGGGCCTCGCGTCTGGTGGGTAACAGGTTACCTACAACAGAATTGCAAGACGCCGGCGGGGCAACCCTCCGGCGTCTTTGCGTCTACAACGGCGGTTTCCTGACGCAGAAACGGGTTCGACAGTTGCTGAAAGGTGCCGGTTTTCGCACCGCCTTGGGCATTCCGCGCACGGGCGACGCCGTAGGCGTCTGGGGCCAATCCCCGACATCCCATCGCGGCGAAGCGATCGCTGCAAAATATAGCGCGCCCATTGTCCGCGTCGAAGACGCGTTCCTCCGCTCTTTGCACCCCGGTCGAAGCGGGGAGCCACCGGTCGGGCTGTTGATAGATCAAACCGGGCTGCATTTTGATCCTTCATCCCCATCTGATCTGGAAACCTTGCTTAAAACGCACCCCCTTGATGACGGGGCACTGATGTCGCGGGCGCGGGCAGGCATGGCGCGAATGCGCGAAGCACATCTGTCCAAGTATAGTGCCACAGATCCTTCGCTTGCCCCCCCCGCCCCCGGATATGTACTGGTCGTGGACCAAACGGTGGGCGATGCGTCGGTCCGGGCCAGCCGCGGCAATAGATCCCGCTTCTTGGAAATGCTCTTCGTCGCTCAAGAGGAAAACCCCGGCGCGCGTATTGTCATCAAAACCCATCCCGAAACCACAGCAGGGTTTCGAGGGGGGCACTATCGGTCCGATGACACGACGGACAAAATCGTATTGTGTGATGCGCCTTTATCGCCCTACCAATTGCTCGAAGGGGCCGTAGCCGTCTACACCCTGTCTTCGCAAATGGGCTTCGAGGCCATCATAGCCGGCCACAAACCCCGCGTTTTTGGCGGGCCATTCTATGCCGGTTGGGGCCTGACCACAGACGAGGATGTCTTCGCCCGCAGACGCCGCGATCTGTCCCGCTCGCAATTGTTTGCCGCAGCAATGCTGCTCTATCCGCAGTGGTTTGATCCCTACGCCAACGCCCCCGGCAGTTTCGAAGATGCGCTTGGCGCGGTCGAAGCTCAAACCCGCTCTTGGCGAGAAGACAAACAGGGATGGGTCGCCACAGGAATGCGGCTGTGGAAACGGCAACCTTTACAACGCGCATTTGGATCACAGCGCCCCGTTATCTATCAAAATGATCGGGTAAAGGCCTGTGAAACAGCCGAAAAAACAGACCGCAAGGTCATGGAATGGGCCGGCAAAGCCGGGCCCGGCACTGTGCGCGTTGAAGACGGGTTTTTGCGGTCGCGCGGGCTTGGTGCTGCGCTGGTTCCCGCGATGTCATTGGTGCTTGATGACCTCGGAATCTACTATGATCCCAGCCAACCGTCCCGCCTTGAACAGCTGATCCAAGGCGCGGCGGCCGGTCTAAGAGTTGACCAAATAGAACGTTCAGAACGGCTACGGGACCGGCTTTTGCGGGCTGGCTTATCGAAATACAATCTCTCCGGAGATTTACCCACATTGCCGTTAGGGCATCGCATCTTGGTGCCTGGTCAAGTAGAAGACGATGCGTCCATCCTGACGGGAAGTTCACAGGTCACAACCAATTCAGAGCTTTTGCGCGTTACACGTGAGGCCAATCCAGACGCAGTAATCGTCTGGAAACCACACCCGGACGTGCAAGCAGGATTACGCGCCGGATTGGTGGATAACCCGTTAAAATGGGCCGATATCGCATTGGAAAACTGTGATATTTCCGACTTGCTGCAATCTGTTGACGAGGTGTGGACCATGACATCCCTCACAGGCTTCGAAGGGCTGCTGCGCAGCTGCCGCGTGACCACCCTTGGGGCACCATTTTACGCAGGTTGGGGCTTAACCCGAGATCTCGGCACGATACCAGAGCGGCGCTTGCAGGGCGCGCGGCCGGATTTGAATGCGCTAATCCATGCCGTTTTAATCGACTATCCACGCTATTTTGATCCCGTCACCGGACTGGCCTGCCCGGTTGAAACAATAATCGAACGCTTGCAGAGTGGATCAATTCCACATCCCGGTATCGGCAACCGGCTGCTTTCCAAGCTGCAAGGTGCCTTGGCAAGCCAAGCGCACCTGTGGCGCCGTTAAGGTTTTGTTAAAGGGTTGTTACCTAGACCCGCAAAACAAAACTGTTTTCCAAGTTTTCCACAGGCCAACGACCACCTTGTTTCCTGTATCAATTATACAGCTTAACCTAAGGGAAAGGCCTGCATTTTTAGCTTGCTGCGCTGCGGCGCCAGATATGGCGGACGTCAACGCCATCCACCGCAACATCCACAAGCTGGAAACGGGGTGCATCGGCCAGTCTTTCTATACCCAAAACGCCTAAACCGGGCCGCCCTTCGGCCCCCAAAGCCACTCCGGCTGAAAAAACCTGAAGCTCGTCCACCAAGTCATTTGCAAGAAGAGAGGCCGCCAACTGCCCGCCGCCTTCACAAAAAACCCGTGTCAAACCGGCAGCGCCAAGTGCTTGTAACAAGGACTGCGGGTCAATGCGTCCAGCAGATGTCCGACAGGCCACCATTTGCGCCCCCAATCCCATCCAAGCGCTCAGCAGCTCAGGCCGCGCTTCGGGGCCATGGCACATCCAAAGCGGGACATTTGCTGCAGTGCGCGCAAGATTACCCAACAAGGGAATATCGAGATGACGTGACACAATTACACGCACAGGCTGAGGCACCTCGCCCATTCCGCGAACTGTCAACTCAGGATCATCGGCACGCGCGGTTCCCGCCCCAACCATGACTGCGTCATGGCAGGCGCGCAGGGCGTGCACTGCCCGGCGCGCAGCCGGACCAGTGATCCATTGGCTTTCGCCGGTTGCAGTCGCGATACGGCCATCCAAACTCATCGCCAGTTTCAGCGTCACCCACGGGCGCCCCTGCTCAACACGCAAAAAGAACCCCGCATGATCGTGCAGCGCCTCGTGCGCCAAAACGCCGGTGGTCACCTGCACACCATGTTTACGCAGCTTCTCAAGACCTTGGCCCGCGACCCTTGGATCACTGTCAGACACAGCGGCCACGACTCTCGCTACACCGGCCTCAATCAGGGCATCACAGCATGGTGGCGTCTGGCCGTGATGCGAACAAGGTTCCAATGTGACATAGACCGTCGCGCCGCGCGCCTGAGCGCCGGCCATTTCCAGCGCTTGTGGCTCGGCATGCGGACGGCCCCCATCCTGTGTCCAGCCACGCCCAACCACGCGGCCTTCTTTCACGATCACACAGCCGACCGCAGGGTTGGGCCAACACCGGCCCATCCCACGACGCCCCAATGCCAAAGCATGGGCCATATGACGCTGGTCTTGGTCGCTCACTTGGTTTCGGGAACTTCTGGTCGCAATTCGCTGACGAATTTGTCGAAATCATCCGCAGCCTGGAAGTTTTTGTAAACACTGGCAAAACGCACATAAGCCACAGTATCGATGCGCGCCAATGTTTCCATCACGATCTCACCAATCTGGGTGGATGCGATGTCGGTCTCACCCATGCTTTCCAACCGCCTAACAATGCCAGAAATCATCTGATCGATGCGTTCTGGATCCAAAGGGCGTTTTTGCAAGGCGATACGGATGGACCGTTCCAGCTTGTCACGGTCAAAATCTTCGCGTCTTCCATTCGATTTTATCACCACCAAATCACGCAGTTGCACACGTTCATAAGTGGTAAACCGGCCTCCGCAGGCCGGGCAAAACCGGCGGCGGCGGATCGAAACGTGATCCTCAGCTGGCCGGGAATCTTTTACCTGAGTATCTATATTTCCACAAAATGGGCAGCGCATGGCCGTCCCCCTCGTTTATCTTCTCTGCCTCAGGGTGCTTGGCACCCCCTTTATATTTTTGTCTCGCGCTGGTCGCAAATGTCAAAAAATCGATGCGCCACACGCGTGGTGTAGGGTTATTCCCCACTTATCCACAGCCACTATAGGACAGCCGCAACAATTTGGGTAGAGTAGAAATGCAGCCGCTAGATGAAGGAATTTTGTGACTTTAGCAGAGGATGCCTGCGCCATAATCCGGCCCAGCCAAGCGAAGATCTGGCTAGGAAATCTGCCAAAACGATCCAAGCATTGTCAGACGCCGTCATCCAAGATGTGCGACAACAGTCCTCTCATGCGGCGCATTACGATGTTCGAACAGGTAAATCCCTTGCCATGTTCCCAGTGCAAGTTCGCCATTGGTCACCGGAATTCCCAATGACACCGGCATCATCGCTGACTTGATATGTGCGGGCATATCATCAGGCCCTTCATACGTGTGGGTCAGATAGGACATCGCGGTGTCCGTCGTGGGCGGCACCAAACGGTGAAAGAAGTTTTGCAGATCTGTTTGCACCTCGGGATCTGCGTTTTCCTGTATCAAAAGGCTGGCCGACGTATGGCGCACAAATAACGTCAAAAGCCCCGTCCCTTGAACCCAATCCGCAACCTGAGCGGTGAATTCATAGAGACCGGGGCCATGAGTGGAGATGACAAAGCGGGTTTGCATCAGCGCAGTCCTTTTGCGCCAGTTTGGCCTTCCCCGTATTGGGGCGCAAGCCGTCTTGTTCAGTTTCCAGCAGCAGCCATCTGCGTGGTTTCAGGCGACACAATCGCGCTGAGTGCTGGCGCAAAGCTGGGTTTCGACAAGGCAACCGCGACTGGTGTGCCGCCTTGCAACTGCGCCGAGGTGGTATAGGGGCCGTGATGCGCGGCAGCCGCAAAGGGCGCTGTGGTGAGTAGTGTAATCAAAATAAGATTTTTCATGGCGGGTCCCCGTTTCTCTCCTAGAGATGGGAGCCCAATCGCCTACGGCAATGCGCACGCGCGCAGAGGTGATGTTCAGCCACGCGCAGGTGATGACCGCGTGACCAACTTTTGCATTTTTGAAAAACTGCAGCGCACCAAAATCACAGTGTACTACGATCCAAATCCAAACTTTCGATGAAACGCAGGGTTAGCTGCGAAACACCCGATCCCCCATCTGGTCGATCATCTGTTTGGCTTTGTTGACCGAGGCCTCGTTCGCCTCACCCAGATCGCGGATCATGTCTGCCCGGATCAGCGTATGGCTTTGGGGCTCTCCATCGACTTCGCCTTCGATAAGCGCGCCAATGCGGAATTGCCCCCCCTCATTGACCGGGGTCGGCGTGATCCGGAACCCCTTGTAATCAATATGTGCGGGGGCGGGATCTGGTTTGGACCCGCCACCGAAGAGACGTTTAAGCAAAGACATCGCTGCGCCTTACTGATCGAGGAAGCTGCGCAGTTTGCGCGAGCGGCTCGGATGCTTGAGTTTACGAAGCGCCTTTGCTTCGATCTGACGAATACGTTCGCGGGTAACGCTGAACTGTTGCCCCACCTCTTCCAAGGTGTGATCGGTGTTCATACCGATGCCAAAACGCATCCGCAAAACACGCTCTTCGCGCGGCGTCAGAGACGACAAAACCCGTGTTGTGGTTTCCTTGAGGTTTTCCTGAATGGCGCTGTCCAAAGGCAGCACGGCATTCTTGTCCTCAATGAAGTCGCCCAACTGGCTGTCTTCCTCGTCGCCAATTGGCGTTTCGAGCGAAATAGGCTCCTTGGCGATTTTCATCACCTTGCGAACCTTTTCCAAAGGCATTTGCAGCTTTTCTGCCAATTCCTCGGGGGTGGGTTCGCGGCCAATTTCGTGAAGCATCTGACGGCCGGTTCGAACCAGCTTGTTGATCGTTTCGATCATATGCACCGGAATACGAATTGTCCGGGCCTGATCCGCAATCGAACGGGTGATCGCCTGACGGATCCACCAAGTTGCATAGGTCGAGAACTTGTAACCACGGCGATATTCGAACTTATCAACCGCTTTCATCAGGCCGATGTTCCCTTCCTGGATCAGATCCAGGAATTGCAGGCCACGGTTGGTATATTTCTTCGCAATCGAGATAACCAAGCGCAGGTTTGCCTCAACCATTTCTTTCTTGGCCTGCCGCGCTTCTTTTTCACCTTTTTGAACCTGCTGCACAATGCGGCGGAATTCAGAGATGTCGAGACCAACGTATTGACCAACCTGCGCCATATCCGAACGCAGCTCTTCTACTTTATCGGTCGAGCGTTCGATGAACATCTGCCAGCCGCGGCCGGACTTTTCGCCCATCCGCTCAAGCCAGTTCGGGTCAAGTTCGTGGTTGCGATAGGCATCGACGAACTCTCGGCGGTTGATGCGGGCTTGGTCAGCCAGTTTCACCATAGAGCTATCGATGGACATGATGCGTTTGTTGATGCCGTAAAGCTGGTCAATCAACGCTTCGATCCGGTTGTTATGCAGGTGAAGCTCATTCACCAGCAAAACGATTTCGGCACGCAATTTTTGGTAGCGCGCTTCATCAGACTTACCGAAACTGCCGTCTTCGTTCAGTGTTGCCGAAATCCGGCTGTCCTGCATTTCCGCCAGCTCTTCGTAGTCTTGTGCGATCCGGTCCAACGTTTCAAGCACGGACGGCTTTAGCGCTGTTTCCATTGCGGCCAATGACATGTTGGCCTGTTCGTCATCGTCGTCATCGTCGTCTTCTTTGGCAATCGGATTGCCATCGGCATCAAGTTCCTGAGCGCCTTCAACTTTGGGTTTGGCCGCTTCTCCGTTCACGACAGGTGCCACAACCGGTTCTTCGACTTCACCTTCCTCGTTCATTTGTCCCGAGAAGGTGGTTTCAAGGTCGATTACATCGCGCAGAAGGATGTCTTCGGACAAAAGTTCGTCGCGCCAGATTGTGATCGCTTGGAAGGTCAGCGGGCTTTCGCAGAGCCCGGCGATCATCGTATTGCGACCTGCCTCGATCCGTTTGGCAATTGCTATCTCGCCTTCGCGGGACAGCAACTCAACCGATCCCATTTCGCGCAGATACATGCGCACGGGGTCATCTGTGCGATCAAGCTTTTCAGCAGAACCGGCAGCAAGAGAGACTTCGCCAGGTTTTTTGGTCTCGACCAGATCGGTCGCGCCCTTGTCTTCTTCATCCGGTTCTTCGTCGTCTTCAGTGATTTGGATGCCCATTTCAGACAGCATCGACATCACGTCTTCGATCTGGTCCGAGCTAACCTGATCCGGCGGCAAAACCTTATTGAGCTGGTCATAGGTGATGTAACCACGCTCACGCGCTTCTGCGATCATCTTTTTGACCGCAGTCTGGCTCACGTCGAGGCTGGCATCCTCTTCGTTGCGCTCAGATTTGGCGTCTTCGTTGTCCTTGGCGGCCATGAATGTCTCCTGATCGGAAAGGGCGGGCGATTCGTTGAATGCGAATCAATAGCGCGATTAAGCGATTCGCACACCCATCTACCCCTAATTCTTTACGGTTTCCTCACCAAAAAGACATTAACCCCGCCCCTTGTCGAATCGAATTGTCGAAAGCAACGAATCAAGTGCGCTGCGTTCTTCTCGATCGATCGAGGCTCCGTTGGGGCCGACGTCATATTCGGCACTGTTCTCATCTTTCAAACGTCCGGCCTGCGCACGTACTTTTGCAGCTTCAGCCAGACGCCACGTCAACGCCTCGTCAGCCTGATCCTCAAGATCTTCTTGTGCTTCGGCCAATTCGACGTGCCACCCATGCAACGCATCCAGCTTTGCCAATTCTTCGGCCACGGTCATGCGGGCCATTTCGGGATTTCCGGGCGTGCGGATGCAGGGCACAACCGCCACATGGCGCGCCGACAGCATGGTTTCAAGGGTTTCGGGTCCGATTGCATCCTCTGCGCGAAAACGCATATCATTTTCGGCCCCGATGTTGCGCAAAATCACATCTCGCAGCAACGCATGATCGGGATCATGGCAGGGCATCCTTTCCAACTGGCCCTCAAATTCTGCTGCCACATCCGGCGTCGCTAGAACCGACAGCAAAATAACCGCCTCGCGCAGCGCGGTTTCAGCATTGTCGCCTGCGGTCACCATCAAAGACGATTTTGCCCCTGCTGTGGCGGGCAAAGGCGCATTTTTCCAGTCCCGACGCGGAGACCATTCGGACTTTCCGGCCCGCTGGCCAAATCCGCTACCACCCGCATTTTGCCGATTGGGGCGAAACAGAGCATAGCGCAGCTCTTTGATTTCGTCGCCGTAATGACGGCGCAGATGGGGGTCCGTGATTTTAGCGATCCGAGCCCGCAACAGTTTATCCAACGCCGCTTTGCGTTCAGGGCTGTCGAAAACCTTGCCTTCTGTCTCATTTTGCCAAAGCAGGCGCACCATGGGCATGGCGTCATCCAAAACCTTCTGGACCGCTTCCGGCCCGCCGGACCGCACCAAATCATCCGGATCTTTGCCCTCAGGCATGATCGCGAACCGCAACCCCTTGCCCGCCTCCAGCAAAGGCAAAGCAATGTCGATCACCCGATAGGCCGCACGCAGCCCGGCCTTGTCACCATCCAGTGCAATGAGCGGCTCTTGGGACATGCGCCACATCAGTTGCATCTGTGGCTCTGTCACAGCGGTCCCTAGCGGGGCTACGGCTGCGCCAAACCCGGCCTCGGACAGGGCAATCACGTCCATATAGCCTTCGGCAACGATCAACGGCTGACCGCGCCCCGCCGCCTCGCGGGCGGGGCGCATATTGTATAGGTTGCGTGATTTATCAAACAGCTCGGTTTCCGGAGAGTTCAAATATTTGGCGTTATCATTGGGGTCCATCGCCCGCCCGCCAAAGGCAATCGCCTTGCCGCGGGCATCGCGGATCGGGAACATGATCCGGTTGCGAAACACATCATAAGGTTCGCGCCCCTTGTCCGATGACTTAACCAAGCCGCAAGCCAGCATCAGCTCAGGGGCGATCCCCTTGGCCTTCAAATGTTCCCGCAGGTTTTCCCATCCCGCAGGCGCAAACCCGATCTCAAAGGTGTCGCGCGCGGATTGCGACAGTCCCCGTTTGTCCAGATAAGCCCGCGCGGCGCTCCCTGCCTCCGCCTTCAACTGCAAGCGGAAGAACTGGACCGCTTGCTCCATCACCTCGCTCAAAACAGTGCGGCGATCAGATTTTTCTTTGGCACGCGGATCAGCCTTGGGCATCTCCATCCCGGCTTCGGTGGCAAGAATTTCAATCGCTTCTATGAAACTGACATTCTCGGTCTCGCGCACAAAGGAAATCGCGTCGCCTTTGGCGTGGCACCCAAAGCAATAGTAGTAACCCTTGCGGTCATCCACATGAAAAGACGCTGTTTTTTCGTGATGAAAGGGGCACGGAGCCCACAAATCCCCTTTTCCCTGATTGGACTTGCGTGCGTCCCACATAAGCTTGCGGCCCGCCACTTGGGACAGGCTGATACGATTGCGCAGTTCATCAAGAAATCCGGGGGGCAGGCTCATGGTGTTTTAGTATCGCGATTCCCACACCCGCAACAAGGGCCTACCGAGCAGAGGGCAAACCGCACTCACACCGCGCACCAGCCTGAGGCCCCCTGCAAAGCAGGGGGGCGAGGTGCCCAGCGCGCCGAAAGGCGCTCAATATAACAACAGGCCGCTTACATGGCTGCGCATTGGGTTTTCCAGGTCTTGCCAATTTCATCAGTCAGCTGCTCTTCGGGCAGGGCATAGACCCAGTCAGCCAGCATATCCGCCGCTGTGCGGTCCAACGCGGCCCGCAAAACCCGGCGTGCTTTGCCTTTGCGCACCCCGTCAACACGGTCATTTACCACGTCCATAACCAAGGCAGCCTGCGCATCACAGTCTGGCTTCAAGGCTTCTTGCGCCATTGCCATCGGCGCGGCCAAAACCAGTACAGCCAGAAAAATCCGTGGTGTCATCGCTTTATCCCTTTTCGCAAGTGGCCCCGTGTTTACGACAGCTCGCGGCGCGCAGCAAGCAAAGCCGCTGAATGCGCAATTTCCCGAAACAGACTATGTGCCATCGATCTGAAACACATGATCTCATAATTTTCAGGTCCGATACGCGAAACGGAGATCGGGATATGGCCGCATTGGGTGCGGGCGGCTCCCTCCATCGCGCGAACATTTATTGGCATAGAACGCGCCAACACCTCTGCGGCTTCGGGTCCAGACACCTTCAAAACGGCCCAGCCATCGCTTTGGTCGCTGATCAAAGCGGGCCACTGCCATTCCGCCAGCGGGGCCGAGCCAATCAAGACGGCTTGATCCCGTCCCATCCAAACGCAGCGAATATCCCCCGCCCTCGTTACGCCGCCCGGCTCTGGAAAACCCAGCCCCAAAGCGCCCTCCATTGCCTCAGTTAGCGCCGGGGTTTGCCCCGGCAAAGGCGCGATCAATGTCAGAACGCGCTCATCCGCTGGGCAAACTGTAACTGTTCCAATTTGCTTCGCATCGACATCTTGAAACGCCGAAGCAGTTTTTAGATTAACCACGCAGCCGCCCCCCTTCAGGATCAAAGACAACCGGATCAGTCACCTCGCATCGGGTTTCGATCCCGCGCATGTGATCCACCAGTTTCACCACCTCACCATGACGGTCGGGACCGTTCTTCAAAAACCCGAGCGCGCGCACTTCGCCCAAACTGGGCGAGAAACAGGTCGAAGTCACATAGCCTTGATCGTTTTCGCGCACCGGCTCGGCCCCAGCATCAAACAAATGCGCTCCAGACGGGGCCTCGCCGCCCGCATCAACAGGCCGCAACCCCACCAATTGTTCCCGTGCGGTGTCTATCAAGCCCGGCCTTGCCGCCATCGCCTTACCGACGCAGTCCTTTTTCGCTGCAATCATCCGGCCAAATCCGATGTCAAAAGCCGTCGTGGCCCCGTGGATTTCGGCATGGGTAATATGCCCTTTTTCAATCCGCATCACGTTCAAGGCCTCCATCCCGTAGGCCCCACCGCCCAGCACCTCGGCCCGGCTGACCAATGTTTCGAACAGCGACGCCCCATACCGGGCAGGAACTGCAATTTCATAAGCATGCTCGCCCGAGAACGAGATCCGGAACAGCCGTGCGGTGATCCCGCCAACCGAAACAACACCGCATTGCATGAACGGAAATGTCTCATCGGAAATCGGCTGATCCAGTAGATCATTCAACAGCTCGCGCGATTTTGGACCAGCCACCGCAAATTGCGCCCACTGTTCGGTGACAGACGTGAAACGCAAAGCCAGATCAGGGCAAAACGCCTGCTGCACCCAATCCAGATGCCGCATCACCTGACCCGCCGCAGCGGTTGTGGAGGTCATCAACCAGCGATTATCATCAAGCCGCGCGCAGGTTCCATCATCCATGACAAACCCGTCCTCCCGCAACATCAGCCCATAGCGCGCACGACCCGGTTTCAAACTGCCAAACGTGTTCGTGTAGACAAAATCAAGGAGTTTTCCGACGTCCGGCCCTTGCAGATCAATCTTGCCAAGGGTCGACACATCGCAAATGCCAACCGCGCTGCGCACCATCTGCACTTCTCGGTCGCAGCTTTCGCGCCATGTCTTTTCACCCGCTTTAGGCACATAGCTGGGCCGATACCAAAGACCAGCCTCAATGTTTGGCAAACTGTCGTCATGCGAGGTGGTAAACCGTTCAGGTGCATAGGTTTTGCCCTGCGCGCCTGCGCCCATCGCCGCTATCGCAACCGGTGTGTAGGGCGGGCGAAAGGTTGTTGTGCCAGTCTCGGGAATACCACGCCCCGTTGCATCCGCCAGAACAGCCAGCGCCAGCATATTTGATGATTTACCTTGGTCCGGTGCCATCCCTTGCGTGGTGTATCGCTTCATGTGCTCGACCGACGCAAAATTCTCTGCCGCCGCTTGCACGACATCTTTGACCGTCACATCGTTTTGGAAATCGAGCCAGGCCCGCCCCTTTCCCTCAACGGCCCAAAGCCGCCGCAACCGATAAGGGGCATCTTCTGCGTCAGGAAGCTGTGGCCCAGACGCAGCAAACCCCAAATCCTGCGCGGCCTCTTGCCCAGCGCCGGCCCCGCTTTTCAAGCATTCTGCCGTCGAAAACTGCCCGCACGCACTGCCCGCAACCCGCATACCCGGCACCGCATCCGGCCGAGGCACAAAGGCTGCTATATCATCACGCCATTCCGGACGGACATTCATATGACAACTCAGGTGCAGCGACGGGTTCCACCCTCCAGACACACCCAGCCCCTGCACATGCATTTTAAACTGTGATCCATCGGGACGGCGTAATTGAATCGCCTCAAGCCCGCGTCGCCCATAGGCCCGCGTCACCAAATGCCCCGGAAAATAGGGCACATCCCCTGCCAAATTCGGGGCATCGGCCCTGCTGTCAATCAGCGCGGCAACATGCACTCCGGCTTGGGCCAAATCCCGCGCGGTGCGGTGCGCATCATCGTTGTTGCCAAAAACGGCCAGGGATTTCGCGGGCGCGACGCCCCATCGGTTGAGGTAGCTGCGCATAGCCCCAGCCATCATCACACCGGGCCGATCATTGTCGCGAAATGCGACGGGCCGCTCCAAGGCTCCCGCGCATAAAACCGACCGTTTGGCCGCGATCCGCCAAAAGCATTCCAGCGGCGCTCCAGCCGCATCCGCGACATGATGCGCCACCCGTTCTAGCGCGCCAAAGCTGCCTTGGTCATATGCTCCGGTCACCGTGGTACGTGTCATCAAACGCACGTTGTCCATGCTGTTCAACCGCGCCACGGTGTCTTGTACCCAATCAAACGCCGGAGCGTCGCCGACCTGTTCGGCCTCAGCCAACAAGCGGCCGCCAAATTCGGCATCCTCGTCGCACAAAATCACATCCGCACCAGCCAGCCCTGCGGACAGCGCCGCCATCAAACCAGCAGGGCCACCCCCAATCACCAACACGTCGCAAAACGCAAAGGCCTTTTCATAGATTTCATCTGTAGCCTTGCCGGACAACGCACCCAGCCCCGCCGCACGGCGGATTGCAGGTTCGTATAGCTTCTCCCAAAAAGCCCGCGGCCACATAAAGGTTTTATAGTAGAAACCAGCCCCCAGAAACGGTGCCGCCAAGTCATTCATGCCCAAAAGATCAAAGCCGAGTGACGGCCAACGGTTCTGGCTGCGGGCCTCCAGCCCTTCGTACAGTTCTTGCACCGTGGCCCGTACGTTCGGGTCGGATCGGGTGCCGCTGCGCGTTGTCACCAATGCGTTTGGCTCTTCTGATCCGGCGGTCATGACACCGCGCGGCCTGTGATATTTGAAACTGCGGCCCATCAACCGCACCCCATCCCCCATCAGGGCAGAGGCCAATGTATCCCCCTCAAACCCCGTGTGGTCATGGCCATCAAAGCGGAATGTCAGCGGTGCTTCCCGGTCAATCCGGCCTTTGCCGTCAACCCGCATTTTGCGCTCCGATCAGGTCAACACTGGAAATATGATGTGTCACAGTGTTCCGCGACACAACGAGCCAAGACCCGCATCCATCTTGGTGATACCAAAGATCCCGCACTTCGCCGGCTGGATTGTCGCGCAGATGCATATAGCTGTGCCATTCCTGACCTGCCGCATCGGCAGGCGGACGGTTCAGCATCGATGCTGCCCCCTGATAATAAAACTCGCGGCTGTCGCGCTCTCCACACAGGGGGCAGGTCAGTCTCATTTTTCTCTCACATTCCGTTACAAGCCGAGTCCGGTGCTC
Organism: Pelagimonas varians; assembly: GCF_003208435.1. GTDB lineage: Bacteria > Pseudomonadota > Alphaproteobacteria > Rhodobacterales > Rhodobacteraceae > Pelagimonas > Pelagimonas varians. The sequence goes on along the minus strand of NZ_QKMF01000018.1, from coordinate 69,081 downwards.
GGTTTAGTTTATAGCTGACCCATTGGCCGGGAATTTCCGCCAGATCTATTTCTCCGCCGCAATCTGCGACCTCGCCCACCAAAAGGTAGCGTGTCCGAAACGTCATCGACGTGTTGGTTTGCTTGGTGACTTGCAACGACCCGACATCACAGCCGACCACGCAGGTGTCCCACCGGCCCTCGGTTCCGCAAAACAGGAACTGAGACAGTGTTCGACCGGCATAGCGGGTGCCGCGTGCACGCCCTTGATTGGCCATGACCGCCTCAAGCTGGGTCGCGCGAGACACATTTGTGGCCCACTCGCCAACCTTCATACGGATAGCAGCCACATGTTGATCGGGGTGCGTTGCCAAATGGCCCGACGAATAAATCCGTTCATAGCACCCCGGACGAATTTCATTGGCAGATGCGACACTGGCAGCCATCACCAAAGCTCCGGCCAAAGCCGCCTGAACCGTTGTTTTGAAAATACGCATTTTAGCTCCTTTCCTAGTGGAGATTGTGTTGCGCGCCCGTTCCTTCTTCGTCCATCAATCCTCGGCCGGTTTCAAACCGGTCCAACCTTAATTTCTCGCCGCTGGCATGCGGCCGGCCAGTGGCCATCAAATGCGCCATCGCAAAACCTGATCCCGGCACGGCCTTAAAGCCGCCATAACACCAGCCAGTGTTCAAAAAGAGCCCGTCAATATGGGTCTTGTCGATGATCGGAGAGCCATCCGGCGACATGTCCATGATCCCGCCCCAGCTGCGCAGCACACGCGCCTTGCCGATCATCGGCATCAAGGCCATCGCGGCTTCCATGACTTGTTCCTTGCCTGGCAGGTTGCCCCGCGCCGCATAAGACGCATAAAAATCCAAATCTCCGCCGAAAACCAAGCCGCCCTTGTCAGACTGGCTAATGTAGAAATGGCTCATCCCAAAGGTCACAACATGATCAATCACGGGCTTTAGCCCTTCGGTGACATAGGCCTGCAAGATATGGCTTTCGATGGGCAGGCGCATGCCTGCCATCTGCGCCACTTGGCTGGACCGGCCCGCAGTGACCATCCCTACTTTTTTGGCCCGAATGGGTCCGCGTGTGGTTTGCACCCCCACGACCTTGCCGTTTTCAACATCAATTCCAGTAACTTCGCAGTTTTGAATCAAATCAACGCCGCGTTGATCTGCACCGCGCGCATAGCCCCAGGCCACCGCATCGTGGCGCGCCGTGCCGCCGCGTGGGTGGTACAACCCGCCATAGATCGGAAAGCGCGCATTGTCGAAATCGAGGTAAGGCAGCTTGGCCCGCACCTCTTCGCGGCTCAGCAAATGCGCATCGTCCCCTTGGTTGATCATCGCATTTCCGCGCCTGACAGCAGCATCACGTTGCCCGTCGGAATGGAACAGATTGATGATCCCGCGCTGGGAATGCATCACGTTATAATTCAAATCCTGTTCCAGCCCTTCCCACAATTTCAGGGAATGGCTGTAGAATTCAGAATTGCCCGGCAGATAGTAGTTGGCCCGCACGATGGTGGTATTGCGCCCGACATTACCACCACCAAGATAGCCTTTTTCCAACACGGCAATGTTTGAAAGACCATGCTCCTTGGCAAGGTAATACGCAGTCGAAAGCCCGTGCCCGCCCCCGCCGATAATCACGGCGTCGTATTCCGCTTTTGGCTCGGGGTTACGCCAGTGGGGTTGCCAGCCCTTGTTGCCGGTCAGCCCTTCTTTCAGAACTTTTAGCGCTGAAAATCGCATCCTTCACCCCATGAAAAAGCAGGGCCAGTAGAGCAGCCCTGCCTTCCAGTATCAATGCGGTATAACGTCAACGCCCTATCCGATAGCGACTCTTTTTGTCGCAATCAGTTATTGCTCCAAACAATTTTTGGTGCAAAGCGCGGGCGGGTAAAACCATAGTTGTAAAACAGGCTTGCCTCATTCAACCCGGGCACTTCAAACGGGGGCACATAGTCAGTTGCGGTTTCAACCAAAATCACGCGCTCGTTGTGCAACATATCCGGAAGGCGTTCTTCGAGAGAACGTAGTTGCCAAGTGCTCAACCGGTCAAAGTCGCCGCGTGTCTTCGACCATTCGGAGACATATTTAACCTGTTTAGCATTGTAGCGCACCAGCGTGACCCGCAGTGAATACGGCCCTTCGGAGCGGGTCAAATACTCCAGCAACTCAACCATCCCGTCCAGATAGTCGTTGTCTATCGGATCGGTTTCACGAGAGATCGCGTCAGAAATTGTATAGGCCGCTTTGACGTTCAAACTCTTGTACCTAAACGCATCGTGGAATGAAAACGTCGCGGCAATAATTGTTGTCATCAACGGGATGAAAATCAGAGTTTCGATGGCCACACTGCCGTTCTCGGCACCGGCAAATCCTTTTAGGCGGGATATGAGCGTTTTCAGCATGGCGGTTACCTCGGCTCCTGAACAAAGGCTGATGTCACAATAAGCTGTGCGTAGCCGTAGTCATCCAAATTGAGTTCTTTTCCAATCGCGGTCGTTGGCATCATTGGTTTGTATTTGAGACAGGCACGGATCAGCATCATCTCGTTGTCTTGGCCATGCACAAAGTTGCGAACCGGACGCAGATCTTCCGCCGCATTCTGGCAGTCTGTGTCGTAGGGGGCTGTTGATGAAAAGGCCCTTGGGTCAACTTGTACCATCTCTAGTCGCAAATTGTTTTCGCAGTCTTCCAGGATCGCTGCTTTGGTGCAGATCTTTGTCCGAACCTCTTCATAGCTGGGGATGTGCCCCGTGCTGATCCGAATATCGCGTGTCGCAAGATCCAGACCGCGTTCCAGCATCGCATGGCGCATATTGATGTAAGCAATCTCGACCGCCGCCGCCAGAATGAAGAAAAAGATCGTAAAGTAGATCGTAAATTCGACGGTTGCGTTGCCATCTTCTTCCTTCTGGAAGCGTTGGGCGAACTCTTTGATATAGAACATCATTGGATCAACCTCAGGCTATTGATTTGGCGTGCAATGGCATGGAAGGTTTCTGTGATTTCGACACCGTCAACGTCAAAGTAATGGCTGGACGAAGACGCGCAGTTTTCCATTGCCTCTTGCCCCCCGGTTGGCGCTTCGAAACCGATTGCAAAGACAACAACCCCAGCATCTTTTGCGGCGTCGCAAATGTCTTCCAACCGTTCATCTGCGGCAGACCCGTTCACGATGGCCTCATAGCCGTAATAAATATCGTTGTACTCGGAGTTGGACACATACCCATCGTAGTAGGGCTGATAGTACATTTTCTTGGCGACGGCCTTGGTGCCAAAGCGGGCGAACAATTCGGCATAGCTCATCTGGCGGGCGCTATTGCCGCCGTCCGCAGAGCTGCGGTAACGATAGCTCCAGCCGCTGTTTTCATACCGCTCCCAAAAATAGACATTACTTTGAACTTTTAGCGAGAAGCGATCATCACTGGTGCTGCTGGTGCCGCGTTCATCGATCCAGATATCGGACATCCCGTATTTGTACTGGGATTTCAGATCGTATTGAGTGGTGTTTTCGCCATCCGTCATAACGACAACGAATTTGATCGCTTCTGGGTCGTCATAGGAGGTTGGACGGTCAGAGGCATTGTCCTCAACGACATCATCCAAGGCCATTGCAACCACCGCAGGGTTGCTTGATGGGTCGAGCAGAGCAACGCCCCACTTCATCCCGAGGTCAATCGCAGTGTTACCGCCAGCACTCAGGCTTTCGATATGGGACTTGAGGGCCGTGGCATCCGAGCTGTGAACCATCATCGCACCTTGATCACCCGTTTTACACCACGGGCTTGAGATGGAAGAGCTGCTTTGGTCAGTGGAATACAGATCAAAATGACCAAGACGTTCGATTTCGGCCGACGGATCAATTTGCGCTGTATTAAAGGCGGTTGCCGGGAACGTTCCACAATTCGAATAGCTGTGTTGGTCAGACAAAGTCCAATAGTTGGCCAGTGTGCTGCCCAAATTGACCGTCGCATTGTACGGGATGAGCGAGACTGTCGTCAGTCCGGAATCGCTCTCTTCTTGGATAACTGTTTCCACAAATTCTTTGGCGGCCGTTTGCATGTTGGCAATGCGAGTTCCGCCCATAGATCCCGAAATATCCAGAACAAGCGAGATTTCCACATCCGAGATTTTCTCCTCGGCGACGCTCAATCCGGGCACGGTCAGGGTCTCGATCCCCGACATGTGCAAAAAGATCATGTCCATGACAACAGATCCGCTTGCGGTTACGGTGCGGTAGTTCATACCTTGATCAACTTCTACATCTGCAAGAACTTCCGACAGACCCGCCTTTGCCATGTAGTCGTTGACCACGGATGTAGGGTCTTGTTCTTGGTCCAGATCCGCCGCCGCCAAAACCGCGCGGTCCAGCGTACCTTGCATCTTGGCACGTGTGGCTTCGAAGCGCATAATGTCTACGGAGGCACCGGTGATCATTAAGATCAACACCAGCATGAACACAGAAAAAATGGTCACGTTGCCATCTTCGCACTCTGAGAAGCGGGTTGTGATCGCAAGGGGCCGAGGCATGAACTTCTCTCCTTTATTCACCGCGGATTTCTTCCGAGGTATGAACAAAGGATTAATTATCCTTTCGGACATAAATGGGGCGCAATACGGGCTAAAGCGGTGCCATTGTGGGATCAAACCCGTCGAAAACCGCCGTAAATTGCCTTTTTTTACGGTATCTTGCTGATTATTTATCGACCAAAGGGTATTTTCGGACAGGTCGGTCACAAGTGTTAACGCTGGGTCAACTTTGCCGTTTATAGATGGGAAATTCATTCGCCGCCCCCTCACATCTGGTAAGGGTGCACTGCCCAACTAATGGACAAAGCACGTTGGATCCTTGGGCCGTGCGTTTTGCGTCGACCAGTTCGGATGCCTTAAGCGCAGCCGCATTCTCACAGTGAGACTTACGGACACAAGCAGAGTGACGGTGCTGAGGTTTACTAACTAACTTGCAGGCACCCGATACACCGGTTGCCGCTGCAGACACTGAAAAAGCCCTCGCACTGGCACCGTTCCCTGTCGGGAGGCGCAGTGGTTTTTGAGCTTCAGGTAGCATGTTCCTATTCCTTTGCTCCGCAAGCCCGCTATTGGGCATGCGATTTCAGGAATTAGGAATAGTTACTGTTCTGGTTACGAAGCAGATCAAAATGTGGCGAAATAGCGGCGTCTATATCGAATTCGATAAAACGCACTGGCATGTCTTTTGCTGCAAGGTCAGTGGGTGCCCGAACGCCGGGCACCCTCAAAAGCGTGGTAATTCCCTTAAAGCCCCTTGGCCTGATAGCTTTTGGCAACCTTTTCAATGGCCACAATGAAGGCCGCAGTGCGCAAATCCTTCACGTCGGCGCGGCTGTGCCACACCTCTCGCATAGATTGATAGGCTGTCCGCATTGTATCATCGAGACCCGAACGCACCAATTCCAGCTCATCCGCCCCTTTTAAGTATTTGTCCTTAAACGACGGGCTCAGGTTCCAATTTTCCCCCATAGCCTCATCGATCCGCTCCAACTCATCGACAACCAATTGATGGCGCGCTTCTTCTTGGCGGCGTTGCATGCGGCCAAACCGGATGTGGCTAAGGTTTTTGACCCATTCGAAATAGGAAACCGTTACCCCGCCTGCATTTGCATACATGTCAGGAATGATCACAACGCCCTTGTCACGCAAGATGTCATCAGCCCCAGCAGTTACCGGACCGTTCGCCGCCTCGATGATCAGCTTGGCTTTTATCTGGTCGGCATTGGAAAGGTTTATGACCCCCTCAAGCGCCGCAGGGATCAAGATGTCACATTCTTCTTCGAGAACCGCGGTTCCTTCGGCAGTGTGATTGGCATCCGGATACCCGGTGATTCCACCATGCGAGATTATCCAGTTCCGCACTTTCTCCACATCCAGTCCGCCGGAACTAAAGAGTGCGCCATCATGTTCGATAATACCCGTAATCTTGCAGCCATCTTCACTTTGCAGGAATTTCGCAGCGTGATAGCCCACATTGCCCAATCCTTGAACGATGACCCGCTTGCCATCCAGCGACCCTTCTAACCCGGCCGCCGCAATGTCTTCGGGGTGGCGGAAAAACTCGCGCAGCGCGTATTGAACCCCCCTGCCCGTCGCTTCGACCCGGCCCGCAATGCCGCCCGCGTTCAGCGGTTTGCCCGTTACACAGGCACGTGCATTGATATCCGTGGTGTTCATCCGCGCATATTGATCCGCGATCCAAGCCATCTCGCGTTCACCGGTTCCCATGTCGGGGGCCGGAACGTTTTGCGACGGGTGGATCAAGTCGCGCTTAATCAACTCATATGCAAAGCGCCGTGTGATTTGTTCCAGCTCATGCTGGTCATATTGGCGTGGATCGAGGCACAAGCCGCCCTTGGAGCCACCAAAAGGTGCCTCAACCAAGGCACACTTGAACGTCATTAGCGCAGCAAGCGCCTCAACCTCGTCCTGATCCACTGCCGAAGCATAGCGAATGCCACCTTTCACAGGTTCCATATGTTCGGAATGAACTGATCGGTAACCCACAAAAGTCTGAATTTGGCCACGCAGGCGCACGCCGAAGCGCACCATATAGGTTGCGTTGCAAACCCTGATTTTTTCCTCAAGGCCGGGCGGCAAGTCCATCAACGCAACTGCGCGATTATACATTAGGTCGACGGATTCGCGAAACGTCGGTTCATTCACTGGCGCAGCGGACATGAAGGCCCTCCTAGCAAAAATTTGGCACCAACCGAAATGCCGGTCAGTTGGCTCACCCTAAAAAGGCCGCCATGAGAATCACGTTAACGCCACAAAGGTTTTTTTCTCACCTTTTTTTCGCCGCAATTGGCCCGCGCCCCCCTGCCCAATCGCCAATCGTTGTCCACGCACGGGAAACAAAGCACTCAAACCTATGTGTAATGTCCTGAATTATAGATAAAAATCTCTAAAATTGCCGTTCAAAACGCCAAAATTTGGCCATCTTAGCCTGTCATAAGTCAGGCAATAAATCGTTTAGTTGCATGTGTTATTTCCCGGACGGACCGGAAGGAAGGTACAGGATGCGGATCACATTAGAGAAGAGCGCACAAGCCATGCCTCAGTCAAAAACCAGTGCGTTTCTGGGCCGCTTTTGGCGGACCCAAGATGGTGCCATGTCCTACATAGCCGTCACCGGTGCATTGGTCATGATGGTGTTTGGCGGCATTGGTATCGATATGATCCACGCTGAATTGAAACGCAACAAAGTGCAAAACACGCTCGACCGCGCTGTGTTGGCAGCGGCCAGTATGGAAAACTTCCTGGATCCGGAATTTGTCGTTGAAGAATACTTTCGCGCGATGAATATGCCCGACGCACTTAGCAGTGTGACAGTGGACCAAAGCCTGAACTTCAAGCGTGTAACCGCAGACGGTCATGTAACAATGCCATCAAACTTTATGAGTTTGATCGGAGTGAACAACTTGCAAGCAGCTGGCCATGCGGCAGCAGAACACGGGTTGACCAAGATCGAAATCTCTCTGGTTCTGGACATATCCGGATCGATGGGCGGTGACAAAATTGACCAACTGCAAACCGCCGCCAAGGGCTTTGTTGACTTGATGCTGCCCGACAACGGGTCGGATATGGTGTCTATTTCGGTGATACCTTATAATGCGACCGTTAACCTTGGCGACAACGTGGGCCAGTATTTCAATCTCGAAGACGTTCACGCCTATTCCAGCTGCGCAACATTTGGGACCGATGACTTTCTCGCAACAGCGGTTAGCACATCAACCGAACTGTCGCGACTTGCCCATTTTGATCCCTACAACTCAAGCACCAGCAGCGGCACGATTTCCAGACCTTGGTGTGCAACAGGTGAAACCAGCGCGGTCATCGCCCACAGTTCAAACGCGACTACAATCAAAGCACATATCGACACGCTGGATGCAGGTGGCAACACCGCAATCGATCTTGGGATGAAGTGGGGGGCGGCCCTGCTCGATCCGGCAGCACGCCCTGCGGTTCAAGCCTTGTCTGCCGCAGGGTATGTCGCGGAAGATCACGCCAACCGCCCTGCTGAATATGCGGACTATGAAACGCTCAAGTTTGTTGTGGTCATGACGGACGGCCAGAACACCACGCAATACGACCTTAAGTCAGATTTCAAATACGGCATGTCCGAAGCTTGGGTTGATACACGCGGTACAACAAGCCGCAGCGATGACCGCTACTCGCTTAGGGTGACCGACAATTCCGGCACCAACAATGACACCTATTATTGGTTGCGCATGGCCGGTGGATACACTTCGTCAAAATACCAAAGCGAACCTGACGGTCCTAGCGGTGCCAGCGCTTCGCAGCTGTATCAAATGACCAATGCTGAGCTGTATTCACGCTTTAGCACGGCCGCAGTGGCATCCCAGTTCTTTTATCCGCCCTATTCAAACGGCTATCTTCCATATAGCGACTATTACGATGCCTATTACGCATATGGATCAACTGTGAACGGATCCAGCGCAGATACAAACCTGTCGACGGTCTGCCAGGCAGCACGCGACAATGGCGTTGTTGTCTATGCGATTGGCGTCGAAGCCCCCACAGCAGGGCTAGAGGCTATGCAAGACTGCGCCTCCTCTACCGCCCATTATTTTGACGTTGATGGAGAGGATCTAAACGACACTTTTTCTTCAATTGCCCGCTCCCTCCAAATGCTGAGGTTGACCCAATGATCCGTTCCTTGCGATCCCGCATCAAAACCTTCACCCGCGAAGAACGCGGTTCAATGGTAATTCCCTTTGCCCTTTGGACACCGGTCTTTTTGATTTTGATCTTGTCCTCCATTGAGTTGGGCACTGTGACCATTCGCCAAACAGCGCTAGAACGCGCCCTGGACGACACAGTCCGCGACATCCGTCTGGGATCAGTGTCCGATCCTGATGAAATCAAGCAGGCGATTTGCGATGGGGCCGCGGTTCTGCCGGGCTGTATGAGCACACTGCATCTGGAAATGGTATCGCTGGATATGCGAGACTGGGATGGCATCATCGATGCCGCAGATTGCGCAGACACCACGCTGAATGTCACGCCGCACCGGTCATTCCAGAACGGCGGGACCAACGAAATGATGCTGCTGCGCGTCTGCTACAAGTACCAGCCGATAACGCCAGCGGGAACGATCAGTTCAAGTTTGGCCAAAGACTCCGAGGGCTATACCGCTCTCGTCGTCAGCACGGCCTTTGTTCACGAACCATCTTAAGGAAAGGACAGATCATGACAGGTATTCTGACTTCGCGTCTGCGCCGTTTTTCCGCCGACACACGGGGTTACATCACCCTCGAAGCGTTGATTGTCCTACCCGTTTTGCTGTGGCTGTTCGGCGCGGGATGGGTGTATTTTGACGCCTTTCGCCAACAAAGCGTGAGCCAGAAAGCCAACTACGTGATTGGCGATATGATTTCACGCGAGACTGATCCGATTAGCGGCGTTTACATCTCTAACGCCCGCAGATTGCTGCGTGAGTTGACCAAAACATCCGGCACTGACAGCGACTTGCGGGTGACCGTCGTGCAATATGATTCAGATGACGGTGCGTGGTCTGTGGTTTGGTCCAAACGGCGCGGCAATCAGTCGGTGCTGCGCAACAGCGATATGGACGATTTCACGACACGGCTTCCCGCCGCAAACAGTGGCGATCAGTTGATTTTGGTCGAAACTTGGGACCTGCATGAACCAATCTTTGATGTCGGTCTCAGCGACTTTGAGATCATGACATACAGCTTTACCCGGCCGCGCTATACACCTCAGGTCGTGTTTTCAAACCTCTAAATCGCGAAATTGTTAAAGCCTTGCGAACCCCTTTGCAGGACTTTGGCAATGGCCGCGCCCCGTGACGGGCGCGGCCATGTCGCTTTAGTCTTCCAGAACTTTGGAAATTTTTAGGGTGATAATATCCGCCACCGGTTTTGTTTCACCGCCCGATGTCACACCGCCGACAGCAACCCGTTTGCCGATCCGCCACCACAGGCCCGGATACCATGCGCGCGGCAAAGGTTCCTTGAGAAAAATGACAAAACCGTTCGAAGGCTTCATCGCAAAGGCACCCCGATCCACCTTTTCGATCTGGTCCAGCTTGGCGACCAAGACCCCCTGATCATCCATAAGCGCATCTTCGGTCAGGATCAGTTTACGCGCTGTAGATTGCCAAAGCACCTGTGACACCCAAAGGGCAAACAGCCCGCATCCGATCAAAAACACCAGCCAAAACGGGTTTTCCGGCGGCGCGGCAAAGGCCAGATACAGCATCATTGCACCAAGGCCGACCATCGCCCCTGCGCCAATCACCCGGCGCGGTGCGGATGCTTTGATATATGCCAGTTCAGTATCGCTCATGTCGGTCCCTCAATGTCCCTGCATTGCCCAATACGCGCAAAACCCGCGCGGGGAAAGCGGCTTAGACAGGGGTAACAGCGATCCGGAGCGACTTGGGACCGCGCACAGACAACCCGCGTTTATATTCTGGCGGCCCGCCGGCCAGTTCAATCTTGGCGAAACGCTGGTTCAGGGTTGAAAAAATCACATCCATATCCAGCGCCGCAAGATGGTTTCCCAGACACAGATGCGCCCCTTTGCCAAATGCAATGTGACGGTTCGGGCTACGGGTAATATCAAACATGTCAGGAAGTTCGAAGCGCGCCGGATCACGGTTGGCCGCCCCATACAGCAGCCCGAAACGTGTGCCAGCCTTGAATGATCGCCCGCCGATCTCGCAATCCTTGGTGGCGAAGCGGTGGAAATACGGCAAAGGGGCCTCATAGCGGAACATTTCCTGGACCGCTGTTCCGACCAACGCCGGATCCGCGCGTAGTTTTTGATGCTGACCGGGAAAGCGCAGTAAGGCATGCATCCCCGATCCCAACACATCGATGGTCGACCCATGCCCGGCCATCAAAATCAACATCGCCGTAGCGATCAATTCATCTTCGGACAGGCGGCCCGCTTCTCGGTGCAGCATCATCTGGGACAACAGGTCTTCTTGGGGATTCTTTCGGCGTTCGGCCACCAGATCCATCAAAAACAGGTAGAATTCCTTGGTGGCTTGTTCGGCAATCGCTTTGTCCGTGTCATCGCGGCCGATATCAAAAAAGCGCACCACATTTTCCGACCAAATGCGCAACTGGGGGCAATGCTCATCCGGCACACCCAGCAGCCGGCCAATAATGTGCCCCGGTACATGGGCCGCAAAATCCTCAATGAAATCAAATTCACCCAGATCGGTTAGCGCTTCCAACTTCCCGTCCACAAAACTTTGGATCGCTTCGCGTTGACGGGCGATCATGCTCTTGGTGAATTCCCGAAACACAACGGTGCGCAGCCGGTGGTGCACTGCCCCTTCGCTTTCGAGCAAATTTGTTTGCACAAACCGTTCATGAAACGGCATTTCATGCCAGTTAATCTTGCGCTGGGCGGCTTTACGCTCTGCCTCGGACAGCTGATCGTCCAGACTGCGCACCATGGACCGGTCAGAGGCGACCGCCTCTACATCGGCCATTTTGGTCAACATCCAGCTATCAACATCCTCATAGTAATACGGGGTCTCAAGCTGGCGCAGCGCGGCGTAGACCGGATAAGGGTCAGCGGCGAATTCGGCGGATCGCGGGTCAAAGATGATCTGCTCGGATGTCATTGCCCAGTCCGTCCCATTTTGGTTCAAGGGACCGATCTAAAACGAAAAGACCGGTCTCTCAATGGCGTTTTAGCGATTCAGTATAACTTCGGCACCGCGTGCGGGCGGCTTTTCGTCCACCAGCTCCATCGGGAAGCCATCGGCGCGCACACTTAGGCCCGTGGCCTCTTCCAGCCGTTCAATCATCCGGTCCGATTGGGCCGATTGCCCATAGCGCGCCTGCCCGTCTTTGATCATCGCAATGATCTGGGGGGATATTTCCAGCGGCACATCATGGGCCTCGGCCAATTGCTGAAACAGTCCGATATCCTTTTGCACAAGATCCATGGCAAAATCGACATCACGCGACCCGGACAGGATCAACTGGCTTTCGGTTTCATGCACAAACGAATTGCCGGAACTGATGCGGATCGCCTCATAGGTCGTCGCCAGATCCAAGCCAGCGGCCTTCATCGTGGTCAGCGCTTCACAAACCGTCAGCAAGTTCGCAGTTGCCAAATAGTTGGTCATAACCTTCAATTTGGATGCGCTGCCGATCTCTCCGGTATGCAGCACGTTGCGGCCTAGAATCGTCAGTAAGGGCAGCACCTTTTCAAACGCGTCACGATCACCGCCCGCAAAAATAGAAATGTTGCCGGTTGCGGCCCGATGGCATCCACCGGAAACCGGAGATTCAACAGTGACTGCCCCTGTTGCCGCAACGCGTTCGGATTGTTCAGCGATCATAACGGGGTCTGTGGTCGACATCTCGACCCAGATTTTGCCCGCGTCCATTTCCGGCAACATTTGCGCCAACACCGCCTCGGACGCGGCAGGGCTGGGCAAAGAGGTGATCACTACATCGCAATCGCGCATGATGTTTGCCGCAGATTGCGCGCTGGTAGCGCCCTTCTCAACAAACATTTGGACCCTATCTGCATCCAAATCAAACACCGTCAGAGCCACGCCGTTATTTATTAAGTTACCGGCCAGTTTGCCGCCCACAGCCCCAAGGCCAATGAAACCTGTCTTCATTATAAACTCCTGTTTGACCGCAGGGTGTCTGCACCCGCGCGGACTGTCGAGTCCGTTTGCGACATCCACGTTGTCAAAATCCTCCGCGCGCCCTAGCCTGCGTCAATGCCCACCTTGTTTATAAATACACCGACCGGCCCCATGCAGATTGTGCAAAAGGATGACGCAATTGTCCGCGTTGAGTGGGCAGAATATGGAAACAGCGAAACCACGCCATTGTTGAAAGAGGCGCAAGCGCAAATTGATGCATATTTCGCTGGCACTTTGCGTGTTTTTGACCTGCCGCTGTCAGTGCGGGGAAGCGATTTTCAGAAAAAGGTCTGTGACGCGATCTATGCGATTCCATTTGGCGAAACCCGTCGATACGGCGATTTGGCCAAAGATATCGGGGTGTCTGCCCAAGCCGTCGGTGGCGGCTGCGGTGGCAATCCGATTCCCCTGATTATCCCATGCCATCGGGTTTTGGCCGCAACCGGACTTGGCGGATTTTCAGGCAGCCACGGCGTAGAAACCAAGGTGGCCTTGCTGCGCCATGAAGGCGCGGCAAGTCTTTTGATCTAGTCACGCCGTGGATCACGCGGATAAGTGCCCAGAATTTCAAGCATATCAGTGAAGTAATCCAGTTCTTCTAGCGCGCGCTGCACCGCAGGATCATCTGGATGGCCCTCGATATCAGCATAGAACTGCGTGGCCGAAAACGACCCGCCGACCATATAACTTTCGAGTTTCGTCATGTTGACGCCATTGGTCGCGAAACCGCCCATGGCCTTGTACAAAGCCGACGGGATGTTGCGGACCTGAAACACAAAGGTGGTCATCATGCCATGATCACCGCGGCGGTCATGCTCCGCATCCCGCGACATGATAAGGAAGCGTGTTGTGTTGTGGGCGTGATCTTCGATGTGGCGCGCAAGAATGTGCAACCCGTTGATTTCAGCGGCCAGATCTGACGCCAGCGCGCCAACGGTCATTTCTTTTTTAGCGGCAATGTCTGCGGCTGCCCCCGCGCTGTCCGCCGCAGATTCGCCCTTGATTCCATATCGCGACAAAAATTCTTCGGCTTGGGGAATCAAAACCGGATGCGCACGCACCAGTTTCAGGTCTTCGATCTGCACGCCCGGCATGGCCATCAGACTGATGTGCACCCGCACAAAAGCTTCGTCGATGATGCGCAATCCGCTTTCGGGCAGCATCCGGTGAATATCCGCCACACGGCCGTAGGTGGTATTTTCCACCGGCAACATTGCCAAATCCGCCTTTTTTGAGCGTACAGCAGCCAAAACGTCCTCAAAACTGTTGCACGGCAGGGCTTCCATATCGGGACGGGCGTCACGACACGCTTCATGTGAATAGGCTCCGAGCTCTCCTTGGAAGGCAATGCGCTGGGTCATATGAACGGTTTCCTATCAATTTGGCCCCATCCAACCCGAGGTGAAAAGTTGGGGGCGGGCGTTTGGTCGCGCCTTCTATATCTTGCCATACGCAAAGGGAAGCAATAGACACGCGCCCGACGATAGCGAATGCGAATAGCGACAGGGCACCCCATGTTTGACACAATGACCATGACCAAAGTTGTAGGCGGCGTCTGCGGATCGCTGCTTGTCCTTCTATTGGGCAAATGGGCCGCGGAAACGCTGTACCACACCGGTGGCGGCGGTCATGGCGACCACGCGCAAGCGGCCTATGTGATTGACACAGGCGACGGCGACGATCACGGCGACAAAGAAGTTGTAGAAATCGACGTTGCAGCAGTTTTGGCCGCAGGCGATGCGGTTGAAGGTGGTAAAGACTTTAAGAAAAAATGTGGCAGCTGTCACAAGGTTGACGACGGTGCCAACGGTACTGGCCCATATCTTTATGGTGTTGTAGGCCGCGCTGTCGGCACAGCCGAAGGTTTTGGCGGTTATTCCGGCAGCCTCAGCGCCGCGGCGGATGTTTGGACCCCGGAAAACCTTTTTGCTTTCCTGGAAAACCCAAAAGCATATGCGCCGGGCAACAAGATGAGCTTCAAAGGCTACCCAAAACCGGCTGATCGCGCCGATGTGATTGCCTACTTGGCAAGCTTGGGCGGCTAATCGCCCAACCAGCGACAAAATTAGGCCGCGTCCCTTTGGGGCGCGGCTTTTTTTTTGCGCGCAAATGCCCTAGATGCTCTGATACCCAACTAGCGAATTCTCGTAACATCACGGAATCTCAACTTGAATGTCAGCCCCCGCTGCTCTTAGCTATTAATTAACCAAAATGAACGTGAAATGGCTGCACCGTCAAAGCTGGCCATAGAAGGGGAGATCACATGCACCGACCCACCGCCAAATCCATCACCCACACTCGCAACACTGCGGCAATGCAGGCACAAACCCTGCCACTCAAACCGATCGTAACCGGAGCCTTGCTGGCCTTGGGGGTCGCATTTGCCGCTACGGTCTCTTGGGCCGATGAGGGGGTTATCAAATCGCATGGTGTTTCTACCTTTGGCGAATTGAAATATTCGGCTGATTTTTCGCATTTCGACTATGTTAACCCCGACGCCCCCAAAGGCGGTGAATTTTCGTCTTGGGCGTTTGGCACTTTTGACAGCCTGACGCCTTACATTCTCAAGGGCAACGCAGCCATCGGGGCCGGGGTATTTTACGACACTTTGTTGACGGGAAACTTGGAAGAACCGGATGCAAGTTACGGCCTATTGGCCCACACCCTAGAATACCCCGAGAACCGCGAATGGGTGATCTTTTACATGCGCCCCGAAGCGAAATTTCGCGATGGCACTCCGGTCACGGCGCAGGATGTCGTGTTTTCTTATGAGATCTTGCAAGACAAAGGGCGCCCCAGTTTCAAAGCCACATTTGAACACTTTGCCTCGGTTGAAGCGATTGATGACCTAACGGTCAAATTCACCTTCAAACCCGAAGGACCGCTGCGCGAGCTGTTGATGACAGCTGGCGGCATCCCAGTCTTGTCCAAAGCCTACTATGAGACCGTGGACTTCGAAGAAAGCAGCCTGGAGCCGCCGATGGGCTCTGGCCCGTTCGATTTGCATTCCGTTGATCCGGGACGGTCAATCGCGTACAAGCGCCGCGATGATTACTGGGCCAAAGACTTGCCGGTCAACCTTGGGCAGAACAACTTTGACGTCATAAAACACGAATACTTTGGGGACTATCTGGCCGCCTTTGAAGCCTTCAAGGGCGGGGCCTATGCGTTCCGAGAGGAGTTTTCCTCCAAGACTTGGGCGACCGGATACGATTTCCCAGCCCTGGACGCAGGATATGTCATCAAGGAAACGCTTGCCGATGGCCGCCCCGCTGGCACCCAAGGGTTCTGGTTCAATTTGCGCCGTGACAAATTTGCAGATCCAAAGGTGCGTGAAGCGGTTGCATTGGCCTTCAACTTCGAATGGTCCAACGAATCCCTGTTTTATGGTCTCTATGGCCGAACCGATAGTTTTTGGGAAAACTCGGACACTTTGCAAGCTTCGGGCATGCCAAGTGACGCTGAATTGGCGATTTTGGAACCGCTACGCGCGTATTTTCCCGAAACTGTCTTTACGGACGAAGCCTACACACCTCCGGTTTCCAAATCCTCGGACCTAGCTGATCGCCGGGTTTTACGCCGCGCTGGCAAGCTGCTGGATGCAGCAGGTTGGGAGATTGCAGATGACGGTCTGCGTTACAAAGAGGGCCAGCAGCTACAGCTGGAGATTCTCAACGATTCCCCCAGCTTTGATCGCGTGATCAATCCATTCGTTGAAAACCTGAAGCGCCTAGGGATTGCGGCTGTTTCAAATCGGGTTGATGCCGCAGAATCGCAAGAACGCGAAAAGAACTTTGACTATGACATGGTTACCCAGCGGTTCTCGATGTCTCAAACCCCCGGAGATGAACTGAAACACATCTTCGGGTCGCAAACCGTGAGCACACCGGGGTCAGTGAATATCGCCGGCCTTAGCAACGAGGGTGTCGATAGGCTGATCCGCATTATCGCGGACGCTAAAAGCCGCGAGGAGTTGGACACCGCCGTTCAGGCCCTTGACCGGGTATTGCGCGCCATGCACATCTGGGTGCCGCAATGGTACAAAGGAACCCACCAAGTGGCATATCGTGATGTCTTTGGCCGCCCCTACGGCGACACACCGCCACCTTTGTCATTGGGCGAAAGCTCAATCTGGTGGTGGGATGAAGACAAAGCGCAAAAATTGCGCGACGCCGGGGCGCTCTGATCCGCTATGGGTGCCTATCTTCTCAGACGTTTATTGCTGATCATTCCAACCCTGCTTGGGATTATGATCATCAACTTCACCTTGGTGCAATTTGTACCCGGTGGCCCTGTCGAGCAAATCCTCGCCCAGATCGAGGGCGAGGGCGACGCCTTTTCCGGCTTTGCTGGCGGTGGGGGTGAAATCGCCTCTGGTGGCGGTGAAGATGGTGTCGGGCGGCGCGGTTTGCCCGAAGAATACATCAAGGAACTAGAACGCCAGTTCGGTTTCGACAAACCGCCCTTGGAGCGGTTTTTGAATATGCTCTGGAACTACATGCGTCTCGACTTCGGTGAGAGCTATTTCAGATCGATTTCGGTGATTGATCTGGTGCTAGAGAAGATGCCAGTGTCAATTTCACTGGGGTTGTGGTCAACGATCATCGCCTATCTGATTTCGATTCCGCTGGGCATTCGCAAAGCCGTGGCGGATGGGACCTCTTTTGACACCTGGACCTCAGGTGTGATTATCGTCGCCTATGCCATTCCGGGCTTTTTGTTTGCGATTTTGCTGTTGGTTTTGTTTGCCGGCGGCAGCTATTGGCAAATCTTCCCGCTCCGAGGTCTGACATCGGAATACTACGACGATCTATCCGCATTCGGAAAAGTAAAAGACTATCTGTGGCACATCACATTGCCGGTTTTGGCCTCCACGATCGCGGCCTTTGCCACACTGACTTTGTTGACCAAAAACAGCTTTCTGGATGAGATCAAAAAGCAATATGTGATCACCGCACGCGCCAAGGGGCTCAGCGAAAACCGGGTGCTTTACGGGCATATTTTCCGCAACGCGATGTTGATTGTGATTGCGGGCTTGCCCGGCGTCTTTATCAGCGTCTTCTTCGGAAGTTCGATCATTATCGAGACGATCTTTTCGCTCGACGGGCTTGGTCGGCTTGGCTTCAAAGCGGCGGTTGAACGTGACTATCCGGTGATTTTCGGCACCTTGTTTATCAGCTCGCTCATCGGGCTTGCGATTGGGATTTTGTCTGACCTTATGTACGTCTTTGTCGATCCGCGTATCGATTTTGAAAAGCGCGAGGGGTGAGCATGGAACAATCACGCAAGCGCTTTTCACTGTCTCCGCTCAATCAGCGCCGCTGGAGCAACTTTAAACGCAACCGGCGGGCGTTTTGGTCGCTTTGGCTGTTCTCCTTGCTCTTCGGCCTGTCGATGTTTGCTGAATTTTTGGCCAACGACAAACCGATCTTGATCAACTATCGCGGTGAATACCGGATGCCGATCTTCAGTTTTTATCCTGAAACGGCCTATGGCGGTGAATTCAAAAGCGAAGCCGCCTACCGAGACATCGAGGTGAAATGCCTGATCCGAACCGGCGGCATCGAAGACTGCCTGGATGACCCAGAAGGTCTGATCGAACAGATTGAGGCCGGTCAAGGCTCCGAACTTGGCCCCGAATTCAGCCAAGGCTGGATGATTTGGCCACCGATCCCCTACAGCTTCAACACGCCTGTGGATCGCCCCGGTGCGGCCCCCCTCCCCCCGAACGAGCAGAACCTGCTTGGGACGGATGACACCAAACGGGACGTCGTAGCGCGGGTGATCTATGGCTTCCGCTTGTCCATTCTGTTTACCCTGATTGTCACGCTCAGCTCATCCATTATCGGAGTGATTGCCGGAGCTTTGCAGGGATATTTTGGCGGCTGGGTTGACTTGATCTTTCAAAGGATCATCGAAATCTGGGCATCGACACCGCAACTCTATGTTATTATTATCCTATTTGCCATATTAGGGCGAAGTTTCTGGCTTTTGGTCGTTTTGATGGTGCTCTTTGGATGGATGGGCCTTGTCGGTCTGGTTCGGGCGGAATTCTTGCGTGCCCGCAATCTGGAGTATGTTCGTGCCGCCCGTGCCCTTGGGGTTTCAAACTGGACCATTATGTTCCGGCACATGCTGCCCAATGCCATGGTCGCGACATTGACCTTCATGCCCTTTATCGTGACCGGAACGATCAGCACTTTGGCTGGTCTCGACTTTTTGGGATTTGGGCTGCCTTCGTCCGCCCCGTCCTTGGGCGAAATGACTTTGCAAGCCAAACAGAACTTGCAAGCACCTTGGCTTGCCTTCACCGCATTTACCGTTTTTGCGGTGATGCTATCGCTACTCGTTTTCATTTTTGAAGGTGTGCGCGACGCATTTGACCCGAGGAAAAC
The DNA here is from genome assembly GCF_003208435.1 of Pelagimonas varians. Taxonomy (GTDB): domain Bacteria; phylum Pseudomonadota; class Alphaproteobacteria; order Rhodobacterales; family Rhodobacteraceae; genus Pelagimonas; species Pelagimonas varians. The sequence continues at coordinate 49,984 of NZ_QKMF01000018.1, read as the reverse complement.
TTTCTCATGAACATTCTCGAAGTCAAAGATCTGCACGTCAACTTTCGTCAGGACGGTAAAGTGAACGCGGCCGTCAAAGGTGTAAGCTTTGACATTGCACGCGGGGAAACCGTCGCACTGGTGGGGGAGTCCGGCTCTGGAAAATCGGTCACGGCCTTGTCGACAGTCTCGCTTTTGGGCGATTCCGCGACGACTGAAGGCTCTGTTCGGTATGAGGGTCAAGAGATGATCGGAGCCAACAAACAGCTGCTGCACAAGGTACGCGGCAACGACATCAGCTTTATCTTCCAAGAGCCTATGACCTCGCTTAACCCGTTGCACACTTTGCAAAAGCAGCTGGCCGAAAGCATTGAATTGCATCAAGGACTGGTGGGAACAGATGTCCGCGTCCGGATTTTGGAATTGCTCAAAAAGGTCGGTATTCGCGATGCGGAAACGCGGCTTAACTCTTACCCCCATGAATTGTCCGGCGGTCAAAGGCAACGGGTGATGATTGCCATGGCACTGGCGAACAAACCCGATCTATTGATCGCAGATGAGCCTACAACCGCATTGGATGTCACCATTCAGGCCCAAATTCTGGATTTGCTGGCCGATCTGAAGAAATCCGAAGACATGAGCCTGTTGTTCATCACCCATGATCTTGGAATCGTGCGAAAAATCGCAGATCGGGTCTGCGTGATGAAAGATGGCGAAATCGTCGAACACGGACCTACAGCTGAGATTTTTGAGAACCCCAGGCACCCCTACACCCAAATGCTTTTGTCGGCTGAAAGCACCGGAAGTCCGGAGCCCGTTGCCGAAGATGCGGTTGAAATCGCCCGGACCGAGAACCTCAAAATCTGGTTCCCGATTTACAAAGGCCTGTTCAAGCGCACGCATGGCTATGTCAAAGCGGTCAACGATGCCAGCATCTCGGTTCGCGCAGGTGAAACCGTTGGAATTGTAGGCGAATCCGGTTCTGGGAAAACCACACTGGCCTTGGCGATTATGCGCCTCATCGCCTCCGAAGGTGGGATTACCTATCGCGGTGAAGATGTCCGAAAGTGGTCCGTTAACGAATTGCGCCGGTTGCGGTCTGAAATACAAATCGTTTTTCAAGACCCCTTTGGATCACTGTCTCCCCGAATGACTTGCGAGCAGATCATCGCTGAGGGCTTGACTGTTCACGGGAGTCCGGATGGGCGGTCCAACCGCGATTTGGTGATCGAAGTGATGGAAGAAGTTGGCCTAGATCCCGCAAGTATGCACCGCTATCCGCATGAGTTTTCGGGCGGGCAACGCCAACGTATTGCAATCGCACGGGCAATGGTATTGCGGCCAAAACTCGTGGTGTTGGACGAACCAACCTCTGCTTTGGACATGACTGTTCAGGTTCAAATCGTCGACCTACTGCGCGACCTGCAACGCAAACATGATTTGGCTTATTTGTTCATTAGTCATGATCTGAAAGTTGTCCGAGCCATGAGCCATAAAGTTATGGTTATGAAACAGGGGGATGTGGTCGAAATCGGCACCGCCAAGGATATCTTTGAAAACCCTGAAACCGAATACACCCGCGCCTTGTTAAGCGCGGCATTTGATCTGGCAGTATAGGCTAACGAAGGGTTTGATTCCCTTCTAACGTGAAAGAGCGCGACCAACGGGCTGCGCTCTTTCAGAAATATTCACACGGTTTGACTGCTCAAATTGCTGAGCTGTGTCCAGCCTTTGACAAGTCGTAAGCATCAAAGGACCGCGCAATGAGGCGGGTCAGAACCCGCGCATTTTGCGGTACAAACAACCCGTCTTCTGTAACTTCCAAAATCCCTTCGAACTGGGAGTTAGCCGCATTCAACATGTCGAATAGTGCCGCGCGCGATATGTCGAACGTGTTGATGATTTCAGCCGCTTCAATACGGAAGTCGCACATGATCGCCTCGATCAAGCGACTGCGCAACATGTCATCTTGGCTAAAGGCATGACCGCGGGCCGTTGAGAACACGCCATCGCGAATCTTGCCTGTATGCTCTGACGTCGCTGACGCATTTTGAGCAAACCCTTGTGGGAATTTGGAAATCGACGATGCGCCAAGGCCGATAAGCACATCTGCAGTATCGTCGGTATAGCCTTGGAAGTTTCGGCGCAGATGGCCGGTTTTTTGTGCCACCGAAAGCCCGTCGGATTTGATCGCAAAATGGTCGATGCCGATTTCATCATACCCGTCCCACATGAACAGTTTTCGCGCAGTTTCAAACAGAGCAAGCCGCTCATCCGGTGCTGGCAGCGCTTCTGATGGGATCAGCTGTTGGCGTTTCGCCATCCAGGGCACGTGGGCATAGCCGTAAAGCGCAACGCGGTCTGGCGTAAAGCTGAGCAATTTTTGAACTGTTTCAGTGATTTTTGCATTGGTTTGATGTGGCAGGCCGAACAAAATATCCGCATTCAGGCTGGTCACGCCGGTTTCGCGGATCATTTCGACCGCTTGCTTGGTCAAATCATAGCTTTGAGGACGTCCGATGGTTTCTTGGATTTGCTCGTCGAAATCCTGAACTCCGATGGAAGCACGATTCATTCCGCCTGCGGCCAGCGCCTTGAGTCGATCTGCGTCAATTTCATTCGGGTCAATTTCAACAGAGAACTCGGCATTATCGGCAAAGTCCGCTGTTTCGCGAATTCCGGCAATCAAACGCGTCATCATGTCAGGAGTCAAAAGCGTCGGTGTGCCCCCCCCCCAGTGCAAGCGAGACAGCTTTACCCCTTTGGGTAAATGCTTGCGCAGCATTGCTAATTCTTGCAGCAAAGTTCCCACATAGGCCTCGACCGGGGACAGCGTTGCCGTGCCCTGCGTACGGCAGGCACAAAACCAACACAGCCTGCGGCAAAAGGGTACATGCAAGTAAAGAGATATGTTGCCATACTCTGGAATAGATTCGATCCATTCCACGAAGCGGTCCGGCCCTACGCCACCAGCAAAATGTGGTGCCGTCGGATATGAGGTATATCTTGGGACTTTCGCGTCGAAAAGGCCCAGCCGTGCGAGTTGTGTTCTATCCACCATTTAGGTAGAGTTAGAGACGTTAAGAAAGCAGTACTTTGACCCAGATCAATACGCGGTGATGCAAATGTTGAACGACCGTAGCCTTGCAGTATCGCAAGAATGTGCAAATTGCCCGATCAAGCACCGTGCCGTCTGTGCAAGATGTGACGGCAATGAGTTGGAGCGCCTCGAAGAGATTAAGTACTATCGCAAATTTGAAGCCGGTCAGACTGTTATTTGGTCTGGGGACAGGATGGATTTTGTCGGCTCTGTCGTTTCGGGCATCGCATCGCTGACACAAACCATGGAAGACGGGCGCACTCAGATGGTTGGCCTGTTGCTGCCGTCAGATTTTGTAGGTCGGCCCGGGCGCGGCACTGCGGCCTACGACGTTGTTGCAACAACAGATTTGGTGATGTGCTGCTTCCGCAAAACCCCTTTCGAAGACTTGATGAGCAAGACGCCACATATTGCACAGCGCTTGCTGGAAATGACACTGGACGAACTGGATGCCGCCCGCGAATGGATGCTCGTCCTTGGCCGCAAAACTGCGCGTGAAAAAATTGCGTCCCTTTTGTCGATTATTGCCAGACGCAATGCGACTTCGGGCGGAACAGGATTCAAAAACACTGTTGTATTTGATTTGCCCCTCACCCGAGAGGCGATGGCAGACTATCTTGGTTTGACATTGGAAACGGTCAGCCGCCAAATATCGGCGCTTAAACGTGATGGTGTGATTGAACTTGAAGGCAAACGCCACGTCACGATTCCTGACATGTATCGTCTGCTGGAAGAAGCAGGCGATGATGCAGACGGCGGTGTGTTTGCCTAAAACCGTAGCCTGAGCCGCTTTGAATTTCAGGTTACCTTCGCAGGAAGCCCCAAGACGTTTCGTAGATTCCCCGGGTTTTTGTTAAGCCGCATGGGTACAACACAACGACCAAACAAGGCTAGCGACACATTTCTGAGCCGCCCCAAACCGTTCGGAGCAATGGGATGGTGGGCGGGGCGACGTGCCCGGGCAAAGCCCGGAGCACAAGCGACGTCCCACCAGACCAGCTATTTGGCCAGCTTAGTGCGCCATAAACGTGGTCACTTCAGCACGTTCCAGCATATTGCGGGTCGCGCCGCCCAAAATCGCTTCGCGGAACCGCGAATGGCCATAGGCCCCCATCACAACCATATCTGCATTCACATCGTTAACATGACGCTGCACGATATCAGCGACCTTTGGCAAAGCTTTTGCCAAAACGTCGATTTCAGCTTTCACACCGTGGCGCGCCAAAAACTGCGATAGCATTCCGCCCGGATCTGACCGATTGGGGCCGTGCTGCGGCGGATCAATCACCAGCACATGCACCGCATCTGCTCCGATCAACAACGGCATCGCCGCTCGCACCGCACGCAGGGCTTCCGCGCTTTCATTCCAGCCAATCACAATACGCTTGGGCTTGGCGGGGGGCTCTACATTCTCGGGCACGACCAACACAGGCACTTGCCCTTCAAACAAAGCCCCTTCCAAAATGGGCTCCAACTCCACCCCCCGATCCGCGCCGTAAGGCTTCGGCAGAACGACAAGGTCGGAAAACCTTGCACGCGTGGCCACATGGCGACCAATATCGGCCAATTGCGCCACGCCGCTTTCTACTGCCCAGCGACAATCGGTTTTTCCCAACTGCTCCCGGGCTTTTTCCGCCAGATGATCGGCTTCACTATTGGCGCGGCTCAAAGTTTCCTGAAGCACCATAGCGTTGGCACCGGCGTAATAGTATCCGGTTTGTGACCGGTCTACTCCGAAACATACCGCATCAAGATGTGCGTCAAACCCAGCTGCCAGCGTCGAAGCACGCTCTAACGTGCTTTGCGCAAGATTTTCATCCGTGATAACTGTATAAATTGATTTGAAGGCCATTGGCTCCCCCTGATCCAAACTCTACTCTAGCCTAAACCGGAGCGGATCGTCGCACCTTGACGAGCGTCAAGGCGATTGGGCAGTTCTCTTGATACAGATCAATGTCCGCCTGCACCCAAACTTGCAGAAACGGGCCAGTCTAAAAAACCGCTCACGCGGCATTGCGAATCGCGTGGGTCAGACGAAGGGACGAAAAATGTTAAACTATATCAAGCTGATCGTGCTTGGTCTGGTAGCGATCTTTGCGATGATTGCAGCCAGCTACGCACGGGACGTGGCATATCAGGTTCATGCGATTCTCATTTTGGCAGTTTCTGCCGGATTGTTTATCTGGACCTTGCGCCACACCGACGAACCCGCGGCTGCCGTTGCACCGCAAAATGAATACATGGACGGCGTGATCCGCGCCGGCGTGATCGCCACCTCTTTTTGGGGGGTTGTCGGCTTTGCTGCAGGGACGTTCATCGCCTTCCAACTTGCCTTTCCGGCGCTCAACTTTGAATGGGCCGAGGGCTACGCAAACTTTGGTCGCTTGCGCCCACTGCACACAAGTGCGGTGATTTTCGCGTTTGGCGGCAATGCTTTGATCGCAACCTCATTTTACGTGGTCCAGCGCACCTCGGCCGCACGGCTTTGGGGCGGCAACACGGCTTGGTTCGTGTTCTGGGGCTACCAGCTGTTTATCGTACTGGCGGCAACCGGCTATTTGCTGGGCGGCACACAGTCGAAAGAATATGCAGAACCTGAATGGTATGTTGACCTGTGGCTAACAGTTGTTTGGCTGGCCTATCTGGCGGTTTTCGTCGGTACGATCGTCAAGCGCAAAGAGCCGCATATCTACGTGGCAAACTGGTTCTTCTTGTCCTTCATCATCACCGTTGCGATGCTGCATGTGGTTAACAACCTCAGCATTCCGGTTTCGATCTGGGGCTCTAAGTCGGTTCAGGTTTTCTCGGGCGTACAAGACGCCATGGTTCAGTGGTGGTACGGCCATAACGCCGTTGGCTTCTTCCTGACTGCGGGTTTCTTGGGCATGATGTACTATTTTGTGCCAAAGCAAGCCGAACGCCCTGTCTTTTCGTACAAGCTGTCGATCATCCACTTTTGGGCACTGATCTTCCTTTATATCTGGGCTGGTCCACACCACCTGCATTACACCGCGCTGCCTGACTGGGCTTCGACCCTTGGTATGGTGTTCTCGATCATCCTTTGGATGCCGAGCTGGGGCGGTATGATCAACGGTCTGATGACCCTGTCTGGTGCATGGGACAAACTGCGCACCGACCCGGTTATCCGTATGATGGTTATCTCGATCGGTTTTTACGGCATGTCGACCTTCGAAGGTCCGATGATGTCGATCCGCGCTGTGAACTCGCTGTCGCATTATACTGACTGGACCATTGGTCACGTGCATTCCGGTGCGCTTGGTTGGAACGGCATGATCACATTTGGTGCGCTTTACTATCTGGTGCCAAAACTGTGGAACCGCGAACGCCTGTATTCGCTTCAGTTGGTGTCCTGGCACTTCTGGCTCGCGACAATCGGTATCGTGCTTTACGCGGCATCCATGTGGGTGACCGGTATCATGGAAGGCCTAATGTGGCGCGAAGTTGATGCAGACGGTTTCCTTGTCTGGAGCTTTGCCGACACCGTGGCAGCTAAATTCCCAATGCTCGTGGTACGTGGTCTTGGTGGCGTGATGTTCGTCGCTGGTTCCTTGATCATGGTCTACAACTTGTGGATGACCGCAAAAGCAGCACCGGCAGTTGATGCCGAAGCCGCCGTCGCGCACGCCACACCGGCCGAATAAGGAGGACCGGATATATGTCAATTCTCGACAAGCATGGTGTCCTAGAGAAAAATGTTACGCTGTTGGCAATCTTTGCCTTTCTCATCGTAACGATCGGGGGATTGGTGCAGATTGTGCCACTCTTCTATCTCGAAAACACGATCGAGGATGTAGAGGGCATGCGCCCCTACACGCCTCTCGAACTGACCGGACGTGATGTTTACGTCCGCGAAGGCTGCTACGTCTGCCACAGTCAGATGATCCGCCCGATGCGCGACGAAGTAGAGCGCTACGGTCATTATTCACTGGCTGCAGAATCAAAATACGATCATCCGTTCCAATGGGGCTCCAAGCGGACAGGTCCTGACCTGGCCCGTGTGGGCGGCCGTTATTCGGATGATTGGCAGATCGACCACCTTCGCAGCCCGCAATCTGTTGTGCCTGAATCGGTGATGCCAAAATATGGCTTCCTCGAGGACACAATGATCGACGGAAAATATGTTGCGGACCTGATGAGCACCCACAAGCTTGTTGGCGTTCCCTACACAAGCGAAATGATCGAAGCCGCACAGGCCGATTTTGCCGCACAAGCCGACCCCGACAGCGATTACGACGGGCTGCTTGAGCGTTACGGTGAAAACGTAAATGTGCGTAACTTCGATGGCGCAGCAGGCATCTCCGAAGCCGACGCGCTGGTAGCTTATCTGCAAATGCTGGGCACTCTGGTCGATTTTTCGACCTTCACGCCTGACGCAAGCCGCTAAGGAGGACGAATATGGAATCCTATTCCCTTCTACGTGAACTTGCCGATAGCTGGGCTTTGCTGGCCATGTTTAGCGTCTTTGTCGGAATCGTCCTTTGGGCGTTCCGGCCAGGAAGCCGTGCAATGCACAATGACACCGCCAACATTCCCTTCCGGCACGACGACAAACCGCTGGCGTCCGTTTCGGGCGACCCCGCCACAAGTAAGGAGGCGAGGAAGACATGAGTGATAAGAAAAAAGACGATCTCGACTATGAGACAACCGGCCATTCGTGGGATGGTATCAAGGAATACAACAAACCACTTCCAAAGTGGTGGGTGTGGACCTTTTACGCCTGTATCGTTTGGGGTGTTGGCTATGCCATCGCCTATCCGGCTTGGCCGCTGATCAACGGTGCGACTCCGGGCTTGCTCGGGTTCTCGACCCGCGGTGAGGTTGCCGAAGACATCGCCCGTGTTGAAGAGGCAAATTCAGCGATCAACGCCAAACTGGCCGCGACCGAGTTGACTGAAATTGCTGCGGATGCGGAATTGGCCGGTTACGCCAATAACGCTGGCAGTGCTGTGTTCAAAACCTGGTGCGCACAGTGTCACGGTTCTGGTGCTGGCGGCGCAGTTGGCTATCCCAACCTGCGCGATGATGCTTGGCTTTGGGGTGGTTCCATCGAGGACATCCACCTCACAATCAGCCATGGTATCCGCAACGAGACCGACGACGATGCGCGGTACTCTGAAATGCCAGCCTTTGGGCGTGACGAGCTGTTGGAAAAAGAAGAGATCGTTCAGGTCGTCAACTATGTCCAAACCTTGTCCGGCGAAACACCCAATGATGCGGCTGCCGCAGCTGCGGGTGAGGAGTTGTTTGCCGACAACTGTTCGTCCTGCCATGCCGAAGACGGCAGCGGCGATCGCAGCCAAGGTGCTCCTAACCTGACGGATGCCTTGTGGCTCTACGGCGGCGATTACGACACAATCCTTGAAACGGTTAACAACGCCCGCTTTGGTGTTATGCCGCCATGGACTGATCGTTTGAGCGAAGCCGAGATCCGCGCCGTTGCAGTCTATGTGCACGGTCTGGGCGGCGGCGAAGCCTCTGAGTAACGCAGTTTAGACGCGTAAATTCCAGCACTGGCCCCGCCTTTTAAATAAGGCGGGGCTTTTGTTTGTTTAGACCGTGGCGTTTCTGACAAGGCCATCAGACCAGATATCCGGTCAAGACTGCACTTAGTCTGCCGCGCTTGACACATATCAAGGTAACCCCGCCCGGTTTCTGGGAAAGTACCTGCATAGACATTGGGGCCCTCCCCCCGATTCACAAATATACCTCAGCTTTCGGGTCGAGGCATATTGCGCTGGTGCCCCGTCCTGTTCGCGCGTTTCCTGGGGTGCCGGCGCATTTTTCTTTCTTATGTGGCGGATGATCGCAGTTGGGGACTATGTTCCAACGTTGTCTCGCTCTACTCTCTCAAAAAGCTAAATCAAAGATTCAGTATTTGATGCAGGTCAATGCTATTGCTGCTCCCAGTTGGGAAAACCACATCTGAAACTGACCTTTAACGGAGCGATTCCGCCGTGTCCGACAACAATACCCCCGCCCCATCCTTATACGCCTCACGCGAACCGATTTTTCCGAAGCGTGTGACCGGTGCTTTTAGAAACCTGAAGTGGATCATAATGGCCTTCACGTTGGGGATTTATTACCTGACGCCGTGGATTCGCTGGGACCGTGGATCGTTGTTGCCGGATCAGGCAGTGTTGATCGATCTGGCCAACCGCCGCTTCTATTTCTTCTGGATCGAAATCTGGTCGCACGAATTCTACTTTGTCGCCGGATTGTTGATTATGGCAGGCCTTGGCCTGTTCTTGTTCACATCCGCTTTGGGCCGGGTCTGGTGCGGGTACACATGTCCACAAACCGTTTGGACCGACCTGTTTATTCTGGTCGAACGCTGGATCGAAGGCGACAGAAACGCCCGCTTGCGCTTGCACCGCCAGAAAAAGATGGATTTCCGCAAAGCCCGTCTGGTTGCCACGAAATGGATCGCATGGTTCGGGATTGGTTTGGCCACAGGCGGCGCTTGGGTTTTCTATTTCTCCGACGCGCCAACACTGCTGGTTGATTTGGTCACCGGTCAGGCACACCCTGTCGCCTATACCACCATGTTGGTTTTGACTTTCACCACGTTCTTTTTTGGCGGTTTCGCCCGAGAACAAATTTGTATCTACGCCTGTCCTTGGCCACGCATTCAGGCCGCTATGATGGATGAAGATACACTAACCGTTGGCTACCGCGAATGGCGCGGAGAACCGCGCGGCAAGCACCGCAAAGGCGATGACGCAAAAGAGCTGGGTGATTGCATTGACTGTATGGCCTGCGTCAACGTCTGCCCCATGGGGATCGACATTCGCGACGGCCAGCAGATGGAATGTATCACCTGTGCACTGTGTATCGATGCGTGTGACGACATCATGGACAAGATCGGCAAGCCGCGTGGCCTGATCGACTATCTGGCCTTTTCTGATGAACCACGCGAACGTGAGGGCAACCCCCCCCGCCCCGTCTGGGCCCATATCTTCCGGTTCCGCACGATGATGTATACCGGCCTTTGGTCGCTGGTCGGCGTAGGTTTGGTCTTTGCCTTGTTCATCCGACCCGAGATCGAAATGACGGTTGCCCCCCTGCGGAATCCGACCTTTGTGACCATGTCCGACGGGTCTATCCGCAACACCTATGACGTCCGGTTGCTGAACAAACACGGCGAAGATCGCCCGTTCCGGTTGACGATCAAAGGCGATCCGTCGCTGTATATGCAGCTCGAAGGCACGCCATACGAAACCGTGACCGTCAAAGCCAATGAAACCAAGCTACAAAAGCTGCATATCATTGCGCCGCGCCATTCAGCCCCTGCCGACGCAGAACGTGTTGACGTTCGGATTTGGGTTGAGGATTTGACCACACATGAAAGAGCCCATAACGATACAATCTTCAACGGGCGGACAAACAAATGATCAAAGCCGAGAAAAAACTAACGGGATGGCATGTCTTTGCCATATTCGGTGGGGCCTTTGGTGTCATCATCGCGGTGAACCTCTTTTTGGCCTTCAGCGCCGTGCGGACATTTCCGGGGTTAGAGACCTCGAATTCCTATGTCGCCAGCCAAACCTTCGATGACAGGCGCGAAGCCCAAGAAGCCCTTGGCTGGACCGTTTCGGCACAGCAAGTCGGGGATGAACTAAGGCTTTCGATCACAAAGCCGGATGGTTCTCCGGTACAGGTCGGAAAGCTTGAGGCAACTGTCGGTCGCCCAACCCATGTCAAAGACGATCTGACACCCGATTTTCAATTTGACGGGCGGTCTTATGTTGCCCGCGAAACACTGGCCGCTGGCAATTGGAACATCCGCATGAAGGCCACTGCCCTTGATGGCACGCCTTTTGAACAGCGCGTTGTTTTCACCGTCAAGGATTGAACATGACCGCTGTTTTACGCCCTCAGGCCTCGGCCTGCCCTGCTTGCTCTGCCGCCCCCGCGGCAGAGGCGTTGGCCGCCGCCGCGGAGCCAACAGAAGCCCATATCGTTCTGTCTTTGCCAACCATTCACTGCTCAGCTTGCATGTCTACCGTTGAGCAGGCTCTGAACGCATCGGCCTCCATCCGCTCGGCGCGGGTGAACCTGACAATGAAGCGCGTCAGCATCGAGGCTGAGCCGGAGCTGACCGCCCAAGACGTTATCCCCATGGTCGAAGCTGCCGGTTACGAGGCGCATGAACTTGATACCACGGCCATTTCATCGACCCAGACGGATCGGGCCGGACGCGATTTATTGATGCGGCTGGCCGTGGCCGGATTCGCGGCGATGAATGTGATGCTGCTGTCTGTAGCGGTTTGGTCCGGTGCCGAAGGCCCGACCCGTGATATGTTTCATTGGATCTCTGCAGGGATTGTCATCCCTGCCATTGCCTTTTCCGCGCAACCGTTTTTCCGAAATGCATGGACCGCGCTCAAGGCCCGCCATTTGAATATGGATGTGCCCATTTCTTTGGCCATCTTGTTGGCATTGGCGACGTCGCTTTGGGAAACCACCCTGTCCGGCGAACATGCTTATTTTGATGCCGCGATGACGCTGACCTTCTTTTTACTGACCGGTCGGTATCTGGATCACCGCACAAGATCTGTCGCCAGATCCGCCGCCGAGGAATTGGCCGCGCTGGAAGTTCCGCGCGCTTGGCGTGTCACCGATGCAGGCGAAGAGCAGGTCAACGTCTCCGAGCTGCGGGTCGGAGACCTTTTGCATGTCCGCCCTGGCGGCCGCATGCCAGTTGACGGTGAAATCACCGAAGGGTCGTCGGAACTCGACCGATCCTTGCTGACTGGCGAAACGCTGCCCGTATTTGCCCAGCCGGGCACAGGTGTCAGTGCAGGCGAGGTTAATTTGACCGGCCCGCTGACGGTGCGCGCCTCTGCTGTTGGCCGCGACACATCCCTGCACCGCATGGCAGATCTGGTGGCCATCGCTGAATCCGGTCGATCGCGCTATACTTCTTTGGCCGACAAAGCTGCCAAGCTGTATGCACCCGGTGTTCACATCCTGTCAGCCTTGGCATTTTTGGGCTGGCTTTTGTATTCTGGTGATCTGCGGATTGCCCTTAACATCGCGGCCGCCGTGTTGATTATCACCTGCCCTTGCGCCCTTGGGCTTGCGGTGCCGGCCGTGACCACTGCGGCCTCGGGTCGATTGTTCAAGCAAGGGCTGCTTATCAAAGATGCCACCGCACTTGAACGGCTGGCGCAGGTCGACACTGTGGTTTTCGACAAAACCGGAACATTGACCGCAGGCACGCCGGAGCTGACCAACAAAGATGATTTCACCCGTGCCGATCTGGAGATTGCTTTGGCTCTGGCTGAAGGATCTGCGCATCCCTTATCGATCTCGCTGACGGCTTCTGCCCGCGCTGCCGGAATTGTGGCCGCCAATGTCACCGATATCCAAGAGGTTCCCGGTCACGGGACCCAAGGCACGTGGAACGGACAATTGGTACGTTTGGGCCGCGCCGCTTGGGTTGGCGGAAACGGTCAGACCATGACCTCTGCCTGGTTGCGGGTTGGGTCCGGCTCCGCCCATGCCTTCACCTTTACCGATCGTCTTCGCGATGGGGCCGCAGAGGCAGTGCGCGATCTTCAGGCGGCAGGACACAAGGTGATCTTGATGTCAGGCGACACCACCCAAGCTGTTGAAAGCATGGCAGACAAACTGGGCATTGACCAATGGCTGGCCGAAGCCCTCCCCGAAGACAAATCTGCGCGTATCCAAGACCTGACCGCCAAAGGGGCCAAGGTGCTGATGGTTGGCGACGGTCTGAATGACACCGCAGCGCTGAGCGCGGCACATGCCTCGATCTCTCCGGCATCGGCGTTGGATGCTGCCCGCGTGGCCTCTGATATCGTCTTGTTGGGCGGCACGCTTGCCCCGATCCCGGACGCAATCACAACTGCCCGCAAAGCCACCCGCCGTATCCGCGAAAACTTTACCATTGCGACATGGTACAACCTGATTGCCGTGCCCTTGGCCATCGCTGGCCTGTGCTCTCCGTTGATCGCGGCATTGGCGATGTCAGCCAGTTCGATTACTGTATCACTTAACGCCCTGCGTCTGAGGTAGCCCCTGTGAACATCCTGACCTATCTGATCCCGATCTCATTGATCCTCGGTTGCGCGGGGCTTGCGTTCTTTATCTACACCCTGCGGTCCAACCAATACGACGACCCCGAAGGCGATGCACAGCGCATATTGTCCGGCGATTACGACGACAAACCAAAGAGCTGACCTGTCTGGATTTCAAAACGACTGACAGCGCCTTGCTGGATTAAACTGGCAGGGCCGTTGTTTTGAATACGGTGCGCAGGGCAAAACTGGACTGCATCTGCGCCACCCCCGGCAGTCTGGTCAAATACTGACGGTGAATGCGTGCAAAGTCTTCTGTGTCTTCGGCAACAATCTTGAGGATGTAATCCGCTGTGCCCGCCATCAAATGGCATTCCAGCACATCCGGCACCCGAGCCACGGCTTTTTCAAAGGCCTCAAGCACTTCATCTGCCTGCGCGCTCAACTTGATCTCAACAAACACTGTGGTCGGAAACCCCATTTTTCGGGCATCAAGCAGCGCAACATAGTCACGCACATAGCCATCCAGCTCCAACCGTTGCACCCTGCGGTGACAGGCCGAGGCGGACAAATTCACCGCATCTGACAGCTCCGCGTTGGATATCCGCCCCTTGCGTTGAATCACTCGCAGAATACGTCGATCTGTCTCGTCCAAAGCCATATGCGCTTACTTTCTTCATATCTTGCCATCACCTTCGAAGATTCTTCGAATGTTGACGCTAACCACGCATCAAATCCGAACAAAAATTGCAAGCACTTTCCGCCATGCTCATTAAATAGGCAGGAGGAAAACGCCATGAAAATCGGTTGCCCGACGGAAATCAAACCCCAAGAGTTTCGCGTCGGACTGACGCCCAATGCGGCCCAAGAAGCGGTCAGCCATGGCCATCAAGTCCTCGTCCAAAAAGGGGCTGGAATTGGTGCTGGGTTCACGGACGAAGACTATGCCGCAGCAGGCGCCGCGCTCATTGATACTGCCGAGGAAATTTTTGCCTCGGCCGACATGATCGTGAAGGTCAAAGAACCACAGGCCGTTGAACGCAAAATGCTGCGCCAAGGTCAGCTGTTGTTCACCTATCTGCATCTTGCTCCGGACCCGGCTCAAACCCACGATCTGCTTGAATCCGGCTGTACGGCGATTGCCTATGAGACGGTCACCGACGATCGCGGCGGCCTGCCGCTATTGGCCCCGATGTCAGAGGTTGCGGGCCGATTGGCACCCCAAGTCGGATCATGGACCTTGCAAAAAGCCAATGGCGGGCGCGGTGTTTTGATGGGCGGCGTTCCTGGCGTAGGTCCGGCCAAGGTGGTGGTTATCGGCGGCGGTGTCGTTGGAACCCATGCGGCCAAAATTGCCGCGGGCATGGGCGCTGATGTCACTGTTCTGGACCGGTCTCTGCCCCGTTTGCGCTATTTGGATGATGTCTTTGGCGGCACGTTTAAGAACCAGTACTCCTCGGTCGGGGCCACGGCAGAGCTGATCCAACAGGCAGATATGGTGATTGGTGCGGTGCTGATTCCCGGTGCGGCGGCCCCCATGCTGATTTCACGCGCCCAACTGGCAACGATGAAGCCCGGGGCAGCACTGGTTGATGTCGCGATTGATCAAGGCGGCTGCTTTGAGACATCAAAGGCCACCACCCATGCGGACCCGATCTATGATGTTGATGGCATCATGCACTATTGCGTCGCCAACATGCCCGGCGCAGTTGCCCGGACCTCTACCATTGCACTTGGCAACGCGACCATGCCGTTCATGTTGGCGCTTGCTGACAAAGGTTGGCGTCAAGCCTGCGCTGACGATCCACATCTGTTGAACGGGCTGAATGTTCATGCCGGAAAACTGACGTATTTCGCGGTTGGCAAAGCCTTGGGGATCGACGTGACGTCGCCTCAATTGGCCCTGAAGGTGGCATAAGCCGCTCCTAAGCCCCCAGTGTCGCCCCCGCCCGCGCCCGAATGGCAAGGGGCGGCACCCCGTATTTCTGCCGGAATGCCCGCGTGAACGCTTCGGGTGATCCATACCCGTAGCGGCGCGACACGGCCTCAACCCTTTGGCCATGTGTCAGGTCTTGGCGCGCCACCGTTAGCCGCCATTGCCGCAAATAGGCCATCGGTGATAGGCCGACCTTTTGCGAGAAAAGTTCCGAGAACCGGGACGATGACAGGCCTGCTTCGACCGCCAAATCACCACTGGTCCATCCATGCCCTGGCCGGTTGTGGATCGCAACGATGGCTCGCGACAGGCGTAGATCGGTCAATCCGGCCAATACACCGATTTCGGTGCAGCCTGAATCAAACTGGAACCGCAATAACCGAACAATCATCACTTCGGACAGCCGCCGCAAAACAGACGCAACCCCGCACCGATGGGCATCTGCCTCCCATTTCAGAGCAACCGCAAGCCCCTGCAAATCCGGGCTGCCGATAGGCATTTCAATCCGCGACGGCATCCCGGAATCGAGCGGATTGTCAGCGCCGCCCCAGCCCACTTGGGCCGCAAACTGCGCATCTGCAACGATCTCTCCTTGCTTGAGAAACAAAACGGTTTTTGGGGCTCCGTCGGGATCGCCCAACACTATCAGGTTGGCGGGCCGGTTTGTGACAGGCGTAATTGTCAGGTCAAACCGCTCAATCAAATCGGCAAGCCTATCTGGTCTGGGTCTGTCAGCATTGGGTTTTTCAGACATTATCGGCCATACTGTTAGGTTAATCGGATTTATCTTGCTTGAAATTGCGCAATATGGCCAAATCGTCAAGCTCAAATAGGAAAACACACATGTTGATGCCCCGCCAAAAGACTCCCGGTCTGACACTTCCAACACTGGACCACGGCGAATTTGATCTCGCCTCTCAGACACCTGAGCGTGGCACAATTGTCTGCTTTTTCCGCGGCCTTCACTGCCCCGTCTGCGCCAACTACCTGATTGAGCTGCAAAAGCTTCAGGACAAGTTCGCAGAGCGCGGCGTGAATGTTGTTGCTGTCAGCTCTGACAACGAAGAGCGCAGTCGCCTGATGGCAGACAAGATCGAAGCCAAGAGCCTGCCAATAGCCTATGATTTGCCGCTGCAAGTTGCGCGCGATTGGGGACTTTATATTTCCACCTCACGCGGGAAAACATCCATCGGGATCGAAGAACCAGCCCTGTTTTCCGAACCGGGTCTGTTTTTGGTCAGCCCCGACCAGACTTTGTACTTTGGTTCGGTCCAGACCATGCCGTTTATGCGTCCACATTTTTCGGAACTGGTTGGTGCACTGGATTTTGCTATCGCCAACAACTATCCCGCACGCGGCGAATACACCGGCGAGGTCTAAACCAAAAAAGGGGCCCCGACAGGGCCCCTTTTCACTACGCTTTGCAGGTGCTTATTTCTGCAAAGAGTCGCGGATTTCCATCAAAATATCCAGTTCGGTGGGGCCTTTTGGTGCCTCTTCCTTCGGGGCTTCTGGTTCTTCTGTCGCGGCTTTGGCCTTGTTGACCATTTTCACCAGCATAAAGACCACAAAGGCGATGATCAGGAAATTGATGATGGCCATAACAAAGCGGCCAACAGCAAAGACAGGCGCGCCGGCTTCTTCTGCCGCTGCAAGGGCGGCATATTCATTTCCATCAAGCGCGTAGTACCATTCAGTAAAATCAACACCGCCCATGAACAGCCCGATGATCGGATTGATCAGATCGCCAACAAGCGAGCTGACAATGGCCGTAAAGGCTGCACCAATGATGATACCCACCGCCATATCCATGACGTTGCCCTTGGCAATAAAATCTTTGAATTCTTGAAGCATGTCCCACTTCCCCGTTTTTTTTCGCTGTATGGGCCCATCGCCCACATTGTTAACTCGCGTTAAGTTTGCGCATGGGGGCACTGGCAATAAAAGTGGGAAACTAGATATAGGTTTCCCCGATGGGAAACTCAGCCCACTGGCAGATCCCCGGTTTGAACATAACGCAGGATTTGCACGACCTGCTCTGGCGTGCGGGCAACGGCAAGTGCGGCTGCGTCAACTTCCTTGAGCGGGTGGTCGTGCTCGGGCTGCTGCAAAATGATCAGAGATTTGCCCAGTGCGCTGGCATATCCGGCGTCAAATGCGGCATTCCATTGGCGGTATTTTTCGCCAAATCGCACTACAACAACATCCGCCTCTTCGATCAACTTGCGCGTCCGGATGGCATTCATCTGCGCGCCCTTGTGATCGTGCCAGAACTTGTTGTCCTCGGCCCCCAAAATCGCGACCCCGCAATCGTCACTTGAGGCGTGATCAGTATTCGGGGCGGAAAACACGACATCCAAACCTTCGGCACCGGCGATGATCTGCTCGCGCCAATCAGTGTGGATTTCTCCGGACAGGTATACGTGGAAAGTCATTGTGGCCTCTTTAATGTTAAAGCGCCGATTGGCGCGGATCGAGGAGACCATAGCCAATCGGCGCTTTGAGACCAATGGGGGAATTGGGGCGCTGCCCCCGCCACCTTTGGTGGCTTCCCCCGGGATATTTTCAGACAGAAGAAGCCGTTAGCCGTCCTTCCGGATCGCCGCGTTACTTGGATCATAGGGGCTGTCACAGGTGACGGTGGCATCCCACAGTTTGTTTTGCATTTTGACCTTTAGCTTGGTGCCTTCGACCGCCAGATCGGGCGTCACATAGCCCATGCCAATGCTTTGGCCAAAGGCGACCGAAAAACCACCAGACGTCAGGCGACCAACGCGGATGCCATCATGGGTATAGAGCACTTCGCGTCCCCATGGATCGGCATCTTCCGGCCCGTCGATCAGCAGCGTGCAGCATTTGGCGCGCACTCCGGTGGCCTGCATCGCCTCTTTGCCGTGGAAGTCCTTGGACAAGTCAATAAAGCGTGGCAAGTCGGCCTCGGCAGGTGTTGCGTCGCGGCCCAATTCATTGCCAAAGGCGCGGTAGGATTTTTCCTGACGCAGCCAGTTTTGCGCGCGTGCGCCCACCAGTTTCATGCCGTGCTTTTCGCCAGCCGTCATCAACTGGTCCCACAGGTAGGTTTGCATCTCGATCGGGTGATGCAGCTCCCAACCCAACTCGCCAGTATAGGCGACACGAATGGCGTTCACCGGACACATGCCCAGTTCGATCTGGCGCGCGGTTAGCCATGGGAAACGCTTGTTGCTCAGTACGGTGTCCGGATCCGCATCTACGACCAACTCGTTTAATACCTCACGCGATTTTGGCCCCGCTATGGCAAAAACCCCCCACTGAGTGGTGACATCCTGAATTTCGATGTAGCCAAAACTTTCCATCTTGTCCTCGGCGGCTTTGCGGAGGAAATCAGCGTCATAGGCTGTCCACGCACCGGCCGAGACGATGTAGTATTCGTGCTCTTTCATCCGGACGATGGTGTATTCCGTGCGGGTTGTGCCAGCAGCGGTCAGCGCATAGGTCAGATTGATCCGGCCGACTTTGGGCAGCTTGTTGCAGGTGAACCAATCGAGGAATTCAGTAGCGCCCGGCCCTTTGATCACGTGCTTGGTAAAGGCAGAGGCATCGACAAGGCCAACACCATTGCGGATCGCCTTGGCCTCTTCGACGGCGTACTCCCACCACTTTCCGCGCCGGAAGCTGCGGCTTTCTTCGTCAAACGTTGTAGCAGCATCAAGCGGGCCGTAGTAGTTGGGACGTTCCCATCCGTTGACCCAACCGAACTGAGCGCCCAGCGCTTTTTGGCGATCATAAACTGGCCCAGTGCGCAAAGGACGGCACGCGGGGCGTTCTTCGTCAGGGTGGTGTAGAATATAGACGTGGTCGTAGCATTCTTCGTTTTTGCGCGCCGCGAATTCGGTGGTCATCCAGTTTTGCGCATAGCGTTTCGGGTCGAGCGAGGCCATGTCAATCTCGGCCTCTCCCTCAACCATCATCTGTGCAAGGTAATAGCCAGTGCCGCCTGCCGCAGTGATCCCGAACGAGAACCCTTCAGCCAGCCACATGTTGCGCAACCCCGGTGCAGGGCCGACAAGCGGGTTGCCGTCAGGTGTGTAGCAAATCGGGCCGTTGAAATCATCCTTAAGGCCGCTTTCCTCGCAGGTCGGAATGCGGTGGATCATCGCCATGTACTGCTCTTCGATCCGGTCGAGCGCCAGCGGGAAAAGGTCAGCGCGGAAACTGTCCGGCACACCGTGTTCAAAGCAAGCCGGAGCGTTCTTTTCATAGACGCCCAAGATCCAGCCGCCCCGCTCCTCGCGGACGTAGCTTTGCGAATCTGCGTCGCGTATCACCGGATGCTCGGCACCGCCCTCTTTGCGGTATTCAACCAAGGCAGGATCTTGGTCCATAACGATAAACTGGTGTTCAACCGGAATGGCAGGAATTTTAATCCCGAGCATTTTCGCCGTACGCTGTGCGTGGTTTCCAGATGCGGTCACGACATGTTCAGCGGTGATCACAACCTGTTCGTCGCCGGGCACCAAATTACCGCCCTTTTCCACCATTTTGGTGCAAGTCACATTCCAATGGGTTCCGGTCCATTCAAAGCTGTCAGCTTGCAACCGGCGAACAATCTCCGCTCCGTGCTGGCGTGCCCCTTTGGCCATCGCCTGGGTCACGTCCGCCGGATTAATATATCCGTCTGAGTTGTGGTACAAAGCGCCCTTGAGGTCATCGGTACGGATCAGCGGCCAGCGGGCCTTGATCTCATCCGGGGTGAGCCATTCGTAAGGCACATCACAAGTTTCTGCCGTAGAGGCGTACAGCATGTATTCATCCATACGCGCATCCGTTTGCGCCATACGCAAGTTGCCAACCACTGCGAATCCGGCGTTCAATCCGGTTTCCTCTTCAAGCCCCTTATAGAAATCGACCGAGTATTTGTGGATGTGTGTCGTCGCATACGACATGTTGAACAACGGCAGCAGACCCGCGGCATGCCATGTCGAGCCTGAGGTCAACTCGTCCCTCTCGATCAGCATCACATCATCCCAGCCCGCTTTGGCCAGATGATATGCGATCGAAGTACCGATGGCACCGCCACCGACGACAAGAGCTTTGACTTGGGTTTTCATGAGGACACTCCGGAAATGCGTGTTTCCTGATTAGCGCGGCAGGCAGCGCGGCTCTGCCCCCACCCGACGCCTCATGTCAGGAAAGCGACCACTGGCGAAACTAACTGCAAATTCCACCCGCTCCGACCGAACTTGTGACTGTGGCACCGGCACTACCCCAAGTTATCCACACGGACAGGCCTTACGAATTAAGCAGAAAACAACATTGCGCCCTCTTCCGGCGATTTCATGCTGATTAGACCACCGGAAACCCTTCCCCATCCGGTCACGTCGCCCTATAAGAGCATCCGCCCGCACTGTCATAGTCGCGGGCCTAGCAGTTTATGGGGCGCTTCTCAAATGTTTGGAATTGACCGTATCATGGGCATGTTCTCTGCGGACATGGCCATCGACCTTGGGACAGCGAACACGCTGATCTACGTGAAGGGCAAAGGGGTTATCCTATCGGAACCTTCTGTGGTTGCCTATCATGTCAAGGACGGACAAAAGAAAGTCCTGGCCGTTGGTGAAGATGCCAAACTGATGTTGGGCCGCACGCCCGGCAGCATTGAGGCCATCCGCCCGATGCGCGAAGGCGTGATTGCCGATTTTGTTGCCGCCGAAGAGATGATCAAAGCCTTCATGCGCAAGGTACACCGCCGCTCAAGCATTTGGCGTCCCAAAGTTATCGTTTGTGTACCCCATGGCGCGACACCGGTAGAAAAACGCGCGATCCGCAATTCAGTTATGTCTGCTGGTGCACGCAAAGCCGGCTTGATTGCAGAACCTATCGCAGCGGCGATTGGCGCAGGCATGCCGATCACAGATCCGACCGGCAACATGGTTGTCGACATCGGCGGCGGCACCACCGAAGTTGCGGTTTTGTCATTGGGTGACATCGTTTATGCGCGCTCGGTGCGTGTAGGCGGCGACCGGATGGACGAAGCGATCATCAACTATCTACGCCGTCAGCAAAACTTGCTGGTGGGCGAAAGCACGGCCGAGCGGATCAAAACCTCGATCGGCACCGCACGCATGCCCGACGACGGACGCGGCAGCTCTATGCAAATTCGCGGCCGCGATTTGCTGAATGGTGTGCCGAAGGAAACTGAAATCAGCCAAGCTCAAATTGCCGAAGCGCTGAGTGAGCCGGTTCAGGCAATTTGCGAAGCGGTGATGACCGCGCTCGAAGCGACACCTCCGGATTTGGCAGCTGATATCGTGGATCGCGGTGTGATGCTGACTGGCGGCGGCGCGCTATTGGGTGATCTTGATTTGGCCCTACGCGAACAAACGGGTTTGGCGGTTTCCATCGCGGATGAAACCCTGAACTGTGTGGCGCTGGGCACTGGTAAGGCGCTAGAATACGAGAAGCAACTGGCCCATGCCATTGATTACGACAGTTGACCCAGACGCACCCAAATTCCGTAAACGGAATTTTTAAGATTTTTGAAAAAATCTTGCTGCGCGCGCCGCAAGGTCCCACAACTGTTTAAACGACACACCAAAGGACGGAGGCCGCTTGGCTCAGGACCGCGGATCAAGCGAGGATTTCACCCGCCCGCTCAAGCGGCTCCTTTTGGTTGTCTTGGCCTTATGCTTTATTTCATTGTTTTTGGTTTGGCGCATCGACTCCCCTCGGGTGGAACGGTTTCGCGCGCAAATTGTAGACAGTGTTGTGCCGCGCATGGATTGGGCCATGGCACCGGTCACGGCAACCGTGCGCATTTTGCGCAATTTCCAAAGCTACCAAAGCATTCACGAACAAAACCAAGAGCTGCGCAGCGAATTGCGCAAAATGACTGCTTGGAAGGAAGCCGCGTTGCAGCTGCGGCAAGAAAATGCGCGGCTTCGCGACTTAAACAATGTCCGGCTTGATCCGCGTCTGACCTTTGTCACTGGCGTGGTCATGGCCGATTCTGGATCCCCTTTTCGCCAATCGGTCCTGATCAATGTCGGCTCTCGCGATGGTATCGTAGACGGATGGGCGACAATGGACGGGATCGGGTTGGTTGGCCGGATTGCCGGGGTCGGCCCAAATACCAGCCGTGTCATTTTGTTGACCGATACTGCGTCCCGCATACCCGCTGAAATTCTGCCTTCTGGCCAGCGGGTTTTGATTGCCGGTGACAACACCGCAGCCCCGCCCATCGATTTTCTGGAAAACCCGGATCAAGTACGCCCCGGTGACAGCATCGTCACAACCGGCGACGGCGAAGTCTTCCCCCCAGGTCTGTTGATCGGCAAAGTCACCCAAGACCCCGGTGGACGGCTGCGTGCCCGCTTGGCGGCGGACTATGAACGGCTCGAGTTTTTGCGTGTGCTTCGCGACCATGGGGCCCGCCGCGTGACGCAGCCAAGCGGGTTGATCCTTCCGCAAGATCTCCCTGGATCGGACGCACTGCTGCCAGCCCCCGCCGAGCCGAATGATGGCTGAGCGAAGTCCGGCCAAAGTCTGGCTTATGCGCTTTGTCTATCTTGGCATTGCGCTGGTGATTCTGATCGCCCATCTTTTGCCGCTGGAGACCACGCCGACCCGCTTTGCCGGGCCTGACCTTTTGGTTGCGCTGACCTTTGCGTGGGCGCTGCGGCGCCCGCAATATGTGCCGATGTTGCTGGTGGCTTTGACCATGTTGCTGGCGGATTTACTGCTGCAACGCCCACCGGGCCTTTGGGCCTTGCTGATGTTGTTTTCGACCGAGTGGTTAAAATCGCGGGACAGGACTTTGCGGGAAAACACCTTTGTTGCGGAATGGCTGACGGTGGCCACTACGCTGTTTCTTGCCACCCTGACCTATCGCATCGTTCTGGGGCTCTTGATTGTGTCGCCAGGGGCGCTTTCATTGTCTATGATGCAATATGGTATGACAATGCTCGTCTATCCGCTGATCGCCGGGGCCAGCTTTCTGGCCTTTGGATCGCGGCGCGGCAAGCAGGGTGAATTCGACAAAACAGGGCGCAAGTTATGAGACGCACAGCACGCGAAACCGCCGAAAGCGCCCGCCGTATTTCGCGGCGCGGTCTTTTGTTGGGGGCGGGTCAGCTGGGCTTTGCCGGGCTGCTGGCCCTGCGTATGCGTCACTTGCAAGTGGACCAAGCAGATGAATTTCGCCTGCTTGCCGAAGAAAACCGGATCAGCATCCGCTTTATTCCGCCGACCCGTGGCCGCATCTTTGATCGAAATGGCACGGTCATTGCCGAAAATGAACCGACCTATCGCATCATCCTGGTCCCCGAAGATGCCCATGACGTCCAAGATGTCATTTCCCGCCTGTCAATGCTGGTAGAGCTGGACGAAAATGACCTGAACCGCGCCTTGACCGCAATACAAAACTCCCGCCCCTTTGATCCGGTCACCATAGCGGATCGCGTCAGTTGGGAGGACATCAGCCGTGTCGCGGCCAATGCGCCTGCCCTACCAGGGGTTTCCACCGAAGTTGGCCAGTCGCGCACCTATCCACAAACAAACCTATACGCGCATGTGGCCGGGTATGTTGCCAAGGTTCAAGAACGCAACCTGCGCCGCTACGAAGATCCGCCAGCTGTCCTGAGCCTACCGGGGTTTCAGTTTGGACAGGTCGGCATCGAAGCCAAATACGAAGACCTTCTTCGCGGCGAAGCCGGTGCCAAACGCGTCGAAGTGAACTCGGCCAACCGGGTGATGCGCGAATTGGATCGCCGCGAAGGCAAGGCCGGTGATGACCTGCAACTGACCGTCGATACCGAGCTTCAAGATTATATCACTGCCCGTTTGGGCGAAGAATCAGCATCTGTCGTGGTGATGGATCTGGAACATGGTGACCTTAAGGCCATTGTCTCCGCCCCCAGCTACGACCCCAACAAATTCGTCCGGGGCATTTCCACTGCCGACTATTCAATCTTGCGCGACAATGACCACCGTCCATTGGCTTCAAAGACAGTGCAAGACGCTTACCCGCCCGGATCGACGTTCAAAATGGTCACTGCTCTCGCGGGTTTGGATGCA
The DNA here is from genome assembly GCF_003208435.1 of Pelagimonas varians. Lineage (GTDB taxonomy): Bacteria > Pseudomonadota > Alphaproteobacteria > Rhodobacterales > Rhodobacteraceae > Pelagimonas > Pelagimonas varians. The sequence continues at coordinate 25,851 of NZ_QKMF01000018.1, read as the reverse complement.
GGTTTGATTGCGCCAGATGAAACCGTCTATTGCCCCGGTCATTTGGAAGTCAGCGGGCGTAGATTTCATTGTTGGAAGCGCTCGGGCCACGGCAACATTAACCTTGAGCAAAGCCTGCGTCACAGCTGCGATGTCTATTACTATGATCTTGCGCTCAAGGTCGGGATCGAACGGATTGCGGCCATGGCGCGGCGGCTGGGCCTTGGTGAAGCCTTTGACGTTCCGATGTCAGCTGTCACCAGCGGTCTCGTTCCCGACAAAGCGTGGAAAAAGCGCCAACAAGGCCAGGACTGGGTGATTGGCGACTCCGTCAATGCTTCGATCGGACAGGGCTTTGTTTTGACATCACCGATGCAGTTGGCCGTAATGGCGGCGCGCATTGCCACCGGTCGCAGCATTTCGCCGCGCTTGGTCAAGCGGGTAGGTAATGAGGACACACCTTCGCAGGCGGGACAGGATTTGGGGCTTAATCCAAATCATCTGCTGCAAATCCACCGTGCCATGTATTCGGTCAGCAACAACCGGCGCGGCACAGCCTACAAATCGCGCATCATCGCCGAGGGTAACCGCATGGCTGGCAAAACCGGAACCGCGCAGGTGTCCTCAACGGTGGTCGACAACAAAGCGGTTGCTTGGGAAAAACGCGACCATGCACTGTTTGTGAATTTTGCCCCGTGGGATGATCCAAAAATCGCCGTTGCGGTCATTGTGGAGCATGGCGGCGGCGGCTCAACCGCTGCGGCGCCCATCGCGCGGGACGTGACATTGCAGGCGCTCTATGGCGGTGACCCCCCGCTTGAAGCCTACCCCAAGAAAGACAGGCCCCACATCAAAGAGCTGCAAGCCCGCCTTTTCCGGGAACGCGAAGACCGCAAAGCGGCGCGGAGCTCTCAGGCGTGACCTATCTTGAACACAATATCAAAAGCGTCCCATCTGGCTGGCGCAAAATACTGCATCTCAACTGGGCGCTGGTTGTGTTGCTCTGCGCCGTCGCGTCTATGGGCTTTTTGATGCTGTATTCGGTCGCCGGAGGGTCGCTGACCCCTTGGGCCGAACCGCAGATCAAACGGTTTATCCTTGGCCTTGTCGCCATGTTCGTTGTTGCACTCGTGCCGATCTGGTTCTGGCGCAACATGGCAGTGGTCGCCTATGGCATCGGGCTGACCTTGTTGGTGATGGTGGAACTTTTTGGCGAAGTCGGCATGGGTGCGCAGCGGTGGATTGACCTGGGGTTTATGCGGTTGCAGCCCTCGGAGGTGATGAAAATCGCCCTCGTGATGTTGATTGCGGCCTATTACGACTGGCTCCCAATTCAAAAAACCTCGCGGCCGCTTTGGGTGATGCCTCCGGTCATTCTCATCCTTCTGCCTACGGCTTTGGTGGTATCGCAACCTGATCTCGGCACCGCTTTGCTGCTGATGATTGCTGGCGGTGTGATGATGTTTTTGGCCGGGGTCCATTGGCTTTATTTTGCTACCGTGATCGGCGCGGGCTTTGGTACGATCTGGGCGGTCTTTCAAAGCAGGGGCACAGATTGGCAGCTGCTCAAAGACTATCAGTACAAGCGGATCGATACGTTCCTTGATCCCAGTTCTGACCCACTGGGGGCAGGGTATCACATCACGCAGGCCAAAATCGCTATGGGGTCCGGCGGCTGGACCGGCCGCGGTTTCATGCAAGGGACGCAGTCGCGCCTGAACTTTTTACCGGAAAAACAAACCGACTTTATCTTTAACACGCTGGCCGAAGAGTTCGGCTTTGTCGGCGGGTTTTCCCTTTTGGTACTCTATGTTCTGATCTTGATGTTCTGCACCATTTCGGCGCTGCAAAACAAAGATCGCTTTTCCTCCTTGCTGATCCTCGGGGTCGGTTTGACATTCTTTTTGTTCTTTGCCGTCAACATGTCGATGGTCATGGGGTTGGCTCCGGTTGTGGGTGTTCCCTTGCCAATGGTCAGCTTTGGCGGCTCAGCCATGTTGGTATTGATGCTCGCCTTCGGGCTGGTTCAAAGCGCACATATTCATAGGCCTCGCTAATGACAGTCCACATCTTATTCGCCGCCAAAGTTGAAAGTTGGTCAGACTATGAAGCACCACTGCGAGAAACGCTGGATGCGGCCGGTTTGGACTATGTTCTGGACTGTGACATGCAAGCCGAGCAGGTCGAATACATCATCTATGCGCCCAATTCCGGACTGACGGATTTCGGCCTGTTCCCTCGATTGAAAGCTGTTTTGTGCCTTTGGGCCGGGGTCGAAGACGTTGTCGGAAATGCCAGCTTGCGCGTACCACTGGCCCGAATGGTTGACGAAGACGGGTTGACCCAAGGCATGGTCGAATGGGTTACCGGCCACACATTGCGCCATCATTTGGGGATGGATGCCCATATCGTGAATCCGGATCAGCGCTGGGATTGCACACCGCCCGCAATCGCACAAGACCGACCCGTTACGGTGTTGGGACTTGGAGCTTTGGGCTTGGCCTGCGCGCAATCATTGGCACACTTGGGATTTCCGGTCTCTGGTTGGAGCCGCTCTGCCAAAGACCTGTCGGGCATCACCTGCTTTTCCGGAGCAGATGGATTGGACGACGCATTGAGCGGCGCACAAATCGTTGTGCTTTTGCTGCCCAACACACCAGCGACCGAAAACACCTTGAATGCAGCGCGGTTGGCGTTGTTGGCACCGGGGGCCTTCATTATCAATCCAGGGCGCGGCACATTGATTGATGATAATGACTTGTTGGATGCTTTGGACAGCGGACAGGTCGCGCATGCAACTCTGGATGTGTTTCGGGTCGAACCCCTGCCCCAAGATCACCCCTATTGGCCCCATCCTAACGTCACGGTAACGCCGCATATCGCGTCCTTTACCCGCCCGTCTACCGCTGCCCGTGTTATCGCCGCCAACATCGCCCGCTCTGAGCAAAGTGAGCCCATGTTACACCTTGTCGACCGCAGTGTGGGCTATTAAGCCGTGCTCATCTGCTTGCCACAATAGGATTCAGCCATGACTTTCGACCGCAGCGTCAAGATTGCCCCATCCATCCTGTCTGCCGATTTCGCCGATTTTGGTCGCGAAATTCAGGCCATCGAAGCGCAAGGTGCCGACTGGATTCACGTCGATGTTATGGACGGGCATTTTGTGCCAAACCTGACATTTGGTCCGCCCGCCGTTAAAGCATTTCGCAAGCACGTGAAAACGGTGATGGATGTCCATTTGATGATCTCGCCTGTGGATGCCTATATCGATGCCTATGCGGATGCAGGCACGGACATCTTGACCGCACATGTCGAGGCGGGGCCACATTCGCATCGTACAATGCAAGCCATTCGCGGTGCAGGCATGAAATCAGGTATCGCCTTGAACCCGGGCACCCCGGCAGAAGCGGTGGAGCATTTGCTTGATCTGACCGATCTGGTTTGCGTGATGACTGTAAACCCCGGCTTTGGCGGTCAGAAATTCATAGATATGACCGCAAAGGTCAAGAAGCTACGTGAGATGATCGGTGACCGGCCGGTACATATCGAGATTGATGGCGGCGTTGATCCGACCACGGCACCGTTGGTTGTTGCTGCTGGCGCGGATGTCTTGGTCGCCGGATCTGCAGTGTTCCGTGGTGGGTCCGTTGAAAACCCCGCGCCTTACGGTGAAAACATCCGCGCAATCAAGGCCTCTGTCGCAGGGTGATGACCCAGAGGGGGCGCTGCCCCCGCCTGCGGCCCCCCGGAGTTTATTTGGCAAGATGAAGGCTGGGGACTGCTAGCCGGATTTACGGTAGCGAAAGGTCCCTGTGCCTTTGGCTATCACTTTACCGGTTTCATCTTTGATCGTACCTTCGGCAAAGAAAGTGGATTTGCCGCCGCCGGTTTTGAAGCCTTCAGCGATAAACATTTCGCCCCGTGGGCGTGAGAGGTATTGGACATTCAGGCTGAGCGTCCAACACATTTGGCGGTTGTCAGGGTCCCCCGTGAAACACCCTGCAAACCCCATGACTGTGTCCAGCAATGAGGCATGAGAGCCGCCATGCGGGCTGCCGTGACGGTTCATGATATGCGGTTCAAGCGGCAATTGGAATTTCGAGTATCCGTCGCGCCAATCTACCATCTCAAACCCGAGATGTCTGGCATAAGCATATGATTTTTCTCGAAGACGTTCATCCATGCCAATCCGTAGCCCCTATTCCCAATTCAGCAAAATGGGGGACAAATGCCCCCAGTTTTAGACCCTTTTCCGGGTTGGCAGCATTGCCGTCAAGAGCGCGCTTTTTGACGCCTTGCAAGATGGCGGCCATGCGGAAAAAAGCGAAGGCAAGATAGAAGCCAAAATTCTCGATTTCGGGAACGCCGCGGCGCTGACAATAGTCGGCTATGAATGCGCCATCGCTAGGAAGGCCCGTTTGTTCGCGGTCTACTCCGGCCAGCCCGCGACCTTCACCGCCCGGAGGAAGCTGCCACTGCATGATGACACCCGCCAAATCTGCATAGGGGTGGCCGAGGGTCGACAATTCCCAATCCAAAACCGCAAGGCATTTTGGGCGATCGGTTGCGAATAGCATGTTGTCGATCCGGTAGTCACCATGAACCAAAGTACGTTGGCCATCATCCGCGGGCATATTGTCAGTAAGCCATGTGATCAACTGTTCCATCGCCGGAATATTTTCAGTCTCCGAGGCACGATACTGCTTTGACCAACGGGCCAACTGGCGTTCAAAATAGTGACCGGGCGGGCCGTATTCTGTCAAACCAGCAGCGACCAAATCCACCGAATGGATGGCAGCCAATACTCGGCTCATTTCCTTGATAACGGCCGCGCGCTCGGTCGGCGTCGCATCTGGCATTGAAGGATCAACCAGATTGCGGCCTTCGATGTGCTCCATCACATAAAACTGGGTGCCTAGTACCGTTTCATCTTCGCATAGGCCCAGCATTTTTGGCACCGGCACTTCGCACCCGGCCAGCGCTTTTTGAACTTTAAACTCCCGGTCAACAGCATGAGCCGATTTCAGCAAAACGCCCGGTGGTTTGCGCCGTAAAACATAGCAGCCCGACGGGCTATCCAACCGGTACGTCGGGTTCGATTGGCCGACGTCGAATTTGGTTGCGGTTATCGGGCCCGTAAACCCGGCCACATGCGCGTTCATCCAAGCGCAAACATGGTCCAGCTCAACTGGGGTCATGGCTCAGCCTGCTTTGTTTGAATGCTTGCGCAACTCGGCGCGGGCGACTTGGCGGCGATGCACTGCATCAGGGCCATCGGCAAAGCGCAGGGTGCGGACATGCGTCCACATCGAGGCAAGTGAGGTGTCTTGCGAAATGCCTGCCGCGCCGTGGAGCTGCATGGCTTCGTCAATGACCCGTCCGGCCATCAAAGGCGCGATCACCTTAATCTTGGAAATCCACGGCTGCGCTGCGCGCACTCCGGCGGTGTCCATCATCCATGCCGCCTTGAGGCATAAGAGCCGAGCCATTTCGATATCCATCCGCGCATTGGCGATAATGTCGTAATTCGCCCCCAAATCGATGATCTGCTTGCCAAAGGCTTCGCGTTCGAGGCCCCGTTTGCACATCATATCCAGCGCTTTTTCCGCCTGCCCGATGGCGCGCATGCAGTGGTGAATGCGGCCAGGGCCAAGTCGGCCTTGCGCCACTTCAAATCCGCGTGCCTCACCCAGCACCACATTTCGGGCGGGTATCCGGACATTGGTGAACCGCAGATGCATATGGCCGTGCGGGGCATCGTCCTGTCCAAAGACTTGCATCGGGCGCAAGATGTCGATCCCCGGCGTGTCGGCATCCATGACAAACATCGTGTGACGGCTGTGTTTGGCAGCCCCCGGGTCCGTACAGGCCATTAGGATATAGACTTTGCAACGCGGATCGCCTGCCCCACTGATCCACCACTTTTCGCCGTTCAAAACATAGTCGTCGCCGTCGCGTTTGGCTTCGAACACCAATTGCGCAGCATCAGAAGACGCCACATCCGGTTCGGTCATCACATAGGCTGAACGGATTTCACCATTCAGCAAATCAGTTAGCCAGCGCTCTTTCATCCAGTCTTCGCCGTAGCGTTCCAGCACTTCCATATTCCCGGTGTCGGGGGCATTACAGTTGAACACCTCTGCCGCGATACCGACCTTGCCCATTTCTTCGGCCAAATATGCGTATTCAACTGTCGACAAGCCATAACCGCGATCACTGCCGGTCAGCCAAAAGTTCCACAGACCGCGTTCGCGGGCCAAAGCCTTGAGACCATCCAAGATTTCGAGCTGGCGCGCTGTGTGCTGGAACCGGTCGCCCGATGGGTGTTTGCCCACTTCGGCGTGAAATTCCGCATCCAGCGGCGCAATGTCATCTTCAACCATGCGGCGTACGGCCTCGATCAATGGGCGCACCCGATCTGTTACACCAAGATCCATCTTATGTCTCCAATTCCAGACGGGTAATCCACTGCGCCGCCAAAGCCGGGCGAGCGCTGTCTTCTATTTCAATGGTGACGTCCCAGTGAACGCCAAGCCAGCCATCACCTTCGTCAACGGAAGCCACGGCAAAACGTCCACGTACCCGCGCACCAACCCGTACCGGCGACACAAAGCGAATGCGATCAAAGCCGTAGTTAATACTGGCCCGCAGGCCGGGGAACTTTGGCATAATCTGATAGGACATCATCGACAGCAGGGAGAGCGTCAAAAACCCATGGGCAATTGCGCCGCCAAACGGCGTTTCAGCCGCAGCGCGCGCGTCATCCAGGTGAATGAACTGCCAATCTTCGGTTGAATCGGCAAAGGCTTTGACCTTTGCCGCATCCAACAACACCCAGTCCGACAGTTGTTCGGGCAAGGCCCGCAGATCGTCAACGATCATCCGGCGGCATCAGGCAACACATGGTCGCCATAGGTTTTGCGCAAGGTCAGCTTGGACACTTTGCCTGTTGCCGTCAGTGGCAAAGCCTCTGCAAAAACCATGTCATCTGGCAATTGCCAACGCGCCACATGCTCCAACATCATGTCATGCAATTCTGACAGCACAGGCGGATCTGCAGGATCAGCCGGAACAACCACCAACAAAGGGCGTTCTTCCCATTTCGGATGCGCAATGGCGATCACAGCGCAATTGGAGACCTTGGGGTGCCCCAACGCGATATTTTCCAGATCGATAGAACTGATCCATTCGCCGCCGGATTTGATCAGATCCTTGGACCGATCCTGCAGGCTTAGGAACCCTTGTTTGTCGATGTGGGCAACGTCGCCAGTGCCAAACCATCCTTCGGCATCCATGGCGGCGGCCGAGGCTTCTTCGTTGTTGAAATAGCCCGATACAACCGCATTGCCGCGAACAAACAGCTCCCCTACGGCTTCGCCATCATGCGGAAGACGTTTGCCCTCCTCATCGACGATCTTCAGATCGACGCCGAATACACGACGCCCCTGCTTGCTCTTGTAGTCGATCTGAACATCTTTGGGCAGATCTTGCATCGATTTGGAGACCTGCGCTTGTGTGCCAAGCGGGCTCATCTCGGTCATGCCCCATGCATGGCAGACATCGATACCTTTGCCTTCGAAAAACTCAATCATTTCACGCGCGGCGGCCGATCCCCCGACGACCAGCTGTGTCAAACTAGCTGGAACCGCATCCCGCGCTGCCATTTCCGCGCGCAGGCCCATCCAGACAGTTGGGACACCCCAGCTGGCGGTCACAAGCTCATTCTCCATCAGGTCAAACAGCGAAGCCCCATCCAGATGCGGCCCCGGCATGATCAGAGACGCCCCAGTGAGCGGTGCCGAGTATGGCAACCCCCAAGAATTAACGTGGAACATCGGCACCACAGGAAGAATCCGCGCCCCTTCGTTCAAGGATTTCGGTACTGAAACCGCCGACATCAAGGCATGTAAAACAGTCGAGCGGTGCGAATATAGTGCCCCTTTGGGATGGCCGGTGGTGCCCGACGTGTAGCACAAACCCGACGCCTCATTTTCATCGATCAGAGGCCAGTCATAGCGAAGAGGTTGCCCGTCCAACAGTTCCTCATAGCACAACAGGTCTAGCTTGCTCTCGGGCATATGAGCCCGATCAGTCATCGCTACGAACTTGAGGCCCGACGGCAGTTGATCTGCCAGCGCTTCTAGAATTGGCACAAATGTCAGATCGGTAAACAGGATCTGATCCTCGGCATGGCCGATGATATAGAGCATCTGTTCCGCCGACAGGCGCGGGTTGATGGTATGGCACACCGCCCCCATGCCCGATATCGCGTAATACAGTTCGAAATGACGGTACCCGTTCCAAGCCAGCGTCGCAACGCGGTCACCATCGCCGATCCCAAGCCCCTTTAGACCATGAGCCAATTGCGCACTGCGCTCAAAGGCCTGAACATAGGTTTCGCGATGAATATCGCCTTCGACACGCGCCGAAACGACTTCTCCATCCGGGTGAACTTCGCTCGCGTATTGAAGGATATCAATAATACGTAGCGGCATTTGCATCATCTTGCCTTGCATCCAGCCCTCCCCTGCCATCTGCTATCTCTTTAGACAGAGTGGCAAAATTGGGGTGCATCGCGCAACCTGTATTCCACGCAAACCACAAAAATGACGTAGGGGGACTTTATGTCCGATATGCAAAGCATCACATTGGCACGGCGCCCAAGCGGCGCACCGGTTCCGCAGGATTTCGCGCTGACCACAGGACCGATCCCGCAGCCCAGCCAAGGTGAGATCGTAGTCGAGGTCAGCCATCTCTCACTCGATCCCTATATGCGTGGCCGCATGGACGACGTCAAAAGCTATGCGCCATCGGTTAATCTGGGGGAAACGATGACAGGCCAAGGGGTTGGCCGGGTGATTGCCTCAAACGCAGCCGGATTCGAGGTCGGAGATCTGGCGACCGGAATGACCGGCTGGGCCAGCCATGCAGCCCTCAAGGCAACCGAGGCCCGTAAGCTTGATACCAACCTCAAGCCGTCTTTGGCTTTGGGGGTCTTGGGTATGCCGGGCTTTACCGCATGGACCGGATTGCGCAAATATTGCCGGCCACAAGCAGGTGAAACACTGGTCATTGCCGCAGCAACTGGCCCCGTTGGGGCAATGGTCGGACAGTTGGCAAAGGCAGCTGGCCTGCGCACCATCGCCATCGCCGGCGGGGCAGAAAAATGCGCTATCGCAAAAGAACAGTTCGGGTTTGACGAGGCGCTTGATCATCGCGCCTATGAAGACGCAGGTGCGTTGCGCAATGCCCTGGCAGATGTCGCACCCGATGGCGTTGATATTTATTGGGAAAACGTCGCCGGTAAGGTGCTTGAGGCCGTCATGCCTTTGATGAATGTCGGTGGGCGCATTCCTGTGTGCGGCATGATTTCCTGGTACGGCGGAGCCGAGGAATCGCAAGACCGTTTGCCGAGTATGTGGCGCTCTATTCTCGTCAAGCGCCTACATGTGTCGGGCCTTATCATCTTTGACCACTGGGATGACTACCCGGCGTTCCTTGCAGAGGTCGCCCCGAAAGTTTTGTCAGGGGAAATAAAGTATTTAGAAGATGTTGCACAGGGGTTGGCAGCAGCCCCCGAAGCCTTCATTTCGATGCTTAAGGGCGGCAACACCGGCAAGCAAATCGTCGCGCTATAACCCGTCGAGCTCGCTTTGGGGCTCCAGTGCCAAGGGTGCTGGAGTTCCGCCCAAATCATCTACTCGCAAAACGCCGGTCGGTTTCGATAGACGGTTGCGTACAACCCAATACAGACGCTCTGACGCGCGGGTGATTGCAACATAGGCAAGGCGTTTCCAGAGGGGCTGTCCGGCCTCTGATCGCCCCATCCGCGCAGCCGCATACAGATCAGGCGCAAAGACCTGCACATCGCTCCATTGACTGCCCTGCGACTTGTGAATCGTGACCGCAGCCCCGTGCAAAAACGTTGCCCCCATCCGCGCGGCAAAAGGGATAAAGGGTTCTGCTTCCTCAGGTTTTTCGATCTTCACAATTGATGCCGCCGACACTTGCGGCTCAATCGCACCCATCACATGAAGACGTGAAAATCCGGGTTTGCGCCCTGGCCCAAGGTAAACAACCTGCGCGCCTTTGATCAGACCGCGCGCCTCAAGATCGAGACGCTTTTTACGATGCTTTAACGGCAGCTCAATGCCGTCGCAGATCAAGGGTTCACCGGGCAAAAGTTCAGTGTCGGGTGCGCCATGCACAGCCCTAAACGCATTGATTAGGCGAATTCGCGTCGCATTGCGCCATACCAAGACGGGCGAGCGGGCCATCAAATCGACTTCGACCCTTTGCGCATAGACCACGCGATCATCTTTGCGGGATGCCTCTTCGATCATGCGTTCGAAATCGTCAAAACTAAGCTGAGGATCAGCCAAAGCATGCGCCAGATCAAGAATCGGGTTGTCCGCCTGCTGGCGATGGATGCGGTGCAATTCCATCCTTTGATCAGCGGGCAGCTTCTCAAACACCATTTCGCCGGACTGATTGACCGGTGGCAGCTGCGCGGGATCCCCAAACAATAATAGATTCGGAAAGATCTCTTTGAGGTCTTCGAACTGCCGATCATCCAGCATCGAAGATTCGTCAACGAACCCAATGTCCAACGGTTCTTCGCGCCGTTTCCATCCGGTGATAAAGTCCGATCCCTTTAGACCCGCGGCAGCCAATGCAGCCGGAATCGATTTATGGAGATCATATGTGGCTTTGGCCCGATCCAAAGCTTCGATATGCAAACCTTCGATTTCGGGTTTTTCGTCGTTGCCCATCAACCATTCAGCGACCCGTTCATATTCGGGATCGTAAACCGGCGTGTACAAAATACGGTGAATTGTGGTGGCGGGCACGCCGCGCGTTCGCAAAACAAAGGCGGCTTTGTTGGTCGGAGCCAGCACCGCAAGCGAACGCTTTTCTTTGCGCCGCTTGGATTCAAAATCGCCAGAGACGATTTCAACGCCAGCTGCTTCCAAGGATTTCACCAATTCAGCCAAAAGCAGTGTCTTGCCACTGCCGGCCTTGCCCATAAGGGCCATCACCTGACTGGGGCCATCGCTGGCCGGAAGGCAAATTCCGTCGTCCAAATCCACTCCGGCATCGCGCAACATCTGCGCAACGCGGTCATGAGCAAGGGCTTGATCTTCGGAGAAAACAATAGCTGGCGCGGTCATGGACGCACCCTATCTGGACGCAAGCCCCGGTGCCAGTTGAAAGCGAGCCTGATTGCCGCAAGCGGTGGTTAAAGCGACGTGCAGAGATCCGGCCGCACGCCCTTTTGAGGGGCACTCGTTACTGTCGATCAACTAGGCCGCTTGGTCTGCAAAGGCCAAAAACGGGTTGGGCATGCTGTCCATGCGGGCCGGAGTGCCAAAAGACAGTTCAAACCAACGCTTGGATAGCTCTGGGGTAACACCAGCCGCTTTGGCAACGGCCGCTTGGGTTTCTTCGGTAAACTCCCAAATCGCCACGCTAATTGCCTCGCGGCCCTCACCTTCGGTGCCCAACACCTCTGGAGTCGATCCGATCCGACGGAACACACGCACCATATGGGCGAAGATAACTCCGACAAAATGGTCAACGCCGAATTCTTTCATCACCTCGCCGCCCGCAAGCATCAAGGCCGCTGCAACACCGGGGCGAGCCCCTTTTGCAAGGCAAAACCGTGTGCATTCCCAGATCAAAGGGCTTTCGATACGAACGCCGTCAGTCAGGTTCAAAAAGTGGTCGTTGACCATGGTCTTGCCTACGGTTGGCATCAGACGCAAAGAGCCACCATGGCTGCCATCAGCGTTTTCCCAGATTATATAAAGGGGGTTTTCTCGGTCATATTCATCACGCTCGAAACCGTCCTGATCCACGGTGACATCCCAGTCATGGCGGGTCTTGAACTGCATGGCGCGGTCTTGAAACATGGTGCGCGCCAGTTTCGGGAAATTGTGAAGATCTTCAGCGTAAATGTAACGGATCATGGTGTAGCCCCTCGTGAACTTGATGGGACTACTTTGGGATTTCCCGGTTAACGGGACACAAACCAACCGCGCGCCGTGGTAAACGAAAAATTACCAGCGCGTCAGATCATATGACAATCAGCCCGCGGTTTAAGGCCCGCGCGACTGCATGTGTTGTATTCAAGGCGCCCAGTTTATGACGGGCGCTTTCAACGTAAACCCGAAGCGTATGCTCCGATATGGACAGTTGATCCGCAGCTTGCGCCCTGCTCAATCCGGTTGCCAGTAGTGTCATTGCCTCAATCTCACGTGGGGACAAGGATTGAGAAGATTCTGGCGTTCTGCCCGGCTGAAATTCCAAGGCTTTTTGGTTAAAGCTATGCGAAATCAAGATCAGATCGCGGCGGTTTTTGTCTGTAAACGTTTGCCAGTCCTCGTCGTTGCAATTGTGGCTTAACGTAAAGTGGGCGAATTGACCGTTGGGGCCCCGTATCGGGATAGAATAGCCCTGATTGCCAACTCCGTGCTCGATAGCGTCTTGCATGAAGGCGCGTGCGGCTTTGCTTGACCAGTCGAAGCGTTTCCAATCAACGGGGTGGAAGCGTTGAAAACACCCAACAATTACCGGATCAACCCTTAGATACCCCTTTTGGACATATCGGTTGACCCATTCCAAGTCGTACGTACCACACCCGTATTGATCGCCTTTGCTATTTACCCAATGGTAAATCATATGATCGACACCAAAGCTGTCGCGCAGCTCTTCGATCACATTTTGAAGGTCTTCTAATCCCTCAGCGGATTCCAATCGTTCGATCAGAGCTTCCAGCCGTGGCACCTTGTCCAAAAATCCCAACCCCGTTTTCCTCGGCGAGAGACGCAAGCTCGGCCTGAGCAACAAATGTTGCATCATCCAGTTGCGCGGCGAGGGATGGCATTCCATTGGCACGCGCAAATGTTTTCAGGTCGGTCAGTACGTCGAGTATCCAATCTTGTCCCATATCCGTTTTCCCTTATAGCAGGTTAATGATCCATTAAATCAACCCTAGCATGACCTCATCACGGTTAATATTCACGGAATCCTACTCCCCAGAAACTGCGAGGGGGCGTTTCGCCAAGTGATTGTTTTAAATTTGCGCACTCAGCACAGCAAAACGCCCGCGACCCAAATGGGTGATTCGCGGGCGTTTCAGAACTGTCGAAGGAAGTGTGCTTAGCTGCGGGCTTCCAGTGCGTCTTCCAAAGTACGCAATCCGGTTGTGGGTGCCTGTACAAGAACGGACATATTGCCGGGCTTGTGCTCGTTGCGCAGCATCTTCATATGGGCTTCTGGAATTTCAGCCCAAGGGAAGACTTCGGACATGCAGGGGTCAAGGCGACGCTCGCACATCAGACGGTTGGCAGATGCGGCCTGCTTCAGGTTCGCAAAGTGCGAGCCCTGCAAACGCTTCTGGTGCATCCACATGTAACGCACGTCAAAGGTCGTGTTGAAACCGGATGTACCGGCGCAGATCACAACCATGCCACCCTTTTTCACGATCAAAGTGGACACAGGGAAGGTTGCCTCGCCCGGGTGTTCGAACACCATGTCGACGCTCACACCTTTACCAGTGATTTCCCAGATCGCTTTGCCGAACTTGCGGGCTTCTTTAAGCCACGCGTTATACTCGGGGCTATTCACCGTGGGCAGCTGACCCCAGCAATCAAAGTCTTTGCGGTTGATAACACCCTTGGCACCTTGGCTCAGAACAAAATCGCGCTTGCTCTCGTCTGAAATGACGCCAATTGCGTTAGCGCCGGCTGTGTTCGCCAGCTGGATCGCATAGGATCCCAATCCGCCCGACGCGCCCCAAACCAGAACGTTCTGACCTGGCTTAAGTTCGTGTGGGTGGTGACCGAAGAGCATGCGATAGGCTGTGGCCAGTGTCAGCGTATAGCAGGCGCTTTCTTCCCACGTCAGATGCTTGGGGCGCGGCATCAACTGCTGTGCTTGAACCCGTGTGAACTGAGAAAACGATCCGTCGCCGGTTTCATAGCCCCAAATCCGCTGAGTGGGCGAAAACATGGGGTCGCCGCCGTTGCACTCTTCGTCGTCGCCGTCGTCTTGGTTACAGTGAACCACAACTTCGTCGCCAACTTTCCAGTTCTTTACTTTGTCGCCAACAGCCCAAACGATACCGGAACAGTCGGAACCAGCGATGTGAAAGTCCTGCTTATGCACGTCAAACGGGCTGATTGGCTGACCAAGACCGGCCCAAACACCATTATAGTTTACACCGGCCGCCATAACGAGAACCAACACTTCGTGGCTGTCTACAACCCAAGTGTCGACCACTTCTTGCTGGAAAGACTGAAGGGGTTCACCATGGCGGTCACGGCGGATGGCCCAAGCATACATTTTCTTGGGAACATAACCCATCGGGGGCATTTCCCCAATTTCATACAGGTCTTTTTCGGGTGCGTCGTACTGGGCGATGCCGGTCTCTTGATCCAAAGCCATGATGGCCTCCTGTCGTCCAAAGGTTAACTACTTCCCCTCTGCAGTGCAGAATCGCGGGGCTTGACCTTGGAAATACCCAAGCCCGCGCAACAATGCAACCACAGCAACTGCATATTTTGTAATTTTATAACCGAGCAGATGCAGAATTCCCCTCGCAGACGCAGAAAACCCAATCAAAACAAATGCCGGATGGAGTTTGCATAAAATCTGACAACAGGTTCCGAACCGGGCGAAACCGAAACCACCCCGTCGTTTTCTTGAACCAGACCGCGCTCGACCAACGCACGCAGTCCAACTTCTACGGTATAGGACGGATCATCGCGCGGAACATAAACATGGGCTTTGTCCAATTTGCGGGCTGCGGCGTCAAACGAGGCTTGCAAGGTTGGTATACTGTGGGCACCTTCCAGCAACACATACGCCACCAACGGGACTGGCAACACCGGAACAACTGCCGAGACGCGCGCCATCAGCGTATCAGCCAGATCCTGCGGATTTGCCAAAAGCTCTGCGTTCTCCCGCAAGGACACCGGATCACCGAACCCAACGGCAGCATAGCCAAACCGATGGAATCGCCCCGTCAGGCGCAGCCAAACCTGCTTGGACAGCGCGGCCATGACCGTCGATATCTTGGCGTTAAAACGGCGTCCCTCGCCCTGCTCCGCCTCTATCAAAATGCGGTCTTCCAGAACACGATCATAGTTTAGGCCAACAGGAATGAAGATGACATCGCGCTCGTTCAGATCCACCGCCCCCGTCATATAACTCAGCAGGCCCAATCGCGCGGGTGCCAACGCCCCATCCAGACTAAGCCCTCCTTCAGGAAAGATCGCCTGGGTCACGCCCCCGCGTGTCGCCATTCCTACATATTGCCTTAATACTTTGCGATACAGGCCATCACGCGACTTTCGCCGGATGAAATAAGCCCCCATTGACCGGATCAATTGCGACAAAGGCCAAACCTGCGCCCATTCCCCCACCGCGTATGATAAGGCCGATCTGTTGGCGACCAAGTGGGTTACCAAAACATAATCCATGTTTGACCGGTGATTCATCACAAAGACCACCGTCGCTTCGGGATCTATAGTGGCAAGTGTTGCCGGATCATGACGCCCCACCCGGACCCGGTACAATGCGTTGGACAAGATCCGCGCGCCGCGCACCCCCCAACCAAAATAAGCGAACGCTGAAAAGGAGGGCACAATTTCACCCGCATATGTGCGGGCGCGCTGGAAAACCACATCTTCGCGATCCCCTGTTTCGCGGGCGTTTTCAACAATCGCCCGTGTCACTTCAGGATCGTAGACCAGCCTCTGAATCAAGTCGTAGCGGCGCAAAAGGCGAAAAGGTTCGATCGGCCTTTGCAACCTTTTGTTCAGACGATTGACAGCCCGCTGCATCCGCCGTCGAAAGAACCACCTCACCGACGGGAACAAAAAATGCGAGGCAAAGGTGACCGCCGCAAAAAGCAGGATCAACAAAAACAACCAAAGCGGCAGGGTTACGGGCGTCGTCATAGGCATGAGCGTGACAGGCCACCGACGCGCAATCAAGTTCACAAACCGGAGCGCCGCATCGCAGAATCGCTGCTTTTGCGGGAATTGCGGCCTGTTGCGTCAGAATACCCACTGCCAGCCCTGCAAAAACACGATTATTCTGCACCTGCACAGCTGCGTTGCAGCGAATTGACGCGACATAATATTTCGCGTATCCATCGCTGAACGCAAGAAGATTGCATGATTGATTCAAGCCACCGGAGGCCCCGATGACCGAGACCGAAACACAGCGCGACCGCCCATGGCTTATCCGCACCTATGCTGGCCACTCCACGGCCGAGGCATCCAACGCCCTGTACCGCAACAACTTGGCCAAAGGGCAAACTGGACTTTCGGTAGCCTTCGACCTACCGACCCAAACCGGATATGATAGCGACCATATTCTGGCACGGGGCGAAGTCGGCAAGGTTGGCGTTCCGGTCTGTCATCTGGGTGACATGCGAACCTTGTTCGCGGATATTCCGCTTGAGCAAATGAACACCTCAATGACGATCAACGCCACGGCTCCATGGCTTTTGTCGCTTTACATCGCCGCCGCCGAAGAACAAGGCGCAGATGTCTCCAAGCTTCAGGGCACCGTTCAAAACGACCTTATTAAAGAATACTTGTCGCGCGGCACCTATATCTGCCCGCCCAAGCCCAGTCTCAAGATGATCGGCGATGTAGCAGAGTATTGCTATAAACATGTGCCTAAATGGAACCCGATGAACGTGTGTTCCTATCACTTGCAAGAAGCGGGTGCGACGCCGGAGCAAGAGTTGTCGTTCGCCCTTGCCACTGCAATTGCCGTGCTGGACGAATTGAAACCCCGGGTTGCCGAAGAAGATTTCCCTGCTCTTTGCGGACGTATTTCGTTTTTCGTCAATGCGGGTATCCGGTTTGTCACTGAAATGTGCAAAATGCGGGCCTTCGTCGATCTTTGGGACGAAATCCTGTTGACGCGATACGGCGTCGAAAACCCTAAATTCCGACGGTTCCGGTATGGCGTGCAGGTAAACTCGCTTGGGCTTACCGAACAACAACCCGAAAACAACGTATATCGAATTTTGATCGAAATGCTTGCGGTCACCCTTTCGAAAAACGCGCGCGCTCGTGCAGTGCAATTGCCTGCTTGGAACGAAGCATTGGGCCTTCCGCGCCCTTGGGATCAGCAATGGTCGATGCGTATGCAACAAATTCTGGCCTATGAAACCGATCTTTTGGAATACGAAGACCTTTTCGAAGGAAATCCGGCTGTGGACCGGAAAGTCGAAGCGCTCAAGGATGGTGCGCGAGCCGAGCTTGCCAATATTGATTCAATGAGCGGAGCGATTGGGTCAATCGACTATATGAAAGGCCGTTTGGTTGAATCCAATGCGGACCGCCTGAGCCGTATTGAACGCAATGAAACAATTGTGGTTGGCGTCAACAAATGGACTGAGGGCGAGCCCTCTCCATTGGTTGGCGAAGACGGCGGCATCATGGTCGTCGATCCAGCAGTTGAGCAAGAACAGATTTCCCGCCTTGCCGAGTGGCGATCCGCCCGAGACAACGATGCTGTCCAAAGCGCCTTGGCCACTTTGCGTGCAGCTTCGGTGGCCGGCGAAAACATTATGCCTGCTTCAATCGCATGCGCCAAAGTCGGCGTCACCACGGGTGAATGGGCGTCGCAAATGCGCGCTGTGCATGGAGAATACCGCGGCCCAACAGGCGTTTCCCAATCTGTCAGCAACAAAACCGAAGGCTTAGAAGACATCCGTTCAGCCGTCGATCTTGTCTCTGACAAATTGGGCAAGAGGCTGCGCTTTTTGGTCGGCAAACCCGGATTGGACGGCCATTCAAACGGAGCAGAACAAATTGCCTTCCGCGCCCGCGACTGCGGAATGGAAATCGACTACGAAGGTATTCGCCTGACACCTGAGCAAATTGTCGAAGCCGCCCGCGAGGGCGTTCATGTGGTTGGCCTTTCAATCCTATCGGGAAGCCACATTCCACTGGTCGAAGACGTTATGAAACGCATGCAAGACGCGGACCTTGGGCACATTCCAGTGACCGTTGGCGGGATTATTCCCGACGAAGACGCCGAACGTTTGCGTGCGATGGGTGTCGCCCGTGTTTACACCCCGAAGGATTTCGAACTGAATACCATTATGCGCGATATCGTTTCATTGGTTGACCCAGAAAAGACTGCAGCAGAATAAGATCCTCCAGATCTGTCACCCATTCGAGTCACAGAATGAAAAGGCCGTTCATCACCTGATTGATCGGCCTTTTCCTTTTTGCGCCTGTTTTTCATTGACACAAATATCCATCTTGTCATTTTTTTAATAATTATTGACTTAGGTGCCCACAGAAATGGGAGAATAAAATGCAAATCAATCTGGAAAACATGTCGCGCGACGAGTTGACCAAATTGATTTCGGACGCCACCAAGGCGCTGAAATCAGTCGATATCCGCCGTAAAGCGGAAGCAAAACTGGCCGCTGAAAAAGCCGTCAAAGAATTTGGCTATTCATTGGACGAAATCCTGGCGACTGGCGGCAAGACCACAAAAGGTGCTCCTAAATATGCGAATCCAGACAATGCGTCCCAAACTTGGACAGGTCGTGGCCGCAAACCGAATTGGGTGATCGAAGCACTGAACTCCGGCAAAACCGTCGAAGATCTGGAAATCTAAAGTGACCGTTCATATCGGGGCTGAACAAGGCCAAATTGCAGAAACAGTGTTG
Source organism: Pelagimonas varians (assembly GCF_003208435.1). GTDB lineage: Bacteria > Pseudomonadota > Alphaproteobacteria > Rhodobacterales > Rhodobacteraceae > Pelagimonas > Pelagimonas varians. Next base: position 7,160 of record NZ_QKMF01000018.1, on the reverse strand, counting down.
CTACCCGGCGACCCTTATCGTGCCGAATGGGCAGCCAACAAGTTTCTCAGCGACGTTGTATGCGTGAACAAAGTCCGCGGTATGCTTGGCTTTACTGGCACGTGGCGCGGCAATCGGGTGACGATCCATGGGTCGGGCATGGGAATGCCGTCCCTGTCTATTTACGCCAATGAGCTGATCCGCGACTATAGAGCCAAAACGCTTATTCGTATTGGGTCTTGCGGCGGAATGCAGGATTCGGTGAAACTTCGCGATGTGATCATTGCGATGACAGCTTCGACCGTATCGACGCCGTCACGCGGTATTTTCAAAGAACTAAACTATGCTCCCTGCGCGGATTATAGCCTTCTTGAAACTGCAGTCGCTTCGGCAAAGTCGCGCGGTGTTTCTTATCATGTTGGCGGCATATACTCATCCGACGTTTTCTATGACGAACGTCCGGATCTGACCAATGAAATGGAGCGTCACGGCACCCTTGGTGTTGAGATGGAAGCCGCTGAGCTCTACATTCTCGCGGCGCGTTATGGCGTTCGAGCATTGGCGGTTTTGACCGTATCCGACCACTTGAAAACCGGCGAAGCGCTGCCATCAGCTGACCGTGAAACCTCTTTCGGGGACATGGTGGAAATCGCTTTGGAAGCAGCCTTTCCCAGCACATAGAACCCAAGGGTTAGGGCGGACTCCGCCCTTTCCCAACCTAAAGCCCGTGACTTTGATCGTATCCGTTCTTCGGCGGGCTCGACCACCCTTGCAGGTTCCCAGCTTCAGCAACAAGCACTTCGACTTTGAGCGGATAGCAGGCCGCCTCATCAGAGCTGTGTTCCGAAGAGCAGTCCCCGCCCGGGCAAGCGCTAAGAGCGCCCAGTATTGGTACTTCGGCAAAAAATGTCAGACTATCATCAGGGCGGACGGGACTGGACTTCATAAAATACTGGCCTGTGTCACGCGTAAATCCGGTGCACATAAAGACATTAAGCACATCATGCACATGCGACTCGGCTTCTTGCGCAGAGACACCTAAATGCGCTGCCAATGCCCGCGTTAGGTTAGAGTGGCAACAATGGTGATACTGCGACCCAGCCAATAGGTTGCCCGTATAGGGATCGCAGCGTGTGCCAATTACATCATGAACCGATCCCCCGAATTCATCGATCCCGTACCATTCAAGACTGTCTTGCACGATCGTTGCCAAGGGTCGCAAATGGGGAAAGGATGACCAAAGCCTCTCTCCGGTGGTCACATGGGTTCCGTGCAGCGCCCGGGTTTTACCGGAATAGAACCGCTCAGTTAGATCGTGAGCGTTCCAAAGATTTAGATCCCCAACTTGCGGGCCTTCAACACTGGTAATTCTGAAAAAACCACCAGCAGGAACTTCGAATGTACAGGCGTCTCTTGGCGCGGCAAAACGCGTATCAACCACTGTCGCCGCGCCCAAAACACGCTGAAAAAGCGCCATATCGGGTTTTGGCAGGCTAGAGTTTGGATAGCAAATTACCGGAGCAACGGCCCGGCGGGCATCTGCATCAGATGGGGCTGTGGTCATCACACTCTCCTGTTTTCTCCGGTAGGAAACGCTGACCATCGCCATTTGGCAAGCCTTTAGCCGCGCAAACAAGTTTTCGGCTGTGTTCCCTTGGGTCCAGTCGTCTGAGCACCACATTGCAAACACGTCCAAGTGCTTTCAATGTCCCCCCGCCGCTCTCTCCAACGGCAATCGCGGGTGCTGCGATTGGCACGCAACCCATACAGCACAATGCCGACGACAAAGAGTGGAAGCAGATACATGACGTCACCTTTATCGCGCTTCGCGGCTCCCCCACAACCGAAAGGCCGCACCAAATTGGCACGGCCCGTCGTTGCGTGAGTGGTATCGGGATCAAGCGGCTAGCGGAATGTCCTCATAGATAGGACTAGTCGAGACCAGACGCGGCTCTGGCGTATAATAAGCCCATGCTTGTTCAAGCGCTTCAAGCGCCTGCTGCGCCTTGGTTTTTTCCTGCTGTGCCATTGGGTTGCCTTTCAATAATTGGCATCTCTTCCCTGTCAATCAAGGTAGGGATCACACTGCCAGATTGCAGCAGACAATTTCACAAGGGGGCATTGCGATTTGCGCATATGAACCTGACTGATGCATCTTCCAGGTCGCTTTTGGGAGTTTCACACCCCGCCAAAACAAAGACCCCGAAACGCTCTCGCACTCCGGGGTCTTTGCATTTTCAATGTCGAAACGTCTTAGACGTGGCGTTCAATCATCATCTTTTTGATTTCCGCGATTGCCTTTGCCGGGTTCAACCCTTTGGGGCAAGTCTTGGCGCAGTTCATGATTGTGTGGCAGCGGTACAGCTTGAAAGGATCTTCAAGATCGTCCAAACGCTCTCCGGTTGCCTCATCGCGGCTGTCAATGATCCAGCGATAGGCATGCAGCAACGCGGCTGGGCCTAGGTAACGATCGCCGTTCCACCAATAGCTGGGGCACGAGGTCGAGCAGCAAGCACACATCACGCACTCGTACAAACCATCCAGCTTTTTGCGATCGTCAATTGACTGCTTCCACTCTTTGGCAGGGCGGTTGGTCTTGGTCTCCAGCCACGGCATGGTGCTGGCGTGCTGCGCATAAAAATGCGTCAGGTCAGGGATAAGATCCTTGACCACTGGCATATGCGGCAGCGGATAGATTTTGACCACGTCTTTTTGAACTTCGTCGAGGCCGTAGATACAGGCCAGCGTGTTGATCCCGTCGACGTTCATCGCACAGGACCCACAAATCCCTTCACGGCAGGACCGGCGGAAGGTCAGGGTCGGGTCAACGTCGTTCTTGATTTTGATCAGCGCGTCCAAAATCATCGGACCGCAGCTGTCCATGTCAATAAAGTAGGTATCAACCTGCGGGTTTTTACCATCATCCGGGTTCCAGCGATAAATCTGGAACTGACGAACATTGGTCGCCCCTTCGGGCTTGGGCCAAGTTTTACCCGTACGAATGGTCGAGTTCTTGGGGAGGGTCAGTTGGACCATGTCTCTCTCCTATCGAAGCAGCGCCGGCAGACCTTCGTCTGTCAGGCATGTGAGGGTCTCGGGCTTGGAGACGATCTGGGTTACAATTTCCACGGTGGATTGGGTTGGACCGGTCACAGCGTCAAGGGCCAACGCGCCAATTTGCGTTGAGTTGGCATTGTCGACGACGCAATTCACAGCCGGTTCCACTGGGATGCCAGGAAATTTATCCTGAATAACCGGGGTGATGGCGTTGCGCGCAGCTTCGCGCGCAACGGTGTCTTGTGCTTGTTGGGAACAGCCCGCCAAGATCAGCGCTATAGGGAGCAAACGGATCAACGACATATCTGTGTCCCTCCGTACAATACGGGTGCTGCAGCAGGGCAATACGCGGAGCGATATTGCTGACGAGGCACAGCTTGCGTTTCCAATTCGGCGCGATAGTCGATCGCCGTATTGGGCTGCGGTGCAACGCTGGCATGGCCGGAGTTGGACGATTGATTGGCAAGCAAGCGTTGCTGTGCGCAGCGATTGATTGCACGTGCATCACTGAGTGTCAGTCCGCCACCGTCGGCCGCGAATATCGACACACGCCCATCATTCAAATCAAGCCGTTGAGCGTTAAGAGGAGCTTGAATACCAAGTTCCTGATGACAAGCCCGGAGTGCTTCAAACTGCGTGTCAGCACTCAGGGACAGAATATAGTCCGCCCCCGGAGTGCTGGCACAACCTACCAGCCCAAAAATACACGCCGCGCTTGCCAATAAACGCATCAGAACGTCCGAGCTTTCGGAGCAATCGTCGCAACCGAGATGCCACCTTGTTCCTCAGTGGTCAGCGGATCTTTGACAACCGGACGATGTGACAGCTCGACCTTATTGCCATCAATGCGGCTGATGGTGTGAACACGCCAGTTTTCATCGTCACGCGTTGAGAAGTCCTCGTGCGCATGCGCGCCGCGGCTTTCTTTGCGGGCCTCGGCACCAACGATTGTCGCCAATGCGTTGGGCATCAGGTTGGTCAATTCCAATGTTTCCATCAGATCCGAGTTCCAAACCAAGGAGCGGTCAGTCACTTTGAGATCATCCAGCTTGCCAGCAATCTCGGTCATTGCAGTAACGCCTTCGGCCATTGTCTTGGCAGTGCGGAAAACCGCAGCGTCGCGCTGCATGGTCTTTTGCATATCAAGACGCAGGTCAGCAGTCGGGATCGCTCCCGTCGCGTTGCGCAGCCCATCAAAGCGGTCAAAGGCTTTGTCGATTTCTGCTTTTGGAGCGGTCGGAATAGCACTATCACGGTCAATCACTTGACCGGCGCGGATCGCAGAGGCACGACCAAAGACCACAAGGTCGATCAGCGAGTTCGAGCCAAGACGGTTCGCACCATGGACAGATGCACAGCCTGCTTCGCCCACAGCCATCAGGCCGGGAACAATCGCGTTGGCATCATCCGCAGTCGGGTTCAGCACTTCGCCCCAATAGTTGGTTGGAATGCCGCCCATGTTATAGTGAACAGTTGGGATTACCGGGATCGGCTCTTTGGTGACATCGACGCCAGCAAAAATTTTCGCAGATTCCGAAATGCCAGGCAGTCGCTCGGCCAGCGCTTCGGCAGGCAGGTGTGACAGGTTCAGGTGAATGTGATCACCTTCTGCGCCAACACCGCGGCCTTCACGGATTTCCATCGTCATCGAACGTGAAACATAATCACGCGGTGCGAGATCTTTGTAGGTCGGTGCGTAACGCTCCATGAAACGCTCGCCTTCGGAGTTGGTAAGATAACCGCCTTCGCCGCGTGCGCCTTCAGTGATCAGGCAGCCGGAACCATAGATGCCGGTTGGATGGAATTGCACAAATTCCATGTCCTGCATCGGTAGACCTGCACGTGCCACCATGCCGCCACCGTCGCCGGTGCAGGTATGGGCAGACGTCGCCGAGAAGTAGGCGCGGCCATAACCGCCGGTCGCGAGAACAACTGTCTTTGCGTTAAAGACGTGGAATGTTCCGTCGTCGAGTTTCCAGCACAGCACGCCTTTGCAAACACCGTCTTCCATCAGAAGATCAAGTGCGAAGTATTCAATGTAGAATTCCGCGTTGTTCTTTAGAGACTGGCCATAAAGCGTGTGCAAGATCGCGTGACCAGTCCGGTCAGCCGCCGCACATGTCCGTTGCACTGGGGGGCCTTCGCCGAATTCGGTGGTGTGACCGCCGAACGGGCGCTGGTAAATCTTGCCTTCTTCGGTGCGCGAGAATGGCACACCATAGTGCTCTAGCTCATAAACCGCTTTGGGCGCTTCACGGGCCAGATATTCCATCGCATCGGTATCACCAAGCCAATCAGACCCCTTAACAGTGTCATACATATGCCACTGCCAGTTATCCGGCCCCATGTTCGACAGCGAAGCAGCAATGCCGCCCTGCGCTGCAACAGTGTGCGAGCGGGTCGGGAACACTTTGGTCACGCAGGCGGTGCGCAGACCCTGCTCGGCCATGCCGAGCGTTGCGCGCAGACCCGCGCCGCCAGCACCAACCACCACGACATCATAGTCATGGGTTTCATATTCATATTCAGCCATGTCTTTGGTTCCTCACAGCGCGATCTTGGCCAGCGCGAACAAGCCAGTGCCCATCAGCGTATAGCTCAGGCAGATCGTAAAGATGATGGCAGCCTTGCGGGCTGACCCTTGCAAGTAATCCTCGATCATCATCTGCGCACCTTTGTTAAAGTGCTGCAGACCAACAACCAGAACCAAAGCGGTCAAAATCGCAGGAAACGGACGCGAGAAAGTAGCAAGCACTTCGTCGTGCGTGCTGCCCAGAGCGCTGCCAAAGTAAAAGATAAAGGTCGGGATAAGTATAGCGAGGCCGACAGACGTCACTTGCATAAACCAATGATGTTCGGTGCCTGTATGCGACGCGCCGCGCCCCACTGCCCGTTTACGATCAGTCAGAAAACCCATGTTAGCCTCCTCAGACCACGATAACGGTGAACAAAGCCAGCAAAACCGAAGCGATCACGATGATCCAGCCAAGGTTTTCAGCAGTCTTGATATCAAGACCTTTGCCAGCGTCGAAATACAGATGCCGCAGACCGGCAAGATAGTGGTACCAGATAGCCCATGCAGACAAAGTGAAGATCAGATCGCCGAACCATGAGGTGACGATGCCGTTCACGATGGCATAGTATTCTGGGGATGTCGCGGCAGCGAGCAACCACCAAACCCCAAGGATCACGGCAACGATCAAAGCGTTGCCCGTGACACGGGTGAGGATCGAGGTGATTGATGTCAGCTGCGGACGGTAAATTTGCAAGTGCGGCGAAAGCGGGCGGTTGCCTCGGTTCACGTCGGCCATGATGATGTCCTTTTCGTTCCCTTGCATCTGTTTTAATGTTTTTTACGGGCCTGTCACGCGCCAGCCCGCCGCAGAGGCGCGGTTTTTTGGCGCAATTGGTGAGTTTTTATTAATTTGTGATCACTGGCTCTGGTCGTGTGATCACATCTTAAGCGCTAACGGCGCTGCAGTGCGGCGGAATTAAATCCGAGTTTTTCTGTTGGGTAATAGAAGGGGATTCGCCAGACGGACTTGGCCAACTTGGCCCCGCTTGGCTTTGAACAAAGGCAACCGGCTTTTCGGTGCCGCTTCGCCAAATACCCATCAATTCACCAGAGAAAACGCCAATCTTTTGCCCCGCAGCGACGGTGCAAGTAACGATGTATGATGGGGTTCCAATTGACCGAGACAGAGTCATCTTGGAAGGCTCAATCGCTGCCAACGATAGGCATTCATACGTTAAGGCTCAAGAAATCGAGTTGGTATTGTTAGAGCAGGACCGGCGATAAATGCTGGCAGCATATACTTTCAATATGCCAGCCAGAAGCTGCACCTTTTCAGTTCTTGAGGCCTGCTGTTCCGGAATGCTGGACGGTAGCACAGTCCCACACTAACGTCGGCCAAGCCAAATACTCAGCTGCCCGATCAGGCGCCCCCAATGAACCGATTTCGCCCGCATTCTGGTGTGCGGCGAATATTTTGTGTGGATGGCTCTTGCATAGCAATACATTTTGATCAGGTTTCTGCATTTGTCAGAAGCAGCCATGTGTTCCAATTGTCCGTCAGGCGATTTGCAAAACAAATCTGCCGAGAGGGGCCTGTTTGTGCGGTTTT
>NZ_QKMF01000017.1 GCF_003208435.1 Pelagimonas varians | reverse complement strand
ATGCCGAAGTCGGGGCGACGTATGCCTATACGATTTCTTCCTCTGCAGGCGGCACCGTTGTTACCGGGATTGGCACAATTGCCACGGCAACAGATCAAGTCACCGGTCTGGATTTGTTGGTCTTGGCCGACGGAACCCTGACTTTGTCGGTTGTTTTGACCGATGACTATGAAAACGCGGCGGTCTCGGTCGCAGATACCGTGGAAAAAGACGCCGAAGTTCCTTTGGTCGCCCTCGATTCCCCGGTTGCCGGTGACGGTGTTGTAAATGCCGCTGAACAAGCGTCGGTTGCGATTTCCGGCACGACATCTGGTGTCGAAGACGGGCAGTTGGTCACCTTGATCATTACGGATGCTTCCTCGGCGATTGTGACAGGAACGGCCACGGTAGGTGGATCCCTGTTTAAAACCGCGTTTGATCTTAGTTCTTTGAGCGAGGGGGCTTTGACCGTGACGGCGGATGTTGCGGATGCGGCCGGTAATACGGCGATCCAGTCAACCCTGAGCCTGTCCAAGGACACCATCGCCCCAAGCGGGCAGGGAATTGCCTTTGATCAATCGCCGGTGAATCTCGCCAACCAAACAGCCATTGATCTGACCTTGAGCGGAGCGGAAGTCGGCAGCGGCTATGCGCTCACGCTCAGCTCAACTGGCGGCGGGACACCGCTTTCTTCCAGCGGAACGATCCTTGCTCAAGACGAGCAATTGACCGGGTTTGATCTGAGCGGTTTGTCGGATGGCACCGTGTCAGCATCGATAGTCTTGACCGATACGGCTGGCAACGTTGCCAGCGCTGTGACCGCAACAGAGATCAAGGAAACATCAGTTCCAACAGTGGTGCTGACCGGACCGGCTGGCCCGATTTCCGACGCTTTCGATGTCACTATGGTTTTCAGCGAACCGGTGTTTAACCTCGAGGTTGCGGGTTTCGACATTGTCGGAGCAAGCGCCACGGGACTGTTGGGCACGGGTACTGACTACACCTTGACTGTTTTGCCTGATCACGACGGCGAAATTACAATCCAAGCGCTTGTTAATGCGGCGCAAGATGCACAAGAAAACCCAAGCGAAGCCTCTGCTCCGATCACTATCACTGCGGATTTGACTGGCACACCAGACCCTAATGCCGCTGCAGATGCGGATGGCGATGGCGTCTCGGACGATTACGAAAGCAGTTCAGCTGACCGCGATGGGGACGGGGTAGCTGATGCTGCGGACTATGATCCGGCGGGGTACTTCTATTGCGAAGACGACGGGCGCATTTTGTCGGGTGGCGGGATCTCGATTTCCGGCCCCTCTGGCTCGAACAGCTCGGTCGGTATCGCAAATGACATCAACATCGTTCAAGATGGCAGCTCGGGGTATTACCAATGGTTCGCCCAGCGTCCTGGCACTTATACTGTCACCTACCAGTATCCAACGGATTCAGGTCTTGCCAGCACGGCGCGGTTGTCGTCAGGCACTTTGGATGTGACCAGTTTGTTGCCCGCCAACCCTGCTGTGTTGGGGTCAACGGAATTTGGCAACAGTGGTTCATTGGCGGACAGTTCTCTGGGTGCCAACCCGGTGTTTTACAGCAGCTTTGTGATCGAAGCGGGTGACCCGAACGTTTTGGCGAACAATATCCCGATGACGCAATGTGCGGAAAATGCAGTGATCGTCAGCGCGACTGATAACGGTGCCGAAGCAAATGACGGCGTCACCGACAGCATCTCCTTCACAATCGCACAAGACAGGTTGTCGACACTCGATACCGTGGTGGCCTATTCCATGAGCGGTACCGCGACTGAGGGCACAGACTATGTGACCGCCAGCGGGTCTTTGACCATTCCAGCCGGCAATATGACAATTGATGTTGAACTGGATGTGCTTGAGGACGGGTTGGTCGAAGGTCTGGAACTTGCGACCCTGACTCTGACGGCTGTGACCTCGGCGGATGATGCGACAATCCTAAGCGCGACGGCCAGCAATCTGGCGGGTTCTGCCAGCATCACCGATGACGATTCCATCGGGATTGCGGTTACAAATGATGACCTTACGGCATCAGAAAACGGACGCGACACGGCGGCGATGGGCTTTTCCTTGTTGGGTCAACCAACCTCGGATGTTGTCCTGAACTTTGCCGGTGACGGTCAATGTTCTGTTTCACCGTCAAGTCTGACCTTCACCGCAGCAAATTATGCGTCTCCTCAGCGGTTGAAAATCGAAGCGCGGGACGATGAGGATGTCGAGGGCACGCACAGCTGTCAGCCGACAGTTGCGGTTGCCTCAACGGATGCCAACTTTGACAACTATAGTCTGGCCTTGGCCGAGGTTATGGTCGCGGACGATCTGGTTGACCAAATCCGCGATCCATTGACCGAGATTCTAAAGGACGATCTGGAAGAAACCGTGCGTACACAACAGCGTCAGTTCAGCAGTATCGCCAAAGGGGCCCTTGGGCGTCTGCGCGATGGCCAAGAAGACACTCCATGCGGAACGATTTCAGATCCGGATGTGGATGGCAGTTTGGACATCACAGACGGCAACGGGTCGACCACGGGTAAATTCGGCTGGGAAAACTACGACTGTCAAACAACACGCCGTAATATCCTCGATGGCTCCTTCTCGGTGACATGGTCCGAAGACACAGGCACACAGGCAGTGTTGCAACTGTCGCGCCTGTCGGAAAAATACGTCTCTGACAAAGACCTTCGGGGTTTCTTCTGGGGTGGGTATTTCAGCCGCAACAATGTCGACAGCACAGCCGAAGGCACCATCGACGGCTATGGCCTGAACGGTGGGATCTATGGGGCCAAGGCAACTGGCACGGGTTTGTTTGTGGATTACTACGCCTCAGCGGCGATGGGTATTCACAACTATGACCTGACGTTTGACGCCGATGCAGGGGACATCAACGCCACCGGCAGCTACAACTATGCAGCGCTTTTTGGCGGTGTCGCCCTAAGCGGCAAGCGGGACTATGAGACCTATTCCATTAGTCCGCGTGTCGGTTTGGACGTGGCGCAGGCGTGGGTCAGTGATGCTGATGTAACCGCGCGCCAGTTGGGCGAAACGGATACCGGCTCGATCGATTTGCCAGACTTTACCGGCGGGCGCTTCTTTGCTGAAATCGAATTTGCCGGTCTGAGCACCAAGAAAGGCGCAAGCTCGCTGGGTCAAATGATGACCGAGTACAGCCTCACCCCGCGTGTCGCTTGTGAATATTCATCTTATGGCACTGATCCGGAATGCGGGGCGGGCATCAACTTTGAGGTCACAACTGATGATCCAAACGAAAACCTGAGCTATGGGTTTGAGTTTGATTTTGAACGGATGGATGATTTGAACCGTTTCCGTCTCAGCTTCTCTCGCGAACGCCGCTTTGCCGGTGATCTGGGTGCGGTTGTCACACGTCTGTCCATGCCGGATACGACAAATGTGGTGGTGGAACATGGGGTTAAGCTGGACTTCTAATCCCGGCCATCGCTAAACAAAATGCCGCCCCGATGGAATTCGGGGCGGCATTTTGTTGTGACGCGAACGATTGTGTTTGTTAATTTTCAGTGGCTTGCAGCTCAATCCTTGCGGAAACACGGCTGGGCTTGTTGATGGTTTCAAATCGGTAGCTGTTGATTTCATAACCCCAATGGGGATGCGAGGAGGTCAGCCAGGTCGCCATTCGGACGAAATCAACGTCGTCAAACCTTAGCACCACAAGTCCACCCGTTTCGGTCCCCAATTCGGTCAAAGAAGACCGCAATTTGGAGGATTTTAGTCCTTCTTCCAACCCGCTTAGGCCTATTGGGGCGTAGGATTGGGCAACAACGGCAGGCGAGGCAGTCAAAACGCGGGCTTCTGCTGCCCTATCCGCCACCCAAAGCTGCAAGGCGGCCGTTTCCGTAACTGTGGCTTCGGCTGATAGTCGGGCTTCGTGCAACGGTAAGAGCACACCAAACCCTATTCCGGCTGGAAGAGCGATACCGGCCATGAAACCCAGCAAAACGCGTTCCCTCCTGCTCAGCCGCAAGGCAAGGTCGACAAGTTTCCCAATCATTGTCCTGCTTCCTTTTGCACACTGACAGTGAAATCGGCTCGAACACCTTCGATGCCGGTTTCTGAACGGGTGTCTTGCAGGTTTACGTCTAATCCTTCGGCGCGAATGGCTTCGGCCAGCGTTTCAACGGCGGCGAAATCCGGCAGCTGAACGATGATCCTTAGCCCGTCTTCGGTGCGGAAATGGAACATCTCCGGTTGGGCTTGGGCTGCTTGCAAAATTCGGGCGACTTGCGTTCCCAAATCCAGTGGGTCGAGCGTCAGATCGGGGCCACTGTTTTCCTGCTGCATGGCGGACAAGGCGCGGGTAACTTGCACGCGGGCGTCCAGCACGGGGCCGCCGTTTGTAAAGACATCTTCCACCGTGGTGGTGATTTGATCCGACAATGCCCGTGTCTGAGTTTGGGCGAGCTGCATGCGCTGCCATTCGCCGGCGGCCCAAACGGCGGCCGCCAAAGAGGCCGCTACAAACGCCCAAAACCAAGGGCGCAATTTTTGGGTCAATCGGGCACGGGCTGCGGTCGGGTTGTTCCGCAAGTCCAACTGCAATTCACCAAAGCCAAGCAGGCGTGGGGCATCCAACCCCAGTCCAACCGCGTCGGCGGGCTTGGTCAAAACCGGTATGCCGCTGTCTTGTGCCAGTTTGGTCACACCGCCGGGCATGTCGCCAAGGGTCAACAGCGCTTTGGGTTTCGGCTGCCCAGCCAGTGCGTTTCGAAGTGCTACAAACGCCAATGTATTGAGCGCGGTAAACCCGTCTTCGGGGCCGAGGCGTACCATCAAACCTGCTTCGCCGTCCAAATCAACCGGCGCAATTGTCCAAAGATCGGCGGCGGTGGGCAGGGATAGGTAATCCGGCAAAACGGCCCGTCCAGCGACAGATTCCAAACTGCCAAGCCAGTCTTTGTCGGCGACAAGAACGCGGGTCCAGGCCTCTTGCACTGTTTTGTCCGAGCCCAGCGTACAAGGACGCATCGAGATCTGATCGGGTTTGAGTCCTAATCGGTCAGACAGTTGCCGCAGCGCGACGCCTTCGCGCGCTTGGCCGCGCAAACCGGCAGGCAAATCCAGCGTCACGATCGGGACGGCGCTGCCGGACACCAATGTGATTTGGTTGGTGGCTATTGCCCCGTCCCCTTGCCTGACAAAGAGTTGCGCCTCATCTTGATGGGTTGCAGATTGGCGCAAAACGGGTCTCCTGTTTGGTGATGCAGCGGTGTCAGAATGCCGGTCGGGCCGGTCAAGTGCAATGGCCCCTTACCGTGTTTTGCGACTCATGGGCGGCGGGTTTGGTGCCAATAGGTCTCAACGACCGGAGGGCGGCCCTTGCGATGCAAAACCGTGTCACGCGAGGCAGTTAGATCTCCTACGCGGGTTGAGGCCTGAATATGAAACCAATCCGTCGCGACCGAGATCTGATCCACTGACAAAAGAGCCGGATCAGGTTCGCTTTCGTCACCCTCCTCTTTCTCTTCCAGGGTCTCGCCAAGGCCAACCGCGATCAGAAAGGTCTCGGCGGACGGGAAAGGCTGGATATTGCGCGCGGCCAGAATGCGCGACAGCGCGGCGGGGGACAATTGGGGTAAAAAGGCAGAAAGAACTTCGCGCTCGACTGTGTTGACATTCAAAAGGGCATCGCCCGGAAGGGCCGTGATAAACGGGCGCAAGGTGTCATAGCTGCGGGTTGTCAGGGACGGGATGGCCCTGAGCTGCTCAACCGAAAGAATAGCGCCCCCTACAGGGTCAAGCGCGGGGTTTTGAGCGCGCCAAACCGCACGTTCCGTAGGGCCACCGGGTTGCAAAAAGGACCGGATGGCGGTGCCCGCTTGTGGCGGGATGGCCAAAGTTTTCAGCAGGCGATCAAACGCTTCATGCGCCAGAACATTTTCAGGATTCGCCAGCCAATTGACGTTAAACCGGCCTTGCAAGTCCTGAATTCGGCCGCTGACCTGCCCTTGTTCCAGATCGACAGCTGGCACTTCTTCGGCCCAAGCTTCGCCATTGTGGTCGGTGGCGTTCAGATCGCGCGACAAAATGGTGGCGGCCAAGGCGTCAAACCCATCAAGATTAAGCGTTATTTGTTCAGCAGTCGCGCCGGACAGCAATCTGGCGCGACCAGCTTCGGATCGTGACAAAAGCAGGACTGAAACCGCAGCCAAGGCAGCCACCAACACCAATGCGTTGACCAAGACAAAACCATCGCTGCCTGACTTTGAACGACCTGATTTCAAATTGCCCGACATCAAAAAGACTCCAACACGGTCAGGGGGCCAAGACCGTCAATGTCAAAGTTCAATTCAATCGCTTGCGGCAAGGTGCTTGAGTAGACTTCGGGTGCACCTGCGGATGAATCGCCGTCTCCGACGGTTGTGGTCACGGGGGCTGCAATTCCGAGGCCATCGATCCAGCCGCGCCCATTGACATAGCTACGCAAGGATAGTCCGCGCACGCCGGTTAGAACCTCCTGCCCCTGCTGCAAAGCGCTGTTTTGTGCGGGGATGAGCGTGCTCCAACTGTGGCGGCTGAGCGTGCCGTTTTGCAATCGCCACTCAACCCGTTGAAAGCCGGACCCGACCGTCCGTTCGCTCTCAAAGCTTTGGCGGCCAGCCACCGAAATCGACAATACGCCAGAGCGAAAGCGAATGGCGGACTGCGGGGGTTGGCGATCCGGTGGGTAAAAGGACATCGGAATTGCGGCTGACAAATCCGCCCGCAGCATCGATACCGCGCGAGACAAGCGCGCATTTTGGTCAGCCTTGGCGGTCAAGGATTCCTGATTGCGCATCATACCCGTCAGGGCCTGCGCCCCCATAACAGCCACCAAAGCAAAGATCGACATGGCGACGACCAGTTCAATCAAGGTCAACCCGGCATCCCGGTGCGGTTTGCTCATCGCCCAAAACCTTGCGCTAGATAGACAACCAGTTGCGCGCCTTCGCCGCTGTTGCTGCGGGCGGTCACGGTGGATTGCACCAATCCCGCTTCGGTGGTTTCATTCTGGACCGTCAGCGTGAAGTAATAGGGTCCGAGCGTGACGCGCGATGGCAATGAAGCCCGCGCGCCCAGCAATTGAAGCTCCTCGGCGCGATTGCGGGCTGCAATCTGGGCCAACAGGCGGGGCGTTTCTCCGCCAATCGCGCGCTGGGATTGATTGGTCGCTTGTAGGGCCGCAAGGGTGCCAATAGTCAAAACGAGGATGGCCACCGCCAGTTCAACCAAGGTAATGCCGCGTGTCATTCGCCGCCGCGCGCGTTGTGTGCGGGTCAATCTGTGTTGCATTGCAGCCCCGCATAACCGTCGCTGACGCAATGGGCCGCGCTGCCAAAGGAAATACGAAACGGGGCGGATTGACCGGTGGGCAGGAACACAATGTCAGGCAGCGGCGCGGGAAGCCCATTAACAGGCCGCGACGAAAGCGTCACCGGCCCGCGCCAATCGCGCGCTTTCGACGTGGGTTGCCAGCCCGTGTTGCGCAGGGCCGCGGACCGGATGGTTTGCCGCGTGATATGTAGGCCCAAGGTTTGTTGGCCAGCGACCGCCATAGCGCTCTGGGTTTCAAAGCTGCTGCGAAACTGGGCCAAGTCTCTGAAATGGGGGGCTGATTGCCGCCCCAAGGCAAGGCTGGCCCCAACGGCCAAAACAGAGATAATGGCGACACTGACCAAAAGCTCGATCAGAGTGAAGCCGGCATCAGAGCGGGTGTCTGGCGCTACTGCAATGTCCACGATCCGATATCCGCATCCGCGCCTGTGCCCCCTGCGACACCGTCCGCCCCGTATGAAAAGACATCAAAATCGCCGTGAACACCCGGTTGCAGGTATTTGTATTCCTGCCCCCAAGGATCCACCGGTTTTCGGTCCATATAGCCGTTTTGCGCCCAGTTTGTCGGGGCCGGATCGCTGACCGGTTTGGTCACCAGCGCCGCAAGTCCCTGTTCGCTGGTCGGGTAGCGGAAGTTGTCCAAGCGGTAGAGATTGATCGCGCTTACGATTGCGGCAATGTCGGATTGCGCCCGTGCAGCGCGCGCTTGATCAGGGCGATCAATGACCCGTGGCACAATAACCAGCGCCAAAATCGACAAAATCACGACGACAACCATCAATTCCAGCAGGGAAAACCCGTCATCTTGTGGCTGCTTGGTCTTGGGCATGCAAAGATGGTCCAAATTGGTCATGGGATGCTTTCGTTGAAATTTCTACGCAACAATCGGGCAGGGACATTGAGGGCCATTATTCACGCGTCAAAAGGTATGTCCAGACGATCTTGGTGGGCAGCTGCACTTGAGCGGGCCGGTTAGAGTGCAGATTGAGGATATATTCTGGTCTGTTTTTCTCCTGCTTGTCGCCCCTGCGATTGGTTCGTTCTTAGGGGTCTTGCTCGACAGGCTGCCGCGCAGCGAAGACGTGATGGGCAAAAGATCATCGTGCCGCACCTGCCACGCAAAGCTTGGCCCACTGGATTTGATCCCGATCCTCAGCTTCATCGCTCTGCGCGGAAAATGCCGGTATTGCCATTCCGCTTTGGCGGGTTGGCATTTGTATCTTGAGATTGCGGCTCTGGGTTTGGCTTTTATGGCGGTCTCGGCTGGTGGTGATCCGTTTGAGATCTGGCTAAACGCGCTGTTTTTATGGGTTCTGCTGGGGCTGTTGACGGCGGATGTGCTTTGGTTTCGCCTGCCGGACACGCTGAATATCGCATTGGCAGTGGTCACAGCCGTGATGGCTGCGCAGCATGGGCAGATCGGATTGATTAGCGCATTGGCAGGCGCGGCGGTTGGCAGCGGCAGTTTTATGGCCTTGCGGATTGGCTATCAGGCGCTGCGGGGGCGCGAAGGCTTGGGTATGGGCGATGTCAAACTGATGGTCGGACTTGGGGCATTTGCTGGCCCGTTTGATGTGCCGGTCTTGCTGCTTATGGCATCGCTGGGGGCCTTGGCCGCCGGTCTTGTTGTGCATTTGCGGGCGCGGGCGCAGGGGGCATGGGCAACCCGCCGTTTGCCATTTGGTGCGGCGCTGTGCTGTGCGGCAATTGTAATTTGGGTTTTTCGGCACCTCACGGCGATATGATCCTAGTAGAAATCCCTATTTGAATTCGATGGGGCGACACTTTACGCTTGTGCACTGACGATTGATTATATGCGTTTACGCTCTGTCCGCTTGAAATGAGAAACATATGCCCCTTTTGAAAACCGACGTCTCGGCTGCCCTGCTTGTTGCTTTGCTTGCGCTGCCCGGCTCTGCCGTTGCTCAAGAATCAGGAGAGTCCGCAAAACCGGGCGCCGGCATCGGGATGGAACAAATCGAAGAAGCTTGGGCGGCTCAGGATTTTGTTCAGGTCCGTCAGGGTTTGAAACAATTGGCAGAGACTGAACAGAAACCCTTTGCGATGTATCGTTACGGGTATGTTTTACTTCAAGGCCTTGGGGGGCCAAAGGACGTCGAAACGGCGGTGCAATGGCTGGAAAAGGCGATAGAGGCCAATCAATCCGATGCCTCTGTTTTGTTGGCTCGAATGCTGCTGTCGCCGCCCGAAGGAGGCCCTGCGCGCGATCCTGAACGTGCCGCGAAACTGCTAAAATTCGTGGCACCGCGTGGCAATAGCGAGGCGCAGTACTATCTGGGTTTGATGTTTCAAAAGGGCATTGGTGTCCCTCAAGATGACGAAGAGGCCCTGAACTGGCTACTGGCAGCCGCAGAAAATGGCAGGGCGAATGCGCAGTTCGAGCTGAGCCGCATCTA
This sequence comes from Pelagimonas varians, assembly GCF_003208435.1. Classification (GTDB taxonomy): domain Bacteria; phylum Pseudomonadota; class Alphaproteobacteria; order Rhodobacterales; family Rhodobacteraceae; genus Pelagimonas; species Pelagimonas varians. Next base: position 99,777 of record NZ_QKMF01000017.1, on the reverse strand, counting down.
TGCCAAACGAAAAACGGGATCGGACAACGCCGCGCAATCATTGCGCTGGCTGCAAGAGGCTGCAGGGCAAGGCCATTCCGAAGCCCAATATTTCCTTGGCTATGCCTATGATCAGGGGCGGGGCGTCCCCCAAAACAAAAGCGAAGGCCTAAGCTGGCTGTACCGATCTGCCGAAGCGGGCTATTTGCCGGCCCAGCTGGTCGTCGGGCGAAAATACCTAAAAGGCGAAGGCACAGAACAAAATGCCACCGAAGCCCAGCGTTGGTTGCAACAGGCTGCCAATGCCAGAAGCCCCGAGGCGATGGCAGAATTGGCGGCTGGATACCTGTCGGGCGAGGTGCTGGAGGCCAACGCGCCATTGGCCCTGCAGTTGTACCGTCAGTCCGAACAATACGGTTTGCCCGTGGCTATGGTTGGCCTTGGGTCAATGTTGGAACAGGGGCAAGGCGGCGCAGAGGTGGATATTCCTGCTGCGGTGGCCTTTTACCGCGAAGCGCTGGATGCCGGCAGTACAGACGCGGCGCTGCATTTGGGTGCGCTTGCGGGTCAAGGCAAGCTGGACGGTCTTGTGGCCCCGCAGCGCGGCATTCCCTGGGCTATGGCGGCGGCCGAACAGGGGGACACCGCGGCGCTGGATTGGGTGCGCAGGCAGGCCGATACCGGAGTCCGTTCCGCGCAAACCGCGATGGGAGTTTGGCTTTTGAGCCAAGAGGGCTCGGACGAGGAGGCTGCCGCATTTTTAAGCACTGCCGCCGAGGCGGGCGATACCAATGCGCAATATCAGTTAGGCCTGCTGTATATCACCGGCCAAGGCGTCGGGCAGGACTATGTTCAGGCTCATAAATGGATCAATGTGGCGGCTGCGGGCGGCAACAGCGCTGCTGCGGAAAAGCGGACGGTTTTGGGCGATTTGATGACGGCCGAACAGGTCGCGACAGCGCAAACAGAGGCGCGAACGTTCTTTGAACAGGCCAAATCCCCTGCCGGAGCGGATGAATGACGATGCGCGCCAAACTTGCTTCGTTGCTTTGCGCCCTGATGTTGTCGTCTCCGGCAGCCGTGGCTCAGCAAACGGCAGTGGCGGGAGACGCGGATCTTTCGACAATCACCAGTATGGCAGAGCAGGGCGACGCAAACGCGCAATATGCTCTTGGTCTGAAACTGTTAGAGGGTTCGGGACTGCTGCAAAACTTTGCCTTGGCCGCGAGTTGGATGGAAAAAGCCGCGAACCAAGGCCAAATGACAGCCGCCAATCGACTGGGTCAGATGTATTTTTCTGGTATCGGAGTGCGCAAGGATCGCGCCAAAGCGCTGCACTGGATGCAGACCGCTGCCAATGCAGGGGACAGTCGGTTCATCTTTGAATATGGAACCGTTTTGGAAAAAACCGCGCAGAACGAAGATGATTTGGGTTTGGCGGCGGCACAATACCTACAGGCCTTTGACATGGGGGAAAGCGCGGCGGGTGTGAGTTTGGCTGTTTTGTTGCAAGGCGGGCAGGGAGTCCCACAGGATTTACCAGCAGCTTTGCGGATTTACACGCAGGCAGCAGAGCAAGGGGATGCGCAGGCGCAAAACAATCTGGGTTTGATGTATGTGCGCGGCGAAGGTGTTGACCAAGACTACGCCCGCGCGTTTGAATTGTTTGACGCGGCGGCCAAGCAAGGGTTGGCAGTGGCCAAAGGCAATCTGGCGGTGATGTATGAGAACGGCTTTGGTGTGGACGTTGATGAACCGATGGCGCATCAGCTGACAATTGACGCCGCGCGTAGCAAAGCAGAAATGGCGTCCGTGGCACCTGTTTATGACGCTCGGCTCATGCCCATTGAGGCGAATGACGACACGATTCAGCTTTTGCAGGTGGCGGCCCAAGCGGGCGATCCGGTCGCGCAATTCCAGATGGCTTGGTTGATTGTGACATCTGCAGAACCCGGTTTTGAACAAAGTCAGATGGCGGCCAGATTGTTTCGGGCCTCGGCCGAAGCTGGTTATCCGCCAGCGATGGCGAATTTGGGTTTGATGTATTTTAACGGGCAGGCAGTGCCCCAAGATTATGTGCTGGGTCAGATGTGGTTGGTTCTGGCCGGATCGGCAGGGTTTGAACCTGCATTGAACATGAATTTTGCTTTTGCCAATCGCATGACACCAGCGCAAACTGCCGAAGCGCAGAAAATGGCACAAGCCAAAGCAGAGCAGCTTTAATCTACAAGGATTTCAGCCGCGCCTGAATGCTGGAGACACGGCTGTCCAAAGATCCGATCGGGTCCATTTCTGGATTGGATTTGAGCACTTCGGACAGGGCTTTCTGGGCTGAAGTCAGGTGTGTCTTTGCGGCACTTTTCTGGCCTTGACTGAGCAGTTCCAGCCCCAGTTCATGCTGCGCGGTGCCATAAACAGCAAGGGCCGCAGAGCGTGCATCACCAGTTTGCGAATTCGCCAGCGACGACGAGATCGCGGCGGCGCGGCCAAAGTCGCCGCTGCGCAATTCCGCATGTGCATATTCCAGTTGGAGCCGGTGGGCTAAGGGGCCTGCTTCGGTCACCAATTTCATGTAATGCCGCTTGGCTGCTTCATAATTTCCGTTTTCCAAGGCGTCGCGGGCCACGGCGTATTTAACTTGGAAATTGCTGTGGCCGACACCAATGCCTTCACAGCTTGCAACAAATAGTAGTGCCAAGCCGGTCAAACCGGCCCGTGCCATCGGGAATACCTGCATGTTTGCTCTCTTTAACGCTTGTTTATTTTGCGTATTTTCAACCAGTATACCCTTTTTGGCTCACTGCGTCTATGCTTGGGCGCGGGTGTGGAAAATCGAAGGGGCCGGATGCGCTGGATTGGCTGGATAGTGGCGATTGTGGCGCTGGCGTTTGCTGGCCAAACGGGGCATGCGCTGTGGTTGTCGTGGCAATCGTCGCATAGCGAAGCGAGCCTTGCCCCCGCGCCGCAAACCCCTGATCAACTGCCGCCCGAACCCCCGCGCCGCGCGCCGCGCAATTGGCCGTCGGTGTTTGGAGAGCCGCAACCGCCCAAACCTGCGCCGCCAGAACCGGTCGCAGAACCGCAACCGCCAAAGCCGCCGCAACCACCCATCGACTCGCTGGGGTATTCGCTTAAGGGACTTGTTCAAACAGGTCGGTCAACCTGGGCGATGGTGCATCATCCAACGGGCGAACAACTGGTCCGCGTCGGCGATATGCTGGCCGAGAACATCGAAGTTGCAAGAATTGACGATGACGGAGTTTGGGTGTCCCGCTTTGGGGGTGATCCCGAATTGTTGGATTTTCCAGAATAACCTATCCCGCGACGACAGCCTGTAGATCGAAGACCGGCAGAAGAACCGCCAAAACAACCACCAGAACCAACGCACCTACAACCATCATCAGCAGCGGTTCAAGCAGGGCTGCGATGCGTTTTCGTTCTGTAAGCAACCGGTGTTCGGTCAATGCGGCGGCGCGATCTGTCATCCGCGCCAGCCGGACCGAGATTTCACCGGCTGAAATCAACTGCCGTGCCACGGGCGGTAAAAAGCTCAGCTCCTCAAGCGCCGAAGCAAGGCTTTGACCCTGCCGGACAGCGGTTGAAACGGCTTGGCCCTCGGTTTGGAACTGTTCGGCGGTCAGCACGCTGGCGGCACTGTCTACAGCGCTCAGCACGGCATGTCGGGACCCGAGCACCAGCGCCAAAGTGCGCATGTATTGAACCGCCTCGGACATGCGGGCCAGCCGGCCAAGCACCGGCAATTTCAAAACCACCCGATCACGTATCCGCCGCAGTTTTTCCACCCGAGGCACCGCCAAAGCGAAACACAGCAGCGCAAACAGCCCGATGGCGATCACAACCCAATTGTCGATAATCGCATCCGACACCATGAGAACGGCAACCGTAATGGGGGGCAGATCCCGGCCGGTCATCTCGAACATCGACACGATTTCGGGCGCAACGTTCACCATCAAAATTCCGCAAACCAGCAAGGAAACCGCCGCGACGAAAGCAGGATAGATCAAGGCCGTCGCAATTTGCGCTTTGCCAAGGTTCAACTCTTCCAGATGGTCCGCCAATTCGGAGAAGACTGTGGACAGCTCTCCGGCCTCTTCGCCTGCTCTGAGCGAGGCAAAGTAATAGGGGGGAAACCCCGCGCCAGATTCTTCAAGCGCCCAAGACAGCGACCCGCCGTCCAGCAAATCGGCGCGGGTGCGGGCAGCCACGGATTCCAGCGCGGGGTGGCCACCGGTCCGCACGGCCTCCAATGCCGCATCAACCGGCAATTCAGCGCCCAGCATCACGGCCATCTGGCGGGTAAACACCGCTTGAAGATCCGGCCCGAGGCGGCGGCTGCGAGGACCGAAAACCGATTTGGTCTTGGCACCGGCTGCGCGGGTCTCAGTCAGATCGGAAACAAACAGATCTTGCGTGGCCAATTGCTGGGTTGCATGTGTCTGCGTTTCGGCCACGATGGTGCCCGTTTTTTTGCGGCCTGAACCGGTGTAGGCCGTGTAGCTATAGGCCTTCACGTGACATCCCCGACAATGCGCAGGGCTTCGGCAAGGCTGACACGCCCGTCGGCAACGGCTTGCAGCCCCTGTCCGGTCAGGGTGTCATGTGGTGAGAGGGCCAGTTTCTTGATGGCCGCTTCGCTTTCGCCCTGATCAATGGCGCCGCGCAGGTTTTCGGTAACTTCGGTGATCTCAAAAATACCAACGCGCCCTGCGTGGCCGGTCATGCCGCAGGTCTCACAGCCTTGGGCGTCAAACAATTCCGTCGGAATGGCGATGCGGTGCCGTGTAAACAGCGGCTTTTCGTCGTCATGAATCGGCCGCGCGGTCCGGCAATCCGGACACAGCTTGCGCAACAAACGCTGGGCGATCACGCCGCGCAGGGTCGCCGCGATGAGAAAGTTTTCAAGCCCGAGGTCTCGCAGACGCACGATGGCACCAACCGAACTGTTTGCGTGCAAAGATGAAAAGACCAAGTGACCGGTCAAAGCGGCCTGTGCGGCTGTGCTGGCGGTTTCGGCGTCACGAATTTCGCCGACCAGAATAACGTCGGGATCTTGACGCAATGTGGCCCGCAGTCCGGCGGCAAAGGTCATGCCGATTTCCGAGTTGATTTGCGATTGCGACACGCCGGGCAAATCATATTCTATCGGGTCTTCGACGGTGACGATGTTGCGGGCCGCGCGGTCTGCCAGCTGCAAAAGCGAATACAGCGTTGTGGTTTTACCCGCACCCGTAGGGCCGGTGGCAAGGATCACGCCGTTGGGAAAGGCCGCCAACCGGCGCAGCAAGGATTCTTGGGCTTCGGACAGTCCCAGATCGATCAGGGGCCTTAACCCCGAAGACCGGTCCAAGATCCGCAGGACAATCCGTTCGCCATAATGTCCGGGAAGCGAGCTTACGCGCGTGTCGATCACCCGCCCGCCCAATGACAGTGGAATCCGCCCGTCTTGCGGCAGGCGTGTTTCGGCAATGTCTAATCCGGCCATGACCTTAAGCCGCGAGACGATGCGTTTGACGGGCACATCAGGCCGGTCAAGCACCTGTTGCAGCACGCCATCAATGCGCATACGCACCCGCAGTCCGCCTTCGTGGGGTTCAATATGCAAATCCGAGGCACTGTCTTGGACTGCGCGGCGTAGCAATTGGTTCACCAGTTGGATCACAGGGGCATCCCCCGGTTCATCCAGAAGATCGCGTTGCCGGCTGGCAAAGGCCGCCTCTTCGAGATCGAAACTGATATCGTCGCCGGTGGTTTCGCCCTGCCGGTCGCTATCGCGGTAGGCTTGCGACAGCGCGGTGTCAAAGCCCATCTGATCCGCTTCGACGACTTCTATCTTGCTGCCGCCAATGCGGCGCTGCGCTTCGCGCAGGCCCAGTTGCGTGACCTTTGGACCAAGGACAATACGCCCTTCTGTCAGAACAATCTGCTGATCTTGGGCAAAGGCGAAGGGCAGGCGCAAAACCGTTGGCCCGCTATTTCCCGTTAAACCGGAGTCGGCTCGGGAGAGGGGGGAAGTTTCTGCGTTGCGCAACGTCATCAATAAACCCGGCATCAAAAGGTTGGTCCAGATCCGCGCCGTCAAAAGGCAGCGCACCGATTTGGCTTCTGGGGTATCTTCCATCATCCAGCGGCGCAATGGAAGCGCTGGCAGTTTGCGCTTTGCCTGTCACGTCGCGGGTGATGCGCCGCGCTTCAGCATCATTGGTCACCACTTGGGGCCGCATCAACACCAGCAAAACACGTTGGGATTTGTCGGCGTTTTTGCCTTTGAACAACCCGCCAACCAGTGGAATCTTGGACAGGCCCGGAACGGCCTGAGACACCGAGCCATTGCCGTTTTCAAGCAATCCACCCAGCATGATCACGGCACCATCGCTGACCAGCGCCGTTGTCGACAAAGACCGGCGTCTGGTGATTTCACCGCCGGCAGCTGAATTGGTGTTGGTCAGGTTCGACACTTCTTGCTTGATCAACAGCCGCACGGTTCGGTCGGCGTTGATTTGCGGGGTGACATTCAGGGTCAGGCCGACGTCTTGGCGTTCAATGGTCTGGAACGGGTTTTCAACGGCGCTTTCGCCGACCGTAGCATAGCTGCCGGTCACAAAAGGCACGTTCTGGGCCACCACAATTTCAGCTTCTTGATTGTTCAGGGTCAAAATTGAGGGTGTCGACAAAAGCCGGGTCGAATTGACTGACGTGATCGCGGTCAAAAGGCCGACAAATCCGTTATCGCCGGAATTTGTCGCGCCGCCCAACACACCGCCATTACCAAGATTCACGGTCTCGTTGTTGCTTACAGCGGAAACAAGGTTGATCAGGCTGGTCCGCCCCGGCAAAGCAAACTGTGTGCCCCCGATCAGCGCGTCATTCAGCACGGCCCCGAATTGAACGGTCAAATCCGACAGGCCTTCGACGGACATTTCGAAAATCACGGCTTCGACCAAGACCTGCTTGGGCCGTTGATCCAGATACCGAACCATATCGGCGATTTCGCCAATCCGTTCCTGCGGCGCGGAAATCAACAGGGAATTTGTTTGCAGCTCTGGTACGATGCGAATGACCGCCCGTGTTCCAGTTGGATCTTCGGTGTTCAAGGTGCGCATCACCACTTCGGCGATGGAGGAGGCATCAGCATAGTTCAGCGGCATGGCGCGGGAAATCACAGTGTCGCGCTGCGTATCCAGTTCACGGACCAAAACCCGCACCCGTTGACGGGTGGCTTCGGAACCGGAGATCAGCAAAGCATTGGAGCGGCGGTCAACGCTCACGTTAGAACTGTCTTCCAAAATCCCCATAGACTGAATGACTTGCATCACGTCAGACGCATTGGCATTGCGCAGGCGCAAAATCTCGATCGGAGAGGATTTGGAGGGTTTGTCCAATTGCTCGATCAGCTTGGTAATGCGGGCGATATTGGCGCTGCGATCCGACAAAATCAGACGATCCGATCTCGGAACCGCCGAGATGATCGCCTCTGATGGCAGCAGCGGACGAACCACTTCGATCACCTCTTGGGGAGAGATGTCACGGACACGAATAACCCGCGTTTCAAAGGTGCCGGGCAAGGCCGTATGCCCTGATGACAGTTCACGTGCTGAATTCATCGGCACAATTCGGTCCGCGCCCGCGCCTTGCACGATGGTCAAGCGGTTCAGTTCAAGCACTGACAAGAAGACCTGATACAGATCGTCATTCGACATTTGGTCCGGCGACAAGACTGTGACGGTGCCCCGCACGCCGGGGTCGAGCACAAAACTGCGGCCTGTGGCCTCTGATACGATTTCGACAAAGTTGCGCAGGTCCGCATCGCGCAAATTCAAAGAGACCTGCGCATTTGCGGGCATCACATAGCTGAGGGACAAAGTCAGGATCATCAGGCCCAATGCATGGCCGCGCAAAGACCGAAACAGGCCGGTCGGAATCCGTAAACGCTTGGCGTTAGCCAAGTTTTGCATTGCTTGATAGGTCATGCTCTGCTCACAATTTCGGGGCGTTTTCGCCCTTTGCCTCATTATTATGGGCAAGCATACGCCAAAATCCGACAAAACGCACTAGTTTCTATGCAGTGCCTGTCAAAGATGCCTCTGCGGTGCAATTCCGCCATGTGGCGTCAATCCACAAGCTGCACCAAGTCATTTAGGATTTGGCCAAAGCCCCACTTGGCCACCTTCGGTCAAAGCCAGCACAAGATGATAATGCAAACGGCTAAGCGCCTCTGGCCAGATCGGTTTCCCTTGCGTGTCCAGCTGGTTTATAAAGGCGTTTTGGCCGCCGAAATACTGCCGGAAAATCAACTGTACCAATGCCTTGGCACTGTCGGCATGTTCCTCATCAAAGGCCCTGACAGCATAGGTTTTCAGCACTTCGGTTTGCGGCCATAACAAAAACGTATCTTCGCGCCAGCTGGCGTCCGCCGAGACCGCGTCAAAAGCCGCCCCCTGCATCACGCCCTCGGCGGCAAAGCCGTGCTGGTCAGCAAAGGCCAAAAGCCGTTCAGCGACGTTGCGCATCGCGGGGTCACCTCCCAAATCGACTTCGCGCAGCAACAGCCACGCCCATTCGCACTGATGGCCGATTTCACGGCGCAGGCCGTCGCGGTCTGGTAGGGTCTTCAGGTCGGGAGACAGGAATTCGGTGATGGTTCCGCTGTCCGCGTCAAAGAAGTACTCAAGCCCCTTGGCGCGCATGCCCTGAGCGCGTTCCAACCAAACCGGCTGGCCGGTCATGTTAAACGCCTGCAAGCATGCCTCATACAGGTGCATATGCGGGTTTTGGGCGCGGTTCGGTGCCAACGGGTCCGTTGGATCTGCCACTGCGTCGTGTTCCAGCAGCAGGCCGGTGTCGGCGTCCAATAAGTGCGTTTCAATCGCAGCCCAGCTCGACTCCAGCTCTGGTGCTATGTCTTCGGACGGATGTAGGCGCCCCCAAGTCGACAGGGCAAGGATCACAAAACACTGGTCGTAGCTGGTGGCGATCTGGTCCTTGGTGTCGCGTCCCAGCGTTCCGTCGCGGGCAACAGCACGGCAATAGAGACCGGTTGACTTGCGAAAAAAGGGCAGGGCATCGCGGGCATCGCGCGCCGCCGTGTGAAAAGCCGGATTGTCCGACATCAAAGCCAGATGCGAAAATGTGAACAACAGCCGCGCTTGGGCCAAAATGGTTTTGCGGTCGGGCTGCGGCGGGGTCGCGTCAATGTCGAGCACATCAAAAAAGCCAATGCCATCGGGATCACGGGCCCGCAGGCTCCAAGCTGGTAAAAAGTCAGACCAGAACCAATTCACCCAATCGTCAGCGGTTGTGCAGGCTTTGGGATGGTGTGTTGAAATCGGGCCCGTGGCCCGGGAAAGGTTCGCAGTCATAAGAGGGTCGATGCCTTGGAATGGGTCTGGGGAAATAGTCAGGTTGATTGGAGCACTTGGGGCGGGGCGCAATGAGGCACGCAGAAATCGGCAGAGGAACAGGACCTCGCCATATCAGATGACCTCTTAAGGCAACCCTATCAGGATATCCACCGGCGTCGCCGCCGCTGGATCGGGGACTGCGGCAAATTGCGTTCCTGCCTGAAATTTTTCGACGGAAACACTCCTTGCTATGCGTGAAAGGCATGTCCGTTCCAAAAAAGGCCCCTGACCATGTCCAACCGCAATCAGATTTTACCGCTAAGCAGTGCCATTGTGCTGGGCATGTTGTGCGCCGGTGGTTTGCTCACATCGCAGGCGCAATCCAGCGGCTGGCAAGCAGGGCCATCCGTTTTTGCAGGCCCAGTGGAGGCAGACATCAGCCAGCAGTGGACCGCAAACCCGGATACGCATTTACGCCGCCTTTTGGCGCAGAACTAAACCGGCAAGGTGCGGATGGGCAAATTCAATTCGTGTATCTGGGCCCGCTGAAAAGATCCTATGCCAAAGACCCCCAAGCGGGCTATTGTGTGGCGGCGCACCCAAAGGCGCATCGACCAAGCTGGGGGGCATCATGGGACGGCTGGAAGAAATCCGATTCAAAGCGACCTACCGAGAGATCTTCAAAGGTCAGTTGTTACATCTGGGGCTGATTATCCTTTTGGTCTCGGGGGCTTTTTACTGGCTGATCGCCTTGCCGACAGGTCCGGCGGCCTTGGGAATGACAGCCCGGGGTTGGGCGGTTGTCTCGATCATTTTGGCCGTTGTGCACCAAGTGATTGTCGCCATCGTTTTCCGGTTCGAGCTGTACACAGGTGCAATGACCCGCCTGTTTCACGAGAGGGCCTTGCACGTGTGGGCGGTGGTTTTCATGCCGCTTTTGATCGCGCGGCCCTTAACGATCATATGCGTTGGCTGGCTGGATACGGTGCCAATCACCGGCTTTCGCGGGGCGGAAATCGGGCTGGGCATCGCGCTGGTTGCGGTGGCAGTGGCGACGCTGCATTCTGTCGTCAAATATTTCACCATTCGCCGCGCCCTTGGGGCGGACCATTTCGACAATGCGGTGATTGCCATGCCTTTTGTCAAACGAGGGATGTTTAAATATACGGATAACGGCATGTATGGGCTGGCCTTTTTGGGCCTCTGGGGCATTGCTCTGCTCTTTGGCTCTTGGAACGCGCTGGTCGTGGCATTTTTTCAGCACGTCTATATTTGGGTGCATATGGTTCTGACCGAACAACCGGATATCGACCGAATTTATGGCAGCCGAACCGATTAACGCTGCCCACCTAATTCAACCTGAAGCAGATATTTAGTCAAAATTTCCCGCCTGCAAACGGTCTTTTGCCACCAAGATCGGTCGCCAAAGGGTAAAATTTGGGGAATATCCGCGCAGATGCCGATTTTATTCGCCGCTTGCCCTTGAGGTTTTGCCGGATCAACGGACATTAAGGCACATAAGAAACCAACAGATCAGGAGTTCGCGTGTCCCTCTTCTTTATCGTTGCTTTGCCGTTCTTTGGCGCACTGCTTCCTGGTCTGATGAATTCCGCCGGTCGGGCCGCAACCGCTGGCGTGACTTTTACCGTTTCATTGGCGGCCTTTTTGGGTTTGCTGACAAATCTTCCGTCTGTTCTGGCCGGCGAAGTGGTTGTGGCGCGGGTCGATTGGATGCCGCTGCTGGGCCTTAACTTTTCGCTGATGCTGGACGGGCTGGGCTTTTTCTTTGCCTTGCTGATTTTGGGCATCGGGCTTTTGATTATAGCCTATGCGCGCCACTACCTGAGCCGCGACGACAACATGGGGCAGTTTTTTACCTATCTGTTGCTGTTTCAAGGCGCGATGGTCGGGATCGTACTTAGCGATAACATATTGCTTTTGCTGGTTTTCTGGGAATTGACCTCACTGTCTTCCTTCTTGCTGATCGGCTATTGGAAACACCTGCCCGAAGGGCGTCAAGGCGCGCGTATGGCCTTGACCGTGACCGGAATGGGCGGGTTGGCAATGATCGGTGGGATGCTGATCTTGGGCCAGATTGTTGGCAGCTATGACCTGAGTGTCATTTTACAGCAGCGCGACTTGATTCAGGCCGATCCGATGTATGTGCCTGCCTTGATCCTGATCCTGCTGGGATGTTTCACCAAATCAGCACAATTTCCGTTCCATTTCTGGTTGCCGCACGCGATGGCCGCCCCGACGCCGGTTTCGGCCTATCTGCATTCCGCCACGATGGTAAAAGCGGGTATCTTTTTGATGGCGCGCATGTGGCCGGTTTTGTCGGGCACACCGGAATGGGTGATGATTGTCACCTCGGCTGGTTTGATCACGATGGTTCTGGGCGCTGTTATCGGGTTGTTCAAACATGATCTCAAGGCGCTTCTGGCCTTTTCTACCGTCAGCCATTTGGGCCTGATTACCATGCTGTTGGGCACCGGCACCGCCTTTGGCGCGATGGCCGCGATGTTTCACATTCTCAACCATGCGACGTTCAAAGCGGCGCTGTTTATGTCCGCCGGCATTATCGACCACGAAGCCCACACCCGTGACATCCGGCGGTTGGGCGGGCTGCGCAAATTGATGCCGGTGACCTTTGTCATTGCGTCTTTGGCGGCCTTGTCGATGGCGGGGATTCCGCTTCTCAATGGCTTCTTGTCCAAGGAAATGATGCTGGAAGAAGCGCACCATACCGTTTTGTTCGACACGCCTTGGCTGGTGCCCGGCTTGGCGACATTTGGCGCGTTGTTCTCGGCAGCTTATTGTTTCCGCCTTATCGGGCATGTCTTCTTTGGACCTGTGCGCGACGACTACCCCGCAAAACCGCATGATCCGGGTGCAGGCCTGTGGCTGCCGCCTGCTATCCTTGTATCGCTGGTGGTTTTGATCGGTGTCGCGCCTTTTGTGGCCGAACCCTTTGTCAAATTGGTCACGGCGTCGGTATTGGGCACCGCAGCCGAGGTGCCGGACGCGCATTTCAAAATCTGGCACGGGTTCACGCCAGCGCTGTATATGTCAATCATCGCGACGATTGGCGGTCTGGTGGTCTTGGCGCTGTTCAAACCGGCGCTGCGGCTGTGGGATGCGGCCCCGCGCCCCGAGGCCAAGGTGATTTTCGACGCCATTGTTGCGGCCGCCGTCGGCCTTGCGCGCAAGCTGATCTTGCCCCTGCACAACGGGGCGTTTACCCGCTATGCCGCGATCGGGTCGGTCGTTATTGTCGCGGTTGGCTACCACGCTTGGACAACAGGTACGGTTGCCCCCCAAACCCGTGACATGTTGCCCGCAGGGCCCGTTCCGATTGCGGGATGGTTGATGTTGGTGGTTGCGACCATTGGCTTGGTGTTCATGCATCGCAACCGGTTCTTGTCACTGATCCTGATCGGGATTGTTGGCCTGATGGTTTCGGTTGGCTTTGTCTTCTTTAGCGCGCCGGATCTGGCGATGACGCAGTTCACCGTCGAGGTGGTTACGATTATCCTGCTGCTGCTGGCGCTGAACTTCTTGCCCAATCAGACTCCGATCGAAAGCTCGGCCTTGCGCCGTGCGCGCGACATCGGTGTTGCGGTGATCGGCGGGCTTGCCGCCTTTGGGCTGTCCTACCACTTCATGCTGCGTGATGCAGTCGCCACGCCTATTTCCGAATTCCATCTGGCAAATTCCTACAAAGGCGGCGGCGGCACCAATGTGGTCAATGTCATCCTTGTCGATTTCCGTGGCTTTGACACATACGGCGAAATCATCGTACTCGGGATTGCGGCCTTGTTGATCTATGCGCTGACGGAAACTTTGTTAGATGGGCCGGTGCGTGCACGCCTGTTGAACCGCAAACCGACCCATCGCCGCGCAGGGGACGAACATCCGATGATGATGGTTGTTCTGACGCGGGGCATTATGCCTGTGGTTTTGATGGTTGGCTTTTACATCTTCTTGCGCGGTCACAATGATCCGGGCGGCGGGTTTATCGCCGGTTTGATTGTGTCGATTGCGGTTGTCATGCAATATATGGCCAGCGGTTTTGGCTGGGCCTCGGCGCGGTTGAAATATCCCTATCACGGCGTTATCGGGGCAGGTGTACTGATCGCAGGGCTGACCGGCATCGGGGCATGGTTCTTTGGCAAACCGTTCCTGACATCGGCCTTCACCTATGTCCGCATTCCGCCGTTCTACAAATTCGAACTGGCCACTGCGGCGCTGTTTGACCTTGGCGTTTTCCTTGCTGTGGTCGGTGCGGTGATGCTGTCGCTCGAAAGCTTCTCGCGTCTTGCACGGCAGGCGACCAGCGGCCCAAGCAACGAACATCCGATGGATATTGACCCGTCGCGGGATGAAGACCCGCAAGAGACATCCGAAAAGGAGGCCGTGTAACATGGAATTGCTTGTTGCGACCGCCATTGGCATCTTGACCGCAGGAGGTCTGTATCTGGTCCTGCGCTTGCGGACTTTTCCGGTGATTTTGGGCATGTCCTTGCTGACTTATGCGGTGAACGTCTTTTTGTTCACCACAGGCCGTCTAAGCGTTGGTGCGCCGCCTATTTTGCGTGACGGGGTGGAGGTTTATACCGACCCGCTGCCACAGGCGCTCGTACTGACGGCCATCGTGATTTCCTTTGGCATGACCGCTGTTGTGGTGATGATCGGCCTTGGGGCGTTCCTTGGGTCAGATGATGACCACGTTGATGACCAACCCGAGACGGACCAAAGCACCTCGGAGGGCCAATCATGAGCCATTGGATCGCAGCCCCGATTATTCTGCCCGCGTTTGTTGCGCCGTTTATTGTGCTGTCGGCACGGTATCACATTGGCATTCAACGTGTTTTGTCTGTCTTTGGCGTCTTGGCCCTGATCGTGATTGCCGCCTCACTGGCGCTGGACGCCTCGGATGGCACCATCACCCTATATCAAATGGGCGACTGGGCAGCGCCCTTTGGCATCGTTCTGGTGGGCGATAAACTATCCACGATGATGGTCCTGCTCACAGCGGTTCTGGCGCTGTTTGTGTTGCTTTATGCAATCGGATCGGGCTGGGACAATCGCGGCTGGCACTTTCACGCGCTGTTCCAGTTTCAGCTGATGGGGATCATGGGCGCCTTTCTGACCGGCGACCTTTTCAACCTGTTTGTCTTCTTCGAAGTCTTGTTGATCGCATCTTATGGCCTGATGATCCACGCGGGCGGCACCAAACGGCTTAAGGCTGGTGTGCAATATGTCTTGTTCAACCTGATCGGCTCGACGCTGTTCTTGTTCGCGCTTGGGTCGATCTATGCCGAAACCGGCACGCTGAATATGGCTGATCTTGCCAACCGCGTGGCCCTGATTGGCGCAGATGAAACGGTGGGTATACGTGTCGCCGCTGTGCTGCTTTTGATGGTCTTTGCGATCAAGGCCGCGCTCGTGCCGCTGCACTTTTGGTTGCCCTCCAGCTATGCCGAAGCGCCTGCACCGGTGGCGGCGCTGTTTGCGATCATGACCAAGGTTGGCGCCTATGCGATCATCCGCGTGTATACCATGATCTTCTCGCCGCAGCTTGAGGCAACGGCGGGCCTGTTTGATGTCTGGCTCTTGCCGGCAGCTTTGGTTTCGCTGGCGCTGGGGATGCTCGGTGTGCTTGCAGCCAAAAAACTGGATCGTCTTGTCGCCTTTGCCGTCATCGGATCGATGGGCATGGTGATGATTTCGATTGCGCTGTTCACACCTGCGGGCATTGCCGCCGCGCTTTATTATATTGTGCATTCGACATTTGCCGGGGCCGCCCTGTTCCTGATCTCTGATCTGGTGCGCAGCAGCCGCGCCAATGTAGACCTGACCGCACAGCCGGTGATGTCTGGCAATGCACTGACAGCGGGTCTGTTTTTTGTCGGAGCCATCGCGATGGCCGGTTTGCCGCCATTGTCCGGGTTCTTGGGCAAACTGTTGATCCTTGATGCGGCTTATGACAGCGATCTGATGGTGTGGATCTGGGTGGTTGTGCTGAGTTCAAGCTTGGTCAGCATTTTGGGATTTGCCCGCGCGGGCAGCATTCTATTCTGGAAAGCACACAGCGTACCCGCCCCCGACGGCACAGAGCCGATGCCTAGCCCATCGCCTCTGTCCTATGTTGCCGTGGGCGGTTTGATCACACTTTTGGCGGCGCATACGGTCTTTGCAGGGCAAGTGCATGGCTATACCAGCACCATCGCGGCGCAATTGTTCACGCCGGAACCCTATATTTCCACCGTCGTTGAAACGCCCGGAAAACTGAGCACACCGAAAGGGGATCACTGACATGGCGCGCGCAGTTCAATGGCTTTTGCCGCACCCGTATCTGACGCTTTTGTTGGCTGTGGTCTGGATGCTTTTGCAAAACGACTTTTCCGCCGGAATGGTCGTGTTCGGTATAATCCTAGGGATCGTTATTCCCCGCATCACCTCGATTTGGTGGCCGGACACGCCCAAGGCCTTTCACTTAGGCAAAATGATGCGCTATTCGCTGATGGTGATGTGGGACATTATGGTCGCCAACGTTGAAGTGGCCTGGATCGTCATTTCCGTTCCCAATTCCAAGCTGAAACCGGCATGGGTTGTGGTGCCGTTGGATCTGCGCCAACCAGAGGCGATTACCCTTCTTGCCGGAACCATCACGCTTACACCGGGCACAGTGTCTGCGGACCTGTCGGACGAAGGCCACAGCCTATTGGTTCATGTGCTGCACACAGATGATCCGGACGGGATCGTCGACGATATCAAAACCCGCTACGAGCGCCGCTTGAAGGAGATTTTCCAATGATTGCAGCACAGGGTTTGTTAGATATTGCGCTGGGGGTTGTGTTTGTCACACTGGTGCTGGGGCAATTTTTGTCGATGGTCCGTTTGGTGATGGGCCCGACATCCGGCGACCGAATTCTGGCACTTGATACTATGGTTATAAATGCGCTGGGGCTTGTGGTCGTCTTGGGCATTAAACAAGGCGTGCAGATCTACTTTGAGGTATCGCTGCTGATCGCGATGTTGGGCTTTGTCTCAACCGTTGCGATGGCGCGCTTTATTTTGCGGGGGGACATCATCGAATGACCGTTGAGATTATCGGAACATATGCCACTGCAATTTTGCTGTTGATCGGGTCGGGTTTTGTCGCTGTCGGTGTGATCGGGCTGCTCAAGTTCAACGATTCCATGACGCGTCTGCATGCGCCGACAAAAGTCGGGACCGTTGGCATCGGCGCGCTTCTGCTGGCCTCGGTGGCGCACTCAATGGTGCTGGGCGAACTCTCGATGCACGAACTGCTGATTATGGCGTTTCTATTTGTGACGGCACCCATTTCGGCGAACTTTATCGCCAAGGTGAACATTCACCTGCGGTCTTGCGAAACACCGCCATCGCCGCCGCTCGACGACACTTGGGCAACGCTGAATGCACCCGATGACGGCGAAGACACGACACAAGGCGCAAAGTCCGCGTGAACCAACCGGATCGGCGACATGCTGTTGCAAATCATGTCGCCGGGTCATGTGAGACACATGACCCGTGACGTCTTTTGCGCGCCAAACCGATCCAATAATGAGAATTATGTTAAGAAGAATTCGTTGCTGATTTAAGACCAGGCGCTTCCATCATCGCCCTCGCTTTGCCCAAAGAAGCCAAGCCAACGCTAGGTTCAATCTCACACGCTCTCGCCCGGCTTCGGTACTCATTGCCTCATTACATCAATGTCGCTGTCGCGGATCCGCGTGAAATGACATGCTGGCACCCCCAAGCGCATAGCGGGAATGGAGGCATGCGCGGACAGTTCAATAGGTTGCCCGGCCGCCCGACAGGTCAAACACCGCCCCTGTTGAGTAAGAGCATTCCTCGGAGCACATCCAACCAACCATGGCAGAGATTTCATCGACGGTGCCCATGCGCCCCATTGGAATCTTGGCGAGCATGTAGCCAATCTGTTCTTCGGTGACGTCATCCAGCATCTCGGTTTTGATGACAGCGGGGCAAATAACATTGGCGCGGATGCCACTGGTCGCCAGCTCCTTTCCGAGACTTTTGGTTAGCCCGATTACGCCCGCTTTGGACACCGAATAGGCGGACGCATTGGGGTTACCCTCTTTGCCCGCCATCGAGGCAATATTGACAATTCGGCCATAGTCACCCTGCTTCATATAGGGAACAATCGCCCGGCAGGTGTGAAAAATACCGTTCAGATTCACATCAATGACCGCAGTCCACGTTTCTAGCGGATACTCGTCCAGCGGTACATTTACCCCGGCAATTCCGGCCGCATTGACCAGAATATCAATCCCGCCCAATGCTTGAGCCGCCTCTTTGGCACCCGCTTCGACACTGGCATAATCGGCAACGTTCACCACCTGGGAACTCACTTGCCCAAAGGATGACAACGCCTTTGTCGCGGTGTCTAGAGTATCGCCTGAAATGTCCCACAGCGCCACTGAAGCACCGCTTTCCAGAAATCGTTTGGCAAAGGCAAAACCCATACCACGCGCACCGCCTGTGATGACCGCGCGTTTGCCATTTAAGTCTAGTTTATTCATGTCTTTTCTCCAATCTTGACGCCGGTCATGTCCATCCACCGTCAATCGTAAATTCTTGGCCCGTACACATGGCGCTGTCGTCCGCAGCCAGAAAGGCGACAAGCGCGGCTGCATCTTCGGGCGCAATCAAACCGCGCAGGGGCTGCGCAGCCGCCAGTTGTTTTGCACCTTCATGGTCAAAATGTTCGGTTTTTTGGCGCTCTGTCATAACCCAACCGGGCATTACCGTGTTCACCCGCACACCCGCAGGGCCCAAAATCCGGACAAACGAACGGGTTAATCCATGGGCCGCGGATTTGGCCGTTGTATAGGCAGGCATGGCGGCATGTTTGACCTTCCACGAGATCGACCCGATGTTGATAATGGAGCCATGTCCACGCGCAATCATGCCATCGGCCACCGACTGGATTGCAAAGAACGACGGGCGCAGATTGACCGCAAAACGCGCATCCCAATCATCGGATGTAAGAGTGCGCCAGTCATGGCGCGTGTCGTTGGCAACGTTGTTCACAAGGATATCGACTGCGCCAAAATCCCCGATCGCATCTTGCAAGGCCGTGATGTCCGTCACGTCCACATGCGCAAACTGTGCACCGGTTTCTTCGGCCAGCGCTTCACCGTTTTCATGGTCAATATCGAGAAAGCAGACGGCGGTGCCCTGATGGCACAAGTTGCGGGTAATGGCCGCGCCAATTCCCGTCGCCCCGCCGGTCACAAAGGCGCGCCTTCCAGTTAGGCTTGGATAGGAAGCAAACTCCGTCATTCCGCCAACCCGCGAATACGCACGCCTTCTGTGTCGAAAAAGCAGGCCTCATCTAGTGACAAAGACAAGGTGACGTCATCGTCTTCCTCGGGACGGAATTTTGCGTTCAACACCCCGACCAAAGACTTGCCCGCAACCGAAAAGACAACCATCGTATCCGGCCCCGTCGGCTCGACGACATCCACATTGACCGTCAGTGTAAGCCCCGCCTCGCCCGCCGGGCGAAAATGTTCGGGACGCACACCCAAGGTAATCGTTTTGCCGATATAGGGGGCCAGTTCTTCACGCGTAGCACCAAACGGAAAGTCGATATCCGCCCCGTCGCCCCGATGTACGGCGGTGATAGCCCTTGCCCGACCTGTCACTTCAACGTCGATGAAATTCATCGAAGGCGATCCCATGAAGCCCGCGACAAACATATTCGCAGGTTTCTGGTAGATCGTATCAGGGTCGGCAAACTGCTGCACCACGCCGTCATTAATCACGACAATCCGGTCCGACAACGTCATCGCTTCAACTTGATCGTGGGTTACGTAGACGATGGTTTGCCCAAGCCGCTTGTGCAGCTTTTTCATCTCGGTCCGCATTTCGACCCGCAATTTCGCATCAAGGTTCGACAGCGGTTCATCAAACAAAAACAACTGCGGATCGCGCACCAAGGCGCGGCCCATCGCAACCCTTTGCCGTTGACCACCCGAAAGCTGGCCGGGTTTCCGATCCAACAAAGGTTCAATCTGCAACAGCTTGGCCACATCGGCGACCGCTTTGTCCTGCTCGGCCTTGGGAACCTTGCGGTTCTCCATCCCGAAGGTGATGTTTTGGCGCACAGTCATGGTTGGATAAAGGGCGTAGCTTTGAAACACCAAGGCGATATTGCGGTCCTTGGGGCTCAGATCAGTTACGTCGATCTCACCCAAGGTCAGTGTCCCGTGCGAAGTATCTTCCAACCCTGCAATGATCGACAACAGCGTCGATTTCCCGCAACCGGATGGACCAACAAGCACGACGAATTCGCCATCGCGAATGTCAAGATTCACATCCCGCAAGGCGATGACATTGCCATATTTCTTCCAGACGTTTTCAATATTGAGGGCGGCCATTATTTTACAGCTCCTTGAGTAAGGCCCCGGACGAAATAGCGACCGCCGAGAAAGTAGATGACAAGAGGGGGGATGGCGGCGATCAGAACCGCCGCCGAACCGAACCCGTATTCACTGACACCGGTGTCATTGGCGTTGAGGCTCATCAGGGCCGCTGTAATCGGGCGGAAATCAGACGAGCTGAACGTGATTGCGAACAGGAATTCATTCCAGATGAAGGTGAATTGCCAGATGATGGTTACGATTATGATTGGCGGCGACAGAGGGACAACAATCTTCCAAAACGTGCGAAAGAAGCCGGCCCCGTCGATCCGGGCCGCCTTGATCAGGTCATCAGGTAGATTGATCAGGTAGTTGCGGCAAAACAACGTGGTGAAACACGTGCCTTGGATGATGTGAACCAAGGACAAACCTACCAATGACTTGGACAGGCCCAACCAGCCAAGCGCAATGGCCCATGGCAAAAGCACGACCTGAGGCGGCAGAAAGACTCCGATTGTGATGGCGACAAAAATGAAGCCTGCAAAGGGCATTTTCCATTTGGTCAGCGCGAAACCATTTATCAACCCGATGGCCGTCGAAATGACCGTTGCAGGCACAACCATCAAAATGGACGCCCAGAAATAGGGCTTCACGCCGGTACAGCTTGCGTTGATGCAGGCCTCGCCCCAAGCCACCCCCCAGTTTTCAAGCGTCAACCGCGTCGGCCACCCGATGAAGCTTTCGCGCAAAATGTCATCGTTAAAACGGACAGAGTTCAGGATGATCACGGCCAAGGGCATCAGTACAAACAGCGCGAGCACAATGAGTGTGGCATAGAGTGCGATGCGCCCGACCACCTGAGATGGCCGCAATGGCTTCTTGCGATCTAGATTGGGAATAGTGTCGATGGCAGTCATTTCACAGCCCCCTTCTGGCGACGGATCACCCAATTCAAAGCAAGTATGGGAAGAAAGAGAACGACCAGGCCAATCAGCATCCAGACTGCAGCAGCGGCGCCCTGCGCCAGCTCACCGGCAGCAAACAGGCGGTCGTACACGAACATTGCCGGGAAAGTCGTCGAAATGCCTGGCCCGCCGTGGGTCAATGCCAGCACCAGATCAAACGTTTTGATCGCAAATTGTAGAAGGATGATGAAAACAGAAATCAGGACCGGCCATATCGTCGGCAAGATGATACGGCGGTAAATCTTGGCCATGCTCGCACCATCGATCTGACCTGCCTTCACCATGTCTGTGTCGACGCCGCGCAAAGCCGCCAAAACCATGACCATAACGAAGCCGGATGCGTGCCAGATACCAGCAATCACAACCGCATATATCGCGGTATCCCGATCGGTGATCAGGCTGAATTCAAAGCTTTCCCAACCGAGATTGCGAACAAAGGACTGAAGCCCCGTCGACGGGTTCAAAATCCATTGCCACGTGGTGCCCGTCACAACAAACGAGATCGCAATCGGGTACAAGAAGATAGACCGTAGCAGGTTCTCACCTTTGACCTTTTGATCCATCAAAATAGCCAAAAATATCCCAACGACGGTCGACAGCACAATATAGAGCACACCGAACAGGGCCAGGTTCCACACGCCTGTTGTCCAGCGCGGATTGCGCCACAAGCGGGTATAGGCATCGAAACCGGCAAAATCATAGACAGGCAAGATCGACGAATTGGTGACGGACAGGTAGATATTCCACAGCACAAAAACGAAGATGTATATCCCTGTCGCCACCATAGTTGGCAACAAAACGGCAATCGGAACCAGTTGAGACAGTCGCGCCGCGCGGCTTTTGGGCCGGGGTGCAAACGACGGAATTGTAACAGTTTCAGACATGGAATGCTCCGGATTCAAAGGGAAAGTGGGCCGCCCGTGAGAAGAGAAAGGCGGCCCGACAAAGCTGGATCAGTATTCGTTGATCACAGACTCCGCCATTCGGCGTGCAGCATCCTCGGAACTCATGTCGGATGTGATGAATTCGGAAATCACCGTGAACATCGCTTTGCGGAACTTCTCTGGGACGGCCATGTTATGCGCCATGGAACGTACGACGGTTCCGGCATCAGCCGCGGCCTTCAGATCCTTGATATTAAGATGCTGGCAAGGATTGAAATCATCCCCCAATTCAACGTCCATACGGGCCGGAATTGACCCTTTGGCAACGTTAAAGACCTTTTGAAATTCCGGCGTCATGATGGTTGAGGCCAGCAGTTTTTGACCTTCAACATAGTCCGGGTCGTTTTGCTTGAAGAAAACAACACTGTCCGAGTTCAAGATATAGCCGGGCTCACCGCTGTTCATCGGCGCACCGGAACACAGATAGTCCTTGCCGTATTCATAGCCGGCGGCGTTCATTGTGCCGATAGCCCAGTCGCCGTGGAAATAAAAACCGGCCTCGCCTTTCGCCATCATGTTCAAAGGTTCTTCCCAACCGCGACCGGGAAAGGCTTCGTCCATCCAGCCGACCATAAGCCGCAATTGGTCAAAGGCGGATTGCATTTCCGCGCTTTGCAACGCATCCAGATCCAGCTCGACAAACGCCTTGCGGAAGAGGTCAGTTGAAATGCCCTGCACGACGATCTCAAACAAAGTCCCGTCAATCCAGTCCTGACCACCGTGAGCAACAGGGATAATGCCAGCCGCCATCATCTTTTCAGCGACTTCATTGAATTCAGGCCACGTCTTGGGCAGACCGGTTGCGCCCACAGTGTCCATCGCGGACTTGGACGCCCACATCCAGTCAATGCGATGGATGTTCATCGGGACGGCAACCCATTCGCCATCGGGACGCATGACGCTGACCAGCTCTGGCGCAACCACATCTTCCCAGCCCTCGGAAGCCGCCAGATCATTCATGTTTGCAGTAAGCCCCGTATTGGCCCATTCACCAATTTCCGGCCCTTTTAGCTGAACAGCGGACGGCGGCGTGCCGGAAATCACGTCAGCGCGCAGGCGGGCAATCGTGTTTGACGTATGGCCGGGAACGGCGGTCTGGTTCCACGTCCCGCCGGCTGCGGTATACATGTCTCCCAGCTTGTTGATGGCATCCGCATTGGCACCTGAATGCCATTGGTGCAGGACGTTGGTTTTGGGTTCGGCTTGGGCCGCGCCTGATACAGCGATGGCGATTGCTGCGACGGTAATTCCCAGTTTCGTTGTTCGTTTCATTGTCAAATCTCCTCCAATTGACGGTTCGTGTGGTCTTCAAAATCGGTACGTTCACGTGAACATTTTTGCGCAAACGGCCCCGGTTTTGTCATCTGTGTTTGGCTAGATCATGATGCCACCATCGATCGCGATCGCCTGACCAGTGATCAGTGCGCTTTGGTCATTGGCCAGATAGGCAGCCAGTCCGGCGATTTCCTCGGGTGTCCCCAGCCGTCCGCTGGGCTGGCGGTCCAGAAAGAACGCCTCGGCCTCTTCACGGCTTCCCAAGGTTTCAGCCAACGCGTCCATCCGCTGCCGCAAGCTGGGGCTGTCCACGGTGCCGGGGCAGATCGCATTGGCGCGAATGCCGTATGTCAGGTAATCCGCCGCAACCGATTTTGTCAGGCCGATGACCCCTGCTTTTGTGGCTCCATAGGCCGCGCGGCGCGGAAACCCCTTGATTGACCCAACGACAGAAGCAATTGTGATGACGCTGCCGCCATTGGTTTTCATATGCGGAACAGCGGCACCCAAGACATGAAATGCGCTGTCCAGCGTGATAGACACCGACTGCTTCCATTCGGCGGCAGTACATTCTTCGATCGTGCCTTGGTGCACATAGCCTACGGCGTGGACCAAGACATCAATCTGGCCAAGCGCATCGAAATAGGCGTCAACGGCGGCTTGGTCTGTTGCGTCCAATGCCGCCGTGTGGCCACCCTCAAAATCAAAGAGCAAATCTGCATTTAGATCGGTGGCGTGAACAGTAGCGCCGTCAGTGGCCAATCGGTCAGCAATGGCACGTCCGATCCCCTGTCCGGCGGCTGTAACGACGGCCGTTTTTCCGGCCAGCGGTTGGGTGTTAGTGACAATCACGTGGCACCCCCCGTAGTCTGCACGACCTTTTTGGCAGTTTGGATCCGCTTTCGCAGGCGTACCTGTGTCAAACACCTGCTATCCCGTTTCAACAGAAACCCGCTCCTGCTTTTCAATCTGAGCTTCATGTCGGTCCCTTACAAATCAACAACGGTTTGGGTCTGTTTCCCCAGACCGTCGATGCCCAGTGAAACCACATCACCCTGTTTCAGCCAGACAGGCGGCTTCATGCCCGCGCCAACCCCCGGAGGCGTACCGGTGCAAATCAGATCGCCCGGCTCAAGACGTGTGAATTCAGTCATATAGCTGACGATAGTCGCCACATCGAAGATCATGGTGCCGGTGTTGCCGGTCTGCATCCTCTTGCCGTTCACATCGAGCCACATGCCCAATGACTGCACATCCCCTACTTCGTCAGGTGTGACCAGATAGGGGCCCGTCGGACAGAAATTCGGGAACGATTTTCCTTTGACCCACTGGCCCGAACGTTCCATCTGCCAAGCCCGTTCTGACAGGTCATTGACCACAACAAAGCCCGCGACATAATCCATCGCCTCGGCCTTGGGGATGTTCAGGGCAGGCTTGCTGATCACGATGCCCAGTTCGACTTCCCAATCCAACTTGGTCATTTTCGGACTATAAAGGATGTCGTCATTCGGGCCGCAATAAGTCGCGGTAGACTTGTTGAACAAGATCGGCTCGTTCGGGACAGGCAATCCGGCCTCGGCTGCGTGATCAGAATAGTTCAACCCGATGCACCAGATATTGAAAGGCTGTGCCACGGGCGGAGCCATGCGCATGCCCTCGATATTCGCAAGGGGCAGGGCCTTGGGGTCGGTTTCACGCAATGTATCAAGCAGATCTGCCGACAGGGTGCGCGGGCCAAAGTCATGCGCAATTGATGACGCATCGCGCGCAAGACCTTCATCATCCAGAATACAAGGGATCTTGGCACCGTAGCGGTCGCCATAGCGAACAAGTTTCATGCGGTTTCCTTTTGTTTTGCGCCCCACCAAGTGCGCGCCAGCGACGCACCTTTGACAAAGGCATCGCGCCCCAGCGTATCTTGAATGCGCAGGCATTCGTTCCACTTCACCATCCGCTCGGACCGCGTGAACGACCCGACCTTCAGTTGTCCGCCGCCCAGTCCGGTCGACAGATGGCTGATAGAGCTGTCTTCGGTTTCGCCCGAGCGGGCAGACACAATCGCCCCCCATCCCTGCGCGATGGCGGCATGGAATGTCTCGATGCTTTCACTGACGGTTCCGGCCTGATTCACCTTGATCAACACCGCGTTGCAGGCACCCTGCGCTGCGGCTTCATGGACCAGTTGCGCATTGGTCACCAGATAATCGTCACCAATGATCTGAACCTTGTCGCCAAAGCGGCGCGTAAATTCGATCATACCTGCGCGGTCGTCTTCGCCGACAGGGTCTTCGATTGAGGCAATGGGGTAGGCATCCAGCCAACCGCCCAGCAAATCGATCAAACCGGCGCTGTCCATCTTGCGGTCTTCCAATGCCAGATTGTAAGCGCCGTCCTTGCGGAATTCTGAGGCCGCGATGTCGAGCGAAATCACCACGCGCTCGCCCGGCACTTCACCGGCTTTTTCAATCGCTGCGACCAGCGTTTCCAACGCCTCTTCGTTGCTGTCGAACATTGGCCACCAGCCGCCCTCATCCGCAACACCGGCCAGCTTGCCCTTTTGCGCCATGATATCACCGGCGGCAAAATAGACTTCGTTGGTGATTTCCATCACTTCGTCGAAATCCCGCGCGCCGGGCACCATGATCATAAAGTCCTGGATGTCCACACGGCGGCCTGCATGGGCACCGCCCCCGAAAATCTGGATTTCCGGCAATGGTAGCGATGGTGTGGTGCCATACTGATCGGCCACATGCCGCCAAAGCGGTTTTCGGGCGTCCGCAGCCGCTGCGTGCAAAATCGCCAGCGACGTTGCAACAGTTGCATTGCCGCCCAGCATTTCCTTGAACGGAGATGCGTCCAAGGCCAAGATGGCCGCATCCGCCGCCCCCTGATCGTTTACGTCACGGCCTTTCAGCGCTTTCGCGATGGGACCGTTGACGCTGGCCAGCGCCTTGGCGACATTCTTGCCTTGCAACAGTTTCCCGCCGTCGCGCAAGTCAATTGCCTCGCGGGTTCCGCGCGATGCACCAGCAGGCGCAATCGCCCGCCCCAACACACCGTTTTCCAATACGACGTCGACTTCGACAGTCGGGTGGCCGCGCGAATCCCAGACCCGCCGCCCTTTTACTGACGCAATAGCTGTCACTTGCCATGCTCCTTTAGATGATCGTTCAGTCTTGCGACAAAAGAGGCGAGCGATGTGGCCGGGTTTGAAACCAGTCCCATTGCCAGCTGGCGCACCTGTGCACGCCCTTGTTCGTTCAGATATTCAACAGGCGATTTGCCATCGACCCTCCCCAGCATCAGCGCAGGCAAAAGACGGCAAATCCGTTGCTCCAGATCGTTGGTGGGTTCCCACATGACATGGGCGCTATAGGCCGCCCAAAACAAGCCGACATCACCCAACAATCGGTCACGCGATGTCGGCAGGTGGATCGCCTTGATCACCAGATGGTTCAGGCAAAACGACGGGTCAAAGCAGGCATCCCCCATCGTGGCGCATTCCGCATCCAACAGCACGGGACCGGAAGGTCGAAACAAAATATTCTTCGGGCTGACATCGCCATGTACCAAAACTTGCTGGCTGTTATATAAAATCCCGGCCAGCTCGTTCAGCGTTCCTACAAGCGCCGGATGGGCCTGCGCCGTAAAGGTTAGGTAGGGCTCGATCCGCAACGCCCGAAAATCATCACGGTTCTGAAAGGCGCTTTGGTCAAACCCGCGTTCAGCCGAAGCCGCGTGGATTCGCCCCAGCATGTCGCCAACCTTGGCCGCCTCGCCCTGATCCGGTGCCTCGGCCAACAGGGCTGTTTTCCAAAGATAGACGTCAGTGCCATCCAGAAATTCCATCGCAAAACCGTGCTGCCGTTCTGACCGGCCAAACAGGCGAACGGACGCGTTTGGACACACAGATGCGGCGACTTCGAGCCATGCGTATTCAGCAGCGTTGCGGTGCACGGGCGCATGCCAATCCGCAGCAACCTTCAGCTTGGGCAGGGCGAATTTCACACACAACGACTGATCCGCCAGATCCACACGTGCGATGTCAGACGCGACGCCGCCTGTCAGCGGTGTAACGGCCTCGATGGCACCCTTGGATGCGATCCCCAACTCCTCGATCAGGTCTGCGCAGCGGGTGTGCAATTCGGGCATCAATTTGCTCCTCCCAAGCAATGTTCACGTGAACAAATTCGCAGACATTGAAATTCCTGTCAAGACAACGTTAGGATATTCCGCTACAAAGCCCGCAAAACGAAGGATTAAATTTGTCCGAACGCGTCACGATCAAGTCCATCGCCAAGGATCTTGGCATATCGCATATGACTGTTTCCCGTGCGCTATCGAATCATCCGAATGTGATGAAGGCAACGCGCGATGCGGTGAAACAGCGGGCGCGAGAACTGGGATATGTCAAGAATGCTGCCGCCTCGGCAATGCGCGGCGACGAGACCCAGATCATCGGCCTGCTGCTGCCCAATATCGTCAATGAATTCTACGCGCAATTTGCGAACACAATGGCCCTTGCGTGCGAGGCAAAATCGCTCCAGCTGGTCATTCACCTGACCGGCGACAATATCGCCAACGAAGAAAAGGCGCTTGAAAGACTGCATCAGATCCAAGTGCAGAGGGTTGTGATGGTGCCCACCCCCGGCAAGTCGGAAAAATCCGTTCTGCATCTGCGCGATACCTCGGTCATTCAGCTGATCAGGCAACGGGATATCGGCCGCCCCACGCCAACGATCCTTGTCGATGACAGCCCTGCCATTCGCGACGCCGTCGCCCATCTTGCGGCACAGGGGCACCAACGTATCGCCTATATCGGCGCAGACAAAGAATTGACGTCGGGCCGCTCGCGCCTCGCGGCATTTCGAGAAGGGTTGAAACGGACCGAGCTGACGGAAATCCCGGAGTTGATTTGCACTGGCGGGCCGTCCAAGGAAATGGGGCAGACCCACGCCCGCCGGATCCTGAACGAAAAACGCGCCACCGCGATGGTCTGCGGCGGTTTTGAAATATCAAATGGTGCGCTAGGTGCTTTGATGGAAACCGGCTTGCAACCCTCTGAAAATCTAAGCTTTATCGGATATGGTGACCCGTCTTTCTACACATGGGTCGGCCGCGGCATATCCACGGTCGCAGTTCCGGTCGAGCCACTTGCCTACAAAGCCGTCGACTTGCTCACCGGCCGCGCCGATCCGGCGTCTGATCACATTCACAGGTTTGTCGCGTCTTTGATCGTTAGATAAACCGGATCAGACTTCCAGAACAAACTGGGCACGTCCGCACTACCGCCCGCACTGAGAAACCAATGCGGACGATTGGCTGTCAAAGCCTTAGGGCCGCGGCGGAATACCCTTGGCGTTTTCAGGATCAGCCGCACGGGTTGTGACGCCGTCGACCAAGACAAACATCATGGTGCAAGCTTCGGTGCCGCGATTGGCCCATGCATGATTGGTTCCGCGCTGAACCACAACATCGCCAGCCTTTAGCAAAACATCGTCTTTTTCCTCATCCATCACCATCCAGATTTCGCCGGTGATTACCATGGCGTAGTCAACAGAATCGGTGCGGTGCATCCACGGGTGGCGCCCCCCTTGCACGATGTTCGCACCAGCGCCCATTTCGGCAAAAGCCGCTGCGCCATCTTCACTGCTCAGTTTGGCCATGACTTCGGGGTCTTCGGGCAAAAACTCGACGCAACGAAAAACCGATCCGTTCTTGGGCGGGTGCAAAATGAACGGACCTTCGCATGTTTCGGTTGCACCGTCATATTCAGCCGGTGTGCCGTCCGAGAGCCAGAAGTTGGTCAGACGCACGCCCGGCCGGTTTGGCCGTTCAAGGTACTGGGTTGCTGTTTGATCGGATTCGACGATGGCCACACCATTGGCGTCATGTCCGGTGACAACTCTACGAAATTCTCTGTGCATGGGGATCCTATTGGTTAGAGGGGTGCGGCATGGCGCGCTCAAAGGCGACAACCACTGCAAAAAGGGCAAATCCGATCAGGGCACTGGTCCAGTCCTGAAACAACAGACACAGCCCCGCGACAGCGCAGACACCGCGCCAAACCGGGGTCAGCGGGCGTGTGAGGCAGCCGATGATCGCCGCCGCAATCGCGACGATCCCCAGCGCAGTGGTGACAATCGCGGCCAAATTCACAGCCCAAGTGCCTTGCATCAAGATGCCGGGGCCATAAACAAAGGCAAAGGGCAGAACAAAGCTGGTCGCGGCATAGCTCGCCGCTGTCCACCCGACCTTGTTGATATTCGCGCCCGCAATCCCGCCCGCGACATAAGACGCCAGCGCAACAGGCGGCGTGATGGTGGAAATGCAGCCGTAGTAGAAGACAAAGAAATGCGCTGTCAAAACCGGCACATCAAGCCGGACAAGCGCCGGGGCCACAACCGTCGCCAAGATCAGATAAGCCGCTGTGGTTGGCAGACCCATCCCCAAGATGATCGAGGTGATCATGGTGAAAAACAGCGCCAGAAACAGATATCCGCCAGAAGCCACGTCAATCAGCGTCGCAATTTTAGAGCCAAGGCCCGTCACCCCCAAAATCCCCGCAATAATCCCCGCCGCCGCACAGGCCGCCGAAATCGTGACAACGCTACGCGCGCCTTCAGAAATGCTGGTCGCAACTTTCTTGAGGAACACCATGTCCAGCTTGCGCCGCCAGACCACATCCAGCGAAATCAATGCCGCCATCGCCCAAAGCGAGGCCATGAACGGGGAATACCCCATCAACATCATGGTGATCAGCGTGCCAAAGGCGGCGATGAACGGTCCGCCTTGCAACAGGACTTGGGACAGTGGACGGGTGTCTTCTTGGGCGGCTGTGGTCGGCTCGATGCCTGAACGCACAGCCTGAAGATGCACCACAACAAAGGCCGAGCCGAAGAACAGCAGCGCCGGAAGCAAGGCGGTCAGCATGATGTCAGTGTAAGGAACCCCGACAATTTCAGCCATGATAAAGGCAGCCGCCCCCATCACCGGCGGCATGATTTGCCCGCCAGTAGATGCCACGGCCTCAATGGCGGCGGCTTGGTGCGGGGCATAGCCTTCGCGTTTCATGATCGGGATGGTGACGGTGCCGGTGACGGCAACATTGCCAGCCGCCGACCCCGACACCATGCCAATCAGGGTCGAAAACAGCACCGCAGATTTAGCACTGGCCGCGCGCAGCCCACGGGTGCAGCGCACGGAAAGTTCGAAAAAGAAATCGCCTGCGCCAAAGTTGGACAACAGCGCTCCGAAGATGGTGAAAACGATAATATAGGTCGCCGCAACCCCGACAGGGATGCCGTAAACCCCTTGGGTATCGGTGGTCAAAACCAAAACGATCCGCTCAAGCGATGAGCCGCGCCCTTCCAGAACTCCGGGCAAATGGGGGGCCAAAAACGGATATAGAAAGAAAACCAGAGTGATGCCTGCAAGGATCGTGCCAATGCCGCGCCGCGCCGCCTCAAAGACCACAATCAGCAAGACCAACCCGGCCATATAGTCGCCCGTTGTGGTGATGCCGCCGCTAAAGGCGATCGCCTTCCATCGGCTGAGCATCCAAAAGCTGGCCGCAACCGTAGCTATGACAAAGACCAATGAAATAAGCGCATTCCACCGCGTGCCTGCCAGCCCTTCGGTCACAGGTTTGATCACAAACAACAGCGACAGGGCCAGCATCACATGTGTAACACGCATAGGCATTGTCGAAATGGACAACACGCCCGACACAACCAGTAGGTGGTAAAAGCCAAGGGCAAATCCAGCCAAAACAATAGCGTTTTGCAAGGTCACCCGGCGAAATATCGATGTCATTTTTAAAGCCAGTCCAGAAAAAAGGGCAAGGGGCCACTCAGGGCCCCTTGATCATAGTTTTAGCGGTTGAAATACGCCTGCGCGCCGGGGTGCAGCGGAATGGCCAGTTGCTGCGACATCGCCGGGTCAATCTGGCGGGCGTTGGCGTTTTCAGCCTGCAATTCCGCAAGGTTGTCAAAAATCGCAGCCGTGATCCGCTCAACCGTGTCGGCATCCAGCGAATTTGGCGCAACCAGCATGTTGCTGACACCGATCACTTTGCCGGCTTCGGCTGTACCGTATACATCCGTCGCAATGTCGACGCCCGAAAACGCCGAGTTGGTCTCAAGCGCTTTTTCCAACATACCTTCGGAGAAGTCGATGAACCGCAACTCTGCGCCCACGGTGGCTTGCATCACCGCACCTGCCGGATATCCGGACAGTGCCAAAGCCGCATCAACCGTGCCGTCGGTCAGCTGGCTGAAACCGTCCGCATAGGACACAAAGCTGGGCGTCAGGTCTTCGATATTCATGCCATGCAGCGGCATCAAGAAGTTCACAAAACCCAGTGTTCCGCCACCGGCAGGGCCAACCGCGACACGTTTGCCCTTGAGGTCTTCGAAGGTCTGGATGTCGCTGTCGGCCAGCACCATCATATGCAACACGCTTGGGTGCAACGCCGCTACCGCGCTCATTTCAATCGGGCCGGCCGCCTTGTAGGGGCCTTTGCCCGCCAGCGCCAAAGTCGCGAGGTTGTTGTTGGTGATTGCGATTTCCGCTTCACCCTGGGCAATCAGGTTCGGGTTTTGCACCGATCCGCCGGTTACGATTGGCACCATCGTGATGTCGTTGCCGGCATATTTGTTGACCACATTGGAAATGCTTTGCCCCATCGGGTAAAACGCACCGCCCAAAGAAGCAGTACCGATCCGCAACTCTTCAGCAGCGACAGCGCCGCCTGCAAAAGTTAGCACCGTGGCGGCGATCAGGCCTTTGACGTTCATATGCATAGAATCCTCCCATTCTCGGAAATTACACTAGGTCAACTTTTCAGGCTTTGCAATAAAATCGATAAAATAAGAAAAAGTACATTAAAACCGACTATTCAGAGGGACGGAATGACCCTTGAACGGTTTTGACCGATTAATTACACCGGTCACGTATCAGGAGGCGATCATCGTGACACAGGGCAACTCATATCGGGCCGACCGGAAACAACGCGCCGTTGCGCTATGGAACGCTGGCACCCACGCCGCAAACGGTACGTTTTCGGTGCGTAAAGCCATTGAAACTCAAGGGCTTACCGCGCCAAGCGCGATTGTCTCTATTGGCAAGGCAGCTTCGGCCATGGCCTTGGGTGCGCTCGAAAAATTCGAAGTCGAAATTCCTACGCTTGTCATAACCAAATACGATCACACCGCGCCGGAATTGGCCGCAAACGCCACGACCTCGGTCATCGAAGCGGCCCATCCGATCCCGGATGAAAACTCGCTCATTGCGGGACGCAAAGCGCTTGATTTTGTGACGGGCCTCACCGCTGAAGACCGGCTGATGTTGTTGATTTCGGGCGGTGCGTCGTCTCTGGCTGAGGTCCTTGCCCCCGGCATAACGCTGGATGATCTAAAATCACTCAACCAAGACATGATCAGCCAAGACCGGACAATCGAGGAAATCAACGCCGCACGGCGCAAGCTGTCTTTGATAAAATCCGGCGGGCTATTGTCTCATTTCAAAGGTGCACATGTTGATGTGATTTTCATTTCGGATGTGTTGAAGGATGATCCGAATGTCATCGGCTCAGGCATCGGAAGTGTCGGCACCCAAACATCTCCGCCGTTTTCAATCAACAGCTTTGTGGCCGCCAACAATCAACAATCCCGACAAGCTGTCGCTGACGAAGTTACCGCGCAAAACCTGCCGGTGATTGAAAATGCAGAATCTCTGTATGGCGAAATTTCAGACCTGGCAAAAACCTTGGCTGAAAAGCTACGCAACGGTGAAAACGGCGTTTACGTCTGGGGCGGAGAGCCCGTTGTAAACCTGCCGGAGAACCCCGGCAACGGAGGCCGGAATCAGGCGCTGGCTTTGCTTTTGGCACGTGAATTGCACGGTCAGGACGACATTGCGATTGTGGTGGGCGGAACTGATGGAACAGACGGGCCAACTGCAGCGGCAGGCGGTGTCGTTGATGGCAACACCTATGACCGCGACCAAGGCCATGACGCTGCCATCGCGCAGGCAAATGCCGGCGACGCACTGGCGGGGGTGGATAGCCTTTTGATCACCGGACCAACCGGCACCAATGTGATGGATTTGATCGTGGCGGTGAAAGGTCCGTGATCAAAGGGCCAAAACGCGCGCTTTGCCAGCATTCGACGACATAAGAGGACTGATGTGATGGTTTCAAAATGTACCTTGTCTGCAATGGCCGGACTCTTCTGCCTCTTTGGGGCCACCACACCCGTTCGGGCGGACAATACCACCGCCCCCTGCCCCGTCATCGACAGCATGGATTGGCAGGCTTGGGTCAACAAGATGCCCGGCCCCGACGGGCCCAAACTACATGTCACGGGCCAGATCACTCTGCCAACTCCCGGTTATGAGGTCACCCTTGAACTTGGTCCGCTGGACCGAAAGGCGATCCCGACGCAGCGCCTTGTCCTCATGGCCACCCCCCCCGAGGGTATGGCCGCGCAGGTCATTGATCCGGTTGAGGTCACCTTCGAACACCCTTCGCAGGTCAGACGCTACGGCGCGGTGGCTATTGTGTGCGGCGACACCCTGCTGGCCGAAATTTCCCCCGTCGCAGACATCCACTAGGCGCAAGTAGATGATGCCCTAAATCCCAAACTCGTCCGGAATGCGCGGGCCATTTTTTCTAACCCGTTGTTCAGCCAACGCCCGCCCGCTAGGGTGGCCACAACAAAAGGCCGAACATATGGTTGGCCACGGAACAAGGGCCTCGTTCATATGGCTTTGAGCTGTCATGTCGTTCAAACGACTGCACGCATCCCGCGGCTTTTCAGTTTGTGGGTGGCTTTTGTATTCCTTCTGACGTCTTGCGCCGAACCGCCGCCGTTGATTGGCATCGACAACCCCGAAATTCCGGCGGCCTCGGTAACAGACGCCACCAGGCACAAAATATTCCTGATGACGACGCGGCAGCCAACCGAAGTCACCGGCGCATTCTTTTCCGAAAAACGCGCCATTGAGATGGGGCTGGCGGCGGTGACGGTCTCGATCCCGCCCAATCACGTATCCGGAGAGCTGAACCGCCCGATGCGATTGCCCCCCGATCCCCGAGAAGAATTTACAGTGGTCGATCCGGTGCGCTACGACGCGCACAGCGCCTTTGTTCGGGATGTGAACGCCGAACTTGCCAGCCGCCCGCCGGGCGAGCGCGAGATCATGTTCTTTGTCTCTGGATATAATACAACCACCAGCCATTCCGTCCTGCGGCTGGCGCAATTTGTCGAAGACAGCGGCTATAAAGGCGTTCCGGTGCTGTTCGACTGGGCCTCGGCTGGCAGCCTGAGGCGGTATGTTTACGATTTGAACAGCGCCTTGATCGCGCGCAGTGCAATGACGGACATCCAAACCATTTTGGGCAAAACCCATGTCGAAGGTGTGACCATGTTCGGCTATTCCATGGGCGGCCTTCTGGTCATGGAAGGGCTGAACGAAATGGCCCTGCTGGGCACATTGAACCGCACAGGGAAACTGAAAGGCATTATTTTGGCGTCTCCTGACATCGACATGGATTTGTTTCGCACCCAGATCTCCAGAATTGGCGACCTGCGCAAGAAACTGTATGTTTTGATTTCAGACGATGATGGCGTTTTGAACATGTCCCGATTGCTGGCCGGTGGCGTGCCACGGGTTGGCGCAGCCAATGCCGACGAGCTGGCCGAACTTGGCGTCAATGTGATTGATCTGTCCGAAGTCAACGATTCATCAGCAGGGAACCATTCCAAGTTTTCAGGGTCCCCCGAGGTGGTCAAACTGATCGGGCTTGGCTTGAACAACAATGATCGCTTTGACAGGGGCAGTCGAAATAACCGTCTACAAGACATTCTGGACGATCTTTCCATACGCGTTGTGCTCCAATAGATCACAGGATTGAATTTGCGGCCAAATCTGCCCGAAACGGCACTGGCTATAATAAGGGTAGGTATTGTGCGGAAATTCGGATTGGTTTTGCTGCGGGCAGGTTTGCTCATTGCTCTGGCTGTTGCTGCGGCTTGGGCATTTCTGGCCATCGGCTACCGGCTTGAGGTTGCGGACCCGCTTCGTATGGGCCTGCAAGGCATTGTTATATTGGCCGCCCTAGGTGCAGTGCCGCGCCTGATGGGGCGCGGCTGGACAGCGGGTTTTTTCAGCTTTGTCGCAGTTTTGGCGGTGGTTCTGGTCTGGTGGAACACCTTGATTGCCCCCGCAGACCGCCAATGGGCCCCCGAAGTGTCGCGGCAGGTCACCGGCGTGATTGACGGCGACCAACTGCGTCTCTCCAATTTGCGTGACTTCGTTTGGACCACCCCGGAAGAGTATACCGAAAACTGGATCGACACCGAATACGACCTGAGTCAGTTGCAAACCACCGATGTGTTCTTGTCCTATTGGGGACCGCAATACATGGCGCATCTGATCGTCAGTTTCGGCTTTGCAAACGGCGATCAACTGGCTTGGTCCGTAGAAGTGCGCCGCGCCCAAGGCGGCGGGTTTTCCCCGATTGCAGATATGTTCAAGGCCAACACGCTGTCCATTCTCGCGGCCAGTGAACGCGATGTCGTCGGGCTGCGCAGCAATGCGCGCGGCGAAGATGTGCATTTGTACCGCCTAAAGGTCACTCCAGAAGCAGCCCGCAACATCCTTGAACAATACGTGCAAGATGCCACTGATCTGGCAAAAACGCCGCGATGGTACAATTCCCTGTTCACCAACTGCACCACAGTCGTGTTCCAAATCATGAGCGCGGTTGGGTCAGGCCAACCCATTGACTGGCGCGTCATCGCCAATGGGTATCTGCCCGAATACGCCTATGAACATGGGGCGGTGAACACAGACGTCCCGCTGGAACAGCTGCGTGAATTGGGCCGGATCGCTCCGCGTGCACTAGCCCATGGGTTGGTTCCCGGTTTCTCGGCCGCCATCCGCCAAGGCGTACCCAGCCCCAACTAGACCGGCTTTTTTTGCCAATGGGTGCTTGAACGCCCCCTGCCCCGCTGCCAAAGTCCGGCGCATGTCAAAAAAGACCCTGAACGCAGAAAACCTTGCCCGCCTCGGCGCGGATCGACTGGCCGAGCTGATGATCGAGGTCAGCACCGGCAGCGCTGACATCAAACGCCGTCTGCGGCTTGAGCTGAGCCATAATCTGGGCGCGCAGGAATTGGGCCGCGACGTGCGCAAACGTCTGGTGACCCTGCGCCGCGCCAAAAGCACCATCGGCTGGCGCAAGCGCAAGGCGTTCTTCAAGGATTTGCACACGCAGGCCGATATGATCACCGCCCGCATTGCCCCCGAAGATCCGGCGCTGGGGCTAGATCTGCTGTGGCAGTTTCTGGAACTTGTCCCATCGGTCTACAGCCGCACAGATGACAGCCGCGGCGAAATCTCTGACGTGTTTGGCACAGCGTTATCGCATATCGGCCCGATCGCCGAAAACGCGATGCCTGATCCCAAGGCGCTTGCCGATCGGGTTTGGGAAGCGGTCACAGACAACGGCTTTGGTGAATTTGACGGCGTGATTGTGGCGCTGGCCCCCGCCTTGGGCTCCATTGGTTTTGACCGGCTGACCGCGCAGGTGGATGCCTATGAGGCCGAACCCTTGCAAGATCCCGAGATGGATCACGAAGCCCTTGCCTTTTTGCGGGCGCTGCGCAGCGAATCCGGCAATTACCATGCCGAAAAGAAAGCGCGTTTGATCCGGCAGATC
This sequence comes from Pelagimonas varians, assembly GCF_003208435.1. Classification (GTDB taxonomy): domain Bacteria; phylum Pseudomonadota; class Alphaproteobacteria; order Rhodobacterales; family Rhodobacteraceae; genus Pelagimonas; species Pelagimonas varians. Next base: position 63,111 of record NZ_QKMF01000017.1, on the reverse strand, counting down.
CGCCAGCAAATCGCGCAGGCGAGTGGGGACACCGATGCCTTGATCGCCCAATATTCACCTGCTGCGCTCAGCCATCCTGAAACCGCCGCCGAAATCGCGGCCCGTCTGATCGACAAGGACCGCGCGCAAGAGGCTTTGCAGTACCTAAAAGACGCGGCACCAGATGAATTGGATCAAAGCCGCAGCGCTTGGGATGCAACCTATATCCGCTGTCTTCAGGCTTTGGGCCAGCCCGAACAGGCACAGGCACACCACTGGACCTGCTTTGTGCAAACACTGGACGCCGACCATCTGCGCGCCCACCTCAAGCTTTTGCCCGATTTTGACGATGTCGAAGCCGAAGACGCCGCCCGCGATCACGCCTTGGGCTATGCCGATGCCATGCGAGCCTTGTCGTTTCTGATCGCTTGGCCGGATCTGCCCGGCGCGGCCACCCTTGTTTTGAACAGGCACCATGAGCTGGACGCCGAGCGCAGCGATGTCTTAACCCCCGCCGCCGATGCGTTGCGGGTCCGGTTTCCTTTGGCGGCGACCTTAATCCTAAGGGCGATGATCCTTGAAATATTGGACCTCGGAGCCAGCCGCACCTACACCCAAGCCGCCGAACTGTTGGCCGATTGCGCCGCGCTGGACGCCGAGATCGCAGACTATGGCGACCTGCCCGATCACACCAGTTTCCTGCGGGCATTGGTGGCGCAATATCCCCGCAAATCAGCGTTTTGGGACAAGGTCTCGTTTGCGCAGGGCTGATTGTGATCCCCTGTGCCTGTTACCGCAGTCAGAAACCTTGCGAAAATGTCGCACGATAGGGTAGGCATCGCTTATGCAGATCCTTGATTTCACTCATAACCCGATGTTGGTCTTTGCCTCGCTACTGGTGGCGATGATGGCAGGTTTCACTGGCCTGTCGCTGACCAAAGGCCTGTCGGACCGACCGATAGCACAACGTAAGATCCTGATTGTACTGGCGTCTATCGCACTTGGCGGCGGAATTTGGTCGATGCATTTTGTCGCCATGTTGGGGCTGCAATTGCCGATCTTGTTCTACTACGACGCGGCGATCACCCTAATTTCGGCGTTGGTTGCGATCCTTGTGGTCGGCTGCGCCTTGTTGATTTTGCATTTCTGGAAACGCACCCGCGGCACGTTGGTCTTGTCCGGCGTGATTGTCGGCCTCGGCGTTGTGGCCATGCATTATCTTGGCATGTCGGCCATGGAGCTGTGTCAGGCGCTGTATACTCCGGCAGGCATCACCTTGGCGATCATTGCATCGTGCGGGCTGAATGTTGCCGCCTTTGCCATCGCTTATGGCAAGCGCAGCCAGCGCAATATCATTGTCGGCACGCTGTTCTTTGGTTTTGCGGTCTTTGCCGTGCATTTTGTGGCCATCGGCGGCACCAGTTTCGTTGCCGTCGATGTCCGATCCGAAGTCGGCCCACTGATCAGCAACGAAGTCATGGCGATCGGCGTCGTGCTTAGCAGCTTTGTCCTATGCGGGGCGTTTTTACTGACCGGTGTCACGGTGCTGGCTCCGTCCGGCAAACCGCCCGCTCCCGTTCCAGTCCCTGCGCCGGAACAACCACCGGCCCCCCTTGCCCCCCACGGTGCCCAGCAAATCCCCTATGAGCATGAAGGCCGGACAGCCTTCATAGATTCCGGCGCTGTCGTCGCTATTCGGGCCGAAGGGCACTACACCTATCTCTATACCGCCACCGACAAACTGTTTTGCGTCTGGTCCATATCAGAGGCGGAAAAGCGTCTGGCACCGGGCCCCTTTATCCGCACCCATCGCAGCTATCTGATCAACCCGTCCCATGTCAGCGGCTTCAAGCGACTCAAAGACAATGGCGTGTGCCACTTTGAAACGACCAACTTGGCAAAGGTTCCGGTCAGCCGGTCCCGCCTGAAGGATGTACGCGACGCGCTTGGCGTCTGACACCTTCGCATTTCGTGCAGCCAGACGCGCATTTCGTGCGCAAACCCGCGTTTTTCAGTTAAAATCAGATGCACGACAGGCCCTCCATGCATCAGCCTCTACCGACAGCCAGTTACATGGTGATCCGGGGAGGAACACAGATGATACCAGCGGCGTTCGATTATTATCGGCCCAAAACCATGGGCGACGTCATCGCGCTTTTGCAAGAACACGGCGATGATGCCCGTGTTATGGCAGGCGGTCACAGCCTAATTCCAATGATGAAACTGCGGATGGCAGACGTCCCGCACTTGATCGATTTGCAAGCCATCGACGGGCTTGATGCCATCACGATTGACGGCGGGCGCATCACCTTGGGGGCCATGGTCACCCAGCACGATCTGATCAACAATGACGGTCTTTCGAATGCCGCACCGATCTTGAGCGAAGCGGCGCTGCAAATCGCTGACCCTCAGGTGCGCTACATGGGCACCGTCGGCGGCAATGTGGCCAACGGCGATCCGGGCAACGATATGCCGGGCCTGATGCAATGCCTCGATGCGCAGATCAAAGTGGTTGGCCCCGATGGCGAACGCATGATCGCAGCCCGCGACTATTACGAATCTGCCTACATGACCCTGCGCGCAGATGACGAAGTGCTTGTCTCTATCGAATTTGACGCCCCAGCCGGCGGCCACGCCTATGAAAAGCAAAAGCGCAAGATTGGCGATTACGCCACCGCAGCAGCAGCCGTTCAGATCACGTCTGATGCGGGCAAAGTCGGCTCTGCCTCGATCGCCATGACCAATCTAAGCGATGTTCCGGTCTGGTCCGAAGCTGCGGGTGCGGCGCTGGTTGGCACCGCTTGCGACGACACCGCGATCAAAGCAGCCGTGGCCGCGATGCTCGGCGATATTGACCCGTCCGAAGACAACCGCGGGCCGGTTGCCTTCAAGCGCCATGTCGCTGGCATCACACTCAGCCGCGCGATCACGCGCGCCTGGTCTCGAACAACAGCACGGGCATAAGGGGGGAACAACATGTCTGACAAAATGCACATCAAACTGACCGTCAACGGCGAGGACAAAGAGTTTCTGGCCGAACCACGCGACCTGCTTATTTACGCCCTGCGGGAAAAGTTGAACATCACAGGCCCACACGTCGGCTGCGACACCTCGCATTGCGGGGCCTGCACCGTCACGCTGAACGGCAAATCGGTGAAATCCTGCACAATGTTTGTCGCCCAAGCCAACGGAGCCGAAATCACCACCATCGAAGGCATTGGATCACCCGACGCCCTGCATGTCTTGCAAGAAAGCTTTAAGGAACATCACGGTCTTCAGTGCGGATTTTGCACGCCGGGTATGATCACCCGCGCCACAAAACTGCTCGAAGAGAATCCGACCCCCACAGAAGAAGAAGTCCGTTTCGGAATGGCAGGCAATATCTGCCGCTGCACCGGCTATCAGAACATCGTCAAATCCATCCTTGCTGCGGCAAGCGAAATTAACTCCGCCAAGGAGGCCGCAGAATGAATGATATGACCCCTGATCGCGAAGAACGCTCCGCCAATCTAAAAGGCATGGGCTGTTCGCGCAAACGCGTTGAAGATTCGCGTTTCACCCAAGGCAAAGGCAACTATGTCGATGACATCAAACTGCCCGGCATGTTGCACGGCGATTTTGTCCGCTCGCCCTATGCCCACGCCCGCGTGGTTTCGATCAACAAAGAGGCCGCCCTAGCGCTGCCCGGTGTTGTCGCCGTCCTGACCGCCGACGACCTGCGCCCGTTGAACCTGCACTGGATGCCAACCCTTGCGGGTGACAAACAGATGGTTCTGGCCGATGGCAAAGTCCTGTTCCAAGGTCAGGAAGTCGCTTTTGTTGTGGCCTCTGACCGCTACGTCGCCGCCGATGCAGTGGAATTGGTCGAAGTTGAATACGAAGAGCTGCCGGTCATCACTGATCCCTTTGAATCGCTGAAATCCGATGTGGTTTTGCGTGAAGACCTTGAGGGCCAGACCGAAGGTGCGCATGGACCGCGCAAGCATCACAACCATATCTTTACATGGGAACAAGGCGACGAGAGCGGCACCAATCAGGTGCTCGACAATGCCGACGTGGTTGCAACCGAAAGCATGTACTACCACCGCACCCACCCCTGCCCGTTGGAAACCTGCGGCTCGGTCGCATCGATGGACAAGGTTAACGGAAAGCTGACCCTGTGGGGCACGTTCCAGGCACCGCATGTGGTGCGCACCGTGGCTTCGCTTTTGTCCGGCATCGAAGAACATAACATCCGTGTTGTTTCCCCCGATATCGGCGGCGGATTTGGCAACAAAGTCGGGGTTTATCCCGGCTATGTTTGTTCCATCGTTGCCTCGATCGTCACCGGAGTTCCGGTGAAATGGGTCGAAGACCGGATGGAAAACCTGATGTCCACCGCCTTTGCCCGCGATTACCATATGACCGGCAAAATATCGGCCACCAAAGAGGGCAAGATCACCGGCCTGCATTGCCACGTCACGGCTGACCACGGCGGTTTTGACGCCTGCGCGGACCCGACCAAATTCCCCGCCGGCTTCATGAATATTTGCACAGGATCCTATGACATCCCCGTGGCTTATCTGGCGGTTGATGGCGTCTACACCAACAAGGCCCCGGGCGGCGTTTCCTATCGCTGCTCCTTCCGCGTGACCGAAGCGGTGTATTTCATCGAACGGATGATCGAAGTCCTTGCGATTGAGCTGGGAATGGATTCAGCCGAACTGCGCCGCATCAACTTTATCAAGAAAGAGCAGTTCCCCTACACCGCCGCCTTGGGCTGGGAATATGACAGCGGCGACTACCATACCGCTTGGGACAAGGCGCTCAAAGCCGTTGATTACGACGGGTTGCGCAAAGAACAGGCCGAACGGGTCGAGGCGTTCAAGCGCGGTGAAACCCGCACGCTGATGGGCATTGGTCTGACCTTCTTTACCGAAATCGTCGGCGCCGGTCCGGTCAAAAACTGTGACATCCTTGGCATGGGCATGTTCGACAGCTGCGAAATTCGCATCCACCCCACAGGGTCTGCGATTGCGCGTCTGGGCACAATTTCCCAAGGTCAGGGCCACGCGACAACCTTTGCGCAAATCCTTGCCTCGGAAATCGGCATTTCGGCAGACAGCATCACCATCGAAGAAGGCGACACCGATACCGCGCCCTACGGGCTTGGCACTTACGGGTCACGCTCAACGCCTGTTGCAGGGGCGGCAACGGCGATGGCAGGGCGCAAAATCCGTGCCAAGGCACAGATGATCGCGGCTTATTTGCTTGAGGTCCACGATGACGACGTCGAATTCGACATCGACCGGTTTGTGGTCAAAGGCGCACCTGAAAAGTTCAAGACAATGAAGGAAATCGCCTACGCCGCCTATAATCAGGCCATTCCGGGGTTGGAGCCGGGTCTGGAAGCGGTCAGCTATTACGATCCGCCCAATATGACCTATCCTTTCGGGGCCTATGTCTGTGTGATGGACATTGACGTTGACACCGGTGTTCCGGAAATTCGCCGCTTTTACGCGTTGGACGACTGCGGCACGCGGATCAACCCGATGATCATCGAAGGTCAGATCCACGGCGGTTTGACCGAAGCGCTGGCCGTCGCCTTGGGACAGGAAATCGCCTATGACGACATCGGCAATGTGAAAACCGGAACCTTGATGGACTTCTTCTTGCCCACCGCTTGGGAAGTGCCGAACTACGAGACCGATTTCACTGTCACCCCCAGCCCGCATCACCCGATCGGCGCTAAAGGTGTCGGCGAAAGCCCGCATGTCGGCGGTGTGCCGTGTTTCTCGAATGCGGTTCAAGATGCATTCCGGCCGTTTGGAAACCGTCACACCAACATGCCCCATGACCACTGGCGCATTTGGCAGACCGCAAACCGGCTGGGCCTGCACGATTAAGTGAGGGATGTCGGACCGGCTTTGCCGGCCCGACAAACCGGAGGGGGTTCTACCCCCTCCGGACCACCCCCGGGATATTTTTAGACAGAAGAAACAGGGGCCGGATGTGACCTATCACATGCTGCAAACCGCCATGGCGGAACAGGGATATATTGCCGATGATGATCTGGCGATGGCCATTCATCTGGCGCTGTCGCTTGGGCGTCCGCTGCTTCTTGAAGGGGCGGCTGGGGTCGGGAAAACCGAAGTGGCACGAGTGCTGTCTGCGGTTCGTGAGACCCAATTGATCCGGCTGCAGTGTTACGAAGGCTTGGACGCGGCGCAGGCGATTTACGAATGGAACTACCAGCGGCAATTGCTGTCGATCCGCGCCGCTGCCGAAGACGGCGAAACCGGCCGCAGCGTTGAGACCCGCATTTTCTCGGAAGAGTTTTTGCTGGAACGCCCGCTGCTCAAGGCGATCCGCCAGCCTGTGCCACCGGTGCTGTTGATCGACGAAATCGACCGCGCAGATGAGGAATTTGAGGCCTATTTGCTGGAAATCCTGTCCGATTTCCAGATCACCGTGCCGGAGTTGGGCACGATTACAGCCACCTCGCGGCCCATCGTCATATTGACGGCAAATGGCACCCGCGACCTTTCGGATGCGCTGCGTCGCCGATGTCTGTACGCCCATGTCGCCTATCCGGACCGCAACACCGAGCTGGCCATTCTCAAGGCCCGCTGCGCCGGTATCGAAGCGCAGCTTGCGGGGCAGATCGTTGGTTTTGTGCAAAGCCTACGCAAAGAAGATCTGGAAAAGACACCCGGCATCGCAGAAATGCTGGATTTTGCCGCCGCCTTGTCCGGCCTTGGCATCAACGATCTGACCCATGATCCGGTGGTTTTGCAGGCGACTCTGGCGACTTTGCTGAAAACCCAAAACGACCGCGCCAATATCACCACCGAAGTTGCGCAGCGCCTTGCCGGCAAAGCCGCATGAGCCGCGTTACCAAATTCGCGGCTCAAGACCCCGGTCCGACCGCCCGCATGGCCGGTTTCATGGCGCATTTACGTGAAAACGGTTTGCGGCTCGGCGTTGGCGAAGCCGAAGCGAGCCTGACCGCCCTGACCCATGTGCAATCCGCCGATCCTGCCGCAGCCCGCAGCGCGTTGCGCGCCGTTTGCTGTGGATGCGCCGAAGATACCGGCCGTTTTGACGACCTGTTCAATGCATTCTGGCTGAACGGCGGACGTGTTGCCGAAAAGGTCATTCCGGCCAAAACCCCCGCATCGGACCACATCCACAGTTCCCGCAATGCCGAGGGTCAAGAGGCGGATGGTGGCAGCGGCGCGCCTTCGACTCCGGATGGTGGCGACGGCGAGGCAGAGGCCGACGGCGAGGGCCGTTTGATGGCCAGCCTGCACCAAGCCAAAATGAAAAAAGACCTGCGTGATCTGGTGCAACCCGAAGACATCGCAGAGGCGCAAAAAATCGCCCAGCGTTTGGGCGCTGCGCTGCGAGATCGCCGGTCGCGCCGCCGCAAACAGGCCCGCAAAGGTGACCAGATCCATTTCCGCAAGGTGATCCGGCAAAGCCTTGCCACTGGCGGTGAACCTTTGCAGCTGCCGCGCAAACAGCGGCCCGACCGGCCTTTGAAAATTGTCACCCTGTGTGACGTGTCCGGATCAATGACCAGCTACGCGCAGGTGTTTCTGGCCTTTATCGCCGGAATGATGCGTGCCGACGACAGCGCCGATGCCTATCTGTTCCACACCCGCCTTGTCCGCATTGCCGAAGCCTTGCGTGACAAAGATGCCCTGCGCGCCCTTGGCCGGCTGTCCGTTCTGGCCGACGGTTTTGGCGGCGGTTCGAAAATCGGGGCCTCGCTGGATCAGTTCAGCCGCACCTATGCCCGTCGGTTTGTCGATGGCCGCACCGTCGTTTTGATCTTGTCCGACGGATATGACACCGACACCCCCGAGTTGATCGGCACCGCGCTGGCCCGCCTGAAAAAACGCGGCTGCAAGATCATCTGGCTCAACCCGCTGAAGGGTTGGGATGGCTATGCGCCCGTGGCCAGCGGCATGTCCGCGGCCCTACCCCACCTTGATTTATTCAAACCAGCCAATCGTCTGGCCGATCTGGCCGCCCTTGAAGAGGAGCTGACCCGCCTATGATGCTGAAACGCCAATGATACGGGCCGAGCTAACCAACCCGGAAATCGCCGATCTGGCACAACATTTGCGCGACAAGGGCGAACCCTTTGCCATCGCAACGGTGATCCGCACCCTTGGGGCCACCGCCGCGAAACCGGGGGCCAAAGCGCTACTAGACGCCGATGGCACCATCTTGCAGGGCTGGATCGGGGGGGGCTGCGTGCGCGGTGCCTTGGCGCGGGCAACCAAACGCGCCATGGCCGAAAACGCCCCTCAATTCATATCCTTGCACCCCCAAGACCTGCTGGACGAACGCGGCATATCCCCCGGCGACGACGTCGAAGGCGTGCGTTTTGCCCGCAACGGCTGCCCCTCCAAAGGGTCGATGGACATCTTTATCGAACTCGTTACCCCCATGCCGGAATTGCTGGTCTACGGCGATGCACCGGTTGCGCAATCGCTGATGGGGCTTGGTGCCCATTTCCAGTGGGCCGTGCTGTCCGGCAATCCCGATTGCGCGCCGCCGCCTTTGTCATCCGGATCAAACCGCATGATTGTCATCGCGACCCAAGGCAAAAACGATTTAGCCAGCCTCAAGGCCGCCTTGGCTGCCGAATGCACATTCATCGCTTTTGTCGGCAGTCGCCGCAAATTCAGCGCGCTGTCGGAAAAACTGCGCCAGGACGGCATCGCCGAGGCTGACATCGCCCGCGTTCAGGCCCCCGCCGGTTTGGCAATTGGCGCAGTCACCCCCGATGAGATCGCCCTGTCGATCATGGCCCAACTCACCGCTGAACGGCGCCGCCACCAACGCGACGCCCAACCAGCCCCGGAGTCAGGAGACCCGCAATGAAACGCATGATGAAGACCCTACTGAAACGCTTTGCTTACAAACCGTTGACCAAAGAACAGGCCGATATTCTGGCCTCGGTCAAATTTCCCTGCTGCTAAAAGGACCCCGCAATGGAACTGAACGACGAAATCACCATCGATGCCCCGCTTACACAGGTTTACGAGGCCCTCAACGATCCGGATGTCCTGCGCCAGTGCATCCCCGGTTGCGAAGAGCTGATCAAACATTCCGATACCGAGCTTGAGGCCAAAGTGGTGCTAAAGGTCGGACCGGTCAAAGCCAAATTCGGCGGCGAAGTCACGCTGGACACATCGGGCGCACCGGATGCGTTTTCACTGACGGGTCAGGGCAATGGCGGCGCGGCTGGCAATGCCAAGGGCGGCGCAGACGTCACTTTGCGCGAAGTGGATGGGAAAACCGTGCTCAGCTATGCGGCCAAGGCCGAGATTTCGGGCAAACTGGCGCAGCTTGGGTCGCGTTTGATCCAAAGCACCGCCAAGAAACTGGCGGCGAAGTTCTTTAGCAAATTCGCCGAAGTCGTCAGCACGGTTGACGCCTGATGCATAGCGGTCTGGGCGGTCGCCCGCTCAGACCGGCTCTGGCTTGTCCAATAGCAGATCTTCGACAAGAACCGACAGCAATTGTGCCCGCCCTTTGACACCCACTTTGCGGTAAATCGCATTACACTGAGACTTGATCGTGCCTTCGGAAGTGCCGCGCAATTCGGCGGTTTCGCGGGTTGAAAACCCCTTGATCACCAGCCAAGCCACATCGCTTTCGGCTTTGGTCAGGGCCCACATGGCAAATTTCTCATCGACAGTCACCGCAAAGGCCCCTGCCGCAGATCTCAGCGCTTGTTCCGCTTGGACTTGGCAGCGACGCGCCTGCAGCACCGAAAATATCGCTAGAATCGCGCCGAAAATCAGCCCGATGCTGGCCGCAATTTCCAACGCCTCACGCATTTGCCAACTGGCGGCGCTGCGTTGCAAACCCAGTACGGACATCCCCAAACTTAGCACAAATGCTCCGGCACAGAGCACCTGAATGGCGACGACGCCCCACAAAAGTAGATTGGGTTTTTTCAAATCACCACCATCACAAGCGGCTTAGGCTTTGGGTACACAGATGCCTCATCTTTTGTCGGGCGGAGGATTGTCATCCGGGTCAGACCCCGGGCCAGGATCGGGACCGGGCTTCAGGCCCGGTAGCCCAAGTTCCAAACCAAGACGCACACCGCTCGGCGGGGCTCCATTCGGCCCATCACCGCCACCGCCATTGAACGGACGCCCGCGGGCGGGCGAGCGGGCCCCGCCTTTGCGTTCATACGGTGCGGCCACATCCAGCCGTTTCCACTTGTCGTCCAGAATAACGCCAGCCCCGCGTGCCACCAGAATTTCGCGGCTATATTCGCCGTCGGTTGCCGTGACAACGATACGGCGCAACCACGTGTAACGGGCTGAGACCACCTCGAACCCTTGCGCGTTCAGGGTTTGCGTCAACTCATCACTGACGGTTTGGGCGGGTGCCGCACCCGCGAACCCGATCACCAAGGCAACTGCCAAAACCAACTGAATGAGACGCCTCATTACAAACCTCATATTCTGCCCGGGCCTTTCGGACCATAAATGGGCTGCTCCAACCATATGGGAATCCGGACCAGAGTATCCACCCAAAAACCATGTGCAAACACGGCAGGCACCCCCACCTTTTGCAACTATTCGTATTTATAAATCACCAGATTTTCCAAATAGGCTACGATCGCCTCTTGGTCCTCGTCCGGTGCTGCCGCATAACCATCGGCGCTGGTCTGGCCCGCGCCGCCATGGGCCAGAATTGCGTCGCTCAAGGTCGTGGCACGTCCGTCATGCAACCACGGGCCCGTTGATCCGACACCCGCAAGGGACCGCGTCAACCACATCTGCGCTCCGATGCCCAAAGGTGCATCAGGATCAGCCAACGCTGGTCCCATGTCGTGCCGTTTGAAATCCGACAACCACGCCAACACCGGTTCCCCTGCCGCATTCACCGGCAATGCCCCCAAAAGCGCCACCCCACCGTCCGCTTGGGGAATGCGATTGTTTGGTTGATCCCGTGTCATGTCAAATGTGACCGCCGAAGCCCCCTGAAAGCTGTGCCGCGCGGGGTTGGATCCATCCGGAAATGTCTCATCAAAGAAACCCGGGGTATGTGACGGTTCGCTGAACATCTTGGATTGCAGCGTCATTGTAGGCCTGTGACAGCTCGTGCATCCGACCTCGGCAAAGGCCTGTGTACCGCGTTCAATCTTTGCCCGCTCGTCGTCGGTCAGGTTATCCAGCCCCAGATCCGCCAGTTCGATCCGGCTTACCGGGCGTTCCAACGCCGCCATATACATCGTTAATGCCGTCAAATCGCCTACGGTGATTTCTTCGGTAACTCCGTCGAAGTCACCATCCTGCGCACCGACAGTTTCAACCGCCTGCAAGCCCAATTCATTGTGCAAAGCCCCACGGGTAAAGCCGCGGATCGTCGCGTGATTGCCCTTCCAGCCAAAGGCCCGCACCACCAAATCCACATCAACGCCGGTCACGCCAGAGGTGTCCAAATCACCCTTACAAGGTTCAATATCGGTGCGTGTTGCAACCAAGCTGCCAAAATCAACGCCCTTGGTGATCAAAGCCACCTCGGCCCGTCCGGTTGTGCAGGCCAACATCACTGCTTTTTCACGCAGCGCGCTCAACTCAAGGCTCATTTCTTCGGCGGCACGTTGCACAGGGCCAAGCGCGACAATCGGCAGCGTATTGCGTTCCAGATACAACTTGGGGTCGCCCTTGTGGGCCGGATCAAGCACGACGTTTTGCGCAATATCCCCCGCACCATTGGCGATGGGCACATTGTGGCAGGCCACACAGGACGTGGCATTGGCCCCGCCTTCGCGCTTCGGGAAATGCGACGCCCATTCCCCCGGTCCGTTCAGGTCAGCCCGCGGGATTCGCGTAAACCGGCGTCCCTCACCGATTTGGGCACCCACACCGTGTCCGGCATTAAACTGGAACTCTGACAATTCGTCACCGGCTTCAAAGGCGTGGGCGAACACTGCTGCCGAACCTTGCTTGCGCAGCATCATGTTCAGCGCGCGCTGATCGACGGGTTCAAAACTCTCGGCCGCCGCGCCCTGCGCAACACTGGCCAGCGCAGCAACCAGCAAAAAGTATCGCACCATCTGCGCCAGCGGCAACGATGTTAACCCCAAACCCGAAGCCAATGCCGCAGGTAGCATCGGGCGCATTATCTGCGTTCCATCGGGCTCAAATCCCGCCCGAACATTGGCGATTTCTTCGGCATGATTGCGGGCGGGGGAAAAGGGTATGTGCATATCGCGACCTTCTGTGGATCCGTTGAAGCAGGAGGGGCCAACCACTCATGTTTGAGCGCGCGTGACAAAGAAGGTCGCTTGCGATGGTGCGCCGCACGATTGGGTGACATGCCGCTCATCAGCCTTGGCAAAACTCGACAAGGACAGAACTGCAAGTCCGGACAGGACAACGGCATAGAACGTTGTGCGAAACATCTCAAAAGCTCACTTTCAGTGCATAAAACGTGCACCCCGCCTTGCAGCTGTGCTGCACAGGGCGAAGGATGACCGATGTTTCAGCAATGACGTGAACAGGGCGGCGCAGGCTATCCGCCAAAGGATGGTTTGGCGGCTTTCAAACCTGAGGTTGAGGCGCATAAACCAAAGTTATACGCCTCAAAATTGGCAACGGCGGCTGGGTTATACGGGCAATCCGGTGCTAAACAACCGGCCAAATCGGGGCTGCACATCGGGGATACCGGCAAGGCGCTGCATGTGCCACGCAAGCGCCTGATTGCTTGAAATCACGGGTAAATTCAGCTCTTTCTCAAGCGGGGGGATCACCTGCAAACAACGTAGATTTGTGCAAGAAATCACCAGCGCATCACAGGGTGCTTCAGCCGCAACCCGCCGCGCGGCAGCGCAAATCGCCGTTTCGGTGATCCGCGCGACAACGCGGTCATCACCTTCTTCGAATGACCCGAGGCAGCTGATTTGGAACCCCGATTCTTCCAGCTTCACCCGCATCCGCTGTGAAACTTGCGGCACATAGGGCGTGATAAACCCCAGCCGAACCGCCCCCAATGCACGGCCCGCAGCTATGATTGCAGCCAGTGGATCTGTCACTTGCGCGTCTGGAAAAACCGCTTGGATTCCGGCGGCCACGCGTGCGGACCCGATCACAGTCGAGGCCGAGGTGCAGCCATAGCCGATCACGTCAAACCCAAGCGACGGCGGCAACAGGCCTGCGGCTGCGGGCAGATCGCTCTCCATTCGGGCCAGCGTCCGCGCGGTGACTTCGGACACCATCGGGATGCGGCTGTGATACAGCGCCGTGCCTTCAATCGCCATCATCTTGGCGAATTCCGGCTCCAGCGTTTCATCGGTTTCCAGCACAATCACGCCCAGCGTCGCACGGGTGCCGATACCGCCGTCTGTGTCAAACGCCAGCTTCATAACACCGGCAACTCAGGCGCGGCGCGGGTGGTCAACAGCTCTGGGCCGGTGGCGCGGATCACGATGTTCTCCTCATGCACCATGATGCGGCCATCCCCGTAGCTCAGCGACGGTTCCAACGTCAGCACCATGTTTTCGACAATCTCGGTGGTATCGAATGCAGCATGCGACGGCCATTCCGTCAACTGCATCCCCAATCCATGCCCCAGCCGCCCGACTTCCCCGCCAGAGCTGTCCATTTCAACAATCACCGATTGCATTGCATGGAACACATCGCAGCAACGGGCACCGGGTTTGGCCGCCAGCAACCCCGCCTCAGTGGCGCGCCAAAGCGTGTCATAGGCGCGGCGCGGCAGATCCTCTGCCCGTCCGATGGCAAAGTTTCGGTCGAAATCGCAAAAATAGCCGTCCCATGTTGCTCCGGTGTCCAGCATGACAATATCGCCCGCCTGCAAGCCGCGACTGGACGGCGGCGAAATCACATCGACATAGCCGCCCTGCGCTGCGCCGCCGACCAGATAAGGCACATCATCCGCCCCCTGCGCCAAGGCTTCGCGGCGAAATTCCCGAAACAAATCGTCCAGCGGCAGGCCCTCGTGCACCAGTTGGGGCATCTTCGCAAAGCTGCGCGATCCGATGGCGCAGATATGCGCCAGCTTTTCGATCTCGGCTTCGGATTTCACCATGCGCAACTGCCGCACAATCGCGGTCGCATCCACGATCTCAAGGTCGGGCAAGCCAGCCAGCAAGCGTTCATAATCCCCCAACGGCATCCGCAATATGGTTTCCGGCCCTTTCAACATCCCGACACGCGCACCGCTTTGCGCATAAGGGGCCAGCAGATCCGTCAGCAGGCTGATGCCCTCATCCTCGGGGCATGGTGCAGCCCAAGTGCGAATATCCTCAACCCAAGTGCCGCGCATCAGCGCCGCGCCGATCTCTGGAATTACCGCAACCGGTGCGCCCTGGCTGGGTAAGAACAAGAACCACGGCCGCGCGGGGCTTTGCCAAAACAAGCTCTGGAACCCGCTGAAATAGCGCAACTCGGCCTCGGTCGTCAGCAACATACCCGCCAAGCCCTGCGCCTGCATCAACCCCTGCGCCGCCGCCAACCGGCCTGCGAATTCGCAGGTTTGGAAACCGCGAACCGGCGCGTTAGACATGATCCGCCCCTGCCATGATCGCTTTGAAAATATCAGGGTCTGTGACACCTTCAGACCCAATCAACAAAACCCGCGATTGCCCGTCCAAACCCAATGCATCCGCCATTGCAGCGTTTTGGCGCGCCGCAATCACGGCGGCCAATCCGGCAACCGCGCTTTCGCCTGCTTCGACCTCCAGATCGCCAAATTCCCCGCGCGCCAGTAAACGCACTGTCGGGGCGACAATCTCGTCGGGTATGGTGACAAAATCCGCCGCTTCCTCTGTCAAAATTTGCCACGCCATTTCAGAGGGCTCACCACAGGACAGACCCGCCATAATGGTTTCTTCGGCGATTTCGACATTGGTCGCGGCCCCGGCGCGGGCGCTTTGCAACAAACAGGCGGCGCGGTCCGGCTCAACAATCACGACACGCGGCGCATCGCCCCCGTAATGCTGACGCAAACCCGCCGCGACAGCTGCCGCCAAACCACCGACGCCGCCTTGCAAAAACACATGCGTTGGGGGCAGGTCCAAAGCCTCGCAGACCTCCGATGTCATGACACCATAACCCGCCATCACATCGCGCGGCGGCTCGGAATATCCCGGCCAAGAGGTGTCAGACACCACAAACCAGCCATTGGCCTCGGCCTCTTGTTTCGTCAAATGCACCGACGCGTCATAGTCGCCGGAGATGCGGATCACCTCGGCCCCCAACGCTTGCATCGCTGCCTCGCGGCCTTTGCTAACCTCGGCGTGGATGTAAATCCGGCACGGCGCGCCAAATCGCTTGCATCCCCAGGCAAGGGATCGACCATGGTTGCCGTCCGTCGCCGACACCAGCGTGATTTGCGCGCAATCCATGGCGTGGGCACCACTGCGAATATCGCTTAGGGATACAGGCCGTTCCAGCCGCGCCGACAGCTCGCGTTGTAAGACCCGCAGCGCCGCATAGGATCCGCCCAAGGCCTTGAAACTGCCCAAGCCAAATCGTGGCCCTTCGTCTTTGTAATCCAGTCGGGCCACCCCGATTTCAGCCGCCAATCCTGCCAAAGACACCAAAGGCGTTGGCGCATACCCATCCCAAGCCGAGATTTCAGTGCGTGCCGTGGCAAAATCATCGCGCGACAGCACATCAAAGGCTGCCTTGGCGGGTTTGGGTGATCCTTTTGCGTGGATCATCTGGGCGGTTGCAAAAGCCTGATGCATGCGTGGTCCTTGGCGATAACGGTGTCATTTCGACAAGTCTAATCCGCTCTGCACGCTATTGGGCGTCTAATTATGCGCAAACCCTTACGAAATCCGTTGCCAAAGGCGAATCTTGCGACAAAAATCATCTCATGGATGACAAAGACCACGCAATTTTGAAACTGGTGCAGCGCGACGCCCGCCTGACTGCCGACGCCATCAGCGCGCAGCTGGGGTTATCGCCGCCCGCTGTGCAAAAGCGTTTGAAAAAGCTGCGTGACACCGGCGTGATCGAACGCGAAATTGCGGTGCTGTCGCCCACCAAACTGGGCCGCGGCATGACCATCATCGCCGAGGTGATCCTTGAACGCGAAAGCCGCGCCCATCTGGATGCCTTCAAACGCAAAATGCGCGACGCCGAATGTGTGCAGCAATGTTATTACACCACAGGAGAGGCCGATTTTCTGTTGATCTTGTTGGTCAAAGACATCGAGGAATATGAATCCTTCACCGAACGCTACTTCTTTGACGAATCCAACATCAGCCGGTTCAACACCTCGATTGTGATGGACCGGGTCAAGACGTCCCTCGATGTGTTGTAACGCTTAGTCCGTCAGCTCATTGCGCCAAGGTGGATTGGCCCCTGCGCGCGACACCGTCACCGCTGCAACGGCAGCCCCGTGCGCCAACGCCTGAGACAAAGCATCGGGTGACAGGCTGCCAAGCGCCGGTTTGGACAGCTGGCCCAGCTCGGACAGCTTTGCCAAAACACCGGCGTTAAATGTGTCGCCCGCGCCAACGGTATCGACAACCTCAACCAGTTTGCCCGCGACCTGCACCTCTGTGCCGTCCGGCAACCAGCCGCTGGCCCCGTCACGGCCTTTGGTCATGATGACAATGCTGGGACCTGCCGCGCGCAGCTGTGCAACCTTGTCCGCCAGCGGCGCAGACCCCGGATAGATCCAATCCAGATCCTCGTCCGAGACTTTGACAATATCCGACACCGCCAGCATCCGCGCCAAACGGGCGCGATAGCGGTCCGGGTCCTGAATAAATCCCGGCCGAATGTTGGGGTCAATCATCACCGCGCGGTCACTGCCATGTTGGACAACCAGTTCGGCATAGGCATCAGCGCCGGGTTCGCAGGCCAAGGAAATCCCACCGAAATACAGCGCCGAAACCGCTGCGTCCAACACGGGCATATCTGCATATTGCAGCATCCGCCCAGCCGAGTTTTCGTCCAGAAACGTATATTCAGCATGGCCGTTGGTCAGTTTTACAAAGGCCAGCGTCGACGGGCGATCCGCATAGACAACATGGGTCGTGTCTACATTTGACGCCTGTAAATCCTGCTGCAACTGCTGTCCGAACATATCCCGAGACAGCCCCGTCAGCATGCCCGAAGGGATGCCAAGCCGCCCAAGCGCGATGGCCGTGTTAAACACAGCGCCGCCGGAATGAGGCACAAACCCGTCAGGGCCGCTCAAAGTTGGCGTTGGGATCATATCAATCAAGGCTTCGCCGCAACACAGTATCATCGCCGGTCCTTTCTAGGCAGGTTTGCAAAAACTCCAGGCGTTGGACCATCCCAATCGCCCCACTGCGCTAACAGTAAAATCACAATCACGCAAATTTATTGTTTACCCGCGTAAAGTTTGATTTTTAATACAGCCTTTACAAAATCTTACGCGGACCCTCGCATCAGCAGATTGCCGTCAAACAAGGTCACGTTTCGCGCTTCATTAGGCGAATCCGACTCGATCAACCCGATCAAAGCCTCGGCACTCGTCCGCGCGATTGCGCCATAGTCTTGCGAAATGGTGGTCAAGGTCGGGCAGGTGTAGCGTGAATAGGGGTGATTATCATGCCCCGCAACGCGCAGATCACACCCGCGGCTGTTCCCGACACGCAATCCCATCTCATACGCCGCGGACAAAAAGCCGATCGCCAAACGGTCATTGCTGCACAGCACAGTGTTGGTCGGCAGCAATTCGTTTTCAATCACATACTTGCAACCGCGAAAGCCGATCGACTCAAAATCCCACCCTTCACCGTCAACCTGCACCAAATGCGGTTTGTGCCCCAACGCTTCCATCACCTCGCAATAGGTGTTTCTGCGGCGAAAGGCGTTCGGGTTTGACGGGGTGCGCATTTCAAAGAACACCGGCGGCTCGCCCGTGCGGCACAGGTAATCGCACATCATCTTCGTCGCTTGCGCATTGTCGTGGCCGACATAGGCCGCCCCGATGTCGGCAATCTGGTTGTCGAACAGCACCGTGGGCACGTCCTCAGCAAAGGCTCTGATCGCTTCGGGGTCGGATATGCGGCCCAAGGGGGCCATCAACACACCTGCCGGTTTGATCGCCCGCAGGGTTTCAAGGTTGCCGATCTCTTGTGCCGGATCGCCATGCGCGCCCAGCAAAACAGGACGGTATCCACCGCCCCGAACCAGCGCTTCGATGTTACGGGCAATTTCTGCGAAAAACGGGTCAGCCAGATAGGGGACCATGATGCCGATGTTCTTGGTCAAACGCCGGTTTTGGTTCATTGCGTAAATATTCGGGCGGTAGTCATAGCGCTCCAGCGCTGCTTCGATCCGGCTGCGCGATGATTTTCGGACACTGCCCGGATCATTGAAGTATTTCGACAGCGTCGGCCGGGAAATCCCGCTGACTGTGGCAAACTGCTCCATATTTTTAATTTTTGGATCCGCCAAACCAGTCTTCTTTCTCTTATTTCGTTTCGTCGCCTTGTCGCCGTCGCTGCAAACACCCTTGCCTTGCAACGTTAGTTGACGCGCGACAATAATTCCAGCGGCTTGCGTAGAACCTTGCATAATAATGCAAACTTGCAATTTTCGCGTACATCAATAACTTATATCTATGACAAATATCACCATTCGACAGCTTCGCTATTTTGAATCCCTTGTCCGTCACGGCCATTTCGGGCGCGCCGCAGAGGCCTGCGCCGTTTCGCAACCAGCCCTGTCCGTTCAAATCAAAGAGCTTGAGGAAAATCTGGGCGGCCCGCTGTTCGAACGCCTGCCCCGCAAAGTGCTTTTGACAACCTTGGGCCGCCACTTGGAAACCCGCGCCCGCGACATCCTGAAATCCGTTGACGATCTGGGGGATCTGGCCCGCGCCGGGCAAGAAACCCTGGCGGGGCAGTTGCGGCTAGGTGTGATTCCGACGATTGCGCCCTACCTGTTGCCGCAGGTCATCCATGGATTGACCCAAACCCTGCCCGCCGTTGATGTGCACATTCGGGAAACCATGACCCCGACGCTGATTCAGGAACTCACGGGGGGGGGCATCGACGCTGCCATTGTGGCGCTGCCAATTTCGGAACCGTCTTTGATCGAAGCACCGCTGTTTGACGAAGCCTTTGTTCTGGTGCGCCCGATTGCCGATGGAAACAAGCCGCTGCCCAACCGTCAAAGCCTGCGGGAAATGAAACTGCTTTTACTCGAAGAGGGGCATTGTTTTCGCGATCAAGCCCTGTCGTTTTGCGCAATCCAGCCCGGCACCGCGCGCGAAACGCTGGATGCCACATCGCTGGCGACCTTGGTGCAAATGGTCGGGTCCGGCGTTGGGGTCACCTTGATCCCCGAAATTGCAATTGGCGTTGAAACCCGTTCGGCGCAAGTGGCGATTACACCCTTTACCGCGCCGCAGCCCAGCCGCACCATCGGGTTGATCTGGCGGCGCTCCAGCCCGCTGACCAAACAGTTCGAACAGATTGCCCAAATCGTGAAACAGGCGGGCGAAACCGTCCTGTCTGCCCAGCGGATTCTGCCGGTCCACTAAGCCTGCACTGCATTGCACCTCTGGTCTTTCGTATATTTCTCTTGCATGTTTGCGCCAAGCGCGCCGCCTGTGGCGCAACGCTTGGGGGCGTTTCATGACAGATATCCTATTGACCGCATTTATCTTTTTGATCGCTGGCGTCGTTGCGGTCCCCATAGCATCGCGGCTTGGCCTTGGCTCTGTTCTCGGGTTTTTGATCGCAGGCATTGCCATCAGTCCCATCCTAAGCGCCCTGCATGTCGACGTGGTGTCGATCCAGCATTTCGCTGAATTTGGCGTGGTGATGATGCTGTTTTTGGTCGGGCTTGAGCTTGAGCCAAAGATGCTTTGGGCGATGCGGGCGAAACTGCTGGGGCTTGGCGGCGGTCAGGTCGGGTTAACCGCCGCTGCAGTCATGCTGGCGGCCATGGTTTTTGGTCAACCCTTGACAGTGGCGCTGGCGATTGGCCTTGTGATGGCCCTGTCGTCCACCGCGATTGTGCTGCAAACCCTAGGTGAAAAAGGTCTGATGCGCAGCGATGGCGGACAATCGAGCTTTTCTGTGCTGCTGTTCCAAGACATCGCCGTCATCCCGATGCTGGCGCTTGTTCCCCTGCTTGCCTTGCCCGAATTGACCGAAGCCTTATCCCATGCCGCCCATTCAGACGATGGCCATGGCGCGTCGCTCAGCCTTGTCGACGGGTTGCCGGGCTGGGGGGTGGCATTGGTCACGCTTGCGGCAGTTGCAGCGGTGATTGTCATCGGATCCCATCTGACGGGACCGATTTTCCGCTTTATCGCCGGTGCCCAGCTGCGTGAATTGTTCATTGCCGCCGCTTTGATGATCGTCATCGGCATTGCACTTTTGATGTCGCTGGTTGGCCTCTCGCCTGCGCTTGGCACCTTTTTGGCGGGGGTCGTACTGGCCAACAGCGAATATCGCCACGAATTGGAAAGCGACATCGACCCCTTCAAAGGCCTGCTCTTGGGCCTGTTCTTTATGACCGTCGGGGCCGCCATCAACTTTGGCCTGCTGTTCGACAATTTTGCCCTGATCCTTGGGCTGACCATCGGGCTCATACTGGTTAAATCCGCTGTGCTTTATGCACTGGCGGTGATCTTTAAACTGCGCGGCGCGGACCGTTGGTTGTTCACGCTCGGGCTTGCGCAGGCTGGCGAATTCGGCTTTGTCCTGCTGGCCTTCGCCGTCACCAATGGTGTGATCCCCGGCGATCTGTCGCAAATCTTGCTGTTGATTGTGGCGCTGTCGATGCTGCTCACACCTGCACTGTTTATCTTGTTCGACCGCGTGGTCGCGCCGCGCTTCAGCGACTCCGAAGCCCGCGAAATGGACGACATCGACGTTCAGTCCAACATCATCATTGCCGGGCATGGCCGCGTCGGCGGTTTGATCGCCCGCATGTTACGCGGCTGCGGGATGGCCCCGACGGTGATTGATTTCTCCTCGGCCCAGCTTGAAATGCTCAAAGCCTTTGATGTCAAAGCCTATTACGGCGACGCCTGCCGCCCCGATCTGCTCCATGCCGCCGGTGTCGCACAGGCTGATCTGTTTGTGATCGCCATAGATGACAAAGACCGCACGACCGAACTGGTCACATATCTCAAACATCACTACCCCAATCTGCACATCGTGGCCCGCGCCCATGACCGCAACCATGTCTATGATCTGTGGGCCGCAGGGGCGCGCGACATCATCCGCGAAACCTATGACAGTTCGATGCGCATGGGCCGTTCTTCGATCGAGGCGCTCGGCTATTCCCAATCGCAAGCCACCCGCATGGTTGATGCCTTCAACGCGATGGACCGAAAATCGATGCTGCAAGTCGCCCAGCACTATGACCCCGATATCCCCGCCATGGAAAACGAGACCTATCTGGCCTCGATCCGCGACATGCGGGAGGATTGGGAATCCGATCTGGCCGCGCAGATGCAGGCCATCATGTCCGAACCCAAAAGCGGCACCAAAGGCCCCAAGGCATGAGCGACGAGCAGGCCAAATTCTTAAGCGGTGATTTGACAGGCCACATCATCACCATGTCCCTGACAGCCGCAGTTGGATTCATTGCGTTGTTCATCGTCGATCTGGTCGACATGCTGTTTATCTCGATGCTCGGGATCGAAGAACTGGCCGCGGCCGTTGGATTTGCGGGCACCATCTTGTTTGTCACCACATCGCTTTCCATCGGGTTGGGAATTGCGGGCGGTGCCTTGGTCGCCAAGGCTTTGGGTGAAAACGAGCCAGAACGGGCGCGCGAATTGCTCACCCATGTACTGCTGGTCGGTTTTGTCTTTGCACTCGGGGTCGCGACCCTGATCTACCAAAATCTGGCCGAAATGACCGCGCTGGTGGGGGCCACGGGCCGGGCGCAGGCCTTGGCGATCTCCTACCTGCAAATTCTGGTGCCAACGATGCCACTGTTGCTGATTGGGATCGTTGCCTCAGCGGCGTTGCGCAGCCACGGCGCAGCCAAACTGTCGATGATGGCCACGCTGAGCGCCGGTATCGTCAACGCCATCCTCGATCCGATCCTTATTTTCGGGCTGGATATGGGTCTGGACGGCGCGGCTTGGGCCTCGGTTGCGGCGCGGCTTGCCATTGCTGCGGTGGCGCTGTGGTATCTGGTGCGCCGTTATGGCGGCTTGGCACCGCTGTCGCCAAAGAACCTCTGGTACGATCTCAAACCCATCGCGGCCATTGCGCTGCCTGCGATGCTGGCCAATATCGCCACGCCCATTGGCGGGGCCTATGTCACCCGCGCCGCCGCCGAATTCGGAGAGGCCGCCGTCGCCGGTATGGCAATCATCGGGCGGGTGACTCCGGTCGCCTTTGCGCTGATCTTTGCCATGTCAGGGGCTATCGGCCCGATCATCGGGCAAAACTTCGGGGCGCAGCGCCATGACCGAGTCCGCACAGCTTTCAACCGGTCAATGATCTTGATCGTGATCTATGTTTTTCCAGTGGTTGGCGTGCTTTACCTGTCCCGCGAATGGATCGCGGACCTGTTCAACGCCACCGGCGTCGCCCGCGATCTGATCTTTTTATTCTGTGGCCCGCTCTCGCTTGCCTGGATCTTTAACGGTATCATTTTTGTCGCCAACGCGTCGTTCAACAACCTTGGTCACCCGTTTTATTCCACGTGGATCAACTGGGCGCGCAACACGCTGGGGATTATTCCATTTGTCTATCTGGGCGCACAATATTGGGGCGCGGCTGGCGTACTGATTGGCCAGATGGCAGGCGGCGTCTTTGTCGCCATTGTCGCCTATCTTTTGGCAGAAAAGGTGATGCGCAAATCAGAGCGTGATCAAAATTGCACCACCGACCGGCCGGATTTTGCCCGCCATCGCCGGTCCTTCACGATCTTGCACCACCGGCGTTAACCACCCTGCCCCACTGCCAACACGCCGAACCTGTCACAAACATCATGCCCTTCAAAACTGTTGAAAGGTTGAACAATTGTGCCTAAAATTTTTTATCTGACTTAATTTTGAGGAGAGATACACATGAAAACATTACTGATTGCGGGAGTTTTGACTCTCTCTTCGGCTTTGACCGTTCACGCCGAAGAGGCCGATCTCACCCCGCAGGTGATGGCCCAAATCACCATGTCCGAACAACTGATGGCACTTGGCACCGCGCGTGATGAGCCGCTTTTGATCCTCGCCGCTATGCGCTTGCGCGCCACCCTTGATGGCCCGACCGCAGCCCCCGGCGACGGTTTTACAACCCAAAAAGACATGGCCGCAGCCGCGATGAAACTCGCCGAAGGGGATGACGCCCTGACCGGCATCGTCGAAGATGTCACCGCCGAAAGCGCGCGCCGCATGTGTATCTATGCCCGCAATGGCGCGTGCTACTAATCCGACCTGAACACCGACCTGAACACGGGCCTGCGCGGTGCAATACTGCACCCGCAGGTCTCACTTTGGTACATACCCCCTTTCAAGTCAGGCGCTTGCCGTGATGGCTGTAAAACTTTTCCTTATGCGCGCCGCCCTGCTGGTGGCCTGTGCCGTCTGCACAGCTGTCCACGCGCAGACCGATGCCCGCAATACGCTGATGGCTGAACGGGCTTTTGAAGGCGCGCAATGGATCATGGCAACCAAGGCCGCCCGCGCCGTGGCCCAAATGGGGGCCCGCGCCGCACAGGGCGATGGCCCGCTGGCCCTGCTGATCCGGCAAAAACAACAGCTTGAGGCAGACCTGACTCGCGCCCGATCCCAATACGCCGCGCAAGACGCCGGTATCAACCGCCAGCAGCTTGAAATCCTTGACCAAACCTTGCTGGATATGGACGCCGAAATCCGCGCCCAATTCCCCGGATATGCCGAATTCGCCAATCCCAAACCCATCGGATACGCTGCCCTGCGCGCGCAATTGGCCCCGAACGAAGGGTTGGTGATGTTTCTCAGCGCGCCCTTTGCCACCTATGTCTGGGCCGTGTCGCATCAAGGGCAGGCGTGGCACCGCGCCGATATCACTGCCGCGCAGCTGTCTGAACGCATTCGCCTGCTCCGCCAAGACCTTGATCCAACCGCGCCGGTGCGCGCCGCTGTCGCGTTATCCGCCCCCGAGCCACCGCGCGGCCCGAATTTTGACGATGCGCAGGCCCATGCCCTGTTTGCCGATTTGCTGGCACCTGTGATGTCTGCCCTTGCGGATGCCGATCATCTCTTTGTGGTCAAGGATGGCGCTTTGGCCGGCTTGCCCTTGGCGGTCCTGCAAACCGAACCGCCCGGCGCCGCCAGCCCGCCCGCTTGGCTGATCCGGCGCTTTGCCCTCACCACCTTGCCCGCCGTCTCAAGCCTTGGCAGCATCCGCGCCGCGTCTCGAATGGCCAAAGAATCCAGCCAAACCGCCCGCTTTGTCGGCTTTGGAAACCCCGATTTTCGCGGCGATTTCCCCGCAGATCCCGCCGCGCTTTCGCGGGCGATACCTCCTTCCGATGCGGGCCAAACCACGCTCACAGATGCGCTGCGCAGGCTCAGCCCGCTGCCCGGAACCGCCCGCGAATTGCGCGACATTGCCGCCTTGTTTCCAGTCGGTCAGGCCGCAATATTCACCGGAGCAGATGCCACAGAAACCGCCGTTAAATCGGCGGAACTGGGGCAAGCGACGATCATTTCTTTTGCCACTCACGGGTTAATCACTGGCGATATCAAAGGGTTGGCGGAACCCGCCTTGGCCTTATCACCGCCAGACACTGCCAGCACGCTTGATGACGGGTTGCTCACGGCCTCCGAAGCGTCAGAGCTAAAGCTAAACGCCGATTGGGTGATCTTGTCGGCCTGCAACACAGCGGCGGGGGATGGCACACCGGGCGGCGAAGGTCTGTCCGGCCTCGCCCGCGCCTTTTTGTTCGCAGGTGCCCGCGCGATTTTGGTGTCGCATTGGCCGGTGCGCGATGATGTCGCCGCGATTTTGACCCAGAGCACGCTGGCCCGTCTGCAAGTCGATCCAGCAATGGGCAAATCCCAAGCGCTCCGCCATGCAATGCTGGAATTGATCGACCGACCCCGCGATCAAACCCGCGATTCCGGCCTGTCACACCCCTCGGCTTGGGCACCCTTTGTGCTGGTGGGCGATGGCGGTGCGGCGCGCTGATCAGTAGCGCGACACCACCAGCATTTGCTCTGGCACCCTGCCCGTCACCGCCCCCCACGCGATGTCCACAAACAGCAAATAACGCCAGCGATCGCGCTCGAGCAATTGCAACGTCCCTTCGCCCGCCCCTTCAAACGATAGCCTTGCAGCAATTCGGGCGGCGCGGTCCATCAGGTCAAAAGCCCGCGCCATGTCACCCGCCCGCGCAAAGGTAAAGGCCATCTGCCACAAGGTTTGCGCATCCAGATAGCTGCCGCTTTGGTCGGCCCCTTGGGCCACCCATGCCATATCGCGCATCCAGACCGCAGCCCCCTGATAGTTGCCGGTATCCCGCAATTCGAACATCGGGCGGATCAGGCCCATACTTCCGCCAAATCCCTGTGTTTCTTGGGTAAATCGCGCCTGCAAACCAGCGGGCATTGGCGCGTCCAGATCCGGCCAGGGTGTCGGCCAATCCGCTGTCCGCCCCAAGGCGCGCATCGCATCCGCCCCCTGCACATCGCCTGCCGCTGCCAGATAATGCGCCTCTTGCACCGCAATCGCCCGCAGTTTGGCACTTTGTGCGTAGATCGCGGGGGTATCGATTGAATTCTTACCCGACAACTCCGCCTCGGCCCGCAACCGAAAGCCGCGATAGACCTGCGCGGCCTCCTCTGCCTTGCCTTGGCGAAACAGCACGCGCGCGCGCATGTCTGCCTTATCCGCCCGTCCGTCAATCAAAGCCAGCAAGCTGTCGTCATAGCCGGTGTCCAGCAAGTCCAGCGCCAAATCCTCGGCCTGATTGAACCACCGCAGGTCCCGCTCCGGTGCCGCCAGCATTTTAACCACCGCCCGCCGGTAATAGGCCCGCGCCGCTGCATCGCCCAACCGGAAACTGGCCCGCGCCCATTTTTGATAGAAATACGCGCTTAGATCGCCAACCGCCAAGGCCTGCGTGGCCCGTGCTTCGGTCCGCGCCCCGATGTCCGAGGCCTGCCGGTATTTCCCCGCACGAATCAAGGCCGACATCGCACGTTCTGCCCGCTGTGCAAGATCGGCCACCGGCAGGTCCGGCACCTGTTCGGCAAAGGCGAATCCGGTCATATGGTTGCGCGCGCCGTCCATCGGGCGACGCTCAGATCCGCCGTTGCTATAAAGATCCGCCAGCTTCAGGAAATCGCCGGGAAACACCTCGCGGAAAAATGCATCAGCCGCAGCTTGTTTTGTCCCTTGCAGGCTGCTTGGATAGACGGTTTTGGGCAAGACCTGATAGCGGCCAGCAAGGCGCGCTGTGATATCCGCACCGCATTTTTCTACGCGGCAGGCGGCGGTTGCTGCCCGTGCCTGCGCCGCAACATCCGGCTCCCCTGCCAAGACCGCTGCGGCCCATTGATCCATCAAAATCGCGTGCAAACGGGCGTCTGAAAACCCTTGCCCACGGGCATCGGCCAAAACAGCGCTGAACATCTCCAGCGCCCGCGCCGCGTCCCCATCCTTTAGAACCAAACGCGCCTTGAACACCTGCGCCACAAGGGCATCCCCCGGCCGGTCGGAGGCCTGATACAAGTGATGCAAAATCGGCCAGCTTTCGATAATCAACCCCGCCCAAAGCGCATCGCCAATATAGGCCACATCGCCATCCGTCAGCTTTTGGGACAACAAAGCGCCGCTGTCATCGACCAACCCCGCCACTTCTGATGCAACGCTGGCCCCGCCCATCAAATACGGCGACATGCCGTTTTCCCGAAATAACCGGTCCGCGATCAATCGCACTCGCCTTTGTTCGGCGGATGTCAGGGTTTGCGGGGCTTGCGCCGCCTGCATCGCCCATGCCAACGCCGCGGCCCAGTCTCCGGTCGCAAAATCTGCCTCACGCCGGATATCGGCCTGCATTTCCTCTGGCGCGGTCACCAAGTCTGCCGCGTGATCCAGCGCAGTTTCCTTCATCGTATCAGAGTTATAGCCCTCATATGCCTGTTTGCCCGCGCTGCGATTCAACGTCAGCCAATCAAAGACAAAATCGCTGGGGCATTTGGCTTGCCCGCAGGCCTGCGCGCGGATCAAATAGCCCTGCGCCGCCTCTGCATCCCCGTCCCGCCATGCCAGAACCGCCGCATCCGCCAACAAAGACACCATCTGGTCTTCGGTCCCGCCAACCGCTGCAAACTGGACAATCAGGTCTTCGATCTGGATACGGGCGGCGGCGCGATCACCGGCCAGCCAGCGAATCCGCGCTTCGATCACACGGGCTAGGATTTCCGCCTCCCCCGTGTTCAACTGCCGAAGCAAGGACAGCGGATAGGCCAAATGATAATACACCATCCCCGCCGTCAAAGGCGTGTCCGACGCCGGATCGTACACCGCCCCCAATGCATTCAAATCCTTTAGGTCAAGCGGGGCATCCCCTTGGTGCAAATGCGCCGCAAAACTGCGGGCCAAAAGGGCCTGAGAGACGGTGAACCCCCGACCCGGATCAAGAATAAGCCCCTGAAACGCCTCCAAGACCGGATTGGCAGCCGCCTTGTTTTTCGCCGCGCCGGAAACAGGGGCCAAGGCCAGAGCCAGCGCCACCAAAATGTAGATAATTCGGCCCATGCCCCCTCCCCCGCTTTGGGTGTCAATTGCGAACCGGCGTAATCCGCACCGGCTTGATCTGGGTGCCGCCCTGTGCCGCCCCCACGGGTGCCGCAAACCCCGCCGCATGGATCAGCCCGTTGAATTCAGGGTTCATCCGCGTCGCCATACGGCCCGCTTCGATCGCCAGATCCACCTGATCCACCTTCAGTTTTAACCGCGTGGGGATGGTGTTCAGCTCCGCCTGCATCTCTTCGGGCAGCTCCTCAAACGAGGCAACACCAACGAACATTTTAACGTCCCGACAGTCCCATCCGGCCAGACTTCCACGTAGCGCCTTAACCCGCGCGGCGGGCAGGCCACATCGGTAATCGACCACATCGGCGTGCCAATCTTCCAACGTCAGCCGCATGGCGTCATAGGCCGTGCGCGTCGCCGAATTCATCGCGCTTTGCACAATCGCCCGCCCCAGCCCCACGCCCCCCGGTCCGCGCTGGCGGTTCGCCCAAGCCGGATCTTTTTCAACGCCGGCATTGGCGACCAGAAACAGGAAATTGCGCACCCGGACTGCTTGTTCTTCGCTTAGCGGGCCATATTGATTTTGCGATTTTGCCCGTGCCACTGCCAGCGCCACTGTACCGAAATTATCGGTAATTCCGCCGTCCAACAATTTGACATATTTGACTTTTTCCGCATCTGCATAGTTTTCCAAAACCTTGCCATGCGCCTTCATCGTCGCCGTAGATTCAGGATTATACCGCGCGGCGGTCAGCCAGTCCGGCTCTTGGTAGGTGCAGCGCTCTGAATGCGCCTTCAGCACAATCGGGCTAAACACCAGCGGAAAGGCCGCCGAAGCCGCAACCGCCTCTGACACCGGCAAAGACGCCAGATCGCTGCACAGCGCATCAAAGGTTTCCGGCGAGAAGAGAAAACTGGTTTCGCTGGCCACATCTGCCGCATTGATCCACGTCAGAATATCAGACCGCTGGGCCAAATCGCCGAAACTTGCGCCGTGAAACAGGGTTTCATCCAAGTAGCGCCCAAAGGTTTTACGCCCATTGGCCCCGCCCGACAGCCCCCGCGCCAAGGTCACTGGATTATAGGCCTTGTTGGCCATGTATTTTTCCGCGTTGGTTACCAGATACCGCTCGCGATAGCCCGCAACCCCCTTTGGCCCGTTCAATCCGAAATGCGCCGCCGTCACCGACCCGCCAGAAACCCCCGTGACCAGCCGCACATGTGGCAGTAGTCCATAGGGGTTTTCCGGCGTCTTTCCAATATCTTGCAGCGCCTCTATCATCCCGTGCGCGAAGGCCGAAGCCCGCATTCCACCCCCTGAAAAGGCCAACCCGATGAACAGGTCGTCTTGCGGAAGGGACGCCGCATCGATCCGCACAATCGGCGCATTTAACCCGTCTGTTTTCGGCACGTTGATCGGGGCGTTCACCGCAGCGCAGCCCGCCAGAACCAACAGGGCAAAACTGATCGTTTTCAAGGTATTGAAGCGCAATGGCACAGGCCGACCCTCAGACAGATTAAGGCGTGCCCCAACTGTAGGCCAAGGTTTTTGAATCGCAAAGCCTTTTGCGGACACCCCCGCCCATTCGAATATTCCGGCACAAACCAGCGTTTCCTTGCTAAAATCGCCCAGCTGTCACAAATTATGAAGACATCGTTTAGATCAGGAGCGTGCCATGACCCGTTTTTCCGTTCTTCTCTCTGCTGCTCTGGCCAGTTGTTTATGCACTGTGGCCGCCGCTCAGGAACCGGCTTTGAAACGGATCCAGACCTCCTTTACGCTTTTTCAAATGGGCGTCGATGAGGCCGAGCCGCTCTATATTCTGGCCGCCGCGCAGCTGCGCAAATCCATTCCTCTCTCCGCCGGAACCCTGGCCCCTGAGGGCGGCACTGTCGCCCCCGCCCTGCCCTTGCTGGACGCCGACGCGATGCTGGCTGCCGCCGCCCCCTTGATCGCTGGCGATCCGGCGCTGGAAGATCTGGCAGAAGACATAAAAGCCGCCCGCAGCAAAGGCGTTTCCACCGGACCGGTTTATTCCATTGTCAAAATCAAAGCCAAAGGTCGCGACGTTTACCCTTCGATCACCTTTTCCGGTGGAAAATACGCTGAAATCTATGTCGAAGGCGCTTCCGGTACTGACCTGAACCTGATGATCCATGACGCGAAAAAACGGCTGGTGTGCTCGGACACCGACATCAGCGCGGTGGCCTATTGTGGTTGGCACCCCAAACAAAACGACACCTATTCAATCACCGTCGTGAACCAGTCTGCCCGCAGTGGCCGCTATTCCCTGATGAGCAATTGAGGACAGTCCTTCCATGCGTTTTTTGTCTTTTATAGCAGGCTGGGTCACCGCCGCCGCCCTTGTCACAACACCCGTTTTTGCCCGTGAAAACCATGCTTTGCTAATCGGGGCCTCGACCTATCCAAATCTGGACGAACGGTTCTGGCTCGTTGGCCCGGCCAATGATGTCGATTTGGTTCGCGGCTATTTGACCACAAATCCAGCGGTTCCATTTGACGCTGAAAACATCACCGTTCTAGCTGATGGTGTCGCCGGTGGCCAAGAACCGACTTTGGCGAACATCCGCACTGAAATGGCCGTTTTGGCGACCCGCCTTCAGCCCGATGATTTTGTCTATCTGCACTTTTCCGGTCACGGCACGCAGGCCCCCGCGCAAGATCCCGAAAGCGAACTGGACGGGCTGGACGAACTCTTTTTGCCCTCTGACATCGGTCTTTGGAATGACACTGCGGGCAGCGTGCAAAATGCCTTGATCGACGATGAGATCGGTCAGATGATAAGCACGCTGCGCGCCACAGGGGCCACGGTCTGGGCGGTGTTTGACAGCTGTCATTCCGGCACCGTGACCCGCGCTGCAAACGCCGGCGAAGACCTGCGGATGCGCAAACTGGACCCTACAGCGCTTGGCGTGCCGCGCGCTGCGCTGGACCAAGCCACGCATGTAACTCTGACCCGCTCCGTCAACCCGCGCGCCCAAGACGAAGCGCCCATAGACATCCCGCCAAGCACCCTGCCCGATCAAGGCGATTTTATTGCCTTTTTCGCCGCCCAGTCCAATGAATCCACACCGGAAAAGCGCCTACCGCGCGGCAAACCGGGCCGTCGGTCTCAAGGTGTTTTTACCTATACCCTGTTTGAAACTCTGGCTTCAAATTCCGGCATTTCCTACCGCCAGTTGGGTCAGGAAATATTGCGAAAATACGCCACTGAAAGGCGGGCGCAATCGACCCCGATGTTTGTAGGCGATCTTGACCTTCCGGTCTTTGATACCGGCGGTGCCAGCAGCATCCAACAG
This sequence comes from Pelagimonas varians, assembly GCF_003208435.1. Lineage (GTDB taxonomy): Bacteria > Pseudomonadota > Alphaproteobacteria > Rhodobacterales > Rhodobacteraceae > Pelagimonas > Pelagimonas varians. The sequence continues at coordinate 32,114 of NZ_QKMF01000017.1, read as the reverse complement.
TGGCCCGTCACTGTTTCTGATAGCGGCGCGCTCACCCTTTCTGCTGGCCTGTTGCACCGGTTGGAGCCTGGCGAACGGCTGGCCCTATTGGCGGCCCCGACCGATCCTATTTCCGGCGCCATCGGGATCGCGGCGGTTGATACGGTTGATACATTCGGGTCGACGTTGATTGCAGTAGAAGAGGATGGGCATCCCGCTATTACAACTTCCGATATCCCCAATGGGGGCTATGCTCGGCGTACTGAGGAGACAGTGAATTTTTCCATGAGCATCGCCCTCCCCCCAATGGGGTCTGCCGGCGATACCCCTGCCCGCGCCGCTCTCATGCAGGCCTTGGATTTTGCGGCCGCCCAAAGCTTAATGCCGCCGCGCGTGGTCTTTGTCTCACCCGCCGACTCTGCTGATTTACAGTTGACCATCGACAGCGCCAGAAACGAAATCCGGGTTCTGGCCGGTAGCGGGTATGCCAGCGATTTGGACATCATGCGAAGCCCGACAATCACAACCACCGACAAGTCAAATGAACAGCTGGCCCTTGATCTGGTCGACACGTTTTCACGCATCAGCAAAGTTCAGAACTTGTTGAAACTGGGCCGTGCGGCAGATGCAACCGGGTTGGACGTCGAGGTCACATTGCAGACTCGCACGACCGGCACACCCGGACTGGACAGGCTGGAAACCATCCCCGTGCCGCGCTTGGTGCCCGGCGACGAAGTGCATATTCTCGCCCGCAACCAAGATGACGGTCCCGTCGATCTCAACCTGCTATATATTGGCAGTGATTATTCGATCACGCATATGTTCAAAGGGCGGCTGCAATCCGGCGACACCTTGAAACAAGGGCTGCTCAGAATCACAGCCGACAGCTTTGGCCGTGATAGGATGATGCTGTTTATAACCCCTGCTGAAACCCACATGGCGGTCGAGGATTTCGGCTTCCTCGCCCAAACCGAACTGCCGGTAATGCGCGCCGCCGGTCGGTCTTTTCTTGCTCAGTCCCTGATAGATGCCGGTTTCGGCGACACCCTTCGGGCTGCTGTCCCGATTGGCGCGCCTGAACAAAGTGCCAAACGCCCGGTGCTGATGCACTTTGACATTGATACCCGCCCGCTAAAATAAACCGAGGTTTCGCCGCGAAACCCCCGCTCTATTTCGGGGCTTCCAGCAGACGCTGAAGCTCCAGAATCAGCGTGTCGATCATCTCATGGTCGACCTTGCGACCCCCAATACGGATAAGATAACCGCGGCTATCTTCCTCACGCCTGATCGAAAAACCGGTCGATGTTTTCACCCCGTCGGTTGCGCCACTTCCGACCCGCTTTTTGGCCGGACGCCCCCCGCGTTTCACATCGCGTGACAGGTCTTCGAACTTGGCAATTTGCGGCTCCAACACCGCCCACTCTGCCTCAGCCTCCTCAACGATGACGCTGCCCAAATTGTCACGCAATGCCGCCTCAGCACCACCGCGAAGCGCCGCTGACAACCGCAAACCCTGCTTTTCAGACAGAGCTTCAGGGAAGGCCATCAAATCACCAAGCTCTTCGAAAATGAGAGCAAAGCTGCGAATCTTGGACCGTTTCGCCTTGGAGGCAGCTGAGAACATCGCATTCACCGCTTCTTCGGTGCTGGCAAAGACCCCCATCTGCACCGCCAACGATGAAATACGACCGCGCTCAAACGGGCTGAGACCGGCACGAACTTCGTTTTCTTCGACCATAGCGGCAAAGGCTTCGGGCACAGATCCGGGCTGACGAATCAGGGATTTGATCGTGCTGTATTTCGCATCCGCCGTCAGGGCCAAAAGGGCACTGACCGCCTTGAACCGACGATACCCGGACAGGATACCGAAACGGCAGTCGCCAACAGGTTCAGCCAGCTCATACAGTTCGATCGGCAAGCGCAAGCCATTGGCAGCAATCGAGGTGCGCAGCTCCATCATGTCATCTTCGGCCAGCATCGCGCGATCGCGGACCATGTCCTCGGGATTGATCTGCTCCAAAGGGATTTCGCGGATCAACAGGCCAGCGGCTTCGCTGTCGCGAAGCACCTTGGCCGACACCGCGTTGCGGGCATTTTCGGCGCGTACATCGGGGTCGGTGACCGGCACCGACCGCGCCGCCTCGGCCGCGACCTGCGCAATCGGGGCCATCGCCGAGGCCGAGGAGGTTTCGCGGCGAAACTCCTCTTCCATGCGGGTCAAATCTTCGGTCGAGGGTGCGCTTAGTTTTCTACGCTTGGCCATGGGTTACTCCTCCCTTTGTGCATCGTCCGGCATGTTAACATCGCGCCACCACGCCCCCAGAATCAGCTCTTTGACCTCGGCCCATGTGCGGTCAAACGCCTCGCGTCCGCGCACATAGGTGTCGCGGTTGAACTCGCGGTAATCAGCCTCATAGATGCCGGAAACCTGTTCGCCCGCCTGCCCCACCATGGCGGTGAAATCCTGCCGGTAGGTTGTCATGAAATCGCCGAAATAAGCCTGAATGACATTGGCCAGATCGGTCTGCTGAGCCGCATCAAAGCGGGTGATCAGCGCGCGCACGGCGTCCCATTCAAAGCGCACTTCCTCAAGCCCTTCACGGCGGCGCATGGCGTTTTCACCGTCTTCGATGCTGGCGAAAGTGGAATAGAGCATGTCAAAAAACCGGCCCGTGCTGTCAAATTCCAAAAAGGACGCGCCAAGCGGCACCAAAAGGATGTCAGCGGCAGAAAGGGCGTTGATGGTCAGATAGCCGAGGGCAGGGGGGGTATCGAGAAAAATCAGGTCGTATTCATCCAAGAGACCTTCGGATTCAAGGAAACCGTTCAGCGCGTCCCACAACGGCCAGCTGCCCGATTGCATCCGCCAGACCGGCACCTGAAATTCCGCCCAATAAAGATTCAGCTGCGCGCCGATCAAATCGATATTGGGCCAATGGGTGGATTGGATCACTTGCTTGGCGTCGAAATTCAACGCCTCTGTCAGGGTTTCATCGAAGGGCAGGGGGGCCTGACCAGCAGCTTCGCGAACCTTGTTTTCAGCCAGCATATGGGTGGCGAAATGCTTGGCCAAAAGTGGAAAGGCGGTTTGCCATTCGTCGGTGACAGTGCCGCCCATGATCGAGGTCATGGACCCCTGACTGTCAAGATCAATCACCAAAACCTTGTAACCGTCCAGCGCCGCAGACATCGCCAGATGCGCACAGGTCGAGGTTTTGCCAACCCCGCCTTTGAAGTTGGCCACAGCCACGGTTTTGGCCGCCGCGCCTTCGGGGCGGTAAGGGCGGTATTCGCGGGTGCTGACCCCCTCGGAGGCGAAGTGATCACGTAGCTTGAGAACATCCTCGAGGCTGAACCATTTTGATCCGCTTTCGCCAGTGCCCTGAGGCAGATCGGGATGGGATTTCAACACCCGCCGGAAATGCGCGGGCGCGACAGGGATCAGGTAGCGGCAGACTTCCCATGTGGAAAACCGGCGCAGGCGTTTCTTGCCGTCGGGCATATACCCGCGCTTGGCCAAATCGGTGCTGCCCTTGTTGGCAAATGCGGCGGCTTTGGCGAATCGCGCTGTGGTGATAGGCTCGGAGAGCTTGTCAGCGGCGGCCTTGGGGTCGATGTTGAAATAGGGCGGGGGAGGGGTTTTGCCTGCGGAGTTCATGCGTTCCTCATGATGTTCGCAATTCTGCGTTATATGCGGGGAACTATCGCACATGGTGGGGCAAAAGGGAATCGCGATGTGGATATCCTGCGTTTTTTACCGCTTCTGATCCTAATCCAAAGAAAAAGGGCACGACAAAGGTTGAGAGTCTTTCAGGACTTTAGAATCTTTGTGGTTCAAAAAAGTCAAACTATCAGTGGCTTATATAGGTATGGGGACCCGTATACAGGGCCATAGGCACCCGAATGCAGGACCAATGGAACCTGAATTCGGGACAAAGGGCCCCGATTCGCGGGGGAGGCGGTACCAAAGCGCGGGAGAGCCTATTCCAAGCTGTTCTAGCCCTGATCTGGCCGCGTTCGAGCGGTGTTTGGCCTGATCGCGTGTGGTATGCCTCCTGTATTTGGGTTCCTTTCGCGACAAGGGGACCCATATACAGGGGGCCGTTCGCTGCATTAAAGGAACCTGCACACATCTTGTTCCAAGGTCCCTTAAATGCCATAATGGTGAAAAAATAACGAGCAGCTGATGGACCCGATTCCCAAGGATAACTTAACCGGTGCCCTGCGCCGTGACAGCGTTAAAAAGAACGTCGCCGCGATTCACGTGTCGGGAAAGCTGTCGCTGCTGCAACGCAAGCTGAGCAATGTGCTGTTGCTGAACGCCTATGACACACTGGTCACGCAGGGCAGTCACCGGATTGATGCGCGCACGCTGTGCCTGATGATCGGCTATAATTCCAACGACACCGAAACGCTGAAAACCGCGTTGCGCGGGCTGGCCGAAACCGTGGCGGAATGGGATATGCTGGACGACAAGGGGCGGCAGGAATGGGGCGTCTCGGCGCTGCTGAGCTTTGCCAAACTTAGCGACGGGATTTGCGAATATGCCTATTCTCCGGCGCTGGCGGAAAAGCTGCATGACCCCAAGGTGTTTGCGCTGATCAATCTGAACATCCAGCGGCAGTTTACTGGCGGCCACGCATTGGCGCTGTATGAAAACTGCTTTCGGTTTGTGAACACCGGCAGCACCGGATGGTGGGATCTGGATGTGTTCCGGCGGCTGATGGGCGTCGACGGGTCCGACTATTACAAAAGCTACAAACAGCTGAACGCCAAGATCATCAAACCGGCGGTGGCAGAGGTCAACAAGGTCAGCGATATTCTGGTCGAGCCGGAGGTGCGCAAGATGGGCCGCGCCGTCAGCGGCATCCGGTTCAAGATCAAGCGCAACCCGCAACTGGCGATGATGAACATTGACGACGGGGCAGGGGTGCGGGGCGGGCTTGTCTATGGGCGGCTGCGCGATTTGGGGGTCAGTGACCGTCTGGCGCGGCAATGGATCAGCCAGCATGGCGAGGACCATGTGGCGCAAAAGATCGACTTTGTGGACGCCCAAGGCGGTGTCAAAAGTCCGGCCCGCTATCTGAGCGCCGCGCTGCGCGATGATTTTGGCAGCGACGGACCCCCCGAGGCCCCGCCGCGCGCCGAAGTGAGCGCACGGGCCGCCCGACTGAAGCGGGTGCAAGAGTTGGTTGCGGGGCGCTCTCCGACACAGCGTGATGCGGTCAAACGTTTGTTTTTAAACCAACTTGGCGCGTCGGGGCTGCGCAATGACTTTGAAAGCCATGGCTGGATGTCGGCGCTGAACGCCGAGGCGATATTTGCATTTTGGGAAGAATTGGAGCCGGGGGCCTTTGACGGGCTATAGCGCCGGATCGCAGATAGAAAAAGGGCCGCCCCTGTGCATCGGGCGGCCCTTTTTGGTTTACGGAAGGACGCGAACCGCGCCTTTGGCAGCGCTGCTGGCCAGCAGGCCGTAAGCCTTGAGCGCAGTCGAAACCTTGCGCTTGCGCGGCGCGGCTGGCTTCCAACCCGATGCCTCTTGCGCAGCGCGGCGCGTGGCCATTTCTTCGTCGGAGACAACCAGATTGATGGTGCGGTTCGGGATGTCGATTTCGATCTTGTCGCCGTCTTGTACCAAACCGATTGCGCCGCCTTCGGCGGCCTCTGGCGAGACGTGGCCAATCGACAGACCCGAGGTGCCGCCCGAGAAACGGCCATCGGTCAGCAGGGCGCAGTCTTTGCCAAGCCCTTTGGATTTCAGGTAGGACGTCGGGTAGAGCATTTCTTGCATGCCCGGACCGCCGCGCGGACCTTCGTAGCGGATGACAACAACATCGCCGGCTTTGACCTTGCCTGTCAGGATGTCGCTGACTGCGGCGTCCTGGCTTTCGCAGACATGGGCGGTGCCGGTGAATTTCAGGATCGAGGCATCGACGCCTGCGGTTTTCACAATGCAGCCGTCCAAAGCGATATTGCCGAACAGAACCGCAAGGCCGCCGTCTTGGCTAAAGGCGTGTTCCTTGGAGCGGATGACGCCGTTTTCGCGGTCTGTGTCCAGTTCCTTGTAGCGGTTGCTTTGGCTAAAGGCCTGTGTGGTGCGCACGCCGCCGGGGGCCGCGCGGAACAGGGTTTCTGCTTCGGGGTTGTTGGCGACTTTGATGTCCCATTTGGCGATAGCTTCGCCCAAGGTCGAGGAATGCACGGTTGGCACGTCAAGATGCAGCAGATTGGCGCGGGACAGTTCACCGAGGATCGAGAAGATGCCACCAGCGCGGTGGATGTCTTCCATGTGGACGTTTTCGGTGTTTGGCGCGACCTTGCACAGGCAAGGCACCTGACGGCTGAGGTCATCCATATGGCTCATGGTGAAATCAACTTCGCCTTCATGGGCGATGGCCAGCAGGTGCAACACGGTGTTGGTCGAGCCGCCCATGGCAATGTCGAGCGACATGGCGTTTTGGAAAGCTTCGAAGGAGGCGATTTCGCGCGGCAGCAGACCTGCCTCTTCGCCTTCGTAGTGGCGCTTGGTGATGTCGACGATCTTGCGACCTGCCTCAAGGAACAGGTTTTTGCGGTCCGAATGGGTAGCAAGGGTGGATCCGTTGCCCGGCAGGGCCAGACCAAGGGCTTCGGCCAAGCAGTTCATCGAATTCGCGGTAAACATGCCGGAACACGAGCCACAGGTCGGGCAGGCGTTTTCTTCGATGTGTTTTACTTGCTCGTCCGTGTAGGTTTCCGAGGCGGCTGCAACCATGGCGTCAACCAGATCGACTTTGTCCATGTCCAGATCGGCCATGTCGATTTTGCCCGCTTCCATCGGACCGCCAGAGACGAAAATCACCGGGATGTTCAGGCGCATGGCGGCCATCAACATGCCCGGCGTGATCTTGTCACAGTTGGAAATGCACACCATGGCATCGGCGCAGTGACCATTGACCATATATTCGACGCTATCTGCGATCACTTCGCGCGAGGGCAGCGAATAAAGCATGCCGTCATGGCCCATCGCAATGCCATCATCCACCGCAATGGTGTTGAATTCCTTGGCAACACCGCCTGCGGCCTCGACTTCGCGCGCTACCATCTGGCCAAGATCCTTCAGGTGGACGTGGCCGGGAACAAACTGGGTAAAGGAGTTCACGATCGCAATAATCGGTTTGCCAAAATCGGAATCGCCCATGCCGGTTGCGCGCCAAAGGCTGCGGGCTCCTGCCATGTTGCGGCCGTGGGTCGATGTTCTGGAACGATAGCGGGGCATGAACACTCTCTTTCTGGTGCAAGTTTTAACGCTGGCTGACTGCCTCTTTAGCAAAGAACAGAGATGAGGAAAGCCGCAAAGCCATTTTGGTGCGCTGTGGCGGGTAAAATACGCAGATTGTGCAGGATGTGAAACCAGAAAACGCGCGGTTCCCCGTGCTGGGCGGGCAGGGGGCCATCCGTCAAGTGAGGGGTTTAGGCGCGGAGCACATCAGGCAGGGCGGCCAGTGCTTCGGCCGCGGGGACAATCGGCAGACCCAATTTGAGCCAGCCGGGGCCAGCGGGCGAGCCCATCATGCCTTCGGAGACGTCAATGAACCCAGCAAAGGCGGATTGCCGCAAATACCCCAGCACGCCGCCGGTGCGGCCGCCGGTTGCGCAAATCAGCGCTACGGGGCGCCCTTGGGCCAGTTCTTGGGCAGCGAAGAGCCGTTTGCCAAAGCTCCTGTCATGCAGGTTCACCGGCCAAGCGCCTTTGGCCACGCCGGTTTCAGCCCATTCCGGCGGTGTGCGGATATCCAGCATGCGAATGTCACCCTTGGACAGGGCGGCGTAGCTGTCGGTTGCCGACCAGATATCGCTGGATTGGGCGGTGCTTTGCGTGGCCAGCGATTGAAACGGTACGGCGGCCAATAGCGCCATGATGTGGCGGCGGGTGAAAGTCATTGCTTGTGCTCCTACGGGCCATCAGCGCGGGTTGTTTTAGCGTGACGGCGTGTTTGGATAGCCTTCTGCGGTCAGGATACCGGCGATTTGCGCATCATCCAAGGTGCTGGTGATCTCAACCTTGCGGCCCGCCAGATCAAAGGTCAAAACGGCGGTTTTGTCTTGCGCCAGCGTGGCTTTTTCAATCGCGGCGGTGCAGTGGCCGCAGCTCATGTCAGGGACGTTGAAAGTGGTCATGGTGAAATCCTTTTGGCCCGTTTTCAGGTGTCTTAGTGGGGGTCGATTTGGATGTGGGGGTTCCAGTGGGGGAAGGTCAAGCCAAAGAAAAAGTTGCAGAAAACCTTTGGGTCTGGTCTTGACCTTCCCCTAACTGGAACCCCCAAGTCAAAGCCAGGATGATTCGTGGAGAAGACCGTGTCCGAAGCCCATTCAGTGACCCTTGCGGTCGAAGGTTTGAACTGTGCGTCCTGTGTCGGACGGGCAGAGCGCGCTTTGGCGGCGGTTGCAGGCGTGACGGATGTGGCGGTGAATTTGGCCAGTGAACGGGCGCAGGTCAGTTTTGAAAAGCCGGCCGATTTATCGGGGCTTGTCAGTGCGTTGACCGATGCCGGTTATCCGGCGCGGCAGGCCGAGGTGACGCTGAGCGTTGACAGCATGACCTGTGCCAGTTGCGTCGGGCGGGTCGAGCGCAAGCTGAAAGCCAGCGATGGCGTGTTGGATGCGCAGGTTAATCTGGCAACCGAAACCGCGACTGTGCGCTATGCCGAAGGGGCGACAACGCCAGCGGATCTGGCGCGCATTGCTACCGAATTGGGCTATCCGGCCAAAGTGAAGCAGGCCGAGGACACGGATGATTCCAGCCGCAAAGAGGCCGAGATTACCCGTCTTGGCCGCGCGACACTGCTGGCGGCGCTTTTGGCCTTGCCGGTGTTTGTGATTGAAATGGGCAGTCATGTGTTTGCGCCGATGCACGTCTGGGTGATGGAGACCATTGGCCATCAAAACAGCCTGATTTTGCAGTTTGTCCTGACAACGCTGGTGCTGTTTGGCCCCGGATTGCAGTTCTATACCAAGGGGTTTCCGCTGCTGTTCAAGGGCGCGCCGGATATGAACTCGCTGGTGGCGCTTGGCACATCTGCGGCCTACGGATTTTCGCTGGTGGCGACCTTTGCGCCCGACCTGCTGCCTGAGGGTACGGCGCATGTGTACTACGAAGCGGCGGCGGTGATTGTGGTGCTGATTTTGCTGGGCCGCTGGCTTGAGGCGCGGGCCAAGGGCCGGACGGGCGCGGCGATCCGCAAGCTGGTGGGGCTTGGGGCGAAAACCGCGCGGGTGGAACGCGGCGGCGCGGTTTTGGAACTGCCGATCGAGGAAATCGTAGTAGGTGATGTGGTGCACACCCGCCCGGGCGAGAAAATCGCGGTGGATGGTACGGTGATCAGCGGCGCGTCTTTTGTCGATGAAAGCATGATCAGCGGAGAACCTGTCCCCGCCCAAAAAACCGCCGGAGCCGATGTGGTCGGGGCCACGGTGAACGGCACCGGCGCACTGACGTTTCGCGCCACCAAGGTCGGGTCGGACACGATGCTGGCGCAGATCATCGCCATGGTCGAGCAGGCGCAGGGGGCGAAACTGCCGATCCAAGGGCTGGTGGACAAAATCACCGCGTGGTTTGTGCCTGCTGTCATGGGGCTGGCGGCGCTGACGGTTATGGTTTGGTTGGCGTTCGGGCCAGATCCGGCGCTAAGCTTTGCCTTGGTGTCGGGCGTTGCGGTTTTGATCATCGCGTGCCCCTGCGCCATGGGATTGGCGACGCCGACGTCGATCATGGTGGGCACAGGCCGCGCCGCCGAAATGGGCGTTCTGTTCCGCAAGGGGGATGCCTTGCAGATGTTGCAGGACACACGGGTGATCGCGTTGGACAAGACCGGTACATTGACCAAAGGCAGCCCCGAATTGACCGATTTTCTGGTGGCAGAGGGCTTTGACGCGGCAGAGGTGCTGCGGCTGGTGGCGGCGGTTGAGGCCAAGTCGGAACATCCGATTGCTTTGGCGATTTGCCGCGCGGCGGCGGAGCGGAGTTTGGGCGGCGCGGAAGTGGACGGGTTCACGTCAATCACCGGCTATGGGGTATCGGCACAGGTGGAAGGCCGCAGCGTTTTGATCGGTGCAGACCGGTTGATGACCCGCGAGGGCGTTGATTTGGGCGATTTGAAAGGGCAGGGGCAGGCTTTGGGGCGTAAGGGGCGCACGCCGCTTTATGCCGCGATTGACGGCAGGTTGGCAGCGGTGATTGCCGTGGCTGACCCGGTCAAGCCAACGTCCGCCGCAGCCATCAAAGCGCTGCAAGGGCTGGGCCTGAAAGTGGCGATGATCACGGGCGACAACCAAGGGACGGCGGATGCCATTGCACAAGAATTGGGCATCGACATTGTGGTGGCCGAAGTCTTGCCCGACGGCAAGGTTGCCGCGCTAGAGGATCTGCGCAGCCATGGAACGCTGGCCTTTGTCGGGGACGGGATCAACGATGCGCCTGCTTTGGCCTCGGCGGATGTGGGTATCGCGATCGGCACCGGCACCGATGTTGCGATTGAATCGGCGGATGTGGTTTTGATGTCGGGGGATCTGACGGCTGTGGTCAACGCCTTTGATATATCGGCCCTTACCATGCGCAATATCCGGCAAAACCTGTTTTGGGCTTTTGGCTATAACAGCTTGCTGATCCCTGTGGCTGCGGGTGCGCTTTACCCCGCCTTTGGGGTGCTTTTGTCGCCGGTTCTGGCGGCGGGGGCGATGGCGCTATCGAGCGTTTTTGTATTATCGAACGCGCTGCGATTGCGCTGGGTTGCGCCCGCAATGGGCAAACAGGAGCACGCGTTATGAACATCGGAGAAGTGGCCAAACGCACTGGATTGCCTGCAAAAACCATCCGCTATTACGAAGATATCGGGCTGGCGACTCCGATTCGTGACAGCAACGGCTATCGGGTGTTCCGAGAGGCGGATTTACACAAGCTGACGTTTTTGGGGCGCGCCCGCGGGCTGGGGTTCACCATCGTGGATTGCCGCGCCTTGCTGGCCCTGTACGAAGACGACAGCCGCGCCAGTTCCGAAGTCAAAGACATCACGCAAAAGCATCTGGCCGAGATCGAGGCGAAAATTTCGGATTTACAGGCGATGCACGCCACGCTGACCCATCTGTCCAAGGAATGCGCAGGGGATATGCGGCCCGATTGCCCGATTTTGCAAGGGCTGAGTGGCGATCAAGGTTCAGAGTGAGGGCAGGAGCCGACGCGCAATGAGGGAGAGACGATTTGCGCGCCGGAACCAGAGGTTTAAGGAGCTAGTCGACTGTTTCAACAGTGAAAAACGCGTCAGAATACCATTGGGCATAGGCGCGGATTTCATCATCGGTCAGGTCGGCGGCAACATCCGACATAATCTCGTGCTGCCGTTTGCCCAAGCGAAAGGCCTTGAGCTGGGTGTCGATATACATCACCGTTTCGCCTGCCAGATTGGGCGCGTCATCGATTTCGGCCAGACCGTTTACACCGTGACAACCTGAACAGGCGTCCGGTGCATTTTCAGGGTCAACGCCGGCTTTGAGGCCAGCGCTGGGGTGGTGCCCTGCGTACCATGCCGCGACATCGGCGATCGATTGATCATCCAGCCCCGAGGCCACAACCGACATCATTTCATGATAGCGGTCGCCATCGCGAAAGGCGGTCAGCTGGTGGACCAGATAGGCCTGTGGCTCTCCTCCGATATGGGGGGCGATGGGCAGTTTGGCCAAACCGTCGATGCCATGGCATGTGGAGCATTGGCGGGCCACTTTGCGGCCGTTGGCGCGATCCCCGACCAATTCGGCCGAGGCGATCTGGGCGGAGAAAACTCCGCCCAAGATCAAAAGTGTTGCTACCTTCATTTTGTTCCCTCGTAAGAGATACGGTAGAGAGCGCCGGCAAGGTCGTCAGAGACCAGCAAAGACCCGTCGCGCAGCATGGCAACATCAACCGGACGGCCAAGATATTCACCGTTTTCGTCGATCCAGCCTTCGGCAAAGGGTTCGATGCTGGCGTTACCGTCGGCGTCGATTGTTGTGACCATTACACGGGCACCAACCGGCGTTGTGCGGTTCCACGATCCGTGCTGCGCCGAGAAGATGGCATTCTGGTACTTTTCCGGGAACATATTGCCGGAATAGAAGGTCATGCCCAGATCGGCGGCATGGGCAACGGTGTTGACGGCTGGGAAGACGAGATCATCCGGCACTTCTTCGCCGGCGTATTCATTGGTGCGGGTGTCACCGCCGCCAAACCACGGGTGACCAAAGTTTTGGCCCATTTCGGTCTGGTGGTTGATTTCACCGGGTGGAATGTCGTCGCCCATTCCATCAGTCTGGTTGTCTGTGAACCACAATTCGCCGGTTTCAGGGTGGAAATCATGCCCAACCGAGTTGCGAATGCCATATGTGTACACTTCGCGTTCGCTGCCATCGAGGTTCATACGGATGATACCGCCGATTCCCGATTCTGCGTAAGCCTCAAGCTTTTCTTTGGGGGCAACATTGAACGGCTGACCAAGCGAGATGTAGATCTTGTTGTCGGGGCCGATTTTACACACACGGGCAGTGTGGTTGTAGCTTTCGTCTTCGGCGGGGATCAGATCGCCCTTGGCCACAAGATTGAAGGCCGCAACATCGGGGCTTTCATAGAAATATTCCGCCGCAGGGAAGAGCAAGACGCGGTTCTGCTCGGCGATGTAAAGGAAACCGTCCTTTGAAAAGCACGGACCATTGGGGATCGAAAAGGTGAGCGAGGGGGCGAAATCCTTGACCTCATCAGCGATGCGGTCCTTGTTGCGGTCGGTCACGGACCAGACTTTGTCTTTGCGGGTGCCGACAAAGGTCACGATGCCTTGCGAGCCAACGGCGATATGGCGGGCGTCTGGCACAACAGCATAGAGCTCGATCTTGAAACCGTCGGGCAGTGTGATTTTCTCAAGGGTCTTTTTGATCCCGTCAGCAAAGGTGCCGGTCTGTTCGATGTAGGTGAAATCGGTGGTGCCTGTGCTTTGGAAATTTGACAGCTTTTCAAGGTTGTCGGGCACGTCAGCGCCTTGGGCAAAGGCCGCGCCAGCGCAAAGCGCCGTTGCGGAGAGTGTGGAGAGTAGAGTTTTCACGGTGTTTCCTCCTCAGTCGTGAATAGTGTGCGGATTTGGCGGCGCGTTGCACAGCCCAATCGTGTCGCCGCAGCCAGAGGCCGGGCGGTGGTGGTGGGGTAAAACTTGGAAATTCGGGTCAGCGGGCGGATTGGCCGGCAATGCTGCGCCTTATTAGGGCGTTAGGTCATGTGGGCGGTCCGGTCTGTTTGTCGAGCGTATGTTTGTAGACGGTGTTGCGCGCGATCCCCAATTGGCGGGCGGCCAGACTGATATTCCCGTCGCAGTCACGCACGGTCTTGCGGATGCGGCGGCAGTTGGCTTCGCGGGTGACGTGACCCTTGCAAGACGGGCATGTCGCGGTGTCCTTGGACAAATGCGGAAGCAATTCCAGCACTTTAGCGGTATCGATCACCCCGCTGTTGTTGCGCCGGGACAGTTGGAAGATCAACCGGCGCATGGCGTAGAATGTCAGCGGATCGCCGATCTGGCGGATCAGATCAATGGCGTCGTCGCCAAAGCGGGCATTCGGGGAAAACTCTGCCAGAATGCTTTGCGCGACGGGCTTGAGATCCATGCGCTGGCTGAGCGGCGGAATGCAAAAGGAATGCCCCCAGAAATCGTCGAAGTCCGGACTGCCGTCACTGGCGATGCAGTCTTCGGTTCGGGCATGGCGTTCCGTGACGATCAAGGCCCAACGGCTGTGATCGTTTTGGTCGCGGGCCTTGCGATCAAGCTGTGCCAAAAGCCGTTTCACCACCGGCAAGGCGCGATTTCCCAGCCCTTCGATTCCGTCGAGGATCACCGTGACATTGCCGGCGGTGTCGAGCATGGAGCCGGTTTGCGGATTGCTGATCAACCCGTCATTGCCCAATACTTGCCCATGCAGCAGGAATTCCAAGGGGTTTTCCTGCGCGCTGGAGCAGTCAATTTCAATGCAGTGATCCATGTCGGGCAGGTGTGCATGAATGGCGCGGGCCGTTTCGCTAAGGCCGCTGCCAGATCGCCCACACACACGTACAGGCAGGCGGGCGGCTGCGGTTTCGGCGCTGATTTTGATTTGCTGGTTCAGGACATCATCCCCAGTGATCTGCGTTGTGGTCTTGGACGGGGCGGCGGGTTGCATATGGACGGCGGGCAGGCCGACGGACCGGCGCTGCTGCGGCGTGCGCAATCCGGTCATTTGGCCGCGTGTCAGCCGCACTTGTACAAAAACGTTTGATCCGCGCCGGTCACGCAGTTGGACGGTCGTACCCGACTGGATGCTTTCAAACACCCGATCGTAGCCGTTTTGAAACACGTCGCTAAAGCAGGGCGCAACAAGTGCGCTGATATCGGGCAGAATATCGCGGGCTTTGGCGGTTGCGCCGGTCATGCGCCCGTGTTGGTCAAAGGCCAGCAAACCGGCGCTTTGGGTGGCCAGATATTCGGGGCGCGGGTGGCACAGCACGATCAATTCATGCCGGTGGTCTTCGATAAACAACCGGTTAGAGATGTTCTGCGCGGCCAGCCCGACCAAGGATGTGGTGTGGCGTTCGCGATCCGACAGCGGCGATGTCACATCGAGTACACCAGCCAAGCTGCCATTGCTGCGAAAGATCGGCGCGGCAATGCAGGAAATCGTCTTGTTCGAGGCAAAGAAATGTTCGGATCCGGAGACAACAAACTGCTTGTACCGCTTGGCAACAAGCCCAAGGGCGTTTGTGCCGCGCAGGTCTTCGTCCCAGACGGATCCGGGAATGATGGCCTGCGCCATCTGCGAATCTTCGGCCTGCGTGTCGGTGAGAACATCCAAGACAACGCCATCTGCATCACCAAAGGCAATCAGGTAGTTGTGGCCAGCGACCTGACCGGACAGCAGCTCCATTTCGGGGCGGGCAAGGGACAGAAAACGTTCGTCGCGCTGCTTGCGCTGGTAGAAGCTTTCAAATGTCAGAAC
This sequence comes from Pelagimonas varians, assembly GCF_003208435.1. GTDB lineage: Bacteria > Pseudomonadota > Alphaproteobacteria > Rhodobacterales > Rhodobacteraceae > Pelagimonas > Pelagimonas varians. Next base: position 17,111 of record NZ_QKMF01000017.1, on the reverse strand, counting down.
GCAATCGTCAGAAGCCAAAGTCGGATCAAGACCGCGGTCAAGGCAGCGCTGCCAACTGTCAGCGATTTCAGGCGTCAGCAGTGAATCCACCACAACGCCCTGATCGTCCAGCATTGGCCGTGCAAGATTGATCTCGGTCTTCATTTGGTCCTCCCGTCCCGAGCCCGATTAAATACAGCGTTCAGCCTTCATGCAACAATTGTGCATTTACTGTTCACTTTTGAGCACTGAACATGGGTGCGCGCCGGTATTTTCGGCGCAAAGTGGTGTAGCAATCGGGGGCTGGCAACGCATTTGGGGGGCGTTTCCGCCCCCCGCTTTGGGTTTTGTATTTTGCAGTCCATGCAGCGTTACAAAGTGCCGTTGACCATTTGGGCGGCGATGTGATCGGCTTGACGGATGGCCAGCGCCACAATTGTCAGGGTCGGATTTTCAGCAGCGCCGGTGGTGAATTGCGATCCGTCCGAGATGAACAGATTGGCAATATCGTGGGTTTGCCCGTGTTTGTTCACAACACCATCGCGGGCCTTTTCCGACATGCGGTTGGTTCCGAGGTTGTGGGTCGACGGATAGGGCGGTGTCGGGAAGACCCGCGTCGCGCCAACGGCTTCATAGACAGCCATACCTTGTTTATAGGCGTGATTGCGCATGGCGACATCATTGGGGTGATCGTCGAAATGCACATTCGGTGCGGGCAGGCCATACTGGTCTTTGAGATCGTGGTTAAGGGTGATGCGGTTGGTTTCTTGCGGCATATCTTCGCCAACAATCCACAATCCGGCCATGTTTTCATATCCGTCCAGTGCCGATGTGAATTCACGGCCCCAGCCACCCGGATCAAGGAAGGCCGCCATAAAGGGCAGACCCAGCGCCAGTGTTTCCAGCTCATAGCCGCCAACAAAGCCGCGGGATGGATCGTGGCGGGCCTCGTCTTGAATAATGCCGGCCATCGTGGTGCCGCGCCACATCTTCACCGGCTTGTCAAAGACCGCATAGACAGACCCTGTCATGTGACGCATGTAGTTGCGCCCAACCTGACCCGAGCTGTTGGCCAGCCCGTCAGGGAACATCGAGGACGCAGAATTGAGCAGCAGTCGGGGGCTTTCGATGGAATTGCCTGCAACGCAGATGATCCGCGCCTTTTGCAGGTGTTGGTTGCCATCGGCATCGGCATACAGAACGCCGGTGACCTTGCCGCTGTCATCATGTTCAATTTTGAGGACATGCGCCCGGTCACGGACCTCAAGGTTGCCAGTGGCTTCGCCGCGCGGAATGTCGGTATAGGCGGCAGACCATTTGGCCCCCCATTTACAGCCCTGAAAGCAAAACCCTGTCTGCTGGCAGGCCATGCGATCATCGTTTTCGGTGGAATTGATCGCCATGCGGCCGGTGTGGACTTCGGAATAGCCAAGCGCCTTGGCTCCGGCTTCGAAGACCTTGAAGTTGTTGTTGCCAGGCAGGCCGGTGCGGTCACCGGTTCGGGTCACACCCAGTTTGTTTTCCGCCTTGGTATAGTAGTCATCCATTTCGCGCGGATCGATGGGCCAGTCGAGCAGGTTGGCACCCTGAACGTCTCCGTAATTGGTTTTCGCTTTCCACTCATGGTCCTGAAAGCGCAGGGATGCGCCCGCCCAATGGGTTGTTGTGCCGCCAACCGCCTTGACGATCCATGCAGGCAGGCCCGAGAAATCGTCGGCCACGCGCCAGTCGCCGGATGTGGAACGGGCGTCAAGCCAAGCCAGTTGGCCGAAACTTTCCCATTCGTCGTTGATGTAGTCTTCGGGCAGATAGCGCCCGCCTGCTTCCAGCGCGACAACGCTGATGCCCTTTTGGGCCAGTTCATTCGCCAGAACGCCGCCACCGGCGCCGGTTCCAATAATGACGACAACGCTGTCGTCGGTCAGTTCAAATGGTGCAGCCATTGTTCAGCCCTCCCTCAGATCCAGTTGATGTCGTCAAAACCGCGGTCGATGTAACCGCCCTTGGAAAAGCTTTCGCCCTCGTAGCCAAACAGCGGCCAGACCGCTTTTTGATTGTAGAGACCGGTCACCAATCCACCGCGCACGGTTTGGAAAAACGGGCTGTTTTCCATGCCGCGCAGGATATCAACGCGGTCGCGTTCCCACTGGGTGTCGATGTAGCTGCCAAAGCCCTTGCCGGTTGCGGCGGCGTTGAGGGCTGCGATGCCTGCCTCGATTGCGTCTTTGGCGTCTTCGCTGTCATAGGCTTTGACGGCGGCGGCATAGAATTCATCAGCCAGATGGTCATGCGGATAAATATCGCGGGCCATCTGGATGAGGGTCGCCATGGTTTTGGGCTGCAGGTGCTCAACTTCCATCGCCCAAGCGGCATCGCTGTCGGCGACATAGCCGGCCCCGACAACAAAGGCACCGCCTGCGGCGACGCTGCGCAATAGCAGCTCGCGGCGTGTGAGGGTTGATTTTTTCTGTGGCATTGGTCTGATCTCCTCCCAAAGTTCAGTGTGTTTTGTGGTGGCGTTTACTTGTAGCGTCTCTATTTGTAGCGTCCGGCCCTTTGCAGAACCTCGATTTCGTAGCCATCGGGGTCTTGGATAAAGAAGAACCGCGCGATGACGTGGTCACCGGGTTTGAAATCGACAATTTTGCGAGGGGCGAGGCCAGCGGCAATCAAACGGGCATGTTCCGCATCCAGATCATCGACGCTAAACGCCATATGGCCATAGCCATCGCCCAAGTCATACGGCTCGGTTCGGGATTTGTTGATTGTCAGTTCAAGCTCGAACCCTGTTGACGGATTGCTCAGGTACACCAAGGTGAAACTGTCAAAATCCAGCCTGTCGGCGACGCTGAGGCCGAAGGCTGTCTGGTAGAAACTGATCGAGCGGTCTTCGTTTAGAACCCGGATCATCGAATGTATTGATTTGGCCATATGCCTCCCTCTCAAACCGCAAGTCATTGCGTGTTTGGTAAGGATGCCGGACCAATCCGGGCTTTAGGTAGTAGCGTGTTACTACAGCGTGATTTTTATTTCCGGTGCCTATTCGGCGGCGATTGAACCACCTGCGGATGCACTGGCGACCGCGTTTTGTTCCAGCCGGATCAAACAGGCACAGCGCAAGAGCGAGGTGAAATTCGGTGCCTCGCCCCGCAGCTCCAAGACCTCGGAGTGGAGTTTGGACACAAAGGCAGGGGTGGTCATGCCTTCGCCCTGCGCGATTGTATCGACGATTTCCCAAAAACTGCGTTCCAAACGGATGCTCGTGCTTTGGCCGTTCAACCGCAACCGGCGGGTGACGGGCTGATAGTCATCTGGACTTTGGCCTGCAAATACCTGGCACATTTGAACGCCTCCTATCGCCGAATCAGTGAGTCCAATCTGTCCGATGAGACCGGCTGTTGGCAAGGACCAGCCCCAAAACCACCAGCGCAGCGGTGCGGCAGGTCGACTGTTTCGCGCGGGTTTGGCCGATCGGGAGAGGTCAAACCGCCAATCTATCAGAGGTGTCAGGGTGACAGGGTGGCGAAAACTCGCTAACGTTAAGTTAACATGCGCGTGATCTATCCGTTTGCGCGCGTCCATTATTTGGGCTCGCAACACAAACTTTGGATGTGTCGGGCCGATTTTAGGGAGAATCATATGCGTTTAATAATAGCGACTTTGACCGCATTTCTGGGGTTGGCAAGCTTTGCAGCGGCCAACACGGTTGATCCGGTTCCCCAGAACAATTCGAACGCGGTCTGGTTTGAAAACTGGACCGGCCTATCCAATGCCACACTGGTTGTCTCTGCGCCCAACGGCAAAGTTGACACGGTATTTGCCCAAACCGGAACCCCTGTCTACGAGCTGGATCGTGGCGGCGTGTTGGATGGTGTGTATCGCTTCGAGCTTAACGCAGCGACTGAAGAAACAGCCGAAATTGCAAACCCGATCGACAATGGCCGCGAATCAATTGCCACGTCACAGGCTCTGCCGTTCCATCTGTCGGGATCATTTGTTGTGTCGCGCGGCGTAATCATTACCCCCGAAGACATTAAAGAAGAATAATTTGGAGAGGTCGCCGCGCTACGGCACCCCCACCTAATGGGAAGGAATAGAAAAATGAAAAAAGTCGTTAACAAATCTCTGGCAGCGGGCCTTGCGGTTCTGGGTCTTTCGGCCGTAGCCGCGCAAGCCGATCAGGTTTTTCTCGATGATGTAATCGTCGATGGCAGCCTGTGCGTGGGGCAAGACTGCGTTAATGGTGAAAGCTTTGGCTTTGACACCATTCGGTTGAAAGAAAACAACCTGCGGATCAATTTCACGGATACATCAAATTCGGCCAGCTTCCCGACAACTGACTGGACAATTCAAGTGAACGATTCCGCCAATGGCGGGAACAATAAATTTGCAGTCCAAGACATAGACTCTGGTCTTACCCCGTTCCAAATTCGAGGTGGCGCGCCAGCAAATTCGCTGTTTGTTGCAAGCAGTGGTAACGTTGGATTCGGAACGAACTCTCCGGTTGCTGACCTACATGTAAAGAGCGGCAACACCCCCACCTTGCGTTTGGAGCAGGACGGCAGCAGCGGCTTTGCCGCGCAGACTTTTGATGTGGCGAGCAATGAAACGAACTTTTTCATTCGTGATGTTTCCAATGGCAGCACATTGCCGTTCCGGATTGAGCCGGGCGCGAGTACAAATGCCCTATATATTGAAGACACCGACGATGTAGGCTTTGGCACTTCTGCTCCAGAAGCTCCTATCCACATATTACGAAGTGGTGCTGTGAATATTCGATTTCACGATTCGGCGGCTGGTGTGAAATGGGAATCTGGGATCGCATCAAACGATACGTTTAAAATTAGCGCAGTTGACACGTCTGGTGTTCAGTTCCGGTTTACGCGTGAAGGGGGTATGGTTCTTCAACCACAAGACGCAGCCCCTGTCGTTTCATTGGGTAATGGCATGATATATTACGATGATTCTGGTGCGCTTTGTGCCCGCGTATCGGGCGCATGGGTTGCCTTGGCCGGTGCGGGTGACTGCCTCTAAACCGACCTCGTCGTATGTATGAGACATTCCAAAGCCCCCCGGAGCGCATGTTCCGGGGGGCTTTTTGATGGGTGAGAGCCTTGGGTTACTCGGCTCGAAATCGGCGCACCCAATCGTCGTTTAACGTTGTGCCCTGTTTCTTGGGGGCGGCTGTCATGTCCGCGGCGCTTTGCGGGGCCAAGACGCCGAGGTCTTGGCAGATTGAGGCAACCGTGGCGTGTGGGTTATGAGTTAGATTTTCGTAGGTGACGCGAATAGGTGTCGCGCCGACCTGTTCAAAATGCGCGTCCCATGCCTCATCTTCTTGGGTTAGGGACTGGATAGAGGATGCAATGGCATCGCGGTCATACACCGGTTCTTGCTTTCTGTCTTGCCAGCTGATCCAGGCCCCGGTTTGACGCGCGATTTCCATTGAAACAGCTTGGGCTACCCGGTCTGTCCGGCTGAGCCGAATGTAGCGTTGCACATCGAGCCAGGGCAAAAGGGGTTCTTGGGTGATGGCCTGCGAAAACTGCCCCCAGTGGGCTTTGATGCCGAACCACCCCGACGCAGAGCTGCGCCGCGCCATGAGGCATTCCAAAGTCCCGCGCATATCCGGTTGATTCAGGTCCTTTTGCCAGCGCAGCTTGTGCTTTGGATGCAGGTATTCCAGCGGGCTTCCCAGCTGCCCTGTTTGGAATAGCAAATTCCCCAACAGGTGGCTACCTGACCGGCCGGACGAGGCGATGATATATACTTTGGGTTTGCCAACAAAAACGGGTTGGTCGTAATCGGTTCCGAATTGATCCCATCGCTGCTCAGCCGGCTTAGACATGGTCGCGGGCTTTTAGATCGGAATATAGCAACTCAGGGGCGTGCCGGCTAATGTCCGGAATGTCGGGACAGGTCGCTTTGGCCAAATTGCTGGCGAAATCTGATTGTGGATCCCAAACGGGAATGTCGTGCTGATCGACACCCATAAAGGCATAGTAATCCCTGAATTTGAAACCCTCGCCGACCACACGGTTGCTGAGCGGGACCCAGATCGAAGGAACGCCGTAGGCATGGGCGAAAATCAGACCATGCAAAGACGAAGACAAGATCACACGGCATTGCAACAGCTGATCGAGATAGGGTTCAAGGTCTTGCTGGGGCGAGAACACCGACCCGCCGCGTTGCCGGACATCGTCGCAGAACGGTTCTTGTTCGTCGACGTAGTGGGGGATCAGCCCGAAGTCATAGGTTTGCGTCGCTGGCGGGTTGTAGAACTGGCGCATTGTCAAAGCACCGTCGCCAATAACGGGAACGTCCTTGTAGCCCAGTTCGGCAAGGCGGGTCCGGGTCAAAGGACCGCGAACGCCAAGGAATTTCAACGGTGCGGCACGGGGCTGCATGAGGGGTGTCATTATGCCAGTCCCCCAAACAACGGTGTTTTCATCCGCATGCCTTAGCGTGGACCCGACGCCCATGTAATGCTGCTGCGACGATCCTTGTTGCATGATGATCGGCGTGGGTTTCTGGCCGCTTATTTTTTCGAGCAGATAGGGGCTGGCCAAGTCGCCGGCATTTTTGTCGCCGGAAAAATATTTGATAAAAATGGAATTCGCCACGTTGGGTCAGTTCTCTTTTGAAGTGTGTGCCACTTGGGTCATATGGGTTTTCACAAGGTCTCGATACGCGGATGCTTTTTGCGATTGGCCTTGGGCCTCAAGATAAGCGGCATGGCTGTTTCTGGGGTGGATCAGTGATGAAAAGCGGCCATCAGACCATGAGAGTTCTGACGCAATCGGAGGGAACACAGTCAGCGCTTCGCCAGGTTTTGGAGCGTCGCGGTGAATAAAAACATCCGCTGTATGATTGACCCCTTCGAACCGATCCAGCAGCGCCTGCGCGTAGGCCGATGTCAATGCATGGGCGGGATTGGACATGCGCAGCTTGTCCTCCAGGCGGCAGGCGGTATCGTCGTGATCGGCGCTCATTCCCCAGCCAAGTCGCAGCAATCGGGGTTGGTCCGGGGCGAATTCAATACGGCCCTGTGACTCTTGCTTCGACAAAAAGTCGAGCACTTTGGGCCACCATGGATGAATTTGAACGTCGTCTTCCAGAACCAAAGCGCGTTGCGGCGTTGCGGCGATGGTTTTCCACAGGTTCAGATAGCTGGCAAAGACCGCGACTTGTGGGCCAATCAATTGATTGTTGCAATCGGCGCGACCGCACGACAGCTTGCCGCATCGAAAACACGGGGGGTATTGATGCACCAAATTAGCTGATACAATTTTTTTGACATCAGGGTGATCGGGCCCGCAAGCATCATGATATACGAAGCCTTCGATCCCAAGGTCGGCCAGATGCCTGCCGACATAAGCCCTGCGGTCCAGTGATGACGGTAAGCTGACAACATATATTTTGTCAAAAAACGACCATGGGGTTTGGCGGCCTTCGTACAAATGCCATCTCCTCAAGTATTCATTTATCAGGTAACACGGTTTAGAATGACTGCCAATATTGAATGACTGGTCTATCAGGATGAAGCCAATGGTCCGTGTGTTAGGACATTGAATTCATTGCGTGCGAAAAGGTTGAACCTATGCAGAACGTCATCGCGCCCCATTATCAGAAGCGGTTCTTTTTGGCCGCCTTGATTGTCGTGGTGCTGGCCGGCTTGTTCTGGACGGGATCGCGCTATCCGGCCCTGAACGAAAAGGCGCTGATGTCCGGGGCGATCCAGCTCGAAGATCCGCTGAGTTTTGAGGCCAAATACCCCCTGACCGAAGCAATGGGTGTGGTTGAAAAGATCGGTTATTCGACGCTGAACTGGATCAATACCAACAAAAAGGGCATGACCTTTGGCTTGTTGTTTGCCGCCGGATTCATGACGCTATTGTCCTATTTGCAGCAGCGCAGTTTTCGCGGAGGTTTTGCCAATTCATTTTTGGGGTTGGCCATCGGGGCCCCGCTTGGGGTCTGCGCCAATTGTGTCGCGCCGATTGGTCGGGGCATGTATTCTGCGGGGATGCGGGCCGAAACGACATTGTCGGCGATGGTGGCTTCTCCGACCTTGAATATCATTGTCTTGTCGATGGTGTTCAGTCTGCTGCCGTTCTACATGGCCGTGACAAAAATCGCGCTGAGTCTGTTTGTGATTTTGATCGTTGTGCCTTTGATTTGCCGCCAGTTGCCCCGAACCGAAATTGAAGCGCCGCAGATGGAGCAAACCCTTTGGTCCGCTCAGGAACTTGGGGTAGAGCCCGAGACGCTGGGCGCGGCGGTTGTGGGTGTGATCACGGGCTACGCGAAAAACCTGTGGTATCTGGTCAAGATGACTGTGCCCTTGATGGCGCTGGCCGGGTTTCTGGGTGCCGCGGTCGGGGTTCTGCTGCCGCAAGATTTGATTGTCGGGCTTGGGTTTGGCATCGGGATCTTGGCGCTGGTGACGATGGTCGGGTTGTTCTTGCCGGTGCCGATCGCCTTTGATGTTGTGCTGACGGGGGCGCTGATTGCCTCAGGTTTGTCGCACGGTTATGTCATGGCCTTGCTGTTCACGCTTGGCAGTTTTTCGATCTATTCGTTCTTTATTATCTACCAGACTTTGGGGATACGGGCGGCCATGTTGATGGCGGCGTCGATTGCGGTTTTGGGCTTTGCGTCGGGGTATGGAACCCACGCCTATCACGAATGGCAAACAAAACGCGCGCTGGAATTGCTGTTGGGCGAAACGGAAACCCAGCCCGCCTTGTGGGGCGCCGCGCAGGCGTCAGAGTTGGACCCGGCATTGCATGTGTCCAGCGACGATGCTGAGCGGATTTCTGTTTTTGCAGTGCCCTTTGCGCCGCCTTCGGCCCCTGCTGATACAGGGTTCACCCGATTAGAGGCCGCAACGCTGGGCATCGACAAGCCGGTTGAATTCACCATGCGGGACATGTGGCCGCCGTTTTGGGAAGGCCGCAGCCTGTCCAGTGCCGATTTCGACCGCGACGGGGATATTGACCTTGCCGTCGCCTCGACCGAGGTGGGGTTATACCTGTATCTGAACGACGGCAGCGGCCGGTTTGAACGCCAAGAGGTGGACTTGGGCGCGCTGGCGGAGCAGCATATTTTCAATGCGGTTCTGACTGACATTGATAATGACGGCTGGCCGGACCTGTTTCTGGCAACCTACCTGAATGGCAATTTCTGGTGGCGCAATGTGGACGGGGTCTTTGGCGCGGAGCCGCCGCGGCAGGCTGCCAACAACCCTGACAGCCCCTTGGCGCTGGCGCTCAGCTTTGCCGATCTGGACAGCGACGGGTTTTTGGATGTTGCCTTGGGCAATTGGGCAGCGGGCTGGTATCGGCGCATTCCGGGTGAAGAATCGCGCAACCGGATTGTGTTCAACAAAGGCGGCACAATGGACGGCAGTCATTACACTGATCTGCCCGGCATCCCCGGCGAGACCCTGACAATCTTGTTTTCGGACATCGACATGGATGGCAATCAAGACCTGATCGTTGGCAATGATTTCGACATCCCAGATTATTTCTATCTCGGGGACGGGCAGGGCGGCATGACCATGATCACCGAACCCGAAGGCCTGATCCCGCATACCACCACCACAACGATGGCCGTCAAATCGGTGGATCTGTTCAACGAAGGCCGCCCGACATTATATATGGCGCAAATTGCCGGCCGGTCTTCGGGCGTGTCGCAAAAGCTGAAAATGCAGCGGCTGGACAAATACTGTGACGCGATTCAAGACAGTGCGGCCAAGGCCATCTGCGAACAGAATATGGCCATCAAAGAGTGGTATAAATCCGGCAACAGTTTTGACCCGACTTATGCGGATCGTTGTCTGACATTGTCCGACCGCTATCAGGCGGAATGCAAAGCGATGTTGATCAAGGATCTGGCCATTCAACGCCGCGACGCATCGCTGTGTGATCTAATTCCGGCCAGTCAGCCTATCCCCAAGGCTTACTGCACGCTGCATTTCAGGCCATCGCGCCAACCAACCGCCGAAGAAATCCAGCTAACCCACCAGCAAATCTTGCGGTCAAATGTGGTGCTGGAATGGGATGGGGCGGCTTATCAGGACACCGCAGCCAAACGTGGGCTGGATGTTGGCGGCTGGAGCTGGGACACCAAGATTGCCGACTTTGACCACGACGGCTGGCAGGATATCTTTATTGTGAACGGCACTTGGGTCCCGAACGAAGTGTCTCCGTCCAACCTGTTTTTCCACAGCACCGGTACGGGTGGCTTCGAAGAGGCGTCCGGCCCGTTCGGGCTTGAAGATTACTTGATGACGGCCGCTGCAACGCGGTTTGATATGGATGGCGACGGTGATCTGGATATTGTGACACACCCGGTGAATGGGCCGCTCATGGTGTATCGCAACAATACACAAATTCCCGGACTGGCGTTTCAATTGGTGGATCGGGCGGGCAACCGCGACGGGATCGGGGCCCATATCACGCTTGTTTCAGATGACGGAACCCAGCAAACGCGTGAATTGCAACTTGGCGGCGGCTTTATGAGCTTTGACGCGCCACAAGCGCATTTTGGCTTGGGCCGCGAAAAATCGGCAGCGCGGGCAATTGTACGTTGGCCCGATGGCGGGACCACAACGCTGGATGGACCAATAGGCACTGGCAGTCTGTTCGTAATCGAACGGAACTAAATCAACGTGGCAACCGGTCATTAGTGCCAAAGTGATACACTTTTTGGTGAAGTGACCGTGGGTTAACCTTAGAGTTGTGCTTTTCACTTTTTCGTAAGTAATTTGGGCGACCTGTGGCTTGACCGCTTTTTGAGCCACAAATTCTTTGAACGAGACATTGGAATTTCACATGATCCGTCGATTGAGCCGTTTGTCTGTTGTAGGTGCCCTGCTTTCCTTGCCATTTTTAGCAACCTCAGCAACTGCCCAAGGCGCGGTTGTGCCTACACTAACGGCGGAGTTCACGCCGGATGATATTTTGCCGGATACGATTTCGACGCTGACATTTGCGATCGAGGAGACTGGCGGGTCCGTCCCAGTCGATGATTTGGCCTTTAGTGTGAATTTGCCCAGTTCTGTGGTGATCGCAAAGGGTGATGTCACAAATGATTGCGCGGGAACACTGGGCGCAGCAGAGGGGGCTACTTCGATTTCGTTTGCGGAAGGCAAACTTGGCAGCGGTAAACGTTGTGAAATTGAAATTCCGGTCAGTTCCAGCACTGTCGGCGTTCATACACTTACCACTTCGGCCCTGACATCCAACGCCGGCACCGGAACCACTGCGACGGACGATCTGACAGTTGTGGCGGCCAGCGTGACGATCACCAGCAGCCTGTCATCGACGACGGCTACACCGGGCGACACGGTGCGGATGACCTACAATTATACGGGGCCTGGCAGCGTCATTGATAGCTTCAATTTGAACGCAACGCTGCCCGATGGTTTGGTGATCGCCACACCAAGCGGTGCCACATCGACGTGCAACGGACCGATTGACGGAACGCTTACTGCCGTGCCCGGTGGAACAAGCTTTGGGCTCCGAAGTGCCGGGAACTTGGCAACAAGCTGTACCATAGTATTCGATTTGCGCGCCGTGAATCGCGGAACGTATTTGATCGATACTGATTTTGATTCATTCGGTTCGGGAAGCCAGTCTGCAACGCTACGCGATGAACTGACGGTCCCATCCCTGCCCACAGATGGTGTTGCAATCGACAAATTCTTTGCGGTTTCACAAGCGTCAGCAGGGGACACTGCTCAATTGACGTTCAGGCTGCAAAACGCGTCGCGCTCTGTTTCGGCGACAGATTTGGCGTTTACGGATGATCTGGACGGATTTTTGACCGGTGCGGTGGCTACGGGGTCGCTGCCGTCAAACCCATGCGGACCCGGTTCCTCGATCACGGGCACCGATACCCTGAGTTTTTCTGGCGGGTCGTTGGCCCCCGGCGATATCTGTGAGTTTTCGGTCGACGTGGCCCTGCCATCTGGTGTGACAGGAAACAGCAGCTATACCAACACCACCAGTGCCTTGACCGGCACGTTGGATGGCGCGTCTTATACGGGATCCACGGCCAGTGCATCGATCAGGGTCTTGGGATCCGGTTTTCTTCCGGTGACCTTGACCAAAACCTTTACCGATGATCCGGTTGCTCCCGGTGATCCGGTCACCATCGAATATGTCTTGACCAATCCAAATACCGTTGATGCGGCGTCTTCGGTCACGTTTACTGATTATCTGTCAAGCCCAGCCAGCCTTTCGGTGGCCTTTTCGGCACAATGTGGCGGGACGTTCAGTCTCGGGGACCCCAATTTCGATGTTGAGTTGACGTTTTTGGGGGGGACTGTCGCGGCTAACTCCAGTTGTACAATGACGGTAACAGCTACGGTTCCGTCTGGAACCGCGCCGGGTGATTATAGTTCAAGTACCGGCGAGGTAGAGGCAACCGTAAATGGCAACACCATTGCATCGGCAACGGCGTCAGATACGCTTCAGGTTCTTGGCGGTGCCAACCTGAGCTTTACCAAATCCTTCGTTGATGATCAGGCCGCTGCGCTCGGGCAAACCCAAATTCTGTTTACCGTCGAAAGTGCCGCTGAATCCGTGTCGACTGCGACTGATATCGCATTCACCGATGATCTGAACGCCTTTCTTACCGGTACCGTGTGGAGCGCTACGCCCACCAATGAGTGTAACGGTACGATGACGGGAACAAGCACGCTAAGCTACAGCGGCGGTTCTATCGCGCCGGGCGAAAGCTGTGATATCCTTGTGACGGTTAACTTGGCTTCGGCCTTAACGGGAACTTACACCAACACAACTTCTGGTTTGACAGCAACTGCCGGGGGCCAAGCGACCACAGCGCCTGCGGTGTCTGATGATATCTTTGTTTTCGCGGGCGGGATTCTAGTCACGTCAAAGGAATTCCTTCAAGATCCCTATGTCGCCACGTCAGGCGACCCTTTGACTGTTCGCTACACGTTTGACAACACTGCTGGCATCTCAACTATTACAGCATTGGGTTTCAATGAGAGCTTTACGGCAGTCCCGTCTCTTACTGTATCGACTGTTCCAGTAAATGGTGTAACCTGCGGAGCCGGGTCATCGTTTATAAGTGTGAGCTCGATAGTTGTTGCATCCGGGCTCGAGGTTCCGGCAGGTGGAATCTGTACGTTTGATGTTGAACTGGCTGTTGGTGCGACGCCGACTGTTGACGATTATCTCTTTTCCTCAAGCGCAGTTTCCGCACAGTTCGACGGCGCCGCCGTTTCTTTGCCGGCGTTGAAAGCGACATTGAATGTCGAGGATGGCAATCTGCTTGTCACCAAGAGCTATGCGCCCGATCCGGTACAGGCTGGCGATGCAACCGTTGCCGAATACACAATTACAAATACATTGTCCGAGGCGATTGATACAATTACGTTTTCCGACGAAGTGGACAACCTGTTTGCGGGATTGGCCGCGACAGACCTTCCGATATCTGCGTGCGGCGGCACGTTGTCCGGCACAGGGACTGTGCAACTGTCAAATGGTAGTTTGGCGGCAAATGCGAGTTGTACGTTTACCGCAACATTGCAAGTTCCCGCCAGTACAACACCAACCACATATACAAGTAGCACTGCCACTGTGACTGCGCAGACGGTTGCGGCCAGCACAGCCCTTACCGGCGCAGCTGTTTCAGCAAGTCTTGAAGTTCTGGCACCTGCTACCGCGAGTTTTGCGAAATCCTTTGCGCCAACAGCGGTTGGGGCCTCGGGCACGACTACGCTGACCTATACCATCACCAATTTGGATAGCGGCTCTGGGATCTCGGATCTAGAGTTCAGCGATGATCTAAATGACGCGCTCAGCGGACTTGTCGCCAGTGGCTTGCCCGTCAGTGATGTCTGCGGTTCGGGATCATCTCTTTCGGGGACAAGCACCTTGTCGCTGACCAACGCGAGTCTGGCCGCAAGCCAGTCGTGCACCTTCGACGTCACGGTTCAGGTGCCCTCTTCGGCCACCCCCGGCAGTTATACGAGCACGTCGAGTGCCTTGAGCAGCAATGGTTTGACTTTGGACGATGCGGCATCCGCCAGCTTCTCGGTTGAGCCTGCGCCGGGGTTTGCGCAGGTCATAAACCCCAATGCAATTGCGCAGGGCGGCGAAACGACAATTACTTTTACAATCGACAATTCAGCGTCTTCGGCCGCGGCCACATCCTTGAGCTTTAGCAACAGCTATCCAACCTTGATGCTCAATGCGGCGGTTCCCAATGCGTCTACAACCTGTACGGGCGGCACATTGACAGCGGCCGCAGGGACAGGATCCTTGTCGTATTCGGGCGGCACCGTGCCGGCTGGCGGGTCCTGTACTGTCGAAGTGACGGTTCAGGCCAGCGCCGCGTCAGGACAAACAAATACCTCCTCGGCTCTGACATCCTCTTTGGGTGATAGCGGCACGTCCTCTGCGGCATTGGCAATTACTGCTGCGCCCGTGCCGACGTTTGCCAAGTCCTTTGCATCGCCAAGTCTGGCTCTGAATAGTTCGATGGCTATGACGTTGACGATCGACAACACCGGTGCATTGGTGCCTGCAACCGGCTTGAATGTCTCGGATAACCTGCCAGCAGGTATGGTTGTTGCAACGCCACCAAATGCCTCCTCGACGTGTTCGGGCGGGACATTGACGGCGACAGCGAACAGCTCAAGTGTGAGCTATTCGGGCGGCACCGTGAATGCATCGCAGGTTTGTACCGTTGTGGTGGATGTAACTGCGACCTCTGCGGGAACCTTGGTGAACACCACAGGCCAATTGACGTCCAGCCTCGGGAATTCCGGAACCGCAAATGCGAGTCTCAGAATCCCGTCGATCACGCTGACCACGCCTTTGACTGCGGATAACATTATCACCGGCGCCGAAATTAGTGCTGTGACTTTGGCTGGCACAACCTCATTGGTTGAAAATGGCCGCACCGTCAGTATTCAAATCACCGATGGTGCATCCGTTTCACATGCATTTTCTGCGACAGTGTCCGGCGATGCGTGGACTACCTCAAGTGATTTGAGCGGGTTGGCAGACGGGGCGGCGACCCTTTCTGTCACGACATCTGACGCCAACGGCTCATCTGCAGGCCCGGTCACGCATGCGTTTTCAATCGACGCCACACCGCCAACGGGCCATTCTGTGGCCTTTGACGCATCTGCGATCAGCTCTGCCAATGAACTGGTGGCCAGCTTCTCTTTTGCGGATGCCGAAGTGGGCGCAACCTATGCGTATACAATTTCATCTTCGGGTGGCGGCACAGATGTGACCGGAAGTGGCACTATTGCGTCAGCAACCCAATGGGTTGGCTCGCTTGATGTTTCCAGTCTTGGTGACGGCACTCTGACGCTTTCGGTTGTTTTGACCGATCCCTTGGGCAATGCCGCTCCGGCAGTCACCAATACGGTGACCAAGGATACGCAAGCACCGCTGATTTCCTTCACATCGGGAATTGCTGGGGATGAAATCGTTAACTCATCAGAGCAAGCGGCTGTGACCGTTTCCGGTCGGACGTCTGGCGCGGAAGACGGCCAATCTGTGACCATTTCGATCGTAGATAGTCTGGCCACTAGCCTAACCTACGCTGCCACTGTTTCCGGGGACATATGGACCTTGGACATCGACATGACTGCGCTTGCCGACGGTGCATTGACTTTGACAGCAAGTGTTGGGGACGATGCGGGCAACCGCTCTGCGGACGCCACCGCCAGCCTGTTAAAAGATGTTGTCGCGCCCACGGGACACTCAGCCACATTTGATGCCAGCGTTATCAATGTTGCGAATGAAACCGCGGGCAGCTTCAGCTTTGCAGCTGCCGAAGTGGGCGCATCCTATTCCTATACGATTTCGTCTTCTGGGGGCGGGACCAACGTCACTGGATCGGGTGCAATCGCCACAGCGGCAGACCAAATCAGCGGTCTTGACCTGTCGGTTTTGGCTGATGGGACGTTGACTTTGACCGTTGTTCTGGTCGACCCGCAGGGCAATATCAGCACCGCGGTGACGGACACAATCACCAAAGATGCCGTTGCGCCCTCTCTTGTTTTTGACACGCCATTGGCAACCGATGACTTGATTAGTCAGGCTGAGGCCCCTGCGGTTGTGGTGTCTGGCACCGCCAGCGGTGTCGAAGATGGCCAGACGGTTTCCATTGCCATCACCGATATCTCCCCGACCACACAAAACGAGACCGCAACAGTCACCGGCGGGATTTGGAGCGTTACCGTTGATATGTCAGGTCTAGGCGACGGGGCGCTGTCGTTGACCGCAGATGTGTTGGATGTTGCCGGAAACCCGGCGGTTCAAGCGAGCAAAAGCCTGTCACTGGATGCCACAGTTCCCGTAGGCTTTGGCGCAGTTTTTGACGACAGCGTGATCAATTTGGCCAATCAGTCTGCATCCAGCTTCAGTTTCGTTGGTGCCGAAGTTGGGGCAACCTATGACTATACGATTTCCTCGTCTGCAGGTGGTGCGGATGTGACGGGTACTGGCGGTATTGCCACCGGTACGGATCAGATAAACGGCATTGATCTGTCGGGTCTGAACGACGGGCTATTGACGCTGTCTGTGACACTGACCGATGCTTTGGACAACATCAGTACAGCTGTCACTGACACGATCACCAAGGATGCCACAGCACCGACATTGGCGTTCGACACACCTTTGGCGACCGATGACAGGGTTAATGCTGCCGAGGCATCTGCCGTTGTGGTGTCCGGCACCGCCAGTGGTGTGGAAGACGGGCGTACGGTTTCCATTGCGATAACGGATGGCGCACCGGTCACTCAAAACCAGACGGCAATCGTCACTGGCGGAATTTGGACCGTCACCGTCGATCTGTCGGGTCTAGGCGATGGACCTTTGTCACTGACCGCCGATGTCACAGATGACGCGGCGAACTCAGCGGTCCAGGCAACGGCCAGTCTGACAATGGACACTATGGCACCTTCTGGCCATACGGCGTCTTTTGACGATTTGTTGATCAATGTCGCAAACCAGACAACAGCAAGCTTTAGCTTTGCGGATGCCGAAGTCGGGGCGACGTATGCCTATACGATTTCTTCCTCTGCAGGCGGCACCGTTGTTACCGGGATTGGCACAATTGCCACGGCAACAGAT
>NZ_QKMF01000016.1 GCF_003208435.1 Pelagimonas varians | reverse complement strand
GGTTGCATGCAACCGGTGCTTTGGGGAAACTTTACTCTGAGGTGAACGAAAACATCGACATGCGCCCGCTGGAAGGGGTGAAGGCGGCAGGTGGGTCATGGTTCGACCAGATTCGCTACGGCGCTGTTCCGCAGGTTCTGCCGAACATCATCAGCTATACCCTGCTTCGGTTCGAGATCAACGTCCGTGCCTCGTCGATTATCGGTTATGTGGGCGCGGGTGGTCTAGGCCAGGAATTCCGTATCGCCATGAGTTTTCAGGAATACACAGACCTGTCCGCTTTGTTTGTCATCATTTTTGTGACCGTGATGATCATTGACTACGGGTCAGAAAAACTGCGCCACCGCGTGATCGGCATGGAGGAACGGACATCATGAATTTGACGCAATCTCAGATCGAAGCTGCCCGCGCGCAAGTGCCATTGGCGTTTCAGGCGCCGCTGCCAGTGCGCATTCGCCGCTACGCGCTTTGGACGTTTCTCATCGGTCTATTCTGCTGGTGCCTCTATGACTTTGACATGTCGCCTCTTCGGATATGGGAAGGGCTAGGGCGTTTCGGCCGCGTGCTGTCGTTTATGTTCCCACCGCATGTGTGGGACAATTGGGCGGACTTTGCCGAGATATTGAACGGATTGGGGGAAACCCTTGCAATTGCCTTTCTCGGGACGGTGCTAGGGGCGATCTTTGCCGTGCCGTTGTCGCTGCTCGGGGCAAAGAATATAATTAAGAAAAGCATTCTGCGCCTAACGGTGCGGCGCGGTTTCGATGTGATCCGCGCGTTCGAGACTCTGATCCTTGCGTTGATTTTCATTCGCGCCTTCGGGCTTGGGCCGTTGCCCGGTATTTTGGCTATCGCCGTGAGCGAGATTGGCACCTTTGCAAAGCTATTCTCGGAAGCGATTGAGAACACCTCGGAAAAGCCTGTGGAAGGTGTCAAAGCCTCTGGAGGATCGCGGCTGCAGCAAATCCGCTTCGCTGTCGCGCCACAGGTCAATCCGGTGATCCTCTCAATCCTGCTTTACAACTTCGAATCCAACGTCAGATCGGGCACGATACTTGGCATTGTGGGTGCGGGTGGCATCGGATTTTTGTTGTCAGACCGGATCGCCGCCTACAAATGGGACGAAGCATGGTCAATTATCTTCCTGATTATTGTTATGGTTTATATCATTGATTGGCTATCAGGTTTGATCCGCAGCAAAGTGATCGGCAAATGGGATGGCGCGAAATGAGCGGTTCTGGATCGAAACACCCCCTTAGCGAGACGCCGAGTATTGACGACGGCGCAAGTGTTGTGAATTTCAAACTGGGTGCCTGGACCGAGGTGGGCCGCGGAACGACGCTAAAGTCAGGATCTATGGGGGACTGGTCCTATATTACCCAGAACTGCCACGTGGTTTGGACCTCAATTGGCAAGATGTGTTCGATTGCCAACGCGGCGCGGATCAATCCGGGCAATCACCCCACATGGCGTGCAGTGCAGCATCACAGCGTCTATCGGGCCGAGGCTTATGGTCTTGGCGAGGACGACCATGAATTCTTTGAGTGGCGCAAGGCCGATTGGGTCACCATCGGGGATGATGTCTGGATCGGCCACGGCGTGACCGTGACCGCAGGCGTGACCATAGGCACCGGCGCCGTGATTGGCGCGGGCGCTGTGGTCACGAGGAACGTAGCGCCCTATACGGTCGTGGGCGGTGTGCCCGCGCGGGAAATCAAACGACGGTTCACGCAAGAGCAAGCAGATGCCCTGATGGAGATTGCGGTTTGGGACTGGTCCCACAAGACGTATAAAGAGGCGCTGCCCGATATCAGGACACTCGACATTGATGCCTTCATTGAAAAATACCGAGGCTGATCCGCCACCAATCCGAAAGAAACGACAGATCATTGACGGCAGTCTTCTGGTTTTGTCTGCCTTTACGGCTCTTGCAGGGATCGCCGTTTTTCTCTCGTCGGGGGCAGGACGCGCACTTGAGATTGTCGCCGATACCTTTACCTTTCTCGCTGTCTTGTCGCCCAAAATCGCAGCAGGGATCTTTATCGCGGCAACGCTGCCCTTGATGCTGCCAAAAGAACACGTCGGCCGACTCATCGGCAGGGAAAGCGGTTTGCGTGGGCTGTTGATTGCGGCTTTTTGCGGTGCCGCGATACTCGGCGGACCAATGATGACCTTTCCCATCGCCGCAGGCCTGGGTGTCGCCGGGGCAGACCTGGGTGCTATGATCGCATTCATTTCCGGGTGGAGCCTTCTGGGCCTGAACCGCACCCTGATCTGGGAATTTTCGTTCCTTCCCGCTGATCTGGTCTGGACCCGCTACCTTCTCAGCCTTCCAGTTCCGATCCTGCTGGGACTGGCCGTCCGAACATTCTTGCAGGTGCGCAAATGAACATCATCATCGGGACCTTTGTCATCGGCGCTGCTGCGGTTTTGTTGTGGTTGAAACTTCCCAATGGAGAGTGGCGGTTGGCGTCATATCTGGCGTCGATTGACACGTTCCTCTTTACCGCGCCGCGTGTGCTGATTGCCCTGTTGGGCGCAGGCTTTTTTGCAGAACTTCTGCCTGAGAACGAGGTGAGGCAATTGCTGGGGGAGGAGGCCGGTATCGCCGCCGTTCTGCTGGCCGTTGTCCTAGGTCCTCTGACACCCGGCGGAGCCTTTGTCAGTTTTGCAATCGCGGCTGCCGCTTTGAAAACCGGGGCCTCACCTGTTGCCGCCATCGCCTATGTCACTTCATGGTCGTTGTTCTCTACGACTAAGATTTTTGCATATGAGTTATCCTTTATGGGGCGGCGTGCGACCCTGTTGCGAATTCTGGTTAGTCTGCCGGTTCCATTTGTCATATCAGGTCTGTCTTATGCTTGGTGAGGCAACTCGTAAGATGGGCTGTCTTGTCCGGCCTGCGATGGAACACCTTGATGTGTATTGTGCGGCCCTGTCCATGGGATGGTCTCCAGACAATCTGCGCCCAGACGCCGCGCAGGAGGAACTGGCCGAAATTACCAAATGTCCTAGGACGTTTCTGAGCAGGCTGGAAGACCTTCAAGGGCAAGGCCCGCCTGTGATCCTGCCTGATGGGTCGTCGGTGCCTCGGTTACCAAGCTTGAAAAGATGGATATGGGCAAACGGCTTTTGCGGAAGCATTGCCCTGCGTTGGCAATCCGACACTGATGATCTGCCACCGACATGCCTGGGGCATGTTGGCTATGCGGTCGTGCCGTGGCGGCGCCGCGAAGGGTTGGCAAATGCTGCGCTGAAGGAGATGCTGCCAATCGCACGCGAGGTTGGATTGCAACGGGTCGATCTAGCGGTAGATCCCGACAACACGGCGTCGATTGGTGTGATCAAAGCGGCGGGGGGACGATATGTGAAGACCTTTATCACGCCAGAACAGATCGGCGGACATACAGACGCCCTCTACCGGATAGACTTATGAGCGACGGGAGCACGCCATGACAGGACCCATCATCCAAACAGAACGTATGAACCTGGTGCTTCCTTGTACGGACCATTTGCCTGCTTATGTTGCGTATTGTGGTGGCCTGCGCAGTCAGTTCGTGGGTGGCCCCTTCGACTCTGCAAAAGCCTTTGAGAAGCTTTGCGCCATGGTCGGGCACTGGCGACTGCGGGGGTTCGGACGCTATGTCATGACGCTCAAATCAACTGGTCAGCCTATTGGTCATGTTGGTGCGCTTCAGATTGATACGGCCGAGCCGCCCGAAATGACGTGGACGATCTGGGAGGATGCATATGAAGGAAAGGGTTATGCTATTGAAGCCGTAACTGCCTACCTTGCGCATGTCCCCAAGGTTGACCCTTTTGCTGAAATGCTGATCCGCATAGAGAACAAAAATCAACGTTCTCTGCGACTTGCCGATCGCATAGGCGCAACACGAGACGAAATTGAGGTTGCGCCGCATTGGATGCCGACAGCCGTTACGTTGCGCCTCAGAGTTACGAACAATGGGTAGGCTTGCGTCAACGCAACAGTCGATTCTGCTCTTGAGTGTCAGCGATCCAGTTCATGATTTTTTCTCTAGGAGCGCCAAAATATCCCGATGGCCTGTTGGCATCAAAGATATGTTTTTTTGGGTCAAAAACACTTGGCCCCCGCGCCGACTTCTCTTTGATCCAAACAGCAGCGATATTTTGCATTTCGTCGAGTTCAGCAATGTAATCCGCCATAGGGCCCCCCAGCCATAGTTTGTAACACTAGGATGACGATATTTCGGTGTCATATGATTCTGCAAGCGTTGAAGATGAGCATTGAGCGAGCCTTGCTGGTCACCGAGATGTCCTAAAGGCAACCTATGCAGCTTGGTTAAAATCGAATTTCGTCAGAAGTGTCGATAGACGATGTCTGTTGGGTCCGGCTTTGCAGCAGTGTCATCTTGAGTCGCGCCTAAACGCTCAGCTAGTCTGCGCGAGCGTTCATTTTGAGGGTCGACATAACTTACGAGAGAACGAAATGCCCCCGCCTGTTGTGCCCAGTTGCGCAATGCTGTGGCGGCTTCGAAGGCGATGCCTTGTCCTTCGACTTTGGGGAAAACCAGCCAGCCCAGTTCATGTTCTGGGAAAAGTGGCCCGGAATTAATCCCGACCTGTCCAAGGCATAGACCCGTTTGCCGATCTTCAATCATCAGGGCACCGCAGCCGCAAAAATCCCATTGCGCATGATCGGAGCAAAACACTCCCCAAGCGGCTGTGGTCGTAAACGGGCCGCCCATGTATTTTGCGCGCTCGGATTGCATGCAAGTGGCATAAGGCAGCCAATCTTCAAACGTCATTCGACGCAACTTCAGGCGGCTGGTGTGAAGAAGTGGGATCTCTGTCATGTACAATACGTTTCTATTTTCGGATTGGCCCTTCTCAAACTGCCAGACCAAGATCACTCAGGGATTTGAAGCCATTAGGGATGTCGGCCTTGTTGCGCAGTTCAAGCACCAGATTCGGGGCGCTCTCGATTGTCGCTAGTGCGCGAAAAACGGCAGTCCATTCGATTTCCCCTTCCCCCGGGGCCCAGTGGCGGTCGGCATGGCCATCGACGTCTTGCAGATGGACATGGGCAAGCTGCGCACCGGCATCAGTGATAAAGTCGGCGACGGGCGGGGCACCAGACATGCGACGGGCTAACTGAGCGTGCCCGGTGTCGATGGAAAGTGCGATTGCTTGTGAGCCAAAGCTATCCACCATCTCGCGACGTGTTTCTGGGCGAACGTCCTGAATGTTTTCGATCACAAGAGTGATGCCCATGTCTTCGGCTGCGCGCACGACGGGGTCTAGAATTTGATGGATGCGGCCAATCTTGCTTTCGGCGTAGCCCGGAAAGCTGAAGATGTTGTTCTGATACCAAGCCGTGTAAGGGGAATGCAGGACCATCTGGCGCGCGCCGATCCGATCCGCGGCCTCGAGAGCTTTGAGGAACCGCGCAGTAATGATCGGGCGCAGTTCCGAGTCTTTGTTGTCGATATCCAGACCTTCAAAGGGCCCATGAATGCCAAGGCGTCCAGTATGCCCATCAAGCGCCGTCTTGGCGGCGGCAATGCGATCGTCGAATCCGGTGGTTAGCGCGACATGGGACATGAAATCCTGTAGTTCGATATCGCGGGCGGCATCAAACAGCCAATCGCGGTGGTCTGCAATCTCAGATGTTTTCAGGCAGGCGCCTATTTTGAGCGGGGTCATGTCTGTGGGTCCTTGGGTCGGGAATAAACATATAGGTAGCGATGGCACAGCAAAGACACAGGGCCATGACAGCAAAAGACCACCAGCCGCCGTAGGTTTGTGTGGTCCATGCAAAAGCAAAAGGGGCGGAGGCGTTGATCCCCATTTGCACGAAGGAGATCCACCCAAGTCGTGCGCCGTAACCTTTGGCACCGAAGAGCGCCAAAGGAAGGGTACCGCGCGCGATGGTTTTGATCCCGTCGCCCATTCCGTAAAGTGCGGCCGCAAGCAGTAGTCCAGTTAACGTAAATCCGAAGATCAACAGGACGACAAAGCCAGAAAACATCAGGCCGAGGCTAAGCGCATAGGTCACCAATGGGTACATGCTGCGACTGACCAACATCTCAAAAAACCGGCCCACGGTTTTGAACGGGCCGATGACGGCACCGGCGAAGGCTGCCATGGCTGCCGTATGGCCCAAGTCCTGAACATTGGTCACCCAAAGTGTCATAACAGCGCCCATCAGGTAGCCTGAAAAAATGAAAGAAACGACCATCCACAGCATTGCCTGCTTGCGCAGGTGTCCGGTCAGTTCGGGCCAGTCCGGCGCATTGTCAGGCTTGGGTGCATCGGCTTCGCGTTCAGGCCCGCGTAAGACAAAGAAGTGGATCGGTGTGCAGATCAGCAAGGCACTGAAGCCGAGGATCACCCATGTTGTTTCCCAACCGTACCGGTTAAACAGCGCGAGAGTCAGCGGCCAGAAAATAGTCGAGGCGACCCCGCCAAACAGCGTGATGACAGAAATTGAGCGTTGCGGCAGAACGCCTAGATCCAGTCGCGCCACACTGGCAAAAGCTACATTATACAGCACGAACATGCCCGCGCCTTCGGCCACCAGGATCAGCACAAACAACCCGATCCGCCCTTCAATTTGGCTCATCGCTATCAGCGCAAGGCTGGCTACGATTGACCCCAGTGTCATCACCCAGCGACCGCCACAGTGGTCCACCAGTTTTCCGGCAATGGGTGAGACCAGGCCGCCAAAGAAAAGGCCCAGCGACAGAATGCCGAATACCTCTGACAGAGTCAGTCCAAGATCATTGGCCATTTCTGGCAAGAGCACGGCGTAGGCGTACATCAACGTCCCGTAGCCCATGATCTGGGTTACGCCGAGTCCAATGGCAGGAATATAATCGCGGTTCAGTCTTGGCAGGTTCATCCAGCCGGTATACCGCGATAGGCGCAACGGCCCGCAACCCATGTTCCCTGAATGGCCGGGACAGAGCCGTCGGGCCAATCCACCAGAACAAGGTCCGCGCGCTTACCAACAGTGATGCAGCCCCGGTCGGGCAAACCCATTGCCCGTGCGGGGCCAGTTGAGACGAGCGACCAAAGCGCAAGCCGATCTGCGCGGCGCTCTGCGTCAAGCTTGGCAATTGCGGCCAGCATGGCGGGGTAGAAATAATCGGAAGCGAGCGCATCGCACAGACCGGCCTCCACCATGTCACCCGCACCAAGCGAGCCTATATGGCTCCCTCCACGGGCGGCATTCGGCGCGCCAAAGATGATCGGATCACCACCTTTGCGGGCCGCTTCTGCCGCCTCAATCACCATCGGAAATTCCGCCACTCCTGCGCCAAGCGCGCGGAAATAGGCGCGGGTTTCCGCCCGTGTATCATCGTGGCTTAGCATGGGCGCTCCCGCTGTACGGGCCATCTGTGCAACCGATGCGATCGCGTCCGGCACCTCGCTGCGCCGATCCCAGACGCGGCCCAGGAGCGCGATATAGTCTTCTTCGCTCAGCCCTGCGCGGTGGGCTTTGGAAGCGGTGCGCTTTTTCATGCGCGCGTCGTCTAGAGACGCGATTGAAAAATCCGGGGACAGCTCAAAAGCGCGGTCTTGGATTGGGACGTCATAGGCCCGCATGGTCATGGACGTGTGGTCATTGAATGCCACGGAAGGCAATAGTGGCCCAGCAAGCGCCCATTCGACCACGTCCAAAGCCTCGAACGCGAAGGTTTCCCACCGAAGCTGTACACGGTTTTCCACGGTCAGCCGCGCTGCCAGATCGCACATGGCTTGCATGAGTTCGCGGCCGCGTGCCACATCGCGCAGCCCCGGCTCCCATCCCAGCGTGATGGCGTGATAAGCAGTAGCGATCCCGTTGGTTGCAAGTTGACGGTCAGTGTCGATGAGCGCCGTTTCGGTTGGGAAGAAAACTCCTGGACGGGGCATCAGCTGGCGTTCGAACGCATCGCCATGTACGTCGATCAGGGCAGGGGCCAATATCAATCCACGTGCGTCGATCACCTCGCCTTGCGCGGGGCCACCTAATTCGACGATCTTGCCATTGCTGATGCAAACATTCGTTTCGGTGATCTCGCCGGGCAGGTAGACCTGTGCGCCTTCAAAGGTAATCATTCAAAATCGTTCCATTGTCAGGTGCCAGTGGAAAGACCCCGGCTTTTCGTGTTCACGGTCCTCAAGCCTCAGGCATTCAAAGCCCGAAAACAGGGCCAACAGATCTGCCGAGGCGCAAAAGTAGTGCGGGTGCATTTTGTCGGTACCGGGCGCATCAAAAACCCATGCGTTGCGGCTGATTTCACGACCTGCGTATTTTGCCTGCTCATGCGGCAGGCGGCGTTTGGACAGCATGGTGCCCATATAACTGCCGCCGGGCTTCAGCACGCGACGAATTTCGGCAATGGTGCGCAGCAGGATGTCTTCATCGCCATGGTAGATCACGTTCCAGCTGAGCACGTGGTCAAAGGTGTGATCCTTGAACGGCAGCGCATCCATGCGGGCAAGAACTGTTTCTACGCCACCGGCCTTTTCAATCTCTGCCAACCCGCCGGGTGCGGCATCCAACGCGATCACGTCAAAGCCCTGGGTTGTTAGCCAAAGCGCGTGACGCCCCACGCCCGCCCCCAGATCAAGAATGCGTGCGCCTTGTGCCAGACCAGCCGCCCATTCCTGCACGTCCTTCTCGGGCGTCAGCCACTTGCTATCTTCTTCGATGGATTTCCATTGGTCATCCCAATGCTGGTCTGCTGTATCCGATTTCACCGTTGTTCTCCGATAATTTTGGTGCGGGCCCAGCCGCTGACGAGCTCGATCCCGATCACAACAACTGCGATCATCAAGATCACGGTCATCGCTGTGGGGTAATCGAAAAGGTCAAATCCAACTTTAAGCTCGATCCCGATCCCACCCGCACCGACAAGGCCAAGGATAGTCGACGACCGGACGGCTTTCTCTAAGGCAAAGAGAGAGGTGGAAATGAAAGCAGGCAGGCTGCCGGGGATCGTGGCACAGGCCACAACATCGAGTTTCCGCGCACCAGTGGCTGTTAGGCTCTCGGCGGGGCCTTTGTCGGTTGCTTCCATGTCGTCGGCGAAAAAGCGACCGCAAAAGCCGATTGTGTCGATCACGATGGCCAGCATGCCTGCGAAGGGACCAAGGCCCACGGCCACAACGAAAACCAGTGCCCAGGCGATGTCCGGTACAGCACGGATGAAACTCAGCCCGGTGCGTACAATTTGGTTCACCCATGGGCCGGCGATCAGCCCCTTTGCGGTCAAGAGTGCGACAGGAACAGATAGGATTACGCCGATGACAGCACCGGCAACAGCAATTTGCAGTGTCTCGACCATTTTCCAGCTCAGCCGCGAGAGCACTTGTGGGTCAAGGTTCGGCGGGAAGGCCCGCGCGGCGAAATCGGCAAAGCGGGGTGGGGAGCTGGCTACTTTTTCAAGCGAGAAGCCGGCACCGGCGAGGCACCAGAAGATGATAACAAGTCCAAGCACATAGCCCAAAAAACTGATGGCAGAGGGCCGCTCAAACCGCGCCAGCTCAAATCGGGTCCGTTCATTCCGGGAAGGCGCGGTATCAGTCATAAAGACCTCTCAAGTCGGCGGAACTCAGCGAGGCTGCTGTCGCATCAAGCTGAATACGCCCCTGCGCAAGGCCAAGTACGCGGTCGCCGTACTTCAATGCATGTTCAATGTTGTGTGAGGTAAAAACGACCGTGACGTTCTCGTCGCGGACAAGCCGGAAGAACAGCTCCATCACGTCTTCGCCTGCACTTGGATCAAGTGACGCGCACGGCTCATCCGCAAAGAGAACCTTGGGCGCGCCAACGATGGCGCGGGCAATGGCCACGCGTTGCGATTGCCCGCCCGACAGCCGATCCGCGCGCCGGTGCGCGAAATCAGCAAGGCCAACGCGTTCCAAAGCCTGCATGGCAGTTTCCCGAGAGGATTGGGGGGCCAGCGAATGGCTCCAATGGCGTATGCCGGGATGCTTGCCTAGAAGACCGTGCAAGACATTCGAAAGCACAGACAGTCGGGGCACCAGGTTGTGCTTCTGAGAGACCAGCCCGACCTGCGCGCGAATGTTGCGCATTTCTCGCCCGGCTATTTCATTCGTCTGCTGTCCCAGCAAATGCACAGTGCCACCTGAGGTTGGGATCAACCCCATCAGGCAGCGCAGCAGGGTCGATTTCCCAGTGCCGTTGGCACCAACAAGTGCTGTTGCCTCTCCGCGGGCGAGGCGGAAACTCACGTCGGAAAAGATCGGCGTTGCCCCAAATGTTTTGGAAACGGCGCGGGCTTCGATTTCAACGGGCGAAACCGGGGCGAAGGCCGCCCCGGTTTGCTCAGTCAGCACATCCGGTGCTGCTGGACTTCTCAGCAAAAGATCAGTCACCGATGAAATTGTCGAACTGAGGGTATCCCGCATTCGTGTACATCGAACGGACGTAGTCATACGCGCTGTCTTCAATCGCAACGAGGTCCATGCCGACATACTTGTCGTTTTCTTCGTGAGCCGTGATGCCTGCGATGACCTGCGCCTTGTTCCCAAGGACCGCGTCGCGCACTGCTTCGGCAGCCTCGGTTGGCACATGTGCACCCACCATGATCATGTCATTGGGCAGGTCGCCCGAGCGCGCAATCATCTTGTAAAAACCGTAAGGCAGCTCCGTTTGGCCATTGCGGACGCCGATGAAAGTGCCTGCATTCATGCCGAGCGCGTCAATATCGCCGTTGTTCAACGCCTCAAAGGCGATGTTGCGCGAGGTGTGGATTTTCTCAATGTCATTAACCGGATCGACGCCGTGATCAGCGAGTACCTGCATGGGGCAAAGCATGTTTGAAGTCGAACCGATATCGCCAAAGGCGACCGACTTGCCGACCAGATCAGCAGGCACGTTGATGCCGCTGTCAGCGCGCACGATAATGGCGCAGTGATAATCAGGGCGACCGAGGCCGATCAGCGGCGTGGCATTGGTCAGCTTGTTGATAACCACATATTCTGCAGGTCCAGAGACTACGAAATCCACGGTCTCACCGCGCAGCGCCTCGGCTGCAGCCGTGCGCGAGTTTACTGCATAGAATTCGAATGTGTCGCCGGTGGCCACTTCAAGCGCCTCCTTAAACGGGCCCCATTCCAGTTGCAGGCGTTCCATACCTTCAACATCTGTGACGGCAAGTTTCCAGGTTTCAGCTGTCGCTGCAAAGGCAGACACAGCGGCAAGGCTTACACCCAGCAAAAGAGATTTCAGTTTCATAGCACCCTCCAGGTTTATTCATTCCGATGAATAGTGGGGCTGCGTATCAATGGCGCTACAGTTTCATGAAACCTTTGTGACGTATGCGGTCGAGACTCCAAAAGCCTTAACCAACTTTGTTGCCTTGGCTCCAGACGCCGCGGAGCAGAGGCGTTTCGCCGATTTTGCGCACGCGCAGAACATCACCGCGCAATCCTGTTTTCAAAGCACCACGGTCATGCAACCGCACGGCACTCGCAGGGTTGATGGTCACGGTAGCAATAGCGCGGGGAAGATCATTCCAAGTATCTGCAAGGCGGAAGGCCGACAATAGCAGCGCTGAGGGCACGTAGTCTGACGAGACAATGTCGAGAAGATCGGCTTTTGCGAGGGCCTCTGCCGCAACATTGCCGGAGTGAGATCCGCCACGGATCAGGTTGGGTGCGCCCATCATCACGGCAATTCCGTGCACGCGACAGGCGGCTGCGGCTTCAACCGTTGTGGGAAACTCGGCAAAACCCACGCCGTTCACCGCAGAGGTTCCAACATGATCGGCCGTGGTATCATCATGGCTGGCCAGAACTGCACCCAGACGGCGGGCTTCTTTCACTGCACCCACCTCGTGCTTTGCCCCGAGGCGTTTTTGCAGACCCAACAGGGTCTCAACATGTTCGGCAAACTCTGCGTCGTTCATCCCGCGCTTCTTTGCGACGTATGTTTTCAGCGCGGTCAGGTCACGGAATTGGCGCTGGCCCGGGGTGTGATCCATCAGGCTGACGATGCCGACCCGGTCTGATGATCCGAACGCCGCCAATTCCTCAAGCAGCGTCTCTGAACAGATTTCGGCCCGCAGATGGAGGAAATGACTGATCTTGAAATACCCTTTGGCGCGGGCTGCCAAGAGTTCATCCGCCAGCTTTCGAGCGTAGTCGATGTAGCGTCCCTTGCCGCTATGGATGGACCCCACCCGCATGGCGTCAAACACCGTCGTGATGCCAGTGGACGCCAGCTCTGCATCGTGAGCGATCAGGGCGGGCAAATGTGGCCAGTCCACCTCTGGGCGCGGTTCGATATGGCGTTCGACATTGTCTGTATGCAGTTCGACAAGGCCGGGAATAACAAGATCACCGGCACAATCCAGGGCACCGGTTGGGACATGATCCCCTTCAGTAATGTCACAAATGACGCCTTGTTCGATTGTCACCGCACCAGTGAATACCTGATCTTCCAACACTAGCTGCGCATTGGCGAGACATAGGTCGCTTGACACATCGTTGTCACAAGCCTTTGTCAAAGAGGACGTGGGAAAAGGGGAATTCATGTCATACTCTCGATTTGCAATTTACTATGTGCCGCCGAATGGGCCCTTGGCCGATTTTGGAGCATCTTGGCTGGGCTGGGATGTTGTGCAGGGCTGTGAGACGCGTCAGCCAAGTTTGAGCGGTTTGCGTGACATCACGATGACACCGCGTAAATACGGGTTTCACGGAACGTTGAAGCCGCCGTTTCGCTTGATCCAAACGCGCGCAATTGCGGAATTGGAGCAGGCCACCTCGGAGATGGCGGCATCGCTTGCCCCCGCGATCTGCGATTGTTTGCAGCTGACGACGATGGGTCGGTTTCTGGCGTTGACGCCGCAGGGCGGAGCAGAGGCCGTACAGCAGGTTGCGCAGACTTGCGTTCGTGATCTTGACGGTTTCCGCGCACCAGTCGAGGAGCAGGAGATGGCGCGTCGCCGCGCAGCAGGACTGAGTGCACGTCAGGACGCATTGCTTGTTGAGTGGGGGTACCCTTACGTGATGGAAGAGTTCAGGTTTCACTTGACCCTGTCGGGGCGTTTGCCCGACGCTGCGATCCCAACTTGGACCGAGAATGTACGCCGGTTTCTGCCCGATTTGCCCACGCCCTTTGTCCTTGACCAGATCGCTTTGTGCGGTGAGCGGGAAGATGGCCGGTTCGAGGTGATCCATCGCTACAAACTCACTGGCTGAAGCAGTGCCGCGCCCCGGGCGATGGTCTGGGACAGCGGACCATCGTTTGCGAGGTTGATCACCTTGAGCCCAGCCGGCAAGGGCTTGTCAGCCTGGGCAAGGCGTTTGCTGATCTCCTCCTCTGTCTCACGGGCCCGCGCGGCCAGACGGTGCGAAAGCGTTTCCGGTTTCGCGGTGATGTTGAGAACTACGAGGCGTGGGAAAATCTCGGCCGCTTGGGCCAGAGCCTTGCGAGAGAAGTTGACAAGGCAATCGGTGCCCTTGCCAAGTTGGTATTTGACGGTGATCGGAATGCCGTAGTGCAGCCCGTGCGCGCGCCAATGCACGGCAAAAGCCCCATCTTCAACCAAGGCTTCAAATTGTGACACAGACACCGCATCGTAATCCTCGCCGCCCAAGTCGGGCGCACGTGTGATGACGCGGCGCACCAGATGCAAATCGGGTATTGCGCCGTGTAGGCCCGCCATCACGCTGTCCTTGCCAACACCCGATGGGCCGACAACCGCGATGAGGCGTCCCCCAGACTTTGAGGCAAGCGTCATGCAGCCATTCCGGGAGTAAAGCGGCCGACATCAATTTCGCGATCACAGACGTGAGTACGGGCCGCTTCATCATGAAAAATACCGATGATGGCCGCGCCGCGCGCTTTGGCGTCCTCGATCAAGGAGAGCACCACCTCGCGGTTCGCAGCGTCGAGGCTCGCGGTAGGTTCATCAAGCAACATCGCAGGGTAGGTATGGGCAAAACCACGGGCAATGTTCACGCGCTGTTGCTCGCCGCCCGAGAAGGTTGTGGGGGACAAGGACCACAGCCTCTCGGGGATGTTTAATTGGGTCAGAAGCGCCGATGCGCGGTCCTGCGCTTCGTCTGCCGGTACTCCCAAAGCGCGCAGAGGCTCTGCAACCACATCGAGCGTTGGGACTCGCGGCACCACACGCAGGAACTGGCTAACATAGCCCAGCACATCACGGCGCAATTTTATGATGTCGCGCGGCTCAGACCGCACGATGTCCAAACCGCCAATGCGAATTTCACCTGCCTGCGTCAGGTAATTGCCGTAGATCATCCGCATTAGCGTGGATTTACCAGCACCAGAGGCCCCAGTGAGCGCTACGCATTCGCCAGGGGCAACCGCGAAGGACACATTGCTGATCACCTCGATCACGGCACTTCCCTGATTGTGCAGGGTAAAGGTTTTGGAAACGTTGCTAAGGTCTATCATGGCTCATACCTGTAAAACTGAACTGACAAGAAGCTGGCTATAGGCATGCTGCGGATCATCCAGCACCTGATCTGTCAGGCCCGCCTCGACCACGCGGCCTGATTTCATGACCAGCAGGCGGTCCGCCAGCAGGCGAACTACAGCCAGGTCATGGGTTACGATGATCGCTGACAGTCCCATGTCGCGCACGAGACCGCGCAGCAGATCCAGCAGTCGCGCTTGCACCGACACATCAAGACCGCCTGTGGGTTCATCCATGAACACAAGACGCGGGCCCGTCACGAGGTTGCGCGCTATCTGCAAGCGTTGCTGCATCCCGCCAGAGAAGGTTGTGGGTCTATCATCTACACGGGACGCATCAATCTCGACCCGCCCCAGCCAGTCCGTGGCCTTGTCGCGGATGTCGCCGTAGTTGCGCTCTCCCACAGCCATCAACCGCTCGCCTACATTGCCGCCAGCGCTGACGCCCATGCGCAGCCCGTCACGGGCGTGTTGGTGGACAAAGGCCCAATCGGTGCGACCGAGCATCCGCCGCTCCGGCTCCGACATCGTAATTGTGTCGCGGGGGCCGTCCGTGCGGGTGTCGAACACCACCTGTCCCGCATCGGGGGTCAGATGCCCTGCCATGCAATTGAGCAAGGTGGATTTACCTGACCCGCTTTCGCCAACGATCCCCATAACCTCACCGGGATACAGGTCAAAAGACACATCGGCGCAACCGATATGCGCACCATATCGCTTGGTGATGCCCTGAACGGAAAGCAAAGGTGTCATGCTGCGTCCTTTCCTTTATGGCCCGTTGCCTGGCGCGCTTCGCAATAATCGGAGTCAGAGCAGACAAACATCCGCCCACCTAAGTCATCAATGATCAACTCATCCAGATAGCTGTCTGTCGCACCGCACATCCCGCAGGGGTGATCGGCCTTGGACGCCTCAAACGGATGATCCTCAAAGTCGAGGCTGACCACTTGGGTATATGGGGGCAGCGCATAAATACGTTGCTCGCGACCTGCGCCAAAAAGCTGGATTGCGGCCATATCACCCAGCTTGGGATTATCGAATTTGGGGATCGGCGAGGGATCCATCACATAGCGTCCTTCGACCTTGACCGGATAGGCGTAAGAGGTGGCGATATGACCGTGGCGGCTGATATCTTCGTAAAGTTTCACATGCATCAGTCCGTATTCTTCAAGGCTGTGCATCTTACGTGTCTCGCTTTCACGGGGTTCAAGAAAACGCAGCGGTTCGGGGATCGGCACCTGATAGACAAGGATCTGACCCTCGTGCAGCGGCTCTTCAGGGATGCGGTGCCGGGTCTGGATCACAGTGGCATCACTTGTCGCAGTGGTCGTCGCAACTCCAGCAGTGCGTTGAAAGAAAGTCCGTATTGAAACCGCGTTTGTGGTGTCATCGGCCCCTTGGTCGATCACCTTGAACGTGTCCTTGGGCGTCAGCACCGCAGCCGACACCTGCACGCCGCCTGTTCCCCAGCCATAGGGCATTGGCATCTCGCGAGAGGCGAAAGGGACCTGATAGCCGGGAATGGCAAGCCCCTTAAGGATTGCACGGCGGATCATGCGCTTGGTTTGTTCGTCCAAATAGGCGAAGTTGTACTCGGTCATTCCGCTGCCTCCTGCACCTGTTGCGCACCCGCTTCGCGACGGAGCTTGCGCACCAGTTCCAATTCAGACTGAAAATCGACGTAATGGGGCAGTTTGATATGTTCTAGGAACCCCGTCGCCTGAATGTTGTCGGCGTGATACAAAACGAATTCTGCGTCCTGTGCGGGTGCACCAACGTTATCCTCGCCCAATTCTTCCCAGCGTAGCGCGCGATCGACCAAGGCCATAGAGATCGCCTTGCGCTCGGTCTGGCCAAAGACCAGCCCGTACCCGCGGGTAAACTGTGGCGGCTCGGTTTTCGAGCCGGTGAATTGGTTGACGGTTTCGCATTCGGTCAGGATCACTTCTCCGATCTCAACGGCAAATCCCAGTTCGGGGATGTCCATCTCAACCGGAACTGACCCGATCCGCAGCTCGCCCACAAAGGCATGGTTGCGCCCGTAGCCGCGCTGCGTGGAGTAGGCGAGGCCAAGGGTAAAACCTTCGTCCGCTCGGGTCAGCGCTTGCAGGCGCAGGGCGCGGTCGGCGGGCATTTCCAATGGTTCGCGGGTCAGGTCGGGGGGCGGCGTATCGTCATGGGGGGCCTCTTCGATCAGCCCTTCGCGGTTCAGGAATTCGGTGACATGCGGGACATTGCCTGTCTCGGCGTCACGAGATGGAGCCTTGGGCACCTCGCCATCAGCGGCCAGTTTGAAATCAAGCAAACGGTGCGTGTAGTCAAATGTTGGGCCCAGGACCTGCCCGCCGGGCAAGTCCTTGAACGTGGCCGAGATGCGTCGATCGCAGGCCATAATGCCGGTATCGACAGGCTCGGACGCACCAAAGCGCGGCAGAGTGGTGCGATAGGCGCGAATGAGGAAGATCGCTTCGATCAGATCGCCACGCGCCTGCTTGATTGCAAGTGCCGCAAGGTCCGGATCATAAAGCGACCCTTCGGCCATGACGCGATTGACGGCAAGACTTAGTTGCTCGCGGATTTGCGCAATGCTGAGCTCCGCGATATCCGTGTTACCGCGGCGTTCTTCGGCGAGCCAGGCATGGGCATTCTCGATTGCCCGCTCTCCGCCTTTGACTGCTACATACATGTCAGGATGCTCCTACTTGCGCTATCGCTTCGCTACTTGAGCGCGAGACTTCGGTTGACCGGGGCAAAGCCGCGAGGCGTTCGCCACAAGTGAAAATGAAATCCAGCCCCAACGGGAACAGGGTTCGGTTGGCCTGAAACGCTTCCACTTCCGGCAAGGAAAGCGTTGCCTGGTCCTTGATACCGGGACCCGTCAATGTTGCACTTGAGGCGGCAAGCTCGGAACATTCGACGATGAGCGTAGCCGAGCGGTCAGGATACTCGGACGTGCCGATCGGGTAGACCGCGAGCGGCGCGAGCGCGTCCCACTTGCCAACCGCAAACATACAATGCGCGGGGCCAACAAAAGGGGCACCTGTGTGAAAGGCCAGCCACGCCCGCGCCGCATCGCAGTCCATATCGCCAGCCAGATAAATCGGTGTTTCCGTATCGCAGAGCGTCAGCAGAACGGCACCCATCGCGGGCGACAGCGGGGCAGGGGGTGCTGCCCCTTCGATATCCTGAATGGTACCCGGACGCGCCATGGCCTCCATCACACTGCGAAAGGCGTGGGCTGACCCGACGGCTGGATCGGCAAAGCCGCCGGACAGGGTGTTTGCCTGCATCAGTCTTCTCCTCGGGTCATGGTAAAGAAATCAACCTTTGTCGCGGCTGCCTTGGCCGCGCGGGCGGCTTTCATGGTGGCCATCCCTGCCTCCAGAGGCTCAAGGACCGTCTCGCGCAGCCTGCTTGCCATTGCGGTCTGCATAAGCGCATCGACGAGAGCGGCGACCTCGGCATCTGCTTTGCTACGCCCTTGAATATAGCTGTGCCCGACTTCGCCGGTTTCCAACGTCAAAGCGCAGCGGGTTATAGTCATCTCGCCCAGATTGAAGGGTGCGCCGGTGGCACCAGCGCGTGCGCGGACCATCGTGCTGCCAATCTCTGGTGCACGTAGCCACGTAAAAGCAGGGCGCGATATTTCAGCATCCAACAGTGCGGCCACACGGCCTTCGGGCGCTTTAGCCAGCAGACCCATCCACGCCTTACGGGGATTATTTTCGCTCACAGTGTCTTTCATCTCGACAACTTGTCTCTTTCCTATACAACTATACATATCTTATCATATTGATGTCCTCATGACAGAAGAGTTTTGTGAAATTTGCGTGACAGTTCTGACAAAACCCCGATCTGGAAGGCCATCGCCAATGCATTGCGCAGTGACTTGGCTGAAGGACGTTATGCGCCGGGGGACAAGTTGCCGACCGAGGCTGCGCTGGCAGACCGCTTTGGCGTGAACCGCCACACGGTGCGCCACGGGATTTCGGTATTGGTTGAGGAAGGGCTGGTGCGCACCCGTCGCGGTGCAGGGGCCTTTGTCGCGGCCACGCCGACCGACTATCCTATTGGCAATCGGGTGCGGTTCCACGAAAATCTGATTGCCGCAGGCCGCAGACCCGAAAAGCGCATGCTCGCGTTGGACGAGCGCGCTGCGACGATTGGCGAGGCTCAGGCGTTGCAGATCGAGGCGGGCGATCCAGTCTGTGCTTATCATGGGCTTTCATTAGCAGATGGTCAGCCAATTGCCGTATTTGAAAGCCTGTTCCCGATCTTGAGGCTCCCAGGAATTACCGCGGCATTGACAGAAACAAGTAGCGTCACCCGAGCGCTGAGTATTGCCGGTATCGACGACTATACGCGTGCCTCAACCCGCCTGACGGCAGTTCGCGCTACCGCAACACATGCGCTGCTTTTGAATGTTGGCGAAGGCGATCCTTTGCTGAGATCGTCAAGTGTCAATACATGTGCGATCGGTAAGCCAGTAGAATACGGTCGCACCTGGTTTGCAGGGGACCGGGTCACACTGACGCTTTGATCCCCTTGCCGCTATTCATGCTTTTACGGGTTTTGCGCGCCATTTTGGCAGAAGGGGCCCATGCCTAAAGGTAGATACGGAACCTCGGGGTCAAACTATGCCTTTGTTCAAAGCCGCAGGCCAAATATACGGCTTGGGCATTTGCATTGTCGGGATGTGTTCCGACCGTCATAGATTCGCAATTTAGCTCGCGTGCTTTGGCCATCGATGCATTGATCAACCGCCTTCCAATGCCTGATCCCCGAAACTCGGCTTCAACAAACAAGTGGTGCATATCAATGCCACGCTCACCCATCTCCAATTTTATCATCGGGCAGAGAGCAGCATAGCCCACAACTCTCCCATCAACTTCTGCAATCAGGGCATAAATCCAAGGAATTTCTCCAAAGATATCACGCTCCAGGGTCTTTGCGCTGACGTCTGGAATATCCCCATGATGATGGGCCAGTGCCCGCACCATAGATAGAATTCGTTCCACGTCGGATCGTGCAGCGCTTCGCATTATAATAGCATCGGGAGTAACAGAGTTTTTCATTTCACGTTTCAAATCGGTTTACAGGGTGATGCGCGTAACGCTGATATCGGAAGTCGAATAGAGGCAAGAGGTGCCCCCACTTAACATTACGGGGGCACCAGCGCTGTGCTATACAAGTAGTGAGCGGGCAATCAGCCTATTCAAGCCCCATGCAGTTTGCGTAGTAGGTTACCGTTGCAGGCCAATCAGAGAATATACCGACAACGCCTACATCCTGCGCCAAGGCGTCGATGTATTCGTACATGACACCATCGCTGTCTGTCAGATCCGAGATTGACTGGTAGTACCATCCGCCACCGTCCTTGAGTGGGCCAGATCGCTCGATAGTCCATGTGATGATCTCAAGCCCTGCTGCTTTGGCTTGAACAGCCAGCTCGGACGGGATGATTTCGCCGTCCGCAGATGTGGTGACCAACATCCATGTCGGAGGTGCGATGTAGTTCACACCCATCGATTTCAGCTCTTCCATGGTGTTCGGCCACGTGCCAGCATCCATCGGGGAATAGCCTTCGGTGTCGTACTCATCCATCAGATAAACAGCCTGAACGCCAAATTCCGGCTCCGCTTCGATCCAATACAGCACGTCTTCCAGATTGAAGGACTGCAGCCAGACATCGGACGGTGGAATATCTGCTGCCCTGTATTCATCGACCAGTTTTTGCGCATAGTCGGCTTGGTTAAACCCGTTGAACGGCATTTCGACGGAAGGTGCTTTAAGCTCTGGCGTAAACTTCGCACCGAGAGACTGGAAAAGTGTGATCGATTCGGCATGGGTCATTAGCGTTGCGGGCTCTGCTGAATAGAGATCCGTGCGCCAATCTGCTGTTCCTTGCAAATAAGCTTCTGGCGTCGTCGCAGCTGCGTCAGCCGCATCCATTTTCGGGGTCAGTGTCCGGAACTCGGCCAACGTTATCTCGGACGTGCGGCATTCTGCTGAGGCCGAGGTATCACCGTTGGCAGGTGTAAAGGGTTGCACGCAAGTATCCGCCAAGGGGCTTGTTAGAATGTTCGTGGTGGTGTGCAAATCATTTTGCGCATGACGACACACCAATTCCAGGTCTTCCGTAAAGGTTACGTCACATTCCAGTATGCCAGCGCCCATCCGTGCAGCGGCAACATTGGATTCGACCGTATGTTCGGGAAATTGCAAAGGCGCGCCACGGTGCCCGATTGAAAACAACGACGTTTGCCCTTCCTGCCCCATGCATTGGGTCAGCTGGTCCTTGAGGGCACCCTCTTCCATCTGGTCAATCAGGTAGTAAGGGCGCGGACCATACTCCACATTTTCAACAGTTTGCGCCGCGGCGGGCAGAGCCGCACAGCACGCCAAAACAAAAGCAGCAGTATTTCGCATTTTCTTCTCCATAATCACGCTATGGCGATCTACTGGGACGAACGTGACAGGGCCGTAATAGTTCTGTGAAAGAATTATTATTTCATCTGCCGGAATTCGCAGGCCTGATCCCTCACAACCCGCCGGTAAGCACGTCTGCGGCAGTTTGCCGGTTAAGATCCAACCGCAGTTTTACAAAACCTTCACTTTTGGAATGATCATACTTCATATATTCATGAAATATGGAAATAGTGATTCCCAACCGCCTTTCGACACTTGGCCATCCCCAACGGCTGGCGCTGTTTCGGCTGCTGATGCGACGCTATCCCGATTGCGTTCCGGCGACAGAATTGGCGCAGGCGCTTGGGCTAAAGCCGAATACTCTGTCGACCTATGTGAACGCGCTGATGCAAGCCGGTTTGATCAGCCAAGAGCGTATTGGCACGTCCTTGCGCTATGCAATCGACATGGATGCCGCCCGCGAGACCGTCGATTACCTTCTTCACGACTGTTGCAGGGGGAGGCCTGAGATTTGCGCCCCAAGTGCCTATTCCGCCATTCACGGAGACATACAAATGGCCGACCGAAAATTCAACGTCCTGTTCATTTGCACAGGCAACTCTGCACGGTCCATCTTTGCCGAGTCCATCTTGCGCGACCTCGCCGGTGATCGTTTTATTGCTTACTCGGCAGGCACCAAGCCTCGCTCGGAACTGAATTCGTTTGCACTCGAGGTGCTGGAACAGAAGGGGCATGATGTATCAGTCCTTCGTTCCAAGAACATTTCTGAGTTCCAAGGGGCGGATGCCCCAAATTTCGATTTCGTCTTCACCGTCTGCAATCAGGCGGCCAATGAAGAATGCCCCTCGTGGTCCGGTCAGCCCATCAGCGGGCATTGGGGGCTACCTGATCCGGTGAAGGTTGATGGTTCTGATGCAGAAAAGAGTCTCGCCTTCCACCAGACATACGGCGCGCTACGGAACCGCATGATTGCTTTTTTAGCTTTGCCCCTTGCTTCGTTGGACCGGTTGTCCTTGCAAATAGCTGTCGACGCGATTGGCCAATCTACTGACAAAGGACCACAGATATGACTGTTTACGCACTCAACGGCCTAGGCCGTATCGGCAAGCTGGCCTTGAAGCCGCTGCTGGAACGGGGGGCAAAAATTGCATGGATCAATGACGCGGTGGGTGATCCCGAGATGCATGCCCATCTGTTTGAGTTCGACACGGTCCACGGCCGCTGGAAGGCCAATTTCGCCCATGATGAGGGTAGCGTGACAATTGACGGCCAGCGTCTGCCGTTCATTGGCACCCGCGACATCGCCGCGCTGCCGCTGGAGGGTGTTGACGTGGTGATCGACTGCACTGGTGTTTTCAAGACAGAGGCAAAGCTCGCCCCCTACTTTGACGCAGGCGTAAAGAAGGTGGTTATATCTGCGCCGGTCAAGGACGGTGACGCCGCCAATATCGTATACGGGGTGAATCACGACATCTACGAACCGGACCGCCACCGCATTGTGACCGCAGCAAGTTGCACGACCAATTGCCTTGCGCCAGTTGTAAAGGTCATTCACGAAAACCTGGTGATCAAACACGGTTCTATCACAACGATCCATAATGTGACCAACACACAGACCATTGTGGACCGTCCGGCAAAAGACCTGCGCCGTGCGCGCTCTGCCCTGAATTCCCTGATTCCGACAACCACTGGCAGTGCGACCGCCATCACGTTAATCTATCCGGAACTGACGGGTCGCCTGAACGGTCATGCCGTTCGTGTGCCACTACTTAACGCGTCGCTGACCGATTGCGTCTTCGAGGTCGAGCGGGAGACCACTGCTGAAGAGGTCAATGCCCTGTTCAAGGCCGCAGCCGAGGGGCCGTTGAACGGCATCTTGGGCTATGAAGAACGCCCGCTCGTTTCCACTGATTACACCAATGATGAAAGATCGAGCATTATCGATGCGCCTTCTACCATGGTGATCAATGGCACGCAGGTGAAGGTCTACGCGTGGTATGACAACGAGATGGGCTATGCGCACCGGCTGGTGGATGTGGCCTGCTTAGTCGGGGACAGTCTGTGACCGAAAGCGCCACGCGCCCCGAAGGCCTTTCGGCCTATATCGCGGTCACGGCGGCCTACTGGGCGTTCATGCTGACAGACGGTGCATTGCGTATGCTGGTGCTGTTGCACTTTCATACGCTGGGCTTCTCTCCGGTACAGCTGGCCTATCTGTTTGTCCTGTATGAAATCGCGGGCGTCATCACCAATTTGTGCGCAGGCTGGATTGCCGCGCGGTTCGGCCTGACGTCGACGCTTTATGCAGGGCTAGGGTTGCAAGTGCTGGCGCTTCTGGCCTTGGCGCAGCTTGATCCGGGTTGGGCGATTGGCACATCGGTCGCCTTTGTCATGCTTGTGCAGGGTGCAAGCGGCGTGGCCAAGGACCTTGCCAAGATGTCGTCCAAATCCTCCGTCAAATTGCTTGCACCATCTCAGGACGGTGCTCTCTTTCGCTGGGTGGCCATTCTGACAGGGTCCAAGAACATGGTGAAGGGCGCAGGGTTTCTGCTAGGCGCGGTTTTGCTGGCAACGCTTGGATTCGCCTGGGCGGTATTGGGCATGGCCGCGATCCTTGCCACAATTCTGCTGGCCGTTTTGATTGCCATGCCGCCGGGGCTGCCTAAGGGACGCAAGGACACGAAATTTTCAGAGGTGTTTTCAAAATCTCCTAACGTGAACAGGCTTAGTGCGGCACGGGTGTTCTTGTTCGGGGCGCGGGACGTCTGGTTCGTTGTCGGCATTCCGATCTATTTCTACGCTGTGCTGTCGGATGGCACAACCGAAGGCAACCGCGCCGCATTCTTCATGATCGGGACGTTCATGGCCGTTTGGGTCATTCTCTATGGCCTTGTTCAGGCCAACGCGCCACGCATCCTGCGGGCAAGCCAACGGTCCGAGGTGGACCTGATTGGCGCGGCCCGCACATGGGGCTGGGGCCTTGCCGCGGTTCCGGTGATGCTGACATGCGCGGCTGTCACTGCCACAGAGCCGCAGATGTGGCTCACCCTTACGCTTGTCATCGGATTGTTGATTTTCGGGGCGGTCTTCGCGGTAAACTCATCGCTCCATTCCTACCTGATCTTGTCCTTCACAAAGGCAGAGCGGGTCACGATGGATGTGGGCTTTTACTACATGGCCAATGCGGCTGGACGGCTGGCCGGAACCTTGCTTTCCGGTTTGACCTATCAAGCAGGTGGACTGGCGCTGATGTTGGGCACTGCGGCAGGGATGGTTGCAGCGTCGGCGATCACGGTGGGTTTCTTGAAGCCGGAGAACACTCAGACATAGTAGGGCCACGAAAATTGACCTTGCCCCACAATTGCTGTGGCACGTCAGACCTTGTGTTTTTCTTCAAACTCGAATCCGTAGGCCAAATGGCCAATACTTCGGGGTGAAAGTCCATATGTCTCGTTTCTGAGAAAGTTCATCATCCCCTGCGCATCGTCGGAGAATGTGGCAATCGTTGCAGGCGAGATCGGCCCGCCGATTGCGATCTTGACGGGTTTGTCGGCCCTGCGACGAAACTCCTTGAGCAAGAGCGCCACGCGCAGATTATAATGGATATGGCTGGCGAGCTGAAACAATCGCGAGTTTTGACCGTCAAAGAAAACCGGCACCACGGTCGCATTTGATTTGGTAATCATGCGCGCTGTGAACCGGCGCCAACCGGGATCAAATGGCCGCTGGAACGGTTTTGCCGCGGTCGATACGGTCCCACCGGGAAAGACGCCTATCGCGCCGCCTGCCTTTAGAAATTCCAAGGCCTTGGCGCGGGTCTCCAAGTTCAGCTTTACCGCGTCCTTGGTGTTGTCAAAACTGATGGGCAGAATAATCCGGTTAAGATCGGGCGCATCCTGAAACACACTATTCGCCAGAATACGGAAATCACCACGCCGCGTGGACAGGAGGTATCCCATGATTAACCCATCAAGGATACCAAAAGGATGATTTGCGACGACAACCAATGGACCCTCCGCAGGGATATCCGCGATAGCTCCCGAAACCACATTAAGGCTTAACCCATAGCGGTTGATCATGACTTCCCAGAAACTGCGGCCCTGCGCAATTTCGGCATCATAGTCTCGCGCCCGCTGGATCAGATGAAGCCGCCCAGTTGCATTCTCGATCAGCTTGATCACTGCTTGGCCCGAGCGTGATTGTGCGGACTTGGAATAGGAAACCTGAGAACGGTCGCGTCTATCCATCTGCTTTGACCCTTATGATAAGCCTGCCTTTGCCTAACGGCACAACGCTACAACTTTGTGACATCTGGTGTCAGATCGTGCCCTCATAGCGCTCCAGAAATTCCTCGGCGCTGAGGGTGCGAAAATCATCAAGCGCGTCGCGCAGGCGTGCGTGCGGCCAGTCCCACCATGCGAGCGCCATCAGCCTGTCAGCAACACTGGAGGTGAAACGGGGTCGCAGTGGGACAGCCGGAATACCTGCAACGATCATGAACGGCGGTACATCCTTAGTGACAATTGCACCGCCTGCGACAACGGCACCATGACCTACCACCACATCGGGCCGGACCTGCGCGCCATGGCCAAGCCACGTGTCATGGCCGATCACCGTGCGCCGAGTCCGCCTGTGATCGAACCAAGCGTCATCGTGATCCGCATCGTCAAAATAATCGGCCGAGCGATAGTGAAAGTGATGCAGGCTCGCTTTTTCCATCGGGTGGTCTGTGGCACCGATCCGCACGAAGGCTGCGATGTTCGAGAACTTGCCCACGGAGGCATTGGCAATGTCGGCAAACCGGTCGCAGTATGAATAGTCATCCAATGCGCAATGCGCCAAGCGGCTGCCGCGTCCGATTTCCACATATTGTCCGAATGTTGCATCTGTGATCTCGCAGTCGGGATGAATAAAGGGGACATCCGGTTTCAATCTGGTCGTAGTCAAAACGCGCGCTCCTCGCCATTCCACCGAAAGAACTTGCCGGTCTGCTCAAACTTAAGTGTTTCCGCCAAGGTGATGAGGCCTGCTGCGACCTCGGTCGGGGTCAGATCCGCCTCTGCTCCACCCATATCGGTTTGCACCCAACCGGGATCGACAAGCACGACGGCAATGCCGTCAGGGTGCAAGTCCGTCGCCAGGCCTTGCATGACCTTATTTACCGCAGCCTTGGAGGCGCGGTAGGCAATACGATCCGATTTGGCATATCCCATAAATGACATCTGACTTGAAACTGTCAGGATACGGGGCCTGCTGCTACGCCGCAAATGATCCAGGCAGGCCGTGCTTACGGCCAGAGCACCCGCGACATTGACCGCAAATGTATAGGCCATTGCAGTCCAATCCATATCGGTTGTAGGGCTGTCCGGTCCGATAATACCTGCATTATTAATGACAATATCAATCGGATGGTTGATAGCTGATATCGCGTCCCGGACTTGCTGGGGATTGCTGACATCAAATATGACATCGCCACCCTGTCCCGCACGCGAGGCGCGCAGCACGTCATGCCCGAGATCCCCTGCACGTGCAGCCAGTGCCGCGCCAATCCCCCGGTTGCTACCGGTAATCAGGATGCTGGCCATTAGTCTTTCCGCCCGATCAGTTTGCCGCGCAGCCAGCCCGAGAACCAGTCCATGAACATCACCATGGCGATGATCAGGACGATATAATAAGCGACTTCTTCCCAGTCTTTCTGGGTCTGGATTGCTTGGGTCAGCATAAGGCCGATGCCACCGCCCGTGATCGCGCCGATGATGGTGGCAGAGCGAGTGTTGGATTCAAGGAAGTAAAGGATTTGGGCCAGAAGCACCGGCACAATCTGCGGTATGACGCCAAAGCGATAGCGTTGGAGCGGCTTGGCTCCGGTCGAGGCGACGCCCTCGATTTGCTTTTGGTCGACGTTTTCCAAAGCCTCCGAGAAGATTTTGCCAAAGGTGCCGGTATCCGTGATCAGGATTGCCAACGCGCCAGTAAGCGGGCCGGGGCCAAAGGCGCGGGCCAGGACCACCGTCCAGATCAGCGCATCGACACCACGCACAAAATCGAACAGGCGGCGGGTGGCAGCGCGCACTAGCATGAAGGGCGAGAACCGTTTGGCTGCTAGAAAGCCCAACGGCAGGGCGATGATGGCTGCCCCCATCGTTCCAAGGAAGGCCATCAGGATCGTCTCGCCAATGGCCCAAGCCACATCCTTGTGCCGCCACATGGCGTTGTTCCACCAGTCGGATATCGCGCCCGTGATATTGCCGCGCGCAGGGTCGATCTGGTCGCCAAACAGGATCGTGGCCAAGGACTGCCCGTAGTAGGGGCTGTCGAGCGTGAACCAGAACAGCTCCCAACCGGGGAAATAATTGAAAACCTCGGTCCGAGCGCCCGTCAAGGTAATGCGGCCTTCGGGTGTGGTGATGCCCACGCGGCGGTCCGAGGCGGAAATCCAATCCGGCAGATCATCGGGCAGGTTGGTCGTGACGGTGCGCCCCTCGGCCTGCGCCTCGATCAGTTGGAAGCCAGGTATTTCGATCTCGGTCCGGTTGTCTGGCAGATAGCGCACAATATGCTCGCGCCCCAGATCAATGATGATAGCATCATCGCCGGTCACCCAATCAGGTCTTTGACCTTCGGGGTAGCGACCCTTGCGCTCTCCTTCGACGGCATAAGTGATCTCTCCTGACCGATTATCCCGCGTGACATGGACCTTATGGGACCAGCTGTCGGAAGCCAGCGTCACGGCGTTTTCCATATTGGCGCGTCCGGCAAGACCAGGCAGGTCAAACGCGAAGAAGATATAAACGAAATAAACTGCGATGACCGCCGGGATGCCAAAGCCAATCAAGCGTTTGCGCTGAAAGAGCTTTTCGGCCTCAAACTTGGTCGCGTCCAGATCAATAGTGGTCATTGGCCTTGTCCCTCAGTCAAACGATTGCGGTAG
Source organism: Pelagimonas varians (assembly GCF_003208435.1). Taxonomy (GTDB): domain Bacteria; phylum Pseudomonadota; class Alphaproteobacteria; order Rhodobacterales; family Rhodobacteraceae; genus Pelagimonas; species Pelagimonas varians. The sequence goes on along the minus strand of NZ_QKMF01000016.1, from coordinate 81,764 downwards.
CGGCTGGACACTTGATCGAAGAACACGATCGTGCCGAACAGGAGGATAAAAATCGCGGCGGCTTCGTCAAAGCGGCCCGGTCCCCAAGCCATGGAATTGCGCAGCTCATAACCAAGACCACCCGCACCGACAAAACCAAGGATGGCAGAGGCACGGATGTTGATCTCGAAGCGCAGCAGCGTGTAGCTCACGTAGTTTGGCGCGACCTGCGGCAACACCCCCAGAAGCATCCGCTGCGACCATGTAGCACCTGTGGAGGCAAGCCCTTCGACAGCTTTCAAGTCGGTGTTTTCGGACACTTCGGAAAACATCTTGGCCAGTGCGCCAGCCGTGTGGATGGCAATTGCGATCATTGCAGGAACGGGCCCACCGCCCAGCACAAAGATCAGAACCAGTGCGATGACGATTTCGGGCACGGCGCGCATGATATCCGAGATGCGGCGGAACAAGGGGATCAGACGCGGCCATTTCGCCAAGCCGCGGGTGCCGAGCAGCGACAGGAACAAGCCGCCAATTGCACCAATCAGGGTCGAGACAGCGGCGATGTTTATGGTTTCTACCAAGGCAGGAAAATACTTGGCGATCAGGGCGGGCAGATCGGCGCGCTTTTCCCATGCTTCTGACAGAACATCGGCGGGGTAATCGCCGATCTGATGCAGTCCATCCCAGAAACCGCCAGCGTTGCGGTCATCTGCGACATTGAACCCGGAAACCATCAGAACGACGAAAATCAAAAGTGTGAGACCGCCATAAAGCCTGCGGCGCTGTACCTGCGCCATATAGCTGGCTTGAATGCCGTCTACGTTCTGTGGTGCGCCACTCAGTGATATGTCTGCCATCCTGACCCCCGGACAAAGAAATACCGGCAGCCCCAAAGGGCTACCGGATGCGTCATAAAAATTAATTTAGTTCCCAATGACGGACTGGCGTGCCGCTACGATGCTTTCGTACATCGCGTGCGTGACGGGCTGAAAACCCAGCGTGTCACCCGCAGCGACGCCGTAGGCGCATTCCGGGTCTGCTTCGTAAAGGCCATCAACCAGCGCAACCATTGTGGCTTTGACATCATCGGGCAGAGCTTGACGCAGAACGACGGGGCCCTCAGGGATCACATTGGATTTCCAGATTTGAACCATGTCGTTCATGTCGACGAGACCTGCATCAACCGCCTTGCGCAGCGCGCCGGAGTTATAGCCGTCTTCCCAGTTGCCCTGACCGTCGGCCCACGTCACACCGCCGTCGATATCGCCGTTGTTCACTGCGACGATGGTCTGCTCATGACCGCCTGTGAATTTCACTTCACCGAAGTATTCGCCGGATTCCATTGTGATACCGTCCTTGTACTGCGGGATCTCGATGGAAGGGATAAGGTAGCCCGATGTGGAGTTTGGATCACCGAAACCAAACACCTTTCCCTGCATGTCATCCAGCGATGTAACGCCGCTATCGACGCGGGCAAAGCCGATAGAATGGTAGCCGACTGAGCCATCAAGGTTGACCTTGATCAAAACAGGCTCAACCGCGTCCGGATCCTGCAGGAATGTTGCGGCATAGGAAGATGCGCCCAGCCATGCCATGTCGATGGTGCCACCCAGAAGGCCCTGAATGACGCCATTATAGTCGGCAGGGGCGAAAAGCTTGGTTTCGACGCCGAGCGCTTCCGTCGTAAAGTCCGCCAGACACTGGTAGCTATTCATCCGGTCCTGCGCATTTTCACCGCCAAGGATGCCGATGCGGAATTCGGTGATTTCCTGGGCGAAAGCGCCCGTGCTGAGGGCTGTGGAGGCGGCAAGCGCCAGTGCGAGGGTCTTTTTCATTGTTATCTCCGTGGTTTGTTGCCCTACCGCTATGCGGCTATCTGGGGGCGGGGTTGATTAAGGTGGCCTGCAGCAGACGCGCAGGCTGAAACTGGCTCAGGCGTAGGCTTTCACTTCGCGGACTTCTGCCCTGTCCAGTGTTTCGATTTCGGTGGAAGTGGCGGCTTCGGAAAAGTCCGCGCCCGCCCCGTAGATGTCACGTGCGACCCCGGTGGTCAGCTGCTCTGGCGTGCCGTCAAAAACGATCCGCCCATCGCGCATCCCGATAACGCGGTCGCAATAGCGCCGCGCGGTATCAAGCGTGTGCAGGTTTGCGATGACCATGCGCCCGTCTTCTTCGTGAATGCGGCGCAGGGCTTGCATGACCACTTGCGCATTCATCGGATCAAGGCTGGCGATAGGTTCATCGGCAAGGATGATTTTCGGGTCCTGCATCAAGGCGCGCGCAATCGCTACGCGCTGTTGCTGGCCGCCTGATAGTGCCTCGGCCCGCTTTGGGGCCTGTTCCGCAATACCGAGCCGGTCAAGGATTTCGATCGCGCGGTGGATATCAGATTGGGGGTAAAGATTGAACATTGTCGCAAAGGTCGACCGCTTGTTCAGGGTGCCGTGCAGCACGTTTGATACGACATCCATGCGGGGGACGAGGTTGAACTGCTGGAAAATCATGGCGCATCGTGATTGCCAATTGCGCCGCGCAGCTCCCCGCAGCCCTGTGATCTCTTCACCCTCAAAGGTAATCGTGCCCTCGGACGCATCGCTCAGACAATTGACCATCCGCAAAAGCGTTGACTTACCCGCACCAGAACGGCCAATGATCCCAATCATTGACGGTTTTTCCACCAAGATGTTTGCAGCATCTACAGCCGTTTTATCCCCGAACCGCTTGGTCAGCTTATCAATCGTCAGCATATCGCCCCCTTGTTTGATGAGGGCGTAACCGGCGGAAACTACGGTTTGATGACGGTTTTAAGTCAGTTTCGTTACATAAAAGTAAAAGAAACATGACGCTCTCCGAACGCTAAAGGCGCAAGCTTTTGCAATGATTGATACATATTGCCTTGGCGCCACAGTTATCCACAAGGCTTCATAAAACTGTTACATTTTGAAAGTCAGGCGATTAGGATTTTCTTATGGTTCTTCGTTATGCGCTACCTCTGTTTATCTGCTTCTCGTTTCCTCCACTTGCGGACGCGCAAATGACCGATGTTAGTTGTGATGACAGCACGCGCATGGCGCATATGCTGACGAATGCTCTGGGTGCAGAGCGTCAGGGGAGGGGCCTGCGGGACCCTGAAACTCTGCTTGAAATATGGGTTACCGAAAGAAACGGTGACTGGATCATCGTACAGAACTACACAAACGGAACATCGTGCATTGTCGCCATGGGCGAACACTGGGAAGGCGAAATTCCCGGACCAGCCTAACTGCTGGCTTCCTCAAGCCGATCCGTCGCTGGAGCAGGTCTTGGTGACAAAGCTTCCATGCGCGCATAAACTGCCGCGCTCAACATCACGTCTTTAGCGTCCAAAGAAGGTTTCAATTGCTCAACATTGCGTGCGCTGATGATCGGAGCTGTTACAGCAGCATTCTGTGCGGCCCAGGCGACGGAAAGCGTGGCAGTGTCAATACTCAGTTCAGCAGCCAGTTCTGACAACGCTCGTGCCGCATCAAGCATCCATTTTTGGCCATAGCGGGCGGCATAGCGTTTGTCCGTCGAAAGACGCCCCGCCCCGCCAGAAAAATACTTGCCCGTCAGCAATCCACTACCAAGGGGGGAATAAGGGGCGACGGCGATCTCTTCTGAGAGTGCCATTGGAAACAGTTCAACCTCTGCCTGACGTTTGACTAGCGAATACATTGGCTGGATTATGTCGATGCGCGTTCCCACAATATTTGCCGCCGCCTGGGCTTTCATCACCTGCCACGCAGCAAAGTTCGACACGCCGATATAGCGAATTTTGCCTGATCGCTGCAAAGCTTCCAATGTCTCGAAGGTCTCTTGTAAGGGTGTTTCCGGGTCCCAGCGGTGCAAATAGAGGATATCGACTGTGTCGAGGCCAAGCCGTATGCGGCTTTCGTCGAATTGCCGAATAATGTTGTTGCGGCCGCTACCACCGGTATAGCCAGCCTTGGTTGCCACGATCAGCTTTTCGCGATCCAGTTTTGCAAACTGGCCCAACATTCGCTCAGAGGAGCCCCCCGTGTAGGTATGGGCGGTGTCAAAGAAGTTAATGCCCGCCTCTTTGCACGCTTCGAACATGGCTTGGCTTGCCGCAGCATCGGCCGTGCCGCCAAATTGCATGCATCCGAAACAGAGTGTAGATGTCTTTGAGCCATCTTGCGCATTGATTTCTTTCAACAGATCGCTCCGAGTATGCAGTAATAGGCAGAAACCTTAGACCGTTTGCATGACTGTTTTGTGACGTCTTTGAGGGCTGTCAGTCTATTGAAATATTTCCGTAGGACAGACCCTCCGTAATTTGGGCGTCGTATGGCGGATCATCAAATGAGCTCGACGCCAGCATTTTTCGCAGTTTTGTGTTGGAACCCTTCACCCGCGTCTTTACCAAATGGAGGAATGGACGGATTCGCCATAACTCTGAAAAACTTAACCGCCGCCTATGTTCAAAACGTGTGCAAACTTGAGATCAAAGCCACCACCAGGGGCTTAAGCATATATTTAACATAAGATAGATTATGCGTATTATTATCAATAATATATTTAGAGTTGCAATAATATACTAACGGAGTCATGCTGCTTACACCCTACTCGATAGGATGCTTCACATGCTTCGCACATTTCGAAAATACTCAATTGTGGCCGTACTTGCACTTGTTGGTTCGTCCGTAGGCCTTGCCAATCGTGTTCAGGCTCAAACTTACCAGATCGACTGCGCAATCTTACTGTGCCTCTCTGGCGGCTGGCCAGCATCAGTTCCATGTGCCCGTGCACGCGCCGAATTTATCCGCCGGATCACACCTTGGCCCATTGAACCACCATTACAGATTTGGCGGTGCCCAATGGGCGCATCGTATGATCCAGTTGCTCCGTCGGATAATCGAGGTCGTTTCTACGATATTTTGTTCACTAATCAGGATCGCCCGCGACCGCTTTTGTCGCCTGCAACCGAACCTCTGTCTTCTGAAGATGCCGTCTTAAACCTTGCTGGACCAAAGCCAAACCTGCTTCCGGAAGGATTTGCGCTCCAGTTGGTCCAAGACCGCGCTGACATCGACATTAGCGGCCCAGAATTCAACTTTGTACGCTCAATCCGCGTCTATGATGTCCGATATGCACGCCAAAACGAGTCAGGCCGCGACGGAGACTGCAACCGATCTGCAACCATTTACCTCGGCACCTATGGAACCCAAGGTGATTTTTCATGGGCTCGGTCTGCTCCAGCAGCTCTACCCGAGGCACATACTGGCCTTGAAAGATGGGGGTACAATTGCCCGAGCATTTACCATCGGTCGGTCTTCGTTGATTGGCGTGACTACGAAGGGAATTATGGCTTCGAACAGGTCAATTACTAACGGCTTGTAAGGTTTATTATGTTAATATTTTGAGTAAGCTATGCGTTTCAACCCAGAGCTACCCGTAATCAAGGTTCCCGTAACCACAATGATTCTATCCGCTGGAAGTGCATAACTGTTTCAAAAGATGCACCAGCTCACGACGAGCTTTGCTTCCGCCAAGAACTAATAGAAATTTGGGTGTCCGATATTGGAGTATCCTCATTCCAACGATCCCAGAAGGCGACTGTTTGGCTATCTGGTTTCATCTTTGGCTCAGCGACCCGAATTCGCGTTGGCAGTAGGCTGGCATCACCAACGACGAGTGCTTCGCCAATATCCAGAACAGGCAGCAAATCACCGAAGCTTCCAAGGCTATCGGGTAAGAGACGCTTGATAACGCTTTGATCGTCACTGTTTGTCAGACGCATTGCAACCACATTATTACACTGGCTGAGTACAGTGCGATTTACTTCTGACGGCCGCTGACTAATCACAACAAGGCCAATTCCGTACTTTCGGCCCTCTTTGGCGATCCGTTCAAATATCTCAACAGCAACGGCGTCAGAACTGTCAGCTTGCATGCGCTCAGGGATATACAGATGGGCCTCGTCACACATAATAGCGATCGGGTGGCGCTTGTCGGACTTTGTCCAAAGGCTGGTTGAGAAGATGATTTGAGCCAATAGGCTCACCATCAGTGGCAACACGTCAGACGGCACCTCTGAAAAGTCGATGATTTTGATACCGCCTTCGTTGTTGTCTTGTGCGCCACGTCCGGCAGAGATGGCGTGGACCATCTTTTCAAGCCAAGCCATGTCCATACATTCGGTTGGTGGTTGGAACAGGAAGGCCAGACGGCGATCATGCCTCTTGGCTTCCAGACGCCCAATCAATCGGCTGAGCTTACCATGATATGGGCCCTGTTTATCGCCCCTTGCTCCTGGGACCATCTCTTCGTCCAGATCCTTAAGCTTTTTGAGAACAGTGTTAATATCGAAGGGCACGGGGCTATCGATTGTGAAATTTTCTAGAAGCTCTCTGTGCTTAACTGGGTCAAGAGAGCTCTTTTTAGCTTCAACGATTGCACGGGTCATGATCATTGATTGGTTTGGGGCATTCTGGTCACTGCGATCTACAAACATCGAAAGCAAAGCCTCATAGCCCAGCAGCCAGTATGGTAAGTGAAGGACATCATCGGCTAATCCACGATCATGTTCTATGTCTGATGGCCCGGCGATCCGAAGGTGCTTAAATGCTTCGCTTTTTAATGGACGATATTCGCCATGGATATCAAACAAGACGGCGTTTGCCTGTGGTAACTCGGCAATCTGATCGAGCAACCTTGCTGTAGTCCAAGACTTCCCAGAGCCTGTACTGCCAACAATTACTGCGTGGCGCTGAAAAAATTTGTTCCCGTTGAGGTAGGCGATTGCGTCATCATCCAATGTAAAATGGCCGAGAGACAGCTTAGGTCCGTCTGTTTTAACATCGGAAATGACTTGCATAAATTTGGTAAGCTGCTCGCCATCCAGTGAAAAGCAGTTTGCATCGATTTCCGGCACAGTCTCAAGTGTACGTCGAAACACGTTCTGATCATTGCCGACTCGGTCGAGCAGTGTGCCGATGAGGGTGACTTTCACCAGGTTGTTTTCGTTGGGAACAAGATCGTCGTCGTCAATTTCGGCATCTTCAAGTTCACGAGTGTCAGGCTTCCGGGTAATCTTCACGACAATACCTATTAGATGCTGCCCAGGTTTGCTGCTTTGGAGAACCACCAGTCGGTTGACTTGGAGACGTTTGAGACGATCCAGGTCATCAACGCGAATAGTGACCGCAGCGGTATCGACTGAAATTACGCTACCAAGGGATTCGGTGTCGGAGAAATTGAAAATGGACATTTACGCTTCCTAAAGGACTAAATTGTTGAAGCCGTCGAGCGACCAAAGATCTGGCATTGGGACATCGGCGCCTTCCGGACAGGTATGAGAGTATACTTTGCTACCGGTTCCAGATCGTTCGATTCCCAAGTAGTTCGTGCCCGCCTTGTTTTTCAGGAAGTCTTTTGCTTCTTCCGTTAACGTTCGGGCCAGCACCACTGTTGGGACGTTCCTCTCCCTGCATCGCTCAATTAGCTTGGGGTGGATGTGCTGGTCTCGAAAACCAAAGCCCACACAAAGGAAAGCAGAAGCTGCCTTTAGTGCTGCATCAGCTCCATTGATGGTTGTTCGAAACGGATCTTCATAGGTCTTTTCGTATTTGTTTAACCCTGGCGTTACCATAAGCGGCGTGTAGTTATCTTTGGACGGCAGTTCGAACACTGGTAACCCTATCGTCCTATCGTCGGCGGTGCGGAACCAATCAAGAGATCCGTGGATCTTCCAAATCTTGACGACGCGGGCGGCCTTTGCCCCGCGTACCAATTTTACACGGCCCGTACTTTCCCACGTCTGAATATAACCAGGCGCAAATCCAGTCTGAAACAACACATTCCTGGAGTTGCAGGCAAACTCGGCAACGCGGTCATAATTTGTCGTGACTACATGTACCTCGCTATGCGTACTGCTGAACATGTTGGCCAAGAGTCCGCCTAACGCAAAGTTACCATCCTGGGCGGCGGCGTCCAAAAGCTGCATGTCTTTTTCGTTCACGCAACGCCAAGTTAGACTTACAATTTTTGACACTAGCGATGCAGGCAGTGTTTTTCCCTCCAAAGCCGCCTCGAGGTGATCGCCGTTGGCCAGCGCTACCTTAACTAGCAACCAAGCATCATCTTCAGCGTCGCCCTCTGTCTTCATGTTCTCGCTAAGGTACGTGCTCAGCTCCCCCATGCTGGGAAGCCCATGAGGCATTGATGCTCCGCTGCCAAGGACGATTGTAGGGCAGCCATGAAAACAAGATTGGGATATCTTGGCGATTTCTTCTTCCGTCACGCGAGGCTAATTCCTAAAAGCTGAAAAGAATAAAATATATCCTTTGACTATATTCGTCTGCCCGAAAATAGGAAGTGAAACAATATCAGAGCCTCAACCTTAGATTGATCAATTTATCATTTGAGCCCGACCCGGCCAGATGAGAGAAAAATCATTAAAGAGTTGTTGGCGAACATACCGGATGTCCTGGCTTTCGCACATTTGACATTGGGTTGCGGGTTCATCGAGATCCTCAAATCCGATGCAAACCCAGCCTTTTTTGGGGAACACCTTGTAGAGACCACGTTCCAAACGACGACATATCAGACCCCCTGCCCTTTAGACACGGGCAGTTTGATCAGATAGCCGCGCGCCAGCTTCTGTTTGATCAAATCGGTAAGGGCAGATTCAGCCTCGGTTTTTGTCGCGTACCAATCGTGGCGATGCCGCCCCCAAGTCCCAAAACGACCCCACTGCCGGTGGACGCCGTGTTGTTCGAAGAGGTCTTTGGTCAGCTCCACGGAATAGAACCGGTTCATATTAAGGGAGGGATCAAAACGGCGCATATCAATTTGCATCGACCTCCTCCTCGCTCATCGGAACATAGTCGACAGAGACCCGTTCAAGACGAGGTTCCTTTTGCTCAAGACCCCATCGGCGTTCCGTGTAGAACTCAAGTGCTTTCCGGGTTCTGGCCTCAAGCACATCTGCGGTGAACCCGAATTCAATACGGACCACGCGTTGTTGCGCCTCAGTCAATCTAGAATGCGGTTTGAGTTTCAGAATGGCCCAAGTGAACCAATCATCATCACGGGGTACTGAATCAACCGGTTTGGTTGCTTCAAATGAACGCTCTGGATCTATCCGCGCGGGGTGGAAATCACGAAAGGCCTTCCGCTCAAGGCACCAGGCACGCACATGTAGTCTCACCCCGTCGGAAGCGAACCGAACAGGCGCAATCCAGCGAGTCATAGGTTCTGGATCTCGCATCGATTGATAAACTATCCTCGTTGCCTCCTTCGCCCTGAAGGCACGGTAGAGCGGCCGTAGGACACGCAGGTCCTGAGTGCGTTGCAAATCTGGCAATTTATCGAATGCGGGAGATGGCGCGCTGGCCAAGAGTTGCTCCAGCTCCATCGAGGACGCCTTGCCACTGAGCCGTTCAAAGCTGTCATGGGCAAGGTATTGGCGCGACGACGCATCATAGTGCAGTGCATCATTTGACGCTTCGGCGAGGTAAGCGCGAAAATCGAGAGCGGCCTGCGCATTTGAAATACCAAAGCGCTTGATCAAGGAGGCACGAGTCGCTGCACCGTCCCAGAAAAACAGTCTGTCGAGGTATTCCAGGCGCGCACGTTGGGCATGTTTGAGGTCTTCGAAGGGCATGGGGGAAGGATATCTTGACTCCCCGCTATTGTCCATATAGTTTTTGCATGTGTAATAATTGACGGTGCGAAATGAGAATACTTCATACGGCAGATCTGCACTTAGGGCGGCAATTCATGGGCTTGAGCCTCGAGGAGGATCACGAGGTCATCCTCGACCAACTCCTTGAGACGCTTGTGGTCGAGAGCGCCGATGTTCTTGTGATCGCCGGGGACATTTTTGACCGTGCCTCGCCGCCCAATTCGTCAATCCGGCAGTTCAATCGCTTCCTCAAGCGCGTGGCAGAGGAGACCGAAGCCGCCGTGGTGATGATCTCTGGAAACCACGATTCTGGCGACCGGATCGAGGCAATGTCTGTCTTCTCCACCGCGTCGAGGGTGCTGGTGCGCGGAATCGCCGACGCGGTCGAGACTCCGCTTTTGCTGAGTGACGAGCATGGCGAGATCGCCTTTTCTGCGCTACCCTTTTCCTACGAATACGCAGCGCGGGAAGTGTTCGGGGATGAGGGTATCAGCACGCCAGCAGATGTCATCGCGGCCCAGATCTCCGCAGCAAGGGGTCAGGTGCCCGAAGGAGCGCGTTGGGTCGTAGTGGCTCATGCCTTCGTTGCAGGCGGCGCGGTCGGTGAGACCGAGCGCGCCCTGACACGGGTCGGCGGGATCGAAACTGTGCCTTCTGATGTCTTCGACGGGGCGGATTATGTGGCACTGGGGCATTTGCACAAGCCGCAGGAAGTAGGCGCGAGCCATATTCGGTATTCCGGCGCACCGCTCGCGTTCGGTTTTGACGAGGCGGGAAGTGAAAAATCCATGACTGTCGTCGATCTCAAAGCTGAAGGAGTCGAGATCCGTACCGTAGCGTTCCGTCCTATCCGGCAAGTGCGCTCGCTGACCGGAGCATTCTCGGATCTTTTGGCAGGAACACCGTCTGAAGACTTCATCCAGGCCAATCTGACGGATGAAAACCCTCTGATAGATCCGATGAAGCGGTTGCGCGCGACCTACCCCAATGCCTGCCACCTGGCCTACGACCGACAGGGTCGCGCCCCAGAGACCAAAATGCTTAGCGGTGGGCGAGCAGCGGTCACGCCGATAGATATGGTCGGTGATTTCATGAAGGTTGTTCGCGGCCGGGAGCCAAATACCGCCGAAGTAGCGATCGTCGCGGACAAGCTGCACGCAACAGCCTCCGGGGAGGAGCAGGCATGAGACCCATTCGCCTATCGCTTCAAGCCTTCGGGCCGTTCGCAACAACCGAGGTGGTGGATTTCCGCTCCGCGCTGGAGACAGGGCTGTTCGGAATCTACGGCCAAACAGGGGCTGGAAAGTCGACGTTGTTTTCGGCGATGTCCTTTGCGCTTTTCGGTGCACCAACCAAGACCGATCAGGAGCCACGTTCGCTGCGTTCGGATCACTCTGCGCCTGATCTACCTACAGAAGTTGAATTTGTCTTTGAACTGGGTGCCAAGACCTACCTGATCCGTCGTCGTCCGGCGCAAGAGCGTCCGAAGGCGCGAGGCGAAGGGACCACAGATGACGCCGCAGAAGCCTCGCTTTTCGACGTCACCGGGATCCCGGTGGACACGCTTGGCCCGAGCCAGCCAGGCCGTGTCATTGCTGAAAAGAAGGTCTCGGTAGTTGGAAAAGAGGTCGAGGCGCTGCTGGGTTACGGGGCAGATCAGTTTCGACAGATCGTGCTCTTGCCGCAAGGCAAGTTCGAGACGTTCCTTGCTGCAAAAACTGATGCGCGGGTCGAGATATTACGAGATCTCTTCGACGTGAAGATCTATCGCGATCTCGCCGCCCGGCTGAAGGAAGAAGCCTCAGAGGCAGAACGAGCGTTGCGCGACCAGCGTGCACTCTATGTGGCCCGGCTTGAGGAACGCGGTTTCGAGAGCGCTGAGGCACTGGAGCTAGGAATTTCTGCGGCGGACGCTAAAGTAGCAGAGAAGCAGGGAATTCAGCAGATCGCAGAGACGGCGAACGAAGCCGCGCGCAAGGCTCTGACCGAAGGCGAACAGATCGAAAAGGCTTTTGCTGCCGTCGATACGGCGCGGAAGGCATTTGACAGCCTAGAAGCGAAAACGGGTGAGATTGATGCGCTGGCCAGGCGGGTAGAGGTAGTCAGCAATGCCTTGCAAGCACGTGATCTTGAGACGGCTTGGCACAATGCGGAACACGACGGACGACTTGCGGTGGATGCTGTTTCCAACGCTGAAGCGGAGCTCGATACCGCCAATGGGGCGAAGGAAGAAGCAGCGCAAAAATTGGTCGAGGTGCAGTCTGACGAGGAGCGACGGAAGCAGGTTCAGGCCGACCTGACAAAGTTGGAAGCGATTGAGAAGCAGGTCGGGCAGGCTGCGGAGCTACAGAAAGCGTTTGATAAGGCTGCGCAGGAAGAAGTCTCAGCGAAGAGGGCGATGACCGAGGCCTTAGAGGCCCGCGAAAAGCTCCAAACTCAGCGTGATGCGACCGATCTGGCGCTTGAACAAGCGCGAAAGACTGAAGCGGCGCGGAGCAAGCTGACCGGTGAGCTGGCCGAGGTCGACCGCGAAAGGGTCAAGGCAGCGGTGCATGCAAAGGCGCAGGGGGCTGTCGCGGATGCGGAACGAAAGGTCGAAGCGGCATCGAGCGAGCTGGTGAGTAAGACCGATGCGGCACAGGCTGCCGAGGCGACCCTGACTGATGCAGAAGCACGGCTTTCGCGCACGCAGGCGATCATTCTGGCCGAAAAGTTGACCGAAGGAGCGCCCTGCCCTGTCTGTGGTTCCCACGATCATCCTGCGCCGGCCCATGGCGCGCCCGAACAATCTGGTTTGACCGAAGCGTTTCGCGACGCGCAGGCTGAGGCGAGAACTGCAGCCGAGGCCCGGGTTCGAGCGGAAACCGAACTCGGCAATTGCCGAACGTGGCTTGATGAAAAGAAGCTGGCGCTCGACGAACAGGAACGGCCCGAGCGTACGGTGGCGGAACTCGAAGCTGAAATCACTCGGCTAGAAGGTGCCATCGCCACGCTTGGAGAAGCCGTCGATCTTGACGCGATGTCGCAGCATTTGGCCGATCTCAAACGGAAAGTGACCGAGGCCGAAGCTGCCGAGGCTACGGCGCGCACTACTTCAGGACAGGCTGAGACCACTCTTGCTGGCGCGCGCGCCAAGCGCGATACAGTGGTCGAGGCCCTGCCGGAAGGTCTGCGCACGCCCGAGGCGGTTGTCGCACGGCGGGATGCTTTGCAAAGCGAGCAAAAGCAACTCTCCGAGGCGCTGGAACTGGCAACGCAGAAGGACCGAGCGGCCAGCGAAGCGCTTACCCGTGCGCAAGAGCAACTTGAAGCAGCAAAGCGGGCGCGCGACGTGCAGGCGCAGCGCGTGGAAAAGGCGCTAGGGGATTTTGGCGCTCGGCTGGCCGATGTCGGGCTGGACAAAGCAGGATATGAGGCTTGCAAAGCGCATTTCCCGACCCTCGAAAGCGACCGAAAGACGGTGTCCGATCATCGTGAGGGCCTGATCGCAGCGCGCACGACATGGCAGAACGCTACGGCTGCTTGCGTGGATCGCGAGCGCCCGGACCTCGCCCCGCTTCAGCTGGCACTCGACAACGCTACCCAGGAGTTGAACGCCGCCAACGATGGGCTCTCTTCGTCCAGGACAGATGTATCGTCCCTGACCAACTTCAAGAAGTCGCTGGCCGAAGCCTTGGCCGAAACCGAGCGGCTTGAATCCGAAACCGGTCCACTTCGGGGGCTGGCCGATTTGGCCAATGGCAAGAACGATTTCAAGATGACGCTAGAGACCTTCGCGATTGGCGCCATGTTCGACCAGGTGCTCGAGGCGGCGAACATGAGGCTCGACCCTATGACACGCGGGCGCTACCGGCTTGCACGCGGGCTCGAGGCATTGGGTGGGCGCGGCAAGCGCGGGCTCGAATTCGAGGTCTTTGACATCAACACCGGCAAGGCGCGTCCAACGGCTACCCTGTCCGGTGGTGAAACATTCATCGCGGCACTGGCCCTGGCGCTTGGGCTCGCCGATGTAGTCGAGAGCCTGTCTGGCAAAATCCGGATGGATACAATCTTCATCGACGAAGGCTTCGGTAGCCTCGACACTGAGAATGGGGCGGGCACGCTGGACCAAGTGATCCAGGTTCTTGCTGCGCTAACAGAGGGCAGTCGGGCCGTGGGTCTGATCTCGCATGTCGGACTGGTGCAGGAGGCCATACCACAAGGCTTCTACGTACGTTCGACCCCAAGCGGCAGTCGGGTCGAGGAAAGAAGAGGTCTGGGATGACGGACCGGTGGTATTATCGGAAAGCCCACACCCGCCGACTATCAACGGGGCGAACAATCTTTGTCCGCGGCGGCTGGGCTCTTCTGGGCGATCGTGGAATTGGGAAGGGCGCATCCCTCAGGCGAACTTGTCCTATATGCGGTGCACTGATCGTAAGCGTTGGCATGCCTAAAGGGGGCTGGGTTCATTTCGAGGGCGGTAAAGGCCTGACGCGCATTAAACACCCTTGCCTGCATCTCGGTGAGGGCTTTAGTAGGAGACGCGACGAGGACACTCCAGATCTTTTTGGCGCGCTGCAATAGCTTCTTGACGGTCAGTAAAATGGCTCGGTCAAACCATTTTCATGGCACCCGAACTGAAATCGCGAAAACTGTAGCTGTACGTCAGGCCAAGTCTGAAATTCCGCTCTCTAGCTGTTCTGGCCTTTTCGCGACTGCCTAGAATTGAGAAGCGAAGACTCTCACCAGTGCAGCTAGAACTCGGGGTTCCAGGCGGGATGAAATCGCATCAAGTTCCAACAATTCGCGCGTCAAATACGGGTGAAACTTCTCGGTCAACAGATTGCCAGCATCAGCGAACAGGTCAACATCTTCACCATCTCCAATTCGCTTGAGAACTTCAGATATTGGCGGGGTTTCTTCACCGGCTTCCACCTGAAGGAAGCCATCATACTGTTCGACAGAAAACCCAAACCCTCTCAGCGCAAGCGCCAAGGTTGTCGTTTTCATTGTCCCTACTCGTGTTGCGATGATTGAGGTTTCTTCGCCCAAATTGACTAGGGACGCGTCAGTAAACCCCATCTGCGCATAGTTCAGCCGCGCCTCCTCAAGCATTCCGAGCGCATTCGCGTCCATGTAGAGGGGCTTGGTATCAGCTTTCAACACATCGAACATGCGCGCGATGACATTGTCATGGATCTCGCCCGGGTCACCACCGAACACAGGCGGCACACCTGCTTTGGCGGGTTTGACCATGATAACTTTCTCACGATCATGGATTTCCTGAACCAACCAGCGGCGCCCTGAAAAGATCAGCATCATCCCGGGTGAAAGGATGTTGTCGACCGGCAATGTCCCAAGTTCCCGCCCGTTTGAAACCAGCCTGTATTCTTCGGGCGTCTTGAACACCGCATAGAAGCTATAATGCTCGACTAGCCGCTCTCCGTTTTGGCCCAAGAGCAACAAACCCCCGTCCGTTTGCTCTATCAAGCCAGTTTCAGGATGACCGAGCGCGCGCAGCACATCCGTAAACATTGCTGTGCTGATCTGCCGAAACGGACCTTCGCGACACAGCACGCTGTAAAGAACATTTGCTGGGGCCCCTCCCCGCTGTGCGATTACGGATAGGATCTGATGCACAAGTGTCGACAGATGCAGCGCTTGCGGCTTTGGTGGTTCGCACCAGCCCTCCAGCAACAGATCAATCATCGCAATAGACCGGATCAAGCCTAATCTCAGACGATCCACAAAGCTGCTATCCGAAGAGAGCCTCGTTTCTACCGCGTATTGTCGCAGGATCGCTGGCTGGCCCTCCCTACGTCCTGAACGTCCCAATCTCTGCCGCAGGGCTGCGACAGTGAAAGGTGCGCCGATTTGGGCGACACAGGTCACATCGCCGATGTCGATGCCAAGCTCCAGTGTGGACGTGCAGACAGCAGTGGTCGGTTTGCCGTTATCTTTCAGGCGCCGTTCGACAAAATCGCGGTGATCGCGTGAAAGGCTAGCATGGTGCGGATAAAACTCTTGGGGAAGATGTTCTCGCTCGCAAAGATCACGCAGTCGGTCAGCGTAAATTTCAACACGTTGACGGGCACCGGCAAAAACAAGATTGTCACTTCCCCGGAGATGCTCGAATAAGTGCGCTGCGACGGCGTCTGTTGCAGACGGGGTGTTGTCGTCTTCTCCACCGGAAAGATATCCACGCAGCTGAAGTTTCAGTTCCGCTTCTCCGCCGTCTGCTTCGATCAATGTAACGTGTTCCGCATTGTCAGGCCGCAGATAAGCGCGGGCGAGATCCATATCCCCAAGCGTCGCAGATAGTCCAATCCGGCGGATGGGCCTTTTGATTGCCAACTCAAGACGTGTCAGCAAAGACCGCAATTGCACCCCGCGCTCACTATCGAGCACAGTGTGCAACTCATCAATCACCACAGCTCGGGTTGCACCGAACAGGCGCGCGATTTCCAGGCCCCGACGGACGAACAATGCCTCCAGCGACTCTGGCGTGATGAGCAAAATCCCTTTGGGATTCTTCATCGCGCGCGTTTTGACTGATTGCGACACATCGCCGTGCCACGGCACCACTGGAAGCTCCACCTCTTGGCAGATGCCTTCCAGCCGCCCCGCTTGATCAGTGATCAGCGCCTTGAGTGGCCCGATGTAGAGCACGTCGAACCCGCCACCCTCTGCTGGCGCATCCAGCACCTGAGAGATCAACGGGAAAAAAGCTGCCTCTGTTTTACCACCGGCCGTCGATGCCGCGACGATGAGATCCTTGTCACTTTCGCAAATAGTCCGAATTGCGCGCGCTTGAATGTCCCGCAGCTCACGCCACCCCTGCTGCCTGATCCACTTCTGGACAGGGCGGGCAAGTTGGTCAAAGGCGCTACTCATCCTCACGCCTCAGAGTTTGAAGCTTATCAGATCGTCGTCACCACTTGGCTGAGCACCAGTCGTTTCCTCCACGTCGCTCATGTCTTCGCCTCGATCTTCTGAGACGTCGATCTTTTCGATCAGGTCACTCCATTCAACACTTGGGTTTTGCTCCAGCACTGACAGCAAGTTCACAAAAGCAGTGACGGTATTGCGCGGCGTCCTGAAATAGGCCTCTCCAATCCGGTCCGAGCAATGGTTCATAAAGGCTTCAAGCGCTGTATCAGGCAAAGCCGTTTCATCGTCCTGCATCACGCGTCTGACATTGGCCAACAGAACAAACAGATCTTCCGGCGTCAGGCTGGCCAGCCGCACAACCGGCCCCGACAAATCGACGAGCCCATCGCGGGCGAAGGTGTTTTCCGCTAGCCGCGATTGCAAGGCTTCATAGCTATAAAGCCCACGGCGCGTGTTCATCAAAAACTCTGGCGTGCCCCCCATTAAGAAGCCAAGATTCTCGGCACTGCCCTGAAGTACGTCGTTCAGAATCCGAAGAATCTGCTCGTAATTCGCATTGCGCGCTTGGGACGATGTCAGCTTGAACAGGTTCACCATTTCATCAAGGCCGACAAGCAGCCCTTTGTAACCCGCCTCGCACACAAATGCCGACATCAGCTTGAGATGATCGTAAACGCTCGCATCATCGACAATCGTGCGCACGCCAAGTGCTTTGCGCGCATCCGTGCGGGTTGCGAATTCTCCCCGCAACCAACGCAGAGCAGCGGACTTAAGTTCGTCATCCCCGTTCTCATGGCCTTCCCAATACCGGCGAATGACCTCTGCAAATTCAAAGCCGCCAGTAAGTTCTTCAAAATGGCTCAGACGCTCACGTATGATGGTGCCCGTTGGCACGTCTTTTTCCTCGGCGTCTCGGTGCGCTTGGCTGACAAACCGCTCAACCACACTGGCCAAAGCACCACCATCGGGCTTTGTGCGCGTTGACAGGTTGCGCGCCATCTCTGCGTAGAGGCCGCGCGCTTGTCCACCTGTCGCGTGAATACGCCGGTCGGGTGCAAGATCAGCGAACATCACCACCAGCCCTTTTTCCAAAGCCACTAAACGGATCAGGTTCATAAAGAAGGTTTTGCCGGATCCATATTCCCCGATAACAAAACGGATGGCGGAGCCGCCGTCCGCGATACGTTCCATGTCCTTCACAAGTTCTTCGATCTCGCGAACGCGCCCTACCTGAATATGACGCAGGCCCAGTTTTGGCACGACCCCCGCACGCAAAGCTTGAACAATTGCATCGCGTTCACGTGGCTTCAATTTAGACATGACGCCCCTCCCCTTCTAATTTTTGTTTTACCGTATCCGCAATTTCCGGAGACACGTCGTAACCATCATACTCGTCCAGCAAGGCTTCATCATGAGTTTCAAAGGCCCACTCGTTGATGGCCTCCAATGCACCAGACGGCATCAATCCATGCTTCCCACAAAGCTGTTCGAACGCGTCCTCGGTCCAGTTTTCTTGACCCACCAAATCCAGCAGCAGTGCCCCATGTTTTGCATCTAGCCCAGCAAACAGAGTTACATCCTTGGAGTCCCTGCCCTCTTCTGCTTCTTCCTCGGCTTCAAATATCTGCCCAAGGACAGAAGACACCCGCGCCGTATCTGATCTGATCGCGGCAATCCGTGATGCATCCAGCACTGGCCCCGTTGCCTTTTGTAGTTCAGGAATGGCCTCTCCAGAATTGCCCGGCTGGGCCGCACGAACAGTGCGTGGCGCGTCTGCAATCTCACCAGCGTGAAGGTCGGAATAGGCGAGTGATGGATCAAGGCCCAATGCCTTGTACACCTTTTCGATGCTGGCGACTTCTTCGGATTGGATGACACCATCGGCGTGTGCCGCACCCACCAAGGCCGCACGCATCGCCGTTTGGTCTTCCACACCAACATCTTTGAGTTTGCGGCGCAGCAGCGTCATGTCAGGCGGCACGGCAAGGAACCAAACCATGTTTGCCTGAAGCCGGTGCCTTTCCTGCTCATTCAGCCCCTCAACAGATGCAACTTGGGTCTCCAACGCTTTGCGTTCAGCTTCGGCGATACGCCCGTCAGCATGGGCAACAAACGAGGCAAGGGCCAACTCCATCAACGCGGTCTGATAGCTTGCCGAAACATCTTCCAGCTTTTCGATCTGCTCACCAAGATCAAATAAAACCACAGGCTCTTCCGCTTTCGGTGAACGCAGTGCAAAGCGAGGATCAGGTGCGAGCCCAAATCCAAGACGCGCCAAAGCATCTGCCGCCCCTGTTAGCTGTCTCTTTCCAATTTTCGTACTGCGCTGTCCTTCGAGCTTTTCGATCACGTCGGCCAGCGGAATAAGTCCGCCGCTCTGCATGATCCCCCTCGCCCACTCTTTCAGCGCTTCCATTTCTGTCGACGGGAACAGGGTCCACAGATCTAGTGGCAAAAGGGCGTGCGCCTCGATGCTTCCCCTGCCCTCGGGGTTCCGACCAAGATAGCGGCTCAGCTTATCAAGGTCGTCTATGACTTCATCTGCAACTTCCTGCGCAATCTCGACCGGCTTCCGCAATCCGGAGATATCAGGAACGGGTTTGCCATCGGCTGTCGGATTGAGAGTTCCTTCAAACTCGCTTGAGGCTGCGCGATAGGTGGCTTTGAGATGTTTGCGCGGCTTGCTGACCTTTAGGCCACTGGGAAAGCGATCCTCAAATCGGATTTTGAACAACGCCAAGAATTCATCACGGCACCGCGTTGCTGGCGTGCGCAAATGGCTTTCTGGATGGCACATCAACCAGCTCAGAACCCAGTCCGCGCTCAGGTTTTCTCCCTTATCAAGACGCGCGCCAATCGCATACTTCAGCGAAAAAGGAAGCTCCCAACCCTGGCGTTCAAAGATCGGCTCCAGCGCCTCAAACTCAGTTTCGGCAAGTGTCGCGATATCAAGAAATTCTCCCAAGTATCGCTTCACCGAATGGTTTTCGGGATAGACGGAAATCAATCTGCGAACTTCCGCAATGATATCCTTTGCATCAGCATTGGATTGATCGACAAAAAATCGCCGTTCTAACCCGTAAAAATACAAGAACATGTAACCCGGATCATAGGATGGGTCAGAACGGCCACTTGCCAACCATTCAAGATAGGTCGCCCTGCTTCGTGCTGAAATATCAGAATACCCAGGCCAGTATGACATGCCCTCCCCTGCCCTATCGTCCCCTGTCCTCGCGACGGAGAGAGAAGGGTCGATGTAGGCCCTGCATTTGTCGCGATAGCCATGGTGATTAAGCAATGGCGGCGTGCCGACATAGACCATTCCGCCAATATCTCGCGCAGCAACACTCGCGGTCTCTGCCGCTGGTATCCAGCCATTTTTACGCGAATTAGTTTGCGGCTTGTGTGCTGTTGGCCGCGGGTTCTCATACCACTTCGCAATGGCCGAAAGTGCTGGTGCCGCAGACTGGCCGGCACGCACGATTTCCGCGTAGTCCTGTTTTGGTGGTTTGGGCGGCGCTGTCGACGATGATTGAATAGCTTTCGCTTCGCGAGTTCTCTCTCGCTCACGTTCGATGCGTTTTTCGTGGGCACCTACGCGGGCCACTGGCTCGGATTGAGTTACTCTTGTGTTTGTGTTTTCCGCTGCAAGCACTTTGGCTTCCACTTTTCGGGATCGTCTCTTTTCTTGCCACCAGACCAAAACGATAGGTAAGCCGAAGGCAAAGAGCATTTGACCGCCAACGGGCCAGCCTTGCAACACGGTCACTACGGCAACCATGCACAACAAAAAATAGAGCGCGTAAAAAAATAGAACTCGAAAAAGCTTTAGTATTGATGACATTAACGAAACCCTCTTTCGGAACACACTAGATTGCGTGATTTGCGATGCAATCACTATCGCTTAGGTAGAAGTACAGTTTCCCTTTTAAATTCAGCGCTCTCACCTTGCTCTACCGAAGTACAAAGCCGCTATACTTAGGTGAATGCCGCAACCCGCTCCCTGCAAAGGGCAATCATAGCCTCTGCCCGCTCCTCGATATCACGGTCCACACCAGGAAGATCAGGCAGAGAAACGCCGTCTATGGCTTCGGCGAAGCCCTGCAAGAAATGATCAATCTCTTCGCCCACACCGGTTGCAGCCAAGCCGGCGATCGCCGCCACCTGCATAAAATCACGACGCCGCAAGCGATCATCTTTGCCGTTCAGCTTCAGGGCCATGCGATCATGTTCAAGACTCGGGAACACCCGCGTCGTGACCGCATCATAGAGCGGCGCGAGGCGGATTGTGCTGAAGCGATCCGCAACAGGACCGGCAATCTTTAGGAGCGCTAAATTCTTCAGGTGCAAATCGCCGTCGCCGATCAACCAAGCGAATAAGGCGCGCTTGATGACCAACAGAAGATCTTCCCCGGCAGATGTCGACAGCGGTCGAACAGCACGCGTTATCCTCTCGATTGTTCCATCATACTTCGCATCGGGGGGCAGATCGAGGACCGAACACAGATCCTCCAAAGCAAAGCGGCGTTCATCCTCTGGCGATGTGCGAATATCGAAACGCTCGACCAGTAAGGCAGGGGGCATGTCATCCGGCATTGCTACCAAAGCGATGTCAGGTGCCTCCAACCCTGAAGCACGGCCAAGAGTCATGGCAAGATACTCAATCACGGGAAGCGCCTGAAATCCGCTAGTTCCCGCCGGTTTCAAAATGTGAGTGAACGGCAAGCCCGCGCTCGGCGACAATTGGCCATCCCGCGCCAAATACATTGGCGCCTTGATCTGAACGCCAGACAGGCGCGGTGTGTCCGCCCGCTCATAAAGGCGCGCCAGCCCTGCCTCGAAATCTGCTTCAAGCTTGCCGCGCCCGGGGCCGGCATAGTTTCCGGTAAACAAACCGTCGCGGGCATATCGGGACAACGACACGGATAGCATGTCTACGGGGAGCGATGCGAGCTCGGCTGCGTCTTCGCTGATCGTAATGTTGGACATATATCGTTTGCCCGAGCGCAGAACCGCACGCTCGTCATTGTCTTTGAGAACCTTCTCGAGCCATCCCTCAGGCAACAGTGAGAGGATGAAGGGGGGTAGCCTGCCAGGAACCCGCTGTTGCACGAGCGGCAAGTTGAAATTGTCTTGCGGCTGCCATCGCCATTCAAAACCGTCATGACCCAGCTGACCGACGATTTGCCCATGCCAAGCAACCGAGAACGTCAGTGCTGCTTCGTTGCGAACATCCACCGCAACAGCAGAACGCAACAAATATCGCTCTGTATGCTCCCCCTCGCGATACCATTTGTTTTCGCGCGCTAGCGCCCAAACCGCATCCGCCGCGGCAGACGGGCTGCCGTATTCTTCAATAAGACGCGCGGCGATCTCGGTCCGCATCCCTTCATCAATCGCGCTGGCGTGCTCGCTGCGTTGCCGAAAAGCTTCAAGAAATCGCTGCCGCATCGACGAGACGGCGACTTTGAACTCCCCTGCCCCATCATCGACAATGGCAGTCGCGACCGCTGGCTGATCTGGCGCTACGTTCTGGATGATCTCCAGAGACCTGATCCGAGTACGCTGATTTCGTTTCCCGCTTATGAATAAGCGACCATCTCGCGTAGGTGCGAGCAGAGTGGCGCTGGCTGCCGAGAGATACGCCTTTGGATAAAGATAATGCGCAATCCGCACCGCATTCCGCAGAACAATTGCATCTATGTCTGCGTCGGCGTCGACATAGATGCCTCGCATAAGTTGAACAAGTTTTCCTGTCTCAGCTTGGTAGTGAGCACGGTCCTTGTCGAGGTTTTCGCCAATGAGATAGAGCAATAATCTAACTTTCGCGCACTTGAGATACGAGATAGTTAGATTTTTTTATGGCACCCGTCAAGAAATTCCAACTATCCCGCACATGACATGCGCGAAAGTTAGGTCGAAAGCGCCACTCCGAAGAGGCCTCACACGTAGCCACGCGCACAAAAGCCACAACCAAGACCATGTTGTGGTCGTTCAATTTTGGTACACGTACCTTCCTGAAGGCTCGTCAAAAATGAGTTGGCAAAAGATATCAAGGCCAACTGTCCCAAACCAAAGAGGCAGAGAACGCCGTGATTGCATTAAAATTGGGTCTCTTGCAGCTTTCCAGAACTGACGAACCATCAGCTACGGCGTACCACTTGATAAGCGGAAACAAAGGGCCGTGTCGAGCTTGTGCCTGGGAGCAGCACCGGTCGATCAGCTCAACTGCCACCGACATCTCCACAGTCGCCCCCTACCCCGCCGCAATAGAATGGAGCGCGGGCCGGACCAGAAAAGCACTCTCAACAGAATTCGGCTCAATCTAAAATCCGTGCGCACCTGTGCAACTCTGGCATCTGGAAGGCCAATTCCGAATCTGCTTTCCCCACTGATCACGCTTTTCTGCGCCGACCAATCCGATTGTGAGAAGGCATCTACACGGACCGAGCGATTGCTTCCGGACCCAACGGCTCCTCATCCGAGCCGGTTTCACCCCAAACGCGAACAGGTCTCTGATGATTCCGCTACCGCAAGAGATTGGATCAGACTCTTCAGTCAAGGATACTGGCACATCAGCGGAGCAATTTGGTCCATCACCTCTTCACTCTCGCGGACCACCGGCATGCGAAGCAGCCCCCCTGCCCTATTCCGATACGACCATCTAAATCATACGAGTTACTTACCCCAGCTTCGCGAGCCGGGGACAACAGCAACCCAAATCAACGATAAATTCGTCCGCGGAAAAGTGGAGAAACCAGCCAAATACGCTCAAAGTTTACAGCTGTAAACTGATCCACTACGCTGCACCATATAGCGGATGACGGCACATTAGACACTAAATAGGCAAAAAAGCATTGACTTAAGGCTGTGAATCGCAGCTTTTACCCCCAAGTGGCGCGAAAAAAGCCATATTGAGCAATTTGGGGCAACCACATGATTCCCGTGACACCAATCGTTACCAACCGACCGTCGGAGCTGGCAACCGATATTTCAGAGCGCCTCACCACGGCGATCCGCGAACATTTGTTGTCGGCCTTCGCGCCCGACAACACGAAATCCCTACGCCTGTTCAGCGCGCCTGAGGCCGCCGAACTCTTGGGTGTATCGGGTCAATTCATGCGCAAAGTGCACGGTGAAGGCACCCTGCCCGAGCCTCAAGAGATCCGCGCTGGACGTCGCTACTATACCGCGCGCGACATCTGGAATGCCCGCCAGATCCTCGAACAAACCTCCCGCAAAAAGGGTCGCTATCTTCCCGGCCGGAGGGATGGAGATAAGCTACAAGTCTGGCAGTTGATGAACTTCAAGGGCGGCTCGAGTAAGAGTACCACGACAATCCATTTGGCCCATTTTCTCGCACTGCAAGGCTATAAGGTCTTGGCTGTTGATCTAGACCCCCAAGGCTCACTGACATCCATGTGCGGAATCAGCCCAGAGATCGAATTTGACGGACTAACTGTCTATGATGCCATTAGGTACGACGATCCCGTGCCCTTTGCCGACACAATCGTCGAAACCTATTTTCCAGGGCTGTCTCTCGCCCCTTCCCGCCTGCTCCTGTCAGAGTTTGAAACGGAATCAGCAGTAAACTCGAGCCCTGATCAGCCGTTTTTCACACGAATAAGAAGTGCGCTCGCTCAAGTCGAAGACCAGTATGATGTCGTCTTAATGGACAGCCCGCCTCAGCTTGGCTTCCTGACGATTTCTGGCATGGCCGCAGCGACCTCTTTGATTGTACCCCTCACGCCATCCATGCTCGACGTCTCCTCAACCGCACAGTTCTTGGAACTGGCGGGTGCTTATATGGGCGTCATCGAAGAAGCAGGCGCGGAATTGCAATACGATCACTTTAAGTTCCTGATCACACGCGATGAGCCGACAGACGTCCCATCACAACAGCTCACGTCCTTTATGCGCGCGCTCTTTCAAGATCGCGTCATGGGCGCGACAGCCCTCAAAAGCACTGCGATCAGCGACGCGACCATGCTCAAACAATCGATCTACGAGGTCGTGAAATCAGAAATGACCCGCGCAACCTATGATCGCGCGAAAAACTCAATGGATGCGATCGGCAAAGAGGTTGAAGCAATGATCCACCAATCATGGGGGCGTAGCTAATGGCCCGTAAATCCCTTCAAGGTCTCTCCGGCATCGCCAAGACGATTGCAGATTCCGGTCCACGCACCTCTGAGCGCAAACCAAATACCAGCGCTCCGGCACTTGGTGCTCTCCAAGGCTCTCTATCCGCCATCCGCGAGATTGATCCAAAGCTGATTGATGAATGGGGTCCGAAAGACCGTCTTGACGGGTTTACAGCTGTAAACTCGGATGAAGGGGGGGACGGGTTCGAAGCCCTCAAGACCAGCATCGAAGAGGGAGGCCAACAGGTGCCCATCCTTGTGCGCCGCTCGAGTAGCGACGGACGATACGAGGTCATTTATGGCCGCCGCCGCCTCAAGGCTTGTCGTGAGTTGGGACTGAAGGTTCGCGCCAATGTCGAAGACCTTGATGACGCTTCAGCCTTACTTGCCAAAGGCCTCGAGAATGCTGCACGCCGCAATCTGTCGTTTTATGAAAAAGCGCGCTTCGCAGCCGTTATTCAGGTTGCGGGACACAACACAAAGACGGTGCGGCAAGTCTTGAGCTTGTCAGCGCCCGGATTGTCCCATCTCACCAAAGTCACCGAGAATGTTCCAGACGATGTCGGCGACGCCATCGGCGCTGCCCAAAAGTCAGGCCGTCCGAAGTGGACGGCGCTTGCAGACGCCTTCATCGCGAAGAAGGTTACCGCAAGCGCCGCATTTTCGATTCTCTCGAAACTGGATCCTGATCTCTCATCAGATGATCGCCTGGAGCGGCTCTTGGCAGAGATCGCCCGACGCGGTGCACGCCCAAAAGAGGGCAGGGCGGTCACGCCCGCACCAGGCGTTACGATCAAATCTAGCAATTCTTCCGTCACCCTTGCCGTTAAAAAGACTGGCAAGGATGCCGCCTTCGGGGCATGGCTCGACCGCCATCTCGAAGACATCATCACCAAATCCTATAAGGAGTTTACAGCTGTAAACTCGCAGGATGACACCCGAGGCCAAAGCAGAAAGGAGGACGGCGAATAGAAAACCCCCGAAGCCGGAGCTTCGAGGGCTGCAGCGCGTAAGCGCCGTTAGACTAGACACCTAAACGGTAGCAGTCCCCGAATCATCGAACAAGAAAAAACGCTTCCGAGCGCATGGGAATTTTTTGTTTGCCGACAAAATCATGAAAACAATGACAGGACTGGCTCCAAATGGAGCCCACTCGCCAGTATATTTGGCGGGGCAGCGAGATATTGCCCCGTCAAAGTGGTCACTTTTGCAGGTCATAGAAGACATCCGAGAGCCCTTGGGGCTCAAGGGGACATCGATTTCCCTCCTGCGTGCCATGATCTCCTTCATCAAGGGCGATCATATTTCTGCCGCACAAGATGACGGGCATATCTGCTTTGCATCAAACGTTGCCTTGGCAAAGCGGACCCATGTTAGTGTTCAAACCGTAGAACGGCACATCACCAAACTCGTCTCTCTTGGCCTCCTGTCGCGCCGCTCCAGCGCCAACGGCAAAAGATGGGCTCGACGGGACACAAATGGCCGTATAGTGCTCGCCACAGGACTTTCTTTGATGCCGCTAGCAGCGCGATATTCTGAATTTGTTCAAATAAATCAAACGCATAAAGAACGCGCTGCTAGCCTATCGATCTTACGAGACAAGTGTGCAATCGCGCTCGCAAGCCTCAAGAGGTATCTCCCGGTCCGCCCAGATCTTGAAGCCTTCTTCAACACTGCTCGAAACCTCCTGCGCAGGCGTTCGCCCGAAGAAGCTCTAACGGCCTTGTTGACGAATATTACCTCTCGCATTGAAGAAGTTGCTCCTGAACAGACAGACAATTTGAGGGACACAGCCCCAAAAAATGAGGGGCACAAAGAACCTCATTTGAATCAGTCAGTTAAAGAAGAAGATTCATTTAGGATTGAAGTTAGTCCAGACGAGATGGAACGCGCCTACCCTAGACTCTGCGCTGAACTGAGAACAGCACGTAGCCAGATAGATTGTGAACGTCGAATGAGCGATATCGCAAACCATCTCGACTTAGGTAACCTTTGGTTCGATATTAAAAAACTTGGTCCAGCAAAAACGTTTATGACCCTAGGTTACTTATTAGAGCGCATAGAAAGCATCAAGAAACCTCGTGGCTATGCATTCCATCTCCTACAAGGACTTACCAATGGGACTTTGGCCTGGGACACATTGCTTCAGCCCATGAGAAAAAGAAAGAGTCTGTAGGGCCGGTTAGACACTGATTTGGGTGGTAGTGCTGTGCGAAAGTGAAAGATGCCGTAATGGGGCTTATCGCGAATCAAATTCGTTTCGCTTGTCTGTCAGCTTGATTTGGAGTGCCGTTGCCCTTGATGCGCCTGCAGCGCGTCTACGAGGTCATATGTTTCCATGCGCCTCAATTCCTAAGAATAGAAAGGCAACGACATGAATGTATTTATCGGACTGGATGTTTCTCTGGCAAGCACGGCGATTTGTGTGCTGGGGCCGCAGGGCAAGATTGTTGAGGAGTTGGACGCAGCCAGCGAGCCTGAGGCGCTGGTGCGTGCGATGGCGTCCTTACCGTACGCGGTCGACGCGATCGGGCTCGAAGCCGGACCACTGTCCCAATGGCTGAGCAAGGGCATCGAAGAGGCCGGATTTGACGTGGTCTTGATGGAAACGCGGTTGGTGAAGGCCGCCTTGAAAGCCATGCCTATCAAGACCGACAGGCGCGATGCCCAGGGAATTGCTCGATTGTTGCAAATGGGTTGGTACCGGCCGGTGCACCGTAAATCTGTGTCCTCGCAGGAGATTCGTGCTTTGCTGACCGCGCGAAAATCCGTTCTACAGGCGATCATCAACATTGAACTCTCGATGAGAGGAGTTCTCAGGAACTTTGGCTTGAAGCTCGGACACGTGACCCGGATCAGGTACGAAGCCAGGGTGAAGGAGCTGGTAGCCCAAA
Source organism: Pelagimonas varians (assembly GCF_003208435.1). GTDB lineage: Bacteria > Pseudomonadota > Alphaproteobacteria > Rhodobacterales > Rhodobacteraceae > Pelagimonas > Pelagimonas varians. Next base: position 54,201 of record NZ_QKMF01000016.1, on the reverse strand, counting down.
ACGACATCCTGTCCGCTTCGGCATTGTCGCTTCTACGTGCCCGGGAGCAGTTGCGGGCGGAGCTGGCGAGTCTGGATACAACGATCGCCGGCTTGGCAAAACTCGACGATGTCTGTCGTCTGATGATGACGATGCCAGGTGTCGGCCCAATTGTTGCTCTCACTGTGAGATCCGCTATCGACGATCCGACCCGCTTTGCGCGATCGAAAGATATTGGTCCCTGGGTGGGGCTGACGCCAAGGCGCACTCAATCTGGAGAAATGGACATCGTTGGGCAGATTACACGAGCGGGTGATCGAGGATTGCGATCCGCGTTTTATCAGGCCGCGATGATCTTGATGCATCGCGGAGCACCAAACTGGTTGCAGGCCTGGGCACTCAGAGTGGCGCACAGACGCGGAAAGAAACGAGCACTGGTTGCGCTCGCCCGACGAATTGGGGTCATTTTACACCGCATGTGGGTGGACGGTTCGCCGTTTCGCTTCACACAGAGCTCGGGCCCGGCGGCCTAAGCAAAACGGTTCAAGGAACTTTCATAATGGAGGCATGAACTACAACTAACGACAGGTACATAGAGGTCCTTTTCGGGACGAGGTTCCTGGAGATGCCGTAAGGAAACAGGCTATCAACAGCTGTTGAATGCGCGTGAAAGATGGGCACCCAGGACCAGATTTGAACCAGGCATAGAGTGGCAGCATTGATGCTGACCACGGACGGAAGAACGAAGCCCGAGAAGGGGGAGTCCTCTGTCCTGAAGTGCGGTTGTAGTAAAAAAGAAAAAGCTGGCTTTTGTTCTTGTGTCTTAAACCCGGTGAAGAAAGAGATTCCCGCCGGAATTTTTGGCTTTCCTGAAACCCTTGACAATGACCCGCCCCATTACAGAAGTTTCCTTCTTGTTTTGGGACTGTCTGAAGGAACCCTTGTGTGTGTTCCTGACGGGTCCGGGTCGGTTTCCGGCCTGTCTGTCCTGACAAGGAACCTCCCATGCAAACAGAAGTCTTACGCGTGCTGCGCGCCGAGGCGCGCTCGTGGTGGCGACATCGAGAGCTTAGAAGAACTGGTGACCTTGATGCGGCGCATCGGCTGGAACGCCAAACGATCCTACGTGACCTTGGCTACCTTCGGACTGCGATCAACAACCCCAACGCTTATGTCAGCTGCGGTGGGGGAGGGACCATTCTTCACCTCGGGCTGACAACAGTCTCGCTCTATGCTCCCGTTGAACGCTTCCCGCTCGCCAGCTTGGCTGTCCGGCTTGGAACGCCGCTGATCGACTGCCGCCCCGTCCGGGACATCATTGCTTTCGCAAACCTGCCCAAGGTCACAATGGACGGCCAGATCAATTCGGAACCTTGGACGGCCTCAAGCCGAGTACCACTCCTGACATATATCGACGCTGCCGAACGCCTCGGCGCTCGTATCGTCAACGATCCGCGCGCAGGTCGCGCAACCTAACCCAACCTTCCTAATCAACTTCAACCGAAAGGAGGCCAGCCATGGCCCGTTCCCGCACGTCCAAATTCGACGCATCAGAAGCTATCACCAATGAACTCATCCGTATCATTGAACGCGGTGTTCTCCCATGGCGCAAACCGTGGACCGCTGGCGGCAGCGCGCGTCCGTTGCGCCACAACTCTGAGCCCTATCAGGGCGTGAACAACTTCCTGCTCACCATGCGCACGGTGATGGCCGGTTATACCTCTCCGTTCTGGATGACCGTGCCACAGGCGAACTCACTTGGAGCTAAGATCCGGAAGGGCGAACGCTCGTCCGTTGTTGTTTATTATGGCCAGAGTCGAACGCAGTCCGATGATGAGCAGGATGCCAACGATGGCAATGCCGAAGAAGCCCGCGTGTTTCGGTTCCAGAAGTCATATCGTGTGTTCAATGCAGATCAAATCGAGGGCCTGCCGGATGCATTCCACCCGGATGCTTGCCCAGTCCCCGATCATATGCCATCCGCGCCAATCCCGCATATGCAGGCGTTCTTTGATGCCATCGATATTACGACGGTCTTTGGGGGGACCGAGGCACGCTACAATCCGCCCGTCGACAAGGTATTCATGCCAAGCATTGAGCGCTTCAAGGACCCCCTTAACTTTTACGGGGTTTGGGCGCACGAGCTTGCGCATGCCACCAAGGCACCGCATCGGTTAAACCGCGATTACGGTCTCAGCCGATTTGGCAACACAGCCTATTCCCGCGAAGAGATCGTCGCAGAACTGACATCCTGCTTTTTAGGGCAGGAGCTCGGGTTCACAGCGCATACGCTAGAGCTGAACGCGTCGTATTTGTATCACTGGTTACGTGTGCTGCGCTCGGACAAGACGGCAATCTTCAAACATGCGGCCGATGCCCAGAAGGCCTGCGATTACCTGATCGCACGCTCAGATGCGGGCAGGGCAGGGGCCAAGGATCAGGCAGCTTGAGAGGTCTGGTGCTGTCGCAGGCGGCGGCACTCAAAGAGTGAAAGCAAGCTTTGGGTTTTGTGTTTTCAATTTCCTTGAAAGGACAGACCCATGACCACTTCCGCACGCCCTCAAACCGAAGGCCCCGACATCGCAGCAATCGCGGCGCAGAATGATGCCTTCCGCAAACTCGCCTGCCTTGGTGAAACCCCTTCGCAGCCCATTCAGGGTCGAATGCACCTCACAAGTTCTCTGGCCATGGCAGAAGATGGCTTAGCCCTTGAGGCCGTGCAAGCTGTGGGTGAGTTCGATGTCTTTGAGCCAGAGAATGATCCAGACGGGTGCCACGACTTCGGAGCCGTGGATATCAGGGGGCAAAAGGTCTTTTGGAAAATCGATCTTTATGAGGCGGATGGCGATTTCCGCTACGGTGCTGAGGCCTCTGACAACCCTGCAACCACCATGCGCGTGCTCACCATTATGATGGCATCCGACTGGTAGGGCAGGGGATCCGACGTTCTGAACATTCGAGGCCTGCTTCCTCTCTTCAAAGGGAAAGCAGGCCTTTTTCCCGTGTGATCCTCAAATCCGGGGATTGGTCAGGCCGTTCCACACGTTGGAGCGGCGCAACATCTCAAAAGGACATCACATGACACATGCACTCAAATCTATCTCCGTCGCTATTGGCGATCTCACATCGCATCCTGCCAATGTGCGCAGCAATTCACCTGAAACTTACGAGACAGAGGCTATCGCTCACCTCACGGCCAGCATTGGCGTTCTCGGCATCATCCAACCGCTGCTGGTGCAAAAGATCGATGGTAAATTCGGTGTCTTGGCAGGTGGTCGACGTCGCGCCGCCTTGAACGAACTGGTCGCTGACAAGGCTGCCAAGGGCTTCACCAACAAAACCAAGATCGAATGCCGGTTGGTGCCGGACAACTGTGATGTGACCACGGCCCTGTCGCTGGCCGAGAACATCACCCAAGCCCCGATGAACGCTATCGACGAGTTCGAGGCGTTTGCGCGTATGATGGAAGTCGATGGGCAGTCACCTGAGACGATTGCCAAGACGTTCGGCACCACAGTCGCGGCCGTGAAGGGTCGCTTGCGCTACGGTTTGATCCATCCCGATATCCGCGCAGCCGCGCGCGCCAAGACGATCACCCTCGATACGATGAAGGCCTTTGCGGACCATCCAAGTCAGGCCGTGCAGCTTGAGGTGTACGAGGCGCTGACGAGCGATGACAGCTACGTGCAGGCCTACCCGGTGCGTCAGGCGCTCAAAACCCGCGGTGTGCAGGTGAGCGACGATATCGGGGCCTTCGTGCGCGAGGACTATGAGGCGCGGGGTGGTCCCATCGCTGCTGATCTCCTCGAAGAGCACTCTGTGCTGGAAGACATCGCCTTGGTCGAGACGATCATGGTCGAAAAACTCACGGCCGCGGCCAAAGAGGCACGGGCCCAAATGGGGTTTGCTTGGGCCGAGGCATTGGTGCGCTACGATTATGCAACGATGGCGGAATATGGCCGCGTCTATCCCGGCCCGGTCGAGCCTGATGCTGCAGGTCAAAAGCGCGTGGATGAGATCACGGAGGAGCTGGAGAAACTCCAACTTGAGATGGAGGACGAGACCCTTGAGACCGATGCCTACAACGTCCTCTACGACCGTGTGGATGCGCTCGAAGAAGAGGCGCGGGATCTGCAGGAGGCCTACAGTGCAGACGATCTTGCGCAGGGTGGCGTCATCGCATCCTGGTCGAACGGCAAGATTACCCTGCATGTCGGTCTGGTGCGGCCAGAGGACAAGCCTCAGGCGACAGCGCAGACAACCAGCGCCGGCGGCACGTCTGGTGACGCAGAAGGGCAGGGCGCAGACGCAATCGTCTATCCCGCCTCCCTGACCCAAGACCTCAAGACCGAACGGGCAATGGCCCTCGGAGCGGCGATGACGCTGCATCCGGAAGCTACACTTGATCTGACATTGTTCAAGCTGGTCACGGACGTGCTTGGCGGAATGAGCGCAACCCACGCCGTCAAGGTCGAGGCCCGCAAAGAATACCGCAGCCACGCCAAGATGGACGAGATCGATAGCACATCGCTGGAACAGGTGGCCGAGGCGCATGACGCGCTCGATCTGTCCTGGGCGGATGAAGCGAAGTCTCCAGCTGATCAGTTTGCGGCGTTCCGTGCCCTTGAGGCGGGCGAGAAGGCCAAACTGGTTGCCTATGCCACGGCCAGCACGACGCAATCCTGCTTTGCCCGCAGCGTTAAGAGCGACAGCCTGATGCACGACTTCGAGATCGAGGTCATGCCTGACATTCGCGCGCATTGGACGCCGAACGCGGCGCTGTTCAACCGGTTCAAGAAGGCGTGGCTGCTCAAAATCCTTGGTGAAGAGCTCGGCCTTGCTCAGGAGGCCGTGACACTGGCCTCCATGAGCAAGAAGGAGATCGTCGCTTTTTGTGACAAGCTCTTCGCCGAGCCCTTTGCGACCCTCACAGAGGGGCAGCAGCGGGCGGTTGCGGCCTGGTGCCCGCCAATGATGCAAACGACCGGTGGCGTCAGCTTGGATGTCGACGCGGCGGAAGACGCCGCTCAAACCGAGCCCGTTCAAGCAAAAGCCGCCTGATCGCCTCAATGACCCGCGCTTGGAAACACTAGGCGCGGGTCAGACCCGACATTCCCTTGCAACACTAAGAAAGACATCCCCATGGCTATTCTCAAGTTCTCCGCAACAGCAGTTGCGGCGCAAATCACGCATGCGCGCTCCTGTTCAACCTTCCTGCCGAATTGGAACGGGCCAGTCGACAAACCCGCCCTGATCCTCATCGTTGGCAACGGCGTGCATCTGCGCTCCAACGGTATTGACGGCTCTACCACCCGTATTGTCACCACCGAGCAGTACGATCCCAGCTTTGCCTTTGCGAACGGTATCAATCCGTTTCGGGACAGCGATTGGATGGCACAACGTCAAATGGCGTTCCGCGATCTGACCGGGCAGTTCTACACAGATATTTTGGACGATGTGCAGACACTTATTGATCGCGGGCAGGGGGCCATCCGACTAGCAACCGATGGACATTCCGTCCGCGTCTTCGTCCGTTGCGCCTCAGACTTCCTGATTGACGGAACCTATGAGGTTCCGTCAGGCTTGGGTGGCACATTCCGTGTGATCCTAAAGGACGCCTGCGACACCTTTGCCATCGTTCAGAACTGCGGCAACTGCGAAGACTTCGATGCCATGCAGCCGTATCGCGTGCCGCTCGATGCACTCATGGAGCTCGAAGACCGGAGGGCAGCATAATGGGTTGGCTGTTTTACACCGACCGGCGGGTTCAGACCTACGCCGACGAGAAGGCAGAGATCACCCGTCTCTGCACCTTCGAGACAGATGCGCGCCGCACGACATTGGTCAAAGCCAGCAAGGTTGGCTCGACGTGGTATGCGGCCGCAAAGGTCGAGAGCCATGATGCCGCACCATTGGAGGATAGGACCTATATGACCGATAAGGACGGGTCGTTCACCTTTGGTGCAGTATTTCTGACCCGGTACGACGACGGGTGCTGGGGCTACAAAGATATGGAGGAAAGCGCTGGTCCTTGCGAATCCCGCGCGCCGCTGAGCCTTCTCAATCTGCTGTCCGAGTTGAAAGACCCCGACAGCTACGCCCATGCTTGGCGGCAGCGGTGTCGGGACTGGGCAGCGATCCCTGACTACGCAGAGGGCGACAAGATCAAACTCGCCTCCCCTGTGACGCTCAGCGATGGCAGCACCTGCCAGATCGTCACAGCAACCCATTACAGGCGTGGGAGTCAAAAACGGCGCTGCTACCGCATTGAGGAAACCGGCAGCCTTGTGCGGCTTTCAATGGCGTCACTGGTGGGATCGACCCTCATCAGTCGCGAAATGGCTAAGGGCAGTGCGGTGTTGGCGGAGTTTTTTGCCCAGCAGGTGCCGTAGGAGCGCCCACATCGCGTTCTCCGCGGTATTCTAGCCTTAGGGGTCTCCTCCGCGCTGCAAAGCGTAGAGGGGGCTTTTTGTCCTGTGAACCTCAAACCGGATCACAAAGGACAGAAATTATGGCCCATCCCAACCAGAAGCACTCCGATCAATCCCCATCTAACGCTCAGCTTAAATTAGCCCTGTCGCTGATCACCGCCGAGATCGCGCGCGGTCCGCTGCGCAGTTCCTCTCTTTCAAAGATCATGCGCGACACCTTCGGCGGCAGCGATGCCAGCGGTGAATGGAACTGGCGTATAGCCTACGACATGATGCAGGCCGCTGCGGTTCAGACACTTTACTCGGACGTACGCGGGTCAGACCCCCTTGGCGCTGCCAAGAACCTCGCGATGCGGCTTCTGACCGAAACCCGCCGGTCCGAGCAACAGATCCGCCTGCAACAGTTTTCGACCCCTCTTCCTTACGCAGCCCTCGCCGTGCGCGCGGCGGCGATCCGCAAAGGCGAGACCGTGCTGGAACCCTCTGCGGGAACCGGCTCATTGGCGGGCTTTGCGAAGCGAGCAGGGGCTAAGGTCATGCTCAACGAAGTTGATCCGTTTCGCCAGCGGCTGCTCGATGTGGTGTTCGACGCGCAGGCGACGGGTCATGACGCGGAACATATCGATGATCTGCTGACATCAACAACAGCCCCTAGCGTTGTCGTGATGAACCCGCCGTTTGCCTCCTCGGTCGATCGCTCCCGCGATAAGCACATTGCTGCCAAACATCTCATTGGGGCCGCCAAACGATTGGCACCCGGAGGGCGTCTTGTTGCGATCATGCCGATGGGCTTCACCCCCGAGCGCGACGCAGCACATTGGGCGCGGGCAATGTGCCTTCTCACACCGCGGCTTGCTCTAACCATCCCAGGCCATGTCTATCGCAAGCTCGGCACCAGCGTGGAAACCCAGGTGATGGTCTTTGACAAGACCAGTGATGACGTCGAGATGATCCGAACCTCCGTCGATGATCTCGATGCAGCAGTCAGTATCGTGGACCGGATCGCCAAGGCGCGTCCGATTGCAGCGCCTGTGACGGCGGCACGCTCATTGAATGTCGGGCGCCCTCTGATGCCACCCGCGTCCCACAAGGCACGCAAGCCTGCCGCATCAAAGGCATCTGCCGCCAAAACTCCCAAACACGCAGCGACACCGCTGTCGTTCACCACGCTCGAGATCCCGCGCGAAAACACCCCCATCTCCGAGATCTATGCCCGCTATCGCCCGCAGCGGATCGACATTGCGGGTGCACAGGAACACCCGACGCCGCTGGTTGAAAGCATTGCGATGGCCTCGGTCGCACCACCTTTGCCGTCCTTGCAGGCCGCCGAGGGACTGCGCCTGCCAAACCGCTTGATTGCAGAGGGTCATCTCTCTGAGGCCCAGCTGGAAACCATCATCATGGCCAACGATGCCCATGCGAGGGATTTGCCCGGCAAGTTCACCATAGATGACGACCAGACCAAGATGCTGCGCAGTGATGAAGATGCGGAGGCACGTGCCTACCGCTTGGGGTATTTCCTCGGGGACGGCACCGGCTGCGGCAAAGGACGCGAGTGCGCAGGCCTTATCCTGGTCAATTGGCTCTCGGGACGTCGCAAAGCCGTTTGGGTCTCAAAATCCGCAACGCTGATTGAGGACGCCGTGCGAGACTGGACCGATCTCGGCGGTTCACCCGCAGATATCCAGCCGCTCTCGAAATGGAAGCCCGACCAACCTGTCACCATGGGCGACGGCATCTTGTTCGTGACATATGCTACGCTGCGGTCCGCGGGCAAATGCGGCACCACGCGCCTGAACCAGCTTCTCGCGTGGATGGGTGACGACTTCGATGGCGTGCTCGCTTTCGATGAGGCCCACGCGATGCAGAATGCGGCTGGATCGGAGCAGGGCAGGGGGGCTAAACCGTCCCAGCAGGGTCTTGCGGGGCTGCGTTTGCAATTGGCCACTCCGCGCGCTCGCGTCTTCTATGTTTCGGCGACCGGGGCCACGTCAGTCCACAACCTCGCCTATGCCTCCCGGCTCGGGCTTTGGGGCCAGGGCACAGAATATCCCTTCCCCAGCCGCGAGAGCTTTGTCTCAGCGATGGAAGCGGGTGGTGTGGCCGCCATGGAGGTGGTGGCCCGCGATCTCAAAACACTCGGGTTCTACACGGCGCGGGCGCTGAGCTTTGACGGGGTCGAATATGATGTGCTGGAACATGCACTGACGCCCGCCCAAACGGAGATCTACGATGCCTATGCGGGCGCGTTCCGCACGATACACCACAATCTCGAAGCCGCGCTGACCGCGACAGGCGTCAATGATGCATCGGGAGAAACAAATGCGTCTGCTGCAAAAGCATCCGCCAAGTCGCGGTTTGAGAGCACAAAGCAACGCTTCTTCAATCATCTGCTGATGGGCATGAAAGCCCCATCAATTGTCAGCGCCATTCAGCAGGACCTATCCGATGGCTTTGCCTGCGTCGTCCAAGTGGTCTCGACCGGTGAGAGCCTGTTGAAACGACGCTTGGAGGTGATGGACCCCGATGACGAGCTGGTCGAAGGCGCGCTGACGCCGCGCGACTACGTGCTTGGCTATCTCGAACAGGCCTTTCCTATCCACACCCAGAAGCTTGTGGAAATTGACGGCAATGTCGTCGCAGAGCCACTGCGGGATGAAACAGGGGCCTTGGTCGTCTCCCGTGAAGCCTTAGCATTGCGGGACGAGGCGATGATGGACCTGATGGCGCTGGCCCCGATCCCCGCGGCACTGGATCAAATCCTCTGGGCGTTCGGGGATGAGGCAGTCGCTGAAGTCACAGGGCGATCTATTCGCCCGCTCAAATCCAGCGACGGCGCGCTCTTCATCGAAAAGCGCGCTGCGAGCAGCAATTCGTCCGAGACGCAGGCGTTTATGGATGGGGAGAAAAACATCCTGATCTTCTCAGATGCGGGTGGCACAGGGCGATCCTATCATGCGGCACAAACGGCCAAAAACCAGAAGCGGCGTCGCCATTACTTGCTGGAGCCCGGCTGGCGCGCGGATGCAGCCATTCAGGGACTTGGGCGGACGCATCGCTCCGCTCAGGTCAGTGCACCGTTTTTCCGGGTCTGCACCTCGGACGTTCATGGTGAAAAACGCTTCACATCGACAATCAGCAAACGTCTCGATCAGCTTGGCGCGCTCACCAAAGGCCAACGCGAGACAGGCTCGCAAGGCATGTTTCGCGAGGAAGACAATCTCGAAAGCCCCATCGCGCGGTCCGCACTGCGCGGATACTACGCCGATCTTGCCGCAGGGCGTGCGGAGGCGATGGGCTATGAGGTCTTCACCGATTGGACGGCATTGCGCCTGATCGACAAGGATGGCGTGCTGCTGGAAGAACTGCCGCCCATCCAGCGGTTCCTCAATCGGGTGCTGGCCTTGCCGATCCATATGCAGAATGCGCTCTTTGCAGAGTTCATGCGGCGCATCGCGGACCAAACAGAACGTGCGCGGGACGCAGGTACGCTTGATCTTGGCGTTGAAACGCTGAGAGGCGAGACGATAAGGCAGGTCTCGGCGGAGGATCTATGGACCTGCCCGCAATCGGGTGCAGTCACTCGTATCATCGGATTGGAGGTGACGGATCCTGTTCACATTGCGCGCGCCGATGGTGCACTCGGTAACAACTTCGACAAAATCCCTATGGTCAATCGCGCATCGGGGCGGGTTGGGCTCATCTCAAAACGTCCTATGCAGATGTATGACGAAGACATGGTCACCCTGATGCGCAAGGTCGTGCGCCCAACTGGTAAATCCTATCTTGAAGAGGGCAAGCTCAAAACCTCTGCTTGGGAGGCTGTCGAGCAATCGGAGTTCATCCGGCTTTGGGACGAGGAGGCTGACGATCTCCCCACGACCACCACGACAAAGCTCTACTTGCTCACGGGTCTGTTGCTGCCGATCTGGAAAACCATCCCGACAAGCAACGAGCGTATCTATCGCGTCACGCCCGAAGGCCGTGCCAGCATGATAGGCCGCACGCTCAGCGAGGAGGGGGCCGCAGCGCTTCGGGCGCGGTTCATGACAGGAACGCCCGAAACACCGGGTGAGATGCTGACGGCGGCCCTTGGCACGACAGCACCGGTCGATCTGGGCCGCGGCCTGACGCTCACGCGCCGCCGCGTTGCGGGTGATGTGCGCTTGGAGATTGGTGGAGCGAATAGGGGTACGATTGAGGGTCTCAAGGCCCTTGGATGTTTTACCGAAATCATCGCCTTCCAGCTGCGGGTGTTCGTGCCGCACGGTGAGGGTATGGATACGATTGCCATTCTGGCCCGCATCACTGGTGAAAACGGCGGCAGCACGCGAAACGCGGCCTGATCAGCGGGGCAAGTGCTCTGCATGCCTTGCAAACCTCGTACGCCGAAGCCTGCGCCAACGCGCGGTGCTTTGGCTTCTTGCCCGAACAAAAAACATACCGCAGACCGACATGAACATTGAAGCTATCAAAGCCGCAGTGGATGCGGGTCAGACCGTCCACTGGGCGAACACGGGCTACATCGTGCACAAAGACGCCCTCGGCCAATACCTGATCACCTATCGCCATGGTGGCGGCACCATTGGGCTGACGGATCAGTCGGGAACCCGTTTGAACGGGGATGAGGCGGAATTTTACGTTGCGGGTGCAAACAATAACCAGTGATCGAGGCTGGATGCGCCAGATGAGATGATCTCAAGAACGGGGGAGCGCGTTTGGCGATGCTAGCTTTTCACAATGTGGCACAGCGGGTTTGGAGACCGAGGGAGAAAGTTGAAAGCAGGCTTTCTGTTCTGTGATCCCATGAGGGGTCAACAAAGCAATCTCGGATGGTCTGGCAAGATGTCAGGTCCCGATAACCCAAGAAGGATAAGACCCATGTTCGCAGGAACCCTTACCAAAAACGTCGACACCGCAGCAACTGTCTTCACCGGCACAATCCACAGCACCAAGTTCGACATCGCAATCCAGCTGGAGACGCGCCCGAAGATGTCCGAGCGCAGCCCGGACTTCGACGTTACCGCCGTCAATAAATCCGGTCGCAAGGTGCGTATCGGCACGGCTTGGAATGAAACCGGAAATACCAGTGGTAATCCTTACATTTCGATGCAGATCGATGTTGGACTTGGCCCGTTCCGCGTTAATGCGGTGCAAACGCAGGAAGCCCGCAAAGCCAAGAGTGAAGACTTCGAGATCATCCCGTTGGTCTCAAACGGCACGATGAAATCCGGCTCAATCTCGGGCGAACTGACGGCGATGGATGCTGACAACGCATTTGCCGGCTACATCGCCAATATGATGTTCGATCTGGATTTCATGCTGATCGAGAACGACTACAAGACCGAGGAAACCCATCCCGACTACCGGATCGAGGTCAGTTCGCCAAAGGGCAAAGCGATCCGCGTCGGTTCTGCTTGGATGGCGAAAAGCACCCGGACCGGCAACGATTATCTGTCGTTGCTGATCAACACGCCTGACGGTGATTTGCGGGTCAATGCCGTGCAGAACGAAGAACAGCGGGGCGGGCAGACGTTCTCGATCATTCCGTTGGTGCAGAGCGGGGATGAGCAGCCGGACGCCAGCGGTGGATTGGCGCTGGTTGCCTGATCAGATCGTGACCATCGACAGACAGGGCAGGGGAGCCGCGGCAACGCGGTTCCCCTTTTTTGTGTGAGTGTGCTTGAAAGATACCCGTGCCTAACCCGGTGCTTTGATTGGCACCCGCAACACCATCGCTTGACATGTGCGGCCTTGTCGAATCACCTAATTATGCTACAAGGATATACTATTGTAGCGTGGTTCTTGAGAGGGCGGATGGCTAGAAAACCGAAAATGGACCGAGTTTGGTTCGAGAACTTTGACCTCGAAGCCGAAATCACCGCGCTGATCACCCGTATCGAGACATGTACCAAGTTCACGCTTCCGGACCAAAAACGCGATCTGGCATTTTCGTACGCGGCGTCTCGGTTGCGTAAAACGAAAGAGGCTTACGCCGATGCGAAGATCTCGGGCAAGCCTGTCTCCACATCCCGCCGGGACTTTCTAACGACCATACAGGATACGATTTTCTTGGCGATTCCGGACGAGGATGTCGCGTTGATGCCAATAAGCGAATATGTCCTGAACGATCCATCGTATTATCAGGACGCGATGTGTCGCGCGGCATCCCTCACCTAGGACGAGCTCTTTATGGCCCTCTCTCCCATACTCAAAGATATGACGGTGCAGGATGCCCGCGAATTTGTATCGAAGCTTTGGCATGATGGGATCGACGGCAATGCCAGAAAGTATGCGGAAGCATTGAAGCGTCCGGAGCGTGAGCGCGTTCCATTGCGGCGAGGCTATATTGTCTAGGCAAGCGGCGCCGTGTTTTGTCCGATCTTATCAGGCACTGACACTCTGGCACCGCTGTTGGGTGGGATATTTAGGTGCGGCCCAAGCCGGAAATAGACGGCTTGTGCAGCAAAAGTCTCGAAAGAGTCCTCTTTCCCAAATGCCGTCCCGCAGCATTTAGCTTGAGCAGAAAATTCAGCTTGCTGCGATCGGCCCGAAGCTGACGCCAATCCAGGCTGATAGCAGGCGATCAGAATCTTCGTCCAGACGTAAAAACCGGATCGCCCGCACTGCCGTTCATAGGTGCAGAGAGGCAAAGAGCTTCTGGCTCCGCCTTCCGATTTTCGTGGGGTGTTGGAAGTGTATGAATATCCATTTGGCCTTGACTTCAGCCAGAACTCGTGTGGACTTTTACACAGTGTCGCTGTGCCGTATCACCCAGTCAGAAAGAACGCGCAGGCTTAATTTTAAACCGAAAAAAGGAAAGTATTCATGGCACTTAAACCAGGACCAAAGCCGATAGCAAAATCAACAGGGAAACCAGATCAGCGCCGTCGTGATAACAAAACCACGCCAGGGAATACACCTTCCCTGAAACCTAGCAAATCTAGCAAGCCCCCAAAAAAGAAATGAAAGAGGGCTATCGCTAATTTGCCCTTTTAGCCCTGCAGACCAATCACTTCTACGTTGAATGACTGGTCTTGGGACAGAAAGGTCGGATTGTTCCGGCTACCCGCCGCCATTCAGCTTCGACTGGACGCAGCGGCATGCGGGCGGTTGAAAACGTGCTCTGAAATCTATTTTTTATCTGGATGTTTCACAGGTAATATTTGAAAGGCTGCGGCCCGCCCTCCTTCGCTGATCCCATCACCAGAATATCCCCTACCATCTTAGCGAACCGGACGGTCACCGGCAGGCCATCGTTGAAATTGCATGAGTTATAGTTGATCTTCGTCAGCCCCATAATGTCAGTTAGGACGGACTGAATATCAGGACGAGAATATTTTGACCGTAGCACTGTGATGAAAAGGGGGTTGGGTGTTTCCGGTCCGATGTATGTATCCAGTTGAGGGACGTATCCGCTTGTCCAAAGATATGCGTTTCGATCATCTAAGAGCAGCGCCGTTCCCCGGATGACCGGGTAGTCTCCGTTACGGAAAAGCTTCGCATCCCCACCGGTCGATTTAATCCGGACTCCAACGACGCTCGTTCCCGGAGGCGCTGCACGGCAAAAGGCTTTCCATTCCACATCATTAAACGATGCCTGGCCATGGATAAAAAGTTCCTTTGGTGGGGAACCATGCATTTCAGTGTAAGTATCGATGACGGTCGCAAGGAGATCTTCGGCAGCCGCAGGGCTAAGTGATATTCGTATTCATCGGTTTTCCACGGCCCGTTCGCACCACGGAATACGACCCCGTCGCCTTCGTTGAGAAACATCTGTGCGGCGCAGCAGACATGGTTGTCGCGATTGTTTGGAAGGTTTTTATAAACCATCCCAATGTAGCAAACCCCCGGTCGTATGTCAGACAACCGCCAAGGTGGTTTCGGTTGGGATTTGTAGTAGAGCCCCGTCGCTAGGTTCCAAGCTACCGTCGCCGCGTCCTGTGTCTTCCGAGTTGGATAACCTGCACTGTTTAGAAAAGCGTCTGGGTCCAAGGTTGTTTCCCGTAGAACCTGCGTGGGTACGATAGCCAGAAATTCGGCCTTTATCCGTCGACGGAAATCAGGAACATCGTCGAAGATATCTTCTGAACTCGTATCGAAGTCAGCCAGAGTTTCGAACAGGGGCATGCTGGCACGTGCTTTTTGCTTCTTCGACGCACGTCCTGACGTAAGTTCGATGCCTGTCCGCTTCGATTCAGGACGACAGCGATCATAGACAATCTCCGGAACGACAAAGATCCACACATCGATCGCGCGCTCTTCGTTGCGAAGATATCGCCTGACCCGGTCGGTGTAGATGCGAGCAACAGTATCGACAGCCTCGTGCTTATTTTCAATCTTAGTCGCCCGGTCGATATCCTTCAGATCAACTATGAGCTCGCTGCACCCGTCAGGGTCGAACGTGATGCCGAAAGTCTCCTCCAGACCCGCGAAATCAGCCAAGTGCAGCCTGTCCTTTTTCTCCGTCGGGCCGGGAGGTGGCACAGAAATTCCCTGTAGAAGCCTTTTACTCCAACCTCGGAAATGTTTGATGCCGCTCTGCGTGGCCACGACACCAATTCGGACCTCCGAAATTTTCCGTCCAGCCGCATGAGGTCCATAAAGAAACAGGCCGTCCTTCGGGTGATGGCTCCGTTGTCCAAACCTGAATTCAAGCTCGGGCTCATTAAGATGCTCAACGGCGATGCCGGGTTCACGAAACCTCATGCTTCTTCCTCCTCTACTTCGGGGCGCCCAAGCGTGCTCTCGTCAGCCTCCTCCCCATCCGCGTCCAACACGTCCGGCATGCTGGTGCTGACTGGTGACGTGAAAAGCACCGGTTCGGAGGAGAGAAGCATATTTTGACCGGGTGCAAGCGGGACACGAATGTAAGCAGAATCCATCGACATAATTTCCAGGAAGGCCAGCAAACGACCATGCCACTGCTTGTTGCGCCAGCCTTTACAACCGGATCGGCGGAGGCGGTGCATCTTTTTCGGATCGTCGACACTCTTACCCTCAGGCGTGCCATTTTCCTCTGCGAAGAGCACGCGGGCTTTCAATCGGACATGCCAGAATGGCCAAAGCCTCGGAAGCGCGGTGACACCGTATTTCCAGACATGTTTGCGCGCGACATTACGCAGCATAGATGACCGTCGTCCTCCACCCTGCCTCCCCCATGGCACCCTGTGGCCGTTGGCAGCCTGTTCTGAGGAAATATGAAACCCTTCCGCCCCAGAATATGCGTAAGAGATCATTCCTCTGTCCCGGCAAAGGCGCTCCCAAGAATCCCGGATCAGGTGGGTCATCATATTCGACGCATCACGTGCTCGTAGATCTACGTCCGGAAAACCTTCCTCGACGAAATTTGTTACCGAAACAGACGCCCGTAGCCGCAAACTAGCGACACCCTCGAAGCTGTCCTCAATATCCTTCGGGTCTGCGAAGGCGATCAAGCTCCTGCCATGTTGCACGGCGGGATAAGACAGGCGGGAAATACGGCGCTTAAGCGCATCATCGCGGAGAGATCCTTCCGCATCGTAGTAGTGAATCTCATCCGGCATCTCAACGATCGAAAGCCAGTTTGAAGTAAGCTGCTCTGGTTCCCGCACGAGGGGGATGGCTCGCTGTGTGCGGAACTCATCCCACTACGAGGCAACGACGATATCCTCGATCTTACAAGGAATCTTTTGGCGATGGAGCGCGCTAACAAGCCGTTCCAACCCTCGGCCCCAGCCGCGCGAGAAATCGACTGGGACGGCGTCCCTCAATCCTTCAATCCTGCTTCCTTCTTCCATTCGCAGAGGGATGACGAACCTCGGGTCCTCAAGCACCTTGGCGACCTCACCAGCTTTGTCGATCACATCCATCAGGCCATCGTCCTGTCGCGTCGCGGGGCTGGTGGGCACGAGGACTTTTACTGCCCGATGCTCAAGTGCGCGGTATACCTCTTTCCGCCACCGGTCGCCGGGCTCGAGCGTCATGAGCTCCGAGAAAACTCGATATCCAAGCGCCTCCAGTTTCGGACCTAACCAAAGAATAAACTGATCATCTGCAGGCCGGGTCCCAAGAATGAAAAGAACGTCTCGAGCTGCTTCTTTTGTCGAGCCCGGATCCGAGCCGGCACGGGGCAGGAGAGATGACAGAATTGTGGGTGGTTGCGCCCTTTTACTGCGTTTATCCAGTGTTCTGTTCAAGACCGTCTCGAGCACGGTGGCGCTGGCTTGCCACAACTCAGGATGAGCTTCTAACACATCGGGATGATTGCGAAGAAGGGCTTCGATATCTTCTTTTCCGTAGATATCGCCTGGCTCCAACAAGGACGGTCCGATGATCTCCATCAGCTGCGTCTTTTTGGTCGGAGTCATTGATACAGATGTGGACAGAATGTAGCGGTTTGGGACGAGCTTATCGATGGTCGCCCGTTCCTTTCGGAGCACGCGCGTCAATTGCGAGAAGCCTGAGCCCTCGTAGTTCTTCGCTTGCAAAATCGTCAGATCTGGCCCTTTTGCGTGTCGGCCATCCATGCCGCCATCGGGCCCGGCACCAAACTGCTCAAATCGCACGCTGATATCTCGGCCGATCAGATCGGCCGAGATAGCTTCAAATTGAGAGGGGGACAATGAAGGGAAACTAAAAGACATGAGTCTGATAGTGCCAACATGTTCCTATTCCTACAAGTTGTGTTTTTTTTGGGTAGCAATACAAAACATGGTATTAAAAGGGAGCCTTTTTCGGCCATCTGTATTTGTGAACCCGCTGAACAGCTTTGCGGTAAGTCTTACCCTGTCTACCGGTTGCGACATAACCCGCACCGGGGGCACCCGTCTGCTTATTGACGACGATGGCCTGCAGCGGTGGTAAGTTTTGACGTCGACACTCCTCTTGAATGACCCCCAAAAACCAGCGTGCAGATCGGTGGTGAAGTCCGAGAGGTTTGGTTAGATCTCCATATGAGATCCACCCACCTTTTCGAGCAAGCTTATAGAGGGGTTTCCAGGCAGCCCTTGCCCGCGCAACATGATCAATTTTTGACATCTCGTTTCCTTTGAGATGCGGCTTTGAAGGTTTGAGATCTTGTGTAAGCCGCAGCCACATGACCCCCGCCACATACCGGAGCATATGGTTTGGAAGTCAGCGGCCCCAGTTTTATTCGAGGGTTTGGCTCCTACAACGTAGGCGGGTCTTTTATGTGGTGCGTTTGCACCGCCCCTGATCTCATATATTTATGATAAAAAAGGCATCATTCAAGATATGGTAGAAAAAGAACTTTTGGGTTCACTTCTAAATTGGAGCATCATACCAGCCCTCTGGAAATCCTGCAGTTACCCACCGAAAGGATAAGCCATGCTAAAGGCGCGTAAGCCCCTATATGCACATATTCTGCAACTGCTGGCGCTAAGGTTCGCTTTCGTGTTTTCCAAAAGATGTTCTCGCGCTTGCAGCGAAAGGCAACAAGTTCCCTCTGCCGTGTTTGCCAACCAATTGAGCCTCTGACGAAATACCTGACGGCCTCCCCTGCTCGGCTGCGCGTGTCACAGGTGAGAACGGCCCTGCGGTCCGTCGCGCATGCGGCCATGCGGCCTTACCGCGGTGTCGGCTCATGGGTCCCGGTTTGCCCGTCTCGCGAGCACGGCGGCGCTCGGCCACGCCTGCGGTCTTCGCTCTGGTCTGTTTTGCCAAGGCAAAACGATCCCGTCGCTGCGTCCGCCTGCGTGTCCGGCCCCACCGCTTGCCTGCTCGTGTCGGGCAAACCTGGCGTCAAAACACACACACATGAGTATGGAAGCATATCCTCCGGATGGCCCCCAAATCAGCCCGCTTCAAGGATCGCAAAACTTTTCGGCGAAGGTGGCGCGAGTGGAGAGGTCAATCGCGCGCGTAAGGTTGTGCGTGTTGTGAGCACGGCGCTTGGAAAACTTTTGCGCCCAGCAAGCTGGCGGCTGCGCCGTCCCTGACCCGGACAGATTCGGTGAACCAGAAATCGGCCATGCCCCCACACTCACGTGGTGGTCATCAAACTCAAACATCTGGAGATGAACACATGGCCTACGATCAAGCGACAACATATGAGACAATCGAACTCTTCGGCCTGACGGAGAAAGATGCACACCTGCCAATCCCGCAGGACGATATCCTGAAAGACAACATCATTCGCGAAACCTTTGAGACCCTGCTCGGGCAGCTACGCAACACCGGACTTGAGGGAGAGATAGAGCCTCTCGCCCACGGGCTGGCAACAATCCTGCAGCGCCGCAAGGTTGCCCTCGGTAAGGAAGTTGATCGCACAGCGGATAAGATCGGCGCACTGGCAAAATGCCACGATGGATCAGAGATCGCAGAGACGGCTCTGGAAGAGGCACAGGCGCGCTTCGTGCAGTTGCGCGAGATCGTGGACGCCATCGAGACGATGGGGGAGGCCGCTGCAGAGTGCTACGAGGTCGAGACAGGCAATGCATTCATCCCGGCAGCGGGATCGCGCGCCAGCGTTCGGGCGCAAGAGACAGGTGCCGTCTTTGAAGCCAAGCAGCTTCTGGAGCAGCATGATCGTGAGACCGCCGCCAAGTCAAAAGTCGAAGGCGTACCGCTCATCGTGTCGGGGTCAACCGACTGGATCGACATCGACGTCATATTCCGGACCCTCGACAAGGTGCGGGATCGCATCAAGCAAAATCGCAATCAGGATATCTTCATCTGCCACAAAGGCGGCAAGCATGGGGCGGAAATGATCGCGGCTCGGTGGGCACGCGCGCGGGGCATCAACCAAGCGCGCTTCGATCCGCGTTGGTCCGCACATGGACGAGCGGCACCCTTCAAGTGCAACGACGAGATGCTGGACGATAAGTTCGCCGCGACGGGAGTTGTCCTCTTTGGCGGCAACGGGGTCGCGCTAAACCTCGGGCAGAAAGCCGAAGCGAAAGGACTGACGGTGATGCGGGTCGCGGATCCAGCGAAGATACCAGACGAGGCATAACTTAGAGAGGGTCACCTTCGGGTGGCCCTTTCTTCGTTCTCAAGATCGTGGGTAGACATTCAGATGCGCGGTGCTGATCTGCAGTAAAGGTTCATTTAAGTCATGACGGTGGATGTCCGATTTTCCCGTTTTCCGATTAGCTTGACCTTATCTCAATGAAATCCCTGACTATTGTGTCCGCGCCACAAATGACTTTTGTTGGACAGCATATCATGCGCGCAGGTTTTTCAGTCGATGCCCTTTTCTCCAGACCGCACCAAAGAGATTCAATCGCGCATTGATGCGCGTTTGCAGTCTGGGCAGGCGAACGATTGGGAGGTGTCGTTTCTCACGAACATGGCCGCGCGGTTTCAGCAGTACGGAACCAACACGCGTCTGAGTAAGGCTCAATATGGCAGCCTACATAAAGTCCTGAAGTTGGAACGTGATCCCTCATCGCGGACTTCAGCGCAGGCCAACGATGTTACTTCGCGTCCGGCACCGAAGCACAGCACCAAATCTTACCCACCAAGATCCCGACCGATGTCTGTAACCCGTGCAATCACTGCACCGCGGCGGGCGGTCCGTAGGGCTCAGCGACAAATCATGGTGCCGCTCGTTATTGCGGTGGCGTTCGTTGCGTTGATTGGATCCTTCTTCGATTCTACATCATCGCAATCCACGTCTTACGGATCGCCAGCGACGTCCGCACCGCAAACGGCAAGTGCCGCTTACGTCTATGTGACAGGCACTCGGGTCAATCAGCGGGACGGGCCGTCCACGTCTGATCGGGTCATGGGCGTTCTGGTTGAAGGCACGCGTGTGCAACTGCTTCGTGACCAAGGACAATGGGCGCAAATTAGGTCTGACTTGGGAACCGGCTGGATGTCCTCTAGCTTCCTGTCTCTCAATAGGCCGACCACGGCGCAACCCACAACACAGGATCGGGGCCTTCGTGCCAGCGATGTCAGGATCATTGATGGTGATACAATAAACGTGCGTGGGATTACTCCTAACGTACGCCTTGTCGGTTTCAATGCCCCAGAGACGTGGCGGCCTTCCTGCGCTGCAGAGCGTCAGGTCGGGGAGCGCGCAACGGCGCGTTTGAGCCAACTGGTGCGGAATGCGGCATCGATAGAATTTGAACGCGTGGCATGTTCGTGTCGACCCGGAACCGAAGGTACAGATCAATGTAATTTTGGTCGGCTTTGTGGCTCGCTGGTCGTCGACGGCCAGGATGTGGGGCGCACACTGATTGGTGAGGGATTGGCCGTGCCATACCGGTGCGGCCGGACAAGCTGTCCTCCACGTCCTCAAGCTTGGTGCCGATAACGTCGCAGCCAGCTCAACACCGGCAAACTGATCTTCGCCCGAGCTGAAAACCCTCCCTGCTTTTCGTTGAGCGTGACGGACCAAATCCCAACACGTCGCCTCAGAGCGAACCCGACCTTCACCTATATCGAGATCAACGAGAACCGTGGCGACTGCGATGTGGGGCACACATTTGGGTCTCTTCTTTTTGCTCATTGATGTGGATCGCACGGGGTCGGCCCAGCCGTTCCCTACGCTGTGCTCCGGCAAGCACAAATACGGCTTCCACGCCTTTGGCGCGGACCCTCCGCATTTGCGCTTGCGACCGGTCCTGATGCCCCCATGCCTTTTGATCCTCATCGCAAAAAGGAGAGACCCAAATGACCAACCACTACGTCGCAACAGTTCCCGTCAAATACACCGATGGCGAAGGCCAAGAACGCACCCGTTTCCAACGCGTCGGGGCCATGTTCCGCAACACCCGCAACGGGGATGGCTCGGAGTTCTTCAGCCTTAAGCTCGACTTCCCCGTCGGCGTCCAGGAGCTGGTGATGTTCTCACCAAGCTCAAAGGAACCTCAAGAGTAAATCCTCGCCGAGGATGGGCCGCCGTCAGGCGGCCCGATCTCTGTTCCAGAGATTGCTGCGCACTCGAACAAGACCCCGGCCATAGGCCGCGGTCACGGTTGCCAATGACAGGACTGCAGGGCAGTCCTGTTGGTTCTTATTGGTGTTGAAAGATGGCTGTGACAGAGCCGCCAGCCAGCCTCAAGGGGGCCATCCCCAAAAACCTTTCGGCAAGAGCCTTCACGGTTTTTGCGGCAGAGAATTGGCAGGCCAATTCTGGCCTCCCTTGACCCTGTCTGTCAGCCCCGTCGGTTGAGGTGTGTCCCGCCCCTTCGTTTCTGTCCGAACATTGCATGTTCAGACAGACCTCAGGCGCGGGCCCTGTTGAGATCGGCCGATGCTGGAGCCTGCGGCTGGTGTTGGTTGGCACCCTCTCGGGCGCGGCCTCGCACCTGCGGTGCTCGGCGTTAAACGGAATACAAGGCTGCCTGCGCTCCAATTCACCGTAAGTATATTATTGACAGATTAGTATAGTTTCGTATGTTGGGTGCAGCCTTGTATGAAGGTGGCAGGAAATAGGGGGTCTTTCTTCGCATGTCTCGCTCAAAACGTCTCACGGATGCGCAACGCATGGAGATTGTGCGTGAAGCCGCGGACGGCGTGTCTACGTCCGTGCTTGCGGAGCGGTTCGGGGTGACGCCGCGGGCGGTGCAATACACGGTGAAGAGTGACGCAGAGCGCCAGCGCGACACGGCGGTCCCGGTCTTGGCAGTAAGTGTGAAAGTAACTCCTGAGGAGATGGCAGCGTTCGATGCGGTGATTGCGTCAGTAGGGATCGAGACGCGCTCGGAAGGGCTACGCCGCTTGATGCAAGCGGCAGGTGGCACCTTTGTGGCGGACACATCATTGGCGGCAGAGATGGCGCGCTATCGCGCTTCTTTGAATGACGTTGGAAACGGTGTCGCCCAGATTGCCAAGCAGATGCAAAAGGCCAATCGGGCGGGGCAGGGAACGGGCCCCGAGTTCTCGGAATTGCGCCTTACGCAATTGCGCGGGTTGGCGCGCTTCATCCTCGACAGTGCAGACGAGATTGACCTGCTGGTGCGCCGCCGTCGCGATGTGATGCAGCTGGAAGCGACAGCCGCTTTGAGGGAGTTTGCCCATGCGGCTGAATGATGCGGTAGACGTCGTTACCGGTGAAGTGTTTCGGGACGGGTGGAGCCGGATCCGAGGCTCGATGCAGGGTCTGCATGTCTCCAAGCAAAAGCAGATGGTGCGCGCCGCGGCGGGGCACCGTGCTGCTGTGTTCAAGGCGATCCGGGGCGGGGGGACGCAGAACAAATCACAGCTGTCCAACCAGCTCGAGTACCTCACGACGAAGTCCACCCACATCGTCGACAGCAGCGGGTTCCTGGATGGCAAAACCAAGCTTGATCGCGGCGAGATCAAAGACCTGACCGAGCGCTTTGCCAAGCGGTGGGACGCGGGGTTCAAACCCAAGCTTGGGCAGACCACACATCTGCTGA
This sequence comes from Pelagimonas varians, assembly GCF_003208435.1. GTDB lineage: Bacteria > Pseudomonadota > Alphaproteobacteria > Rhodobacterales > Rhodobacteraceae > Pelagimonas > Pelagimonas varians. The sequence goes on along the minus strand of NZ_QKMF01000016.1, from coordinate 31,454 downwards.
TGTCCTTCCCGATCGGCACGCGCGGAGAAGACGTGCGCGACATCGCGACGGATGTGGCCGAGCGGTTCTTCCAGAACGATGAAGGCCACTTTGATTATATCATTGCGGTGCATGAAGACCGGGACCACCCGCATGCGCATCTCGTGTTGAACCGCCGCTCGCAAGAGGGCGAGTTCTTCTATCTCGCGCGCAATCATCGGTTCAACTATGACGACTTCCGGTTGGCCATGGTCGAAGAGGCCGAGACCTACGGCGTACGGTTGGAGGCAACACGGCGGGTAGATCGCGGCGAGGTGCATTACCCTCCCCGCACGCGGGAGGTCTATGCTGCCAAGGAAGAGGGCAGGACGCCATTGGAGCGCGAACGGGTGGGTAAAGACCTGACCCGCACGCTTGCCGAAATCGCAAACACCAAAATCATGTTCCACTCGCTGGCCGCCGAGGCGTCCTCCGAGAACCGCGAAGACATTGCTGAGGTTCTGTTCCGTGCGGGCGAGGTTCTGGCGAAGGGTGGTCACGTTGAAACCGCAGGAGGCATTTACATGGCCGAAGATGAATCGTTCGAAGATCTGCGCAGCCGTTACGCGGAAAAGGTCGCAAACATCACCGACCTGATCGCGGCAAAGCCGGATGCGGAGCGGCCCGCGCTGGAGAAGTCCCTCAACACCATCCAAGCGCGGGTGCAGCATATGCAGCCGCTTGGATTACGGTCCAATTCCCTTTCGGAGGTCCCGTCAGAAGGCGGGGTCTATTCTGAGGCCAATATTCAGCAAAGCCAGCTGGAGCGTCTGTCTGAGCCACGGGTGCGCGCCCGCATTGATGCGGCCCTGCGCGGCACGGGGATCAGCACAGCGCAGGTTGTGGCCCGGATGGAGACAGGGGCGCAGAACGCAGCTCTGGAGCATCAATGGATTGCGGATGATCTGTCCAAGGTGGCCGAGGCGAAGGATCTGAACCTCGAGCGCCGCGCGGATTTGGAACAGGCGCGGGATATCCTCAATGATGTACATGTGCAGCTGGGGACCATGCTGGAACGGGAGCGCGTGCTGCGCCGTGACGGGGTCATTGAAGACGCCCGCGAGGTGCAGGCGCATGTCACGGAAACCCAGATCGAAACCGCTGCCAATGCCGTTCGTATCGAGACACCGATTGAAGCCGGGACTGAAGATCGGGACGAAGCTGTGATCGAAAGCCGTGCCGTAGAGCGTTTGGAAGACGAACAGCGGGACTATCTGCGCGACCATCCAGAGCTGATTGCACGCCCTACCGATGTGATCCGCATGAGCGAGGACGGCAGGGCGGTGATCGTAGATCAGGCCGCTGCAGTCCGGGTTATCAGTGAGGTCGAAGCGGCGCGTTTGGGCGCACACAGCAGCACACCAATCTCCGTGTCCGTCGCGCGCGATCTACAGACGCGATATCCCGATATGCCCGAGCAGCTGGTGGAGGGTCTCGGCGACACCTACGAGCGCGTCTATGAAGCGCGCGGCGCGGAACGGGAGGAAAATCTTACGTTGCGCGAGACAACTACCATTGAAACGCCTGAACTGTCCCGTGTTCTCGCCCATGAACGAGCAGGGGAATTGTCGTCGCCCTTTGAGACCGAAACCGAGCGCGCGGCCTTCCGCGCCGAGGTGGCACAGATTTTGGACGCGGCGCAGCTGGATCGTCTGAAAGATGGCGACAGTGCCGCTTTGGAGAATGTCATCGAAGATCGCCTCGACCGTCTCTATGCCGCAAAGGTCTATTTGCAATCGGATGCGGCAACCGCAAACTCGGATGCGCTGCGCCAGATTGTCGACGAGTTGGCAGACGTTGAAGTCGAGGGACACCGCGCGGCAGACGTGGACGGCGAGACAGAGCGGGGCCAGGTCCATTGAGTGGATCCATGGGCAAGGCTTGGATTGCTATCGGGGTCGTTCTGGTCACCTTGGTGGCGGGTGCGATGGGTTACACCATTGCCTCGGCTGTGCTGACCTTCAAAGCCCTTGGGTTTAGCGCCGATATCGACTTTGGATATATCGCGCAGAATTACCTTTGGATCAGAGATAGACGGCCTGATGATTTCCAACTGATAAATGTGATCATCGGCGGTGCTGCCGTCGCCGGGCTGATGTTGAGCCTTGCCCTGTCCGGGTCCGCCCTCACACGCTTTGGTCAGACCCATTGGCAAAAGCGCGGCGAGATGAAGGCTAACGGGTTCTTTGGCAAGCCCGGCACCGGGTTTATTCTGGGCAAACTGGGCAGTCCAAAGTCGCGGGCCCGCTATATCACCTCGAAGGTTTTCCCCCATGCGCTGATCGTGGCACCAACGGGGCGCGGTAAAACCAGCGGCTTTGTGATCCCGAACCTGCTCACATGGCAGGGGTCTGCCGTCACACTGGATGTAAAGGGCGAGTGTTTTGAGGCGACGGCCCGCCACCGCGCTGCGCAAGGCGACAAGGTCTACCGCTTTGCGCCCACGGACTGGGAGGGCAAGCGGACGCATCGCTACAATCCGCTGCTACGCATCTATGAGCTGGAAGACCCCGCGCGTCAGCAAATGGAATTGCAGCTGCTGGCGACCTTGTTCCTGCAAAGCGACAATGATCGCGTTCAAGGCCTTCTGAAGGGCGGCATTGATTTGTTTGTGGCCGCAGGCTTGCTGGCCTTCCAGCGTAAGAAGCCCAATTTGGGCGAGATCTACCGGATCGCGGCCTCGGGGGGCAACAAACAGAAAGAATATTTGGCGCGGGGCCACGAGATCGACAACAAAGCCGCGAAGTTGATCTTTACGCGACTGGCGTCCACCAACAACGACACGCTGACCTCCTATGTCTCGCTTCTGATGACCTCAGGTCTGGATCAATGGCAGAACCCCGCGATTGACGAGGCGACGCAGGTTTCCGACTTCGATTTTCGGACGATCCGCAAGAAGCCCTTCACGGTCTATCTCGTAGTCCAGCCCCTCATGGTGAAGCCACTCGCGCCACTGATCCGGTTGTTTTTCTCAGACCTTCTCTCGGCAATGCAAGAGAAGGAACCCGGCAAAGATGAGCCTTGGCCCGTGATGATCATGCTCGATGAGTTCAACCGCCTTGGCAAAATGCCCATTGTGGTCGAGAGCATCGAAACCCTGCGCACCTATCGCGGGCACTTGGCGGTGGTGACCCAAACCATCCCCGCCCTTGATGAAATCTATGGAGAGAACACCCGCCGCGCGTTGCAGGGCAACGCAGGCGTAAAGCTCTACCTCACACCCTCAGATGAAAAGACCATCGAGGAGCTCAGCAAGGCCGTGGGCAAGACAACAAAGACGGTCATCACGCGGTCGCGGTCGATTGGCAAGAATCCGTTCGAAGGGCGCAGCCAATCCACGCGGACGGAAGAAACATCTCTATTGCCTGAGGATGAAGCGCGCCGATTACCGCTCGATGAAATTATCATGGTCGTGGATGCGCAGATGCCAGTGCGAGCGAAACGGATCCAGTATTTCGATGATCGGCTGTTTGCAGCGATCCATGGCGCGCAGAGGGGGGAATTGCCGTTTCCAGAGCTGGGAAAAGGTGACGGTAAGGCGCACGGGCCAGATTTTGGCGGTACAGAGCGGGGTCCGAGCCAAGCTGGAACGAATGCGGAGCCCCAGGTGCATGATGAGCGTCTGGATGGTCCAAACGAGATCGGTTCAGGTAAATCTGTGCCGCCCACCAAGAAAAGTTCGAAGGCTGTTCAAGCCGTTGTTGAAGAGGAGCAGCGGCAAATGGAAATGAGCTTTGCCGACCATGTTGAGATGCAAATTGAGGAAATCGATGGTGGCGATAGAGATCGACTCGATACAGTGGTGGATGATTTGGATGGGCTGGAAAGCCGGTTGAAGCAGGGGGAGGGGGTGTCTGGCTGAGATGGGTAAGGCGTAACGCAACCATTGAACGCGCGTAGGTCACTGAACCAGTCGTTCGCCGAACCAGATTTGAAGGACAAAAGAGCGGACGAAGCCGACATTCAGATATTTTAATCGAATGGCTGCTTAAGGTTTCCAAAGGTTCATCTAGATCGTCGATTGTCGTGTCGTCGCGTTCATAAGTCGACTGACATCTTAGACAACCACTTATGAAACAGGCGGGTGCTCGCACTCAATTCGTCTTTTTCAGCCCAAAGCAGACCGTATCGGGTGCCGTCTGAAACAAAGTCATTTGGAGCAACAAGGCGTCCACGATCCACATCGTCTATGGCCATTACACGCGGTGCTATCCCGACCCCAAGACCACCGCATGCGGCCTCCACCATGAGAAAGTGGTGGTCGAGCATTCGGGTTTCACTCGGTCGTGGCACGGCAGGATTTTCGGCAAGCCATTTCGACCAAGCGTCGGGCCGCGTCCGTGTGCCAAGGGCCACGTAATCTCCGTTCTTGAAGCCGTCTTCTAGTGTAGGGACCATGACCGGTCCAACACGCTCAGCCCACAGAGGTCCGACTGACCAGTTATCCGGTATCGGAAAATCAAGACGGCGTAGCGCGAGGGCATTGCGGCGGTGCGTCGCCTCAATTGGGCCACCGCCGACAGAGAGGTGAACGGTAAGAGACGGATTTGCCTCCTCAAATTTGCTCAGCCTCGGGATTAGCCATCGCATTGCAACGGATCGTTCACAGGACAGAAGGACTACGTCATCTGTTGTAGCGGCGGCCTCTTTGATGGACGCGATAGTCCGGGAAATATCATCAAAGCTGCGCCTGCAGGCATCCCGCAACCGTTCACCCGCTGCAGTCAGGCGTAACCCCCGTCCTTCGCGTTCAAACAAAGGCGCGCCTACATAGTCAGCCAGTCGGGAATTGCGCCTGCTGATGGCCGCATGTGTCAGCGCAAGAGCGTCAGCCGCCGCGCGTACGGACCCTAATCGGGCGGTTTCTTCGAAGGCACGCAGATCGTCGAGATTGGGAAGGTCGGATCGTTTCATTAGTGATCTGATATCACGATTATACGTGCGTAACCATCGCTTGTTATAATTCTGCCCAGAGATCATCGTAAAGCCATGTCACAGGTTCCACATTTCAAGGTTGCGATTCTCGCGGATGATCTGACCAGCGCTGCTGATGGGGCCGGTCCGTTCGTTTCACATGGGCTTACGGCGCATATCGGACGACAGCATTTGCCTTCAGGAGAGGTAGATGTCTGCGCTATCGATCTGGCGTCGCGTTCGGCTTCGGCGACAGACGCATCTGTGCGCGTGGAAAACTATGCCCGCGACACGCGCAGTACACCTGTCATGCTCAAGACTGTCGACTCCACGCTTCGGGGCCATGTCCACGAAGAAATTGCAGCGGCACTTCGGGGATCGCAACGTCGCAGGGTTGTTTTTGCGCCCGCGTTTCCCACTGCAGGAAGAACGACTGTGGATGGCATTTAGCTTGTGGACGGCGTCCCGGTTCACCTTTCAGCTTACGGAAAAGACCCGGTCCATCCTGCGCGAGTTTCAAAGTTGCAAGAGCTTCTACCCGATGAGGCGACAGATGCGGTCATTCTCGACGCAGAAATGCAGGGCGATCTCGAACGACAAGTGGCAGAGATAGAGCGCCCTGAAGATGTGCTCTGGGTCGGCTCTCCGGGTTTGGCACGCGCTCTCGCCGAAAGGTTCCGCACGGGAAGATCTGTCAGTAGACAGTCGCTTGCAGTTAAAGGAGCTGTCCTCGTCGTGGTGGGCAGTGCGAACCAAGTCAGCCACCGACAAGCTGCCGCTATTGAAAGCAACGCAGCCAAGCTTCTTGTTGCACCCTCGGGTCGCCACACTGATCCGAAGGTAGTCCTTGAGCGGCTGGTCGACGATGCAGCCGAACAGCTCGCGACCGGCGGGTTCGGCGCGGTGATCGCGACTGGTGGCGACACGATGGAAGCCATTCTGGATCGCACCGGAACCTGCACGTTCAACCTTCTTGGCGAGATTGAACCTGGCTTCCCCGTCGGATCGGCCGAGATTGGCGGGCGGGTTGTTCTGCTCGGCATGAAAGCGGGCGGCTTTGGTGATGACGCAACCCTCAAACGAGCCGTTCAACGGCTATCGAAACAGACAAAGGAATTCACTCTGTGAACAGCACGCCCCCTCTCGTGATCTCGATGGGTGATCCATCAGGCATCGGCCCGGAAATCGTCGTCAAAGCGCTGTCGGAGAAGAACGCAGGTCACTGCGTCGTTCTTGGCCGTGCCGATGTGATCCGCGCAGCCGCTGAACAATCTGCACCCGGAAAAACAGTATCCGTCCTAAGCAAGATTGAAGACGCATCCGGTGCGCCTGATCTTGTTGAGGTATTGGAGACAGATGGTGATGGCCCTTTCCCGCTTGGCGAAGTGAGTGCCGAAAGTGGACGCGCCGCGTTCGCCGCTATCCGCAAGGGGATCGAACTGGCGAAGGCGGGAAAGGCTTCGGGACTGATCACGGCTCCCATCAATAAAGAGGCATTGGCGGCTGCCGGTCTTCCGTACCCGGGTCATACCGAGATGTTGGCCGAGTTCGGCGGCGCGGAGCGCGTAGCGATGATGCTCGCCAATGACGAAGTTCGAACTGTTCTGGTCACGATCCACTGTTCGTTACGCGACGCCATCGACCGGGGCGACTACGCCGCCCAGATGTCGGCCATGCGGCTGGCGCATGAAGGGTGCCGCGCGCTCGGCATCGAAAACCCGCGCGTCGCGGTCGCTGGTCTGAACCCCCATGCTGGCGAGGGCGGACTCTTTGGCAGAGAAGAAATCGAGATCATTACGCCCGCGATCAAAGCGGCCCGCGCGGAAGGTATCGACGCATCCGGACCTTGGCCGGGGGATACCGTTTACATGCAGGCCCGCAAAGGCCGCTTCGACGTGGTAGTCGCGCAGTATCACGATCAGGGTCTAATCCCGGTGAAGTATCTTGGCGTCGAAAAAGGTGTGAACATCACCCTCGGCCTGCCGTTCGTGCGCACGTCGCCCGACCACGGCACCGCCTTCGACATTGCGGGTCAGAACATCGCAGATGCGACCAGCCTGTCCGTCGCTATCGACTATGCGCGCAAACTTGCCGCAACACGCAACAAAACAGAGGAGGCCGCCTGATGGGTCTGCGTTTCATTTTCATGCTCACACGCAATGACAAGACTGTCACCGATGCCATGACGCATCTGGAAACGGCGTTGTCTTTGGGTGTACGTCACATCGGCTTCAAGGATGTCGGCTTACCCGTCGAAGACCTGAAAGCCCTGAACGCGGCAATTCAGGCCAAGGGGGCTACGTCCTACCTCGAAGTGGTCTCTCTCGACCGGGACAGTGAAGTTGCATCGGCCCAAGCGGCAGTCGAGATCGGCGTCGATATTCTGCTCGGCGGCACGCGCGTTGATGATGTTGTTCCGGTTCTCGCGGGCAGTGGGCTGAAATACTACCCGTTTCCCGGAAAGATCACCGGGCATCCGAGCGTGCTGGAGGGCACCATTGAGGAGATCGCGGCAAGTGCAGCCGATCTTGCCTCCCGAGATGGCGTGCATGGTCTCGATCTCCTTGCCTACCGCTCGCCAGATCAGGATGTGCCAAAACTCATGGAAGCTGTTTGCAAGGCTGCGGGCAAGCCCGTTATCGTAGCAGGCTCCATCGCCGACGAGACCCGTATTGCTGTCGTCCACGGCGCTGGGGCCGCAGGGTTCACCATTGGAACAGCTGCGCTGAACGAGGAGTATCCTACTGATGAAAAGGGGGTCGAAGCTCAGCTTACGGCCATTCTGCGGGACGTGGCCGATCTTAACGGGCACCTGTCACCTTTCGGCAAAAAGGGCCTCGACGCGGCGTTTGACGCGTTCTCCGAGACCTGGTCGCCGCGTGTCGCCGGTCAGGTGAACGACATGCAGATCAAGCTGGCGAAGTTCGCCGGGTCTTTCACGTGGCATTTCCACGAGCATGAAGACGAGCTGTTCCTCGTTCACAAGGGGCGCTTGCTCATGCGCTTCCGAGACCGCGAAGAGGTGGTCGAAGCTGGCGAGTTCATCGTCGTCCCGCATGGGGTCGAGCATTGTCCTGTCGCGCTCACTGAAATCTGCGAGGTCATCCTGCTGGAACCAGCTACGACCGTGAACACCGGCACCGCTGTCGATGACCGGCGAGTGGAAGAGCTGGCGACCGTCTGAACAACTGAACGAAAGCACAAAACAGGGAGAAAAATCATGTGCAATGTATGTATTACCAATGGTGTGGCGGCATCCGTCAGCCGCCGCGCGATGATGGCAGGAGGAGCCGCTGCAATGGCCAGCGGGATCGCCCTCAAACCGCGAACGGCAATGGCCCAGACCGGAGAACAGATCAGCTTTGGACGCGTCGTGGACCTCACACACCGACTGACGCCCGATTTTCCGACCTACTTCGGAACCCCAGCCTTTACGGCGGAGGATACGTTTACTTGGGACGAAAACCGGGTGAACCTGAAAACGCTCACATATCCCGAACATGTCGGGACGCACTTTGACGCGCCGATCCACTTCTCAGAAGATGGTGCGACCGTCGATGAAATCGCGGTGGAGAATTTGGTCTGCCCGCTGGCGATCATCGATGTGCGGCAAGCTGCCTCAGAGGATGCTGACTACCGTCTGACCCCCGATGACATCGCTGCGTTCGAAGCTGAACATGGTGAAATCCCCGTAGGGGCCTGCGTTGCCATGCTGTCCGGTTGGGCCGATAAGGTTTCAGCCGATGACTTTCGAGGGGCGGACGGCGATGGCGTTCTGCACTTCCCCGGCTTCCATGTCGAAACTGCAGATTTCCTGATGCGAGAACGACAAGTCAACGGGATCGGCGTCGATACACTCTCGCTCGACCACGGGCCTTCGACGGACTCCCCGGTCCACTATGCCTGGCTGCCCTCAGGCCGCTGGGGTGTTGAATGCCTCAGGGGATTAGAGGCACTGCCCGCTTTGGGCGCAACGCTGATCGCGGGCGCACCGCGCTTTGCCGGTGGAACGGGTGGGCCAGGCCGTGTGATGGCTCTCCTGTAGTAGTCTCACCGCTTCATCCAGCATAAGCGCAATTGTGAATAGCGGCCATTCATGCGTTGTGCAGCATTGGTGACTCTGGGCTCGTTTTCCTCTTTCGCTGCATCATGCACGAACGGCTGGTTTCACTAATGTATGGTCCTGCCGCCTTCCGTAGCAGACCCCATCGCGCGATTTGTTGAAAGGTGCGGCAGCTGCTTGCCAATCAGTCAAAGATTACCTGTTCATATGACATGAAAAGGTCAACGTGTTAAAAATGAACCCCATGTAAGCAACACATTGAGTTAAACGCGTCATCGGAAGGTGTTGTCTGGCTGCGCTTACTTCGCATTGCCACGTTGAAACCATTTCGGCGTAACGCCGCAAACGTAAGACACGGCTAAAACCAAAAACAGGGCCGTCGTAATTACGCCCAGCCACTGCGACCAACCCGCAATCCATATGGGCAATGCCACTGTTGGAAGCCGATGATAAAGCCACCAAGGCGATCTGCCACTCTATTATTGTTCATTCTCGGTCACCTCTTTTGAATCAAATTTTGCAAGGCGCTCACGTTCCATTTGCTCGCCCCACCGTTTCATTTCGTCCGCATCAGAAAACCCATGCGACATGGCCCATAGGTCGGCCTGCTCCTTGATTGCAATTTCTGCGTCTGGGTCGGACATGCTCATCTTCTCCCCAATCTGCCAAGCCTCGCCAACTGAGCCAGCATTTGCGATCCAGTCCCCGTCGATGGATTGCCCCCTGTGGGTGTCACATTGGCCATCCCCGGCCTTTGCGGCATTTGCTGCGCACCAAACATCTGCCGCGCTCTGAGTGCGGCGTATTCAGCCCCACTGGCACCCCCAACCAGATACCGATTGTAGGCTTGCTGATTGCCCATCGCCGCGCGAGCAAAGCTGTAACTTCCGCCCAATCCACCAGTCAAGGCTGGCATCATGATGTTTCCGGAAATCGCCCGTACAATGAACGGCGTTGCGACGATGAACCCCTTGGCCATCAACACCATCATAAAGAACGGGATCAGGGCCCCAATGTTGGTCGCCCCCTCAGGATCGCCAAGCTCTCCGATCAGCGCAGAAGACACGCCAGTGATGGTCGCGAACACACCAGCCACAACAATCGGATAGATCGCGAAGGAAATCAGTGCCGACAACCAACGCGCAAAGTAGTCCTTCGTCACATCAAACAGCGTCAGAAAAATCATCACCGGCGCGATGCCAATGAGCAGGGCGATCATCAGACGCGACGCGACTAAGATAAACGCCGCCAAGCCGCCCAGAATTGACAGCATGAGCACGCCAACAATATCGAGCATCGCGCCTGCCATCCAATTAAGTTCTGACCCTGCAGCGTTGAGATACTCGCCCAGTTCCGCAATCAGCCGGTCAAATTCCTCCGCGAAGGTGCCGGACGGGCCAGGAACGCCGCCGCCCACAGATGCGACAAGCGCGCCTGCAATACTGTCGATCCCTGCGAGGATCGCGGATGATAGTGCGTTGAACTGCACCCAGTTGGTTGCAAATATCCCGATGAGCCCGATCTTAACCGCCAACCAGAACGCAGTTCGTCCGTCCATCGCTTTGTACTGATAAATCATATTCAGGAAGACGAAGATCACGACGACTGTTGTTCCAAAAACGAGAAGCGTACCCACTGTCGCGGCAACAGATCCGAACTGTGTCTCGGCGGCGGTGTCGAGATAGCCTTGGGAAGTTTCAACGAAGTAGGTGACAACGCTCATTTCAGGAGTTCCCTACCAATTGCCTGCGGCTTCGCAGATCGATTGGGCTTGTGGTCGAAGTTTATTTGCGCGGCGGTTGTAGGTGTCTGAGGCTTGCAGCATTTCTGAACGGTCCGCATCGGCGTGGTTTTCTCGGAAGGTGCCTTCGGCTGTGTCCCAGGTCGGGAAGCGCGTGGCGCAGTCGCAGGATCCCGTCTCAACGACCCGCTCCATGTTCTGTGCCCGATAGATGTCTTGGACCAAGACACGCTGGTAGGCGTCTCGCAGCGCGATGTTTTCCATCCAATCGGGCTCTTTTGGGCGTTCCGGACAAACATCCGGACTGCTCTCGAGGCTGGGGATCAGATTGCGTTCGGCTACCACAGGCGGTGCGATCAGTCCGAAAACGATCGTGAGCCAAGTGAGACGGACAACACGATTCATCACCCTTTGCCTCCAACATCTGTGCTTTCGGAGGTTTCACGTTTCAGGAATGCCGTGTGCCCGATATTGGCAAATTCGGACGAGCTGATTGAGACCACCTCCCACCCGACCTGGCCCTTCGCATTCAACGCGGCTTGCATCTCGATCAGGCTGTTTTTGCGATCCATCGAGAACGACAGAATTTCATATTCATAGGTTTTCACGCTGATGCTCCAATCTGTTCCATGCCGGGGAGGTAGAATTCGGTGATGCCGCGCGCGCCGTTGTGACGCCCGGTTTGGATAATCACGTCGATGGAATTCTCGATGTATCGAACCATGTCCGCATAGGTCATCGGGATTTCTGTTTTGAGGGCGGCGATCGCTAATCTCTGCACCGCCAGTTGCGGGGTTTCGGCATGGAGCGTGGTCATTGATCCGCCGTGACCCGTGTTGATGGCTTCCAAGAAGGTCATGGCCTCTTTACCGCGTACCTCGCCAAGAATGATCCGGTCTGGCCGCATGCGCAGCGTCGCGGTGAGAAGCACGTCGGCGGTTTGGTATTCAGCATCGCGGTTGGCGATCAGCGTCACCACGTTTGGTTGCGCGGGCATAAGCTCGGCAGCCTCCTCGATCGTGATGATCCGCTCTTGCGCGCCGACATGAGATAAGATTTTGCGGGCTGCCACGGTTTTGCCTGTCGACGTACCACCCGAGACGATCATGTTGAGTCTATTCTCAACGCAAAAGGCCAGCGCATCGTCGATCACGCCGGATGCCACGACTGCGCGCAATTCTTGGGTTTTCTCCTGCCGCACCTCTTCGAGCTTGCGCTCTTTGCCGAACAGAAACGACAGCTCAATTTTTTCGAGGGAAAGGCTTGAGAAGAACCGCATGCTGATCGACATGGCCGACATGACAGCAGGTGGCGTGATGACCTGCGCGCGGATCGGGCGGTTTTTGTAGGCAATCGAGACCGACACAATGGGCCTGTCCTTGCTCATGGTGGTGTTTGCGCTGGAGGCAATCTGATTGCCCAGATCTTTAACGGCAGTCTCTGACAGCCGCTGATCCAGCAAACGCATGAAGTGATCGCCTTGGAATTCACCCCAGCAGGTGCCGTCCGGATTGATACAAATCTCGATGACATCGTCGCGGGACGCGGCGTCGAGCTTATCAAGCGAGGTTTGAAGATAGCTGAGCGACATAGGATCAAAAGATCTCCAAATCTCGGTCAACCATGACGGTGACGCGGGCACCTTGGTCGACGTAGATAACGGGGCCGATGGAAAGATAGTCGCTGATCACGCTGTCGGTTGCATCGGCCAGATCATCGCCAACATCCTCAAGAACACCTGCTGTGGCTTCGTCTTCTACAGAGGCTGCCGCCGCACTCGGGGCCGCCGAGATGAGCGAAATCAGAGCTGCAGAGCCAAAGCGTTCCGCAAAGCGAGTATCTACAAAACCAGTGACGCCGGAACGGCCAAGTTCGTCACCACCAAAGGAACTGATCTGAATGGTTTGATTGTCAGGTAGGATAATCCGGTCCCAAGCGATGGTGACGCGCTGCTGTGCAATATCTAGCCCCGAGCGATAGCGCCCGATCAGCCGCGACCCGCGTGGGATAAGAAGGCGCGATCCGTCAAAGCTGAACACATCTTCGGAGACAACGGCACGGGTTTGACCGGGCAGGGAGCTGTCGAGTGCGGTTTCCATGACAGCCTGTATCATCGTGCCTTGAATGATGGTGTTGGAAGGGTTGGCGATGACTTCGGCTTGGGTGACGGAGGTCGGCAACGCGCCGTTCAGGACAAAATCCGTCACTTCGCCGAATGTGCGCTCTGCAAGCGGGGTTTCATTCGCCCCTGATGTTCCGCCAAATGCAATTGTAGGGGAGGTAACCCGGCGCTCCTGAAACGCACGCTCCTCTGCGGCCCGGCGTTCAAGATCAGCCATGCGGCGTGCTTCCTCCTCGCGGCGCAACCGTTCTGCCTCTCGCGCAAGGAGGTCTTCCTCGGACGGTCCGATAGGAACCGGCGCAGGCATTGGCCGATTGGCTTCAAGTTGGGCCAACTCCAAGTCCATACGGATTTGTTCCAACTCGCGATCACGTGCCGCCAGTTCGTCCTGAAACAGCTGTTGGGCTGCCTGCGATGCAGTTTGCAAGGCCGCGATCTGAGCTGTTAGCCCATCAATGGCGTCCGCAGCCGCCGTATCTTCTTCGACGACGGGTTCCGGCGCGTTGCGCAATTCCTCGATCTGGGCCTGAAGAGCAGCCAGTTGCGCGAGGAGTTCTGCGTTGGGCTCATTTGGCGCAGCCGGGGCTACGACAATTTGGGTTTCCGGGGCAGGGGGCGGAGGTATGGCTTCGATCGCACCAAAGCCGTCACCCTCATTTTGAAACACATCAGGCGTTGCAGTTGGCAGAGCCGTTTCTTCATCTGGTCCGGAGATCATGTAGAGAACGGCGCCACCTGCACCAACGAGTGCGACGACGATGAAGGCCAGTAGGGGCGACCGTCTAGCTTTAGGTGAACTCCCGCGATTTCCGCCCTTTTCTAATGCGGCAAGGCGTTTCTCGAGCTCTGCGTCCCCTGTATCACTCATGATGACGCCCCAGCTGGAGGGGTCGCCTGAATGCAAACCACTTCATCACCGAGCCGCAACACCCACTGCGTGTTCACGCCTGAGACGCGGATCACACCGTCCTCAATGGCCTGCGTGTTTACCGTACGCTCGCGGCCGCTGGAGTATCGGAAGATGGCTGGCACAGGCGCATTTCGTGCAAATGCGAAATACGTGAATGTCCCGTCATCCCAAACGCGCGTCGGGGTGAACTCGGCTTGCGTGCTGGCCCCATAGTTATAGTTGGGGGCTTGTTGGGCAATTGCGCGAGTTGGCCTCGCTTCATCATCAGGATAGCGGAACTGCACGACATAGAAGGTGGGGCTTTGTGTCTCTTGGACGTTGAAATAGTAGCTACGGCGATTGGTATAGACCGTGACATTGGTATGAACCGCGCGCGCGACGGGTTTGATCGCAAAGGCCTGCCCGCCAGGAACGCCGTCGATCTCAAAACCCTCGGTGTCGCCTGCGATGATGGAACGGATGCTCTCGCCTTCACCGAACTCCACCGTTGTCACGTGGGTGAGGGAGACGCTAAGGCGATAGACTTGAGCCTCTTGGTAAGTGGCAACGCGCACCCGGCTGTCATTGGGCCCACGTTGCGGAATAGCCTCTGCAAATGCCAAAGCAGGCAGTATCGTCAATAAGAGTGCGATATGAATTATTCGATGCAAGTCAGTTCTCCAATCTGTCGGAGCGGATGGAATATTCCAACACGGTGAAGCCAAAGGGGTTGGACCAAACCTGATCAATGGAGCGGCTGGCCTCAGGGCGGAACTCAAAGAGTAGAGTGGCGGTGAAGAGCCCGGTTTGAACGCCATTGATAGAATTCAGGCGCTTGCGCAGGCGAACCGTGGCGCGGTTGATGCCGATCCGATTGATACTCAGGACTTCGACATCCAAGCGGCCGCTCGTGCCATAAAGCGTAGGCGGGTAGTCCGCATTGGCACTATTCCAGATTTGGCGGAGTGACGCTTCGGCCGCGCCGTCGGATCGCCGCAAAACGCTGCGGACCCGCACATCATTGTCGAGTTGGTTATAGACCTCGCGGTCACTGATATAGCGGAAGACTTCCGCCTCGATAATAGCTTGGTTTTCTGTGACGGTCGTTGCCCCAACAGAAGCCTCCGGCAAGGCAAAGCCAGTCGATGGATCATAAGGCACCACTACAGGTGGCGGATCGACATCGAGGATTGCGACTGCGGCAGCACTCAGACACCCAAGAATGCCAAAGATGAGGCCAATCAAGCCAAGACGTTGCCAGAGCCGTTCTCGACGCAGCGCGCCGTAGACCAGTTCTTCTTCAATAATCTCTTGTTCACTCGCCACGCATCACACCCCGGTCTCGGCGTTTCGAAAGAAGCTGAATCGGTTCTTCGCTGCCTCTCGCTTCGCTCAAACGCGAAAACCGATATTTGATTTTGTGGGTCAATTTCGAAACACCTTAATCAGCACTGAGATTAGGCAAGGTGAAATCCATGAACCGCTGCTCTTCGGCGATGGTTGCGGCATCGATCACACCACCGGTGCCATCACCGACGGTTTGAATGGCTTCAAGCTGCCACATGGCAACAAGCGCAATCGCAAGTTCTGCCGTCACGCGCGTGTTGAGATCCACGCTTTCCTTCAACTCATCCATGTCGCCAATAAGACCGACCAGTCGATCGACGCGCTCAAGTGATTGGCCTGCATCGCCGTAGCTGTTTTGCGCTGCTGCCGAGACCAGCGCGCCAGTTGTGGCTTGGGTCGCAATCCGGTTGGCGCTCGCGTTCCCGCTGCTAGCCATTTCCGAAAGCGTATCTTCGTCAAAACCAAGGTCAGCCAGAACGCGGTCCATCTGGGTCTCGATCTCGCCTGCGCCCGACCCGGACAGTCCAGAAAAGTCCCCGTTCTTGATGGCCTCGATGGTCGCGATGATATCGCCGAACTCTTGGTCCAAAAGGCCGTTGAGCTCATCCTCCATCTGCGTGCGGATTATTTCTGGCAGTTCGGCAAGACGGGTCAGCGCCTCGTAGGTGCGTTGCAGTTCCGCAAGTTGATCCGTGAGTGTGGCGAGCTGTTCGCGCAACTGCACCAGCTGCTCGTTTTGCAGGATCTCGTCTTCGATCATCTGCCGGAGCTGCTGGATGTTCTGGGCGATGTTCTGGGTGTCGACGACGGGGACACCTTGGGCGATTGCTGAGGGAGGAGAAGCCGCATGGAGTCCCATAGCAAGCGTACCAACCAAAGCAGTCCTCAAGAACCATTTGGATCGATGCATCAGTCTATCTCCTCGATTGTGAAGTCCATAAAGTCGCTTTCGGCCATACGCGCAGAAGCTTGGGCCAGTTCTTCCGCACTCAAGACGCGCGTTCTTGCAGCCTGCAATCGAACGCGGGCTGCGACCAAACGCACGAGTTCCGCGCGCGCGTAGGTGTTGAGCGCGACGCTTTCTTGCACATCCTCTGTCTCGGAAATCCGCTCGACAATATTGCGAATACGAAGGGCGGCTTGCCGGATCGCAGCAGGGGAATTGTTTCCGTAGAAAGCAGCGTCGTGCCCCGTGATCGAGAGATTGGCATTGGCCAGTAGCGCTGGATCGATCGTGCCCAGGGCTTCGATACCGCCGATGCGGCTGAGATAGAGATTGTAGCGTTCGGGGATGACAGTGACGTAGTGCTGGGTTTCGCGGAACGGGGGCACGCCGCTGTATTCGAACACGCGACCCGGCCCTGCATTGTAGGCGGCAAGCGCGTTGATGATGTTGCCGTCAAAGGTGTTGAGTTGCGTGGCCAAGTACCGCGCGCCGCCATGTACCTGCAAATAGGGACTGTCATAGTAGGCAGGATTGATGCCAAGATCGCTGGCGGTGCCCGGCATGATTTGGGTCAGGCCAAACGCGCCAACGGGAGAGCGCGCACCAATCGTAAAACGGCTTTCCTGCCAGATCAGAGCTTGCAATAGGGCGCGCCATTGGACTGGTGATAACCCGGCGCGCGCTACGCCTGCAAAGCCGCTGGTCTCTTGCGCAACGCGGATAATGAGGTGTTCGATATTCTGGGCAGCATCGCCAAACATCTGCGTCCCTGCGGGATTGGGATCAACCTCGCCTGAGCCGTAGACGGCCTCCACCGACCGGGCAGCATCACCACTGCCAGATTCCAAACCGGACACCATTGCGGGCAGACCTTGGCCTCCAAAGCTTGATTGGGCATCGAGAATGCGCGCCAGCGTTTCCAATTGTTCGCGCTCGATCTCGGCAATGAGTTCGCGCACGGATAGCTTGTCGGCTTGGGTCGCAAGATCGACTTCACGATCACCGGTTTCTACGATGTCGCGTGCGGTCAGACCGTTATCGACCGTTGGCACACCTTGAGCGAAGGCGAGACCGGGCAGCAAAGACACGCAGAGGATATGAGCGAGCTTAGACAGCAATGTCACCCTCCAAAGTGCCAAGAGGCGTGAAGTTGCAATTGGGATCAACCGGTGCAACTGCCGCAAGGAACGTGAAGCAATTGGCTTGGGGTTCTTGATATTGTGCGCAGGAGGCGAGGAAGCCGAGAACGGCCAAAGCTACGAGAGTACGTGTCATGAAAGTCTCCAGAAATCAGGTCGGTTGCGGTAATCTGCACCTACAAGCGCTTCTCCCTTCTCCATGCCACCGAGAATAGTGAGGTTGTGGCCGAGTGCGCTGAGATCGGCATCAACAACGATCGAGCCTTGATCGTCGCGGATAAGCGCAAGCCGCGAATTGCTGCCCGTGTTTAGCAATACGTCGAGCTCCTTCTCGAAGAGGTTCAGCATCGCGTAGTCGGATGCATGAGCGCGGATGTTAGGCAAAAGGATTTGCGTCGGCACCGCCTCAACAATGGTCTTGCCGGTGCGCGTGCGCTCCAATTGGCTGGCGTATTGCGTCATCATCACCGCGACGGTGTTTTGTTTGCGGGCTGTCACCAGCCAATTGGACAGGCGTTCCGCGAAATAGGCGTTATCGAGCGCTTTCCAGGCTTCATCGATGACGATAATTGTTGGGCGGCGATCTTCGATCTCACGCTCAACGCGGCGGAACAGATAGCTGAGGACGGCCATGCGTTCCTTCTCAGACTCGGAATCCAGAATGCCGGTAAGATCAAACCCAACCACATCGCCTTCGAGAGAAAACGTGTCTTCCAAGGACTGGCCAAATATCCAGCCATAGCGCCCATCTTCGGTCCACTCGAGCAATCGCTGGTGCAAGTCACCGCCATCATCGGTGGAGACGAAGAGCGAGGCAAAGTCTTTCCAATTACGCAAAGCTGGATCCGTAGCGTTTGCGTTCTGGCGCACGACCTCTTGGATGCGGTTCGCTTGGACAGGCGTCAGCGGCTTGTCCGCGCGGTAGAGCAGGGTGGCCAGCCAGTCCGACAGCCAAGCCGTGCCGCGATCGTCCACCTCGGTCCAAAGCGGGTTGAGGCCGGTGGCTTGTCCAGCCTTCAACGCAGCATAGCTGCCCCCATTAGCGCGGACCGCCATCTCCATACCAAGGCGGTAATCAAAGACGAAGATCCGCGCGCCTGCTCGACGGGCTTGGGTCATGAGGAATGCGGAAAGGACGGATTTGCCCGATCCGGGCCGTCCCATGATCAGGGTATGGCCGCTGGTCGGCTCTTTATCAGGACTTCCCTGCTCGTGATATGAGAACCGATAAGCGCTTTGCTCCGGCGTCGGCAGCATGGTGATCACCTTGCCCCAAGACACGTCACTTGCCTCTTTGCCGAGTTGTGTGCGGTGGAACGCTGCAAAATCCGCAAAGTTGCGGTTGGTGATGGCACTAGCGCGTACGCGCTTGGGTTGGTTGCCGGGATGTTGGCTTAGGTAGTGGGCCTTGGCAGCTATGCGCTCGCCGATCATCTTCACACCTTCGGCTGCTGCGGCATTGACGATCTCGGCGCTCAGCGTCTGCAGCTCATCAAGCGTGTCGCAGAAAATGGTCACGACCATGTGGTGTTCACCAAAACTCTGACGTTTGGCTTCAAGATCATCGGCGGCGATATCGAGGGCTTCCATGAGCGAGAGAGCAGCATCCTGTGACGCCTGCATCTGCCGTTTCTGGCGCTTGATCCGTCCGGCCATGAGGTTGGAATTGATTGGCGTGAACGAATGGGTGACGATCATGTCGACTGGCAGATTGAGCATGTCGAACATCGTGCAAGACGTGGCCTCAGAATATTCGCCAATGGTGAAACTTTTGCCAAAGCGGTGGCCTACGACGCCTTCTGAAAGCTCAAAGTGATCCTCTAAAAACGTCACGCGGGTGTTGGCCACGTTGAACGACAGGAAACCGTAGGTGCTCGCCGGAAAGAGCGGCAGTTCCTGACCGGTATTGAGCGCCCCGAGGAACCCAACCAGCTCGCCAGACTTCGCCGACAGCACGCGCGGTTTGAGATCGGCCAGCCCCGAGGCAAAGACATTCACGGCCTCATTCAGCCGGCGAAGGCGTTTTTGCGTTTCTTCTTTGAAGCGCTCAGGTGCGCTGCGATTGAGAAACGGAAGAAAACTCTTGGACGGCGGACGGTGCATGACCGTGAGAGTCAGTGTTTTGTCGCGCAGCCCGCTGGTTGCCAGCTTCTCGCGCCACTGGCGATCCACTTCGTCTGCAAAACTCTCGATGCGCACGGGTTCAAGCTCCGGCGCAATCGCCTTCGATACCTTGTGTACATAGTGGCTGAACTCTGGACCGAGCTGCGCAACGATACGGGCAAAGAGGGACGTGACCTTGTCGAGGTAGGCATCATCGGTTGTGTAACTGTTGACCCCATCCAACCGGATGCATTGGAATAATTCGTTCACACGCGTGCGCACCGTTTGGTCATCGACCAAACTGACATAGGGCAGCATATGCGCGAGGCGCGTCTCGCGCGCGTACCAGTCCGGCGTCAAGGTGCGGGAATCGAGGGCTTCGTCGTTAGTTTCATCACGGGGCATAACTGTCCCCACCATGAACTTGCCGGTTTCGGGTGGGTGGTGTTTCCTGCAGCGCTGTCATCATCACGTCGATGAAGCGGGGATCCCAATCGGCCGCTTTCCAAAGGACGGGATAGAGCACGATCGCAACCCCAAGGATCACGATGTGCTGGACCCATACGAACAGCAGCACCGAGCCAAAGAGCCAGACCATCGCATACATGATGGGCAGGCCCAGGAGCTTCGGCGGGCGCACAAGGCCGAGGAAGAGTGGTGAGCGCTCAGCCACCAGCAAAGACTGCGGCGACGATTGTGGGGGCAGCCGCAACACCGGCGATGCCGACGAGTACCCAGAGTGCTTGGCGCAGATCGATGATGTTGAAGAACCAGCTGAGGAACACCCCTAAGACGGCCAGCGTGGCGATCACGACGCCAAGTGGGCCGGTCAGAGCATCTACGATGCCCTGTAGCAGACTTTGAATTGGGGAGAGGTCGATGCTTTGCGCAAGTGCAGGGTCTGCGATCAGTAAGAACAGCGCCAATGATGCCGCGAATAGGGATGTAAAGTGTCTCATGGGTTTGTTCCTTCCAGTCGAGCGACTACCGCCATGACGCGGGCCACATGATTTTGAGTTTCTCGGTAAGGGGGGATGCCGCCATATCGGCGCACAGCGTCGGGGCCGGCGTTGTAGGCTGCCAAGGCGAGCCGTGGATCGCCAAAGAGCTCAAGCATCAATGCAAGATAGCGGGCAGATCCATCGAGGTTTTGCAGGGGATCGCGCGGATCAACGCCAAGGTCCCGCGCCGTTGCGGGCATCAGCTGTCCGAGGCCAATGGCGCCCGCACTGGAAACCGCGCTCTGACGATAGGCGCTTTCGATTTCGATGTTGGCGCGGAAGAGGGTGATCCAGTCAGAAACCGAAAGTCCCGCGCGGCGCAAACCGGAATGGCTGCCATAGCGTAGCGCTGTGGCCTCAATCGCCGAAAGAACGTCCGCACGGGGCAGGGGAGCACGCGGCGCAATGGCGGCGATGCGGATTTCTTCTGTTGCGGCGGCAGCATCAGGTGCGTCAAATATCGCGAGCGCATCGGTTGATGAGCCTTGGCCGACGCCGTCATTGTAGTTCCGAGCAAAGCTGTTTTGGGATTGCGTCGCAGTCAGCGAGCCGTCGCTCTCCATGACCAGAACCATTTGGGCTGAAGCAGGTGGTGCAAGCAGCCAAATGAAGAGAAGGCTAGTCGCTGCCGCCTTTAACGGGTGCATTGAGCTTATGCGTGGTCCGCTGCCCTTCTTCGAGCGGGACATCGGCATGCGAGAAGCCGATACCAACAAGGAAAGACACAACACCCGTGATGGTTTTGAATTCGCGGATTTTGATATCGTTGTGAGTTGTGCGGGTCCGAGCCGTGACCAATAGCTTTTCCACACCGTCGTCAGAAACGGCACGCATAATCCAGACGCCGTAATAGCTCGGACCTTTTTTGTGCGCAGAGTCCTGGCACAAGATTTCGGCGCTATAGCCGTTGTCCACGAGCTCGCGGAATCTAGCCTCAGTGACCACATTCGGTGCTTCTACTTCCCAGTTCATAACTGCGATCACACTTCGCTATTCTCGAGACGTAGGATCGCACTGCCCACCATGGACATCACGAACATACGAAAGTATATTAATGAAACGCAAGATATATTATTGCGATTCTGATGTGGTATTTTCCGTCGGCCTGATCGGTCCGAGGGCTTTGCCATGCCGCGTCGTATAAAGGATTCTTGGCAAAAGATGAAGCTACTGCATTTGGTCCCGCAGGTTATACTATTGAGTGCTGTGCTTGGGAGTTCAGCCAGCAGTGCCAACTGTCTCGCGCCAGAGCGGCCTTTTGTACCGAGCGACCCTGTTGCGGCTGTCGAATATGCTGATCTGATCCAACAGGATTTCGAGGACTATATTCGCGACGTGCAGGTGTATTTTCGGTGTCTGGATGCAGAGCGGGCGCGGACATTTGAGGAAGCGCGTGAGGTAAGCCATCAATATGGGGCTTTCATGAATGAGAATATGGGTGAATAAGGGTTAGCCGGGTTCTTGGTTGTGGCTGGTGATCGGCACTCGAACAGCATTTTCATGAGTACCGTCCCGCCAGAGAACCCCGACCATCCCAGTATTCCAACGATACTCAATGCCAACAATTACACCGCTTGTCTTGCAGTCCAGTCGGTAAATCGGTGTGGCTTCAAAAAGATCAGCTTCGAGTGAGGTCAATGTAGCCTCCTTTAGTCGCCACAAAGGAGATCAACCCCTCCTGCGGGATCCAACGCGGTAGAAATAGAATTAAGGGGTCAACGTCCAGCGCACACGAGATGGACGCAATCGTGTTGAGCGTCGCAGCATTCGCGCCGTTCTCTAGTCTGCCCATATGGGCACGGCTCACTCCAGCGTTCGCAGCCAAACCCTCTTGGCTCAGTCCGTGATAGTGGCGTATATCTTTGATATTGTGGGCAATTCGGCAGAGTATCTTCATGGAGTGAAAAGAGCCATGATCTCACAAGTTTCTCCACGTGATAAATGTTGCATTCGACCGCTACGTGAAAATTATTCGCCTACGATTTCTGAAGAGACAAATCAGGAATCACATAATGCACGATGGCTGCAATGGGACAATTGAGCCCCGCACGATCAATAGACCAGCCCATAGTCAGTCGTTCGTTTGCACCCGCCAGCAAATGCAAAATTCCCTTGCAGCTGACATATAGATGTAACATTCCCAATGTAATCATAAAATCATTCGGATGAATTTAACCATGATCAAAAACCGTTGGCGCGACATTAGCGCAACCATTAAACAGGATATCGAAAGCGGCATGCTGGAACCCGGATCAAGACTACCAACTGAACCGGTATTGGCCCAGCGTTACGGAGCAGGGCGCCATTCCGTCCGGCGTGCAGTGACCGAGTTGGGCAAAGAAGGACTGCTGAGCGTCGAGCAAGGGCGTGGGACCTTTGTGCAATCTCGCCCAAGACTGACTTATGCGATCGGCGCCCGGACTCGGATGCGGAGCAACATGAACGCGCAGGGGGTCGATGTGGCAAGCGAAATGCTGTCTGCTGAGCATCTGCAAGCGTCGAACAGGATTGCAGGCGCATTGGCCATCAGTCTCGGCGCACCGGTCATCGCAACGCGAAGACGGTCTTTTGCGGATGGCGTGCCAGTGTCTTTCGGAACCCTGTTTCATGACGCGAATCGCTTCGCGGACTTCCCGGAACGGCGAGAGGCTATGGGCTCGGTGAGCGCGGTCTATGCGTCTTATGGCGTGCCGGATTATAAACGCGCTAGCACACAGATGCACGCGCGCCCGGGCCGCGCGGATGAAGCGCAGCTGTTATCACAGCATCCGGATATGCCGGTGATCGTTGTCCAGTCCATTGATGCCGACATGAGTGGTAGACCTATCGCATACACCGAGGTGATTTGGTCCGCAGCGCGCGTCACTTTCGATATTTCTAACACGGAGAACAACATATGACGATTGCGCAGGACGTGCTGCCAGAATGGGGCCATGACGCGGTCCTGTCGACACTGGCGAGGGCCGATGCAGAGCGGCTAAAGGCCTTTGCCGAGCCGCTGATCGCCGATCTGCCTCAGATCGAGGTTTTGGAAAATCGCACGGGTCTCGTGATGTTGCCCATGCGTGACACAGCCCAAGGGACGCATTTCCATCTGGGTGAAATCTTAATGAGCGAGGCCCGCATAACGGCAGGCACTCAAGACGGATACGGCATGCGCCGAGGTCGCGATCTGGAGGCAGTCATGGCGATGGCCGTGATTGATGTCGCTGTGGCGCTTGGGGTTTCGACAGCCGAGTGTCTGGCCTTTCTTGCGGCAGAGGCGGACGCGCAGGCCACTGCAGATCACGACACTTTGTGTCGCGTCGAAGCCACCCGCGTGAACATGGAGACCTTCTAATGACAACCCATCCCGTCCCGTCGGATTTCGAGACCCGCACAAACGCTACCTATGACGCGCTAATGTGGGCGCTGTCGCGGCCAGGTCTGATCCGACACATGCCTGAAACAGGTCAGGCTGGTGTGATCGAGGCGTTGCTGGATCGGGAATGCAAGGCCCACTGTGCCGACCCCGCACTGGCTTCGAGTGTTGCACGGACCGGAGCGGCGCTTGTGGCGTCAGACCATGCCGACCATCTCTTTTTCGACAGCCTGCCCGATGCGGACACGCTTGAGCAAATCAACCTCGGCTCTGATCTTTACCCCGAAATAGGGGCGACGCTGGTTTGCAATGCGGTGCTGGGGCAGGGCGTGCATCTGCGTCTCTCTGGTCCGGGCTGCAACGGACCTGTCGATGTGCAGGTCGCGGGGCTTCCTGATGGGTTTTGGCAAAATCGGGCGCGCCTGATGCGCTACCCCATGGGGTTTGAAGTGTTTTTGATCGACGGTGCGCAGGTGCTGGGTTTGCCGCGATCTTGTCATGTGGAGGTGCTGTAATGGCATATGTTGCAACCCGCGGCGGTGAACGCGCGATCGAGCAATCCGAACGGTTGTTTCGCGCGGAAATGGGCGAGATCACGCCAAACCGAGTGACCGAAATCCGCACGGCGATGCCCTATCTTGTGGACCGTGTCATGGGCGAATCCTCGCTGTATGACGAGGATCTTGCCGCCCTTGCGCTGGCCCAAACTGGCGGAGAGCTTTATGAGGCGGTGCTGCTGTTGCGGGCGTGGCGTACGACCCAGCCGCGTCTGACAGTGGCGGAGCCCGTTACACAAGAAAGTCTGTTCACGCATCGTCGTATCTCGGCAGCGTTCAAAGATATTCCTGGCGGGCAGGTCTTGGGGCCGACGCTTGATTACGCGCACCGCATCCTTGCCACCGACGTTTTGACAGGGGCCACGTTCCAGCCGGTTCCGGTGGATCCCGCGTCGACGCCTTCACCGGCGCAGCAGCCTTCTGTGGCGGCATGGCAGGCAGAAAACAACCTGCTGACTGCGCCAACGACCGACACCGCCATTGGCAATGATATTCCCGACGTCACCCGCGAGCCGCTTTTGTTCCCCGCCAAACGCGCCCATACGCTGCAAAGCCTTGCCCGCGCTGAAACAGGCGGCGTTCTGGCGCTTGGCTATGCCGCGCAACGCGGCTACGGGCAGGCGCATCCGACGGTGAATGAACTGCGTTTGGCAGAGGCGGACATCCGTGTGCGCCATCCGTGCGGGACGGTCTTCAGCGCAGGTCGGGTCAAGGTCAGCCAAGCCGAGGTCGTGTCCAAGAAGGATACAGAACTGGGGCTAGGGTTTGCCGCAACGCTGGGATGGAACGAGGTCAAGGTGATCGCCGCTGCGACGCTGGATTTGAATGCCCACGGCGCCCCCAAGGGATCGCCCACCGAAGAGGAATTCTTTCTGTACCATACCGAAGGCGTGGAAAGTTCCGGCTTTTGCATTCACTTCAAGTTGCCGCATTACGTGACGTTTCAATCCAGCCTAGACGCGATGCGCGATGCCAAGGCCAAACGCGCAGTTTCAAAAACCGACGTCAAGCCACAGATGGAGCCCGCAGAATGAGCCTCAAATCCCTTACCAAGACGTGGGAGCCGATGTCTTACGGTTTCCTTGACGCTTCGGCCAAGCGTGAAATCCGGCGCAAGATGCTCAAGGCTATTGCCGTGCCCGGGTGCCAGATACCCTACGCTAGCCGCGAAGTGCCGATGGCGCGCGGTTGGGGCACCGGGGGATTGCAGGTCTCCTGCACGCTGATCAATCCTGGGATGCAGGTGAAAGTGATCGATCAGGGCGCAGATGACAGCGTCAATGCCGCCTCGATACGCAAGTTTCTGGCGCGGGTGTCAGGTGCGCCAACGACAATGAATACGCTTGAGGCTGACCTGATCCAATCGCGTCACCGCATTCCTGAGGAAAAACTGCGCGAGGATCAAATCCTTGTGCTGCAGGTGCCCAATCCCGAACCACTTCGCCCGGTGCAACCTAACATGTCTATTGCGCGGCAAATGCATGCAGACGCAGATTACGGGCGTATGTGGTTGCAGCTGTACGAACAAATCGTGCGGTCGGGCCGCGTCATGCAGGGGGCCAGCTATCCTAGCCTCGTCAATGGTCGCTTTGTCATGACACCGTCACCTATACCGCGCTGGGACGTGCCCAAGATGGATATGGCTGCGCACCTGACGATCTTGTCTGCTGGACGTGAAAAACGCCTGCACGCGGTGCCCCCCTATACGCGGGTTGAACCGCTTGTGTTTGACGATGTCCCTTACCGCGTTGAGGAGCACGCAGCACTGACCTGTTCACGGTCTGGTGCGCGCGGGTTCTTTATGAATGAGATCCCGCAGGGTGACGGGACGTCTACCTATGAGGTATCTGATAGCGAATTGGGTGTCAAAACCATCCGCTGCCGCGATGGCGAGGCTGCACAAGTCGGTGAAACCTGGTACAAAAGCGGAGAGATGGTATGACGGTGGTGACATTGAATGCCCCCCAATTTGTCGACACAAAGCCACTTTTGACGGCGCGCAATGTGTGCAAATCCTACGGCGACGTGCGTGCACTTCGTGACGTGTCGGCGGTAGTCTATCCCGGTGAGGTGCTTGGCATCGTTGGTGAAAGTGGCTCAGGCAAGTCAACGTTCTTGCGCTGCCTCAATCTTGAGGAGGTTCCGGACGCGGGCAGCTATTCGCTCGACTTGCCGGATGTTCAGGGGAACCTTTTTGATCTGGACCGCTACGCGCGCCGGATGCTCTGCGCCACGCAGATCGGGATCGTCTATCAGAACCCGCATCTTGGTCTGCTGATGAACCACTCGTCTTCGGGCAACGTGGCGGAACGCTTGCTTGTCGCGGGCGAGCGCAGTTTTGATGTGCTGCGCGACAAAGCCCGCGATGCGCTGGATGCGTCGGAATTTCCGCTGGAACGCATGGACGCCCCGCCGAGCGAGCTGTCGGGGGGCATGCAACAGCGCGTGCAATTGGCCAAAGCTATCGCGCTGGAACCTGCGCTTTTGCTGCTGGACGAGCCGACGACAGGCCTTGATGTGAGCGTGCAGGCCTTGGTCCTCGACACACTTAAACGGCTCCAGCAAGAGCGACAGATTACCATGGTTATCGTCAGTCATGACCTTGGTGTCATCCAGACGCTGTCTGATCGGGTTATGGTGATGCGCCATGGTCAAGTGGTCGAACAGGGGCTGGTCGATCAGGTCTTTCAGGACCCACAACACAGTTATACGCAACAATTGGTACATGCAAAACTATGACACTTGTTCTGGATATTCGCGACCTCGACAAAGGGTTCACCATGCACCATTTGGGCACAAAGATGGCTGCCTTCGCCGGCATCTCGTTCCAGCTTCATGCAGGCGAGTTCCTTCTGTTGAAAGGGCGCAACGGGGCTGGCAAATCAACGCTGCTGCGCACGCTCTACCGATCATACTTGCCCGGCAGTGGCGAAATTCTGTTTCACTCGTCTCATGGTGTGATCGATCTGGCGCGAGCGGCAGATGTAGATGTCAGCTTTCTTCGCAAGACCGAAGTCGGTTTTGTCACCCAATTCCTGACCGCGCGACCGCGCGTTAGCGCTGAGGCTTTGGTGGCCGAACCTTTGCGCCTGTCTGGCGTTGCGGCGGGCGAGGCGTTGGAAGAAGCGCGGCACTGGCTTGATGCCTTCGGTGTTAAACGTGCGCTTTGGGCGGCCTATCCCACGACTTTCTCCGGTGGCGAGCAGCAGAAGGTGAACCTTGCAAGGGCGCTGATCCTGCCGCAGCGGCTTTTGTTGCTGGATGAACCGACCGCCTCGCTAGATGCCTCTGCCCGCGCGGCGCTGATCGATCGTCTGGCGGAGTTGAAGGCCAAGGGTACCGCGATGATTGGTGTGTTTCACCACCCGGGCGACGTGGCCCAGTTGATCAACCGAGAGATTGATTTGACCCCAGAGACCCAATCCCAAGAGGAGCGTGAAGATGTGGTTGTCTGATATTTCCATCGTCCTGCCAGACCGACTTATCCAGAACGGCGCGGTGCGCGTTCAAGATGGCCTGATCGCCGAGATTTCAGAGCGGCCGGTTAAGGACAGTGTGCGCACACCTAGACATCGGTTATTCCCTGGGTTCATCGACATGCACGGTGATATGATCGAGTTAGAGCTGGAGCCCCGCCCGCGTGTCGATTTCCCAATGGAGGTTGCAATCGGGCACTTGGATGCTCGCCTCGCGGCATCTGGTGTAACAACAGCCTATGCGGGTGTGTCCTTTTCGCGTACAGCCAAAGACAACGAACGACGCTCTTTTGAGCATACGTCTCAGATCATTCGCGCGCTCAAAGACAATATCGAAAGGCTGCGCGTTGATCATCGGATTCATGCCCGGTTCGATGTGACCTATACTGATGCCATTGCGGCGCTCGACGGGCTGCTCAGCTCTGGCGCTGTCGATCTTGTGTCGGTGATGGACCACACGCCAGGGCAGGGCCAGTACCGTGACCTTGAAAAGCTCATCGCCTACCGAAGCCATGGTCAAGGTGTGTCTATGGAGGAGGCGCGCGTGCAGATCGAAGAAAGGATCGCCGCCTCTGTTCCGGCGGATCAGGTTCTCGATAACCTCGAACGCGTTTCGCGCCTGTGCCAGAGCCATGGCGTTGCAATGGCAAGCCACGACGACGATACGGTCGCGAAAGCAAATCTGATGGCGGATATCGGCGCCGTGATCAGCGAATTTCCTGTGACAATTGAGGCTGCCGAGGCGGCAGCCGCGCGCGGTCTGATGATTGCTATGGGTGCTCCGAACGCAATGCGCGGCCAAAGCTATTCTGGCAACTTGTCTGCGCGTGATGCGCATGCGGCGGGGTTGCTGTCGATTCTGGCGGCGGACTATCACCCTGCGTCGATTCTACCGGCCATTATGGCGTTGGCAGAACAAGATCCGAACGGTTTGGCGGGTGCCGCAAGGCTCGCGACGGCCAACCCTGCAAAGGCGCTTGGTTTAACAGATCGGGGAGACATCACGGTCGGAAAACGTGCGGATTTGGTACTCATTGATCCCGATGGCCACGTGGCTTTGACGCTGCGCCAGGGGAAAAAAATCTACGCCAACGGCACCCTTGATCTGCCATCAAAGGGGCCCGTCGAAATTGTCAAAGAGAATTTACAGAACGTTTAACTAATTGCCATAAAGCGTCGATAGGCTGTCCTTATATTCATTCGGATGAATAGAATCATCCGTTTTTTAGGGGGCCTATATGACTGAGAATCTGATCCTGTCTGGTGTAACGCGGACATTTGGAGACACCACGGCGGTTGATAATGTGACACTGTCAATTGAGCCGGGGCAGTTTGTTGGCGTGATCGGAAGGTCAGGCGCCGGTAAGTCCACGTTGTTGCGATTGATCAATCGTTTGGTCGACCCCACTGCGGGGTCGATTTCATTTCAGGGGTCCGAAGTGACGTCCCTGAAGGGCAAGGCTTTGCGTGCTTGGCGGCGCGATTGTGCGATGATCTTTCAGCAATTCAATCTGGTGGACAGATTGGATGTTCTGACAAATGTGCTGATCGGGCGCTTGGCCGAACACGGCTTTCTATCCTCTATGGCGATGCGGTTTACCGATGAAGAGCGCGCGATGGCTATTCAAGCTCTCGACCGGCTTGGTCTGGTCCCGCAGGCTTTGCAACGTTCGGGGACGCTCTCGGGTGGCCAGCAGCAGCGCGTAGCCATTGCAAAGGCTTTGGTGCAACAGCCGAAAATTATGCTGGCGGATGAACCTATCGCATCGCTTGATCCGGCCAACGCCACGCTTGTGATGGACGGGTTGAAGCAGATCAACACCGAAGACGGGCTAACCGTTATGGTCAATCTCCATACACTCGATACCGCTCGCGCTTATTGTGACCGCATTGTCGCGATGCGTGACGGCCGCGTCTTCTTTGATGGAAGCGCGCGACAACTGACCGACGATGTTGTGCGCGAAATTTACGGGCTCAAAGGCCTCGCTGAATTCAACGAGGCTGTCACCTCCACCCAAGCGCGCGCTGTCGTCGCGGCTTGAGCAATATTCATTTAACAACTCAACCAATGGAGACCTCCATGAAACTCTTTACCACAACTGCTCTGGCCTTGCTGGTCGCGTCTTCTGCCCTCGCCGAGGGTTGGCAGGATGACTATCAAGTTCTGAAATTCGGCATCCTGTCCGGCGAGAACGAGCAGGACCGTATTATGCGCAATGACCCATTGCGCGCTTATCTGGCCGAGACGCTTGGTGTCGAAGTCGAGATCTTCACAGCAGGCAACTACGATGGTGTGATCCAGGCACTTGCCGCTGACCAGATTGAAATCGCGCGGCTCGGCTCTTCGTCCTATGCGGCGGCCTATACCGCCACGAATGGAGGCGTCGTACCAACGCTAACATCTGAAAAAATGGACGGCAGCACAGGCTATTATTCTATCGTTGTGACGCGCTGCGATAGCGGTATTGAAAACCTCGAGGATGCAGCGGGCAAGGTTCATGCCTTTGCCGACCCTGACAGCACATCGGGCTACGCCGTGCCCTATTTCAATATGGTCAATCTTGAAGGTTTCAAGCCGGAAGAGCATTTTGGCACCGTCACGTTTTCTGGCAGCCACGAAGCAGGTGTGACAGGTGTCGTGAATGGGACGTTTGATACAGCCGCAACCTATCAGAACAATGATGCGGACGGTGTCTTCCAGCGTATGGAAGACAAAGGAATGATCGATGCCGGTCTGGTCTGCAAAATCTGGGAAAGCCCCGAGATTACATCTGGTCCCTGGACGTTCCGCGGCAACCTTCCAGAAGCCCTGATCGAAGATGTTACCGCTGCGATCGAAGCCTTCCCTACGGCAGACCCCGAGGGCTATAAACTCTATTCTTCGTGGACCGCCGAAGACCCTAATCCCGATACAGGTTTTATGCGTGTCAACGCAGAGCGTTATGAGTGGATTGTTGAGATGCGCGAATGGATCAAGCAAGAGCGCCGTTCCGGTTCCTGATCCAGAAAAAGCAGGGTGGGGCAAAGGCCCCACTCGACGCCTATCTCATCCAATACCCATGGCACGGGCTGTGTCATAGGTACCCCCAAGCATAGAGCCGAGGGACGGACATGACCGCCACCGCTGATCCAGACCCATTAGATATCGCCATCGCCGCGTCGCCGATCTCGCAATTCGAGGTTGATTTTGAAAACCGCCGCCGCCGCATGCGCATTGGCTGGGCAATCGGCACCGTTTTATTTTTGATCGTCTTCGCACTGACAAGCTGGATTGGCGATTTTTTCAAGGTCACGCAGGTGACGATGCAGGACGGATCGCGCGAATGGCGCTGGATCATCTCTGCAGGCATCCCGCGACTGGGCGAATTCATCGAGCAAACGATCCCCATTGTGCGTTGGGATACCCTTGGCGCGGACCTTGGCAACTGGTTCTGGCGCTGGAAGATCTGGCTGGAACTACTTTTCGAGACGATCCTGATCGCCTTTATGGCCACGGTACTAGGTGTGATTGGCGGGTTCGTTCTGTCATTTCCTGCGTCCCGCAATTTAGCGCCTAACAAATCGGTGCTTTGGATCACGCGCCGCTATCTTGAAATTGCCCGTACAGTGCCTGAACTGGTCTGGGCGCTTATCTTCGTCTTTTGTTTTTCCGTAGGGCCCATGGCCGGCGTTCTGGCGATTGGGTTGCATGCAACCGGTGCTTTGGGGAAACTTTACTCTGAGGTGAACGAAAACATCGACATGCGCCCGCTGGAAGGGGTGAAGGCGGCAGGTGGG